>DASYDH010000034.1:0-1874 GCA_036499685.1 Lacunisphaera sp. | reverse complement strand
CCTTTACGCTTTCTCCGGAAGAGCTTTTCGATGCCACTGTAACTTCGGTGTCCAAGATGCCGGAGAATCTGAGTGACGCGCCTGCTGCGGTCTTTGTCATCACACATGACGAAATCCTGCGTTCGGGTGCCGCAAATCTTCCGGACATCTTGCGTCTGGCGCCGAATCTTCAGGTGGCGGCGTCCAATTCCGATTTTTATGCAGTGACAGCGCGGGGTTTCAACGGGATCGCCGCCAACAAGCTGCTGGTGCTGATCGATGGGCGCACCGTCTACACACCGCTTTATTCCGGAGTGTTCTGGGATGTGCAGGGCGTGCTGCCCGAGGACATCGACCGGATCGAAGTGATCAGCGGTCCCGGCGCGACGCTCTGGGGTCCCAACGCGGTCAATGGCGTGATCAACGTCATCACGCGCAGTTCCCGTGACACACAGGGTGCAATGGCGACGGTCGAGGGCGGCAGTTTTGAGAATACCGCGCGACTGCGCTATGGCGGCAAGCTCGGCGAAAACGCCACGTGGCGCATCTACGGCATGGGTTTTTATCGGGATAACACCCAAACCACGCTGGGAATGCCGATCAACGATAGCTGGCACAATCTTCAGGGCGGTTTTCGTGTGGACTGGAGCGAAGGGAAGGATCTGGTCACTTTGCAGGGTGACATCAACAAGGGCGAGCTCGACCAGAAAATTCCTGACGACCAGCAACTGAGCGGACACAATCTGCTGGGCCGCTGGACGCGCAGCTTCGACGATGGCTCGCAATTGCAGGTGCAAGCCTATTACGACTATTCGAAGCGGCTGATTCCCAATGCGAGTGGCGACAGCGTTTCCGTCTACGATCTCGACATCCAGCACGGTTTCTCACTCGGTCGCGATCAAAACATCGTCTGGGGTGGTGGTTACCGCGTATCGCAGGACAGTTTTCTCAACCCGTCGACCGGCGCCTATTTCTCGCCGGCAAGCCGGACGTTGGACGTCGGAAACTTCTTTGTTCAGGATACGATTTCACTGACCGAAACGCTCAAGCTCACACTCGGTTCGAAATTCGAAACCAACAATTACACCGGTTTTGCGGCCATGCCGAGCGGGCGTCTTTCTTGGAAATTCTCGGACAAGGAACTGTTATGGGCGGCGGTCTCACAAGCCGTGCGCACACCGGCACGCGTTGATCGCGATGCCTTTCAAAACATCGGTTCGATAGTGGAAATCGGCGGCGGGCCGGATTTCACTGATGAAAAGCTTATCGCCTATGAGCTGGGCTATCGCGCCCAGATCTTGTCGCGGGCCTCTCTGTCCATTTCCACATTCTATAACGACTACAGCGATCTACGAAGCTTGGAACTTTCGCCGGCCGGAACCATCCCGGTAGCAATTGCCGACCGCAACGGCTTTTTGCCGCTCGTTTTCGGCAACAAGATGAAGGGAGACACCTACGGGGTGGAAATTTGGGGCGACTATAATGTCACGGACTGGTGGCGCCTGAGCGCGGGCTACAATGCGCTTCGGGAGAATTTGCACTTTGAACCGGACAGTCTCGACGTTGGCGGCATTCCGGCGGCCGGCAACGATCCCAAATATCAATTTTCGCTGCGTTCATCCATGAATTTGCCATACGACCTGCATTTGGATGCCACGTTGCGCAATGTCGGGGCGCTACCCAATCCTGCCCTGCCGTCTTATACCGAAGCCGATGCGAGGCTGGGTTGGCAGGTCATGAAAAATCTTGAGTTGGCGATAGCAGGATTCAATCTGTTGCATGACCATCATGCGGAGTTCGGTGCAACGGTTGGAGCAAGTCAAGTGCCAAGAAGCGTTGTCGTGAGCGCCCGATGGTCATTCTGAAGATGATGGGTCTTGCCCGAAAGATCGCCG
>DASYDH010000033.1:0-254207 GCA_036499685.1 Lacunisphaera sp. | reverse complement strand
CTCCAGCCCACGGCTGCTGCGGATCTTTCGCAAGTAACCATACAGCCAGGCCTGCAGCAGCAATCCGGGCGCATACGCGACCCCACCCTCCGCGCGCTCCAACGTGTCCAAGCCCAAGGCCCGCAAATCCAGCGCCGCCACAAACTCCCGAATGAACCGCGCCGCGTGGCGCGGTCCGATCCAGTCCTCGATCGACGGCGCTAACAACATCCCTTGATCGTAGTCGGCTGCAAGAATTCGGCGCATTCTCTCCCCGCCGCATCTCGCGTGCCAGTTCTTATCCCGAGGTTGCGAGACAGCCTCAGGATAACGCGCCCTACCTTCAAAATTCAATCATGGTTGTCCGCAAAAATTCGCCAAAAAAATCACGCCTTCCAACCGCATCTCCCACGCGCCTATGATCCCCCTGAAACTCTCATTCGCCTTTCACTTTTTCGTGAGTCTTCGTGGCCAACTGTCCGGGGTCCACGGTCCACGGCGAGGTCGCCGTGGCTCCATTTTTCTTACGCGGAATCGCGCCGGCTCTGGTTGATTACTTCACTGAGGGCATGCGCGAGTTCTTCGCCGCTAAATGGCTTCGCGAGCAACATGCAGCAAGGCAACACCGCGATCTTCTCCCGGATCTCCTCACGGCCGTAACCCGTCAAAACCACCGCGGGAACCAGTGGTCGCACGAAACGGACCTGGTTGATCAAATCCAACCCGGTCAAATGAGGCATTGTCAGGTCCGTGACGACCACTGCAAATCGCGACGGGGAGACATTAAACGCCGCGAGCGCTTCGCGTGGATCAGCGAAGAGCGCCGGCCGGTATCCGAAATGTTTCAAGCGTGACGCGGCGAATTCCGCGACCGACGGCTCATCATCCACCAGCAGAATCTCCTGTCCTTCGCCCGCCACCGGTGGAATCGCAGGCGTGGAAAGCGTGGCGCGCCGCTCCGTGCGGGGAAAATAGAGTTCAAACCTGGCCCCTTCCTCGGGGCGGCTGCTGACGCGGATCGCGCCGCTGTGGTTGACGACAACGCCTTGCACAATTGCCAGGCCCAGTCCCGTTCCCTCGCCCTGGCCTTTCGTCGTGAAGAAGGGATCGAAAATCCGTTCCAGCGTCGCCTGGTCCATGCCATGACCGTTGTCCGAAACCGTCAGGCGAAGATACGCGCCGGCCTTCAAACTCTGTATTTCCGCCGCGAGCCCGGCATCAACCGTCAGGTTCCGCACCGTGATTTCCAATCGCCCGCGCCGGTCGCGCATCGAATGCACGGCGTTCGTGCAGAGATTGATCATCACCTGGTGAATTTGCGTGGCGTCGGCGAGGATCGTGCCGGATTCCAACTTCTCGATGATTTCAATCGTGGCCGGCGTCGAGGCGCGGATCAGTTTCATCGCTTCCGCCACCGGGCCGGCCAGTTCGATCGGCACCAGCTTCGTGTTGCTCTGCCGCGAGAACGTGAGGATCTGCATCACCAGGTCCTTCGCGCGCAATCCAGCCACCCGGATCTGTTGGAGATCGGGCCGGACATCCGTCTGCGCGTCCGCGGCGAGCCGCGCCAATTCGCAATACCCGAGGATTCCCGTCAGGATATTGTTGAAATCGTGGGCGATGCCACCCGCGAGCGTGCCGATGCTTTCGGTTTTTTGGGCCTGCGTCAGTTGCGTCTGGAGCCGGCGGTTGCGCTGCTGATCCGCCAGCCATTCCGTGATATCCTCCTCCAGCACGAGATGATGACGCGTCTGTCCATCCGGGCTGAGAATCGGGGAAATCGTCGACCGTACCTCGACGAAATGGCCGTCCGGACGGCGGTAAGCGAGTTGCCCGCTCCACGATTCACCGCGACTCAAGGTTTTCGCCATGTCCGCCAGCAATTGCCGCGCGATATTCGGTGCGCGCATCTCGTTTAAATTCGCGCCGGTAAGCCGCGCCGCTTCGCACCCCGTCAATTCGCAGCTGCGCGGATTCACAAATTCGATCACGCCCTCCGGGCTCGTGATGAAAACCGCGATCGGACTTTGCACGATGGCGCGCGTCAGCACCCGGATCTCCTCGACTTGATGGGCCAGCTGCGCGTTGGACTTGCTCAATTCCGCCGTGCGTTCGGTTACCACGCGTTCGAGGCGCGAATTTTCCCGGCGCTCCAGCAACGTCATCAACCACGCCACCAGCAACACCAACCCGGCCGCGGACAAACCGTAGGCTGCGTAGGCCACGGACGTGCGGTACCACGGAGGAAGAATCGAGAAGGCAAGCGCGTCCTCCGTGCCGATCGTCGCACCGGAACGCGGCCGGACATGCAGGATATATTTTCCTTCCTTGAGCCGGTTGAATGCCGCCGATCCCGAGCTGCCCACCGAAACCCATTCCGCTTCCGAACCCTCAAGCTTCACCTCGAACATGACTGGGGCCGCAAACTTGTTTCCGCTCGCGAGAAAATGTGCGACAAACGAATTCTCGGAAAAATCGAACGGCGGCAGCACCCGGTCGAGGTTGAACAGCGACCGGTTGGAAGTGATCAGGCTCAGATGGGAAATAAGCGCGCGCAATGGAACCGCCGGCGCGACCGGCATCGCGGGATCGTAACGCGCGAGCCGGTGCAGTCCATGCATCCAGACCACGCCGCCGTCCTCAAATGTGAAATGGTACGGTTGGAATCCCACCTCCAGCGGTGGCGTGCGCTCGCGCCAGCTCCCGTTCTCATTTTCCAAAATATGCACCGCACCGCCCGCCGTCACCCACAACCGGCCGCGCGCGTCCTTGCCGGGGCGGCCGATGATGCTCGTGATCGAAGGCAGTGAGTGGACGAAATCCTCATCCGGCACGATGCGCCGGTTGGCGTCATCAAATCGGAAAATATGTTCGGCAAAGTTAAAACGGACCGTGCCATCGATCGCAAAGATCTGCGCCCAGTTTTGCGGCACGCCGTCGTCGCCGGTGAGAATCGAAAAAACCGGCGTGTCATTTTCGAAACGAATTTGTCCCACGCGGCCAGAACCGAGTTCGAGCCAGATGAATCCCCGCGAATCCTGCACGGCATTGTAGACTTTTCCCAGTGCGGAAGCGGGAATTCGTTCGACAATTTCAAAGCCTTCCTCCGCCGGCTTCAGCCAGCCAATCTCACCTTGCGCGCTGAAAAGCCAGCGGCCGTTGACCGGTTTCGGATCGAGAATCCGAAGATTGTTCACGTCCGGCGCAAAAGACCTCCACCCTGAAAGGCTCCGATAAAAAGCACCCTGCTCCGTACCGGCAATCGCGACCGTTCCGATCATCGAGAGGTTGCTCACAAAAAATTGCATCGGGGTGTCAGGTTCCATTTTCGTGATGCACCCGCTCGCGTTGTAGGCGCCGCGATAAGTCCTGCCGTCGGCCAGCAGCCATAATTCACCGTCGATGCGATAGGGATGCACCGTCGTGATTCCCGTGCCGATAAATGGCTCGAAGTTGGAGATCGGTGAGGGAAACCCGATGCGCAACACCGCGCCGTCGAGCAGGCCCCAGATTACGCCGTTCCCGGACGGTACGAGTCGCGTCACGCCTGAAAGCCGGTGATCGAGTGAACGGTCCAGCACCTCGACGACCTGTCCCTCGCGGTTGAAAAATACCACGCCAAAATTATCCACCGCCGCAGCAAACAATCCGCCCGCCGTGGTGCAAAGGTCGTTGATGCGCGTTCCGCGGGACAGCAGCTCACCGGTCGGAAACGGCCATGCCTTCTTCCCATCGAACAGCTCCAAGCCGAGTCCATAGGTCCCAACCACGGCAAGATTTTTTGCGAACGGCTGGATCGCGGTGATGGCGGAAAAGGTGCCATTGGCAAAAACCGTTTCGAGGCCGTCCTTCTTCAACCGCGACAATCTTCCATCAATCCGGTCGCTAACGTAGGTGTCCCCTTCGAATTGAAAAATCCGCTCAAGTGAATCTCCCTGTGCAACGGTTCGGGCCGGTTGGCCCGGCCGCCACGAAATCACCGGTCCGCTGCTGCTGTACCAATACCAATCCGATCCGACTTCCGCCACGTTTTGCGGCACCGAGACCGTCGTCGGATCGCGGAATGGCTCCGGATTACCGGCGTCGGGATGCCAGAGTCCATCCTCGTCAAAAATTACCCGCGCTCCTTTTCCCGGGCTGCCGAGATAGATGTTTCCCTCCTTGTCCACCGCCGCCTTGAATCCGACCAACGGCAGGTTCTGCGGAGTGCTGCGAAACACTTCCCAACGCACCCCATCGCCGATCGCCAGTTGGAGGCCGGCGACAATGAGGATCCGTCCGTCCGGCATCAAATGGATGTCAGTGGGGGCGGTATCCAGCCCAAGTGACTCCGCGCCCAAAACCGCAAAAGGAGGAACTCCCGATTCCACAAACCCCGGTCGGGCAGACGCCATCTGGTGGGCTTGGGCCGCGAGATCGGACCACACGCAGCACGCGGCCAGAATCGACCAAAGTAATCGTGCAAGGAAGGAAAACCCGGGTTTCAAGCATTAATCGGAACGCACCGATTCAAAAAAACGGATAAATGTTTTCGCATGACGTTTTAAGGCGCATTGAAGCACGGCCAACTAGAGCGCAAAGGGAGCAGTAACAACAAGGATAGAAACGACCCATTGGTAGACTATAAGTAGATCGTCCAACCGCCCTCCCCGCTGAAGCACTTTCGAGCCAGTCAATTTACCTGGAGCCGCGGCGACCCCGCCGTGGTTGATCGGTCATGGTATTGTCTGGCGGGTGCTTTCACCCATATCCTTCGTTGCCTGCTTCCTCGATGGTAATTCCGCACCTCGTAATCCGTGATTGATCGCACGGCCTCTTTTGTGGCTAAGTCCCTGCCGTTTCATGCCCATCCGTCTCTACGATTCCCTCACCCGCAGCCCCAAAGCGCTCGTCCCTGCGCAGCCCGACGGCGTTTATCGCTTTTATAACTGCGGCCCGACGGTTTACGCCCCGGCGCACATCGGAAATTTCCGGACGTTCGTCATTAACGACGTCATCCGCCGCCTGCTCGAACTTGAGTTCGGAGCGGACAAGGTGAAACACGTCCGCAACCTCACCGACGTCGACGACCGCACCATCGGCCAGACACAAAAGGAAAAGCGCCCGCTCGCCGAGATCACCAAAAAGTGGACGGATATTTTCCACGCGGATTGCATCGCCTTGAATTGCCTGCCACCGCATGCCGAGCCCACCGCCACCGGCTACATCAAGGAACAGGTGAACATGATCGAGGTGTTGATGGAAAAAGGTAACGCCTACCGCGCGGCCGACGGCTCCGTTTATTTCAAACTCGCCTCATTTCCCGGTTACGGCGCGCTTTCCCGAATCAAGGAACGCGAACTCAAGGTCACCAACACGGTTGCCGACGCCGACCACAAGGATTCCGTTTCCGACTTTGCGTTGTGGAAGGCCTACAAGCCCGACGAAGACGGTGACGTCAAATGGCCCGGCCCGCGCGGAGCCGGCGAGGGCCGTCCCGGCTGGCACATCGAGTGCAGCGCGATGAGCAAATCCATCCTCGGCGACACCATCGATCTCCACACCGGCGGCGTGGACCTGCTTTTTCCGCACCACGAAAACGAGATCGCCCAAAGCCAGTGCTGCAACGGCGAACTCTTCTCCCACCACTGGTACCACAGCGAACACTTGCTCTCCGACGGCACGACGATGAGCAAGAGCAAGGGCAACTATTACACGCTCGGCGATCTGCTCGCGAAAGGTTATTCGGCGATGGCCGTCCGCTACGCTCTCCTCTCCGGCCATCCCCGCAAGCAGTTGAACTTCACTCTCGATTCATTGCACGCCGCCGAAAGCGCGCTGAAGACCCTGCGCGAATTTCGCGGTACGTTGGCTGCGCCGCAGAATCGCGACGAATGGCGCGCGAGTTCTGCGGACGCATCCCGGGCGGCGAGCACGCCGCAACGGGACACGACCGCCGCGCACGATGCGTTTGGTCCGGTATTGAAAGCATTGCACGACGATTTGAATACGCCCGGCGCTTTGGGAGCGTTGTTTACCGTCGTCAACCGCCGCAGCGGCGAAGTCGACGCGCAAAGTTTCGATCGCGCGATGTTCGCCCTCGGCCTCGACTTGAAGGAAGTCGCCGTTCCAAAGACCGACATCTCCGCCGAAATAAAAGCCCTCGCTGAAAAACGCTGGGCCGCGAAAGCAGCCAAAGACTGGCCCGGCGCCGACGCCCTCCGTAAAGAGATCACCGCCGCTGGCTGGAACATGAAAGATGCGAAGGACGGCTACATCCTCGAGCCACTGAAAAAGTAAGGGAAGAAATCAAGAAACAGGGCTGCGGAGCCGTCACAGAGGTCACCGAGGAAAAAGCAATCCTTCCTTCTCCTGGCTCCTGATTTCGCGATGGGATGGATTGGACGACGATACTTCAAATCCCACAGTGGTGTTCGCTTGGCAGCGTAACGACGCGACCGGAAATATGATGCGGGCAGGCTGCTCCTAGCTTACCTTTCGGAATCATATTAAATAATTCGAACGATGTTTGAACGTTTCTGTCCCGGCTCCGTCTTACTCTTTGTTCAAGGTTTGCTTGGTGTTAGGGTAGAAAATAAAAAGGCCGTCCAGGGGTGGGCGGCCTTTGTTTTTGGCTGGAAGCGATTTTCACCGGCAGTCTTCGATCGACCCCTCAGAGCGCTGTATTCCCGTCAGATACCGCTGCGGAGATCTCCGGAAATTAAAAGTCTGTTTCGCATTGGCGTTTTTGCTGTCTGTATTTTCAGGAAGGTTTTTTGGCTAAACGCGAATGGAGCGCCTCCATCTGCGACGCCTTTTCTCACCCGTTAATATCCATCAGGAATCCACTCTTATGAAAAATCGAACCCATAAACCCGCACAAACTGCGCAAGAACTCCTAACTGATCTCCGCAACCTCGTCGTCGAAGCCGAAAAACTGGCGGCGAATTCGGTCTCGGAGTATTCCCACGAAGCCTTCAATGCGCTGCGGGATCGTTACGACTCTGCCCAGGAATGTCTCTCCAGCGTATACGATGGAACCAAAAAGAAGGTCGCCGCCGGAGCCAACTACACCGACGAAGTCATTCACGAAAAGCCCTATCATGCACTTGCAATCGCCGCGGGGGTGGCTGCGCTGGTTGGCCTGCTGGTTGGCCGCCGCTCGCGGGAATAAACTAGCGCCCGAATCGCGTACGCAGCATCGATGCAATCGCAGGCTGGAACTGTGAAATATCGACGCTGAGGTTAGTCACAACGGAGGTAGCGGTCGGCACCGTGGCGGTGTATCCGCATCCCGGTATTTGTCCATCCACCGAAACGGGAAGCAAACGGCAGGTCTTCCGCGCTTAAAATGGGAGCTGCCTTTGCCTGCAGTTCGACCCGGCACAGGGCCGTCAGTCGAAAGGAAATCTATGGGTTCGCCGCCCATTCCGGCGAACCCATCGGTGTTACTTATTAACTTGTGTGCCGATCATGACGGTTAGCGTGCACGGTGGGCGGATTCGACCGTGTCGGCGGTAGCGGAGGTTTTGCTCCCTTCAACCCAACGTCGGGCGTGAACGGCATCGGCGTGCTCGAAGTAGCGGACTTCCGCCTTGGTGAAGGGCTTGGCAAACGCCGCCATGCTGTGCTGCCACTTCTTTTCACCAACCAGCGCCAAGCGCTCTATGTCGCTGAAATGGTCGAGTCCGATCTTCAGGTCTTCCCAAGCCGCGCCGACTTCCCAACCGTGGAAATCGGTCATGTCAAAGAGCAGGCGCACCTTGCCGTTTGCTTGTACGAGGCGCTCGATCGCCGGCGAGAGATAAAGGTAATCTTCCTTGGCCAGCTTGCCGCTGGCGTGGACGATGAGCAGGTTGGTTCCGATCACTTCATTGAGTTGAATAGGCATGACGGGGGACTCCTTCGGTTGAGGATGGAAAACCGGCTGATCGACGAACGTATTCGCCGCAGCCAGCCGGCCGCGATTGCGACCGAGGCACTATAACCCCATTTTTCGCTCGCGCCAAAAAAAATACCCGTCCACTAAACACCAAAAAGTGCGGCAATCGGAGTTGATTGGATCATGGCGGCGAGGCCGACGATGACCCGGCGTGTCCATCTCAATTTTCCAGACTTTCCGCAGGCAGTTGTTGCCGTTACATCCTTCCGTATGAAAGCATGGCGCATCGTGGAAGTTCGGGCAAAGCTGGTAAGGCGGGAGCATCCCTTGGAATGGCTCACGGAACCACTGCTCAATGAACCTTCGTTTGTGCTGAAGTCGTGGTTTGGCGGCCGCTCGATCATGCTGCGCGGCATGCACCAGCTCTTTCTCACCACGCAAGGTGAACCGTGGCAGGGCGTGTTGGTTTGCACCTTTCACGAACACCAGCCCAGTCTCCTCACCGAATTCCCCGCGTTGAAAAAACATCCCGTGCTCGGCAAATGGCTATACCTGCCCGAGAGCGCCGAGACCTTCGAGCGCGACGCCCAGCATCTGGTTAAACTGGCGCAAAAAGGAGATCTTCGCCTCGGAGTCAAACCCTCGCCACGCAAAAAACGCGCCAGGGAAAAGATCCGCGTGCGGGGGAAATTTTGAAATTTCAAAACCCGCGTTCTGACCGCCAACAGGCTCCGGTCGATCAGCCTTTTCTGTGTATTCCGTCTCTTCCGTGATGATCCGTTTAGCTGCTCGTTGCTGCGCGGAAATCGCCCACTCGCTTCGCGTTTCTCAATGGCTGAAATGCCTCGCTTGACAGAGGGCATTTCTCCGCCCCACTCTGCCCATTCGGCCCTGCAATCGTAGGCAGGACCAAACCATATACCACCATGTCGATGACTCCGCTTGAAGAACTCCGCCACTCGGCCTCCCACGTGCTGGCGACTGCCGTCCTCCGTCTGTTTCCAGACGCCAAACTCGACATCGGTCCGCCCACCGACTCAGGCTTCTATTACGACATCGATCTCGACCATAAATTCACCACCGAGGATCTCACGAAGCTGGAAGCGGAGATGAAGAAAATCGCCGACGAGAACCAGGCTTTTTTTCGCAAGGAGGTTTCCCGCGAGGAAGCCACCGAGATCATCAAGTCCCGCGGACAGGAACGCTACAAACTCGGGCGTCTCGCCGACATTCCGGCCGACGAGAAAATTTCGTTTTACCAAAACGGCGAGTTCATGGACCTGTGCGCCGGTACCCACGTACGCTATTCATCGAAACTTAAAGCGTTCAAACTGCTTTCCATTGCCGGTGCGTATCACCGTGGCGACGAAACCAACAAGCAGCTCCAGCGCATCTATGGAACCGCCTTCCCCACGAAGGAGGAACTCGCGAATTACCTGACGCAGCTCGAACAGGCCAAGCTCCGCGATCACCGGAAGCTCGGCAGGGAGTTGAAACTTTTCCACATCGACGAGGATGTTGGCCAGGGTCTGATTTTGTGGACGCCAAACGGATCGATCCTGCGCCAGGAATTGCAGAATTTCATTTCCGGCGAGTTAAAGAAACAAGGCTACTCGCAGGTCTTCACGCCGCACATCGGCCGGCTCGCGCTGTATAAAACCTCCGGCCATTTCCCCTATTATAAGGACTCGCAATTCCCGCCTGTCGTCGAACGCGATTATCTCGACCAGTTGATTTCCGCCGGCTGCTCATGCGCCGAGATGTCGAACCGGATCGACGCCGTTTCTGTTCACCTGGCGGAGAAGGTCAACAAGCTCACGGGCGCGGAAACGATTGCGAAGGATCGTGTGCTGCCCGACGACCAGCTCATCGACGGTTTTCTGTTGAAGCCGATGAACTGCCCGCACCACATCAAGATTTTTGCGTCGCAGCCGCACTCGTATCGCGACCTGCCCGTGCGCTTCGCGGAGTTCGGCACCGTTTACCGCTGGGAGCAATCCGGTGAACTCAACGGCATGACGCGTGTCCGCGGATTTACGCAGGACGACGCCCATCTGTTCTGTACCGAGGAACAGGTGCCAAAGGAAATCATCGGGTGTCTCTCACTCGTAAAGACGGTGCTCACGACGCTCGGCATGGCGGACTATCGCGTGCGCGTCGGCTTGCGCGATCCGGATTCCAACAAGTATACCGGCGATGCGGCGAACTGGGACAAGGCCGAGGCCGCGTGCCGCGAAGCCGCAAAAACACTCGGCGTGCCTTTCACCGAGGAGCCGGGGGAGGCTGCATTCTACGGCCCGAAAATCGATTTCGTCATCAAGGATGTCATCGGTCGCGAATGGCAGCTCGGCACCGTGCAGGTGGACTACAACCTGCCCGTGCGTTTCGATCTTTCCTACATCGGTGCCGACAACGCGTCGCACCGGCCCGTGATGATTCACCGTGCGCCGTTTGGCTCGATGGAGCGTTTCTGCGGCGTGCTGATCGAACACTTCGGCGGCGACTTCCCGCTCTGGCTTGCGCCCGAGCAGGTGCGCATCGTGCCCATCAGCGACAAGGTGCTCGACTATGCAAGGGAACTGCAGACGCAGCTTCTCGGTGCGGACATCCGCGTTTCACTCGACGCTCACTCCGACAAGCTTGGCGCAAAGATCCGCCGGGCGGAATTGGAGAAGATCCCGTACACGCTCGTCATCGGCCAGAAGGAGGCGGAAGCGCAAAGCGTCTCCGTGCGCTCGCGGGCGAAGGGCGACGAAGGCGTCTTGAAAGTGGCGGATGTGATCGCGCGTTTCAAACACGAGGTCGCGACCCGCGCGCTGCCGGAGAAGACCAAAGCCTGACGCGCAACTTAAAGGAACGTTGATTTCCAGACAGAGCCGCAGCGGACGAGCTGCGGCTTTTTTTGCCACGACACACGGGAATTGAATGGTCGTAGCGCGGGCGACGGCGCGCCTGCTTTACACCGCGATGAATTCTCCGACGCCACCGGGGTAAACGCCCCATGATAATTTATTCGCCTACGCACTGACGAAAGCGACGCTTTCATCATATGACATTCCCCAACCCAGGACTTCAGTTTGAAAAAAATCCATCGAAATAAATGCACTGCATTGGTCCATCTCCCGTCGAGAAAGCAACGAATCGTTCACTAATGAAATAGCCGTTCATTAATGGTATTGAAATCTGTGCAACACTCCTTCAACAAAGAGGTGTTCAGAAGCAGTTCCCTACTAGCCTTATCACCCCAACTATGAACCTAAGCTATCGACCTAACCAGTCGTTGCGCTGGCTGATGCTAGCGCAACTTTGTCTCGTCCTCGGCACTTCGCTTGCAAAAGCCCAAACCGCTCCCGCCAAGTCCCCCACGGATGCTCCGCGTGCGAAGCCGGTACCCGTGGAAACAACCACCTCGGCCAAACCGGCCGGAGCCGACGATGAGGCCGTGGTTTTGTCGCCCTTCGAGGTAACGACAAACAACACCGGCTACTACTCGGCGAACACGATGTCCGGCACCCGCTTCAACACGAAGCTCGATGACCTCGCCTCCTCCATCACCATCATGACGAAGGACCAGATGTCCGACTTCGCGATGCTCGATATGAATGACGTATTCCTGTACGTCGGGGGCACTCAAGGTACCGGCACCTACACCGATTACAGTTTGGATCGCAACGGCAGTATCAGCGACAACGTTTCAGCCAATCCGACGCAGGCCAACCGCATTCGCGGCATCGCCCCGGCGAATATTGCCCTCGGTAATATTGAAACCATGGGACGCGTGCCGATCGACCCGATCAATGTCGCGTCCATCGAAATCAGTCGCGGTCCCAACGCCAACGTTTTCGGCCTCGGCAATCCGTCGGGCACCGTCAACCAGGTTCCGACGACCGCCAATCTTTCGCGCAATCACGTTGAGGTGGGGGGTCGTGGCGACAACCTCGGCGGCTACCGCAGCAGCCTCGATGTCAATCAAGTGCTTTTGAAGGATAAACTGGCCATCCGGGCCAGCGGCGTTTTCCAACACGATGGATTCGAGCTCAAGCCTTCCGGCGTCGATACCGAACGCTATAATGGAATGATCAAGTATCAGCCATTCAAGTACACGACGATCAGCGGTTCGATGTTTTATTACCACGCCTACGGCAACCGGCCCAATGCCATCCCGCCGCGCGACAACCTCTCGTACTGGCTCGCCAGCGGCCGGCCGACGTGGGATCCTGTCACCCAAACGGTCCATCGTGCCGACGGTTCCGTGGTTGGCACGTATACGGCCACAACGTACAATGGCCCCGATTATTTCACCTCGGCCTATCTCGGCAATAATAACAACCAGATGTTTATTGACCAGAGTGGGCTGGCCTACTGGGCCGCGCCCCAAAGCACGACCAGCACGGTCGGACCGGTGGGAAGCTTCACGGGAGCTCACTATCTCCAAACGAGCGCAGCCGCCGGCGCGGTATTCTCAGGCACTGCTCCGCGTCCATTCGCCCAGTACCTGTTTAACACCACGCCCACTGTCAGCGACAAGAGCATCTACGATTACTCATCGATCAATATTTCCTCTCCCAACAGTTTCTGGGATCGCACCCTGACCTCAAACATCCAGATCGACCAGATCTTCATTAACACCCAGATGCAGACCCTCGCGCTGCAGGCCGGTTTTATGCGCGAAGACTCGGACCGTTGGACCAACACCATTATCGGCGGGGCAAACGACAACGGTCAGTCCGGCCAGCTGATGGTTGATATCAATGAGCGTCTCCTGGATGGTAAACCCAATCCGTTTTTCCTCCGTCCCTATATTGCGACCGACAAGCCACGCACGCAGGAAAATCCCCAGAAGTGGGACACCTCGCGCGCCCAGCTTGCTTACCGCCTCGATCTCACCGAACAGAAGAATCTGCTCAAGTGGCTCGGTTGGTTCCAATTCACGGGCTATGCGGAATACAAGTACCGCGTAAACCGCCAGTACTCCTGGCGCGATGCGATGGCGTCAAATCCGAGCTGGATTCCCGCCGGCACCTATACGGGCACACAAAGTTCGCCCGCCGGCACACCCACCAACCTTCCCATAACATCGGGTGAATATCGCTATTACGTCGGCGACACGAACGGAAACAACGTGGATTATGCTCCCGGTAATTTCAAACTTGGGGTCTATCCGTTTGTCTGGGGTAATTCCGCCACCGGCGTTTTCCATACCGACCAAATTCTTCTCGACCAGGTGGCTGCCGACAAGACTGGTGGTACTTTCGACACGAAGACTGTCATCCGCACCAAGGGTGCCGTCATGCAAAGCCACTTGTTCACCGACCATTTGGTTACGACACTCGGCGTCCGTCAGGACAACGTCATTACCCGATTCGGCAACCCCGGCAATCCGACGAACGCGTTTAACAACGCGGACGGCACGACCTTCAACTACGCCGTCACCGATGGCTGGCAGCCGCTCAGCTACGCGAACGGGGGACGGACAACGAACGTCCAATTCGTCGCCCGCCCATTCACAGATCTGGCGTTCGTCTCAAATCTGGTGAATAGCAGCAACGGATTTGCCCATTTTATGGGAGCGCTGATCAACGGCCTTTCCGTCAACTACAACAAATCGGACAGTTTCCTCGTTTCGAACCCGGCGCAGGATCTCTACAAAAATATCCTGCCTAATCCAACCGGCAACGACAAGAGCTGGGGCCTCGGTGCCAACCTGTTCGACGGCAAATTGGTTATTCGTTTCACGCGCTTCGACACGTTGGCCAAGGATGCACAGACGGGCGATATGAGCACGGTTGCCGGTCGCGTCTTGCGCGAGGACTTTCTAACCACGGGTGCCGGCAGTCCCACGCCCAGCTTCAATCTTTACGGAAGTGCACAACGCTGGGTCACATGGGCGCATCCGACATGGACCGCAGACCAGGTGGCTACCGAGGTCCAAAGCGAAACCAAATTTAGTGCCGCCGATGCCAATTATTACATCAACGCACCGAGTTCGGTTCTCCCCGTCGCGGCCACAGCTGACGTTCGCTCCGTGGGCAGCGAAATCGATATCAACTACAATCCGACCAAGTTCCTGACGTTCTCGGGCTCGGTGACGGATACGAAGACGATCAATCAAAATATCTCGAAGGCCCTGGTCAATTGGATCGACGACCGGATGCCGATTTGGACCACAATTGTGGATCCGTCCATCGTTACCGCTGATGCAATTGCTGAAGGCAATCCGAACAAGCTCTGGTGGTTGCATCACTATGTGCAGTCCGGCACGGCCCCAGCGCTTGGCACCGCCGCTTCCTATCTCGCGACGTCCGCCACCCCGCAACAGAACTACCAGGCGTTCGTTCAAGCGCCCTTTGGCATCATCCGTGCCCAGGAAGGCAAATCGAACCCACAAGTTGGCCGGTACTCCTTCCGCATGGCTTCCAGCCTTCAACTCGCCGGTATCACCGACAACAAGTGGTTCAAACGCATGAGCGTCGGTGGTGCGGTTCGTTGGGAAGACAAGGCTGCCATCGGTTACTATGGCGTTCAGTCCCTGCCCGCCATCATCACCGACCTCGATCCCAACCGGCCGATCTACGACCATGCGCACACCTACGTCGACATGTTCGTCACCTACAAGACCAAGTTGTGGCATGACAAGGTTCCGACCAAATTGCAGTTCAATGTCCGGAATCTTGGCCAGACGAGCCATCTCCAGCCAGTGGGCGCGTTCCCCGACGGTTCGATCAGCACCTATCGCATCGTCGATCCAGCGCTGTACATTCTGTCGGCCTCGTTCGAACTTTGATTCCTAGCTCAGGCTGATCGTGCTTAATCTTCACCGTCGCCCGTACCAACGGGCGGCGGTTTTTTTTGCCCATTTTCCATTTTCAAACGCACCCTCGAACGCCAAGCACTAACGTTCGCGTCCTTTTTGTAGCAGGTCTCCGACCTGTGCACTCCGCTCCCACGGATCCCCAAACCCGTGTTACCGTCCAATTTTCACCGCCGCAGATCGTCCGAAAGAAATAATGTCGCAGGAGAAAGCGACGTACTCAAACTAACCCGCATGTCCCGGCCGGCCCGCCCTCGTCATCAGGTCCAAGTCGACTCCTCAAAAGTCAGCGCGGTTTCACCGGACCGCATGACCATGCTGATGGGTGCGCTGATTTTCGGGTTGGTTGTCGTCACTTATTGGCCGGCTCTCACAGGTGGTTTTCTCTGGGACGACGCAGGACATGTCACCCGTTCGGATCTTCGCTCGCTGTCCGGCCTCGGACGCATCTGGTTCGAATTCGGCGCCACACAGCAGTACTATCCGGTGCTACACTCAGCCTTTTGGTTTGAACGTCTTTTATGGGGCGATTCGACCCTCGGCTATCATTTGCTGAACATCTCGCTGCACGCCGGCTCCGCCTGCCTGTTTGGAATAATCCTTCAACGATTGAAGATCCCAGGCGCCTGGGTCACGGCGTTGCTGTTCGCCTTGCACCCGGTTTGCGTGGAATCCGTCGCGTGGATTTCAGAGCAGAAAAACACGCTTTCCACCGTCTTCTATCTGGCGTCAGCAATCGTATATTTTCGTTACCGCGATACCGGTCACCGTTCGCACTACGGCTGGGCGACCGGGCTCTTCGTCCTCGCGCTGCTGACGAAAACTGTCACGGCCTCGCTGCCGGCCGCGTTGCTGGTCATTTTCTGGTGGCAACATGGCAAGCTGAACTGGCGCCGGGATATGCTCCCATTGTTGCCATGGTTTGCACTCGGGGCGATTTCGGGTCTGGTGACGGCCGGCTTTGAGCGCGAACTGATCGGGGCGCAGGGCGCGGATTTTAATCTGGATCTCCTCCAGCGCTGCTTGCTCGCCGGCCGGGTATTTTGGTTTTACCTCGGAAAATTAATCTGGCCCGCCGATCTCATCTTCATTTATCCGCATTGGACAGTGAACGCCGGCGTGTGGTGGCAATGGATTTTTCCGGTCGCCGCCGCGGCATTGCTCGCCGGCTTGACCGTGCTGGCCCGGAGAAAACGCGGGCCTTTGGCGGTGATGCTGCTTTTTGCCGGGACGCTCTTCCCGGTCCTCGGATTCGTTAATGTTTTTCCGTTTCTTTTTTCCTACGTGGCGGATCACTTCCAGTATCTCGCCAGTCTGGCGATATTCGCATCAGCGGGAACATTCCTTCAGCTGGGCTTTTCGAAACTACCGCGAGGGTTTGGCGTGAGCGCCATCGTCGTGCTGGCCGGCGGACTGGGCCTGCTCAGTTGGGCCCAGAGCGGAATGTATCGGGACGTCCTAACCCTCTACCAAACCACCCTGAAGAAAAATCCCGACTGCTGGATGGCGCACAACAATCTCGCCCTGATTTTAGCGGACGCCGGCCACATTGACCAGGCGATCCCGCATTTGGAGAGCGCGATCCGGTTGAAACCCGACTACCCTCTCGCTGAAAACAATCTGGGCAACGACTTGACCCAACTCGATCGACCCGCTGAGGCGGTGCCACATCTCCAGCGTGCTCTCGCGCTCCAACCCAAGTATCCTGTCGCCGAACGGAATCTCGGGATTGCACTGGCCGCGGTGGGAAAAATATCCGACGCGATTCCTCATTTCGAAAATGCGCTGCGCCTGAAACCTGATTTCGCCGAAGCCGAGCTCAGCCTCGCAACCGCATTAATGCTGACCAATCGTTTTTCCGAGGCGGTCCCCCACTTTGAAAAGGCGGTGACGCTCGAACCGGATTCAATCGAGATCCGCGACACTTACGGACGAGCTCTCATGCAGGCCGGACGATTCGAGCAAAGCCTCGATCATTTCCGGCATGTCCTTGAATTGGACCCCGGACGCGCTGATACCCACATGAATCTCGCCCTGGCCCTGCGGCAACTCGGACAAAAACAGGCGGCGGCAGGCGAGTATCTCGAAGCGCTCCGGCTCGATCCGAGTTTGGGCAATGCCCACTGAGTCGAACCACCAGATAACGGAATTAGACGCGGAGACCCCAGAGGGCGCAAAGTTCCCTTGCGTTGAGCGATTGGAATCACTTCACAGCGTGAGTCGACATCGCCCAAGGTTGCGGTGCAGGAGGCGTGAAAGATCCGACCAATGCAATGGACTTCCCTTCGCGTGCTGAACGGTGCACCGCCTCCATGATTTCGACTACGTGTGCGCCTTGCGCGCCACTGGTCGGATGAGCGGTATTCGTCCGCAATCCACGCCACAAACCCACCACACCCGCACTCCAGTCGCAGTACCAGTCGCCGAATCCAGCGCTCGGTCGCACCGGAATAACCGGATGATAGCTCCCGCCAAATTTACCGTGGCGCACGGGTGCCGCACCGGAAAACCAGGCGGTTGAAACCGATCCTGCGTCTCCGTGAATCTCCAGGCCCGCGCGATTCTCGGCGGGTTCACCTACATAAAAATTAGCAGTCAGGCGCGCCCGCACGCCATTCGCAAATTCGAGGACCGACACCAGCCAGTCCTCGGTTTTCAATTCGAATATCTCACCGGCTTTCGTCCGACGTTCCGGCAGAACAATTCCACCACCCGTCGTCACGCGAACCACCGGGCCAAACCACGCCGTCAATAACGTCAGCGGATAAACACCCACGTCAAACACCGGACCAGCGGCATAAAACGGCACGGGATTGGGATGCCACGTCTCGATGCGGGCCCAATCGACGTTCGCATAGACCACCCGCGGTGTGCCGATCGCCCCATCGCGAATCAATTTCCATGCGGTCTGTTGCGCCTCGCCCAGCCAGGTGACCGGTGCACAGCTCAGGCGCAGTCCGCGCGAATCGGCGAGTTCAACCAAAGCGCGCGCCTCGGCGTAGGTACTCGCGAGCGGTTTCTCGGTGTGCACGTGTTTGCCGGCGTTGAGACATTGGGTGATGACATCGACGTGCGCGTGTTGAATGGTCAGATTCACCACAGCCTCGATCTGCGGATCCGCCAGCACGTCATCGAGCGACGGATAAGCATAGCCGCCAAATTTCTGCGTCCACGCCACTGTGCGGGAATGATCGATGTCGCTCGCGCCGATAATTTTGATCTCCGGCCGCCGCAGCATTGCCTCGCCATAACCACCCGCGATGTTCCCACAGCCGACAACCACGACTCGCAACGGCGGCGCACTTTCCCGGACCTCAACGGCGTCCCACCATTGTTCGACGCGCTCCCGGCTCTCGCGCGTTTCATTGTCCGGATTAAATTCCTCCGGCTCGTGCTCAATCCCAATGGGGCCGCGAAATTCCCTCTCCCGTAAAACCCCGACGATGGCTTGCAGCGGGACAATCCCGTCGCCCGCGCGACACGTTTCGTGTCCCATGTCCACAAACGTCAGGCCGGTTTTTTCCGCGCGTTTTGCCTTCACGTCCTTGAGATGAACCGCCAGCAAACGCGGGCCAAGTTCGTTCACTGCGGCGAGTGCGTCCCAACCCTGTGTAGCGCACCACCCGGTGTCGAGCGCCACCCCCACGACGTCCTCGTCACCGTCGCCGAGGCGCGCAAAAATCTCCGCGGCGTTTTTCTCCGGATGATTTTCGATCGCGTACGCCACGCCGAATTCACGCAAAATCACGACTGCGGCCGCGCGATCCTGGGCGAAATATTCACAATGCCCGGCAAACAGCGGAATATTGAGGTCGCGACACAGCCGGCAGGCCCCGCGAAGCTCGGCAGCGCCTCCGCCGACCCACGCCGGATAGCTGCGCACGACCAAACCCAGTTCGGCGAGCAGTCGTTTCGCGACGGCCACATGCTCCAGCGTTGCCCAGCGCCAGTGAAGATGCGCGCACCACAGATCGATACTCGAAAAACCCAGCGCCTTGATCTCGCGCAACATTTCCCCGAAGCGTTCCTCGAAAGTAGCGAGCGGCGAGAACCACGCGTTGGTCGCATCGTCGCCCTGCATCCAGCCTTTTTCCATGCGATAACCAATTTGGCGGGCAACAAAGTTCGCGGTCACAAACGAGGGGCTCGGGGTCATGAAAATCAGCCTACGCTGAAATGAAGGTGCATGTCTAGCCACAGTACGCCTGCCACCACGAGGCCGCGCGAACGCACATGTCACGTAATACGTGACGTGTCATCATACTTGCCAAGCGGGATTCATTAACTGTCCATTGACGTCATGAACGACCCGGCTGACCGCCCTGCTTGGAAGGAAGAACTCGATGCCATCGTCGGCGCGCGGGCGCATGGGCAGTCGGAGGAAATCCTCCCGCGCCTGCAGCAGCTTGACCGGCGTCATCCGAATATTCCCGAGATCAATTATCAGCTCGCCTGGACCTGTGACGTGCTTGGCCGGTGCGCCGAAGCGCTGCCGTACTACGAAAAAGCGATCGCCCTCGGATTGGAACCCAACGAATTGTCCGGAGCACTCATTGGCCTCGGTTCGACGCTTCGCGTGCTTGGACAATTCGACCGGTCTGCCGAAGTGCTGACATCCGGCCGCACACAGTTTCCGGAAAATCGGGAGTTCGATGCCTTCCTCGCGCTCACCCGCCACGCCCAAGGCCGGCACGGCGACAGTCTGCGCCTGCTGCTCGACGCACTTTGCGATACAACCGAAGATCCCGGCCTGCTCGCCTACCAGCGCGCACTGCGGCACGCGGCGGCAAAGCTCTAGAAAATTTTATTGGTAATCCTGCAGTCCCGCACCCGCATTTGTGACTTCGATCAAACCGTGCCGTTATTCCATTCGCCGTTCACCAGCCGGCGCAACGCCAGCGGGTTGGCGCTTTGCAATTCAGGTGGGAGTAGATCTTCACCAAATGATTGATAACAGATAAGTCGTGCCCAGCGGGTAAGCGCACGAGTCCCGACGGACGTGCTCCGACCGCCGTCGCTTGTCGCCGGATAAGGGCCAGCGTGGACGATGGCGTGGCTGACTTCAACGCCGGTCGGATAACCGTTCAGCACCAGCCGGCCTGCCTTGGTGGCGAGGACATCCACCAATGGCACCTGAGCAGCACTCTCATCTTTTCCGGCGAGAAGGGTCGCGGTCAAACTGCCTTCGAGGTGTTGCGCGACATCGAGCATTTCCGTTTTGTCCCTGCACCAGACCACGACGGAACTGGGACCGAAAATTTCTTCCGATAAAGAATGACTGCTGAGAAAGGTAAGCGCATCGGCTTCAAACCACATCGGTGCCGCACCACAAGTAGTCGCGACTTTGGCCTGGGCGATCACGGCCACACCCGGCAGCCGGCCCCGCACCGAGGTGTTACTGGCGAAGTTTTTTTGAATTCCTGCGGTAAGCATGGGCGCTTCGGCGGTGGCAGCCAATTTTGTCGCAAGCGCCTTCACGAAGGCTTCAGCGTCGGGGGAACGCTGCAGGACGATGAGTCCGGGATTGGTGCAAAATTGACCGACGCCGAGCGTGGCCGAAGCGTGCAGTCCGTCAATCAGCGCGGTCGAACGCTCGGCAATCGCCCCTGGCAAAATGAAAACGGGATTAATGCTGCCCATTTCCGCGTAAACAGGAATCGGCTCCGGCCGCGCGGCGGCGAGGTCGGCAAGGGCGCGCCCCCCCTTGATTGAACCGGTGAAGCCAACCGCTTTCACTTGCGGGTGGTTCACCAGCGCCTGGCCGATTTCAAAGCCGGCATCGAACAACAGCGAAAATGTCCCTTCGGGTAAGCCGCACTCCCGCACCGCCTGCTGAATCAACCGGCCGACCATTTCGCCGGTGCCCGGATGCGCCGGGTGGGCCTTGACAATCACCGGACAGCCGGCCGCGAAAGCCGACGCCGTATCGCCACCTGCGACCGAGTAAGCGAAAGGAAAATTGCTGGAGCCAAATACAACGACCGGTCCCAGCGGCCGCAACATCGATCGATGATCGGGTTTCGGAAGCGGCTTGCGATCCGGTTGCGCCGTATCGATGCGCGCATCGAGCCAGTCGCCGCGCTCGGCGGCGTCTCCGTACATGCGCAACTGTCCACACGTGCGCGCGACCTCGCCCTTCAGCCGCGCCTCGGGCAGCCCCGTTTCCAACATCGCGCGCGCGACGAGGTCGGCGGATTTCGCCTCCATGTTATCGGCAATCGCACGAACGAATCCGTTGCGCTGCGCGCCGGACAATTTCGCCCAGAAAGGCGCGGCGGCCGAGGCGAGTTGAACCGCACGCTCCACCTCCGCGATGGATGCCGACGAAAAGGACGGTTCGAAATTTATTCCGCGCGCCGGATCGAATGCCTGGAAAGTTTTGCCACCGGGAGCGCC
Organism: Lacunisphaera sp.; assembly: GCA_036499685.1. Taxonomy (GTDB): domain Bacteria; phylum Verrucomicrobiota; class Verrucomicrobiia; order Opitutales; family Opitutaceae; genus Lacunisphaera. The sequence goes on along the minus strand of DASYDH010000033.1, from coordinate 233,160 downwards.
GGAGCCAAAACCAATGAGTGAGCCGCCGTCTGGTTTCATCCTCCTACACTTCGCCAAAAGACGAACGGCGCAAGTAGGAGATTTCATCAAAATGCACTACGCCCGGTGGAACGGGTCGCCGCGCTAACTATAGCGATTAGGATCAAGCATCCGCAAATCGATGGCCGGCTTCCGGCCGGCGATGACATCGGATACAAGCAATCCGCTGATCGGTGCCAGTGTGACCCCCAGCATGGCGTGGCCACACGCGGTCGTGAGGTTGGAAAATTTTCCCATCCGTCCAAGGTACGGCAAACCGTCAGGCGAGACGGGACGATACCCAAACCACGGCCGCAGCCCTGCAAAGTCGGTCGCGGTAAAATCCGGAAAATACAAACGGGCCGCCGCGACAATCTGTTGCACCCGCTCGGGCCTGATCCGGCTATCGTGTCCGCTGATTTCCATGGTGCCACCGAAGCGCAAGGTGTCGCCCATCGGTGTCACGGCTACGCGGCGCTCCTTCAAAATCATCGATTTTGAAAACTGAAATCTGGGCCGTTGAATGGTGAGGCTGTAGCCCTTGCCCGGTTGCATGGGCAGACGAAGACCAAGTCCGGCGACCATGCCCGGCGACCAAGAACCGCCGGTCAGCACAAATTCATCGGCGCCGAAATCGCCGGCGGTGGTTTGCACGCCCGCCAGCGAACTGCCGGAAGTTCGCCATCCGTAGATGCTCGTGTTCCATTGAAACTGCACTCCCATCTCGCGAAGCAAACCAACAAGCGCGGGCATAAATTTTCGCGTCGTGATATGGGCGTCGATGGGAAAATAAACCGAACCGGCAACGTTCATTCGCGCACCCGGTTCGATGGCGGCGGTTTGCGCGGCATTCAACACCCGCGCCTCGAGGCCCAGTTCGCGTGCGAATACTGCCAGTCCCGTCGCTTCAAGGTCGAGCGCCTGCCGGGTATGGCACAAGTTGAGGAGTCCCTCCGTTTTCAGCTCGAAGGAATTTCCGGCGATGTCCGCCAACTCCACAAAAAGCAGCCGGCTCCCGAGACAAAGATCGCGCAACAAAGGCGCGGCGCGGCGCGTATGTCCCTTCGTGCAAGCACGCGCAAACAGCCAGCCCCAGCGCATCAGATCGCTGTCCAGGCGCGGTTTCACGTAAAAGGAACTGCTGGAATTTAACATGCCGCGCAGCGCATTGCCCACCATGCCGGGCGACGAAAGCGGAATGACGTGGCTCGGGGAAATATAGCCTGCGCTACCGTGGGCACACGAATCCCCACCTTCTGCGCTGCGTTCGAGCAACGTTACGCGAAAGCCATCGCGGGCGAGATAGTAGGCGCAACAGAGACCGATGATTCCTCCGCCGCAAATCAGGACTGACTTGGAAGAATGCTTTGAAGAAATCCGGGGACGGTTGGGAGCGGCCATTGATGGAAGGTGATCGCAGGATCAACGCTCCCCTTGCGAGTGAAAAGAAAAAAGCCGGCCCCGTACGTGGGGGCCGGCTGGCAAAAAGGATGGCTTGTTTTTCAGACAGCGGCGTCGCCGCGCTCCTCCGTACGGATGCGCAGGACATCGTCCATCGGCACGACGAAGATTTTCCCATCGCCAATCTTCCCGGTCTTGGCGGCCTTGGCGATGGTCGTCACGACCTTGTCGAGCGTGTCATCCGAGACGGCAATCTCGAGTTTAACCTTCGGCAGGAAATCGACCGTGTATTCGCTGCCACGATAAATTTCCGTGTGTCCTTTCTGGCGACCGAAGCCTTTCACTTCGGTAACCGTCATGCCTTCGATCTCGATTTTGGTGAGGGCTTCCTTCACTTCCTCGAGCTTGAAGGGTTTGATAATGGCGATGACTAGTTTCATGGGATGGATGGATTAATTGGTTAATAAATGTAGCCTTCCTCGCCGTGTTCGTTGATGTCGAGACCCTGCGATTCGACATCCGGCGTGGGACGAAGGCCGATTACCGCCTTTACCAAGTAAGCCAGTATCACCGTTCCCACAATCGCCAACACCAAGGTAATGCCGATGGCCTTCATCTGGGTCAGCCACAGACCACCGTTTGTGACGAGCGTGGCGAGACCGTTCTTCGCGGCCGCTGCGCCGGTGAGGTTGCTGTTGACCGAGCCGGTGGCGAGAATTCCCGTGAGGACTGCACCCATCGTTCCGCCGATCGCGTGTACGCCGAAGGTGTCGAGTGCGTCGTCGTAGCCGAAGACCGCCTTCACCTTGGTGACAAAAATGTACGGCACGACCGCCGCAAGTACACCGATGATCACTGCACCCGTGCTATCCACGAAACCGGCGGCCGGCGTAATCACCACCAATCCCCCGACGGCCCCGGAGCAAAATCCGAGAATCGAGGCATGGCCCCGAAAGATTTTTTCAATCAAACCCCAGACAAAAGCGGCAACGGCGGCGGCCAGCGTGGTGGTCATGAAGGCATTTGCGGCAATCCCATCGGCAGCGACGGCGCTACCGGCATTGAAGCCGTACCAGCCGACCCAGAGCATGCCAGTACCGACCATGCAAAGCACCATGCTGTGTGGGGCCATCTTTTCCCTTCCGAAACCCAGACGCGGCCCGAGGATCAGACAGAGAATCAGCGCCGACCAACCGGAGGACATGTGCACGACCGTACCACCGGCAAAATCGATCGCGGCAATCTTCGCGTCAGGGTTCCACACGCCATTCATCAGCCCATTGGCACCCCACACCATGTGGGCGAGTGGGAAATAAACCAATACCATCCAAAGCGTCACAAACAGCATGATGGCGGAAAACTTCATGCGCTCGGCGATCGCTCCGACGATCAGCGCCGGCGTGATGATCGCGAACATCATCTGGTACATCGAAAATACATTCTGGCTGACCCAATAGGAATAATTGGTATTGGGAGCGGACGTGACGCCCTTCAGAAAGAAAAATTCCGAGCCACCAAAATATGCGCTGCTATAACTGGTACCGAAAACCAAACTGTAGCCAAACGCCCACCAAAGAATCGTGACCAAACCCGTGATCCCCAAACATTGGGCTAGCACTGAAAGGACGTTCTTCTTCCGGACCAAACCGCCGTAAAAAAGCGCAAGCCCGGGCAACGTCATGAATAATACAAGCGCGGCGCTCGTCATCATCCATGAATTGTGTCCGGGACCGGCAACGCCGGTCAGCGCCTTGCCAGGATCTCCATTGGTAATGTATGCCTCCAAGGCAGCCAGTCGCTGGTCGGTGGTCGGCGCTGTGGCGGGTGGATTTTGGGCGAAGGCAAAGGTGGTGCCGGCAACAAAAATTGCCAGACACGCGACGAGCGGTCGGAGGATTCGGGGTGGAATAATATTCATGGGTTTTCAAAGCTCAATGAGCAGTATTAATGCCAGAAATAACCCAACCACCCGATATTCGTGGCATAGGTCTGAAATGAAAATGGCTGCCAAAGCGTCGTGCGGCCTCCGCTTCAGCGCGCAAAAAAGCCGGTCCGAAAAGACCGGCTTTGCGTCACTTAACCCACTCGACCGCTGGCAGTTCAGACGGCCGCGTCGCCGTGTTCCTCGGTGCGGATCCGAATCACTTCATCGAGCGGGGCCACGAAAATCTTTCCGTCACCAATTTTGCCCGTCTTGGCCGCCGCGGCAATGGCAGCGACCACTTTCTCTTTCATATCATCGCTAATCGCGATCTCGATTCTTGTTTTTGGCAAAAAATCGACCGTGTACTCACTGCCCCGATAAATTTCCGTATGGCCCTTTTGCCGGCCAAATCCCTTCACTTCCGTGACGGTCATACCCTCGATGCCAATGGCGGTGAGGGCTTCTTTGACCTCCTCCAGTTTAAACGGTTTGATGATGGCGGTGATTAATTTCATGGGGAAAATCAAATACTGTTGGCGTCGTAAATGTAACCTTTTTCGCCGTGTTCGCTCTCATCCAAGCCGATGAGTTCCATTTCACGCGTTGGACGCAGACCAATCGTCCATTTCACGCCAAAGGCAATCAGGGCACTCATGCCCACAACCAGGACGGCGGTCACCGCCATGCCCTCGAGCTGCGCGCGCCAAAGCGTGTGTCCGACCACCCCACGAAGATTGGTCAGCAGGTTGCCGTTCACCGTCGAAGTGGCAAATACCCCGGTGAAAATCATCCCGAGCATACCCGAAACACCATGAACACCGAAAACATCGAGTGCATCATCGTAACGGAAGAATGACTTGATCTTGGTACAGGCGAAAAACGAAATCCCACCGCTCAGCAAGCCCAACAAAACCGCGGCTGAACTCGTGATAAACCCGCAGGCGGGAGTTACTCCAACCAAGCCCGCGATCGCACCCGAGCAAAAACCGAGCACGCTGGCCTTTCCCCGCCAGAAATATTCCAGGGCGGCCCAAGTCCCCGAACCGACCGCTGCGGCAAACGTCGTTGTCGCAAATGCGTTTCCGGCGATCCCGTCCGCCGCCATCGCCGATCCGGCATTAAAGCCGTACCAACCCACCCACAGCAAACCGGTGCCAATCATGCAAAGCACGATGCTGTGCGGCGGCATGGGAGTTTTGCCAAAACCCAAACGCGGACCGACGATCAAGCAGAGAACCAACGCCGACCAGCCCGAAGCCATTTCCACCACCATGCCACCGGCGAAATCGATCGCCTTGATCGATGCATGCGCATTCCACACTCCGTTCATCAATCCGGTCGAACCCCACACCATGTGGGCCAGCGGGCAATAAACGAGCACGAGCCACAATCCGGTGAACCACAGGACGGCGGACAATTTCATGCGCTCGGCAATCGACCCAATAAGCACTGCCGGGGTGATGATCGCGAACATCAGCTGGTACATGGCAAAAACCACGTGCGAAACCCAGTAGGAATAGTCAGGATTTGGCGCGCCCTCGACGCCATGAAAGAAGAAGAACTCTGAACCGCCCAGGATCCCACTGTGGAAACTCTTGCCGAAAACCAAGCTGTAACCAAAGGCCCACCACAAAATGGACACCATGCTCGTTATCCCCAGGCACCAAGCCATGACCGACAACACATTTTTCACTCGAACCAAACCGCCATAAAACAAAGTCAGACCCGGCAGCGTCATCATGAGCACGAGCATCGCACTCACCATCATCCACGCATTGTGACCAGGACCGACCGCCTGGACGCTTGCAGGCGTTACCGCCGCTGGATCGGAATTCGCCATATACGCCTCCATCTTCGCCACGCGTTGCTCCAACGTCGGTTCTGAGTTGGGCGGGACTGAGCCGGCCCCGGCAAATACCTGAATGTTGCCGCTAAAAATGAGCAGCAACGCGAAATTTAGCACCACGAACACACTGCGTCGAAGCGAACGAAAGATTGGCATGGGGTACAACCATCATGAATTACTTTCATTCAAATGACTCAACCAATGATTTCATTTAATCCCATTTATGACAAAGCTACTGCCGCACCGTCCCTTCGCGGAGGGCGTGAGATCTCAAACGCTTGCTTGCTTCGGTTTGGATTTAAATTGCAGGAGCTAGCTCGCTCGCGACTCATGATGTGCGAGGTCGCGGGTCAGCCCCACGACAAGCCCGGAGTCTTGAGCTCGTCGAAGGGGCCCGCTCCCGCAAAACAGTGCGAAATGGCTTTTCGGGAATGCCCGGAGCCGGGTTCGGAGATCTCAATTCGAAAAAAAACGACTGCTGAAAAGCGGTCGTCAGATAATTCATCAATCTGCGGCGGCCTAAATTGCCGCGTCACCGTGCTCCTCGGTGCGAATCCGAATCACTTCCTCGAGCGGGACGACGAAAATTTTCCCGTCACCAATCTTGCCGGTCTTTGCCGCCGCGGTGATCGCCATGACCGCTTTTTCCTTCATGTCATCCGTCACCGCGATCTCGATCTTGGCTTTGGGTAGGAAATCGACGGTATACTCACTGCCGCGATAGATCTCGGTATGGCCCTTCTGGCGGCCATAGCCTTTGACTTCTGTAACCGTCATTCCCTCGATGCCGACGGCAGTCAGTGCCTCTTTCACAGCTTCAAGTTTGAAGGGCTTGATGACGGCAGTAATCAGTTTCATAGGGGTAAATTAGAACGCGTTTCCATTCTTCACGTGAACGCAGATTCAGCGCAAGACTTACTGCGGAGGAACAACGGTCTGGATATGCAATTCCTTCAATTGCTTGGCGGTCACGGGTGTCGGGCTTTGCGCCATCAGATCCTGCGCCTTCTGGGTTTTCGGGAACGCAATCACGTCCCGAATACTCGTCGTTCCACAGAGCAGTGCAACCATCCGGTCCAGGCCGAACGCCATGCCGCCATGTGGTGGTGCGCCATACGTGAAGGCCTTGAGCATATACCCGAAACGACTTTCCACGACGTCAGCGGGGATCTTCAGCACTTCTTCAAAAATCTTCTTTTGCAAGTCCGGTTGGTGAATGCGGATGCTGCCGCCGCCCAGCTCCATGCCGTTAAGCACGCAATCGTAATGCTGCCCGCGCACAGCCTTCGGATCGCTGTCGAGCAGACGGACGTCCTCGCCCACTGGCGACGTGAACGGATGGTGCGTGGCGACGTAGCTCTTGCGCTCCTCATCGTAGCTCATCAGCGGGAAATCCACGACCCACAGGAAATTCCACTGATCGGCGCGGATCGTCAGTTTGCCGCGTTTGACCAACAATTGCGCCGCTTCCAAGCGCGTGCGGCCGAGGATCGCGCAGGCCCGATCCCAATTTGCCGCTGCAAAGAAAATGATGTCGCCATCCGCGATCGCCAGCTTCGAGGTGAGCGCCGCTTTTTCGGCGTCGGAGAAAAATTTAACGATGGGCGATTTCCATTCGCCGCCTTCGACTTTAATGAAAGCGAGACCTTTCGCGCCGAGCGATTTTGCAATGTCCTCAAGCGCGCCGAGTTCGCCTTGAGTGATGTCGGCGAGGCCTTTCGCATTGAACGCCTTCACGCAGCCGCCCGACGCCACCGTCGAGGCAAATACCTTGAACGCCGACGTCTTGAACGTTTCCGACAGGTCCACTAGTTCGAGACCGAAGCGCGTGTCGGGCTTGTCCACGCCATAGCGATTCATGGCGTCGCTGTAAGGCATTCGCGGAAACGGCGCAGGCAGATCGTGGTTGAGCACTTCCTTCCAGACTTTCTTCAGCATGCCCTCGAACAAAGCGTAGATACCTTCGCGATCGATGAACGACGCCTCGACGTCGATCTGGGTAAACTCCATTTGCCGGTCCGCGCGTAAATCCTCGTCGCGGAAGCACCGGGCAATCTGGAAATATTTTTCGACACCGGCCACCATCAGGATCTGCTTGAACTGCTGCGGCGACTGCGAAAGCGCGTAAAACTCGCCCGCATGAATACGCGACGGCACGAGGTATTCGCGCGCGCCTTCCGGCGTGCTCTTAAACAAGGACGGCGTTTCCACCTCGATGAAACCCTGCGAATCGAAATAGTCGCGAACGGACTTGGTCGCCCGATGGCGGACGCGCAGGTTTTTCTGCATTTTCGGCCGGCGCAGGTCGAGGTAACGATAGGTCAAACGCAGGTCCTCATTGACCTTGTCGCCACCGGCATCGGTCAGCGGAAATGGCGGCGTGTCGGAAACGTTGTGCACGACGAGTTCCGTCGCATCGATTTCGATGTCGCCGGTCGGAATACCCTTGTTCCGCATTGCCTCTGGGCGAAGAACAACTTTCCCGCTGATTTCGATCACGGATTCGCTTTTCAAATGCGCGGCTTCTGCACGCAAATTGGTATCGAACTTTACCTGCGTCACACCCTCGCGGTCGCGTAAATCGATGAAGATAATGCCGCCGTGGTCGCGGACGGAATCGACCCAGCCAATGAGGGAAACGGTAGCGTTAAGGTCGGATTGGGTGAGTTGGGCGCAATGATGGGTGCGTTTCATAAGGGCGGACTGAGCAACCAAACGGTCCGACCTCCCGGCAGCAAACAGAATTTCCTCCAATCCTTCGAAGTACGCGACACACCGGATCAAGCGACCGGACACCCTGCGACATCAACGCTCGGCTCAATCGGAATTTGCCGTGACCATGCGAACCCAGAACAGGCGACTGCGATTCGCCCCATCAAGCATGAGCGTCTTTCGCACTTACGCCGGTTTTCGCGATCGAATTGGGCGAAATCGATCCAAAATCGGTCGTTTTCTCTGGGTGAAAATTCGTTAAAAAACTGATGGTTTAACCCTAATAAACTATAAACCAGCTAGTTACGAAATTTAAAACTTGGAATCTCCCACCCCCTTTCATATCCAAATTCATCTCGCGTCGCACGCGTTGAGATTACTCCACCAAACCGTTTTGCCACACTACTGCCGGAGGTTATATGGGAAAAGCATTTGCCCGATGGATCCGTTTCGCGCCAGGAATCCTGGCTTTGCTCGTGGGAGCCAGTTGCAACACCGATAAGACGTCGCTCGCCGATACTGGCGGAGGACGCACGCCCGGGGATTTCCCCGAGATTGCCGCCGATGTTTTCAAACCGCTCGATGGTGGCATCGCCCTCGCCCCGGACGAAATCAAGGGCCGCAATACTTGGAATCTCTGGACGGGGGGCGACGAACAGTTTTGGGATCGCATGTCCCGCGAGAGTTACGGGTTGATCGATCTGTTGAAGACCATCGATTCACGGAATCGCGAAGAGCGTTTCAAGACTCTCGGCCTGATCAACGAGCCCGGCTATCAACAAGCGACCAAGCCCGACGAGTATGGACTGTGGATCGACGAAGCCGTCCAACCGGAATCATCGGCCATCGATCCCAAGGTTTACGGCCGGGCAACCGGTATCATGGGATTCCGCCTGTTTCCGAATCCTGATTTCGACGAAGCCGCGAAAAAGAAATGGGACGGGCAACGCTATTATAACGACCGCGACTATGCGGTCGATCGCACCCTGATCCGTCCCTATCGCATTGGCGTTTCGTGCGGTGCGTGCCATATTGCCTTCAACCCCTGCAATCCGCCGGCCGACCCGGCTCATCCCAAGTGGGAGAACCTCGCCTCGGCGATCGGCAACCAATACATCCGCGAAGGTCCGGTGTTTGCCGCCAACGTGCGCCCGGGCGGCTTGTTCTGGGAAATGTTGAAAGCCCAACCAGCCGGCACTTCCGATACTTCGCGCATCGCCACCGACCACATTAATAATCCGAACGCGATCAATCCCATCTTCGAGCTGGGCGCGCGACTGTCGGTCGCACACGAGGAAACAGTTTCCGGCGAAACCCTGCTCCTTCCGGGCGAGACCAGTCCCGTCAATGTTCCGCACATCCTGAAAGACGGCGCGGATTCGGTCGGCATCGTCGGCGCCACCTTGCGTGTCTACATCAACATCGGGATGTTTTCCCAGCACTGGCTGCAACAGCACAATGCATTGATCGGGTTGACCGCACAAAAGCCATTTGAGATTTCGACCGCGCAGAAAAATTCCGTTTACTGGCGCGCTACCGAAACCAAGTTCACCAACGTCGCGAAATTCTTCACCCGCCTGAAGCCGATGCGGTTGGAGGACGCACCGGGCGGCAAGGATTACCTGACGAAGGACCCGGCGATATTGAACGAAGGCAAACTGGTGTTCGCCGACACGTGCGCCCAATGCCATTCCAGCAAACGGCCACCGGCGGGAGTTGACGAGAACACCTGGTTCGAGGATGCCATCGTGAAGGACGATTTCCGCGAGGGAAATTTCTTCTCGGACGAAACGCGTTATCCGATCACGAAGATCAAAACGAACGCCGCGCGCGCCCTCGGCACCAACGCGATGGCCGGCCATATCTGGTCTAATTTTTCGTCCGACACCTACAAGGCGCTCCCGTCGGTCGGCGACATCGACGTCTATAATCCGTACACCGATGCGATGGAAAAATTCAAAGTTCCCGGCGGAGGCCCCGGCTATTATCGCACGGCCTCGCTCATCAGCCTCTGGTCGTCGGCACCGTTTTTCCACACGAACACTCTTGGCAAATTCACCGGTGATCCGTCTGTCGCCGGGAGAATGGAAGCCTTCAACGACGCAGCGGAAAAACTGCTGTGGCCCGAAAAACGGCTCGGCAAGGATTCCATCTGGCGCACCACGCAGGAATGCAACCTTCAGATTCAAATTGCCGCCATCCCGGAACCGTTGCGGACGCTGCTCAAACCGCACACCGATCCCGACGGTTACTTCCGACTTGGTCCGATTCCCGAAGGCACCCCCATCAATCTCCTCGCCAGCATCAATCCCGACGCCGATCCCGCCCAATTCGTTGCCCTCTGCCTGAAACTCAAACTGGCCTTCGCCGAGATAAAACTCGGGCATCTCGATTCCACCGCGACGGCGGCCGTGATGAAGGAAAAGGTGGCTCCCACCCTCTTCGCCATGAGCAAATGCCCGGACCTCATTACTGACCACGGCCATACCTTCGGCAGCAACCTGCCTGACGACGACAAACGCGCCCTGATCGAATACCTGAAAACGTTGTGATATTCGCCCATGACCTTCGACGATCTCATTGGAAAGTCCCAGGCGGAACTGGACGCGCTTTTCAAAAACAGCCCGCCCGGCCCGATTCCGCAAGGCGACGCCGAGGGTGAGGCGATCGTGCATCCCGGCACCTTTTGGAGCCGGCTGATCGCCCGCTCGGTTCACGCCCTCGCCTGGCAGGGAAAGGTTTTTACGCCCAATCCCGACGGCAATGGTGCCACGCTCGAAAACAAAATCACCGTCGCTGGGATTCACGCCATCGTCGCCCGGGTTTACTATACCGCGAGCTGGCTCGATCAGCAGGAATGCATTGTCCTCGATTATTCCAAGACTTCGCTGCTCGCGCGAAAAATCCGCGATGAAATCCGGTTGGTGGATCCCGCCGCGAAATTGTACCTCGGCAAAGTCTGGTGGGGTCAAACCCGACTGGTGGATTTCGCGTTAAAATTCCCGAACTGAACGAACTTCGGTCTCTTCGTTCTCTTTCCCATGACCCTGACCGCTGACCAACTCCTTAAAAAGCCAGCTCAGGAATTGGACGACCTCTTCAAGACTGCATCCGCGGGACCGATCCCCGTGGGCGAAGCGACGGGCACCGCGATCGCGTGCCCCGGAAGTGTTTGGGCAAGGCTCTTTGCTTGGTTCGCGCGCTGGTTTCTCTGGCAGGGAAAAATCTTCGATCCGGCCGGACAGTGCCTCCGCAATCGCGTCTCGGCTTTCAGCGTGATCGCGATCAAGGCGGAGGTTTATGCGAGGCAAAGCTGGCTCGACGGGCAGGACTGTATTGTCATCGACTATTCACAGACGTCGCTCGTGGCGCGTTTTGTCCGGGACGAAATCCGGTTGGTCGCGCCGGGACTTTATCTCGGACAGGTCTATCTCGGAAAAAACAAAAAGCCGGCGCTCAAGTTTTCCATCAGTTTTCAATATCAGCCCGCGAGAAAATGCTGGCGGCGGGCTTGCGCGGCGACCGCCGCCCTGTTGATCGTCTTCGGAATTTACCTCATCGTCCGTCTGACCAGCGACGTGCCAGTCACGTACTCCGCGCCGCTCGATCATTTCAAATACGGCTCGACGGGCGGCGAACGCGACGCGGGCATTCCATATTGGCTGTGGAAGGTAATGCCGGCGATGTTTCCCGAATTTATTCCGGGTCCACACCACGACCTCACGTCGTTCGGATTCGTTTTTGATCCTACCCGCCCGGTCGACAAGGACCTGCCGGTCGGGGTCTCGAAACGAAAAGTACAGGGAATTGACCGCGTATTTTTCAATTGCGCGATCTGTCATGTCGGCACGGTACGCGACACGCCGGCAAGTGCGCGCCGGATCATCGCCGGCATGCCGTCCAACACGGTCGACCTACAGGGCTTCGAGCGTTTTCTTTTTGCCTGCGCCACCAGCGAAAAATTCACGCCGGATCGCATCGCCGCCGAAATGAAACGCATCGGCGCAAATGACGACCTCATCAACCGCCTCATCCTCCGCTATATTGGCATCGACCTGGGCCGGACCCGTCTTCTTTTCCTGCGCGATCGGTTCAAATTCATGGATCGTGAGCCTGACACCGGGCCCGGGCGCGTCGACACTTTCAATCCGCCGAAAGTGCTGATGAATTTCCCGATGGATCAAGTACCCGAGCGCGAGTGGGTCGGGAATTGCGACCTGCCGTCGATCTGGAATCAAGGCGCGCGCAAGGGCATGTGGCTGCATTGGGACGGCAACAACAACTCCGTTGAGGAAAGAAACCGCAGCGCGGCCTTCGGCACTGGCGCGATTCCCCCGACCCTCGACCGCCCGTCGATGAAGCGAATGGAAGCGTGGCTCAACGATGCCAAACCGCCCGGGTACCCCTACCCGATCAACCACGATCTCGCGGCTCGGGGCGCTCCGATTTATCGCGACTATTGCGCCCGATGCCATGGGGAAAACGGCAGGGATTTTTCCGGCGCGCTGGTCGGACAGGTTACGCCCATCGAACAAATCGCCACCGACCGCCACCGGCTCGATTCGTATTCCGTGGCGCTGTGCGCCAATCAGAACCTGCTCTACTCCGCTTATCCCGAGGAGCGCTTCAGCCATTTTCGAAAGACCTTTGGTTACGCCAACCAGCCACTCGACGGTCTCTGGCTGCGCGCGCCTTATCTGCACAACGGCTCGGTGCCGACGCTGCGCGATTTGCTCAATCCCGCCAGTGAACGTCCCGCGGTTTTTTACCGTGGCTACGACGTTTATGATCCGAGGAACGTCGGCTTCATCACCTCGGTGAAGGAAGAAGACGGCCAGGCATATTTCAAATACGACACCGCTTTGCCCGGCAACGGAAACTTCGGGCACGAAGGCCGCAGCTACGGCACCTCGCTCCCGGCGGACGAGAAGGATGCTTTGGTCGAATACCTCAAACAATTCTAGGAGACGAAAGCCATGAGCCTGAATCCGCGCACAAAACAAAAAATCATCCGCTGCCTGATCGTCATAGTCATCCTCGGCGTCGCCGCGGGCTGGTTCGGTTGGTATAAATTTTTCCGCGAAGAGCCCGAACCGGTTTGGGCCAATCAAAGCGAACGCTTCAAATACGGCAGCATCGGTGCCGAGGCGACGCGTGGAATTCCCTATTACATCTGGCTCGTTTTGCCGCGCATTTTTCCGGAATACGTTCCCGGCCCGGGAGGCTACAAGGCATTTGGGCTCGTCTGGGAGGAAGGCCACGAAATGCCGGCCGGTTTCACTAAACGGGTGATTGGGTTTCCCCGTGTCGCCAACAACTGCGCGATTTGCCACACTGGCACGTGGCGCAGCAAGGAAGGCGAAACGCCCCACATCGTCGTCGGAGCGCCCTCGCACACAACGGATGTTCAAGGTCTCCTGAGATTTCTGACTAACTGCGGAAAGGATCCGCGCTTCAACGCCACGACAATTTTATCCGAAATCGATCGCGAAACAAAACTCTCGATGGTCGATCGCCTGCTTTATCGGTTTGTGCTCATCCCGTTCACGCGCACCGCGCTCATGAAACAGGACCAGCAATTGAAATGGATGAACCGCCCCGGCTGGCCGGATTGGGGTCGTGGCCGCGATGACCCGATGAATCTCACGAAATATTTCATGACGAGCATGGCCACGGACAACACGACCGGGCAGGCGGATTTCCCTTCCGTCTGGAATTTGAAAATCCGCAAAGGCGACGGACTTTATCTCAACTGGAGCTGCGATACACCCGCGGTTCGCTCCGTCCTGATCGATTCCGCACTTGGACTCGGCGCCGCGCCCGATTCGAGCGTTCCCCTCGACAATCTAATGTGGTCGCTCCACCGGCGAGCGTGGTTTGTCCAGCGGATGGAAGAAATGGATGATTTTCTCAGCGAACTTCCGCCGCCCGCTTACCCGTTTGCGATCGACCACGACCTCGCCGCCCAAGGCAAACCGATCTACACCCAACAATGCGCCTCCTGCCATGACGTCGGCGGCCATTACACGAACAAGCCCGTCGCTCCCGCTGAAATCGGAACCGACCTCGAACGCATGAATACGTGGACGCAAGGAGCGGCTGACGAAGCGAATCGTCGCGTGAAGGAAATGGGCATCAACCGGCCCAACATGGTAAAAATCGAGAGCTACCAATCGCCACCGCTCGATGGAATTTGGATGCGTGCGCCGTACCTGCACAACGGTTCGGTGCCGACCCTGCGCGATCTGCTAAACCCAGCCAGCGAACGTCCGAAGGTGTTTTATCGCGGCTACGATGTTTACGATCCGATCAACGTCGGATTTGTCACCCAAGGTTTTGATACCGCGCATCAAAGTTGGAAGTTGGACACCGCCGAACGCGGCAACGGAAACCAAGGCCACGCCTACGGCACCTTGCTTGCTCCAGCCGAGAAAAATGCGCTCCTCGAATATTTGAAGACATTGTAATCCTACTGACGTGATTGCTGCTGGATCTGCTGGGTACACGGTCGTTTCCCATGTTCAGCTCCTTCCAACTTCGTCTCATAAAACCAGCTCTCGCTGAAACCATCTTCATGCGATCGGGGAGTTGGATTCTGGTCTCGTTGATCGGGCTTTGCTTGTTAGCGGCGTGGTTGATCAGCCACCGCACGGGTAGACGCTAGCAATCGCTCACACACAAAAAGGACGCGCCCGATCACCTGACGCACAAATCCAAACTAAACGCGGAGGCGCACGGCGTATGCGCACCGCTTTTTCGCTCTGCATCCTCCGCGAGCTCCGCGTTAAAATCCGGGATCTCACTTTCCCGGCGCGATCGCAAACGGACGCGCGATTAGCCAGCAACCAAATTCTCACCCGTCATCTCCACTGGCTTTGGCAGACCCATCAACGCCAGCAGTGTCGGTGCGATATCGGCCAGCCGACCGCCAGTGCGCATTTTTGTTTTTCCAGCGACCAAGCCCTCGCCAATGACGAAAACCTCGACGAGATTGAGGGTGTGCGCGGTGTGCGGACTATTCGTGACCGGGTCCCACATTTGCTCGGCATTGCCGTGATCGGCGCAGACCACCGCCTTGCCGTTTTTCTGCGCCACTGCCGCCAGCAATTCCCCCACGCCCTTGTCCGTCGCTTCGACCGCCTTGATCGCGGCCGGCAATGAACCCGTGTGTCCGACCATGTCGGGATTGGCGTAGTTGACCACGATCAGGCCATACTTTCCGGACAAGATCGCTGCCTTCGCCAGTTTCGTCACTTCGACGGAAGACATCTCCGGCTGCAGGTCGTAAGTCGCCACCTTCGGACTCGCCGGGCAGGCACGATCTTCACCGGGAAAAGGTTCGTTGCGATAGTTATTAAAAAAGAAAGTAACGTGCGGGTTTTTTTCCGTTTCCGCACAGCGGAATTGCCCGATGCCGGCGTTGCTCACGACTTCGCCGAGGATGTTTTTCAACCGCTCGGGTTTCCCGGAAATCACGTGGACCGGCAAACCGGCTTCGTACTCGGTCATCGTCGCGTAATAGAGATCAAGCTTCGCACCGCGGTCGAACTCCTTAAATCCGTCGAGCACGAACGCCTTGGTGATTTCTCGGGGCCGGTCGCCGCGGTAATTGTAGAAAAGCACCGCGTCGCCATCCGCGAACGTCGCGAGCGGCTTGCCGGCGTCATCGACGATCCAGGTCGCCGGAACAAATTCATCGCCATTTTGCGTCGGTGAGAGCGGATGCCCGTAATAATTCTGAATGGCCGCTTCCGCGCTTTTCGCCGTGGCAACCGCTTTGCGCCCAGTGAGCATGTCGTAGGCTTTTTGCACACGATCCCAACGGTTGTCGCGATCCATCGCCCAGAAACGACCGCAAATGGTGGCGATTTTGCCCACGCCGATTTCACGACATTTCGCTTCCACCTGTTTGATAAATCCGATCCCACTCTGAGGCGCCGTATCGCGACCGTCCGTGAAACCATGGATAAAAACCTGTGATGGAGTTAGGCCATCCTCCTTGGCTTGTCGCAAAATCCCATAAAGATGTTCGAGCATGCCGTGCACTCCGCCATCGGAAACGATGCCCATGACGTGCAACCGGGCGCTCGGCGAATCCTTCACGCGGGCGACCGTCGCGTGCCAGACCGGATTCTTCGCGAGCTGTTTCTCGGAAAAAAGTTTGTTAAGCCGTACGAGCTCCTGGTCCACAATCCGGCCGGCACCGATGTTTTCGTGGCCCACTTCGGAATTGCCCATCTGACCGTCGGGGAGCCCAACGTCGTGGCCACTCGCGGAAACCAGTGCGTGCGGGTATCTTGCCTGCAGGGCGTCGTCACATTGCTTTTTGGCGAGGAAAACAGCATTGAATTTGTCCTGGGATGGGTGGGGATTTTTGCCCCAGCCATCGCGGATAACGAGTAGTACGGGCGGTCGTGTTGAAGTCATGGGAAATTGGGTCGATATTAACAAAAGCAGTGAACGCACTGCCCGCCATCAAATCCAGATAAAATCTTAAACCAGCCACCGGACGGCATACTATTTGCAGAAAGGATTCTGCCATGACGCTTATCATCAGGGATCAACTTGTGTGCCCCCCGACCTGGTTTGCCTCGTATCGGGACCTGACCCTCTACTGTCACGTCTTCTTCAAGATGGACATCGTGATCGAATCCGAGGCGGCCGATATTTACTATCGCTGGATTAAGCCGCGGGGCGGCATGGATTTCATCGACGATTTCGTCCGGCCGGGTTCCGAGGAAGGCCCGCGGCTCGATCTCACGCGAACCACCGCCGCGACGATCGTGACCGACCGGATTGCGCCGGAAAACGTTCACCAGTTGATCGCTTCCATCCGGTCGCTCGCGGCCTGACGGCCACTCCGGACGGAAACACCTGACTCACCCGCGCCGTTCCACGAGCGCCTCGCGCAATGCGTGGATGAAATCGTCAAGCCGGTAAGGCTTGGCCACGACTCCGCAGAAACCGTGGGCCCGGTAATTCGCGAGCACGGGATCGCTGGAGTAACCGCTCGAAACGATCGCCTTCACTTCCGGATCGATGCCACGGAGCTGGACGATCGCTTCGCGCCCGCCCATGCCCCCCGGAACAGTGAGATCCATGATCACGAGGGCGAACGGATTTTTTTCGGCCCGGGCTTTCCGGAATTTCGCCACCGCCTCGGCACCGTCGATCGCACACTCCACCTCAAACCCGAGGCGCTGCAGCATCAACACCGCCATGCGGCGAATGACCTCCTCGTCGTCCATGAAAAGCACACGTCCGGAAAATTTCCCGGGCGACAAGGGCATGGGCGGTGTAGTGGTGTCGACGACCGCATCGTAAATCGCGGGCAGCCAGATTCGGAACGTCGTCCCCTGTCCCACCGCCGACTCCACGTCGACGTGGCCCCGGTGTTTCTTGATAATGGAATAAACCGCGGCGAGCCCCAGGCCGCTCCCGGTTTGCTTCGTCGTAAAATAAGGATCGAAAATGCGCGGGAGATGTTCCGGCTTGATTCCCTCGCCAGTGTCGGCGACTTCGATCTGGACGTAGTAGCCAGGGACCAGACCCGGATGATTCAGGCCGGAGATTTTTTCGTTCTGCGCCGTCAACCGCAAGGTACCGCCATTGGGCATCGCTTGAATCGCATTGATCACAAGATTTTGCACGACGCGGTCGATTTGCCCCTTGTCGGCGTCGGCCGGCCAGAGATTCGCCGGCAGATGGAAAAGCGGTTTCACGTTGGAGCCGTGCAAAGCGAACGTCGCGGTTTCCCGCACCATCGCACTCAACTGCACCGCCGCACGCACCGGTTCCCCGCCCTTCGCGAAGGTCAGCAGTTGTTGGGTCAGATCGCGCGCCCGCAGAGTCGCCTTCTCCGCTTCCCGCAACCGCTCTCCCGCCTCGGATTTCGCCTCGATATCCAACTGGGCCAGCGCAAGATTACCCATAACCCCCGTCAGGATATTATTGAAATCGTGGGCGATGCCGCCGGCGAGAATACCCACCGACTCCAACCGGGTCGCCCGCACCAATTCCTGCTCCAACCGCTCGTGCTCGGTCACGTCGCGAAAAACAAACACCATGCCGATCACCTCGCTGTCGGCCGAGTGAATCGGGGCACAACAGCCGTCAACCAGCCGCCGCTGCCCGTTGCGGGTGATAAGCCGCGTCTGAGGGGGAAGATCCACCACACTGTCAGACTGGACAATCCGGCCGAGGGGAAATTCAAACACGTCGCCTGCGCCGTCGTTTTCAAACGTGCAAATCCGACCCACCGGCTGACCAACGGCGTCTGCGTCCCATTGCGTGAGCGTGGCCGCCGCAGGGTTGATGAATTGAACGATGCCGGCGACATCCGTGGTGACGACACCTTCGGCCATTGCGCGCAGGGTTACCGCCAGCCGTTCCTTTTCGGTCGCAAGCGCCGCCTCCGCTTGTTTCAACTCGGTGAGATCGACGAATACGAGCAACGACTGGCTTAAATCGAGACCAGCGTCGGTTTGCGCGACCCACCAACGCACGTTCATGAAATGCACGCCACCCTCAAAATCGTGCATCTCCAACTGCGCCTCAAGGGTGTTCCGACCTTCCCACAACGCCAGCAACGTCTCGCGGATTGCGTTCAGCGACCCGGGCGTGGCGAGTACACTGCGGCGCCGCCGGAAATCGCCCGGACTTTTTGCGCGGAGCATCCTCATCGCAGTCTCGTTCGTATTCGATACCCGCACCCGTTTGGCGCAATCGTGCAGCCGGCGCGGATCCTCGTCGAGCCATGCGGTCAGGTTGGCTACACCACTCTGCCGCAGTTCACTCAGCCGTGATCCCACGGCGCGGAAATCGGTTTCGACAATTGCGACCGGGGTATGCTGGAACAGCGACCGGTAACGAATTTCCGAAGCGCGCACTGACTGTTCCGCCTCGCGTCGCGCGCTGAGATCAGTGATGACTCCCACCAGGCGCCATTCGCCGGGCCCAACGCAGGTGATGGCAACCTGCTCGTGCAGCCAGAAAATCCGGTTGCCGCGTTGCGCATGAAATTCCTGTTCGTATCCCGGTGCACCAGATCGAAGCGCCTTGGTCGAGCGGAGGTTGATTTCCTTGTAGGTGGCGGCATCGATCACATCGGTCCACATCAGAACCGGCGGATTGGGCGGATCCCCCCCAAAAACCTCCCGATGCAATCGGGACGGCGGAATCAGCATCACCCAGCTGACATTTCCGTCCGGGAGCGTAAATACCCGCGCCTGCCAGAGCATGCAGTCGGCAGTGGCCAGCATTTGCTGGACCTGGATTTCGCTCGCGCGGCGCGCTTCCAAGGCCTCGCGTTGCAAGGTGACGTCGGTAATCACCCCGACAAGGTGCGCCTCTCCGGATGGCAGATAACGCAACGTGATCGTTTCGTGCAGCCAAGTCACCTTCAGATGGGAAACCACCCGGAACACATTCTCGTAGCCGGGGGATTTCTCCCGAAACGCTTTCATGAACCGCTCGTCCATCTCCCCGATCTCGGACACATTCAATTTCCGCCAGTCCAACGCCGTGCCCTTGTTGTCTTCGCCGAATAATTTCCGATAAAGCACGGACCGCTGGGTCTTCAACGACCAATCGTAAGTGTTGTCCGGCCGTAATGAAACCGTGGCGTGCCACACCAGACAATTGGCCAGTTCCAGCACCTGTTGCAATTGAGCCTCGCTCGTCCGGCGGGCCTCCTCAGCCTCATACCGTGCCGTGATATCAGTGATGATTCCCACCAAGTCCCACGTGTCCGGTCCGGATGAAACAATCGATACCTGTTCGGACAACCACAGATCGCCACCGGGCCTTGGCACCCGGAACACTTGTTCGTAGCCGGAGGCGTTTCCCAACACTGCATTCCGGGACACACGCTTCATTTCATCGTATTCGGGCACTCGCAGTTTTTTCCACTCGAAGCCCTCCGGGTTTATCGTCGCCGTGCCATAGATTCGCCGGTAAAGCTGGGAAGGCGGAATAAAAACAGCCCAATCCAATTCGTCCGCGGCATCCTTCGTCACCTTCGCCTGCCAGACAGTGCAGTCGGCCCGCTCCAGCAGATGTTGCAGCCGGAGGTCACTCGTTCGCCGCGCTTCCTCCGCCTGCCGCTGGGCTGTGATATCCATGACAACACCCTGAATCTTCCAACGGTCTTTACCCAGGTGGGTGATCGCCGCCTGTTCATGCATCCAGCTCAAACGATCCCCTTGCACCACGCCAAAGACCTGCTCATAGCCCGGCAACCCGGTCATCATGGCGTTCCGGCTGCGCGCCTCGATCTCAGGAAACTCCGGCACGTTCAGTATTCCCCAAGGCATGATCGCCTTTTCGTCCGCGTTGCCGCCCATGAGCCGCCGGTGAAGCTCCGAACGCGGAACGAACCATTCCCAGTGAAATCCTCCGTCCGGATTCCGGGTTACATCCGACTGCCAGAGCATGCAATTCGCATGGGCCAGCAATTGTTGCAATTGCTCCTGGCTCGCCAGATTGGTCAGTTCCGCCTGCCGCTGCGCGGTGATATCAACCGCCAACCCGACCAATCGGAAAGTGCGCGTGCCGACCGAGGTAATGGAAACCGTTTCGCGCAGCCACAGTGCCCGGCCTTCAAACTCCAGCTGGAATTGCTGTTCATAGCCGGAACGCCCGGCCGCCATCGCGTCCCTTGAAGTCCGGTCCATTTCCGCTTGCTGCGGAATTTTGAATTTATACCACAGACCGAGTTCCGGCTCCGGTAGTTTACCTCCAAATAATTTTCGCGACAGGACCGAAGGATGAAGGGTGAACTCCCATTTCCAATCGTCGCCGCGCGATTCCACCCGTGCTTCCCACAACAGGCAATCCGCGTGTTCGATCAAGGACGTGATCTGCTGGACCGTGCCCGCCGCGCGGACCTCGGTTTCCTTCCGTGCCCGCCGATTGGCGAGCCATACCAACCAACCCGTAATCGCCGCAACCACAAGGGTTGCAAACGCCGCATCGGAATAGGAAATCGAAGAACCATCGGCCGCCGGGAGTTTTACCGGCAAAACGAAGATCCAAAGTGGCCACACTACTCGCAAACGGGGTAAAGGGGTGAGAAGAAGCATTATTTGGAAGACGCTTTGGCCCAAATAAACAGAGAGCGCCCAACTCTTGGCTGGCAGTGAAACAGCAGTTTTTTACGCCGGCAAGTTAAAGGAAGCATCATTAAAATCGCCCAATCAGACGGGGCCGGCAAAGAGTACTCTGGATTTGACCTCTCGTTTGACAAACCGCAAAGCCCCATTGATGAATGGAAAGCATGCCTAAAAGCGCGGTTTTACTGCTTAATCTTGGTTCACCCGATTCGACCTCCGTGCCGGACGTCCGCCGCTATTTGCGCGAATTCCTCGGGGACGAACGCGTGATCGACAAACCGGCCCAGCCGTTTCGCTGGATTTTGGTTAACTGGATCATCACGCCGTTCCGGGCGCCAAAATCGGCCCATGCCTACCGCACGATTTGGGCAAAAGAAGGTTCCCCGTTGATCGTCACGAGCCAGCGGACCCAGGCCAAATTGCAACAACGGGTCGATCTTCCGATCGATCTCGCCATGAATTACGGGAATCCGTCGATTCCCGATGTATTGCGCAAGCTGGCAGCCGCCGGCACGGAACGCCTCCTTCTTTTTCCCCAATACCCCCACTACGCCATGTCGAGTTGGGAAACAGTGGTGGTCAAGGTCCGCCACGAAGCCGCCAAGATCGCGCCGGCCATGCAGATCGAATGCGTGCAGCCCTATTTCGAGGACGAGGATTACATCTCAGCCTTGGTCGAAAGCGCGCGACCTTACCTCGCCAAACCGCACGATCATCTGCTCTTCAGTTACCACAGTATTCCGCAGCGGCATTTGCGAAAGGCGGATTCCTCTCACGCCCACTGCCTGCAGGTCGCTGATTGCTGCAACGTCTGCAGCCCGGTCCAAAGCACCTGCTACAAGGCGCAGGTCACGCGCACCACCAAGGCATTTGCCCGCAAGGCCGGACTCGACCCGGCAAAATGGTCGATGTCCTTCCAATCCCGCCTCGCGGGCGAACCGTGGCTCACGCCGTACACGGATTATGAATTCAAGGATTTCCCCAAATCGGGAAAAAAACGCCTGCTTGTCATTACTCCAGCGTTCGTAACGGATTGCCTGGAAACGCTGGAGGAAATCCGGATTCAAGGTGCCGAGAGCTACAAGGCGGCAGGCGGCGAATGGTTCGAACACATCCCGTGCCTCAACGATCAACCGGTATGGATCGAGTTTCTGGAACAGCGCGTGCAGGCGTGGCAGAAGGGAAAATCCGCGGGTTAGTCCCTAGACTTAAATCTTTTTTCCCTAAAAGTGGTAAAATGGATTTAAAGATTCATCTCAGTCGCTCTTTCCAGTGAGTCTGGTCTGGTCGCAACGCCCGATAATTTACAAAATTTCGTACCTGTGCACGCTTCCACCCCGAGCTTTTCATACAAATCCCTAGGGCAGTCCGGGACTGCCGTCCTGGTGCTGGACACAAATGGAGCGATTCAAATGGCGAGCTCCGCCGCGTGCACTCTCTGGCAGGCTTCCACGACTGAATTGATCGGCGACAGCTTCCCGAACCTCTTTATTTTCGAGGTTATTTCCCGCGATTCCGGCTGGGTGCAGTCGCAATGGGAGGTCGTGCTGGCTGCGGCGCAAATCCAGCCCCTCACCTTGCAGATGCAACCCAAGGAGGCCGCCGCTCACGATTGCTCCGTGCGGATCGAGCGCGCGACAGAAAATCCGGTCACCTATTTTGCCTTCGTCAGTCTGCCGGCACCGGTGGTTGCTCCCGTGCTTTCCACCCCGCCATTCTCCACCGTTCTCGCCGCCGATAATTTTTTCGCGGTGCTCAACGATCGCGGTCCGCTCGGTTTTTTCGACCTCAACTTCCTGAAGCACGAGGTCTATTATTCACCGAGCTGGAAACGTCTGCTCGGCTACGCCGACGCCGATCTGCCCAACACCTACGAGTCGTGGCTGCTGCTGATTCACCCCGACGATTCCGCCGCCGCGCCGGACCGCCAGAGCCGTGGCGGAACGACCGGTGCGCGCCAGTATTCCCTTGAGTTCCGCATGCGTCACGCGCGCGGACATTATGTGTGGGTCCAAAGTGTAGGCGTCCAGATCTACGGGCCCAATGGCTCGCTGCAACGTGTCGTCGGAGCCCAACTGGATATCGGCGATCGCAAGGAATTCGAAGAGGCAGGCCTGCGGGCCGAGGAACGCCTGCAGCAGCTCGGCGATCGCGGCCGCGTCGGTGTGTTCGATTTGGATTTTTCCTCGGGACTTTTCTGGCTTTCGCCCGGTTTCAAATCGTTGCTCGGTTATTCCGAAGCGGAATTGTCCGACACGCCCGAATCGTTCCTGCGCGCGTTGCCGATGGACGAAACGCCGGCCGGTCTGCCGGCCTACTTTCTCGCGCAAAATCCCAATCAAATCGCGTACTCGGACGTGTTGCGACTGCGCCATCGCGAGGGCCGTGAAATCCTTGTCCATGCAAGTGTCGTCCGGCAGATTTCGCGCCGCAAGGATCTGCAGCGGGTATTGGGTTTCGTTGTGCCGATGCCGGAAAATGTCGGCGCGATGCCCCACAGCGGCAGCCCGGGCCTGTCCCTCGCCCACCTCACGGTGCTGCTCGCGGAATTGCACGAGGCGGTCCTGCTCGCCGATGCCAACGGCCAGGTCGTTTTCCTCAACACGAAGGCCGAACAGTTGCTCGGCCACACCCACGAGGACGCGCTGAATCAAAACGCCGGCGACGTTTTCCGGTTGATCCACCGTCACAACGGCCAGGCCGGCGAAAGCCCCGTCGCGAAGGCGCTGACCGCCAACGAGGCGACCCCGCTCAACGACGAATTCTCCCTCGATAACGGCAGCGGTTCATTACAACCGGTAACTTTCAGCGCCCGCCCCGTGGTCGGCGCCACCGGCCAGACCGCGGGCGTGGTGATCGTTTTCCGCAATCCGGAAGAAATGAGCCTGACACCCGAGGAATTGGTGCGCGCCAATCGATTTGAATCGCTCGGCCAGCTCGCCGGCGGGATCGCACACGATTTCAACAACCTGCTCACGACGATCCTTGGCGGCGTTTCCGTGGCGAAGGAAAACCACGACTATAGCGGCCTGGAAAACAGCGAACGCGCGTGCCTCGCGGCGAAAGCGCTCGCCAAGCAATTACTCACCTTTGCCAAAGGCGGGACCTCGGTTCGGCAGGTGCTCAAGCCTTCCGATATTCTTTCCGAGTCCGTCCGCCTCGCCGGTGCCGGGTCGACCGTGAAAATCGAGCTCAATGTCGCGCCGGACACTGCCGCCGTCTGCGTCGATCGCGCGCAGATTCTTCAGGTTTTCCAAAACCTCGTGATCAACTCAATTCAGGCGATGACCACCGGCCAGGGCCAGATTTGGGTCAGCGCGGGCAACGTCGCCCTGGCCGAGGGGCAGATTGCTCCGCTGCCCGCCGGCACGTATGTCGCCATCGAAGTTCGCGACAACGGCAGCGGGATCAAGCCGGAGTTTGTGGAGAAAATCTTCGATCCGTTTTTCACCACCAAAAAAACCGGCACCGGACTCGGGCTCGCCACCGTTCTTTCCATCGTCAAACGTCACGGCGGTCAGATGGGCGTGGACACTGAGGTGGGTGTCGGCACGGCCTTTACCGTATTTCTTCCCCAGGCGGAAAACCCCGAGGAAGTCGAGGCGCGTCGTGCACCGACCCTGCGCTTCGGCACCGGTCGCGTGCTCTTCATGGACGATGACGAGAACATCTGCGCGCTGACCGGTGGTATGCTTGAAAGTCTCGGATACAAATACGATCTCGCGCGCAACGGCGAGGAAGCCATCCAGTACTACAAGCGCTACCTTAACATCGGACGCCCCTACGACGTCGTCATCATGGATCTCACGATCATCGGCGGCATGGGCGGTGAATTAACCTATCGCCATCTGCGCGACCTCGATCCCGAGGTGAGCGCGATCATGACCAGCGGTTACGACAACGACGAGATGGCCCGCCAGTTTTATGAAATGGGTTTCCTCGGTTATCTGACGAAACCTTACCGCGTCGGCGACCTTGGAAAAATGCTGCGCAAGGTCCTCGGAAAATAGTCCGTCGCGTTCGGAGTGCGACGGCGGTTTTATTGCCACCCGATCCCATCCAGGCCGGATCAGGCTTGCCCACGAAACACACGAAACACACGAACCGCACGAAAATCGGACGGATGCTCAACGATTCATCGTCCTACTCATCACCGTTTGGTGAGATAAAAACCGGGTTGGTCTCATCCGAAACCATTTCTTTTCGCGTCATTCGTGTGTTTCGCGGGCCACTCCGATTGTATCGTTTAGCTAAACGAATCTCGCAATCCGCTCAGCGATATCAGCCCGGAGGCGATCGACGTAACCCAGTGTGTAAGTTGCAACATCGAGCGACGGATTCAGTATCAACGGAGAAAGGTCCATCGCCCAGGTAATCCCGGTCATGCGGTCCGTCCCGTGAGAGGTATGAAACGTCGCATTGGCCGAACGTCGACCGGCCGTCGCAAGGTCGTATCGCTTCCCGCCGGTGACCTGCGAATCGAATACTTTCAGCAGTTCAAGCGCGAGCGTCGGATGACGGCCGGCGTCGAGGGCAATCTTGTCGGTGTCCACCAACCAGTCGAGATCACGCCAGACTTCACAGCCCAACACGCGCCGCGGCCGCCGCGCTTCCGGCATCGCGCGCAACACTTCCAGACACCGCAGCAACACCGCCACGTGGGTGTCGTGTTTATCCGCGGGGCTATGCAGATAGACGATCTCGGGTGTACAGCCCGCGAAGATCTGCCGGAGATCGCCCGTCACGCCAGTATGCGACGCCTGCTTCACATCGGCGCTGGGATGGGCGAGTTGAAATTGAATCGCGTAACCTCCTAATTCAGCCGCGTTGCGTTGCTCCTGCCGGCGAACGACCTGCATTTCCTCGTCGGTAAGAGACGCATACCTTCCCGTCCTCGGTGAACCAGCACCATTCGTGACGACCACGCCCCCGAACGCCTTGCCCGCTGTGTCCAGACAATCGGAAATCCCGGCGTGCGCCATAATTTCGATGTCGTCTTGATGTGCACCGACGCACAGATGCGTGACCGCCTGCAACGCCGTCGTGATGGCTGTTTCACCACGAGAAACGAAAATGTCGGCCTTGGGATGGGAAAGTTTCATGCGTTTGAATGATTCGAAGAGGAATTTTTCTCCAACGCGGGAAGACTGGCGGCGGCAATCGCCTGGGCATGACGTTTGATTTTCTCGTTGGACAAATGCAGCCGAACTTCTCCGGCCTGCCCGGGAAATTCGGCCTGCAGCACCGCCATCGCATGATCGACAATGACATTGCCCGCGTCCCCGGCCGCAACCCCGCCGAGAAGCAATACATGGCGAAACCGATAGAAATCGCGATAATGTCCGAGGGCATAGCCGAAACAGGTTCCAATTGTTTCGTAAATCTCTCTCGCGCGCGTATCTCCCACCGACAACGCCTGCTGCACCGCGGCCAATTGGCCGGTGACCGGCAGTTCATCGGCAAAAACAAATCCGGCCCGACGGGCGAATCGCGCGACCGCCTGCTGCGAAAAATACTGCACCCCACATCCGAGGTCGCCCGACCATTCGTCCGCCGGCGCTTCCGGTTGGTAATCGATGGGTGCAAACGCCAGCTCGTTAAGCCACGGCGTAATGTCCCCCGTCGCTTGTACGTATCCGCCCGCGAGGCTGGTGCCCATGGAAATCCCCAGCACGGCATTGTCGTCCAGCGCCATCGAGCCAGCGAGGGCCGTGACCTCTCCATCATTGGCCACTTCAAACGGCACCCCGCCCCACCGTTCCTGAAGCTTGAAGAACATCCGGCGAACGTGCCGCTCGAACAGCTCCGGCGTCACCCCACGAAAAAGCGAAGCAACGCGCACTTCGTTATTGATATAGACCCCAGCGGCACTCCCGCCAATCGCGTCAACCCGTGGCAGATACGCCGCGGCGCGTTTAATCGAATCATGAATTCCTTCGAGATGATACGCGGGGTCTTTCTGAAAATAAGGATCCCAAGCGATCGCCTCGGAAAAAATCACCCGGCCATCCCTCACCGCCGCCACCTTTCGATCGCTGCCACCAATATCAAAACCAATGCGACAACCTGCCAGATGACGCCCCACGGATAAGCCCGAAACGCATTCCTTCGGCAGCGCAGAAAATTTCACCGCCTCAATCGTGAATGAGCGCCGGTAAATCTTCTCGCCCATAAAATCGCAATCAAACGCGCGTTCACCGCCGGGCGCATAGATCGCGGCAAGCTGGCGCGTCACTTCATCCGCGCCCGCGATCAACACGCGACAGCCGCCTTGCTGCCAAAGCAGAAATTTCACGAGGCGTTCCACGTAGCGAAAGGTCAGAGCGGCTGCAGCATGATTTTCCGCGAGGACACGCGTTTCATGGCGTGAGGCATTGTCGTCATCGCGAACGAGCGCGATGAAAAGCAAACGGGAACCCGGATCGCGCGCCACCAATTGCCGGTAGGCGCGATTCCAAACCGAAGCCGGCTGGAATTCCGGCTCCAACGGTGCAGTGATAAGTGGTTTTAATTCAAACATGGTTCAATCAAATGATTCGTTTCAGACATGGCTCACGCCCGGGCCGGCGTGAACAGCGGCGGAAACTCTCCTGAAACTCTATTCAAACGCCGCTTCGATTTCCTCGAGGGTCTTGCCCTTGGTTTCAGGCAGGGAAAACGCTGCGGTAATGAAATAAACGACGGTGCATCCCGCGAAGACAAAAAACATCGTGGAGTAACCGTACTTGCCAACAGTCGGCAAAAACACCGCGGCAATCGTGGTGGACACCGCCTGGTTAAGCGTGAGCGCGATGCTCATTCCATTGGATCGGATACGCGTCGGCATCAATTCCGACAACGCCAGCCACACGCACACGCCCGGACCGACGGCAAAAAAAGCCATGAAACAAAACGTGAAGAACGCCGTCAGCCAGCCATTGCTGGTCGATGGCACGGGAGTGATCAACGCGTTTTCAATCTTCAGCGGCGCCGACCGCGCCGCGTCCAGACTGGCAAATGGATTCGAAAAAAAAGCGCTTACCGCATTGGCGGGCAAAGTTGCGTCACGGGAAATTTCCAGTGGAGCAGCCGCCGCATCATCAGATCGCGCAATCGCCGTCGTCGCCCGGAATCCGCCATAGGAATAAATCACGCTCAAGGTCAGCGGATGGCCCGCAATGCCTCGACCCACCTCACCGGAAGAGGCGAGCAACGCACGCGCGGTCTCTGGATTGAAAACGATTTTGGCCGACTGGTCCGGCGACACCAAAGCCTGAACCGCCGTCCCCGCATCCACTCGCAATCGCTCCGTGCGGTAAAAAAGCAGTCCGACCACGACCAGCGAAACAATGATGCCGGCCGTACCGAGCGTGAGCAGGAATTTCCTTCCCTTCCGGTCCACCAACATGACTGCGACCATCGTCATCAGGAAATTCACGAGTGAAAAAATCAAATTCCCGTAGTGCGCCTGCACGTCCGAAAGGCCGCTTTGGATGAAAATATTGGCATTGAATTGAATGATGGAGTTGATCCCCGTCGCCTGGTTGCAGGCGAGAATGATGCAGGCGAGGACGAACGGAATAACATAGCGCCGGCTCAACAGCGACTCGCGGACGTTATCGCCTGCCGCCGATTTTGTTTTTTCCTCCGCCGCGACGGCTTCCATTTCTTCCAACTCCTTATCCGCTTGCCGTGCATCCCGTGATCGTAGCAAAGCCGCTCGCGCCGCGTCTTTCCGCCCGCGAAGAAAAAACCATCGCGGCGATTCCGCGACGAGCAGACTGCCGATCACAAACAAAATTCCGGGCGGAAGAGAAACCCAGAATATCCTCCGCCATGCCGTGTCCTTGAACGCCAGCAGCCGCACGGCATCGCCTAACTTTTCGACTTCCGCAACGCGATAACTGAAGTAGAGCGCGATGATCGCCGTGAGCACAAAGCCGAGTACCAGCATCCACTGGAATATTCCTGTCCCTTTGCCGCGACTTTTCGCATCGAGACACTCCGCGAGATAAAGCGGAATGACGACCCCGACGAGACCCCCACTGACGCCTTGCAGTAGCCGCCCGACAACCAGCGAACTGTACCCGTGCGACAGCGCGATCATCGGAATGCTGATGACAAAGAGCACGCCGCTGAGCGTCATCATGCGCTTCCGCCCAAGCCAATCCGCCAGCATCCCGGCAAATAGCGTGGAAATTGCGCTGCCCAACAAAACCGCCGCCACCACAAAGGAAAGCTGTCCGGCATTAAACCCGGACGTCGCCTCCATGTACGGATACGCTCCCGCGATGATACCCACGTCGATGCCGTACAACAGGCCGCCGAGACCGGCGACGAATAACAGCAATCGGTTATAGCCTGCTTTGGGATTGGTCGCTAATGTGGGCACATCAGCGGAGGAAGTCGCAACAGGCATAAGGGCGAAGGGTTGGGGTTTTGAGTCGAAAGCAAATAATCAGGGTTTGGCCGTCGGGGATTTTGGCGGATTCAGAATTTTTTCAATGTGTTGCCGCCAATCGTCGTCGCTTTGATTTCCCCGACGCGATTGCTCGGCCACCGCAACGATCAGCCGCTTCAACGGTGCGATCTCCGGCAATTCCACCGCCCCGTGCGGCTGCGCTGCTTGGTCAAGAATCGATAGCTGGGTCTGCAACCAATCCGCAACCGGTGGCTTGCCGGATACCAAAACATCCAGTCCTTTCCGACCCACTTCAGCAGCAGTCATCAGCGTGACAATCACCGGCTCCACGTCATGCAGCCGCGGCGAACGAGTCAGCAGGCCATTTTTCAGCGCGGTCGCGGTTTCGTTCCACGCCGCCAACATTTCACGCACTCTCTCCACAGCAGAAGCCGATGCCGCATGCCCGACGACGACGTCATCGACCTGGCTCGCAAACGACCGGTTCAACCCGCTGTCCGGACGCGCACAATCCGCGACGCCAGTAAGCGGCGTAAATTGATTCGCATCGGGTTGTTGCTGTCCACGCTGATAATTTTTCACAGGCTCAACCAAATCGACGAAACTTCGCAACGCCTGGAGATCAGCGGACGACGCACCGTCCCCCGCCAGACGGCGAAGCGCAGGCCCAAGGTAACTTTCATGGCGCAAGCCGCTTTCCTCCAGTCGCTGGCTGACGATCTCAAGCCGGCGATACATATCCGGCACGTCGCGCACCGTGACGGGCGACCACAGGCGTTCCGCGATGGCAGCAGTGCGCGGCCAAATTCGCGAATCAATCGTTTCGGGTGTCACCCATTCCGCCCACATCGTCGCTTCGCCACCGAGCACGAGCCGGCGTTGCGCCTCGGTTAGTTTCGCGTCGGGCGGCGCGGGATCATTCAGATAATGTTCCCAAGTGGGCCGGCACAGATCGATGTAGTAGCCGTTGGAAAGAATCACCGGGAATGACTGCTTCGTCGCCGCTTCGATTCCCTGCGGTCCGCGCCACGATTGCACCACACTTCCAGCGGGAAGATCGGGATGGAGAATTTCGTCCCAACCGATGAGGCGCTTGCCATATTTCGCCAGAATCGCGTGCACCCGTCCGTTGAAATAAGCGTGCAAAGCGGCGTTGTCCTTCAAGCCGTGCTCGCGAATGAACGCCTGGATTTTCGGATTCGCATTCCATTGTTTGCCGTTGTTCTCGTCACCACCGATATGAATGTATGCATCGGGAAACAAGGCCGCCATTTCCCCGAGGAAGCCGTCCAATAATTCATAGACTTTGGGATTGGTGGGATCGAGCACCGGATCAAAGACACCCCATTTGCGTTCGATGGAGTAAGGTCCCGGCGCGCTCGCCAGTTCCGGATACGCGGTGACCCAACTGGTCGCATGTCCGGGAATATCGAACTCGGGCACCACCCGAATACCGCGCTCGGCGGCATAGGCGATGATCTCGCGCATTTCGTTCTGGGTAAAGTAGTGCCCGTCGGAACCGAGCTGCTGTAAACGGGGAAACTTTTTACTCTCAATGCGGAAACCCTGATCCTCGGTGAGGTGCAAATGGAGCACGTTTAGTTTTACGAGCGCCATGCCATCGAGGTTACGTTTGATGACTTCCATCGGCTGCCAGTGACGAGCCACGTCGATCATCAATCCCCGCCACGGGAACCGCGGTTGATCCTGAATCTTCACGGCTGGCACAAACCAACCCTTGGAATCGGATTGAAGTAATTGCAGCCACGTCTCGAAACCACGCAGCGCTCCGATCACGGTCGACGCGCGCAATACCGCCCGAGTCGGATTCACATCGAGCGTGTACGATTCATCGTCGCCCAAAACCGGCACCGCTGAGCCAGCGGCTGCGCATTCGATTGAGAATGACGCATCCGCGGAACCCGCGGCGACGATATATTCAGCGGTGGGTGTGCGCGGAAAAGTTATTCCAGTGCGCTCTTCGACCCGTCGCAACATGCGGCCAAGTCCGCTTCGCAAACGGGCGTCGTCTTCCCCGTGAATCGAAATTTTGAAAGATGGGTCGATGGTCAGGCGACCCGCGCCGAATTGAAGTGTGGCGGGAACCGGCATCATGTTGATGGGGGAAGGAAGCTCGATCGAAGCATTCACAGAGGCACCGGCCAGCAGGCCAAGGATCAAAATAAACGCAAAGCCAGATCGACGGGAGTTAGAGTTGAACATAACGGAGAAAATCCTCGGGAGCATAACGCTTGAAAGCTTCTATCGCCTCATACTCCGCCAATCCAAGCGCGTTATACGACTCGGCGAGCCGGTGGCTGCGGTCCTCCGTTCGCTGCCAGAACTCGCGGCGGTCATCGCCCAGAAACAGCGCGTGGTCCTTCTGTGTTTCATGACAAAAAATAGCCCGACGGCGGCGCAATACTTCCTGCGGACTGAGCGGAACCGCGAGGTCAATCTCATCGACCTCCCACTCCGCCCAGGCGCCGCGATAAAGCCAGAGCTCGGTCCCGCCAAACCACGTTTCCTTCGCGCCTCGCTTGAGGGCCGCCTGCAATGCGTGCAGGCAAACCCGATGCGTGCCGTGCGGGTCATCAAGATCTCCCGCCGCGTAAATCAAATGCGGTTGCAGGCTGGCCAACAGGCCTGACATGCGATCCACGTCCGCCTGACCCATCGTCCGGCCCTTGGCATTGGGCGCGTCGTAAAACGGCAGATCGAGGAAATGCAGTTGTTTCGGTGCCACGCCACACACTCTCGCGGCGGCCGTTGCCTCGTGGCGACGGATCAGGCCTTTCCAGCGGCGCAGTTCGGGAATAGCCGGCAATGCGCCGGTTGTCTCGTACGCGTGGCACCATTCGTCCAGTTGATCCATTCCTGCGCCGCCGGTTGGCATTGTGTCCCGCGCGAAAAGCAATTTCCGCCAGAGCGTTTCGTCCGAGACTGCGTTCGCGCCGGAAACTTGATAGGCGATGTGGACTTCGTGACCGTGCTCGACCAGACGACAAAGTGTGCCGCCCATGGAAATGACATCGTCGTCGGGATGCGGCGACAGCACCAATACCCGTTTGGGGAAAACACTCGCGGACAAAGCCCGCAACGGCCGCGCCGGCGCGTCACCGGGCTGTGTCCGACGCGGATCGCGTCCGCCCGGCCAGCCCGTAATCGTGTGCTGCAGTTGATAAAAGCCCGTGCGATTGGCTTCGTACGCGGACCCATGCACGCGTAACAGATCCTGCAAACCGGCCTCGTTGTAGTCATCGTCCGTCAGTTTAAGAATGGCTTTCTTCCTCTTCCGCGAAAGCCAGAGAATCGCCCGGCGCGTCATTTTTTCGTCCCAGCTGAGTCCCTGATCCTCCAACGGACCGAGCAGCCACGGCGTGCGATAACGGGTGAGCGCTCCAGCGGCGGCTTCATCCAAGACGAACAACGCATTGTCGTGTTCCTGCAAAAAACTCGCGGTCACCTGCGGGGACACCTCGCCCTCGACCGCTGTGCGAACGACGGCGGCTTTGTGCTGGCCCCACGCCATGAGCACGACGCGGCGCGCTTCCATGATGGTGCGCACGCCCATCGTGATCGCGTACCGCGGCGTGTGCTCCTCGCCGCCAAAATCACCCGCAGCGTCGCGCCGCGTCAGCGGATCCAGTGTGACGAGCCGGGTGCGCGAATGTTGGGGACTTCCCGGTTCATTGAACCCGATGTGCCCGGTGCGTCCAATTCCGAGAATCTGGAAATCGATACCGCCGGCATCGCGGATGCGTTGCTCGTAACCCCGGCAGTGCGCGTCGATCTCCGCTTGCAGCACGCTGCCCGAAGGCAGATTCGTCCGGTCCGGTGCGATATCGAGATGATCGAAAAGATGGGTCTGCATGAAGCTCCGGTAGCTTTGCAGGTGCTCCGGCGACAGCGGATAATACTCGTCGAGGTTAAACGTGATCACGTTGGAAAAACTGAGTCCCTCCTCGCGATGCAACCGGACCAGTTCTGCGTAGAACGCAATCGGCGTCGAGCCGGTGGCGAGACCGAGCACCACCTTGCGCTGTTCGCGTTGACGTTCACGCATCAGACGGGCTACTTCCGCCGCCACCGCGCGGGACGCGACCGCGCTGCTGGCGAAAACCGCCAGTGGCACGTGTTCATAACTTGAGCGGGTCAGTGGAATCAGGGTGTTCATCGCGAAGACAAAAGACTACCCCGGCATATTAGAGCTCGTGCGCCGGATAATAAATGGCAGAAACGACGATGTTTTTACCAATTATGCTACTCGCTCAAAATCCCACCCTCGAGACCCTGGCGGGCGACCTGCCCCATCCACCCCACCAACTGCTCGGCCGCCGGCCCGGTCCGCTCACTTTGCCGGACAATATTGTCTGTTTTCAAAGGCAGTCGGCCGCCGAACTCAACCGTCCGCGACGCGGCCGCGCCCTGCACCACCGCTTTGTGCTCATCATCGCGCTTCACGCGACGGTATCGGTCTGCGTGGACGACCGCGTCATTCGCGTGAGCGCGGGCGAAGGTCTGCTCGTGTTCCCTTTTCAATTTCACCACTACATCGATGCCGGCCAGAAGGATTTGCTCTGGATTTTCATCACCTTCGATTTGGCAGATGCCGAATCGCTGCAGGCATTGCAATACCGGCCCTTCGTCTTCACTGCGGAAGCACGGACGCTGGCGACCGAACTCATCGCCGCTTATCAAAAGGAGGGACGAATGTCCGAACTGCCGGCGTTGCTCCTGGCATTGCTCCTTGCGCGCTTGCGCCGCCAGGACCCCGCACCCCGCCGCAAACCGGCCCCGGCCGCCGCGCCCGGCATGGTCATGCACGTGAACCAACTGGCGCACCAGAACAACCAGCCGCTTGGCATCAAGGAAATTGCCGCGACCCTGGGCATCAGCCAGAGCCATTTACGCGCGCGCTTTCGGGCGTCGTGCGGGGTGAGTCTCGGGAAACACTTACGCCGGCTTCGCCTGGAACGGGCGCGCGGTCTGTTGCGACTCACGCCCAATCGCGTTTCGGAAATCGCCGACCAATGCGGCTTCAATTCCATCTATAGTTTCAGCCGCGCCTTTTGCGTGGCCTTCGGACAACCGCCCGTCGCCTATCGTCAATCGGTTGGACTGTATGGCGGCACCCGCCGCGGCAAAAGCCGTGCGCGCAAGGAATGAAACTGCCTCCCGAAAATCCTCATTGGCGCGTAAAAAAAAGACCCGGAAGCTTTCGCCTCCGGGTCTGAGTGATTTGCATTTGAGCGGTGCCATCGCCGCCACCTTCATTGGATTTTAGAACGAGAAATGCACTGCAGCTGAGTACGCCCGGCCGGTTTTGTAGGCGTCGGCAAACAATTTGCCGCCGTTCGGCACGGTGAAATATTGTTCATACGTTTCATCGGTCAGATTCCGCGCTGTCAGCAACAGCGAGAAGTTCTTCGTCAGATTGATTTGAACGTTCGCGTCGAGTTCGGTGTTGGGTCGCGTAAAGACGGTGGTGGAACCGTTGAAGGAACCCGTGGCGAAATCATCCCGCCAGGTGTAGGTCAGGCGCAAGAGGCCGAGATGGTTTTCGAAGTAGGGTCCGACGTTGATCTGGTTTTTCGAGGAGAACGGCAGCGGACCGTTTTCGCCGGAAGCCGACAAATGGGTGTAGTTGGCTTGCACGCCGAAACCACCCGCAAACGCCTGCTGGTAGGAAAGCGCCACGCCTTTCGAAGTGGCCTTCCCACCGTTCTGCGGACGCGTCACATAGAAGTACTGGTCTTCCCACGTTGTCGTGTTCGCATGAATCTCAGGAGACGTTTCGTTGATGATATAGTTCGTGATATCCTTGTAGAACAAATCGACCGAGAAGTAGGAGTTCGGGGCAAAATACCATTCATAGGCCAGGTCGGCGTTCGTCGATTTGTAGGGATCAAGGCCGGCGGTTCCGCCCACGCCGTTGCCGCCGATATCACCCGGCGTGTTGATCGGATAGAGCGTGGTGTAGCTGAATTCCTGTAACAAATTCGGGCGGGCCATGACCTCGGCGAGGGCAAAACGCAGCAGTTGATCGCGACCAACGTCATAGGTCAAATTCAACGCGGGAAGGATATTCGTGTACGTCTCATTGACGTGGCCGGTAACCGGTACCTCCGTCGCGTCATACTGCGCCTGGGTCCACGCCGCCATGTTGGCCTGAGCCTGGGTCTGACCGGGGGCCGGCGTCGGGATTGGCTGGTAACCGGGAGCGCCAAATTGCCCGAGCGAGGCGGCCGTCAACGGCTCCCCACCGGGTAACGCACCCGCGTATGGCGAACCGGAGATACGACCCACGTTGGTCGACCAGCCCGTGGTTTGCGTCTGAACGAGCCGGGCGCCGAAATTCCCACTGAGGCGGCCCTCGGAAAATTGCGCCTGAAGATATACCGCATTAATCGTTTCTTCCGCTTCAAACGTCGGCCCGACGGTGGCCGAGTCCGTAGGGAGCGCCAGCCAGTTGTTGACCACCGCGTAAGGATGATCGACCGAGTACTGGGCCAGAGTCTGCCCCACTTTCAAACCCGGCCAGTAGGTCGAGTCCACGTCAGCTTGCGAAGCCGGGGTGTTCGCCACCTGATTGAAGATCGCATCGAAATTCGTTCCGACCGGATGGTTCGCCATCGTGCTGGTGATCCCGGGCAGACCGGAAAGAAAGTTGGAAGGAGGCGCCGTCAACAGCTTCAGGTAATTGCGTTCGCCAGGTCCGAAGAGTGCGACTTGGTGGGCCGAAGATTGCGACGTGTCGTGGACACTGGTGCGATAACCCATCAGCAATTTGTTCAAAAATCCGTTCTTGAGCGGAATCTCGAAATCAACCTGCGCCCATTTTTCCTGGTCAACTTCCGGTTCCTCAACCAGCCCACCCCAGCCTGAATTGCTGTTTGTATCGAGGGTGATGTCCGCAGTCTGTTGGTAATTTGCGAGTGAAGTGGCCGGGGTCACCGTGTAGGACGCAAAACCCGGACCTTCGGCGATCGAGTACGTGTCGAATGCATTCGCGCCGCGATAGGCCTGCATCTTGGTGCCACCCGTCGCCCGGGTGTAGCCGGCATTGCCCGTCAGCGTGTAGGTGTCACCGGAGAGGACCACCTTCGCGTTGTAATCCTGGGTTTTAATCTGCGCCTTGCGGGCAAAAAGATCCATCTCCAGCTGGTTGCCGGACACGTTCATTCCGGTCAGCAGTCCGTTGGCAAAAGTGGGATTGGTGAAGGTCCCGCCGGCCATGTACATCGGATAATAGGAACCGTTGGTGTTATCCATGTTTTCGTCGACGAACAATCCGGTGAGCGTAACCTCGAGGCGTGAGGATGGTTTGTATTCGATCGCGGCGTTCGCGCCCTGCCGGTGACGCAGCTGTTCGAACAGCGCGGTGTTCACCACTTCATCCACGGCAAAATTACCCGTGCCAGTCGCCGGCTGAGTCGGGACGCCGGCTTGCGGCAAACCCGTGGCCGCACCAAACGTGTTTTGAACCACCGTTCCCGCCGAGTTCGTGTAATTCCCGAGGACACCGAGCGCCTCCACCCCATCACGGCGGATGAAATCCTTTTGATCCTGCGCTCCGAACAAGACGCCAAACGTCTTTTCAGGATTGTGCCAGCTGAACTGGCCGCTGTAACTCGGTTCGTATTTTTTGCTGCGCGCATTGTAGTTTTCAGTCACAGTTCCGGCGACCGAAACCTCCTTGTTTTGGAGGGGATTGATCGTGCTGACGATAATCGTGCCGCCAATCGAACCTTCGAGCAACCGCGGTTCCCACGAGCGGTACACTTCGGCCTTCCCGATCACTTCCGGAGCGAGCAGCACGTAGTTAAACTGACGGCTTGGCGTATCGAGAATGTACCAGTCGGCCGTGGCGATGGGTTCGCCATTGAGCAACGTGCGATTCAGGTTCGGATCGGTGCCGAGAATGCTAACCCGTTCGCCTTCGCCGAAAAGCCTGTCGATGGTCACACCCGGAAGATGCGACAAGGACTCGGCGAGATTCGTATCGGGATATTTGCCGATGTCGTCGGCCGTGATCACATCGACGATCGCGCTTGATTTCCGTTTCTCATCCAAGGCCTGCGCGAGACTGGCGCGAAAGCCTTTCACGACCACTGTATCGAGCTTCACGGTTTTGTCGGGATCGGCGGGTTTACCGTCCACCGTTGGTTCGCTGACAGTCTGCGCGGACAACACGCCGGCAAAAGCCAGGGCCGCCAGCACGCAGACGAAACGCAGAGAGGGAATTTTAAAAACACCGCGGGAGAGCGGCGGAAGAACAGGATGGGTTGGTGTCGTTATCATAGTCGGATAAATCGCAGGCAGCTATCGCCGTGGGTCCGTCGACCGCGTCGTCGCCTTGATCTCCCTGATCCATCCTGGCCAGGTTCGTTTCCGTTGCGCGGATGAACCTTTGGACGCTGAATTTCCCGGCGAATTCATCGCGGAGAATACGGCGGGCCGGAATTTTTCTGGAGTGATCATGGCGCAGTTCGGCAGTCAGAACGGGTTTATTTTTGTATAATACAAATCGCCCCTGTTTTTAAAAATGGCAGAAGCGACTATGTTTTTAACAATAATGCTACTGCGTTTCGCGCGTGATTTAACGCGTCATTCCCCGTTAATTCGGGTGGACCTGCATCGAAAAATCGTCCGTGAAATCGCGCATGCCCCGCGCGGACAGCTCTTGTTCAGTCATCATACGGTCCGGTGAATTTGGAAAAATTATTTGACGCGGACGGTCGCAGGAAAACCACGATCCCTCCCGTCACGGAATCGACCAGACTCGAAATCCGACTGCGCCTCCCGCACCAAATGCTGTTGCCTCCGGTCGATTGCGTCGTTCTTTTTTTCCCTCGTGAATCCAACCCCACCCGAAGCCAGCTTGAAAAACGCCCCTGCCGTCGAGGTGCGTGCCTTGGTCAAACGCTACGAAAAAGTGGAAGCGCTGCGCGGCATTGATCTCACCGTGCAACCCGGGGAAATGTTCGCGCTGCTCGGCCCGAATGGCGCCGGTAAGACCACGCTTTTTTCCATTCTCGCCACGCTTCGCGCCCCGACCGAAGGCGGGGCCAAGGTTCTCGGGCTGGACGTGGTGGCCGAACGCGATGCGGTCAGGCGTGCGATGGGCATTGTCTTTCAGGAACCCGCCATTGAGCAGCGATTGACCGGTCGCGACAATCTCGTGCTGATGGGTTTATTCTACGGTCTTTCCTCCTCCTCCGCCAAAAAGCGCGCGGCTGAAATCATCGGCGATCTCGGCCTCGCCGATGTCGCGGATCGACCGGCCAAAACGCTCTCGGGTGGACAAAGACGGAAACTGGAACTCGCCCGCGCGCTCGTCTGCAATCCCCGCATTTTATTTCTGGATGAAGCCACGCTCGGCCTCGACGTCGACGCCCGACGCGCCTTCTGGGCCCAGGTCTCCGCCCTGACGGCGGCCGGTCGGACGGTATTTTTCACGACCCACTACATGGAGGAAGCCGAGGTGGCAAACCGCATCGCGCTCATCGACGCCGGCCGGATCGTGGCCCTCGGCACTCCACGCGAGCTCAAGACCCAGGTTGGCGGCGGTGTGGTCAACTTGAAAACGGATGACGATGCGAAAGCCCGCCTCTGGTTGACCGAACACGGATTTACGCCCGAAAAAACCGCGAGCGAGCTGATGATCATCCACGCCGACCCAGCCTCCATCCTGCCGGAATTATTGCGCAACCTGCCGGTAAAAGTGCAACGCGTCTCCGTCCACGAACCGAGCTTGGAGGACGTATTCCTCAAACTCACCGGTCGTGGTTTCGGCGGCGATAAACCCGATGGCCCGCCCGGCGGTGGACGCCGGCCTCCGGGCCGCGGAGGTGAAGCATGATCCGCGGAATCTACGCCGTCCTCGTCATCGACCTGAAACGGTTCTGGCTCGACCGTGCGCGCATGATCATGGGCCTGGCCCAACCGTTGCTTTATCTTTTTGTCCTCGGTGCGGGCATTGGATCCAGTTCGCTACAAGGCGGGGCAAATTATCAGCGATTTATTTTTCCCGGGGTGCTCGCGCTCTCGATGTTGTTCACCGCGACCTTCGCCGCGATCTCGATCGTGTTCGACCGGCAGATTGGGTTCTTCAAGGCGGTGCTGGTGGCGCCCGTCCCCCGTCCTGCCATCGCGCTCGGCAAAGTCGCGGCCGGCGCGGTCCAAGCTGCTATCCAAGGACTAATCGTACTACCCTTTGCACCATTGGTCAGCGTTCATCTCGGGATGATCGAAACGGTGGAACTATTGGGATCGATGACCCTCGCGTGCATTACCTTTTCAGCGATCGGCGTCGCGTTCGCCTCCCGGTTCAATTCGGTCACGGTGTTTCCGATCGTCAGCAACGCGGTCCTTCTGCCGATGTTCTTCCTTTCGGGTGCGCTCTACCCGTTGGAAAAGGCACCGGACTGGATGAAACTCGCGGCCCACGCCGATCCCGTCGCCTATGCAGTCGACCTCATGCGCGGCGCCGTGCTGCATACCTTTTTCTTTCCGGTGTGGCTTTCACTTGCGGTTTTGACCGGGGTTATCGCGGTGCTCACTTATTCGGGTGTACAGGTTTTGAAACGCGGCGAGGACGACTCAAGTTTGGGCGCGTCAAAATTCACCTGGAAATAGTCCGGCGACAAAGGATTAAGCCCGTTCGAATCGGTCGGATGACGTCAATTTAACTTCGATTTCCGCGGCCATTTTCCGCTGCTTCATTGTCAGTACTGCTCCAGTCCCGGTGAGAATTTTGTAAGATTTTTGTGCGGTTTCTTCATCCGCGGCTACTCATGGTTATCCAGCGCATGTCAACCGATCACGACCTCCTCACCAGCTATGCCGAAACCGGCTCCGAAACCGCTTTCGCGGAATTGGTAAACATGAGGGTCGGATTTGTGTACGGAATGGCGCTACCACGGGTCGGCGGTGACGCCCACCTCGCCCAGGACGTCACTCAACAGGTATTCATCGCCCTCGCCCGGGACGCGCACCGGCTTAAACACCATCCCATTTTGACCGGCTGGCTGCACGTCACAACCCGCAACGTCGCGGCGGCGATCGTACGCATCGAACGCCGCCGCCGGGCGCGCGAAATAAAAGCCTCCACCATGCAGGAAATCCATTCAGGAACCGAAGCCGGACCGGACTGGAAAAATCTCCGTCCCCATCTGGACGAAGCGCTGGGTCGACTCGGCGGGCAGGATCGTGCTGCCCTGCTGCTCAGATTTTTTGAAGAATGTTCCTTTGCGGATGTCGGCCGTCGCTTGCAGCTCTCGGAAAATGCGGCGCGGATGCGGGTCGAACGCGCCCTGGATAAAATGCAGGCGATCCTGTCGCGGCATGGTGTCACCTCAACCGCAACCGCCATCGGCGCCATGCTGGCCACGCCCACCGCGCAAGCGCTCCCGGCGGGTTTCGCCGCCACCATCAGCAGCACCGCCCTGGCCGGCGCGAGCCTTGCGACTGCCATCCCCGGAATCATTTTTATGAGCATTACCAAACTACAACTGGGTATCGCGATCGCTTTGATCGCCGCCGGCGCGGGCGGATTTCTGGTGCAACGTCACGCGAACGAAAAGCTGCAGACCCGCCTCAGCGATCTTAACGATCAAAGCGAAGAGGTCGCGCAATTGAGAAAGGAAAACACGCGGCTAAAAACGAGCCTCTCACAATCGAATCATAATTCCGCGAACGCAGGACCCACGGTTGCGAGCGCGTCTCCGGCGCTCAATTCAGTTAACGCAAGGTCCATTCCCTCTCGCGAATCGAGCCCGCTCGCCCCCGGCCTGACGCCCATCGCCGCCTTGGATCACAGCGGAAGGACCACCCCGCGCGCCGCTTTTTCGACGCAGATTTGGGCCGCCGCGGAAGGCGACGTCGCTTTGGAACAGTCGGCAATTATCCTTACACCGGAAGGTCGGGCCAAACTTGAGGCGCTGCTGGCCACCCTGCCACCAGCATCGCGGTCAAACTACGCCACGCCCGAAAAACTGATGGCTTCCGTGCTGGCGGGCAGTCCCCATCCAGTGGGGGGAATGCAGGTGATCGGCGAGACCGAACAAACTCCGGACGACGTCGTCCTGCAAACCGAATGGCAACACGCGGACGATACCATCGTGCATCACAGCAATGTCGAACTGCAGCACGACAGCACTGGTTGGAAAATGGTGGTCCCCATGGTCCTCGTCGATCGCGCCGTCGCGTACATGAGCAGAAACTACGCAACGAGTTCAGCAAATAACGGAATAAACAAGTAAAGCGCGCGTTGTTTCGAACGATCTACTGCTTTTTCATTCGCTCCAGCAAAGCAAGATTCTGCCGGGCGGTTTGATAGCTGGGGTCGACCGACAACGCTTTCTCCCAGCTGGCCTTGGCCTCGTCCAACCGACCTTGCTGCGCAAAGATAATTGCCAGTCCGTTATACGCCTCGAGGTAGTCGGGCTTCAGCCGGATCGCTTCCTCGCCCTCACGAATCGCTTCCTCCTCGCGCCCGGGAATTCGCGATAAATAAAGAGCGAGATTAAGATGCACCCAGGGCAGAGCGGGATCGATTTTCAGCGCTGTTTCGTAGTGCGCGAGTACCGCCGCATCATGTCCGCCCTGATTCGCAAGCGCATTCGCGTAGTTCGCATGCGCATCGGCGAAATCGGGTTTCAGACGCAGCACGGTCTCATAGTTTGACAACGCTTCGGCGAGACGCCCCGGCAGATGTACCAACGTGTTCGCAAGCCGGAAATGGATCGCCACCGAGTCCGGATTCAAACGCAAGGCTTCGCGGTACTGCGCGACCGCTTCGTCAGCTTTACCGGGCGTCGCAGCCAGCGCGTCGGCGAAGTCAGAATGGGCCTGGACATAATTGGGCCGGAGCCGCAGTACTTCGGCGAAAAGTCCGAAAGCCTCGTCGGTTCGTCCCGGGATCTTCGTCAAGGCATTGGCCAGATTGAGTTGAGCCTCGGTGAAATCCGGTTTGATTCGTAGTGCCTGCTCATAGTGGGTAACCGCCTCGGACAAATGCCCGCCAGTACGGGCGAGTTCCACTCCTAGGGCGTTGTGGGCTTCGGCGTAGTTCGGTCGCAACGCCAGCGCGCGCTCGTATTCCACGATTGCTTCGGCACGTCCACCAGGAGTGGCCGCGAGTTCCACCCCGAGGCCAAGATGCGAATCAGGAAATTCAGGATTGAGCCGCAACGCCTCGCGATATTCGGCCACCGCCTCCACCCGGGTTCCGGGATTTTTCGCGAGGGAAAAAGCAAGAATATGGTGGCCCATCCAAGTGGAGGGATTTTTCAGGATTGTGGATCGAAACAGAGTTACATTATTCCGATACAATTGGCTTTGCCGGAACGTAAGGACGGAAAACGCGCCGATGACGCCGGCACCCAACAACGCGCCCGCCATTCGCGCCTTCGCTGATGTTCCCGCCACTGTCGCCGCCCCAGCACCCACTGTTGTTGCGATGACGCCCAAGCTGGCGAGATAGACGAAATGATCGTTAACGTACGAAAATCGAAAAAAGAATACTTTAAAGAAACCGAGGATTGGAAACAGAGTGCCGACAAACAACAGCCAGCCGGCCAGTGGACCTCGCGAACGGCGGCGGATGGCCCATAGACCGACCGTCACCACGATGGCCGCCAGCAAATAACCAATCCATCCATTCGCTTCCTCCGGAACATCCCAACGGCGATAAAAGAAATTCAAGTCGACCGGCCACAACAGCTTCGCCGCATAAAACCAAATCACCCTGCCCGCGAGCAACCCGCGCTGTACCAGCGAGAGTTCAAAGTCGACGCCTTCCGCGCCGATCAACTTACGTTCAACCCACGAGGTAAAAAGACCCATGCCCGTCGCCACGACAAACCAAGGCAGCAGCGGGGCTACGTCCCGACGCCACCGCAGATTTCCGTATCTCCACCAGATGATCACAAGTAATGCCGCCGGCAGCGTGACGGTTGAAGTCTTTGATCCCAATGCCAGCAGGAACAAAATAAATGCGACGGCGTAACTTCCGGCACTCCGCCTTAAATCGAATTTTAAATATGCCAGCCCCGCCAGAAGATAGAAAAACAAAGATAGCGTGTTTTTTTGTTCGGTAATCCATGCGACCGATTCAACGCAGATCGGGTGCACCGCGAACACCAGGGCCACGAACCATTCTGTCCCAGGTGGCACCGTGCCAAAACCATTTGGTTGGACCGCTGTCCGGCCTTCGGGCGGGTTCCATAATCTCCGCAGCAGCAACGCGAGAAAACAACATGAAATGGCGTGCAAGACCACATTCATCAAATGATAGCCGAGCGGGTTGTCACCCCACAGCCGATGTTCCAGCCAGAATGCACTGAACAAAACCGGGTAATATTGCTGGGTTGTACCAACCACCAGCCAGATGCGGCGCAATCCATCCCACGAGCGCAGGTCCAACCGTGGCACGTGTGCGGGATCATCCCAAAGCAAGGCCCCGTGCAAGGCCGGCCAATAGCAAATCAGCACCAGTCCGAAAACGAGCGAGACCATCCCCCACTGCTTTAGAGAGGACTGGCGTCCCGATGCGCGATCCGGCATTGGTCGAAAATACCGGCCGGGACCAGGTAAGATCAAGCTTCGGCTTGGTCCATCATAAGACTTGCAGTTGTGTGAGTCCTCCTACGTTTCTTCCGGTGCGATCGTCTCAGGCAGAAGCACGTTCAACGCATTGGGCACAACCTCAATTTCGATCTCGCTCCCTTCATTGACAACGTCGTCGCGCTTTAAAATCACCGCGTCGTCCAAACGAAATTCCCCGCCTTGAATCGTCAGTTTCAAATGCCGCACTTTGTGCGAGGACAGGACGGCTTTGTGGTCCGGATCCCC
This sequence comes from Lacunisphaera sp., assembly GCA_036499685.1. Classification (GTDB taxonomy): domain Bacteria; phylum Verrucomicrobiota; class Verrucomicrobiia; order Opitutales; family Opitutaceae; genus Lacunisphaera. Next base: position 188,887 of record DASYDH010000033.1, on the reverse strand, counting down.
GAGGCAACCATGGAGGTTCTTCAATAACATCTGTCGATCTCCGGACCGGGCGACTACCAGGTCGAGAAACCCATCGGACATGTCCGTGTGGTTCGCGATTTTGACCGCGGGTCCGGCGCGGCCAATGTTCATTATTTCCAAAACGATAAAATCGCCCGACGCGTCGCGGCCGTCCACCGCCAGTTTCAGCGGGACCGCGGGTAGATCGTGGGCAAGCGCAACCAAAACGGAGAGGTCGCGACGGAGTTTGTCACCGCTGGTTTTAAAGCCACGCGGGTCCGCCGCGTCGATGCCTTCGATTATCGTGATGGCACGACCGATCAATCCAATGCCCACGCCTTCGAGAAACAAATGCCGGCCCCAGGGTCCACGAGCGCTGCCCATGTCGATTTTCTTTTTCCGGCCCCTGGCCCAACCTGCGATCACTTCATGAGGTTCACCGCGAATCCCGAGGCTGCGTGCAATGTTATTGGCCGTGCCCAGCGGTATCGGTGCCATCGATTGGGACGTTCCAACCAGTAGCAAAGCCGCCTTGCGCATGCTGCCATCGCCCCCAGCCACGGCGACAAACTCACCGTCGAGCAACAATTCCGGATTGGCCCCCGCCTCTTTCAACGTTGTCGTCCGGGGTTCGTAGCCAGCCTGGCGCAGGAGAATGGCAAGGTCCTCGCGGCTCAATTTCTGATCTCCCGCGTTGGTGTTGTGAAGAAGGACAATGTTCATAAAAAAATTTACGGCTCATCGCACCACATTTCGTGTCCTTTTCTTGACCGCACCATGCGCATCCTTGTTGCCAACGATGATGGGATTTATAGCCCGGGATTGATCGCCCTGGCCAAAGTGGCCGCGCGTTTTGGAGACGTGCGAATTGTCGCTCCCGACTTCGAGCAATCCTCGATGGGGCAAGCCATCACCTCCTCGCGCCCCCTGCTCTACCGCGCAATCCCACTGGAAGGGTTTGAGGCTTATCGCGTCAACGGCACGCCCGCAGACTGTGTTTCGCTTGGCGTCTATAACTGGAAGGACATCGATCTCGTCGTCTCCGGCATAAATCTTGGCACGAATCTCGGCAACGCCTTGTGGCACTCGGGCACAGTGGCGGCGGCGAAACAGGCGACTTTGGTCGGCCTGAGAGGCATTGCATTCAGTACTTCGGTCGGTGACCAACCCGCGGACTTTGAAGTAATTTCCCCATGGGCGGAAAAGGCTCTGCGCGCCGTCCTTGAACAACCCGAACTGAAATTGGTCAACATCAACATTCCCGAAAAACCGAAGGATCTGTGTTGGACCCGGCAGTCCGTACGCCACTACGACGGCAAGGTGGTACCGCAAGTCGATCCCATGGGCCGTCAGCAATATTGGTACACGGTCATTCCAATCGAGCAAGTCGAGGAAGGAACGGATCGCTGGGCCATGGAACAGGGTTACGCGTCACTGACTCCGCTTCGGGTGGATCTTACCGATGAAAGTCAATTGAGCCGTGTGCTTTCGAAAGCGGCGGTTTCGGCAGCAAAAAAATAATTTTGAAAAACGCAAAGGTCCGACGCAATTTTCCGGTCAATGCGTGAGATCAAATTTTCTCAACGACCGATAGACAGGTGCGACGCCGGTCTTCTTCGAGCTGGCCATGAGGTAAAACTCACGGACCCAAAACGGCGGCGCTTCAAAGTCCACGTGTTTTTCGACAAATCGCGCGATCTGCGGAGATTCGTATTCCGGCTCCAAATGCCCGACCGTAAAGTGCGGTTGGAAATGGTGTACGTCCAGTGATGCGACCACCGAGAGCAGTGCTTCGTCAACCTGTTTGCGCAACTGAAACAGCCGCGTGTGGCCGTTGCCGACGCCGGCCCATAGCACTTTTGCGCGCCCCCGCGATGGGAATACCCCAACGTTTCCCACCGGCAGAATAAAAGGCTCAACCCGCACGTGCGAAAGGGCGTCCCCAATTTTCTCTTCGGTCTCAACGCTCACTTCGCCGACAAATCGAAGGGTCAAATGGAGGTTTTCCTTCCGTGCCCAGCGCACACCGGGCAATTCTGAAACGAGCGCACCGAGTTCGGCGCGCACGGTTGCGGGCGGAAGAATCGCAACGAATAGCCGGGACATGCCCGAATGATCAACGCGATGAAGTGAAGATCAACACCGGGCTTGCAATCGGAAAAGGACGGTCGGGGACAACCGTTCCAGCCTTCGAAACAATCGGCCGTGCGACGATGCTATTTCTTCAGGCCAGCGCAGAATTTCACCAGGCGTGCGACACCTTTCGCGATGATCTCGTCAGACGTGGCATAGCTCAGGCGCAAATAGCCTTCGGCGCCAAAAGCCGATCCCGGAACGGCCGCGACTTTTTCCTGCTCCAGTAATCGGGCGCAAAAATCAATGTCCTTCAGGCCGAAACTGGAAATATTGGGAAAAAGGTAAAACGCCCCGCCAGCGAGCAGACAGGAAACGCCCGGAATTTTATTCAGTTCGGCGTGCAGGTATTTCCGCCGGCGATCAAAGGCGGTTTTCATTTCCGTCAACGCCGCCACGGCCTTGGCCTTTTCCTTCAACGCAGCGAGTGCACCATACTGCGCAAAGGTGGTCGCGTTGGAAGACATCTGGCTCTGCAACTCCGCGCAGGCCTTGGCAATCGGCGCCGGGCCCACAAGCGTGCCCAGCCGCCAGCCAGTCATCGAATAGGTCTTGGAGAAGCCCGCGATCGTGATTGTACGCTTCTCGACTTCAGGGCCAAGCGTGGCGAAATTCACCGGTTCCTTGCCATCGTAAATGAGGTGTTCGTACATCTCGTCCGACAGCACATAAAGGTTGTGACGCACGCACACGTCGGCGATCGCGGTTAGTTCGGCCTTCGTATAAACCGCACCGCTGGGGTTCGACGGACTGCATAAAATAAGCAGTTTTGTTTTGGACGTGATCGCCGCCTCAAGTTGCGCCGGAGTAAGTTTGAATCCAGCCTTGTCATCACAGAGCAAGCTCTTCGGCACCGCGCCGGCCAACTTGACCATTTCCGGATAGCTCACCCAATACGGCGCGGGAATAATCGCCTCGTCGCCCGGATTGCAGACGGCAAGCACCGCAAGATAGCAAGAAAATTTCCCACCTGGTGACACCACGACCTGGGAGGGCGCGATCTTGTAATTATATTCCGTGGCGTAGCGCTCGGCAACCGCGGCGCGCAATGGTTCGATGCCCGGGGTCGGCGCGTATTTGGTTTTACCGGCCTTCAGCGCGGCAATGGCCGCTTCCTTGATAAACTCCGGCGTGTCGAAGTCAGGTTCGCCCGCGGCGAAGCTGCACACGTCCTCACCAGCAGCCATGAGCGCCTTGGCTTTGGCATCGATGGCAAGCGTTGGCGACGGCGATACGTTCTGGGCCCAGACCGAGAGAGGATGCGGAGTACTCATTCGGAAAAAAAATAAAACCCCGGCGCTTTTAAACGCAAGCTTCGCAGCAGGGCACGGACAGCGCGCGTTTGTCATAACCGGGTGCAATCACCGCGAGCCGCGGACAGGCCGGCGCGCCGCGAAGGATTACCGCGGGTTCTTGCGCGATTTCGATGCGGCAGCCCTCTTGCGTCCCTTGTTCTTTTTCGCGACGACAGTTTTCCTCCCCTTCGATTTCTTTGCCGACGCGGCCGCAGCGGCTTCCAATCTGGGCAAATAGTCCTCGACCGCCGCGCGAACCAGCTGGCCGATACTCGTGTGCTTGGCGCGCGATATCTTTTTCAGGTTTTTCCTGATTTCCACGGGTAAACGAACCGAAATCTGAAGTTGCGATGAGCGCACCACGACCATGTTCGAAAAGTCGTATTGCTCGAGGGCAGTGCGGAGAATCGCGCTGACCGACTTGGCGCGTCCATCGCGGACGGGTTCGCTCAAGCGGTCCAGGAATTCAACTTCGATGCTGATGGGGAAAGGTCGGGAATTTTTGTCTGACATTGGGTTAAAGCGATTGGATTTTTCCCGCGGGAATCTGCGGCGCGGGCTGATCTAACTTGGTAGGATCAAAAACAGCTTCAGGCAACGCCAGATCCAGCGCCGCACCCCGGACATTAAAGCGGGTTTTCCCGCGCGTCACGTTGTTTCGAAAATCGATGGATTTCGGAATATAGCGCTCCCCGACTTTTTTGAGGTCCAGGATCGAGATAATCTTGTCCACCGATCCCTTCGGGCCGAGGAGTTCCGCCTGGACCAAAGCCTGAAATTGCGTGTCGAGGTAAACCCTCACGCCGGTCAATTCCGGTCGCGCGGCCGCCAGCTCCTTCGGCGGATAAAGCACAAAGCGATGCGCCGGGCGTCCGCGAATCCGGTCCACTCCCTCGTACAAAAAATCCGTCCAATAAAAAAACGGCATCTGCAGTTCGAAAACGGTCAGATCCGTCCCCGCCAGAGGATTCAATGTTTGTGCCGCGCCCAGCAACTCGGGTTTTGCACCGGACTCCGAGCGCCACGCCGACGCTTGCGGCCCGCTTTGAATCAGCCAGCTCGTTGCACCAATCTTCAATCGCGTCAGCGGTCCCTGGCCGGAACGGGTGCCGATCAATTCACCGGCAACGGTTTTTTCCTCGCCGCGATGCGGCAGCACCTGCAGTTCAAAATCCAACCAATAGGTGCCGGAAATACCCGCGCTTTGAAATTCGTGAAGGACGCGCGCACCCTCAACCTGGTCAGGTTTCCCGGTCGCAACGTAACTGGGTGCGGGGTGATATCCCGCCTGTCCCCAACCCACCGAACCGAAAAACGTCGTCAGGGTAAAAAAGAAAGCCCGGTAAAAAACCGGGCTGAAGGGAAAACTGTTACTTCTTGGGTTCAACCGGTTGAGGCATGGGTTGCGGGCCGGTCGAAGTGCCGGCTGGAGACGGAACTGGCACTGGGCCGGCACTCGGCGCAGTCTTGATCGGTCTTGGGCCGGATGAGGTCGATGGACCAGCCGCAGGCATGATTGGGATAGGCATCGTGGAAGTGGACGCAGGCGCATTGATGGTCGGCAATTTGCCTTCCATCCCATTGTGCTGCTTCGCCTGATAAATGTGGGCCAGATAAAGGACAAAGCTAACCACGAAAAAAACAATCGAAGCTTTGATCGTTGCGCCAGTGAGCACGCTGCTGGTTTGAGCACCAAACGTTGACTCCATGCCACCTCCGCCCATCGCCGCGCCCATACCGCCATCGGATTGGGCTGGTTGCATTAAGACCACCATCACGAGAAACAACGACGTGATGACTAGGACGAAAGTTAAGATACCGATAACGAGACTCATAGAGGTTGGAGAAGCAAGGTCCTCAGACCGGCTTTGTCAACCAAAGTTCTGGGCTTTTACAATCTCCGCCTAGAGGCGACCGATGACTTCTGGCACCCGGTCGTTTTACGCCTGTCAGTAGTCCCCACAAACCACACGTTCCCATGCAAACCTTGATTCAAAAACAGAAGAACATTCTGACCGTGGCGATGGTGGCGGCACTGTCCGTCAGCGTTCCGCGCCTTCGCGCCGAAGGAAAAGAAAAATCAACCAAATCGGCAAAAGTCGAACTGGCACAACTGCAACTCAAGGTAGGGGTCCCGCGCCATTGGCGCCCTTTCCTTTCCAATGACCTCGCCGGGGCGTTCGCGAGCCGGCTCGCGGAAGTTTTTCGCCGCGAAGGCTATCGCGGTGAGATCGCGTTTTTGGACGGCAATACGGCCAATCCGGATGCACCCGTTCTCGGCGTTGAATTGACGAACTGGCGGGTCAATCAAACCGAGCACGCTGAGTGCTCGTTTACCGCGTCGCTGAAATACGAAGGCCAGGAACACAAAATCGGTGAATTCGAAAACGACCGGCTGGTCTGGAACGACCGCTTCGGACGCTGGGGCTTGGCGGACGCGCTGGGCGACGCTGCCGATGGCGCCTTGCGCGAACTGTCCGGCAAACTGGGCTCTTTGGGAATTTTGGGCGGATTTCCGGTTTCCGCCGGGTAAGTTTTCAATCCTCAAGCAGCCTTGGCCGCGGCCGGACGAAACCACTGTAGCCACGCAATTCCGTAACTACTGACCTCCGTGTCTGTAGTTTATCGCGAGCTTTTTTCAACCAGTAGGAACGCCCGTAGTTGCGAATACGTCGCCGACTCCGCGCACAGAAAAAACTCAGAGCGTCACGCCTATCTTTTCGAGCACGCGTGATAAATCCTCGTTGCCTTGGTACTCGATAATAATCCGGCCTTTCTTGGGCGAATGTTTGAGCGTCGTACGCGCGCCCAAGTGCGAGGTGAGGCGTTTCTCGATATCGGTCAACGCGGTTGCGGTCGCGACGGGCATTTTGCGTCGTTTGCCGACTCCGGCGGTCGAGCTGTTTTTTAACAACTCTTCCAATGCGCGAACACTCAATCCCTGTTCCAACGCCCGGCGCGCGACCACCAGGCGCTCGGCGGAATTTTCGACGCCCAGCAAAACCTTCGCGTGACCGACGCTGAGCAATCCCTTGCCCACATATCCCTGCAACTCTGCTTCCAGTGCGAGCAAGCGCAGCGAATTCGCCACTGTCGCACGTCCCTTGCCCACGCGTTGCGCCGCGGCGTCCTGCGTGAGGTCGAAATCGCGGATCAGGCTCGCGTAACCGTGCGCCTCTTCGAGCGGGTTGAGATCCGCGCGCTGTAAATTCTCGATCAACGCGAGCGATGCCGACGAGGCATCGCTGGAAGTCATCACGCGGGCGGGAATCGATTTCAGCTTGAGCTGCTGAAAAGCGCGCCAGCGGCGTTCACCGGCGATCAGTTGGAATTTATCGCCAACCGGCCGCACCACGATCGGTTGCAGTAATCCTTCCGCACGGATGCTTTCAACCAGATCGGTCAACGCCTCCGCCGCAAATTCCTTGCGCGGCTGGTAGGGATTCGGCTCAATTAGATGCAACGAAATTTCACGGTAGCCGGTCAATCCCCCGGCGCCCGGTGATGCACCGGACGAAGGTTTCGACGCTGCGTCAACTGCGGCCGGAGCCGGTTTTGGCGGAGTGGTCCCGCTGGTAATTAACGCGCCGAGCCCGCGGCCGAGGCGCGATTGCGAAGGTTTGGCCATATTATTTTCCCTGGGGGATGAACAACGTCTGACCGACGCGAATTTTCGTCGGGTCCGAAATCTTGTTGGCGTTAATGACATCCTGCAATCGCGCATTATTTTTTCGCACGATCTCCGACAGCGTGTCGCCCGATTGCACGGTGTAGTTGATTCCCTCCTTCGGGAAATCCTCCTTGAAACTGGTCTGCAACGCGGGACGCGATGCCTGACCTTTCGCCACCGCGTCAACCGCCGCCTGGGTCTGCTTGGCCAGACGTTCGATCTGTCCACCGACCTGATTCAACGTCTCGCGCTTCTGCTCGGCGAGCGCGGACTGCATGGTGCGATTGATGTCGGCCACCGCTTTGTTGAGTTGCTCAATGGTTACGAAATTCTGGTTTGATTTCGCCTGGAGTGTGCCATTGTCCCGCGTGAGTTGCTCGACGCTCAGGGATAGTTCACCCACCCGCTGAGTCAAAACGCGCAAGTCCTCGCGCAAACTGTACAACTCCTGACGCGGGTCGTTGGATTGAGCCCACACCACGGTCGTCATTACGACGCAAAGACCGCCATATCGAAGAAAGCTGCTACGCATGAAAGGCATGGTGGGAAATTGCCGCGCAAAAACAAGCCTTAGCCGAAAACATCCAGACGGGATTTAACCACGGAAGACGCAGAACACACAGAATTAATATTCTTAAGATCATAAAAGCATCGATAACGGGCGTGGCCGTCCGGGCTCCAATCTCATTCATTATTCTGGTTCCGTGCAGTTCGCGTGTTTCGTGGGCAAGCTTCCGCCTGGACCCAGCTAGGCTTCGGAAGTTGGAGACGACAGGTCGGGCTTCGTGCGCGTAAACGGCGCACGCGCGACGAGCGGCGGCATGGGTTGACTGGACAATTGCGACCCGGGTTCGGCGGGAAAGCCCCGCAAAAATTCCGCCGCGGGCAACAGTCGACCACCCGGACGTTGCAACAAACGCAGCCGCAGAACGCCATTACCCGTGCCGATCAACAATCCCGATGGATCGGTCCCGATAATTTCGCCCGCCACTGCACCGGATTTTTCCGCAATGGAGTCGGCAAGCCCCAGCTTCACGATCTGACCGCCGATTCCAACCGTGCATGCCGGCCACGGCATGAGTCCATTGATGCGCGCAGCGAGAAGTGACGCGGGTAATTGAAAATCGAGAACCCCATCGCTTTTTTCCAACCGCCGGCAATATGACGCGGCGATTTCGTCCTGCGTCATGAATTTTTGTTCACCCGCGGCAATCGCAGGCAAACAGCGCGCGAGCAAGGGCACGCAAGCCTGCGAGAGTTTCCCTTCGATCGTCGCGGCTGTGTCCAACGATTCGATCGCGACCCGTTCCACGTCCGCCACCGGACCTGCGTCGAGCTTGAGCACCATTCGCATCAACGTGACGCCCGTCTCCGTCTCGCCACAAGTGATCGCCGTCTGGATCGGTGATGCCCCGCGATAAGCCGGCAGGATCGAGGTGTGGAGATTCAACGTGCCCAGCCGCGGCGTATCGATGACGTCCAGTTTGAGAATATGCCCGTACGCCATCACGAGCGTCAGGTCGGGTTTGAACGACGCCAGTTGCCCGCGCTCGGTGACGCCCACCTTGATGGGTTGCAGCACGGGCAAACCGCGCGCGACTGCCCATTGCTTGATTTCGTTCGCTTGGATTTTTTGCCCGCGTCCAACCGCCCGGTCGGGCTGCGTGAAAACCGCGACGATCTCCACCGCCCCTTCGTTCGCCATCCAGTTCAGCGCGGGCAGCGCGATGGCATCCGAGCCCATGAAAACGATCCGGAGCATGGCGAAATGAAAACTCAGTCATCCAACATCGACGGATCGATGATTTCCTCGTCAGAACCCGACGCCTCCGCAAGGCGCAGATTCCGGCGCGTGCCTTTTGCCGCGATGCGGTCGGCGGCGGTGCGATTCTTTTTGCCAATGAGATCGAAATGGATCGGACAGCCGTCGAGATCGAATTCCTTGACCAAGCCGGCCTCAAGATAACGGCGGTAGGACTCGGTCAGGCTGCGCTCCTGGTTGCAGAAAAGTTTCATCCGGAACGGACGCGTGCCGGTCTGTGTCGCGTAATAAACCTTGAAACGAATGTTATACGTCGAAGGCGGCGGTGTGCGGTCCGAGAGCGTGATGATGCACGCGTTGAGCTTGGCCGTGGGAATCTTGGTGTCGAGCCGCTTGTCGAGGGCGCGCGCCGATTTCAGCATGCGCCCGATTTCATGACCGGTGAGCGCCGAGACGAACATAACGGGCGCGCCAGGCGTAAAAAACAATTTCTCAAACATCGTCTTCTCGTAATGCTCACGATAGGCGCGCTCGGTTTTGAATTTCTCGACGAGCGGGTGATGCTTGTTAAATGCCTCGTGCACCAGATCCCACTTGTTCACCACGATCACGATCGGTTTGGCCGCCTTAATGATTTCGCCGGCGATGGACTGGTCCTGCTGCGTCACGCCGTCCATGGCGTCGAGCACCATAAAAACGACGTCGGCGCTATGAATTGCCTCCAGCGAACGCAGGCGGGAAAAATATTCGACCGAGGAGGAAAGCTTCGTCGCGGCGCGGATACCAGCCGTGTCGATCAGGCGAAACGGCCATTTCTTCCCGTCCTTGTTCACGTAAACGAAATCCAACTCGACCGCGTCACGGGTCGTTCCCGGCACATCGCTCACAATCAGCCGGTCACTCTTCAACAGACGATTACTGAGCGAGGATTTGCCGACATTCGGACGCCCCACGAAGCAAACGCTGAGGCGTTCCTTTTCGAGTTCCGTCTCCTCCGGCACCGGACCGAGTTTTGCGAGGACCGCGTCGCGTAATTCCGCTTCGCCGTTGCCATGCTCCGCTGAGACGTAAAACGGTTCACCAAACCCCAGTCGGAAAAACTCGGAGATTTCCTTGATCTTCTCCTTGCCACTGTCGGCCTTGTTCGCGACGAGGAGCACCTGCTTTTTGGCCCGCCGCAGAAGCTGCGCGATGCGTTCATCCAGCGGTGCGACACCGTCCCGTGCATCGATCACAAAAAGAATGACGCTCGCCGCCTCGATGGCGAAGCCCACCTGTTCCTCGGAAATCTTTGTGATGCGCGCCGGCGTATCGCTCCCCGTCAGACCCAATCCGCCGGTATCGAGCAACGTATAACCGCCGTCCTTCACCTCGGCGTTGACCACGTCACGCGTGACACCCGGCATGTCATGGACAATGGAAATACGCTTGCGCGCCAGTCGGTTAAACAGGCGGCTCTTACCCACATTGGGCCGGCCGACAATGGCCACGGTGCGCGGAACAGGAGTCATTTCCGCCAGACCTTCGCGGCGGAGGCGTCTGCTGGCAAGCGATTGTTGGACAATAACGCTTTCACCAACCCAGGGCCACTTATCCCTGAGCCGCCGGACCGCACAATCCTGCTCGCGGACTCAAACTTCGAGCCGTTTCAAAATTAGTGTTTATTAGTGCCCATTAGTGGTTTCAGTTCCGTCTCCATGTTCGAAAGCCTGACCGAAAAACTAACCGGTGCCCTCCGCAACCTTCGTGGCGTAGGCCAACTCTCCGAAGCCAACATGGCGGACGCACTCAAGGAAGTACGCGCCGCCCTGCTCGCCGCCGACGTCCACTTCAAGGTCGCGCGCGAATTTATCGACAGGGTGCAGGTCCAGTGCGTTGGCCAGGAAGTACTGAAGTCCGTCACGCCCGGGCAACAGATCGTCAAAATCATCCATGACGAACTGGTCAAATTGCTCGGTGAAGGCGCAACGGAACTCTCTCCCACGCGTCCGCTCAAAATCTTGATGGTCGGATTGCACGGTTCCGGCAAAACGACTTCGACGGCGAAGCTCGGGAAGTTGCTCAAGAAAAAAGGCGCGCGTCCATTTGTCGTCGCGTGCGACGTCTATCGTCCCGCGGCCATCGACCAACTCGAAATTTTGGCGAAGCAAGAGGAGCTGGGATTTTACTCCGATCGCATTTCGAAGGACGTTCCTGCCATTGGCGTGAAAGGATTGGATACCGCGCTGCAGGAAAGTGCAGACGTCATTCTTTTCGACACCGCCGGCCGGTTGCAAATCGACCAGGAGTTGATCGAGGAGGTGAAACGACTTCACGCAAAGATCCAGCCCGATGAAGTGCTCCTCGTCGCCGACGGCGCCCTCGGTCAGGAAGCCGTCAACGTCGCCAAGGCGTTTCACGACGCGCTCGGTGTGACCGGACTGATTCTCACCAAACTCGACGGTGATGCCCGCGGCGGCGCGGCGCTTTCGATCAAGGCCGTCACCGGAGTTCCGATCAAATTCATCGGCGTCGGCGAAAAAACCGCGGACTTCGAGGTTTTTCATCCCGACCGGCTCGCCTCCCGCATTCTCGGCATGGGCGACGTCGTTTCGCTCGTCGAACGCGCGCAGGAAAACATCGACCAGAAGGAAGCCGAGCGCATGGCGGAAAAAATGCGCAAGGCCGATTTTAACCTGGAGGATTTTCTCTCGCAGATGCAGCAGGTGAAAAAGATGGGATCGATGCAATCCATCATGGGCATGATGCCCGGCATGAGCGGTGTGCAGCTACCCGACGATTCGGAAAAACAAATGGCCCGCACCGAGGCGATTATTTACTCGATGACGATTCAAGAGCGGAGAAAGCCCTCGATTCTCAATGGCAACCGCCGCATCCGCATCGCGAAAGGCGCCGGCGTGAAAGTCCTCGAAGTGAATCAGCTGCTCAAACAATTTGAGCAAATGCAGAAGCTCATGAAGATGATGAAAGGCGGCAACCAGAAGAAACTCATGCGCCAGATGGAAGCCATGAAAGGCAAAGGCGGCGGCATGGGCGGCATGTCGGGGTTCTGAGGCGAAGCAGTTTAGCAGAACCCGGTAACGTCGAATCTTGGAATTTCCGCTAATCCCTGCCATTGAATTGTCACCTACGCTTCAAAGCAGCGTACATTTAAGATCCGCAACGGAGCAGCACCTAGCGGACTGACCCGCTTTTTGTTTCTACCCGACAGTCGATGGGAATGAAACAAGCTACGAGTTTAGTTTGCAAAGCGGGTTTACCGAAGCTCCATCAGGGGAGCAGGACGACCTCGCCAGGCAGTAAAGCATTGATTACTTTCTCCACCAAGTTTTCCCTGAAAATGAAAGCTCTTTCTTTCATCTGCTTCCTTACTCCGATCCGGCCATTCGCCACCGGCGTCCGGAAAGTCTGCTTGATGGCGGCTCCCTTAATTGCCTCCGTGAGTCTTGCGGCCGGGTCCGCTGTTCCGGTCGCGGTGAACTCCCGCGTGAGCGACGACTACGTCCGGGGCCGACAGGCCGACGGTTCTTTCGCACCGGAATACTACGCATTCGGAGAAGGCGGCTGTTGGGGCGGCGACCAGCGTGACGAGTCGATCGACAAGCTGAAATTCCGGGACGTCGCCCGCACCATCGCCGGGCCGTTGGCTGGACAGAAATACCTACCGACCCGGTCGACCGGAGAAACCAAATTTCTGATCATGGTTTATTGGGGCACGACGGCGGGCTCATTGGGATCGCCTGCTTCCCAGAGCTATCGGAACCTGCAGGCATCACAGATTTCTTCGGCGACGAGCGCTGCATCGGTGCCCGGGGCTTGGGGAAACTCGCTGACCACGGCAGCGCTGCCATCCTCGGTCCACAACGGAAATGGTGCCGGGGCAGAGTCGCAGGCAAGTTCGAGGCCGCCGGACGGGGTGTTGGACATGATTCTCGCGGCGGAATTGACGCGAACCTACATCGACAGCGAAAATGCCAAGAAACTGGGATATACTGACGAAATACTTCGGTATGAGCCGCTCCGAGGTACTGCCGCGCAAATCCGCCGGGATGACCTTTACGAGGAAGTTGGACACAACCGTTATTTTGTAGTCTTGGAGGCCTACGATTTTCAGCTCTTGCGGACACAGAAGAAGCACAAGCTCGTTTGGGAAGCCCGCTACAGCATCGACGAGGGTGGAAACGATTTCAGTGAGAAGCTGGCGGCGATGACGCAGGCGGCTGCCCGATATTTCGGCCAGTCGAGCAACGGCCTGCAACGCCGCAGCCTTCCCGAGACGAACGTGAGATTCGGCGAGTTTAAGGTCCTCGACTACATGCCGGAGAAATAGCATCCGGCAAAGGAGTGGGATGCGGAAAACAAAGTCTGGCTGCGGATATTGATTCCGGTGCGGTAGATGATGATCGCTAATATTGAATTGTCACGAGTGCGGACTATTGCAGGTACTTAATCACCGCTTCGGTCCGGGTGCGGACATGGAGTTTGCCGTAGATGTGTTTCAAGTGGCTCTTCACCGTGTCCATGCTGATGGAGAGCTGCGCGGAAATTTCCTTGGTGAGAAATCCCTGCGCGAGCAAATGCAGGATCTCGTCCTCGCGCGAGGTCAGTGGTTCGGACTTCGCCGGCTGACGGCGGAATGCCTGGATCACTTTGCGCGCGACCTCACCGGTCATCGGCACGCCGCCGTGGCGGATTTCGCGGATGCTGCGCAGGAGTTCCTCGGGCGCCGTTTCCTTCAACAAATAACCGCCCGCGCCCGCCTCCAATGCCCGAAAAATCTCATCACTCTCCTCGTAAACCGTGTAAATCATGATTTCGGACCGGGGCAGCAGCCGCTTGAGGCGCGCCGTGGCGTCAATGCCGGAACCGTCCGGCAAACGGATGTCCATGATGATCACGTCGGGATTTCGCGGAGGGATTTCACGCAACGCCGTGTGAAGGTTGCGACAGACGCACACGCAGGAGCAATCCGGATCTTCGCTCAGGATTTGCCGGAGCTCTTCGCAGATCCCGGCGTTGTCTTCGACGATGGCGATGGTAATGGGCATTTTAAAAAAGTTATATCACGGGTTGAAGCGTCGCGGGCGCAATACGCTGGGCAGTCATGGAGTGCCGGACCGTAATCGTGGTGCCAAAATCGGGCGCGGTATCGACGCGAATTTTGCCGCCGATTTCGCGGAGGCGCGCACGCATATTATTCAGGCCATTGCACGTCGTGAGCTCCCGTCGTGCCGGATCGAAACCAACGCCGTCGTCGTGAATTCGCAGGATGAAATCGCCTTCGATCTCGCAGATTTCCACGGTGGCGGTGGCCGCGTGGGAATGTTTCAGGATGTTATTCAACGCCTCCTTCGTCACTGCGAGGAGGTTGTGCTGTTCCTCCGGACGCAGCGGTTTTGACAAAATTCGGTCGGCGCCGCTCACGTTGCAGCTGATTTCGGTCTCACGAAAAAACTTCAAGGCGTATTGGCTGATGAACAATGCGAGCCGATCCCACGTATTGTTCTTCGGACTGACCGTCCAGATAATGCTTTCCAGTTCCCCGCCGAGGCGACGTGCTCGCCACGCCAGCTGGCCTGCGAAATCCTTGAACTCAGGCTGGGCGGTGTGGCGTTTGATCCGTTCCGCGAGCAACCGGATCTGTGTCAAGCTCCCGCCAAGCTCATCATGCAAATCCCGCGCAATCCGCGCGCGTTCCCGCTCCAGCGCATTCTCCCGCTCCAGTTGTTCGAGGCGGCTTCGCAGCCGGCGATGCGACCACATCCGCGCCAGCCAAACGATCAACGCAATAGCGCCACATAGCGCCGCCAGTCGCCACCACACCGTCTGCCACCACGCGGCAGTCGCGACCACCTCGACAACCGTGGGTGTGTCGCTCCATACGCCGTCCTGATTGCACGCGATCACGCGCATCTGATAATTACCCGGCGGCAGCTGCGGATACGTCGCGGTATGCTCGTTCACGGTTTCGATCCAGTCGCGATCCATGCCCATCAATTGATGTCGAATCCTCACCCGCTCGGGCGCGGAAAAATTCAATGCCACAAAATGAAAATCCAGTCGGTGATCGCCCGGTGGAATCGTGATCGGCGCTTTTGCAATCAGGCCATCAATTCGAATCTCGTCAACCATGACCGTCGGGGCGGACCTGATCTCGGTCAGGCGGGCCGGATCGAAACCGATCACTCCCCGGTGCGTCGTAAACCATAAGTGGCCATCCGCAGACTTCGACGTTCCTGGTTGTTCACCACTGATGGAAGTTGCGCCGACCAAGCCCTCGTCCCTGCCGAACTTAGTCCCGATCACCGGCGGCCCATAACCATCGGCCCGCGCTTTCAACTGTGCAATCGGCACGCAATAAAGCCCGCTCCGGCTGCCAATCCAAAGGCGCCCCTGGTCGTCCCCGGCGATTTGATCGATGTAGTCGTCAGGTAATCCATCCGCTTTGGTCAGGCGCGCAAACTTTCCATTGCGCATGACACCCAATCCCTCGGGGGTTCCGAGCCACAGCGTACCGTCACGATCAAAAAACAGCGTATGAATGGCGCCTGTCTCGATCGGTTCAGCCGACGGACGCGGCACGAGCTTTCCTTCGCGATATTCCGCCAGTGCGCCGGCGCGGGTCGCGACCCAAATACCGCCGCCGGGCGCCTCGGCGATGGCGGTGATCCGCTGATCCGTTCCCCGGCGGTCGGGGCTTATCTCCGTATATTTCCCGTCGTGGAAAAAACCGAACCCGCCGTTGCCTGAACCAACCCACATATCCCCGGACGCCGCGCAAAACAGCACGCGCGCATAACCGATGGCGGGTGACATTTTTTCCAAAAGATAGGGTGGCTGCGTCGGCACCCGATACAGCGCGCCCGCCATCGCACCCCAGACATGATCATCGTGGTCGGCACACACGGAGATCGCAAAATATTCCGTCCCGACGGCCGATGACGCGATCGTTTCAGCCACGCCATCATGGTAGCGCACCAAGCCTCCGTTGAGATTGGCGCACCAGATCCCGCCCTGCGTATCCACGCAAACTGAATTGCTCACATCCTCGCCCAAACCGGCGGCGCGATCGATCAGCACAAATTCCTTTGATCGCAGCCGCTCGATTCCCCCGCCCTCAGTCGATACCCAGATGTTGCCCTCGCGGTCCTGACCCACCGAAGCAATCATGGGAATTTCCGTGGCCACGCGTGTAATCTTTCCAGCGGCGAGCCGGAATAGTCCTTCGCGCCGGGTCGCGATCCACAACGCACCATCCCGGTCTTCAAATAAATAGTGCGCCGTGCCCCGGGCCACCGGCCACTGTGGTGCCTCCGCCACGACCGTGAGCCGGCCCTGTTCCCATTTTAAAAGTCGCTCAAAAGTAGAGATCCAAATTCCGCCGGATTTCGCGGGCGCAATAACCGCGCTGTTCCATGGCCCCGGCAGCAGCGGCTCCAGTTTTCCGGCGTGATAAATGCCGACAAAATCGCCTCCCGCCAGCCAGACGCGGCCTTCACCGTCGCGGGCAAAGGAAAAATGATTGCCGCGACGATTCAACCCATCCTTCGCACCAAAGGTGATCATTTTGGCCCCATCCCAACGCATGACGGTGTCATTCTCCGCGCCAAGCCAGATAACGCCGTCAGGCTCCACAAAGAGATCAACCAGACTCCGGCCCTTCGTCTCAGCCGGCAGCGGAAGTTGGTCAAACAGTCCGTCCCGAAAGCGAACCACTCCACCGCTCGCTGGAAGCATCAGCAACGACGAGGGTCCGTCGACCACCAGCTCACGAATATTGGTATTCCCACCGAGCGGTCGCCACGGAGGCGGAAATAGTTTAAAATCCCGCCCGTCAAATCGCGTCAGGCCGGCGCCGGTCGCAATCCAAAGATAACCCGCGACATCCTGCACGGTGCGGTTCACGACATTGTGCGGCAGGCCTTCGTCGACAAGCCAGCTTCGTTCGACAAAACTCTCCGTGGAATTTCCAACCGCACGTACACCCGAGCTCGCAGGCGTCACCGCTGCATTCGCGCAAAGACTTCCCAAAATAAATCCGGGGAAAAATAAAATTTTGGAATTTCGGGGAAACAGGTTCACGCGGTTAAAACAATAGGGCGAAAACGGACGGGGAAGAGATAGAGTTTCGCGCAGTTCGAGCGACTTTTTTAATGCAGAATCACCCCAAAGGGTGATGTGGGGGCGCATGTTTTCAACTATGGTGTCGCCTCTCGCAACGGCAGTCCCCTCCCCGCCAAACTCCACCCATCGCAACCGATTGAATGCTTCCATTCATCGGGATCCGCGCTGATGCGCAAAGTTGGGCGAAGGGTTCCAAGCCACCGTCGCCGCACGCTTTCTTTCTCCTCCACCCAAATCGTCAGACTATGACCCACATCCCCGCAAACGTGTCCCCGTCCCGGCTTCGCCATCTGCTATCAGCGTCGCTTTGTTTTTTCTCCCTCCTGTCAGCCCACGCGGCAGATTCCGCCAGCGATCCGTCCGCAACACCCAAAGTCCCGGTCGTCACCACCGACAAACCGGCAAAAGACGACGTCGTAACGCTCTCGCCCTTCGTGGTCGATGCTTCCAAGGAAAACGGTTACTTCGCGCCGAATACGCTTTCGGGCACCCGCCTGAATTCCAAGGTCCAGGATCTCGGCGCCTCGATCACGGTGATCACGAAGCAGCAATTGGACGACACCGCCGCGGTAGATATCAACGACATCTTCAAGTATGAATCGAACACGGAGGGCATCAGCGACTACACGCCAATCAACACCGTGTCGGGCGCGACGGACGTCATTCAAGGTGGCACCTCGTCGTCCGGTGGTCCAGCCGTCGCGACCCGCGTCCGAGGAATTTCAGCGCCCAATATCACCTACGACTATTTCACCCACACCGCGCGAATCCCGATCGACACTTACAATATCGATTCGGTTGAAATCACCCGTGGATCGAACTCGACCGTCGCCGGTTTGGGCAGTCCGTCCGGTACGATAAATACCAACACGACTCCCGCCAATCTTACGCGCTCGGGCGGCAAGGTGCAGTTCCGGGTCGACGACAACGGCGGTTTCCGCAGCAGCATCAATTTGAATCAGGTACTCTGGCAGGACAAACTTGCGCTGCGCGTCGCCGCCCTCGACGCCGAAACGGAGTTCAAACAGAAACCATCCTACGATCGCACGAAACGCGTGTTCGGTGCGCTGGCCTTCAGCCCGTTCAAGAACACACTTTTTACCGCGAAGGCGGAATATTATCGCGAGGACCGGCAGGCTCCCAATTCCCTGACGCCCAAGGACGGTGTCACCGAATGGATCAACGCCGGCCGCCCCACGTGGAATCCACTCACCTACACGGCGACCGTCAACGGCGTACAGACCGTGTTGCCCGCCACCGCCGACAACACCGGATTCCCAGCGGGACTCTACGTTAACACGACGACCTATACTCGGCCGACGATGTACATCGATGACGGTCAGGTTCAGCTTTGGGAAGTTAACCGCCTAAGCACCGCCGGTAACAATCCCAACAACAGCATCGGAGGAAATCCCCGGATGATTTCCTCAGGCTCGGCTTTCATGCGTGGAACCGTCAACGGAAACATTCTTTATACCGTGCCCGGAATTTCCAATCAGTCGCTCTATGATTGGACCTCGGTCAACGCCGTGCCGACCAACTGGAACTACGATAAGGCGGCCATCTACACGGCCGAGTTTTCTCAAAAAATCATTGAGAACCTCTATTTTCGCGCTGCGTGGCATCTGGAGGATTCAACCGAATTCAATCGCAACATCACCAATCCGCCGACGCTCCAGGTAGACGTGAATCAGTACCTGCTCGACGGCCGCGCAAACCCTTATTTTCTGCGCCCCTATATCAGCACGATCGAACCCTCAATTTATCGTTTGCCCGAATATAACGATGCCCAGCAAGCCGCTTTGACCTATAGCTTCGACCTGAGCAAACGCCCCGGCTGGACCGGTTGGCTGGGAGAACATCAATTTGGCGCCAACTATGAATGGCATAAAGTTACTTCGGGAACCTTTCGTTATCGCGAGGCCATCATTGATCCCAATCACGTGTGGCTTACAGCCGGGGCGCTCAACTACACCAACGGTGCCGCGATCGGTCGTCCCAACTACGTTTACTATGTCGGTCCTTCCGGCGCGACCGGCTACACACCAGGTTACACTCCACCGCTTTCCGGCGTTTCGGGCACCTACGATCTCAACTACTATAACGCCGCCACCGCAAAGTGGGTCAGCGAACCCGCCACGTTTGGCACGTCGCCTTATGTAACGAGCGAGACCGAACAGGAAACCCACACGCGTTCGCTCACCTATCAGGGCCATCTGTTCAAGAACTACCTCGTGGTCACCGGCGGATTGCGCAAGGACGACTATCGTACGCGAAATTCAGCAACGGGCGCACTCATTGACGGCAACACCGGTTTCTACACTTACGACGCATTGAAAAATTGGGGAGCGTGGAACAACGCCAGCGGCCCGACGAATATGATCAGTTTCGTCGGCTATCCTTTCCATACGGATGTCGTGGGACTCACCTACAGTCGCGCCAGTTCATTCCTGCCACAACCGCTGGCTGTCGACCTGCTCGGCAATGTGCTGCCCAACACCTACGGTCACAGCCGGGACATTGGCTTCTTCGTCAATCTCTTGAAGGACAAGCTAGTCCTCTCCGTAAAAGCGTACAAAACGGATGTGAGCAACGACCGCACTTCCAACACCACGATCGGTACGCGCGTCGCCCGCATTGACGCCGGTATTCTTCTTCCTGCCACCAGCGCCGATACGTTCAGTTTGTATAACTTCGCCCAGACGGTCGCATTGCAGCGCCTCGGAACGGGAGCTTCACAGGCCCAACTCAATGCCGAAGCGGCGAAAATCACCCAATATTCCAGCGGCTTTCAGAGCGCCGTCGCAGCGAATACCGCGGGCGCGGCAATTCGTGGCACCGCCGACACCGCCGCCAAAGGGGACGAACTCGAGCTCTCTTACAATCCGAGCTACAACTGGAACATCAAATTCGCCGGGGCCAAGACCGAGGCGATCAATAAAACGATAGAGAACGGCCTCGAGGACTACATCGCCCAGCGCATGCCCTACTGGCTCAGTGTAAAGGACGATCAAGGAAACTTGTGGTGGACGAGTACGGCGCTCAGCACGCAATCCGCGAAGGCATTCTACGACAGTGCGGTTGCTCCGGTGTTGAAAATCGATCAAGCCCTCCTCGGAAAATCGAATCCGCAAATCAAAAAATATACCGCGCGATTGCTGAGCACCTATCGGTTCACCGAAGGCCGGCTCAACAACTTCTCGGTCGGCGGTTCGGCCCGCTGGGATGACAAGAGCGTCATCGGTTACATGGGTGCGGCACCCGATTCCGACGGAATTGTCCGCTCACTCGACGTGAACAAACCCGCCTATGATCCGGCGCGGTATACCTTCGATTTCTGGGTTTCCTATAAAATAAAACTCTTCCGCAACAAGATCCGGGCAAATTTCCAACTCAACGTGAACGACGCCTTCCAGAATGGCGGATTGCAGATCGTTGCCATCAACCCCGACGGCACGCCCTCCGCGTTTCGCATCCTCAACCCACGACAATTTCTCCTGACCTCCACTTTTGAATTTTGAGGCGACGCTAGATGGGAACGCCCCAATGAAAGCAAACTCCCCGGCGCAGGCCGGGGAGTTTTTTTATGGCCGGTCGGCAACCGGATGCTGGCCCGAATGGAGGTCGTGCGACTACGAGCTGGAGCGTGAACGACTTAGCTCAGGAGAACCCGCAGCAGGGTCGTTGCCGCTCCATCGGGATCGGGACACAGAGGGCTACGAGTTTTTTCAAAACGCTCTAAACGCGGTACGACGGGTTGTCCTGTTTCGTCGCGTTGTGCAGGGCGAGGACGAAGGCTTTGAGCTTGGACGGGCTTTTAATGCCGGGCGCTTGCTCGACCCCGCTTTTCACGTCGATGCACCTTGCCCCCGTGGCCATCACAGCCTCGGCAACATTCTCCGGATTCAAACCGCCGGAAAGAATCCAGCGTTTGTCGGGATGAGTCTCGCGATAACGTTTGAACTTTGCCCAATCGCCGGTGATGCCCGTTCCACCCATTTTGTCGGGATGAAAAGTATCGAGCAGAAACGTTTCCGCCACCGGCAACAACTCGGGATAGATATTTACACCATCCGGCAATCGCGGAGCCAGCCAGAGCCGGGATGGATCAACCGTTTTCGCCCATGACTCCACCACGTCGAGTGGAGTCTGCGGATTGAAATGGATCTGGAAAAAATCGAAATCATGTTCGACCTGCTTCGCGAGCTCCGCGGTCGTTGGCTCGACCGATACCGCCACTCGTTTGCGCGGCGGCAATCGCTCCTGCATCGCCTTGTACTGCGGATATGAAACCCAGCTGGGTGATTTTGGATAGAAAATAAATCCAAGGTAATCCGCTCCCACCGCGTCAGCCGCGTCGGCATCCACCAGCGAAGTGATGCCACATACCTTGAGTCTGGTTCCGTTGATCATTTTGTTACCAACGAACCATACACCGAACGCCCGAAAAAGGAAAATCGTGTGCGGTCGATTTCAAAATTCATTAATTGAGCGAATGACGTGCGCAACCTGCTCATCGGTGAGCTCCGGAAAGATCGGCAGGCTGAGGCAGGTTGCACTGGTTTTTTCCGCGACCGGAATGCTGCCAGCCTTGTAACCCAGCGACGCATAACACGGCTGCAAATGCATCGGACCCGGATAAATGATTTCGGTGCCAACGCCCGCTTTTTCGAGGTGTGCCCGCAATGCGTCCCGTTGAGGATGAAGCAGCGTGAATTGATGCCAGACACTCTCTCCGTGAGCCGGGACGACGGGCAGCTGAACATCCGGACGCTTTATACCCGAGCGATATTTCGCCGCGATCTCGCGTCGCCGCGCGGTCCAGCCGGCGAGCTTTTTCAATTTGATATTCAGCACCGCACCTTGGAAACCATCCATGCGAAAGTTAAAGCCGACCTCTGTGTGAGTGTAGCGCTTGGGCGACCCGTGGACGCGCAACAGCTGCGCCTTGTCCATGACCGCAGGGTATTTCGACACGAATGCCCCACCTTCGCCGCACGCGCCGAGATTTTTTGTCGGGTAAAAACTGAACGTGCCGCAGTCGCCAATCGCGCCCACGGGTTGACTCTTGTATCGGGCCCCGACCGCTTGCGCGCAGTCCTCGACCACGAAAAGTTTATGCTGCCGGGCGAGCGCCATGATTTCATCCATCCGTGCCGGTTGACCAAAAATATGCACAACGACAATTCCCTTGGTCTTTGGCGTGATGGCTTTGGCGATGGCGTCCGGACTAATGCACCAAGTGTCGGCGTCGATATCCACGAATACCGGCGTGGCCCCCACGTAACTGACGCCCCAACAACTGGAGGCAAAAGTGAACGGAGTCGTGATGACTTCGTCGCCCGGTCCAAATCCGCCGCAGAGCGACGCGATATGCAACGGCGAGGTGCCGCTATTCATTCCCAGCGTGCGCGGGTAACCCAGCGTTGCGCTGAAAGCCTTCTCGAAATCCTCCACATCTTTACCAAGGCAGAAGCGGGTGGCGTCGTAGGTGTCGGCGAGAGCGGCGAGCACTTCGGTGCGGATGGCCTGATGCTGCAGTTTGAGATCGAGAAAAGGGACTTTCATTTTTTGGAAACCACCTAATGCACACTAATTGGTCACTAATTCAATGCGTCTCTGCGCGGACGCGGCTGAACCACCGCAGCGGGGTCGCCGTGGCTCCATCGGGAAAGGCGGGAAAGTGGGCACGAACGATGGGGATTCAGGAAGTCAGCTTCGTGTTGAGCGCGGCAATCAAAAATTCGATCGATGGCTTTTCGGCTTCGAAATCGACGGGGAGTCCGAGCTGCTTCATCGTCGTGGTAGTCGTTGAGCCAATACTGCCAGCGAGCGGGCGGCGCGCTTTGTCCGACAACTTCAGCGCCGCCGCTTGATCGAAAAACGACTGCACAGCGGACGGACTGGCAAAAAGCATCGCGTCGGCTCCTTTCGCATGAAAATCGCCGGCGATCGGATCGCCGGCCAAATCGGTTTCCTCGGTTTTATAAACGGCGAGGCAATCCACGATGGCGCGATCTTCCTCAAGTTTCTGCACGAGGATTTCCCGATTCTGATTGCCGGTTATGATTAGAATCTTGGCGCTGTCCATCGACTCACGGACGATCAATTCCTTCGCCAGTTCCTCGCCGCTGGCTTTCTTCGGCTGGAGTTCAACGCGCAGGTGAAATTCCCGAACCGCCGCGGCGGTCGCCTCGCCCACGACGGCAATGCGCGCCAGGCCGAACGCGCGGATATCTTCATGCACCCTGAGAAATTCCTCGAAGAAGTACTTCACGCCGTTGACGCTCGTGAAAATCACCCATTCGTAACTGCCAAAACCGGTGAGCACCTCGGCCAACATCTCAAGGTTCACATCCTTTTTGACCTGGATCAGAGGCAACTCGATCACGTGTGCACCCAATGCCTCGAGTTTATGCCGCCACTCAGCCGCTTGTTCGCGGGGACGGGTGATGACAATCCGGCGGCCGGACAGGGATTTCGTTTTGGAATCAGGCATGGAAATTCAATTCTCCGAGCAATCGTTTTGCGGCTTCGGCCGGATTTTCAAAATCAGCCGCCGTCAACGGCAACGTGCGAATTCCCGTGCGTTCGTGGAAGAAATGCAAGGTGTCCCCGCTCACATGCGCGGCGAATGCAATCTGGCAACCACCGCCAACTGCCGCTTGAATCGCCCGCTCGATGTCGACGCTGCGCACCGTCTCCGGATCAAAAACGCTGCGGAGCAACGCCACGGTTTCAGGACGGCATTGAAGGGCGATCGCTCCCTGCCCCACCGCTGGAACACTCTCCTCCAATTTCAACGCCCGGAAAACCACTCCGGGCCATTCGCGGATGCCGAGTCGGTTCATACCCGCCGCTGCCAGGATAGTCGCGTCGGCGAGTCCACTCGCGATTTTCTTGAGCCGGGTATCGACGTTGCCACGAATCTCCGTGAAAGTTGCCGCCGGGAAAAGCTGTTTGATTTGCAGTTGTCGACGAGGACTGCCCGTCGCGATCGTGTGCGGTTCGGTCACGCCTTCGCGCAACACCAGCACATCCCGCACATCTTCACGGGGCAAATAGCCGGCGACGATGAGCCCGGGCGTGTTTTCGCCGGGCAGATCCTTGCAGCTGTGCACAGCGACGTGCGCATCGCCGCGCAACAACGCCTGTTCCAGTTCGGCGGTAAAAAGCCCCTTCCCGCCCTGCTTGCTCAATGACCATTCCGCCTGTCGGTCGCCAGTCGTCA
Source organism: Lacunisphaera sp. (assembly GCA_036499685.1). Lineage (GTDB taxonomy): Bacteria > Verrucomicrobiota > Verrucomicrobiia > Opitutales > Opitutaceae > Lacunisphaera. Next base: position 164,672 of record DASYDH010000033.1, on the reverse strand, counting down.
CCACTTTCAACAACTCACATTCGGCGCCCGGAATCTTTTCCCGCAACCGCGCGGCCACCAGCTCGGTTTGAACGAGCGCGAGCGGACTTTTACGGGTGGCGAGGATGAACTTCATAAAATGAGCGGAGAGGAATTGCCCGACGGCAGGCTTGCCGAGCCGAAGCCGCAACGAAAACAGCCCGCCTGCGCTCACCCAGCCGAGCTTCGGCGCGACAGCCCCGCTCTCGCTGCGCTGCGAGCGAAGGCTGGTAGACGGTGAGGGACTCGAACCCCCGACCCTCTCGGTGTAAACGAGATGCTCTAACCAACTGAGCTAACCGTCCGTAAGCGGGCCAAGAAACGCCAAGCCTTCCAGCCCGGCAAGTCAAAAGGCCATCAATCCGAGGCACCGGTTTTAAGCCTTCAATGGGAGACCCAGTTCAATCATCTTTTCCGCCGTCTGAATCGCGTTGAGGGCCGCGCCTTTCCAAAGGTTGTCGCCACTGACCCATAGCGCCAAACCGTTGTCCAAGGCGGTATCGAGACGGATGCGGCCTACGCCGCATTTTTCCTGCCGGCTATAGGCCAGCGGTGTCGGATAGGCTTTTTTCTCGGGCTCATCGATCAGTTCCGCGCCGGGAAAAGCCGCGATAGCCTGTCGCGCCGCCGCCACTGAAACCGGACGCTCAAACTCTGCATTGATCGCGACGGAATGCGCCCGAACGACCGGGACGCGAATGCACGTTGCCGATACCTTCAGATCGGGCAGGCCCAGAATCTTCCGGCTCTCCGCGCGCATCTTGGTCTCCTCGCCGGTATATCCGTCGGAACCAAACGAATCGATGTGCGGGATCAGATTTTGGAAAATCTGGTATGGGTAAACTTCGCGCGGAAGCGGTTGTCCGGCGACGTACGCCTTCGTTTGTAATTCCAGCTCCGTGACCGCATCGGCCCCGGTGCCGGAAACTGATTGATACGTCGCAAAGAAAACGCGCTTCAAGCCAAATGCGCGATGCAACGGATACAACGCCATCAGCGCCACCGAGGTCGAGCAATTCGGACTGGCAATAATGCCCTTGTGCGTGCGCAAGGCGTCGGCGTTGATTTCCGGGATGACCAACGGCACCGCCGGATCCATGCGAAACGCCGAACTCTTATCGATCGCCAGACATCCACGCTTCACCGCCTCGGGCGCGAGGAGTTTGGTGACCGAGGTGCCCGCGGCAAAAAACGCGAAATCAAGGCCGGCGAAGGTATCGGGGGTTGCCTCCTGCACCGTGATTTTTTTCCCACCGAAATCCAGGCTGCGACCCGCAGAACGCGCCGACGCCAGTGGCCGGAGTTCGGCAATAGGAAATGCGTGCGCCTGCAACAGGGCAATCAGCTCTTGACCGACTGCTCCCGTGGCACCGACGATACCAACCCGATAAGTAGTGTTGCTCACAGTGAATGAATGATGTGTTGAAACGGATCAAAGAAAGGTGCGGCGCGCTCGGAATCAAGCCGACAGCGCGGCTTATGACAGTTTCCATTGCCCAGCAACTGCTTGGATTTTACCGGGACGAGACACTCGTTCGCGCCCATGTCGTTTCCACCTCTCGACGGCCGCCTTCGAACATCAAGGACTCGCTCGGCACTCCGCGCGGATTACACCAGATCGGCGACCGAATTGGCGCGGGCGCACCGCCGGGAACGGTCTTCAAGGGTCGCGTCAATATTGGGAAACACTACCGCGAACTGGACGAGGCGGAAAACGTCAGAAATTTGGTCGTGACACGCATTCTCCGCCTTCGCGGCCTCGAACCGGGGGTGAATGCCGGCGGCAACGTCGACACCTACGACCGTTACATTTATATCCACGGTACCAATCATGAGTTCCAACTCGGAACTCCCGTTACCAGTGGTTGCGTCCATATGAACAACCTCGAACTCATCGCGCTTTTCGACGAAGTCCGAACCGGCGATTTGGTGTGGATCGAGAAGTAAATTTTTAAACGGTTGATCGAATAACGCGCTGAACCGCGCCGAGCAATTCAGCCCCGGTCATCGGCTTCGCGAGAAAAATGAGGCGTCCCGGATCCTCGGAAACCTCGCCGCGCTCACTGATGACGCCACTCATCGCCACCACTCGGACGTCAGGGTTGATTGACCTGAGCTCACGGATGACCTCCGGGCCTTGGATTCCGGGCATCATCATATCAGTGACCACGACCCCCACGTTCGGTTGTTGCTCGCGAAAGAGCGCAATACCCGAAGCCCCATCTTCGGCCACCACCGGCGCATAGCCATAGATTTTTAACAACGAACGGACAACTTCACGAACCGCCGGTTCATCATCGATCACGAGGACCATTTCGCCGTGCCCCCGGGGCAGTTCCGCCTTGGTCTCGGCGACCGCTGTTTCCACTGTCCCGGCAACCGATGGAAAAAAGAGACTGAATTCGGTCCCGCGCCCCAATTCGCTTTGCACCTGGAGGAAGCCACCGTGGGCTTTCATGATACCCATCACGGTTGACAGGCCGAGTCCCGTGCCCTTCCCAGCAACCTTGGTCGTGAAAAACGGATCGAAAATCCGGTCGATTAATTCGCGTGGAATACCGCTGCCGCTATCCGCCACCGTCAACAATACGTGAGGTCCCGGATGAGCTCCCGGGTTCGACAGGGCGAGCGCTTCCGAAACAGAGACATTCTGCGCAGCGATTCGCAATCTTCCTCCGCCCGCCATCGCGTCGCGGGCGTTCACGCAAAGATTCATCAGAACCTGGCTGAGTTGCGTCGCATCGGCAACGACATGCCGAAGTTCGCCAGGCACATCCATTTCAAGACTGATGGCGCGCGGCAGGGTTTCCCGAAGCAAAGTGACGACATCCTGGATCACGAGTTTCGGTTGAATCTCCGCGCGTTCGCCCTCCGCACCTCGCGCAAAGGCCAACACCTGTCGGACGAGACCCGCGCCGTGTTGCGCACTCTTTTCCACGACATCCAGCAAATGGCGCGAGTCAGCGTCAGCGATGTTTTCCCGCAGCATATTTACCGCGATGATGATTGGCGTCAGCACATTGTTGAGGTCGTGCGCGATACCGCCCGCCAGGGTGCCAATGCCTTCCAACCGTTGCGAACGCAGCAATTGCGCCTCAAGTTTTTTCTCCTCCGTCACGTCAGTATTGATCAGGAGAATGGATTTCGGGCGATTCTCGGCGTCACGGACCAGCGTCCAGCGACTGACGATGTGGCGAATTGCACCATCAGATACCGCGATCTGGAGTTCCTTCGTCCACGCTCCGGCCGCTTTTACCTCCTTGAGCGCGTCGGGTATGAGCGCCTGATTGAACAACCCGAACAACTGCTGAAGTTGCTGACCGCGACCCTCGTCGCCCGACCAGCCGAACAATTCGTTCGCACTCTGGTTCCAATAGGTAACGCGTCCCTCAATATCGGTAACGCAAATCGCATCGCGTGCTTTGTCCAACACCTCGGCCTGCTCGCGCAGATGTTGCTCCGCCCGCCGCCGGAGCTGGTGTTCGCGCCGCTGTTGCAACGCCCCGCGCATCGCGGGAATCAGTCGGGCGGGCCGGTCTTTGATCAAATAATCCACCGCGCCATGTTGCAGCGCCTCGACGGCGTTGTCCTCACCAATGGTCCCCGAAAGGAAAAGAAACGGCGTGGTCGACCCTGTTTTTCGCACGAGATCAAGTGCCTCCAATCCATTGAAAGCAGGCAGCGAAAAATCGGATAAAATCAAATCAAACTCCTCCTGCGCCAATGCGGCGAGAAAGTCATCGCGGGAGGCCACCAACCGGATTTTGCAATCGGGCCATTCCTCGGCGATTTGCATGCTAATCAGCTCCGCGTCGGTCGCATTATCCTCCAAGTGGAGCAGACGCAGCGACGGTAGAAATGGAATATTGGATAGCATTGGGGACTCCTTTATTGGATCGCAGTGCGTGGTGGTGGTTCGTTGACAACGGCCCAGAAGACGCCGATCTGCCTCACGGCATCGACAAATTGCTGGAAATCGACGGGTTTGACCACGTAGGCGTTGGCGCCCAGTGCATAACTGGCCGCCAAGTCGGGTTCCTCCCGCGAGGAAGTCAGCATCACCACCGGGAGCGTGCTCAAGAGGGGGTCCGATTTCATCTGCCTCAACACCTCAAGGCCGCTCACTTTCGGCATTTTAATGTCGAGCAAAATCACCGCGGGCGGACCATCGGCCCGGCCGGCAAATTTGCCGCGACTGTACAAATAATCCAGTGCCTCCGCACCGTCCCGGGCGACGACAATCTCATTGGCGAGGTGGTGTTCCTCCAGTGCGGCCAGCGTCAGATCGATGTCGTTGAGATTATCTTCCACCAGCATGATTCGTCGTAGTGATTTCATGTTTTGACTCCGGGATTTTTAGGCAGCGAAAAATAAAAGGTGGCCCCACTCCCCAATACGCTTTCAGCCCATGTCCGGCCGCCATGCCGCGTGACAATTCGGCGGACATTGGCGAGTCCTATTCCCGTCCCCTCAAATTCCTCGGCGCGATGCAGCCGCTGAAAGACACCAAATAGCTTCTGCGCGTATTGCATTTCGAAACCAACCCCGTTATCGCGCACGAATACCACCCATTCGTGCTTTTCATCGAAAAGCCCGACCTCAATCTCAGCCTCCTCACGCGGACGGCTGTATTTCACCGCATTGGCAATGAGGTTAACGAAGACCTGACGCAGCATTGGGCGGTCCCCCTGCACCACCGGCAAAGCGCCCAACTTCCATTTAATTTTTCTTTCGCCCGCCTCCTGCCGCTGGATCGTTTGCGCGGTTTCATCCGCCAATTGCCGCATATCGACCGGGCCGAGATTCATCTCGCTCCGTCCCATTCGCGAAAACACGAGCAAATCATCAATCAATGTGCCCATTTGTTTGGCTGAATCGGAAATGTGCACGAGATAGCCGCGACCTTTTTCCGAGAGCTGTTTTCCATCCGACTTTCCCAACAATCCGGCAAACCCATCGATGTGGCGCAAAGGCGCCCGGAGATCATGTGAAACCGAATAGGAAAACGATTCGAGCTCGGCGTTGGCGGAACGCAATTGCTGGTTGCTGGCCTGTACTTTTTGCGAGCTCTGGAAAATCTCCGCCTCCATTTGCTCCAGCTTTATCCGCATCGCATCCGGGTCGCCATCGGCGGACGGCTTGTGCCGGACGAAATCCGTGACGTCCTCCACGCGATGGATCAGGTATTCGACCTGGCGATCAACGCCGAGCAGCGGGGAATTCACCAGACTCCAATAGCGTTCCTCAAAGACCCCGTCAGGACCGCGGATATCGTATTTCTGGATCGCCATATTATCCGTGGCACGGGTCTCCAACACGCGCCCGAGCGACGAGCGCAGGTTCGAGCTCCCGGTTGCATCGGGTTCGGCGGGATTGTCCGGAAATATGTCGAACAACTTTTGCCCGGCCACCTTTTCGCGCGTCGTCATTGTCGCTTTCAGATAGGCGTCGCTCGCGGTGACAATCGTCAGGTCAGGTTTAAGCACCAGAAACAATCCCGGCAGGTTTTCAAAGATGCTTTCGAACACCGCGCGACTGCGATTCAGCTCTCCATTGGCCGCCTCCAATTCCGCGGTTCTCTCGAGGACACGCCGCTCCAAATCGCGGTTGAGCACTTGGATTTCCCCCAGCATCTGATTGAACGCGTCGGTCAGCCGTCCAACTTCATCCGCGCCCAATTTTGTTGCCCGAACTGAATAGTTCTTCCGTTCCGAAATCGCACGGGCGGTTTCAGCGAGGGCCAAAATCGGCTGCGACACCTGCTTTTGCAGCGATCGTGAAAGCAAATAAGCCACGCCCACAATCACCGCCATCAACACGAGCGCGATTTGCACGGAACCCCACAGCCACTCTCGCATCACCACGCCTGTGTCCAGTTGGAGATAAAGCGTTCCCAAGCGGTGTTCCCTTTGCGTGACCGGTTGAAAACCGGAAAGGTACGATTGCTCAAAGTGGAAGCCATCGCCACCCGGTGTCGCGGGAAATGCCGCCGACGGGCGACTGGCCGGATATCCGGCAAAAAGCCTGCCGCTCCCATCGTAAAGTGCAGCCGCTACGAGATGACGATTGGCCTTCAGCGCGGTCAGAATTTCCCTCGCATCGTCCTGGTTGTCGAATGCCAGGGCCGCGGTGCTGTTGGCCGCAATGACTTCACCCAAGGTCGAAAGCTGTCGCATGGTTTCCCGGCGGAAAGTCAGATACTCGTAAGTAAAAAACGAGGCGCGCATCAGCAGCATCACCACTGCGCTGGTCAGCAACAGGATCAGCATCAATTTCCGACGGATGGGTAGATCGCGGAGCGGCATCGTCAGTCCTTTTCCGTGGTTACAATTTCCGTGGGCCGAAGCAGCTTCGAGCTGATGGTCAACCCGACGAGCTTCGCCGCATCGAGGTTAATTCTCAGGCGGACCCTTTTCTTTTCCGTGATAAACCGGACCATCACGCCCCGTCGGGCGGCACGATCAGCATCACTGACCGTGAGAATGCTGCGACCGTTCAAGGCGGAAAGAATCTTCTCCAAATGCGGGGACTCCGAGGCGCTGATAAATAAAATATGGCAGAGGCCAATTTCCTCCACCCGTCGATAACGTTGAATAATCAAGGGTCGGCCGCCGATGCGTTCGTCGCGCACCGTCTCATCCAAAAGCGGGCCGAAAGGATCAGGGCCCAAAACCCCGATGACGATGGGGGAATCCGCGTCGGCGAACGCTTTTTCGGGCCACCCGACAAACTGGGCGAAATTGAAAAGAAAAACCGCCTTGAGTTGATATTCGTTGGATTCGACCTGCCCCCATCCCCTCGTCGCGAATAGCGATGAAATCGTCAGGGCGGCCAGACAGAAATTACGACGGCCGCTCAACGCCGCGCCAGTCCAACATGAAAAAATTATGCTCAGTAACGCCATGCGACCTTCGCGTATATATTCCGCCCGACCTCCTCGCGGGTCGTACTGGGAAATCCGTATTCAGGATGATGGTCATGCAGCAAATTCTGGCCGACGAGCGACAGTTCGATTTGCCGCGTGGGGTGCCATGCGATCCGGACGTCCAATTCGAAGTAGCTCGGAACCGTGCCCGGAGTCGGACCGTCGTTATTATGCAGCGTATCCACCCAGCGCAATCCGGTGTCGAACGCTACTTCGTGCGGAAGATCGAGCGACGAACGCAGCGAAAATTGGTTTTGGGGATCAGCCGTCTCGTTGAGCGCATTGCTAAAATCAACCGTCCCTGGTTTAACGTGCAGGCTTTCCTTCAGGAAATTGTAAGAGCCCTGCAACCGCCAATTGTCGAGCAGCTGGTAGGTGCCATTGAACTCAACGCCATGGGTCTCGCCTTCGAGATTGTTTTCAAAGGTAAGCGGGAAACCAAACGTGGGGAATCCAGCCACTCCTGGCGTCGTGCTGCGGATATGATCGTAATCGTTGTAGAATGTCGCCACCGAAACAACGGCCTTTGCACCCAGTTGCGCCCGGTATCCAACTTCATAAGCGATCACCGTCTCCGACTCAAAATCCGAACCGCCATTCAAAATGCTCTCCGGAAAAGGAGCCGGCAATCCCGTCGGTTCCGTCAGATCACGGTCGATGCGCGACGGAGTCCGGACCGCACGGGAAATGGCGGACCACACCATCTGCTTCGACGTCACGTTCCATTGGAGCCGCACATTCGGCTCGGTCTCAAATCCCGTATAATCGTTATGTTCGAGTTTGGCTCCCAAGGTCAGGAACACGTCCTCGCGAAGCTTGATTTCATCCTGCACAAAACCGCTGAACAATGATCGATTTAAACGTGCCGGTAAAAAGGCAACCGTTGGAGTGTTCTGGACGACGTCGTGGGTGAAGCGATAGCCAAGACCACTGACCAACTGGTTACGCTCACCCCACCGGGCTCGGTGCTGAAAATCCAAATCCCACGTGTCGAGATCGTCCTTCAAGACGCCGGCCGCCGCAAAATTGCTGGCAGGTTTGGGTTCCGTCAGGTGCGTCCGGTCGTAATAAATCTGCAGGCTGGTGCTCTCATCCACAGAGGTCGTCTGCGTCCAGCGCCCAAGCAGGTTTCCACCGGAAACGTCACTGCTCCCGCCTGTCTCCAGATCTTCAACTCCACTGTAGAGATCGCCCTGAAAAGTTAGCACAGTTCCCGGATGAGTCTCGGAATCGATGCGGAAACCACCCTGCCCCATTCGCCATGCATTCGTAGCATCGGTGCCGTCCGCCAACTTCCCGTCGTCACGTTCAAAATACTTTCCGTAAACCCGGAAATAAACCCCGGGCGCAATCACCCCGCCATAACGGGCGCCGAAGGAATCCTTCAAATCTGAACCGACAATCGAGTCCAAATAAGTTCCCTGCGTATCCTTCGCACTCTTGGTCGTGATGTTGATCACCCCGTTGACCGCATTGGCCCCCCAGAGGGTTCCACCGGGGCCACTGATCACTTCAATTCGATCCAAGTCCTCCATCAGGTAATCCTGGGCGTCCCAGAACACGCCGGAAAAAAGCGGCGTGTACACAGTCCGCCCATCAATGAGGACCAAAAGCTTGTTGCCCAGATCGGTATTAAATCCCCGGGCAGTTATGTTCCAATCGTGGGAGTTCTGTTGCGCAACATCTAGATTTCCCGCCAAACGCAGCGCCTCGGGAATACTCGTCGCTCCCGATCGGCTGATGTCCTCATCGGTGATAACTTGGATCGCCGAGGGCGTTTCGATGAGCTTTTCAGGTCGCTTTGAAACCGAAGTAACCTCGATTTCCATGAGGTCCTCGATGCTCAACTGCTTGAGCTTCTTAACCGCGGCCCCCGAATCGTCGTCGGCTGCTGCCCGGGACATGCCCGCAAAAGCAAATAAGCCGACCATCGCAATGAGCCTCATTGCGCGTGATTGGTCCGATAAAAACGTAGTCTTTTTCCCGCGAAGCTTGGACGTAAGCATCATAGCTATGCCACTTACCAAAGCAGCTACGCAATGGTGCGAGAGTCACGGATTTGCTCAAGAAATTACATATAGGGACTACCCACTAGATCGATGAAATAAGTCTGTTGCTTATAAGTAACTAATTAGTTAATTCCCCTCCGAATCGGGCCCGTGGAATTGATTTCACGCGAAATCTAATACCCACAAAAACCGATTTTTTCAGGCTTCATCCAAATTGGGATTATCGATTCCGAGCGCGTCTGCGAGATCTGTGAGGTGTTCCTGTTCCTGAGCGATGATCTTTCGCAAGACTTCGCTCAAACCAAACTCACCCATCCCTTCCGCCTGCCGGATGCGTTCGCGGTAATTTAAAATCGTGCGCTTTTCATTTTCCAGATCGAAACGGAGCATTTCTTCCGGTTGGTCCGAGAGTTTTACCTCCTTCGGCTGCACGACGGGGGTACCGTTGAAATAATCGATTTGCTTCGCGATCTGGAGCGCGTGGCTCAGTTCCTCGCCGGCGTGCTTCTCAAGCTCTTGGGCAATGTGAAGGTATTTCGCGCCCTTCATCGTCTGGCTGTACACCGTGTACGCGATGATCGCCTGATATTCCGCGGCCAGATCCGTATTCAAGAGATCGACCATTTCTTTGCGGCTGATGGTGGTTTTTTCGGAGCGGGCGGATTCTTTCATGGATTAGATTTTTAAGGCGCTGAATTTTTCGTCGATAAAAACTAGGGTGTTCTGTTTATGACCGGTTTCATTTCAGCCAGTTCGGTTTTTCTTTTCGAGCGCATTTGTGATTAAAGTGTAAACACGAAATTTCCTTATGCATGTTTGAACGTTATGCCGCGGGTTGCGTCTGTCTCTTCGTAGTCGAAAGGTTTGCTTGGTGTTAGTGAGGGCCGTCCAGGGGTGGACGGCCCTTCTCTTTTTCGGATTTCTCCTCTGGGAATTGCACCTCGCGCCGGACAATTTTTTCCCGATTCCTTCGCCTCCCGTGCCACAACTGCTGTGAGCGGCAAAAAAGAAAGATAAACGAGCGAGGGGTGAATTACCTATTTATTCACGGGCTCTTTTCACCATCCGCCGGTCCTCGCGCGAGAAAGTGGACGAGTATTTTCTCCTGCGTTTTAGTTCAGGGAATAATGCGATCGGAATAGGTCCGCTTCAACCACGCATCGGGCACTGGCACCACGCAGATGTTCAGAGTCCGTTTGTTTTCAGAAAGCATCGCGCACTGGATTTCAATCTTTGAACTATCCGCGCTGAACGTCGGATGAATATGATCGGCCGCCGTCGTCATGTGCCCGAGATCGGCCAATAAAATCATTTCGCCCGTATGACGGTCAATCAACCAGAGACGGTAGAGAAAATCGTCCGCGCAGGCCCAGCGGCCGTCAGGAGAGCCGTTGACGTGCCACACGGACTTGCCCGGATTACCCATCGGCACCTGCCCAACGATTCTCATCTCGCGGTTGCGAAGATTAACGATGCCCAGTCCTGTCGGATGTTCGTCGGTGCCGGACGGTCCCCACGGATCCGGTTTGTCCACCCCGATGCCGGGTTTGCGATGCGCGAGAATGGCGATGGCCACTTCGTCCTTGGTGATGACGGCCTCGTGAGTAATCCATTCGTACGGAGCCTCCGGATACAGTGGTCGCAAACCGGTGCCATCCGCCATCACGGTCCACGTCCGCTGCGGCGATTTCCCGCCGGTTTCCCAACAAAAAACGATTTCGCCCGGCATCCACGGATTCGTTTGGACGTGTCCAATTTGAAACGGTACCGCGACGATGAAACTGACGGCGCCGGTTTTCAGATTCATTTTTCCAAGACCCGTCGGGCCAGCTCCCATGTGGCGTGGACCGAACGCATCGTCCGCCTTTGTGCCGGGCGCCAGATGCCTGGCCGCCTCGTCCTTGCCAACGCGGAAATAGGCAAACTCCTCCGTGCAATCGAGCGCCATGTCACCGCCCGCGCCCCACTCCATTGGAATCGTTCCGCAAACCTTCTCGTAAACCGACGCTGGCTGCAGCTTGCCGCTCTCACTATCGGCAAAAAGCGTGCCAAGATCCACCCTGATGATTTGCGCGGGACCGGTCGGCTGCCTCCAGCGTGATTCCTGTTCCGCAGGACGCGTCACTTTGGAGTGACTATCTGCTGGGGAAGATCCGTAAGCCGGCTCGGCACCGGTGACAGCCGGTGCCGGACCGTTCATCGGAACTCGCAGAAAATAAAGGCTCATCGAATGATCCGCCAGACACAGCATGCCCGTATAACCGCCTTCGGTGACTTGAACGATCGTGCCCGTCTGTTCATTGACCGCCATCGCCTGACCATGCACGCGATTCGAGCGAAAAATCACCCATTTGCCATCCGAAGACCATTGGTGATGGGTTTGGTAGATTTTGGAATCTCCCTTCGATTTGCTCGTAAGAAACGTCAGCGGAATTCCCGTGACGGGGTCCGACACGATTTTCTTCTCGGAAGGAAATCGCGTTCCAATTTGAGCGGCTGCCGTCGCGACCAGCGAAAACAACAGAAATGAACCGAGAGCGGTAAGATTGAGGAATTTAAATTTCGAGGGAGTGATCATTTCGTACGGGGTTGGGGTTGGACAATTTCGCCTGCGTCTCACGGGTTTTTCCGCATGACGTTTACGTACGTGGCTGGTTTCACCGTTCAAGATCACAACCACTGCGCGAGGCATTTAACCCCCGATTTGTTTTTCTGACAGTCGGATTTGCATTCAATTTTCCACGGTCACCGGTTGCGCGACGACGGATCCCCCAATAATAATTATCTCCCCTCGCACTGGCAGTTGCTCCATACGACCAACCATCATGAAAAAGACATTCCCGTTTTCACTCCCCGGAAAAGACCGCCAACGCGTAATCGAGAGTATCAAGGGTGAGATCAGAAAGTACCTGAAAAGGGAACGCCGCAAACCCTTGCCGGCGGCAGTCGACTTTTGGGACTTCGACTGCAAGGTCGGTTCAGATCAAGTCACCGCAGAGCCCAAACACATTGAGGAAGTGATTGATGCCGTCGACGGAGCCGCAGCTGCCGGTGCCTCACAGGTTTATGTGGAAATCCTCGCGAAAGTGGGCCGGCGAACGAAAAGGCCCGCCGTTATGCAACCCGCAACGGAAGAGTCGCATTCGGCTCCCTCCAAGGCCAAAGAAGATACTGAGCAAACTCCTGGTTTCCCGGCCGAATAGTCCACGCGGAGCTCAGGGCAGTCGAAAACCCAGCGCTTCGAGTTCGGTCATGGTGAAGGGCGCGCATTCGATCAGTTCCTGAATTTTTGCCAGCGCTACTGGCATTGCCGGCGCGTCAAAGATCGCGATTCCATCTCCGCTGTCGTGCAAATGGACCGCCCAGGGACTGTTCGCGTCACCCGTCAACTGGAACGCCGAGCCATAGAGATAATTCCCGGGAAGCCCCGGATGCGGACCCGCGCCCGGGACCAAAATCAAGGTATGAATCGGATCATGCGCGGTTACCAAACCATGTTTCGCACGATGATGTGCAACCCGTCCCGCCACGTTCAGACGCATACTCTCGGCGGCGGCCCGCCGATTTTGAGGAAGAGAGTGAACATAGCGGTCAAAAATCTTCGCATTAGCCTCCAAGGTGTCGGGCTGCGACCGTCCTGCAATCACATCAGCCAGATTATCGGCAAAAAACGACGGCGAACTTGCTAATGAACGAGCAGTCACGTGCCCGTCCTTGTGGTCGGCACTCGCGTAAACTTGATGCGAACCGTAGAGCCGCGATACGGCATCGCGATACGCGGGCGTAAACGGCAACGCACCGATCGGATTTTGCTCAATCATTTCCAATACCGCGTGGTCAAACTGAGCGTGGGGATCAGGGGTCATGTCCGTCAGTTAAATGTCTATCGGGCAAAATACGAGCCCTTCTCCCCTCTCGACATGCGTTTCTCCCAAGACCGTGAACCGACTACTGCCTCGAATCGCGCCGATCTCTTGCCTCCCGATCCGAATCGCGCGAGTGCTGAGGCTGTTGCTGCGGCTGTTCCGTTCGACGCTGCCGTGAATAGGTTGCTTCCTGCTGGGCGCGCGATGGCGGAGCTGGCGCACGCGGCTGAGTAGTCGGTGCAGGTGGGCGGGAATGAAACCGAGCCGTGGGCTGCGACGATTGACTCTGGGATTGCCGCTGAGGCTGTGGTGCCGGTTGCAAAGGCATAACCCGGCCTTGAGGATTGGAATTCATCGCCCCATCGGACCGATCACGGCTGCGGGAATCACGATCGTCACGCCCCTTTTCATTTTGGGTCGGAGAAGGCTGCGCCGGGCGCGCGTTTGGATTTGGCCCCGACTGCGGAGTGAAAGATGGACGGGATGAAGGGGTCGCAGGCACCACTACCGTTGCGGGCTTGAGACCGGTTTCCGGACGACCATTTGACTGCCCGGGACTATTGGAATTTCGATCCCGATTCTCGGGTCTGACGTCCGGCCCGCGGTGGAAATCCGATCTATGGCCAGAACCTCCGTTGGAATACGGCATCGGTCGTTGAATTTCGGGACGTGGACGGTTATTTCCCGACGGGCGCGGAGACGGCGGGCGGGCAGCATGAACCGGTGGATGCCACGGTTGTTGATGTAAATGATTATCTCCATATCCGGGACGCCCAGGGTAATACGGCCGCCTCCAATCCCGACGCTCCCGCCAATAGCGTTCACGATCAGCGCGATCGATTGTCCAAATCCGATGGCGCCCCCAGTCAAAGTCGTACCCCAACCAAAATCCCGTGGCATAACCAATGCCGAAATTTAAAAATGGCTCGGAATATAGGACGCCCGGCCGCGAAACGTACACGACGTCGGGATCGTAGCTTGGCACATAGATGACATCCGGCTGCGTGGGAATGATCGAGATAGCGTCACCTTCGACAACCACTTGTTGTTGCGGAGTGTCTACGAGCGTACCGGCCGCGCGCGCCTTGGCCCGCAGTCGTTGGATTGAATTCATCACGTCGTCCTGCTGCGCCACAAATGCCTCTCCCGCTTGCTTCGTCCACGCGAGGTTTTCATCCAACCATTTAATCAGGTCGGGATAATGCATCAGGTCGACCACGCTGTCGTCCCATCCTTGATCATCGATCTTCGTCATGTCGCCATTGCTGTTCAAATACCTCGCGGCCATCACCACATCGGAGGGAACCGTGGATGCCGGCAAAATCAGCGCAATCAACGCGTCCGGATAAAGTGCAATCGGCCCGAACAATTCGTCCAGCTCCTCGGGCGGGCGCATCCGCACTGACGTCTCGTCAGCAAACACTCGTCCCATCGATAACAGGCCAGCGAAAATACCAAGCACAAGTAAAAGTCGCGGTTTCATGGTCATGCGGGGTCGTTTGTTTCTTATTTGACTGCGGGCCTTCTCATCTGTGCCAAGCGGATCATCGAAATCGTCGCGGAAAGAAAGGCCACCCAAGATTGTAAGACAATGGGGCAAAAAAGCGAAGGCGAACCGCGCGGACACAAAAAACGCCGCAAGGACTGTTTCATCACTTGCAGTGTGAATTTCGTTCTTTTGATGACGTGAGACAAAGTCGATCAGCGATCTAAAACCTTTTCGATTTCGCCAACTTTCTTTTGCACGCGTCCCTCCGTTTTTTCAGCGCGACCTTCGGCCTGAAGGCGTTCATTGCCGACCAATTTTCCCGCACCTTGCTTGATGGCTCCCTTGGTTTCCTTGGTGGTTCCTTCAGCTTTATCGTGAGTACTGTCTTTCATGTTTTTATTGGGTTATGGGTTAATTTTCTGTTCTTCGCCTCGTGCGAAAACGATTATTCCGCTTAGCTATGCTAATCGGCGGCGTTTAGAATACATTCGCATTCCCAATGGCCTTGCCCGCGCCCTTGTTTGTCTGATTGCCCGAGTAAGGGAGCATGCCGATCAAAAGGGAAAATACTGCGGCGAACTTGAGCCTGGGAGGCTGGGTCTTCATTTCTCTCTCCATTTGCAAAACACGTGCCAGAGAGCGCGACTCATCCCAACCTGTCGCTGAACAATGGGTTGAGATATTGATATTTTTCAACACGTCAAAACCCACCTCGATTTTCCCGGCAACTTGCATGCATTTTTCGCACAAACGAGTGCATTTTGCCGGAGACGGCTTTTTTCCCTCGCCTTTGGCTAATTTCACCACGGCATTCGCCCCATGCCGTTCACCAAACTCGGACTTTATTCCAGTATCGTTCGTGCGATTACTGCCAAAGGCTACGGCGAACCTACGCCGATTCAACAACAGGCCATTCCGGTGGTACTGAGCGGCAGGGATTTGATTGCCTCTGCGCAAACCGGCACCGGCAAAACCGCGGCGTTCGCCCTCCCCATTCTCAACCGGCTCGGACCGCACAAGCTGCCCGCGCCACGCGTGCTCGTGCTCGAGCCCACCCGCGAACTCGCGGCTCAGGTCGACGAAGCTTTTCGCGAATTCGGACAATTCACCGACCTCCGCACTGCGCTGGTTCACGGCGGCGTCGGCTACGGCGCGCAAAGAAACGCCCTCCACAAGGGCAGTGACATCGTCGTCGCGACGGTCGGACGTTTGATGGATTTTCTTCAAGAGCGGGCGTTGCGGTTGGACAACCTTCAGGTACTGGTGCTGGACGAGGTCGATCGCATGCTAGACATGGGTTTCATCAACGATGTCAAAACCATCGTCAGCCTTTGCCCAAAAAAACGCCAAACGCTTTTCTTTTCGGCCACCGTACCTCCGGAAATCGACGCCGTTGCGCGATTCGCGCTGACTGATCCGGTTCGCATTTCCATTGGTCGAACGCGTTCCGTCAATGAATCGGTAACGCACGCCATTTATCCGGTCAGCCAGGGACTGAAGTTCGCGCTGCTTCTCGCATTGCTCGAAAAAACGAATTTCAACAGTGTCTTGGTTTTCACCCGCACCAAACACGGAGCCGACAAGATCGCGTTGCGCTTGAAAGAGGCCGGCCACTCAGTCGCAGTCCTTCACGGCAATCGCAGCCAGGGCCAGCGCACGGCCGCACTCAAGGGTTTCAAGAACGGCGAATACGAGGTTATGGTTGCCACTGACATCGCGGCCCGCGGAATCGACGTCGCGGGAGTTTCCCACGTGATCAACTACGATATTCCGATGACGCCCGACGATTATGTGCATCGCATCGGACGTACGGGTCGCGCCGCCGCCGTCGGGGATGCTTTTACGCTCGCAACCCCGCAAGAGGCCGACGAGGTGCGCCGCATCGAGCGTTTCATCAAGGCCACCATTCCGCAGCTGAAACTCGACGGCTTTGATTACAAAGCCGCTCCGCCCCCCGGCGCAGCGGGCGAAGGCGATTTTAGGCGTGGTCGTCGGCAAGACCAAGGCCACGGCCGTTCGGTGCGGAGTGGTGGCGGTCAATCGCCGGCCGCTTACCACCCGAAAGGCAAACCCGGTGGCCACTGGCGTAAAGGTGGCCGGCATTGAGCGGACAAAAATCCGTCGGATCGGTCCGATCCGACAGATCACACAACCCTCTCCCGATGATCGATACCATCCTCACCCACCCGGGTGGCGCCCACAAAGACGAGTTTCTCGCGTGCAGCGTCCTCCTCGCACTGCATCCGATACCGCTTATTCGCCGCGAGCCAACGCCTGAAGATCTCGCCAATCCCGCCGTTTGCGTGATCGACGTCGGCCACTCGCACGATCCGGCGCTAAACAATTTCGATCACCATCAACTCCCGAAAGACCACCCGCCCACGTGTTCGCTTTCATTGGTCCTGCAACATTTGGGTCTGTACGAGGATGCCCGGCAATTTTGCGACTGGCTCGAACCGGCGGAATGGTTCGATTGCCGCGGAATGATCACCACCGGGAAATGGCTCGGCGTCACGCCCGAGAACCTGACCAAACTCAATTCCCCCATCGATATCACCCTGCTCCGGCGGTTTGCGCTCACCAAACGAATCGACGCCGGCGATCCCTTGTGGGAAGTAATGAAGATGATCGGCGTAGACCTGCTGGCTTACCTGCGATCAATGCGCGCCCGGATTGATTTCATCACCCACCACGCGGAAATTTGGGAGCTGAACCTAGCCGGTCAATCGGGCAAAATTCTATTTCTTCCCCGCACGGAGCCGATGCCTGAAGAACCGTCGATGGGAATCGACCAGTTCGTCGAAGGGCGCGGACTCACCGGTGAAATCGTTGGCACAGTCTATCCCGATCGACGCAGCACAGGTTACGGGCTCTCGCGTTTCAGGGACAATCCCCGGCTCGATTTCACCAAAATTTCTGGTGAACCCGACGTACACTTCACGCACGCCCGGGGGTTCGTGGCCAAGACTTCAGCCCACGATATCCCACGGTTGAAACAGCTGGTCGTTCGCTCAGGCGTGGTGTCCGCCGCTTAGCCTCTCGTAAAATTTTTTGCGGTCAACTCAGGCGATCGACAGAAGTTCGACGTCGAAAATCAACGTCGAATTGGGCGGAATCGCACCGGGATAACCGGCCTTTCCATAGGCGAACTCCGGCGGCAGGGTCAGTTTCACTTTGTCGCCGATTTTCATCGTCGCCACTCCGTGATCCCATCCCGCGATCACCTGCTGCTCTCCCAGCACGAACGTAAACGGCTCATCGCGATCGACCGAGCTGTCGAATTTCTTGCCGTCGGTAAACCAGCCGGTGTAGTGAACCGTGACCGCTTCACCTTTCTTCGGCGAGCGACCAGTGCCAGTTTTGAGGGACTCGATTTTAATTTCAGGAGTGGCCATAAGGGAAAGTTCGGAAATCGCCCATTTGAGGTCAAGGAAGCAACCGCCCGGCAACTTAGTTCGAATCCAGCAGGTCGGCCGCCTTTGCCGTGGCAATCCGCGTGAAGAACGCGGAGGGATCTGGTTTTGCCAGAGCGCCACCGATCGTAACCGTTTCCTTGGTGCGGGCGTACCCCACTTCATCCCGCGATCCATCCAGCAATTTGAGTTTTGCCAGCAGCTGTTCGATCTTTCCCCGCGCCGCCAATGAGAGCGAAATGGCCATGGGTTGTTCGAGCAGTGGTTTTCCTGCGACATACGTGACCGTCCCTTTCCCAAGTAGACGAACCTCCGGGGAAATCAGACCGATATCCTCCAGCTTGAGATCAAGCGATTCGTCGCGCACCAATCGCACGTTCAATTGATCGTAATTGAATTCGCCCAAACTTTGGGCGAGTTGATCGATAAAATAAGCCTGCCCCGCCACTTTCTCCGCCGCCTTCGTTGCCTTCTCGGAACCGACCAACGAACCCAATACCGAAGCACCGATTTCGACCGCTTTCGATGTCATCGAAAGCTTGCCTGACATGCGCTGCAGGCCTCGGAAAACTCCCTGCCTGCTCGCCAGATCGAACTGACCCTGGGTATGCGTCATCATCAGATCCAGGGTTTCACCGGCTCCGGCAAAATGTCCCGAGATATTGAAAAGCCCTTCTACCGTCGGCTGCCTCGCCGGCTCGATCGCCTTGAAAAGTTTCCCGGCGTCAAACTCCGTCAATTTGAAATCCCCGGTCAGCTGGTAGGGTTGGGAGCCGGCAGCAAAATGAATTTCCGCCTCGGCATTGATCTGGCCTTTTTCTCCAAATGCCGCTTCCAGTTTCTGGAGCGCGATGCTCGCCGGATCGATGGCCACGGTTCCGGTCAGCCCCGTCATACCCCAATCCTTTCCCAGCGTTGCTGATTTCACGTCGAGCATAAGCCCGCCGGTAAACCGCGCCCAAGACGACGTCTTGTCCGCGACAATCGGTGTCGGCGCGCCGGACAAGGGAACGTCCTGTTGGGTCGCCTGCGCTGCGCCGCTTGAGAAAACGCCTAAAACAGAAGCCGCATCCGCCAAGTCCACGTGATCGCCGGAAAGTTTTCCGTCAACCAATACTCTCCGGCCTGAGGGGGTCAGACTGAGGGAGAAATTCAAATCCGAGCGCTGACCGGCCCGATCCAACAATAACGGCGCTTGTAGCGATATCTTACCTTTCTCATCCACGAGAGCGCGAAAACTGAGATTGGCCACCGGAAGCAACTGACCTCCCTCACGTGCGACAAGTCCGTTAACGGTGAGCCGTGCTTCAATCTGCCGCGTGGCGGAATACTCCGCCCGAATTTCGCCGCTGGCGCGACCGCCCGAAACGCTGCGCGTACCGGCAAAATAGGGCTGGCTCGCCAAGGCAGGAATCTCGAGGTTGAAAGTAAAATTTGCCGTTGTTCCGCCCACGGTCGATTGCGCGGTTTCGCCTTTTCCGGAAAACACCTCGACGCCTTCCGGGTTGCGAATACTCACTTCGCCGGTACGCACGGTCGCGGCACCACCGGCAATTTCAACGGCCGGAGAAGCCTCAACCTCGAGGCCGGAGAGAGCGGTTTCACCGTCCTGCGTCAGCGAAACTCCGCTCAACTTAAACGGCTCGGCCGCTCGCAATGAGAGTTTTCCACCGTCGACCCCAAAAACAAATCTCGTGGGCTCGACCGTTCCGCCAAGTTCCGATCCGGGCAGGTTTAGCGGCAGCCAACTGAGCGGGATTTTCCCGATTTCAATTTCAGCCAGGTCGTTTGCAGCCTTTGTCGTTCCATTCGCAGTGCGCGTCGCCGGATCGAAAATAAACGGGTGCAGCGCGGTCGCCTTGAGCAGAAAAATTCCGGACGCATCAGTGGCGCTGGACGTCGCAGTACGGACCTCAACCTTACCGGCCGCCACCGAAAAGTCCGCACTACCTGAAGCCTTCAAATGTCCCTTGGGCAGCCACGGTTTCAGGAGCGTGGGAAGGTCCGCGGTAAAAGTGGTCTGAATCGAGACCGGTGGATGCGCTTCTGTGGGAATAGTGGCATTCACCTGCGACTTGAACAAATCCCCGGACGCGGTCTGCAGCGTGAGCTCGCTGACGTTTGCCTTGAGCTCGCGATCAGTCAGCACGGCGTCCGCCCCCAACGTGACCGCCGTCTGGTCGAGCAACATTCCGTCGTGCATCGCAAGCGTCAATTGATCGACATGCAGTGGCCGGATGGCGCGGAGTAAAATCCCAGTCGTTCCACCCGTAATCGAAATTTCGCCGGTGAGCGGGGTTCCGGAAATTTCCATCGCCGGCATAAATGGCGCCAGCCAGACGAGCGGAATACCGAGTAGTTTAAGATTCAGGGCCTCGCCGGTCGCAATGCCACCCACGTGCAAACGACGGTCGCTGAAATCGATCTCGGCGGCTTGCGACGCGGAAAACTCCAACACGGGGGTTTTCCCGGCGAGCTTCAGGTCCAGTTGACGCAAACGGGCCACCGGACCATCGGCCGTCACATCGAATTGCGCCTGAAGTTTGACCGGACCAATGGCCTTCCACGCGGGGTCAATCGCCTCCAAACGACTCGCCGACGCATCGAGCCGGCCTTGCAATCCCGTCGCACGCGTTGCCGGCACGTAATCCACCCGGCCTTCGCCTCGGGCATCGAATTCGGGCAGGCTGAGACCGAGAAAAAACGGTGCCAGCTGGGCCGTGCGCGCCTTGATGGTCCACTGGCCATCATATTCATTTTTCCCGGCAGGCAGTGACGCGTGCAGACCGAGAAGATTTTCCACCGAACCGTGCATCAAGGTGTCAACGCTCAGGGAATAATTTTCGCTGGACAATCCCTTCGTCAGTTCGCTGGTAATCTTAAGTTGGTTCTGCTCAGACAATGAAGGGCCGCCGACATTAACCACCGCCGCGATGTTTACCCGGCTGAAACTTCGCTCCATGGTCTGCACTGCCCGTAAACCGAGTTGTACGTGTAAGGTGCCCACGTCCGCTCCGCCAGCGGGATTTTTAACGGTCGCGGTCAGTCGCAAAGCACCTTCCTGACCCGGGGAAAATTTCCCTCCCTTGATCTCAAAAATCGCCCCCACCGGCAATTGACCGGCCGAACCCGGCATCAACAAGCGACCGGAAAGTTGACAGTCGTCCAGCACCAGCTCGAAGGGCAGTTTGATTTCCGTCAGCATTCCCGGCGTTGCCGCGGGCGCGCCCGCGACCGCGACCTTCGCATTGTTTCGCGAGGTATGGCTGACATCCACGTCCAATCCGGTAACGGTGAGATTTCGGATGTTCAAGCGATGGCGAAACAGGAAAGACCAGAGCGCGTACCTCGCTTCAAGGTGGTCGACTCTGACCCCGACACCTCTTTTTTCGATCTCAACCTTATCTGCCACGATGGATGAAAAACCGGCGGACACATGACCGATTTTCACTGTCAATCCCGGATGCCCCGCCGTCAAATGGAGGACCAATCTCCGCTGCACCGAAGGGATCAGCACGATCAGGAGCGCAGCGGTAATAATCACCACAACACAGCTGAAAGCGATGAGCAGCGGGCGGGCGAACTTCATGCAGAATAATTAGGACAAAAAGAAGTGAGCGAAGTTGCCGGTTAAATGGTTGCCGATAGTGGTGTCAGCAGCCAGCCCCCCAATCCAGTGCAAAAAAAAGCCGCCCTGCGGCGGCCCTGAGGAAAAGAAAAAGAAGGCCGCTTACTTTGAGGGATACTGCAGCACTTTTGTCGGCCGTAGTTCGTCGCTCAGGCCCATGGCCTTTCTCATCGTCGCCACCGCTACATTATAGCTGTAATAGGCCTCCAGTTGATTGATGCGGGCAGTGGTGAGATCGACCTGCGAAGTCAGCACATCGAGCTGGGTCGCGGTCCCGGCAGTGTAGCGCGCATTCGCGAGACGAACGGCTTCCTCCGCTTGCGCCACCACCTTCTTCGACGCCTCCGCAAGTTCAGTTGCTTCTTGAAAAGTGGAGATGGAACGGCGCACGTCGACGTCAACCGAAAGCTGGGTTTCGTTCAAGGCGAGCTTGGCCTGCTCCAAGAAGGAGCGCGACTGAACCACTTTCCCCGCGGTCGCGCGTCCGTCGAAAATATTCCACGTGGAAGACAAACCGGCAAGCCAGCCATTGCGATCGCCAGGAAGACTGTTGGAACCCAAACCCTTGTTCCAGTCATAACCGGCGTATAGTGACACATTGGGATAATAACCCGCCCGACTCTGCAACACCCCTTGTTCCGCACCGCTTTCCAGTTTTTTCAACCGCTGCAAATCCGGACGATGTTCCCGGGCGCTCGCAAGCGACGAGCGCAGATCAAAGCTGGTGGGTGTGAACTCAAGATTCCCCAGAAACTCCGGTATTTTGGTCACACTTGCCTCTCCCGAAGAGACAAAACCGAGCGCTTGGCGAAGGGTTTCGATCGAAAGACGATAATCATTGCGGGCCGTGATCAGTGGAACCTGGGCATTGGCCAAGGCAACTTCGGCTCGGAGTACTTCAAAGTTCGAGACCGTGCCCGCATCGAAACGATTCTTAACGTCCTGCAATTGACGCTGCAGCAGCTCGACATTTTGCTCCTGCACCTTGATTTTCTCCCGGCTTAAAAGCACAGAGTAAAACTTGGTGCGCACGTCGAGGAGCGCATCGTTGATGATCGATTGCAGTTCCAAGGTCGCCGCATCGAGTGACAACTCCTGTCCGCGAATCCCGGCGCGGACGCCACCGCCGGCGTAAAGCAGTTGATGCGCGGTGATGCTGAATGCCCAGGTCTTATCCTCACCGATGACGCCGATCGCCGCATCGTTGCGCTGGTAGCCACCCGTCGCCCCAACATTGGGAATCGCCGATGACTTGACCTCAAGCACCACGCCCTCCTGCTGCCGGATGCGTTCCTTGGCCTGCCGAATGGCGAAGTTGTTATCGAGGGCAAAAGCCAGTGAGTACTCCAAATCCAAGCGGTCGGGCACGGCGTAATCCGGGTCGGGCTTGCCGTCATTAAGTTGGGCAACGACGGGAAGAGTCGTGAAAAATCCCGTCGTAGAGAGGAGAATAATGATCAGGCGCAGAGAGCGTTTCATAAGAGGTGGAAAGATTATTTGACGAACACGGGCTCGGCCGCAGGAACATGTTTTTCCGAACGTTTGGCGACAGCCTGATGGTTTTTTGCCATCAGCACATATACCGACGGCAGAACGAACAGCGTGAAGATAGTGCCAATGGTCATGCCGCCGACCAGAACCAAGCCGATCGAGTTGCGGGCCGCCGCGCCGGCACCCGTAACCAAGGTCAGTGGGAAATGGCCCGCGACCGTCGCTACGGAAGTCATCAAAACGGGCCGCAAGCGGGTCATCGCCGCCTCACGCACCGCTTCGAGCTTCGAGCGCCCCTCTTCCTGAAGCTTGTTGGCAAATTCGACGACGAGGATGCCGTTCTTCGCGATGAGGCCAACCAAAGTGACGAGGCCTACCTGCGCATAGATGTTCAAGGTGGTCGTCCAGCCGTTCGTCCAATAAGGAATATTTGGATTCGGCATCTTCAGGTAAGTGAAGATCAGTGCACCGAACATCGCGAGTGGAACCGAGCCGAGCAGGATGACCAGCGGATCGCGGAAAGAATTGAACTGCACCGCGAGGGCGAGAAAGATCATCACGATCGCCAGGATGAAAGCGGGAAGGAACTTATTACCCTCCTGACGCAGCTGGCGCGATTCACCGGTATAATCGATCGAATACCCGGGAGGCAAAATTTCCTTCGCCGCGTCCTCAAGCACCTTAAGCGCCTGATCGAGGGTGCGGTTGGTCATGCCGGACAGTTTTACCGCATTGAGCTGCTGGAAGCGATTGAGTGAACGCGGCACGGTCTTGTTCTCAACATGCGCCACGGAACTGAGTGGTATCAGCTGATTGTTGGGGCCGCTGATGTAGATATCCTCCAGCTGATCCGCATTGAGGCGACCCATGCGCTCAATCTGCGGAATAACCTTGTAGCTCCGACCTGCGATATTGAAGCGGTTGACATAGTTGCCACCCAAGGCAGAGGCTAGGTCTGCGCCAACCTGCGAGAGGTTGAGACCAAGGGTGGCGACCTTATCGCGATCGATCACGACCTCGGCCTGCGGCTGGTCATACTTCAGGTCGATCTGCGGCGGAAAATAGAACATCCCGCTTTCCGCTGCCTTCATTGAGATTTTCTGCGCGAATTCGAGCAGCCGTTGTGAGTCAGCGGTTGACGCAATCACGAATTCAACGGGAAAATTGCTTCCACCGGGCAAGGCCGACGGCGTAGTGGCGAATACCTGCAACCCGGGGATGCGCGAAAGCCGCGCCTGAACCTCCGGGAGGATCTGGAACACGGTCCGCTGCCGCGGCGCATGCCACGGCTTCAAAACCATGCCGCTAAAACCGTTCACCCCTTGGGCGGCAGCGAATGGATTTGTCGGCGGGAACATCAACTGGAAGGTTAGATCTACCTCGGGCGTCTGGCGAAAAGCGTCCTCGGCCGCCTTGGCGTATATTGCATTCTGGTCGGCGGTGGAATTCGCGCTCGCGGTGAGAATACCGAAGATCACGCCCTGGTCCTCAGTCGGGGCCAGTTCCTTGGGCGAAAGCATGTACATTGGAACCGTCGCAAGGCCGACCGTAATCCAGATTGCATAAACGAATGGACGCGAACGAAGGGTGCCATCGAGCATCCGACCGTAGCCAGTCCGCAGTTTGTCGAAGCGGTGATTCACCCACCCCGCAAAGCCCTTTTCCTCGTCAGCGGCTTCGCGAAGGAAGTGCGCAGACATCATCGGGGACAGGGTAAGCGCGACAATGCCCGAGATGGTCACAGCTCCGGCCAATGTCAGCGCGAACTCGCGGAACAGCGCGCCCGTGAGTCCACCCTGAAGTCCGATGGGAGCATAAACCGCCGCGAGGGTCACCGTCATCGCGATGATCGGGCCTGCCAGTTCTCGCGCGCCGAGCAGGGCGGCGTCCATCTTCGTACGGCCTTCGCGCAGATGCCGCTCGATATTTTCGACGACAACAATGGCGTCGTCGACGACGAGTCCAACGGAAAGAACGATGGCCAGCAGTGTGAGAAGATTCAGCGTGAACCCGAATACCTGCATCAGGAAGATCGCGCCAATCAATGAGACAGGGATCGCCACGATGGGCACGAGCGCCGAACGAATTGAGCCAAGGAAGAGGAAAATCACCACGACAACGATCAACAGTGTGTCAACCAATGTCTCGCTCACATCGTGCACCGCCTTATCGATATACTCGGAGGCGTCATAACCGATGCCGGCCTCAAGGCCCGAAGGCATGTCGCGCTTGATGGCGTCGAGCTCGACTCGACAGCGCTTCACGACGTCGATGGTGTTTGCGTCCGGCAGCGGGAAAATACCCATGAACACGGCGGTCTGTCCAGTCATGCGAACACGGGTGTCGTAGTCTTCGGCGCCGAGTTCCACATCCGCGACATCCTCCAGACGCACGGTGGTGTCATTGACCTGGCGAATCACCAGCCGCTTGAATTCGTCGACGGAATGCAGGTCCGTGTTGGCGGTCAGGTTCACCGCGACGAGCGAACCCTTGGTGCTGCCGACAGCCGCGAGATAGTTGTTGGCATTCAGCGCTGCGCGGACTTGAGCCGGGCTCAAGTTGAGCGCGGCCATCTTGTCGGGCTTGAGCCAGACGCGCATCGCAAAGGTGCGGGCACCGAGGACATCAGCGCGCTGCACCCCTTGCACCGAGGACAACCGGGGTTGCACCACCCGCGTGAGGTAGTCGGTGATTTCCGCCTGGGAAAGAATCTTTGAAGAGAAGCTCAGATAGGCGGCGGCGATCTGCGAATCCGCCGATTCCACACTAATCGAGGGCACCTCGGCTTCGGGCGGCAGATTGTTGCGGACCTGGTTGACCTTGGCGGTGATGTCGGCGAGCGCCTTGGTTTGATCGAAATTGAGTTTCAACCGGGCCGTGATCATCGAATAGCCAAGCAGGCTCTTCGACTCGATGTAGTCGATGCCATCCGCCGATGCGATAGCCTGCTCCAGCGGCGTGGTGACGAATCCACGCACGAGATCGGCGTTGGCGCCAACGTAGACAGTGGACACCACGACCGATGCATTTTCACTGCGCGGGTACTGCCTGATCGAAAGCGAACGCCATGACTGGATGCCAGCGATGATGATGACGGTGCTCACCACGATCGCGATGACCGGCTTGCGGATGAAGAGATCGGTGAAAGAGGAATTTTTCATGCGGGAGGACGAAACGCGTTTCTTAAAGGAGAACGGCGCTTACGTATTGTCCGGTTTCGGATTGAGCTCCGCTTTGGGAGCAAGCTTGTTGTCGACCATCACAGGTTCGCCCGGGCGAAGTTTGAAGACGCCGCTCGTCACGACCGACTCGCCAGCCTTGAGGCCATCAACCACTGTCACAAAATCGCCGCGGGTCGTGCCGACCCGGATCAATTGCTGCCGAAGGACTGTTTCCTCTTGGTTCGTCTTTTCATTTTTCTTCTTCTCGACGACGTAAACTGAATCGCCATACGGCGCATAAAGGACCGCCGTGGCAGGAATGACCAGCACGTCCTGCTTGGTTGGCAGCACCACATCGACATTGGCGAACATGCCGGGATGCAATTGTTCATCTGCATTCGCGAGGGTGGCCTGGACACGCACGGAACGCGTAACCGGATCCAAGTCCGGGTTCACCGCAGTGATTTTGCCTTCAAAGGATTTCCCCGGCGCCGCATCAGTGGTTACACGGATTGGCGTCCCCGGCTTGAGGGAGGAGAGGCGCTGTTGGGGCAGCGAAAAGTTGACGTAGATCGGATCGAGCGTCTGCAGCGAAGCTACCGGATCACCCTCCTTGAGAATCTGTCCGAGGTTGACCTGGCGGATGCCAAGGCGGCCGGCGAATGGTGCGCGAATCGTCTTTTTCGCAATAACCGCGCGAATCGCGTCCGCTTGAGCGAAAGATTGTTTGTACTGTGCATCGACGAGATCGAAGTCCGACTTGGAAATCGCGGTTTTTTGCAGGAGGTCGGTGGAACGAGCAAGGTTCGCCTTGACCCAAGCCACGTTTGCCTCGGCCGAGCGCAGCTGAGCCTCTTCATTGGTCGTATCGAGTTGCACGAGCAGGTCGCCCTGTTTGACGGGGGCGCCAGATTCAAAATCAATCGCAACCACTTTACCGGCCATTTCGGCGCTGACCGTCACACCCTGCACCGTCACAACCGAGCCCGTCGCTGAGATGAGATTTTCCCAAGTCTCGGCGTTGACCGTTGTGGCAGTCACAACCTCCGGCGGCGGAATCATGTGGGACATGACCGCGCCCATGACAGAGAACTGGCCAAAGCCAGGGGCGAATTTAACCGCGGCCAAGCCTGCCAGCAGGACAAGCAGCCCGATGACGGTAAGAGTGAGTTTCTTGAACATAGGTGGGGGAGTTAAGGATGAAGTGGGTGGAATGATCAGTTAACCGCGGGAGAAGCCGGTTTTTTAGCGCCGTTCAGCGTGGCGGCATGCTGCTGAACCTTGCCGAGTAAACGAACCAGTGTTTTGCGTTCACTTTCGCTGAGCGGACTCATCAGTGACGCAATCGCCTGAAAATGGCGTGGCAAATAATCACCCAGGAAACGCTCACCTTCCGGCGTGAGCCGCACGGACATCATCCGGCGGTCATTCGGATCGGGTTCGCGTTTCACAAAACCATCGCGCTCCAAAGTATCGATCAAGCCGGTCATGGTTGCGCGGGTCACGCCTGCCGCGTCCGCCAGCTCCGCCGGCGTGCGCGGTCCGTTGCCGCATTCACCCACATCAACTACGGTCGCGGTACGGGATTGAACACTTTGCCAAAGTAACATCATCACGCCAAAACGGCCGTGAGAGATATTGTGATCGCTCAAATTTTTGTCAGTGTGGCCAAACACCTCGTCGCCCGTCCGCAGCAAATGTAGAAATGCCTCCGCCGCCGATGGGTCGAGATCGGGGAATTCCTTTGCCGCCTCCAAAAGGCAGTCGTAGCGCGGCAGATCTTTGAGGAGTAGATAGGGCATTACAGGTGGCTAGCTAATTATCAGGAGGCTGACGATTAGCCTCCTAATGAATAATGCAAGCCGCGTTTCGCATTTTTATTACGCAGGAAGCATATTTATTAAACAGCACAGCCGGCCTAATGGCCGGCTGTAGGTAAAGTAAGAGAACCGAATGCGGTTTTCCGTTATGAAAGTGATTGAACTGCCGTCACGACCGCATCGGTGGTGATGCCCAGCTCTTTCATGGCGACGTTGCCCGGAGCGCTGATGCCAAAGCGATCGATGCCGACCACCTTTCCGTCCAAGCCGACATATTTGTACCAGAGACCGGTAACGCCCGCTTCGATCGCGACCCGCTTGCGGCAGGAGGCGGGAAGAATCGCCTCGCGATATTCCGCGGACTGCCGGTCAAACCGGAGAAACGAAGGCATCGACACCACGCGAGTGCCGGGTCCGAGCGTCTTGGCGGCGGCGACAGCCCACTGAACCTCGCTCCCGGCAGCCAGAAGAATCTGCGTCAAAGGCGCCGTCTCTTGAATAAGAACGTAACCACCCTTCAAAACACCGGCACGCCGCTCGTGTGGTGTGCAATCGTTCAGCATCGGAACCGCCTGACGCGTGAGTGCAAGCAGCGTCGGACCATCCATATGCTCCATTGCCGCAGCAAACGCGCCGGCAGTTTCTTCGGGATCGGCCGGGCGAATCACATCGAAATTCGGAATCAAACGCAAGGCCGAGACCGTCTCGACCGGTTGATGCGTTGGACCGTCTTCGCCGACGCCTACTGAATCGTGCGTGTAAATACAAACGACCGGCAGTTTCGCGAGGGCCGCGAGCCGCATCGACGGACGGGAATAATCGGCGAACACGAGGAACGTGGCGCATGAGGGACGAAACAGGCCATCGTAAGCGACGCCGTTGTTGATCGCCGCCATGCCGTGCTCGCGAATGCCATAGCGCAGATTGCGACCGGTGCGGTTGGTCTTGTCGAAATCCTTGTCGGCCGCGATGTAGTTGAGCGTCGAACCGTGAAGGTCGGCGCTGCCGGAAATGAGCAGGGGCAACTCGGCCGCGATCGGTTGGAGCACATCCTTGCCCGCCGCGCGGGTCGCGAGTTTGACGTCGGCCGGGAACAGCGGAATTTTTTCCAGCAGATGCGCGGCGCTCGGTTGCTTCTTCGCACTGTCGATGACGGCTGCTTTCTCCGGATTGGCCTCACGCCACGCGGCAAACGCCTTCTGCCACTTTCCATACGCGCGCTTCAGCCGTTTCTTGTGGTCGGCAAAATAAGCGCGCACGTCGTCGCTGACATAAAAATGCTTATCGGCGGGAAGACCCAGCCCCTTGCGAGCGGAGTCAGCAAACTTCGCTCCACCCTCGCCATGTGCTTTCGAGGTACCGGCGACTTCCGGGATGCCCTTGCCGATCAACGTGCGAGCCACGATCAACTGCGGTTTTCCCGTCTTGGCTTTCTTCGCCTTGTTGACGGCTTTGAGGATGGCCGTCAGGTCATTGCCCCCCGCCACCGTTTGCACGTCCCAGCCGATGGCCTTGAAACGCGCGGCGGTATTTTCGCTCTGCGTTTTGTTCGCCATCGCGTCGAGCGTCACGTCATTCGAATCATAAATCAGGATCAGATTATCGAGGCCTTCGTGGCCGGCGAATTCGACCGCTTCCATCGCGACGCCTTCCTGCATGCAGCCGTCGCCCGCAAGACAGATAATATGATAATTGAAAATCTCATGGCCCGGCGTGTTGAAACGCGCCTCGGCCATTTTGCCGGCCATTGCCATGCCGACCGAATTGCCGACGCCCTGGCCGAGCGGGCCGGTGGTGGCTTCGACGCCGGGGGTTTCGTGAAATTCCGGATGGCCCGGTGTCTTGCTGTGCAGCGCACGGAAATTCGAGACTTCCTCGATCGACAAATCGTAGCCGCTCAAATGTAGCCACGTATAGAGAAACATGGAACCGTGGCCGGCCGAAAGGACAAAGCGATCGCGATTCAACCAGCGCGGTTCGTCGGGATTGTGCACCAAGACGTGGCCATAAAGCACGGCGCCGATTTCAGCGCAGCCCAGCGGCAGGCCAAGGTGTCCGGAAGAGCACTTATGGACGGCGTCGATGGCGAGGCCGCGCGCCTGGGTGGAAGCTTGAGCAAGGATATCAGTCTGCAGTTTCATATTTGAAATTGGGTTCGGGAGTGTGAAGTTCGATTAACGCTGGCAAATGACGGGGTGCAAAGCCCAATTTTTCGCCATAAAAAAAGCGAGCCCGAAGGCTCGCTTTGAAATTTGTGGGATGAATGCTCAGGCTTTGGCCGCTTCGGAATCGTAGCGCTTTTCCTTGACCGCCATGGCGGCCTTGCCGGTCCGGCCGCGCAAATAATAGAGGCGAGCTTTCCCCGGCTCGGAATCCTTCTCAACCTCGATCTTCTCGATGTTCGGGGAATTGACGGGAAACACGCGCTCGACGCCCTCGCCGTAGCTGATGCGGCGGACCGTGAAGGTCTCATGAATGCCACTGCCTTTGTGGGCGATGACGATGCCGGCAAAAATCTGCACGCGCTCTTTGTCGCCTTCGCGCACCTTCGTGTGAACACGGACTCCGTCGCCAACTTTGAATGGCGCTACGTTATGTTTCACCTGGGCGGCGGTGATTTCTTTGATGATGGGATTCATGGCTGTTTATTTGAGTAAATCGGGACGTACCTGCTGGGTTTTTTCCACCTGTCTCGCGTGCCGCCACTTGTCGATTTCGCCGTGGTTGCCCGAAAGGAGCACTTCTGGCACGGACATGCCGCGGTAAACGGCGGGACGCGTGTATTGAGGAAAGTCGAGCAACTTGCTGGTGAAACTTTCCGTCGTCAACGACTTTTCTTCACCGAGTACACCGGGAATAAAACGGGCCAGCGCGTCGATCAAAACCGCCGCCGCAAGTGTGCCGTTTGTAAGCACATAATCCCCGATACTGATCTCCTGATCGATCACCTTTTCACGGATTCTCTGATCGATGCCTTCGTAATGACCGCTCAAAAGCACCAGATGCTTTTCCTTTGAGAGCTCGGTCGCTAACGCCGGCGAGAGCGGCGTCCCGTCCGGCGTGAGATAAATGCGGCGGCAACCGGGCGTTTGCAGTTGCTCGATCGCATCGAAAACCGGCTCGCATTTCATCACCATCCCTGCCCCGCCGCCGAATGGCCGGTCGTCGGTCACCCGGTGCTTGTCCGTCGCCCAGTCGCGGACGTTATGCACGTTAATCTCCAGTAACTTGGCTTCCTGCGCCCGCCCCAACATGCTTTCGGAAAGAAAGCCGTCCAGCATGGTCGGAAAAAGCGTCAATACGTCGATGCGCACGGGGAAATTATCCAATAAAAAAGGTCCGGCGCGAGCCGAACCTTTTGCAGCAAAAAATGGGAAGCAACTTAAGCCGTGGCCGCAGCAGGAGCAGCAGCGGCGGCACGACGGGAACGCTTGATCATCGCGTGGAGCGTGGAAGTTGGTTTGGCACCCTTGGACACCCAGTAGTCAACGCGGTCGAGCTTGATGGTGAGGGGGTTGCCCTTGGCGCGGGGATTGTAAGCGCCGATCTGCTCGACGGCATCGCCATCACGCCGGGAACGTTCCTCGGCCACAACGACGCGATAATGCGGTTCGTTCTTGGTACCAACGCGGGAAAGACGGATTTTAAGTGCCATTTGATGTAAGTGATGCTTTGCGGACAGCGATGTTCAGATTGGAAAAGAGTCAGAAGAGTCAGAACAACTTTGCACTTGTCAAGCCCCCAGTGCCGCCGCGCGCTCCCCTCAAATTCTGAAATTATACCGCCGATTCCGAATAACATCCGCGGACAATTACTTGCACGGGGATTGACGAAATCTTGCCGCAGGAATATCCGATGAGGAAAGCTGTTCGCCTCGACCGAAATGATACGAATCCTATTCCTTTCAATTGGACTGTGTCTTGTGGGATGCAGAAGTCTGCAACCGGGAAAAGAGACGGTTGATAACAGCCGACCATCCGCCGCAACGCATTCGCTGGAAACGGGCGGAACGGAGAACAACTCTGGCACGTCAAAGCCATCGCGAAAGAGAGAGTCCGGGCAAACCGCTGTCCCAATTACAAATTTGGATGGGGAGAAAGTTTACCAACTGCCAAAGCTGAGTGTTCACGAAGATTTTCGGATGTCTTTTGGTTTCGGCATTAAGATGGTAAAAGACGGCCTGAGCCAAAAGGTTTTGGTCATGTACGTGGACAGCATTAACCCCGAATCCGACGCGCAGAAGCAAGGTCTTGAAACAGAAATGAGAATAATCGCGATCGATGGCAAACCAGTGACTGATTTCGACGCAACGTTCAACTATGGCAGTGAACTTAATCGAATATTTAGTCATCGAGATCCAGGCGCCACCGTGTCTCTTGAAGTGATGGCCGTGGGGTCACAATCCACAAAAACCATCCAGATCATGGAAAGAGCCATCCGATGGAATGCGCCCAGCAGCTTGTTGTTTTAGGACGGACAAAGACAGAAAGCCCTTTCTGAAATTGGACCAGCGTCTTCTGGTCGTCATCTTCCTGCGACAATCGGTGATTTGAAGGCAGCGCTATTGTTTGCCATTGACCGCACCTGCTCGTAAGGCGACGGTCCGAAGTTTACTTATGCTCAAAGCCGGTATCGTCGGTCTGCCCAATGTGGGCAAGTCCACCCTTTTCAACGCTCTCACCCGCTCGCGCAAGGCGGAGGCGGCCAATTATCCGTTTTGCACCATCGACCCGAACGTCGGCGTCGTGATCGTGCCTGACCAGCGGTCGTACGTGCTGCAGAAAATTGCCAAGACCAACGTCGTCGTGCCAGCCGCGATCGAGTTCGTCGACATCGCCGGCCTCGTCGCCGGCGCGAGCAAGGGCGAAGGTCTCGGAAATCAGTTTCTCGCCACCATCCGCGAAGTCGACGCCATCGTGCAAGTCGTCCGCTGTTTTGAAGACGGCGACATCATCCACACCATGGGCAGTGTCGATCCCGTGCGCGACATCGAAGTGATCACGACCGAACTCGTGCTCGCGGATCTCGAGGCGGTCGCCAAGCGCATGCCGAAAACCCAGAAGAGCGCGAAGGCTGGCGACAAGGAAGCGATCATCGAGCTGGCTCTCCTCCACAAACTGGAACCGCACCTCAATGCCGGGAAAACCGCCAACACGCTCGCCGCCACGCCGGAGGAAACTGCGTTGATGAAACTCTTCCAGCTGCTGACGGCGAAACCCGTTTTGTTCGCGTGCAATGTCGCCGAGTCCGATCTCGCGACGGCGGAGCAAAATCCCTTCGTGCAAAAAGTCGCGGAATTTGTCCACACCCATCACGACGCTGCTTACGTTCCGATCAGTGCGCGGATCGAAGCGGAACTCATCGATTTACCGCCCGAGGAAGCAACCGCGTTCTTGAAAGATCTCGGCGTCGACGATTCCGGCGTGTCATCGCTGATCAAGGGCACTTACGCGCTGCTCGGATTGCAGACCTATTTCACCGCGGGCGAAAAAGAGGTTCGCGCTTGGACAATCAAGAAGGGTTGGAAAGCCCCGCAAGCGGCCGGCGTGATTCACACGGATTTTGAGAAGGGTTTCATCAAGGCCGAAATCGTCAGCTACGACGATCTCACGCGTCTCGGCAGCGTCGCCGCCGCGCGCGAGGCCGGCAAATACCGGCTTGAAGGCAAGGAATACATCTTCGCCGACGGAGACGTCGCGCTGTTTCGATTCAATAACTGACACGTAACAAGGGCCGGCCTCGAGTCCAAATCGCTCGCCGGTGCTTACGACGAAGTCAGCGCTTTCAGCCAGAATCCTTCCGACTTCAGTTTCACGTTTAGTTTCACCGCAAAATTAATGGGATCGGCTCCGTCGCCGTGCAGGCAAACCGTGTCTGCCTGAATGGTCGCGTCGGTCCCGTCAGTCGTGCGCACCACGCCGTCCCGCAGCATCCTTACGACTTGATCGACGGCGGCGGCTTCGTCGGAAATGACCGCGTTGGGTTGCGTGCGCGGAGTCAGCGACCGATTCGGTTGATAAGTCCGGTCTGCAAAAACCTCGCTCGCGACCTGCAAACCATGCACCCGTCCGGCATCGAGCAAACAACTGCTCGCCAGTCCATATAAGATCAACGCCGGGTCCACCTCCTTGACCGCGGCCGCGATCGCATCCGCGAGCTCGGCGTCCCGCGCCGCCATGTTATAGAGTGCGCCATGCGGTTTCACGTGCGTGACCTTCGCCCCGCATTGGCGCGCGATGATTTGCAGGAGCTTCGTCTGCGTGACGACGTAAAGATGGGCTTCGCGATAAGTAACCTTCATCTCCTTTCTGCCGAAATTTTCCCGATCATTCAGGCTTGGGTGCGCGCCGATCGCGACCCCGAACTGTTGCGCGAGAGTCACGGCCGCGCGCATGGTGTCGACGTCGCCCGCATGAATGCCGCACGCGATATTCGCCGATGTGATCAACGGCATCATCGCGGCATCATTGTTGCCGCCTTCTCCCAGATCACAGTTCAAATCGATTTGAGACATAGTTTCAACCCATCACCCGCCCCAGGCCCATCCGAATCAAGGCAAGATCACGCTCCCGCGCCAAGTGCAATTCGTGCGCCGTCGGAAGAGTTATTTTTTGAAACCGCACGTTATCGCCCGGCCGCAGTTGCGTAAATCGTCCCACATCGACCGCCGCCAGCGCCGCCAGGCGCGGATAGCCGCCCACGGATTGCCGGCTGGGCAACAAAATGATCGGCTGGCCGGAAGGTGGAACTTGCACAATCCCCGTGTTGACGGCGGAGGAAATCATTTCGCGAGGCTGGCTCAACTCCAACACCGGGCCGACCAACCGCACGCCCATCCGGTCGGCTTCGTTGGTGGCCCGCCATTCGGCCGAGAAAAAGGCCTTTTGCGATTCAGGGGTAAACCAATCCCACTCCGGCCCCGGCATGGCTCGCATCGTACCCTCGACGAACGTTCCGCCAAGCGTTTGCGGCCGCACGGTCCAACTGGCCACGCGTCTTCCGGTTGTACGCAGCGATCCCAACAAGTGAGCTGAGCGCTCGCCCGGAGCACAAACTGCCAGCGTATCGCCGACCAGCAAGGGTCGTCCTTCATGTCCGCCGATCCCGGCGCGGCGGTACGTGCTGCGACTTCCCATCACCAAGGGTACATCGATGCCACCAGCCACCGCCAGCCATGCTCTCAGTCCGGAGCGCGCAAACCCAAAGGTCAAAGTCTCGCCCGCTCCGACCCGCACTGGCCGGTCTCGCGGCATCGGTTCATTCCCAATGCGCGCGTCAAAATCCGCGCCGCACCACGCCACCACCGTTTCGTTTTCAAAACGCAATTCCGGGCCGGTTTGCGCCATTTCCAAAACCGCAGCGTTCGCGTCATTGCCCAAAATCATATTGGCCACCCGCGTGGAAATCCGATCGAGCGCACCGCCCACCACAATTCCAAATTGCTGATAACCGGGGCGCCCGAGATCCTGCACGGTGGTCAGCAGACCCGGCTTGATTACGGTAATCATTTCGAGGCCTCCAGCTTCGCAAATTCCTCCGAACTGATCGTGCGAAATCTTACCCCATCGCCTGCGCACAGCAGCACCGGCGGGTCTCGGTCGGGAACAAAAAGTTTCAATGGCGTCCGCCCGATCAGATTCCAACCTCCGGGTGTGCCCAGCGGATAAATTCCTGTCTGATTGCCGGCGATACCCACCGAGCCGGGCGCGACGTTCATGCGGGGTTTCGCGTGACGCGGCGTATTCAATTCCTTGGGCAGCCCGCCCAAATAGGGAAAGCCCGGCGCGAATCCGATCATGTAGACAATATAGTCCGCCTTGCCGTGACGCTTAATCACTTCCTCCGGCGACAATTTCGCGTGTTTCGCCACCTGCCCCAGATCGGGGCCGAATTCGCCACCGTAGCAAATCGGGATCTCAACGGATCGGGGTTTCGATTTTTCCGTCTTCGGCGGATTTTTCAATCGCTCGCGTACCTTTGCGGTGAGCCACTCGACGATGCCGGTTTCCGGAGCGCCCTCCTGCACCGCCATCATCGGATCGTAAAAAAGTGTCACCGTCGTATACGCCGGCACCAACTCGGTCACCGCTGGCAACGGCGCGGCCTGCAATACCTGCCATGCCACATGCACCCGCCGGCGAACGGATTCGTCGATGACGTCTCCGAATCCCAGCATCAGCGCCGTGTCTCCCAGTGGAGTTATTTGCATAGCATATGCCTAAGAACTCTTTCGGCATTCGCACCCAAAATCTCAAAAATCCTAATCCCACCGGCCCGTCCGCCTCATAGATTTTAGTTATAGTTGCGATCTGTGGAACTTTGTTAGAGTGAATCATTCCCATGTTTCCCCGCCCGACTGTCTTCGCCGCCTTGTCGCTCGTCCTTCTGATTGGCTGCAAGGACCGCGAAATCGCCACTTATCGCGCTCCGAAAGATCCACCTCCCGTCATGCCGGGCCCGCCGCCCCCGAGCGACGACGCAGCGAGTTCCTCCGCTCCGGGCAATCAATCGATGGCGAACACCGCCGTTCCGACCGCTTCGGGCTCCGATTTGGTCTGGACTGCACCCACCGCCTGGGCCGCCAAGCCAAATGGCCCGATGCGAAAAGGGAGCTTCTCGGTCAAAGGAGATGGTGGTGACGCCGACCTTTCGATCACCGCATTTCCGGGATCAACCGGCGGACTGCTCGCCAACGTCAATCGCTGGCGCGGACAGCTTGGCCTCGCACCGTTTGGCGAAGGTGAAATGGAGACCAACGTGGTTCATCTCGACGCCGGCGACCTGCACATGGTCGTTGTGGATTTTGCCGGCAACGCGGGGGATAAATCGACGCGGATTCTCGGTGCGATTATTCCCCAAGACACGGACACGTGGTTCTTCAAACTCATGGGACCTGACGCGCTGGTCGAAAGTCAGAAACCGGCCTTTCTCGAATTTCTCCACACGGTCAAGTCACGCTGAGCATGAAGCCGATCACCCGACAATTCCGCGACTTTTTCGTCTCGCTCAAGCTGACAATCGTCCTGCTCGTGCTCTCGATCGTCCTGATCTTTTGGGCGACGCTCTCCCAAGTGGACCTCGGCGTCTGGGGCGTGCAGGAAAAATTTTTCCACTCGTTCTTCGTGCTCGGAAGGATTCCCGGCACGAAATTTCCCATCCCCGTTTTCCCGGGCGGTTACTCCATTGGCGGACTCCTGCTCATCAATCTCATCGCGGCGCACATTTACCGCTTCAAACTTGAGTGGAAGAAACTCGGCATTCAGCTGACGCACTTTGGCATTATTCTGATTCTCGTCGGCGAATTGCTTTCGGGCATTTTTCAGCAGGAGAGCCAGATGCCGCTGAACGAAGGTGAGACGAAGAATTATTCGGAAAGTTATCGCGACGTCGAACTCGCGATAATGGATATAACCGATCCGAAATTCAACGAAGTCGTCGCCATCCCCGAGGCCGTGCTGCGCGATGGCGGCACCATCCAGCACCCGAGTCTTCCGTTTCAGGTTAAAATCCGGGATTACTATCCGAACGCGATACTCCAGATGCGCAATCAGGTGCCGAACGCCGCGCCTGCGGTCGCCACCAGCGGCATCGGTCCGCGAGTCGCGCTCATTCCCCTTCCCCTCACCTACAAGGCGGACGAACGCAACTCGCCCGCCGCCGACATCGAACTGGTCGCCACCGAGGGTTCCCTCGGAATATGGGTGACATCGCCTCTTTTCGGCATGCCACAAACGGTCAGCTACCAAGGCCACACGTGGGAGTTGGCACTCCGGTTCAAACGTTATTACCGGCCGTTTGCGCTGACGCTCCTCAAGTTCACCCACGAGATCTACGCCGGCACTGACATCCCGAAAAATTTCGCCAGCCGCGTTCGCTTGAAAACGGACGACGGTCATGAAGACCGCGAGATATTGATCTACATGAACAATCCACTGCGCTACGCCGGACTGACCTTTTACCAGGCGAGCTTCGATCCCAGCAACGATCACAACACGATCCTCCAGGTCGTGCGCAACCCCAGCTGGGTGCTTCCGTATGTCTCCTGCATCCTAATGGCCCTCGGCCTCGTGATCCAATTCGGCATGCACCTCGTCAAATTCATCCGGAAACGCTCGGCAAACTGAGGTTTTACACCAAGGCCGCAAAGATCGCAGAGCAATGCATCCGAAATATTCCAAAGCCCACGCGCTATCCGCCAAAGTGATTGGCGCGGCAATCGAAGTTCACCGGCATAAAGGACCGGGCCTGATTGAGAGCATTTACGAACGTTGCCTCGTTCACGAACTTCATTTGCAAGGGATTCCTTCGGTCAATCAACTGATGGTCCCAATCGAATATAAAGGATTGATTTTCGATGAACCACTTCGGCTGGATCTCTTCGTCGACGATTGCTTGATCATAGAAAATAAAGTCGTCGAAAGCATCCTACCCGTCCACAAAGCCCAACTTTTATCCTACATGAAATTAATGAACATACCTCTGGGACTGCTCATTAATTTTCACGAACCGCTTTTAAAAAATGGCATCGTCCGCCTGATCCTCCCCGGTGCCGACGAGCCTTGATCCTTTGCTCCCTTTGCGACCTTGGTGTAAAAAATGAAACGCTTCCTCCCACTTTTAGTCCTGCTCTTCGCCGTCGGTTACATGCTTTCCACGTTGTATCTGCCTGCGACGGCACCGGGTGCTTTTGATCTGACGGCTTTCGGCCGCATTCCCGTTCTCGTAAACGGTCGCATCAAGCCGCTCGACACCGTGGCACGCACGTCGCTGCTGGAGATGCAAAATCGGCAACGCGTAAGCGATCCGACCGATCCCAAACCTCTCGTCGCCAGTCCCATTGAATGGCTCGCGGATGTGCTGTTTAATCCGACCAAGGCGGACACCTATCCGACGTTCCACATCAGCGCGACCGACTCGCCCGAATTGCTCACTCTCATGGGCCTGACCGAAGCCGACACGAAAATTCACTACAATAACCCCGTGTTGCGCGTACTCGTGCTCGCCGATTTCGTACCCGGAACCCGCACCCGCTTTTCGTTCAGTAAACTCGAACCAAAACTCGATGAACTCGACCGACAGGCAAATCTCGCCGACCCGATCGATCCGCAGGCTCGCACCCAATTTCAAAAAGCAGTTATCCAACTCCGCGAGCGTGTCCTGCTTTACCAGCGCCTCAAACACAGCGTGCAAGCTCCCGACAGTCCGGATTTTCTCGAAGAGTTAACCAAATTCCAGAAAGCCCTTCCCGCCGGAATTGAGGCGGTCCGCGCCAAACAAAAGAAGGAGCCCGCCAACGAGGAGGCCTACAAAGCCATGATCACGATGGCCGAGCGTTACGACTTCATGGACAAGATGGGCAATCTCCTCGCCGTGCCCCCTGCTGACGACGAACCCAATTTGACCGCATGGAAATCCGCCGGCCGAAGTCTGCTCGAAACCTTTCAAAGCGGCACCCTGAATCCCAACATTATGGCCTACGCCGCGCTCGGTCACGCGTGGCGCGATCATCAGCCCGGTCAGTTTAACGAGATCACCCGCTTATATCGCGAACAGCTCAGCAAGCGCTTCTCCTCGCAGCTGAAAAAAAGCGACATCGAAACGCGCTTCAATGCCGCCGAGCCATTCTACAACAGCATGACGTTCTACGCGTATGCCTTTTTCTTGGCTATTTTCTCGTGGCTGAAATGGCCGGAGGTTTTGGGCAAGTCTGCGTTCTATCTTGTGCTCGTCGCATTCGTCGTCGCAACTACAGGCATTATCACCCGCATGTGGCTCGAAGGCCGTCCGCCCGTCACGAATCTCTATTCGTCAGCCCTCTTCGTGGGCTGGGGTTCGGTCGGGCTTTGCCTTATTCTCGAAAAATTCTACCGCAACGCGATCGGCTCGGTCGCCGCCGGAATCATTGGTTTTATCACGCTGCTGATCGCCCACCACTTGGCCCTCAGCGGCGACACGCTCGAAATGATGCGCGCCGTTCTCGACACAAATCTCTGGCTCGCGACCCACGTGGTCGTCGTTACCACCGGATACGCCGCCACCTTTCTCGCAGGTTTTCTGGCCCTCATCTACGTCGTCCGCGGCACCCTCACTAAATCACTCGACAAACCCACCGCTGACTCATTGGCGCGCATGGTTTACGGCATCGTCTGCTTTGCGACTCTTTGCAGCCTCGTCGGCACTGTGCTGGGTGGAATTTGGGCGGATCAATCCTGGGGACGATTCTGGGGCTGGGATCCAAAGGAAAATGGCGCCGTCATGATCGTTTTGTGGAATGCGATTATTCTGCATGCCCGTTGGGGCGGGTTTGTGAAACAGCGTGGTCTGATGTGCCTCGCCATTTTCGGCAACATCATCACAAGCTGGAGTTGGTTTGGTACGAATATGCTGGGCATTGGTCTTCATAGTTACGGCTTCATGGATGCCGCGTTCTATTGGCTGATCGCATTTGTCGCCAGCCAGCTGTTGCTCATCACGCTGGCTTCGATGCCCCTCGAAAAGTGGCGGAGCTTCCGGCCGGTCTGATCGCACGTTTCTCCGCGGCCGTTGGGACGGAAAACCTCGGAACCAAAACGAGCCAAACGTCGTCATTACCGGTAACGCCGGATGGGAAATCTACTCCCTCCGGTCTACTCCAATATGAAAAATCATCATCACAACGGACACGTTGAGTCCCATTCGCGCAATTCCGTCGCCGAGATTCACGAAACCATCGCCGAGCGTGCCTATGCCATCTGGGAAAAACGTGGCCACCCGGATAACGAGGCGGAATCCACGTGGCTCGAAGCCGAGCGCGAAATCGTCAAGGAATCGCAGGCATAACGAAACGACACCCGGGCCGCAAAAACGCAGTGGCGGTCAACAAAAGTTTATTTGCAAAGCGAGGCGAGTCGTCGGACCCCTTCGCGTATCCGCTCGGGAGTCGAATTCGAAAAGTTAAGACGAAGATAATTCGCGCCCGCGTCGGCCGGAAAAAAATCGCGGCCTGGAACAAACGCGACCTGATGTTTGATGGCGCGTTCGAGCAACTGGAGTCCGTCGAGACCCACCGGACCGGTGATCCAAAGGAACATGCCTCCTTCCGGCTTCGTCCACCGATAGCCAGCTGGCATTTCGGCCTGCAG
Source organism: Lacunisphaera sp. (assembly GCA_036499685.1). Taxonomy (GTDB): domain Bacteria; phylum Verrucomicrobiota; class Verrucomicrobiia; order Opitutales; family Opitutaceae; genus Lacunisphaera. The sequence goes on along the minus strand of DASYDH010000033.1, from coordinate 123,731 downwards.
CGCCGCATCCATCACGGCAAAACGTTCGCCGTAAGCGCGGCGAATGCGTTCGAGGTGCACCGACTGATCGTTACCGGAAAGAAAAGCGTAGGCGACCCGCTGGTCGAAACTCGACGTGTGCAGATCGGACGCCTGTTTAAGAATCAGCAGACGCGAAAAAATCTCCGTCGGAGCCGCCACCCAACCGAGCCGCAAACCGGGTGCGATCGTCTTGGAAAACGTGCTCGCGTAAAGCACCCAGCCAGCCTCGTCCCAATGTTTGATCGGAGGCACCTCGACTCCGCTGTAGCGAAGTTTACCATAGGGATCGTCCTCAAGAATCACCAGTTTGTGTTCTGCTGCGATTCGCGCGAGCGCCTCTCGGCGTGATGCATTCATCGTCACGCCGGTTGGATTTTGAAAATTCGGAATCGTATAAAGAAACTTCGGACGATGCCGCTTGATCAGCTCCGGCAACGCCTCGGGAATGAGTCCTTCCGCATCGGTCGGTACGGGCACAAAGCGAGCCTCCAATGCCTGGAACGCCTGGATGGCGGCGAGGTAGGTCGGATTTTCCGTCAGGACAACATCGCCGGGGTTGATCAACGCCTTCGCCACGAGATCGAGCACCTGTTGCGAACCATTGGTCACGAGAATATCCGACGAGACAGCATTGATTTTGCGCGTCTGCAGTTCCGTCGCGATCCATTCGCGTAGAGCAGGAAACCCTTCGCTCGGTCCGTACTGCAACGCGTCGCTCCCATTGCGGGCAAGCACGGCGTCGGCCGCCGCGCGCACGGCGTCCACCGGAAACAATTCCGGCGCCGGCAAGCCGCCGGCAAACGAAATGATCTCCGGCTGGGAAGCGACCTTCAGGATCTCACGGATCGTGGAAGGCCGAAGCTGCCGCATGCGGTTGGCATAGAGTTCGGACGGAAAGGACATCGCGCACCAAGGAACATATCGAGCGCATCCCTGCCAATCAGAATCCAGACCGTGGAATGCAGTGGATTCTGTTCGTGCCCGGAACAGTCCGGATCCCCTGTCATCGCGAACTCCCGGTGTCTCCTGCTTACCGCACCACGCTCCCGCCAACCCAGAATGAATCGTGCGCCACCCCTCTTCGGCCGTCAATCGATGGCCTTGGATCTCGTTTCGCGCTCCGGCGAATTAGATCCTTCAAAGTCAGGTGTTTTCAGGAAAAATAAGTTCCCAATAGCCGACGTCGATCCAACGATCAAACTTCCAACCAACCTCTTCGAAATGAGCGACCTTCTTGAATCCAACTTTTTCGTGCAAATTTTGGCTCGGTAGATTCGGCAGGGCGATTCCACCAATAACGGAATGTAGACCCGCCTCGCTCAGATCGGAGATCAATCGCTCATAGAGCTTTCGTCCAAGTCCGCGACCGACGGCGTCAGGATCCAAATACACCGAGCTCTCGACAGAATAGCGATAAGCACAACGGCTCTTCCATCTGCTCGCGTAAGCATAACCAACCACTCGGTTCTTCTCTTCTAAAACCAACCATGGCAGTGATTCGGTCGTCTCTCGGATTCTCGATCCCATATCGCCTTCAGTCACCGCTTCTTCTTCAAACGTGATGCACGTGTTTAGGACGTAATGATTATAGATCGAGCAGATCATGCATGCGTCGGTGACTAGTGCGGAGCGGATCATCTTTAACGGTTCACATCAGCACCGCCCACCAAGCGGGGACGCCGAACTTTTAACCAAGCGGGCCATTTGGAGCGGAAGCCTCGTGGACGAATTGGGTGACATCAAGATCGTTCGCTGTAGCGAATCCACTCCTCTTTAACGACTTTCTGATTTTAACACCTGGGAACGCCGAGCCCCAGCTCGGCCGCTGGACGAGAATGCAGAGCTGGGGCTCGGCGATCCCGGGGGCGATCAAGCAGAGAGACGTTATCTCTCTTTTTAAAGCTATGGCGAATGACGCCAAAGCCCACTTACTTCGCCGGTGGCTTGGGTAGTGTCCCGGCTCCGGGAGCGACTTCGGTGAGATTGGGCTTCACATCCGCATTCACGCGGCCGCCGGCCCACTCGATGCCGCCGACCAGAATTTCCTGGAACTTCGGATTATCCCACACCTCCTCGCGGTGTCCCATCGCGTTAAACCAGACGCGGCCTTTGCCGACCGTACGCGCCCACGCCAGCGGATACGGCGGACGATCATATTCCGGTCCTTGCATGCCGGCGGTTTCCATCAACAGCAGCACATGATCGTTCGGTGCAAATTCCTTGAGCGAATACCACTCCTCCTGAACTTCGATCGCTCCGCCCACATGGGCAAAACCGGGAAACGACGGATCGATCACCTTGGCCTTCGCCACCTGCTGGGCGTCGTGTTTGATGAATTCGCCGCCTAACATCTTGATGTAATCGTCGGCCTTGTCGCCGTAGTTCATGTAGCGTTGTGAACGAATCGCGTTATTTCCGCCGCCATGCTCGCCCGTGTGAAACGTGTCGCTGCCGCTGTGTATCCCGACAAAGCCCTTACCGTCGGCCACCGCATCAAGCAGCGCCTGCCTCCCGGCGGGCGTCATCGCCGGCTGGCCATCCGTACCAACGCTGAGCAGATCGCCGCTCGTATAAAACATGATGACGTCGAACTTCGCCAAATACTCCGGCGAAAACAAACTGCCGTCCTTACTGAACGTGACCGCCCAATCGTGCTTGGCCGCGAGCTCCGTTATGACGTTTTCAGAATAACTCGGCTTCCCGTCGGTCCGCTTGATCGCGCTGTGTTCCCAGCCGGAAGACTTCGTGAAATAAAGCACCCGCAACGGCGCGCCGGACAGAATCGGTGAAGCGAGGCCGAGCATCAACAAGCCAGCCGCAACGATTTTGGGATAGGATTTCATAAAAAGAGAAAAAACTAACCATGAGGACGTTCAGTGCAAACGCCACTTTCACTCTTCCCGTAGCGCAAATGCAGAAGCTGCCCACGAAACACACGAAAATCAGATGGAGGCGCAGCGATCATTCTCCCAATCCACCGAGATAAAAGCGGGTTGTTTTTGCCTGGAACGGTTTCTTTTCGTGTTTTTCGCGTGTTTCGCGGGCCACTCCGATTGCATTGTTCCAGCTTAGACGTCACAGATTTCGACGCCTTCGCGCAACGACGCGAGCACGTCCGGCCGCTTGGGCACAAACTCCTGCGCAACGTATCCGCTGTAGCCTGTGTCGACGATCGCCCGCATGATCGCGGGATAATAAAGCTCCTGGGTATTGTCGATTTCACCGCGTCCCGGCACGCCACCCGTGTGATAATGCGCGATATGTTCATGATTGGCGCGAATCGTCGCGATCACATCACCTTCCATGATCTGCATGTGATAAATGTCGTAGAGCAATTTGAACCGCGGCGAGGAAAGTTTTTTGCAGAGCGCCACGCCCCATGCCGTGTGATCGCACATGTAGTCGTGATGGTTCACTTTGCTGTTCAACAATTCCATGCAAACGTTCACGCCGAGTTTTTCCGCGAGCGGCAAAATCCGTTGCAGGCCTTTCGCGCAATTCTCCATGCCGACGTCGTCCGCCATGCCCTCGCGATTGCCAGAGAAGCAAATCAAATTGGGAAAACCCGCATCCGCTGTCGCGTGCAGGTGACCTTCGTACCCTTGGACGAGCGCGTCGTGGTATTCGACGCGATTCCAAGCCTTGGTGATTCCGCCAACTTTGACCGAGCCAGCCGCCACGGTGGGATTGCTGACCATCGCGCAAATCAGCCCGTACTTCTTGACGGTTGCGAAGTCCGCCGGCTGTAACAGATCGATTGATTTAAGCCCCATTTCCTTGGAAGCGGTGCACAATTCGTCGAGGGGAATCTTGCTGTAGCACCACTGGCACACCGATTGATTGATCTTTCCAGACTTGGTAAACATAGGGGCATCCTTGCTCTGGGCTTGGGCGGCACTGGCTCCGGCGAGCAAGGCTGCTCCGACACCGATTTGCGCCAGCGCCTGCCGACGGCTGATGGGGGTATTCATGGGAAAAAACCTAGACACGCCGCCGTGAAATTAGCAAGGCCGCGCAACTAATTTTCCCAGGCAAAAAAAGCAGGAGGCCTTTCGTTCAAAATCCAAGTCGTGCGACGAGCGCATGCCAACGGTCTCAGAAACTGAAATCGTCTCGCGAAGGAGGGGAAGGTTACGAAGGCCAGTGGACTCGAATTCCTTCGTACCCTTCGCGAGACATCTTCATTCCGGTTTCACAAAGACGCGAAATCAAACTGATCGAAATTAAACGCAGAGACCGCGGAGGACACTGAGGACTTCAATCGCAATTGGGCCAAAGTCTGTTCCGGTATGCATGCGTGACTGAACGAATTCGGGTCCGTTCCTGCAGTTCGTGCAATCAAATCGAGTCTCAAAGTCTGTCCGCGATCAGCGGACGCCCTAGTCCAAAGCCGGAGACGATCAGTTGGAGGAGACTTCCAAGTTTCGCGTCCGCATTAAGCGAAACCATCAGTGGTTAATCTTTCTGCGGAACGCACCTTCGAAAAAAGCCGGCGATTGGGTTTATTTTCGGGACACACCCCTACGTCTTCAACAATTCCTCGGCGTGCGCCAGCGCGCTTTTAGCACTCCGATCGCCGAGCATGCGGGCGAGCTCGCCCACGCGTGATTTGCGATTGGCGTGGATCGGCTCGATGGAAACCGAGGCGCGATCGCCACTTTGGTCTTTCGTCACCACAAAATGATTCTGCGCCTGCGCGGCCACCTGCGGCAGATGCGTGACGCACAATACCTGGTGCTTTTCCGCGATGTCCGCCATTTTTTCGCCAACGATGCGTCCGATCTCACCACCAACATTGGCATCGACCTCGTCGAATACGAGCAGCGGCACATCGTCGATTTCAGCGAGCACTGTCTTGAGCGCCAACATCACTCGGGCAAGCTCGCCGCTCGAAGCGATGCGATGCAATGGCAGCGGCAGTTCACCCACGTTGGGAGAAAACAAAAATTCCACGCCACAATCTCCGTAAAGCCCGATCTCCGGCAGCGCGGTCAGCTGCACGCGGAAATCCGCCTTTTTAAAACCGAGTTGAGCAATCACCTTTGCGCCGGCCTTTGCCAGTTGCAGCGCCGCTTTCTCCCGAGTCGCCCGCAATTCCGTCGCAAGTTTGCGCGCGGCTTTCAACGCGTCGGCCATTTGTTTTTCCAATTTCACCAACGAACCCTCGACGTCGCTCTGCGTCTCCAGTCGCCGCCGCATTTCGTCGCGCGCCGCCACGACCGTCTCCACTTTTGAACCGTGCTTTCGCTTCAATTCCAGCCACGCGTTCATCTTCGTCTGCAATCCCTCGGCCTGTTCGGGATCGAAATTGAGCGATTCTGCCAGCGAGGAAAATTCCGCGTCCAAATCCCCCAGTTCAACCGAGCTGGAAAGCAGGCGATCCGCCAGCGGTTTGCTCGCAGCATCGAGCGATTCCAATTGCCGGGCGTCACGCAACAGTGATGCGAGGCGTCCAAGCAAACCGTCTTCGCCGCTCAATCCATTGCTTAGCCCGGCAGCGAGCTGGGTGATTTCCTGAGCACTCTGTTGCCGGTGAAAATCGCGCTCCAGCGTCGCAATCGCCTCCTCGGTCAGCTCCAGCGCATCGATTTTATCCAACTGCGCTTTTAAAAACTCGATCTGGTCCGCGGAGAGTTTTTCCGCGCCCGCGAGCCGGTGGTGTTCCTCGACCAATTCGCGCCACGCCCGGTAGTGCAGTTGATATTTATCGAGGGCCGCTTCGTTTTTGGCAAAGAGATCGAGTAACTCCCGCTGGCAACCCTCTTTCAACAAACGCCGCGGTTCACCCGGACCGTGAAAATCGATCCAATATTCGCCGAGCTCCTGCAGTGCCGCGAGCGTAGTCATGCTGCCGTTGACGGAAATCCGCGGCGGTTTGTCGCGCGGCAGACTGCGCTTGAGGATCAATACGCCATCGTCACAGACCGGAAGGTCGAGACCGGTCAGCTGCGTATCGAGTTTTCGACTGTCGGTAAAAAAGAGCGCGGCCTCCACTTCCGTCGCGGGCGCCCCTTGGCGAATGACGGACTTGTCCGCGCGGGCACCCGCCAGCAGCGAAAGTGCGCCCAGCAGGATGCTTTTGCCCGCGCCAGTTTCGCCGGTCACTGCGGTGAATCCGCTCTCGAAATCCAATTCGACCTCCTCCAGCAGGGCGAGATTGCGGATGCGAAGGGATTGCAGCATGAAGCGATAAGGGCACAAAAATACCGCCTATTTCAAGCGGCGTATAATCGCCCGTTCACTTTTCTTTTTCCTGCCAGACAGCAATTTGCCGGGGGCCCGGATTCGACCGGCAAAAATCAACTTGCGAGCCGACGGATGTATGCAAGTAGTTACTTGCATGAAAGAGAGCCTTTCTTCTCCTCCAGCCAGCAGCGCCCGCCAACGTTTACTCGAAGGCGCCGCCCGGGTTTTCGCCCGGGACGGCATTGCCGGTTCGACCACCCGGGAGATCGCGCGCGAAGCCGGAGTGAACGAAGTGACTCTCTTCCGCCATTTCCAATCCAAGGACGGATTGATCGCGGCGGTAATCAGTGAAAATTTTGGGGCGGCTGCCATCCAAGCCCATCAAGTTTCTCCATTGCTCAGCAGCGACCTGCGGACCGACCTCACCAAACACGCCGTTCGCTACGACGAGCTACTGAAGGAAAATCTTCCGCTGATTCGCACGATGATCGGCGAAATTCATCACCACGCGGATCACGAACGCCAGGTTTTCAAAGCGATTTTCCGTCCGTTGCGCGAATCGTTGCTGGCGCGATTGCAGGCGGCGAGAACCGATGGTCAGCTGATTCCAGCCACCGATCCTGAAATTCTCGCCGATCTTTTTCTCGGGATGATTTTCACCGGCGTGCTGCGCAGAAACCTGCCACATTATAAACTGGAATACACCGCCGAAACCTACCTCGAAGCCGCCGTTGATCTCGTCGTGCGTGGCGCAGGAATCGAAAGCTGATGTCCTCTGAAAACAAAGGTCTGTACGGTTCCGATCGCAGCTTGCTGTCGCCGGTGGCGGCGCGACTGGCCGATCGTGGCATATTAAAATGGGTGATCGCCATCACGGCGGCGTTGGGCGCGATTTTGGAAATCATCGACACCAGCATCGTCAACGTCGCGATGCCCGACATTCAAGGCAATCTCGGAGCGACGCTGGCCGAAGTGGGCTGGATCTCCACCGGTTATGCCTGCGCCAACGTCGTCATGATTCCCCTCACCGCCTGGTTGAGCGACCGTTTCGGGCGGAAGCGTTACCTTATTTTTTCGCTGGCCGGATTTACCCTCGCGTCGGTGCTCTGCGGACTCTCGGCCAATCTGCCGATGCTGATCTTTTCACGCGTGCTGCAGGGCCTCTGTGGCGGCGGCTTGTTGGCGAAAGCGCAATCGGTACTTTTCGAAACTTTCCCGAAAAAAGAACAGCCTGCCGCGCAAGCCTTGTTTGGGATCGGCGTCATCGCCGGCCCGGCGTTTGGACCGGTGCTTGGCGGTTTTCTAACCGACACGCTCGGCTGGCGCTGGATATTTTTCATCAACCTGCCCTTTGGCATTCTCGCCATCATGATGGCCATGATTTTCCTGCCGCGCGACGAAGCTTCCGAACGCGATCACACCACGGTGGATTGGACAGGCATCGGATTGCTCGCCGTCGGACTCGCGTGTTTTCAAACCATGCTGGAGGAAGGACAGCAGAAGGACTGGTTCAGTTCACATTTCATCCAAGCCACCGCGGCCGGCGCAGTCCTCGGCTTGGTGTTCTTCATTTGGCGCGAACTCACGGCAGAGCATCCCGCGGTTGATCTGCGTGTGCTCCGTCACCGCTCGCTCGCGGCGGGTAGCATTTATTCACTGATACTGGGCATGGGGCTTTACGGCGTCATGTTCGCCGTGCCGATTTTCGTGCAGGACTACCTGCAATTTACCGCCACGCAGAGCGGAATGCTCCTGATGCCCGGCGCGGTCGCGTCGGCCGTGATGATGATCATCATGGGAAAAATTTCCGGGAAAATCGACGCGCGCCTGCTTATCGCCATCGGCGCGATGGTGCTCACTACTTCCGCGGTGATGCTTTCCAAAATCAATCCCGACACGGGCGTCGACACGCTGTTCTGGCCACTGGTATTGCGTGGTTTTGGCACCGTGGCGATGTTCCTGCCGCTGAGTCTGGCCACGCTGGGCGATTTGCCCAAACGCGACATCGCCGCCGGCTCCGGTTTCTACAATCTCACCCGTCAGATGGGCAGCAGCATCGGCATCGCGCTCATCACCACCTCCCTCGCCCACCGCGAATCCATTCATCGCGCCGTGCTCGCGGAAAAAATCAACGTGGCGCAGCCTGAGACACTTTCCCGGCTGCATCTTTTCACAGGTGCCTTCTCGCAGTATACTTCGGACCCGGTACTCGCCCAACACCAGGCGCTCAAGGCGCTCGACGGCATTCTCAGCAGCCAGTCGCTGCTCCTCTCCTTCGCGGACGTCTTCATGTATGTGGCCGCCGCATTTGTCATTACGCTTCCCCTGCTTTTTCTTCTCGGTAAAGGCGCCAACAAACAGGCCGCCGCTGCCGCGCACTGATCTCCTCAATTTAAATCATCATGAACACCGCCACTGAATCTCCCTCGCGTACGACACCCCATTCCGCTCCGGCCACGCCTCACGCTCACCGTGCGCCCAAGCCCGACCAACGCAAACGCGGGATCGTCAAACCGCTGCTGATCGGCGCGGTGGTTCTCGCGGGTATCGCGTGGGCCGTCCATTTCGGCATCCACGCGTATCACTATGTCGAAACCGATAACGCCTATATTACCGGTCATCTTCACCAAGTAAGCTCCCAGATCGACGGTCAGATCAAGGACGTGTTGGTTAATGATAACCAGGATGTGAAAGCCGGCGACGTATTGGTGCGCCTCGATCCATTGGAATTCCAAATCGCAGCCCAGAAAGCGGAAGCCAGCCTCGAACAGGCGCGCGCGCAGGAAACGCAAACCGCCGCCGCCGCCGCCCAAGCCGACGCGCAACTCGCCGAAGCCAATGCACGCGTCGCCCAAGCCAAGGCCCAAACCACACAGGCAAGCGCCCAACTCGATCTCGCCCGCCTCACCGCCGGCCGTAACGACCAGCTCTTTCAAAATGGCGGTGCCATCACCAAAGCGGACGTTGATAATTCCCGCACGGCGCTCGCCGCGGCGCAGGCCGCGGTCGATGCCGCCACCGCCAATCACACCGCCGCGCAAGCCGCCGTCGGTTCTGCCGAGGCCGCGCAAAAATCCGCAACCTCGCAAGGCGCTGCCGCCGCAGCCAATGTAGCCGCTGCCCAAGCCGCCTTACACGACACGCAGCGCCAGCTCGCTTATACCACGATCGTGGCGCCGGCGGATGGACGCGTGGGCAACAAGATCGCCGAATCCGGCAATCGCGTTTTGGCGGGACAAGCGTTGCTCGCCATCACCGAACCCAATCCGTGGATTGTCGCCAACTTCAAGGAAACGCAGCTACCACTCATGAAGCCCGGCCAACCGGTCGAGATTACCATCGATGCATTGCCCGACGAAGTTCTCCACGGACACGTGGACAGTCTTTCGCCGGCCAGCGGTGCCCAATTCGCGCTCCTGCCGCCGGACAACGCCACGGGAAATTTCAACAAAGTGGTGCAACGCGTGCCGGTTAAAATCGTGCTCGATGCCGACAGCCTGGCCAAAATTGGGAACCGGCTCCGCTTCGGTTATTCGGCCATCGCGAACGTCCGGGTACGCTGAAATTATCGCCGATAATTTTTCTTGCAGGCTGGCCCGGCGCTCGTGCTTAGTAACCGCTCGATTGGACCTTTAGCTCAGTTGGTTAGAGCGTTTCGTTGACATCGAAAAGGTCACTGGTTCGAGTCCAGTAAGGTCCACCATTTAAGAAAGCCGCTATTCAGCAATGAGTAGCGGTTTTTCATTTTCGAAAAATCAATCCGGTGACAACGGGACGATCCATGGGATTGGAGGAGGTTATGATTTGGCAACCCGGTGCTGGCATTCGGCGTAGAGGGCATCGTAAACGACGCACGCCTTCGCGAGAATATCGTGATCGCTCAAGCCCAGCGCATTGAACCCAAAGGCAATCCAGCGCAGCCCCTCGCCCGCCGGGTGCGGCCGGGAAGGATGCCCGTCGGCAGCACGAACAATTTCCGCCAGTAAGCAGAGTGCCGGATCATCGAGCCGGTATTTCTTCCGGGTCGAATCGAATGACACATCCTCGCCGTGATGGTCAAGTTCACACCCGCCAATGTCGAAGGGTGTTGCCCCCAGCTGGCGGGCTTTCTGCTCCACATCGATCATTGGTGCAAGATCAACTCAGCGGCCGGATCGATGAATTTCCCGATGAGCCACGGGCAGGCACGCGGTCCACTTCACTTTCTCTCTCGCGCGATCCATTTCATGGTGACAAGGCGGTCAGGTGGCCTTGACGTGCGCATAAAGCGCTTCGAAGCAGGTGAAGCCGTGCTGCAGAATTTTTTCGTCCGCCCAACCCAATCGCGCGAGTCCTTCGAGCACCCGGTCGATGCCGTCGGCGCCAGGCGCGTGGAACTTGTCGTCGTGTAGATCCGCGTCATGCACCATCGCGGCGATTTTTTCGAGCGCCTTGTCCCGCAGCGCGAAACGCTTCAGCAGGGTTTCGAACGTACAGTCATCGCCTTGGTGGGTCAGCTCCACATCCGCCATATCGTACGGCACCGCTGTCGGGTGATCGCTGGTCTTCGCGCTGAAAACGAACTTCGCCTGTGGGTCAATGAAGGTCTTGATGAGCCAGGCCGAACCGACGCGGTCGATTTGTGGCTGCGGCCGAGTAAGCCAGGTTCGGCCTTGGTAGTCGGCCCGTTTCAGGACGGTTGCGGCGCGTACTTTGGTTTGCCTTAGGCTCTTCGCTTTCCGAAAGAGCATTTCTGCGTCATGGGCGCGCGGTGACTCGAAGAAATCAATTTTGCAGATTTCCTCAAAACGACCGCGCAACTGTTCCAAGTCGGCGTCAAAGGCGCAATCCGCCGGTTTGCGTTTGACCCGCAATAATTCGGTCAGCTCTTGGATGAGCACCGCATAATCTTCTCCCCGTGCATCGTTGAACAACGTGACGATCTTCGGGTGGGACATATTTTCGATGTCTTTGGTTCGAATCAGCGTCGCCTCACCACCGCCGTCGCTGAGCTGCTTCGCGAACCATTGAAACAATTCGTAATTTGCCGGTGTGTCCGGGAGCAGCGAGGCCGAGGTTTTCAACGAAACCGCACCCGCTTTCTTCAGTTTGCGCCAAAGATTCACCCGAAGGCTGTTGTGGCCCGTCGGCAAAGCATAGAGAAGGAGAAGCCAGCCAGGGAAGGTCATTGTAATATTGCTTCCTGCTGTAATACATGTAACAGAGATTGAATCATGTCACTTCAAAAACTGGTTTTCCCTCAGAAACTCGTGCGTAGTATCGGCGTGGCCTTCGTGCTGAGCGCAACTGGATTGGTGGGCGCAGAATTAGGCTTCGATCCTGCGGTGATCGAAACAACCACTGGAATCAAAGGAACGCGCAACGACGCTGAAGGCGTGTTCAAGGTGAGCGTGCCGCGCAAAGACGTCGCGGTCACGGTCGATGGTTGGAAAATGCCTCCCTTCATGGGCCTCACCAGTTGGGCCGCGTTCAAGGCGGGCGGTCAGTCAAAGGTGATGGTGATGGGCGATATCGTGCTCTTCGAGGATGAAGTGAACGCCGTCATGAGTGCTGCGCTTGATCACGGGCTGGAAGTCACCGCGCTGCACAATCACTTTTTCTATGATCAACCGCGCGTATATTTCATGCACATCGGAGGTGACGGTAAGCTGGCTGATTTGGCCGGCGGGGTTAAGGCGGTGTTCGATGCCGTCGCAAAGACCCGCGCCGCGAATCCGGAGCTGGCCAAACAGTTTGTTGCACAAGGATTGCCGGCCGAGAGCTCAATTTCCGCCACTCCACTAGAAACGTTGTTCGGGGCGAAGTCCCAACAAAACTCAGGTATGGTGAAATTTGTCTTCGGTCGCGAAACCACGATGGAATGCGGTTGCGTCGCCGGCAAAGAGATGGGCGTGAATACATGGGCGGCCTTCGCCGGCTCCGATGAAAACGCACTGGTCGATGGCGATTTTGTCGCTACGGGCACCGAACTCCAAACGGTGCTGAAATCGCTGCGGGGTGATGGCATCAACATAGTCGCGATTCACTCCCACATGACGGAAGATACCCCACACCTTTTATTCCTCCATTACTGGGGCCGGGGTAAATCCGCGGAGCTCGCGGCGAGCATCAAGAAGGCGCTGGCCACCCAGAAAAAATAATCGGCCCAGATGCCGGGCCCTCTTTCCAAATCCCTCCCCCCATGAAACCCAATCTTGTCCGTGCTGCGTTCGGAGCTTTTCTGCTCCTCGGTCTCAGTTCTCTGGTCGCCTTCGCTGAACCGAAAGGCGATGCCGTGAAGGTCAAAGGCGAAGTCGTCGATCTTTGGTGCTACCTTGAAGGCGGTGACCACGGTGCCGATCATAAGGAGTGCGCCGTCAACTGTGCGAAAGCCGGCAATCCCATCGGCCTTCTCACCGATAAAGGTGAAATCTATATCATGATGGGCTCGCAGGATCATCAGCCCGGACGCGACCTGCTCATCAACAAGATGGCGGAGACCGTCACGGTCGAGGGGACGCTCGTGAAAAAAGGGGGCATCCAGGTCATCTACGTCTCGGCCGTAAAGTAATTCCAGCCCGTGATGAGAGCGATCGCACTGCTTGCCCTCTGCCTAGGTTCGATGGAACCAGCGCACGCCAACGCGCTGAAACTCGTCCAGACGATTCCCCTGTCCGGAGTCGAAGGTCGAATCGATCATTTCGGCATCGATCCCGCAGGTGATCGTCTATTTGTCGCCGCCTTGGGAAATAATACTGTCGAGGTTGTCGATTTGAAGGGCGGCAAAGTTAGCCGCACACTGAGCGGCTTTTCGGAACCCCAGGGGATTCTCTTTGTGCCCGAATTTAACCGTCTTTACGTCGCAAACGGTGGCGACGGTGCGTTGCGAGTTTTTGACGCGACAACCTTCGCCCCAGTCACGACGATAAAATTTGAAAACGACGCCGACAACGTGCGCTACGACACAGCCACCAAGCAGGTGTATGTTGGCTACGGTAGCGGCGCGCTCGGGGTCGTGGATGCCGAGAAAAACGTGCTCGCAGGTACGATCCCGCTCACGGGTCATCCCGAGTCATTCCAACTCGAAACGAACAGCCCCCGAATCTTCGTGAATGTGCCGCGATCCCATAACATCGCGGTCGTGGATCGGGTCACGAAAGAGACAGTCGGGACATGGTCGCTGGGCTTGGTCGCCGCCAACTTTCCGATGGCACTGGATCAGGCCAATCATCGTGCCTTCATAGCCACCCGCGCTCCCGCGCGACTGCTGGTGTTCGACACGACCTCGGGACGGGAAGTCGCGAAACTCGACCTGCACGGCGATTGCGACGATGTTTTCTATGATGCGAGTTTACACCAAATCTACGCTTCCTGTGGAGAAGGGTTCATCGACGTTTTCACGCAGATCGACGCCGATCACTACGCTGAGCGTGAAGCCGTCAAATCCGCCAAAAAAGCCCGCACGGCATTTTTTAGCGGTGACATGTTGTACCTGGCCAGTCCGAAAAACGGCGAAACTCCGGCTGCGATTCACTGCTACGAAGTGCGACGATAATTAAGGAGCTTAGTTAATTACTTCATGCGCCCTCTCGCCTTCGCGTCCTGCACCGCGCGAACGGCCTGTCGGCGAATCACCGGCATCATGTTCATCACCTCGGCGCGAACGGTGCCGGTGACGCCAAGTAGAGAAATTGAGATTCTGAACGACGGTGTCAGGACGAAAGGCATCGTTTTTCGCTCAAGCCGTTGAAGTTGACTCCCTGCAGGTCGCGAACAAAGGTGCGAAAATGAATCCTCTCGCAATCGAATTCCAAAAGCTTGCCGAGGAGGCGCCGGCCATGATCTGGATGGCCGGCCTGGACACGGGTTGTTTTTATTTCAACCGTACTTGGCTGGAATACCGGGGTCGCACCACCGAAATGGAAAAAGGTTCCGGCTGGGCCACGGGAGTTCACCCCGACGACTTGAATCGCTGCGTAAATTTCTATCTCGCGTCCTTTGAAGAAAGGGCGCCGTTTGTGATGACCTATCGCCTGCAGGATAGGTTTGGGCAGTATCATAGCATTCTTGATCGCGGTGCGCCTCACTACGATGAAGCCAATAATTTTCTCGGATTTGTCGGAGGCTGCGTCGTTCTCGTCGAGCAAAGCCCCACCGACGCAAACAAGACTCTGGGCGTCTCGCTCCAGGAAATCGCCCGGTTCGCCTTGGACTTGGCAAGAAGTGAAGCTGAGATTTCGGATACGGTGCCAGGCGGCGCCGCGCACGCGCGTCGCCACGCAATCGCCCAGCTCAAGAATCTGGCGCGCGATATGGTCACTAATGGCCACCTCGGTCCGGCCGAATGCCGTCGATAGCACCCTTGCCATCGAATTGGCTTTGCATCGACTGACGGAACTACCACCGCGACGACCAAATACCGGGATAGCCGTCTAACGAGACATTGGTCCCAGAGGTCAGACCTCGTGCTTTCGAATTGAAATTTGATCTAAAATTCCGACTCGCGAGTCGATCTGTACGGTGCCGGCTACATTTGCCGGACCGATCGCAATCATGCGGCAATGAAAATTAAACTACCGAGGGAGTCCCGCCGTTCAGTTAGCCTGTGATTGAACCTTCTGAGCCTCTCGGGCACAGACTATGACATGGCCGAGGTTCCACTTAATCCTGACGCTCTTCGCGTCGACCTCGCGGCGTGGTTGCAGGCGCATGGCAACCGGTTGTTGCGTTCCGCTTATTTGCTTTGCGGGGACGCGACCGAGGCGGAGGATCTGATGCAGGAGACTTTCCTCCAAGCGGTAAAATCGGTGCACCGGTTTCGCGGTGAGTCGGCGATCTACACCTGGCTGCATGGTATTTTGGTGAACCTGAACCGGCGGCGTTGGCGGAAACAAAAGCGTTTCGTCTTTGACGAGGAACTCGTGCAACAGACAGCGTCGCCAAACGTGCAGGAATCGGAAATCGACCGCGAATTTCAGACGAACCGGCTCAGTCAGGCGATCCTGACGCTTTCAGCGGAGCATCGTGAGGTGATCGTCCTGCGATATTATGAGGATCTGAAGTTGCACCAAATCGCAGCGCAGACCGGGGTCTCACTCGGCACGGTGAAATCGCGACTGCACTACGCCATGCAGTGCCTGGAAAAGCTGCTGCCCGAGGAATTGAACCTTTTTACCGCGAAAGGCACTCACGACCAAAGCCCGCGATGAACTGCAAGGAATTCACTCACGATCTGCCTGAATACCTCGACCGGACCCTGCGCGGCCGGCGACTGGCAGCGGCGCAGGAGCACTTTGATCATTGCCCGGAATGTCGACTCGCGGTGCAACGCGAACAGGCGGCGAGCAGGGCGATCCGGCACGCTTTGGATCGCGCCGCCGGTCCGTTGTCGGTTTCAACCGAATTGACCGAGCAAATCATGGCTGCTGCCGCGTCGCAAACGAACAGCACCCCCACGCGACCGTCGGCACCGCACGCGTGGGCGTGGCTCACAGCACACCCGTTTCGCAGCATGGCGGCGGGATTCGTAATTGTTGGTGCGCTGCTTCTCCGCCGAAAGTTTTCTCCGCCCTCCAGCGAACCATCTTTCGCCGCCACCGATCGCGGTAGCTATGTGGTTGACGTCCCGTTTCAAACCGAAGCCCACGTCTTCGCGCTCCGGGATGGCACGGTCGTTGACACTGTCGTCACGACAGTAACGGAGAGTCGCGCAAATTTCACCTCCTCACCCAAACCCGATTCATCTCCGCCATGAAAATCCGTTCGCATTCAGCCCAATGGTCGGTGATCGTATGCGCGTTGTTAGGTTTGTCGCTCGCCGGGCGGGCGCAACCAAGCGATGCCGATTTATTTCCCTACGCAATTCCGGTGGCACTCGGCGCGACAGAGTTCGCTCCCGGCGACAACATCGTCATTGCCTCTCTGCGCGGCGATCGACCGCATCTTGAAATCGGAGGACATTATCTCCTCGAAGGTGCCTACACCCTCGCTTCGTTGGATTCGGCGAACTTGAGCTGGTCGATTACGACCCGCGGTCCGAGCGGACCAACGCCCACCCAAGCCAGCGCGAACGCTGCCGTTCGCCGTGGCACGGGGGAATTCCGGTTGAGCAAAACATTTGAGAACGACGGATGGCCACACGTCTCGTTTTACAGCGGTCACTCCCATGGGGGCGTTTATTTCGGCGAATCGGGTGCGGACAAGACCGTGCTTCGACAAAAAGCCTGGTCGGATTTCACGGAACCGCAGGCGGCGACAAACCGAGGATCGAACATGCTTTCGGTTTCTGGCAATGCGTCGATCATCGCCTACCTCGGCGATCCGGTCCCACTGCCGCTGAACCTTGAGACACGTTACACGGCTGCGGGCTTGAAGGCGGAGTTTGCCACGCTGGTGGAAGCCGTCGGGCGAAAAGTGCAAAAACTCGCGGTGGATACTTCGGAATTCCCGTGTCTCGTCTATGGCACGGTCGCAGGCGCGGACAATCTTCAGCACGTGCAGGAAGCACTCGCGGCGACGCCGGGTTACGCTTACGGTGGAAGCGTCGTTGGTCGCATGGGAAACGACACAACTTACTTTGCATTTAACCTGACGCCCGAAGATCGCTATCAACGCGGACAAGTCGAAGCGGTGCATCGCCGGCTGATGATCCGGCTGCAAATGCTCGCGGAAAAGGCCCGGATGGCGGATTAGGCTGTGTCTGGTAAATAAATCTAACCGCGAAGGATCGCCGCCCCACGACCTCGCTCAGGGCCATAAACAGTCGAACGGGCTGGCCGCGTCGAAAGGTCTGAGTCCCTGCAATCCTCAGAGGCATTAACCACTAATAGTTTCGCATAATAGCAGACGCGTTCTGCTAGCCAGCAGAATCAAAGTCTCCTTCGACTCGTCGTCTTTGCCGCGCCGAAGCATCACGCGAAGGCGGGTCCGGGGTTGGATCCAGGGCGCCCGCTCATCGCGGACGGGATGGGGTTTTGTTCGGGTACTCCGCGTCCTCTGTGTCCTCCGCGTTTAATTTCATCGGTTCGATTCGACGTCTTTTGTGACCTTGGTGGCCTTGGTGTAAATATATGGCTCGGAGTAGGTGCACCCCACTTACGGACGCGGCATGCTCAGCGGTTTATTTACCAGACACACCTTAGGGCAACGAAGTGACCGAGCGCGATAGGCGTCAAGGTAGCGCGGGTTATCTGTAACCCACGTTAGGAGGTATGCAAAAGTGAACCCCCGTGGTCGGGAGGCGTGAACGGCGCTTTATGGATAAAACGCCCCACCTCAATCGCCTTCGTCGCGTTTCGTGCAACTATCAACAAATGAACAACCTTTGCATTTAAGCGCGGCTCACGCATTTCGCGCGCTTTTTGGGCGAAAATGTGCCGAAGATACAGCGGTAAAGTGAATTCCACTCCCCCAGTATCTGAAAGCGGCAGCCTTCCGAAGCTACGAGCGGAATTGGTGCGCATTGGCTACAGCGAACTAAGCGCGGGATTGATCGCCGCGCTCTTCGCGGCGTGGGGCATCGGTTGGTATGTCGCCAGACTGGGTGCTCCACTCCTGAGCTGGGGCTGGGTGATCGTCATGACGGTGACGACGGCTCAACGCCTGTGGGTGGTGAGAAACTATCGCCGGGATCGAAACAGTGCTCCCGTGCAGGTGTGGGAGCGCCAGTTTACGGTTGGAGCGGCGATCACCGGCCTGTGCTGGGGATTTGCCGCGTGGGCCTTTTATCCCCTGCTTCACGGGCAGGACCGTTCACTGCTCATTTTAATTCTCGCCGGGCTCACCGCCGGGGCCACCCGCTCGCTTTCCCCCATCCTGCCCGCCTGCCTTTGGTTTCAGGCTGCCACGCTGGTGCCGCTGGTGTTGCGCTGTTATTTGAGCGCGGAAACATTGGAGACGCTCATGGCCATCATGGGATCGATTTACACCGGATTCCTGCTCGTGATGACCCGGAGTTTTTATCGCACCCTGAGCAATTCGCTGCGTCTCGGTTTCGAGCACGAAATTCTCGTCGATGAGTTGCGAAAAAAAACCCAGGTCACGGAGGAACTGAATCGCAGCCTGATGGACGAAAATTCGCGCCGTCGGAAAATTGAGGACGAATTGCGTACGGCGAAGGAACGCGCCGAAGCGGCCAACCAGGCCAAGAGCGAATTTCTCGCCACGATGAGCCACGAAATCCGGACGCCGATGAACGGCGTCATGGGTATGCTGGAATTACTAAAGGATACCAAACTCGACGCTCCTCAACGGGAGCAGGTCGAAACCGCGGCAAAGTCGGCCGATTCGCTGCTTCACGTGCTGAATGACGTGCTCGACCTCTCGAAAATCGAGGCGGGCTCGATGACGTTCGAATCCATTCCTTTTAATCCGGTGAAAGTGGCGGATGAAGTGACGGCCCTCATGCGAGCCCGCGCGGAGAAGAAGAGCCTTTCGCTGTTTTTAAAAACCGATTCAATTTGCAAAAGCAGGGTGCGCGGCGACCCGAACCGTTTTCGGCAAGTGCTACTCAACCTTCTGGGCAACGCGATCAAGTTCACGGAGCACGGCCATGTGGAACTCAGTTTTGGCGGGGCGATCGACGCCGGCAGAGTGCTGCGGCTAAAAGTGCAAGTGCGCGACACCGGCATCGGCATGAACGCCCAAACGATCACCACCCTCTTCCAGCCCTTCACGCAGGCGGACAGCTCCATGAGTCGTCGCTACGGCGGAACCGGACTCGGTCTCGCGATCTCCCAAAAGCTGGTGCAGCGCATGGGTGGTCAAATCATCGTTGAAAGTACGCCGGGCGAAGGTTCGGTTTTGCTCTTCGAAATTCCGCTCGATCTCGACGACAATCAGAAAGCGTCCACGCCATCCTTCCCGGTTCGCGCCCAAGGCCCCGAATTTACCGGGCGGATTTTGGTGGTGGAGGACGATCCCGTAAATCAACGCGTGATCACGATGATGCTGCAGCGCCTCGGCGTTGAGTGCACGATCGTGGGCGACGGACATGCCGGACTCGCCGCTGTGGAAAAAGGGCGGTGGGATCTCATTTTCATGGATTGCCAGTTGCCGGGGATCGATGGTTTCGAAACCACCCGGCGAATCCGGCAAATGCTGGGCAATCAACCGCTGCCGATCGTGGCGCTCACGGCCAATGTGCGGCCGGAAGACCGCGACGCCTGCCTCGCGTCGGGCATGGACGATTTTATCGCCAAGCCGGTTAAAGTCGCAAACCTCCACACCTGCCTGACCCGCTGGCTGCCGCAGCCGGCGCTGCAGACAAAATCCTGACGGGCATTTTCGTTCCGGCGGCTTGCGACTGACACGTGAGCCAAAAACGCAATTCTCACCTTTGCGCTGGACGAGGTTCCCGCGTCGCCCCAAAACCTTGGGCTCGTGGGCACACCTCAGCAGTACGATTCAAAAACGATCGATCAAGCCATTGAGCGCGTCGCCTTTGCCATTGCAGGACGCCACCGGAAATCCGACCGGCTTCTGCTGCTGGGTATTGCCAATGGCGGGATCGTTTTCGCCGCCCGCCTGGTCGAACGCCTGAAAAAATCCGGCCTGAAACCGGGACTGGGGACGATCGATATTTCATTTCACCGCGACGACATCGGCCACCAACCCATCCCAAAGGAGTTTTGCCCGACCTTCATTCCCCACGACGTCAACGGCGCGACCGTCGTCCTCGTCGATGACGTGCTCTATTCGGGCCGGACGGTCAAGGCGGCGCTGGATGAACTTTTCGATCATGGACGCCCGACCGGAGTGGAACTTGCCATACTCGCCGATCGCGGAGGACGAAAGCTGCCGATTGCGCCCGATTATTGCGGCATGGCGATCGCCACGAATGGCAATGAAAAAGTCGTCGTCCATCTCGATCCGGCCGATCCGCGCAACGATTCCATTACCGTGCTCGCGACCTCGGTCCCGCGAGGATCGAAACCGGAATCTCAAAAATCAAAAACATCTTCCCGTGCCCTGGCATCGTAAACATCTTCTCACCATCGAGGAACTGAGTCGCACCGAAATCGGGCAACTGCTCGCAACAGCCGGCGCGTTTCGCCGCATCCTCGATCGCAAAGTCAAGAAAGTGCCCGCCCTCCGTGGCAAGACGATCGTGAATCTCTTCCTCGAGCCGAGCACGCGCACCCGCCTGTCATTCGAAATGGCAGCCAAGTTTCTCAGCGCCGACGTCATCTCCTTCGACGCCGCTTCCTCCAGTACCACGAAGGGTGAAACATTGCGCGACACCGCGCAAAATATCCAGGCGCTCAGCGCCGATCTGATTGTCATCCGCCACGCCGCGAGTGGATCGCCCCTCTATCTTAGCCGGGTCCTCGATATTCCGGTCGTCAATGCCGGCGACGGTGCCCACGAACATCCAACGCAGGCGCTCCTCGACGTTTTCACGATGCAGGAGAAACTCGGCGATCTCAAAGGCCGGAAGGTCGTGATCCTCGGCGACATTCTTTTCAGCCGCGTGGCCCGCTCGAATATCCACGCGCTCACGAAGCTCGGCGCAGACGTGACCATCGTGGGCCCGTCCACACTCGTGCCGCACTGGTTTGAATCACTCGGCGTGAACGTTTCGCACAATCTCCGCTCCGCCCTCGCGGACGCCGATGTCGTGATGCTGTTGCGGATCCAGCACGAACGACAGGCCTCCAGTCATTTTCCGTCGCTCGGCGAATACACCAGTATGTTTGGACTCAACCAAACGCGGGCCGAATGGATCAAGCCCGACGCAATCATCATGCATCCCGGCCCCATCAACCGTGGCGTGGAAATCGACAGCGCACTGGCCGATTCCCCGCGCAGCGTGATCCTCGAACAGGTCACCAACGGCATCGCTGTCCGCATGGCCGCGCTCTACCTCTGCTCAGGTGGTCAGCCGGAAATGGTCACAACCCCGGTCGAATAAAGACAACCGTGAAACACATCGAAAATAAACCGGCGGGCACCGCAGTTCCCTTCCATTACTTGATCCCTGTCACCTAACACTTTTATTCCTTCATGCCTTCCCTCTGGATCACCAATGGACGCGTCATCGATCCCGCTTCAAAACGGGACGATGTCGGCGACGTTTTTATCACCGACGGCAAATTTGCCACCAGTTTTGGCCCCGCGGAAAAAAAGCGCGCCAGGAAAATCGATGCGCGCGGATTGGTCGTTTGTCCGGGACTGGTCGATATTCACGTGCATTTTCGTGAACCGGGACAGACCCACAAGGAAACGATCCTCACCGGTTCGCAGGCCGCCGCCGCCGGTGGTTTCACCACGGTGGTGTGCATGCCCAATACCTCGCCGGTGGCGGACAATGCCGGTACCATCGAGTTAATCAACAACGCCGCGCGCAAGGCCGCCGTCCACGTCTATCCGACGGGTTGCATCACCGTCGGCATGAAGGGCGAGCAACTGGCCCCGCACGGATCGCTTAAGAAGGCCGGAGTCGTCGCCATCACGGACGACGGCCTATGTGTCACCAGCAACGAGCTCATGCGCCGGGCGGTCGAAT
This sequence comes from Lacunisphaera sp., assembly GCA_036499685.1. GTDB lineage: Bacteria > Verrucomicrobiota > Verrucomicrobiia > Opitutales > Opitutaceae > Lacunisphaera. The sequence goes on along the minus strand of DASYDH010000033.1, from coordinate 102,040 downwards.
ACGCCAAGATGTTCGACCTGACCGTGCTCGATCACTGCCAGGATGACAGTCTGACGAAGGGTGCCGTGATGAACGAAGGAACCGTTTCCACCCGGCTCGGCCTGCGCGGATGGCCGCATGCCGCCGAGGATATCATCGTGGCGCGCAATATCATTCTCTCGTCCTACACCGGTGCCCACATTCATATGCAGCATATCAGTTCCGCCATGTCGGTCGAACTCATGCGCCGGGCGAAGAAGGATGGCATCAATGTCACCGCCGAGGCGACGCCGCATCATATCGCCCTTACCGAGGAAGCGCTCGGAACCTATGACACGAACTTCAAAATGAACCCGCCTTTGCGGACCGAGCATGATCGCAAGGCAATCATCGCCGGCCTGAAGGACGGCGCGCTCGACTGCATCGGCACCGACCACGCACCGCACGCCCCGGATGAAAAGGACCGTGAATTCGATTACGCGCCGAACGGAATCACCGGGCTGGAAACAGCGCTGCCGGTTTGCATCGATATTCTCGTCCGCGAAAATAAATTCAAATTATCGCGGGTGATCGACCTCCTGACCCGGCGTGCCGCTGCGATCCTGAAACTTCGCGCCGGCACCCTGACGCCCGGTGAAAATGCCGACGTCTGCGTGTTCGATCCGGAGCAAAAATGGATTTACGACGCCAAAAAAGGTTTCAGCAAGTCGATCAATTCCCCCTGGTCCGGCCAGGAAATGACCGGACGTGTGAAAACGACCATCGTCTCGGGTAAAATCGTGTTCAACGGGCGAAAATGAACAGCACCCTCGGTGATCCGGTTATTTCGGCACCGGCTACAAATTCCGACAGCCAGTCGATGATTTTGAATTGTCAGTAAATTGCTAATTTTAAGAAAACAGGGATTCCTGGCTAGCGCCTCTTCATGGCTCATCCTGTCGTAAAAGCGCGATGTTGGGCCTTTCGAACCGTTTTCGATCAGACTCAGTGCAATTCTCTTTTTCAGAACCGAAATCCTGAACAAGGGAAATCCGGAATCATGAAATCCAAGAAAAAATATTTACCCGGAAAATCCAGCCCGCCCAAATCGCGCGCAACCTCCAAACGCCCTCCGCAAAAGCCAGGCACAGTGAGGCGTCCTGTCGCAAAGGGCCAAAAGCCCGCGAAAATCCAACGATCATCAGCGATTCCTGCAAATCACCGCGATCTCTCCCGTGAGAACAGCGAAATGGAGGCAAAAATAAGGGAGTTGGAGGGCACCATTCATGATTTGAACAGCTTGTTGAGAAGCACCGAAATCGCGGTGCTTTTTCTCGATACGCGATTCCGCGTCAGACGTTTCACCCCGGCGATCAAAGATCTCTTGGCTGTCCATGAGACCGACATCGGCAAGGCTCTCAGCAAAATCCCTCGCAACTTCGCAGATCGGTCACTCCTGAAAGATATCCAGCAGGTGTTGAAAAAAACCACCCCGCGGGATGTCGAAGTCGTCAGCGACAGCGGACGGGCGTACGTGCGGCGGGCGCTCCCCTATCGCACAAGCGACAATCGCATCGATGGAGTGGTTATCACCTTTGTCGATATCACGCGGCTTAAACTTGCGGAAACCGCCCTTCGCACCAGCGAAGAACGCCATCGCCTCATTCTTGAGGGTGTGGCTGAGTATGCAATTTTGATCCTGGATCAGGACGGGCGTTTCGTCACCTGGTCGAAAAGCGCTGAACGCATCCTCGGTTACGAGCAATCGGAGGCCCTCGGCGAAACACTTGAATTGATCTACACGGACGAGGACCGCTCGTCCCGCACCATGCACAAGGAACTGCAGCTGGCGCGCGACAGCAAAAGCATTACCGAGGAACGCTGGCACTTGCGCAAGGACGGCAGCAAATTTTGGGGCACAGGGGTTTTTTCCGCGCTATGTGACGAGGGCAACCGACTCTATGGTTTCGTCAAGGTCCTGCGCGACAACACCGATCGAAAAATCGTCGAGGAGACATTGAACAAGGCTAAAACGGACGCGGAAGATGCCAACGCCGCAAAGGACCACTTCCTCGCCAATATTTCCCATGAACTGCGCACCCCACTTTCCGCGACGTTGCTTTGGGCGAAGCTTTTGAATGTGCAGCAGGACGTCTCGCCGCAACAACTCAAGGAAGGTCTCATCGCGATTGAGAAGTCAGCCAAAGAGCAGCAAACACTGATCGAGGACTTGGTCGACACCTCCCGAATGGTGGCTGGCAAGCTGCGCCTGCAGCCAAAGGAAGTCGCCCTCGTTCCGTTGATCCAATCGGTGCTCGAGGTGACACGATCCATTGCCGCTGAGAAGGAAATCGAAATTATCGAAGCCCTCGATCCCAAGGTTGGCGTCGTGCGTGCAGATCCGATGCGGATGAAGCAGGTACTGGGAAATCTGTTGACCAACGCGGTAAAATTCACCCCGTATGCCGGCGAGATCAAAGTCGCGGCGGAGCGCATTGGCGAGCAAATCGAAATCCGTGTTTCGGATACCGGCCAGGGAATCAGCAAGGAATTTCTCAGCCGGGTTTTCGATCGATTTACCCAAGCGGATCCCTCTGGAATCCGGCACACCGGCGGCCTCGGGCTGGGACTTTCCATTGCCCGTCAACTGGTCGAAATGCACGGTGGCGTGATCAGTGCGCAAAGTGACGGACTGGCCAAGGGCGCCGTTTTCACTGTCCGGCTTCCCTTCCCCGAAATTATATCGCCCGAAAACCACCTGCCCGCCCAACCCCGAAAGGTTCCGAGCCTGCGCGGGCTGCAGATACTTCTGGTCGAGGACGCGGAGGAAACCCGGAAGGCGTTGATCGCGGTACTCACAGACGCCGGCGCAAAAGTCATCGCCGTTGATTCGGCCCAGCACGCGCTGGAAGCATTCAATCGCTCCCGTGCCGATCTGATTCTCAGCGATATCGGCCTCGGAAAAGTCAGCGGACACGAACTGATCCAGCAAATCCGCCAATGGGAAAAAGCCCGCAAAACGCCACCAGTGCCGGCGATCGCCCTAACCGCCTACGCCGACGAAAAAAATCGAACCATGGCGCTGGCAAGCGGCTTCCAGCAAATTCTCGTCAAACCGGTCGAACCGCTCCATCTCTTAACGACGCTACTTGCCTTGCATGCGACCCGCTGAGAGCGCCGGCTACCACGGGCTTTCCTGACCGTCCTTGTCCAATACGTGGACGATGTAAGCATCGCCCGCATTTCCTTCAGGGTCGATTCGATCGGTGCCGTCATCAAGGTGTTTGCCACCCCGATAGGGCGAACCAATCCATTGAGGAGGCGCTCCATGCCGGATCCGGTAAAGACGATAAGCGACTGCGTCCGCCCGGGAATCCCAAGTAATGCGATTCCCGTCATCGCGATGTTGAATACGAACGGTCGTCACTGCCGCCGGCCGGGGTCGGGGATCGTAAGTCGCGGCTTTTTCCGGTAACGCGCTTGCCAGGAACAACCACGACTGATCAGGCCAGTTTTTCCACCGTCCGGAAAGCAGGTTGGCAAACTGCCACGCCTCAGTCGCGCCGGGAAACGAAGATCCCTCTTGCGGCGGAGTCTGCAACAAGGCGATGAACGGCGTCGGGCCCCAAGCGAGCCAACGGTGGAGATGGGATTGCGTGCGAAAAAAATTTGCCCGGGCGAAAATGCCACCTGCATCCTCCGATCGCGGATGCGCCGGATGGAAAAGGTCGGCGTTCACATCAACCGCATCCAAATATCGCCCATATGCGACGGGTTGCAGTCCCAGCGATTCGTTCAACGAAAGTTCAGTCGCCCTCAACATGAAATCGACCACGCCCTGGTAAAGACTGTCGCTTTCGCCCGGCTTCGACTGAGGACTCCCGGCATAGGGCCGCAGTCCGCGAAGCATCACGGCCGCCAATGTCGGGGCGGACAATTGATCGCGATAATATCGCCGCAATCCCGGATCGGAGCCCGCATCCGCCAGCGTAAGCAACGGCGGTCCCATTTGCATGTTTTGGGTGCGAAAGAAAACATCGAGATACGGCCAGCCCTCTTCGTTTGTCCGGCCAAGTTCACGTCGCACCGCCTCCATTTGCGCGCGCAAGGAATTCAGCACGGGGCCCGGGAGATCATCGTGAAGCAGCCAATAAACCAACGCCGTCGTTCCATACGTAAAGTGATACGGATCGAGCGGCCCGGCGGCACGCCCTTTCTCGGCGTCCTGCAGCGGCCGCGATGAATTACCCATCACCTTTGCCTTCGCCTTTTCCGCGCTTGCCACCCACGAGTCCGGATCGCTTTCGGCCGTCCAGTTCCGTTTGGGAAAAGGATTCGTTTTTCCGTCCAAAAAACGAACCAGTGATTCATTGATCCAACCCACTGGTTTCATTTCCTTGACGTTGTCGCGGATCCGCGATGCGGCCATCGCAAGCGAAACCCCCGGTCTCTCCACCACTCCAACGAGTGGCTGACCTGCAGCAAGAAGTGCCGCCCGCTCCAAACCGTTTCCTTCGCGATGCGCCGGAACGAGGTTTAGTTCCGCCCAAAACGCTTTCACCGTCCCGGGACGAGCATCACCCGCGCCGCGCGTCAGATCGGCCGGGCCTTGAATCCTAAACTGTCCGTCGCGATCGAGCATCACCCTCCCGGCAACCCCACCCAGCGAACCAGGTACAACCAGCCAGCCATTCGATTTTTCGGCCGCCAACAATGCATCCACTACATAGCCCGAATGAACGTCAACCAGTGAATCGACGATTTCCGCCGTCTGCGGCTGTACCGTCAGTGGATTCTTCGATTCGATTCTTCCGTTTAAAAAATCCTGTTCGATGAGAGTCGGGCCCGTGATTTGATCCGGTGGTTTGATCGTTTGAATGAGATTGAGGCTGCCGTCGGCAAAAACACGAAAGCTGTCAGTCACGACAGCGCCGCTCTCATCCCGAAATTGCGCACTTATCTTGGCAAATACCGGGCCCGTTCCCCAAAGGACCGGACTCGATTGAGTAATTTCACTTTTCGGTCCGGACACGCCCTTCCACGAAACGCTCGGGCCAATTCCGCCGTTAAAATCGGCCATCGGTCCATCGGAGAGCTGCAATGCCATCAAAGGTTTTCGCCCGTCTCCCGACGTATCAAAAAAAGCACTGAGCTTCCCGGCATGAACTTGCAGTCGACTTCCAACCACCCGGGTTACGATTCGCGTCGCGGCGGCCATTTTTTCCGCCTTACGACGCACCAAGGCCAGGCGAACACGGTCACCTCCTCTCAGGTCGATGGTAAACCACAGGTGAAGTCGCGCAATATCCCCATCTTTTCCGCGTCGAACATCATCGGCTTGAGTGGGGATTACCTCCCGGGACGGCCAGCGAACCAAGATTAAATCATCGGGATCGCGACATTCCCCAGCCGCAAGAAACACCGGCGCGCGAACAGGAGCATCTTGCCGCGCCACATTCATTCGTTCCTCCACCCAGATCCACCGCACGACATCGGCTGTATCAGGATCGGGGCGACTTGGGAAGACAGGCGGAACGACTTCGTATTCCGCCGTCGGCCCGCAAAAAATTTCCCCCAAGGCCCGCTCCACCCCCTCAGCTCGCAAAAAAACCAAGGGTAAAAATGCGAAAACCAGCAGGCTGAATCGCCGGACGAAATTCATTTTAGCGTATGCCTCTCCGCCGTAATACGACCCGTATGGGAGAAGGGCATTCATCGGTGTCTCACGACTGGCGCGATTCGCCAGCCGGGACAATGAGCGCCGCCCTCAAAGCGAACTACCCCGCTCTTTCTGTGGAAACAGAACGCGAACGGGGCCGAACCAAGGTGGTGATGGAGGCCGCCGGTGCAAACTTTCGCGTCGGAGCCACCTCTGCCAATGGGGACACAAAAGGCGGCTGGCTTTCAACCGATTCCGGAGCAGTGCTCGCGTCCGTGCGTACGACATGCGGGCTTTGATCAACCCACCGCACGCAAAACTGAATGAGTTGCGAAGCGCTGCCAAGGTTTAGCTTCGATTTGATGTGGGCGCGATGCGTTTCCACCGTTTTGATACTGACGTGCAATCGGGCCGCGATCTCCCGGGTCGAAACGCCGGAGCCGATTAGATTGAGCACCTCCAATTCGCGATCGCTCAGGCACGAAACGGCCGAATCATCGCCGAGCTGTTCACCTTGTGCATACCGGTTCAACATCTGGCTGGCCACGAATTCGCTAACATAGAGCTGTCCCTTTCTCACCCAACGAATCGCGTCGACCACGGACTCTGCCGCATCCTGCTTCATGACGTAGGCTTTCGCGCCAACGCGTAAAACCCGCAACGCGTAAATCGATTCATCATGCATCGAAAGCACCACGACCTGAATCTGTGGCTCGACCGCTTTGATGTTTTTTATCAATTCAATGCCGTTGTTTCCCTTCAGGGAAATATCGACGATAACGAGATCGGGTTTGAGGCGCAGAATATTCTGCGTCGCCACCGCACAGTCCTCGCCTTCACCGCAGACTTCCATATCCTGCTCCGCATTGACGAGCGCTGCGAGGCCCTTCCTGAACAATGCGTGGTCATCAACAATATAGATGCGTATTTTCATGGGCATGATTCCTGTCATTGGTTGATTAATGCAGGGGTAGTTTCAAAATTTGAAAGCGAAATAGTACGAATAAGGATTTTTCCCTAACCCCCAATCGTGAGTCAGGAACAAAACGAAATCGTTGGAATAAACATTCATTGTAAGGTCGTGAAGGCTCCTTCTGCATTCGGTAGACCAGCTTGCCGAAAAAGTGTTGCGGCCAATTTTATTTCTTCAGGAACAGCCCCTGCGGGGACAAACTTCTTCAGTGCGTCCTTTGCTTCTTCCTTCCGGCCCAGTTCCAACAAAGCAGACGCTTCAATCAGCGACACCTGCATGCCGCTGAGGTCAGGTTTATCGATTTTCTGAATCAAGTTGAGGGCTTCCGAGAATCGCTGCTGGCGCACAAGGGAAAAAGCGTAAGCCACCCGGTGAAGGGGATTGTTCGGCTCCCGGTCATAAACCCGTTGGGCCAGGGTTTGCGCCGAAGAAACGTTGGTCCCGCATAATAAACTGTAATAGACGCACCAAGCCGCCTGCGCACCATCGGCTTGGGTTTCATTTTCATACAGCCAGAGCAGACGCGCCATTTCCGCGGTGCGGGAATGGCGGTGATAATAATCAAGCAGTTCCGTCAAACGGGTGGCGTCTGATGCCTGCCGTTCGAAAATTCGTGCTGAAATCTCCATCCTTTCATCCAGCCAGCCCCACTTGGTTGTCAGCACCTCGAGATCGTTTAATTTTTCCCCATCATGCCCGGCGGCGGCAAGCGCCTGGCGCCAGTAAAGCTGCGGACCTTCTCCGCGCGCGTCGGAGCGTTCCGCCAGCGCCAGCAGCGCAAACCGCAGGTAGTCATTCTGCTCCCAACGTTCATCCTGAAGGAATTGCCGCAACGCCGTGAAATTCTTATTTCGCAAATACGCATCTGCGATCTTGAAGGATGGGGTCGCTTCACGATCTCGCTTGGGTAACAGGACAAGCCATCCGCCCGTGTCGGGGGATTTCTCCGCACCGGCCAGCTGCGTTTCCCGTTGTTGAACATTTTGTTCACGGTTAACCAGCAAGTTTACTTGCGAAACCATGCGTCGCTGTTCGGGCAGCAATTCCGCTTTCGCCAATTCCGGCAACAAGGCCGCCGCTTGAACAAGCTCACCAGAGGCCGCGGCATAAACGGCTTCATGCAACCGCGGAACCGGTGCCAGCCGCTCGGAAGCGTCGAGCTGTCGCATGAGAGCCAGAGCTTCCTTGTCCTGCCCTTGTTTATGCAAAGCGAAGGTGTAGGTCGTGCGGTAGGAAATGTTTTCCGGATGTTTCTTAAAAAGCTCCCGCGCGATGGTCTGGGCCCGCCCCGGATTCGAGTCGAGCAGCAGGCTGGTGTATGCAAAATTATTCCTTGCACTGTCGTCGTCCGGGTTGGTCTCAACGAGTTTCGCGTAAATTTTATTCAGGTTGACCGTTTTCCCATCGTGATATTCCCGGGCCACGAGAAAATGTTCCACGGCGGCATTGCCGGGCATTACGTCAAACAGGCGCCAAAGGAGATCGTAGCGTTCATCGTCCCACCGCCAGGTTTCCACGTAACGCAACAACGCGGCAATCTTGCGCGGATCCTTGCCGGTCGCGATCATCGCAATCTTCCAATCTTCCGCGGAATCCGCCGACCGTCCGGTCATCCGATAAGCATAAGCGAGCAAGGCCATCCGGATATGCTCGTTTTGTTTCCATGCAACCCCCTTGAGCGTGTCCTCAAGGCGCGGCCAATCGTGGAGCGCCAGCAACGATTGCGCGGCGGCCAACTTCACATCCTCGTTCGCGTGCATCGCACCGGATATCTGCCCATACCAGTCCCGTACGGCTTCATATTTTTCGTGAGCGGTTAGAAAATCCATTACCTGGACGACCTCCGCCGGATTGGTGACAATTTCCTTTTGCAAACCCGCCAGTGAAGATCCGGCGTCGGACATGCTATAAAGCCATTGCGCTTCCAACACGGAAAGCCGTTGGGCGACGGTCAGGTTTGAACGAAGCTGCAATTTCTCCACCAAAGCGCCGGCGGTCTTCACATCCTTTCGCGAGACCGCTGCGCGCAACTGGAGCACCGTGGCAGCGACTTCCTCTTCAGGGACGTGAGTCAAGGCGACGACCCTTCCGGCCCAATCGGACGGCAAGTCCTTTGGAGCAGAATCGAATTCGATTTCGGCGAGCGACATGCGCGCCGCGTTGTCCTGCGGATTCAGCGACAGCAGACTGATCAATTGATACTTGGCGGGAACTGGACGATTCACCCGGCGGTAAATCTCAGCCGCCAGACGGTGATATTCGGGATTTCTTCGTGCGTCCTGGGCAACGGAAGTAACCGCTTCGAGGCCGTACGCATAGGCTTCATATTTCAGGGACAATTGCATCATCTTCACGGCATTCTCGGTCGTCTTTTCGATGCGGCAAAGATTACGCTGAAACATCAGTGCATCCGGCGACGAATTCATTTCGCATGCCTTCACTCCCAGTTTCAGTGCGGCGATGTCATTGGGCCGCGCGCTCAGGATTTTTCTTACCGTCAGCAAACCATTGCGGGTGTCGCCGGCGGCGATAAAATCCCGGGCCATGCCGTTCATGTGCCCCATGCTCCACGAGCGATAGCCTGCCCAAACCTGATAGCGCAACAAGTAGTACCCCCCTCCGGCCAGCACCACGGCGCCCACCATGAGGGCGACACCGGACAGGAATTTATTTCGCGGGAGTTTCATCGGAGGGCGGAGGTTTTATAACTGCGGTTCGGAGCCGCGATACTTACGATGGATTCCATCGTCGAACTGACGGCGGCCCGCGCCTCCGAAGGCGCCATTGGACCGCGCACGGCAATCCCAACGACGTGCTGTCCGAGGTTCCGTTCACCTCGCAAGACCGAATCAATTCGTTCATCCGAGGAAACCTGCCGGTAGCTGAGGTGCGTTCCGCCGACGGACGGCCGATCCTCCACAATCGCGTGGAAAACATAAACGTCGCGGCCATCCTCATCGAACAGGTAAGTGGTGAAAGGAATTTCGACGCCATCAATGTCACAATTCCAAACCCCGGTTTCAGAGACCAATTTCATGCCGGTGGCGGGCAGACAGACCGTCGGGTAATGGGAGCTGGAGAGATATTTCGAAACCCGCCCGGGCTGCCATTGCAGATAATACATCTGCCAGAGATATCCATCCGGCGTATCCCAACTCGCAGTTTTTCCGGAATTGAATTTCAACAGCGCTTTCATCCGGTCGCCAAAAGTTCCCTCCACAAAACCGGGCGCTTGCCGTGGCAGGTTCAAATTCCAGACGAGCGGCGGTGGTAAAGCCCGTTCATGCAGGTCGTACCAGCCCAAGGTGAGGACTTCGACCAGACACAGCCAGCCGCACACCAACCCGGCACCCAGCCATGAAAATGGCGGATTCGGAATTTTCCCGGAATAAGCGGAGATCACGCCCGGCCCCGGTATTTCGCCGGCATTCTTCCGTGATTTCCTGCCCTTGTTAAACCATTCCGCGAGCCCCCAGAGAGCGACAAGGCAAAGCACCATCGAAATGGTGCCAACCGTATCATGCCACTTTTCGATCGAATCGGTCTTCGCAAAATTCGTGAGAATTACCGTGCGAATCAAATTCACCAGGAACGCCACCGCAAAGGAAGACAGCAAAAGGAGGGCGCGGCGCACAATGGTTATCCGATAAAATTCACCGAGGAAAAGCGCCATCATGAATGCCGTTTGGAGCGAGCGGATTCCACTGCACGCTTCCTCGACGTTGACCCAGCGGTCCGCTACTTGAATCAAGTTGCCCTTGGCGATCGCCGGCACGCCCAACAACGTGAGAATTTCGGCACTCACGCTGGCATTCATCCTCATCAGGTTTTGCACCAGTGAATCCTGCATCCACACAGGCCACGGCAGCGCGGTAAAACAAAAAATTAGCGGAAAAATAAAATGCCAGACGCTGCGTTCACCACCCCAGCGACCGATGACAAGCACCACCATCCCGGCCCAAAGCGAAGCCATGAGCACGTTAATTTTAACCCAATCGGGATTCGCTTCCTGGATGACCCGCACCGGTAAATAGGCCAAAAGCAACCCCATGATTCCGCCGAAAAACACCGGCCAGCTCCACCGCGACCGGATCTCCGGCCGATCCTGCCACCGGGACCAAAACAAATAACCGGCGAGCGCGGGCACGGCCCAACCATATGAGTAGACCGGGTTGACCGTCCATTCGAGACGTTGTTGGTTGAGAATCATCAGCCAAAAAACTCCCACGGCGAACAGCGATGGCCACCAACCCCTGTCACGCGACGCCGCAGTGACGTGCTCGCTTGCCACAACAGGCTGGGGAGGATTGGAAATCGAATTCATTTCAAAATGCCGTCCAAAAACAAACGGGAGTGCCGGTCGATAGTGGCTTCATCGCGAGTTCATGCGCTCGGGAATGGTTCCCAAACCGGCCTCTGAATACTTTGGGTCCGCCGCCAGTTTTCGCACGGTAGCTTCGAATTTGGGCAGGATCGCGTCAGGCGAAAAACGATCAACCCAGCAGGTGCGGGCGCGCCATTCCGCCAATAAACCGGGATTTCGTGCCACCTGCTGCAAGGCGTCGGCGAGCTTCGTGGGGGAAGCAGCCGACACATTCATCCCGAAGCCGCCATCGCGCACGGAGCGCGCAAGATCGCTCGTTTCATCTGCAGTCGTTATCACCGGCAAGCCGGCGCTCAGCACGCTGAGCAGCTTGCTCGGAAAACACACCTGCCCGGTCCCGGGCATTTGAGTGACGAGCGCAACATCTGCGGCGCGCAGCATCGCCTGGTATTTCTCCGCGGATTGGAGCGGGAGCAAGCGCACATTGGCCAATGGGCGCCGCGCCATGCGGTCGTGCAGTACTTTCCGATCCGCTCCATCGCCGGCGATGATCAGAAAAACCCGGCTGCCCGATTCCGGCCGATGCTCTAGTATTTCCGCGGCATCCAATAAAACCTCGAGGCCCTGCTTGCGGCCGAGGTTGCCCGAATAAACCGCCAGCATTGCGTCTGCAGGAATTTCATTTTCGTTCCTGAACGCGGCGGCATCCGCCCCGGTCGCAGGCGAGGACGCGTTGTTTCGCAGCCAGTTCGGAAGCAGATGGGCTTTCGTTGCCGGAATACCCTTGACGGCAAACGCATCCATCATTCCGGCGGAGATGCCCGAAACGCCCGCCGCCCGTTTGTAGGCAAAACGTTCGCAGGCGTACATAAGACGAAGGAATGGGCCGGTTTTCACCATGCCCAAGCCGGCGGCGGAATCCGGCTGCAAATCCTGAACATGAAATAGAAAGCGGCTTCTTTTTAATGACGCCGCAATCCACGCGACGACGCCAAGTCCCAGCGGTGGACTGACCACGACATAGACATCCGCCCGGCGGAGAAGGAGGGTCCGAATGAGCGACGTGACACCGAAAGTCATTTCGTGAAAAACGCGCTTCACCGTACTCAACTTTTCGGGAACGTATTGCCAGCAGCGATGAACGGGGATCGTGCCGATTTTCTCATCGCGGTACAACTTCCGGCGGTCTGCCACATTTTTCCGCCAGTTCGGATAATAGGCAAACCCCGTCACCACCTCAACGTCCAGCCCAACTCTTTGGAAATACTCGGCCAATTCCGTCGTGTAGGGAGCGATGCCGGTTGGTTCGGGCGCGTAATTGATTCCCCAGAAGATGACTCGCATGGTGAAAATTTCGTTTCGCTGGCAAAAAAGGCGTCAAAATGATGATGGAACGGATACGTTCCCACGGTCGTCATTCGTGGATTTCTTCCGGCTCCGGATTCCGACACGTTTGATACGATCAAGGCACTTTAAACTATGCTGCCGGATCAACAATCAGGGAAACCCTGATGCCTTTTCGCCTCTCAAACCAAACGGAATAACTCGATTAGCTTCCACTCACCGAAACAGCGGATTTACACCCTACCGCCGCCTGCTTCGGGTCAACTTGAACGGAGGATTTCGGCGCATTGATCTGTAATCTTATCTCCTGGGCTTTCGCCACCGACATGAATTCATAGATACCGTGAAGACGGGCAAAATTATAGCCCGCCCGACCGTCCCAGATACCTCCCTGCCAAAGATAAACGTAGAGAAAACGAAGCGTTGGACGAAAGGGGAGATGATGAGAGAGGCGTTTAATGCGCCGGGCCGTCCGGATTCGCCAAGCTTGGGGTTGGGTTGTTTGCCGGGTTCCCCCGCGCTCCCCTTCCACCTGCAACCGCGCTTCCCAATTCGAATAGCGGTTATGCTTTTCGATAAATACGCCGATGGACGGGAATGCATAGTGATCCATCTCGGACTTCATCCGTCCCGTCGCACCTTGCACGATGATGTGTTCGTGCACCTCGTTGTCGCCGCTGTCCGTCGCGCCCTGCACAATCTGCTCGTAACGTCCGAGACGATGCCGGAAGAGACGCAGGTTCCAATTGGGGTAGTACGCGTGTTTCAGCCACTGATTCATAAACATGAACCGCCGGTTGATCCAATAACCCGCGCATCCCCTGCCTTCGTTTGAAATAATGCCCTGGACTTCTTCCGCAGTGCCGGACGAAAGCACTTCGTCCGCATCGAGGATGAAGACCCATTCATTCCGAAATGGAATATTTTCCAGAGCCCAGTTCTTCTTTTTTGGCCACACGCCATTGAAGCAGAATTGGACCACTTGAGCCCCCGCTTTCCGGGCAATTTCCCGGGAACCATCCGTACTCCCGGAATCGACGACGATCACCTCGTCCGCCCACGCCACTGACGCAAGTGACCTCGGCAGATTTCCAGCTTCATTGCGAATCGGAATCAAAATGGAAACGGAAACCTTCATGCAGGTGGTAATGGCCTTATCGGAATAAAATCCAAATCTTTCTTTTTCAATCCATCAGAACCTGAAGAACAAACGCCGGACCGGGAATTTCTCCCAGTCCGGCGATCGGAAACTTGATTCTTCGGCAGGACTATCAGACTGCAGCCACGGCGGAAACCGCATTGCTTCCGCGTTGCGCGCGGAGGCGGCGATAACCGACCAAGCCCAGCAATCCAAGCGCGCCCATGAGACCATAGGTGGCCGGCTCCGGCACTGGGCTCATGTTAAGGAACGTCACTGTGACTTCCGCCAGCTTAACGAACGTGTTTTCCTTTACCATCGTGGTGGCAGGAAGATCGTTAATGGTGAACTTCACCCACTGGCCGTCGATCAAAACGGGGGCCGGTTGAGTAAAGCTCGACGTAAATATGTCCGGATTTTTATTTTCCGGAGTATTCACCGTGGCGTCGATTCCGAAATCGACAGTCGTAAGCAGGAACGAACTGACGGTGGGGGAATTCAAGTTGACGTAGAAGTCGAACAGCGCATCCGCTGACGACGTTCCAATCCGCGTGATTCCGTTATAGTAGGTGATTACACCCAAACCGAAAGTATCGCCATTGCTAAGGTTGGCGAAACTCGCGGAGTTGAATACTACGCCCGATTTGAACGATCCGACCGGCACGCCGGTACGAAACGAAGCAAAGGAGCCATCAGGAACGTTCATGATAGTCGTGTTTCCCGAGGACGTTCCCTCGAAAAACCCGGCGGTGCTGCCGCTCAGCGTCAGCGCCTGTGCGGCACCGGCTGCAAGGGCCAGCCCGATGGCCGACCCGACGATTAACCTTAATCGATTTTTCATGTTTTTATTTGGTGTTTATGTTGCATGGGACACCGGTCACGTCGGCAACCGGATAAGCTGAGCAATGAACGGGGTTTTTCCACCAAGCAGCTGCACGCAAAAAACTGTGTCGCTCGCAAGGGCGAGCAAGTGCGGAGTAGGCGCGAACGCCCTGACCATGGGATAGGGGAAAATCCTAGCTGATGAGATGGTGTTTCGGTTCATGCTAATTCAAAAAATAAAATCGCGCGTGCGCATCGCTTTCGCCCACGACTCAATAAGCCGCGCGAGGCGGCTTTACGACCTGACGGGCGGTTGCCGCGATGATGCGCAGGTCCAACTGCAGCGACCACATGTTCACGTAACGCAGATCACGATCGATGCGCTTCTGCAGGAGCTCAGGACGCCCCACCACTTCACCACGATAGCCCTCGCTCTGCGCCAAACCGGTGATCCCCGGTTTCACAAAATGACGCATATAATAGGAGCCGACCATCTCGGCAAATTTTTCGTCGTGCTCCAGCAAATGCGGACGGGGACCGCTGACACTCATTTCACCCAACAAAACATTAATGAACTGGGGAAATTCATCGAGGCTGGTTTTTCGCAGAAAGCGCCCAAACGCGAAAACCCGGTGATCGTCGCGGGTGGCTTGAGTGCCACGCTGATTTTCGCCACCAACGTGCATCGTGCGATATTTGAAAATGTGAAACTTCTGGCGGTTCAGGCCCGAGCGTTCCTGTCGGTGAAAAACCGGACCACGCGATTGCAAGCGGTGCGCGATCGCGACCAAAACCGTCAACGGCGGCAGCACGAGGCAGACCATGGGAATGGCGACCGCGAGATCCAGCGTCCGCTTCACCAGGCAATTAATCGGATTGTCCAGTGGCTCAGCGGCGTGCGCCGCGAATGCAAATTGATGATTGCATTCAACCGCGGACATTTCCTCGCCAAACGTCGATCGCAAATCGAGGAAGTAACGAACCCGGCAGCCCGCATGCTCGGCTTCTTCCAATACAAGACGGGTTTCCTCCTCGGTAAATTCACGGCGGTTAATCACGACCTGATTGATTTGTTGATCGGCGAGGATCTGGCGCAGCTGGTCGACCGAGCCTAAAGCGGCCACCTCCGCGCCTACGTTGCCGGCCGCCTTTCCAGGGGGCGTGATACACCCCACCACCAACTGGCCAAGGTATGCGCGGCTGGAAAGCCATGCCTGCAAACGCCGCGCATCCGGCTCCGAAGCCAGCACCACAGTTCGAAATTTCACGGAACGAAACAGGAATGACGCGAGGCGACGCGGCATCAGCCAGTTTCCGATGAGCAGAACGCCGCCGGACAGCATCACGAACCACGCGACAAATTCACGCGAAACCTCAACGTCCCTCGTGGCGAATCCCACCGCACACAATACCGCGAGCAAACGAAACATTTGCTGCCTGGTCAAATGACAGGCTTCCATGAACGTCAGCGTGCCCAGACGACTCGCCACACCCTTCAAAGCGTGGTGATTCCAGATCATTGCGAAGATCACCCCCATCAGGTAAATGCTCCAGTTTACTCCGACGTTAAACTGAATCCATCCCGTCATTCTCACCGTCCCGATCTGGATCAAAAACAATACTACGATTGCCACGTCCAAAAAAAGACCGTGCAAAAATACCAATCCGTCTTGTCTGTGTTTAAGCATGGCGTTGTTGTGTTGGCGGGGTAATGGGCAAACCTTAAAGGATTCGGTAAAAATCGGGAATCGGGACAGCCCTGCAAAACCGGTCAGGCCAACGCGCAAATTCCTCTCAGGCCGTGCATGAGGAAGTGCATCAGGCAAACCCTGATTATCAGTCGGGAATTCGGAACGGGCTTGCGCCGGTGTCCGCGGTCTCGACCAATCCATGCCAGCAGAAAATCCGCATGAATCCGGCCGTCGCCATTTCGCCAGTTTCAACCACTTCCGGTTCCCTCACGGAAACCGTTCGCGCTTGGTATTGCTTGCGGGTGATGGCGCGAAGGGAGCATATCGCGGCCCTCAACTTAACGCAACGTACCGGTGTGTCGGTCTTCTCGCCGCGAATTCGCGTGGCGAAAAACTCCCCCGGAGGAGTGTCGGCCCTGGCAACGGAAGCCTTGTTTCCCGGTTATATCTTTGCGCGCTTTTGCTATCCACACGACGCGCGCCATGTCGCCAGCACGCCGGGCGTTCTGGGCCTCGTTTCATTTGGTTCAACCCCTCCCGTCATCGCTGACGGGGTGATCGAACAACTCAGTCAGGAAGTCAGAAAAGAAGCGGACGCCCCGGTTGCTCCGGTTTTTGAGGAAGGGGCGTTGGTGCGGATTGTTGCGGGCTGCTTTCAGGGCAGTGAAGGCCGCGTCCTGCAAGTTAGTGCAACCACCACCCGTATTTCGATTCTGCTCAATCTACTGGGCCAGGAAATTCAGATCAGCATGCCCGGCGACCAAGTCATCGGCACCAATATCTCCGGCGGAAATGTCCCCGCTGGTTTGCGTGCCGTCAGCCATCCTGTGGGGAACCGAAGCTAGCGGCGTCGGTCGACCTAATGTCGGCACGCTCCGGATCCATTCGTTCCGGGCAAGTGCGGTAGCATGGCGGAACACCTCGGGCCAAATCGTTATCGTACACCATTCCTTCCCATCCAAGTCAGTCGGTTTCCAAAAATGAACAATGCGTCTTTCAAAGTATCGGCCCTTCTGGTGTTACTCACGGGAGTTTGCCGGGCGGAATTCCAGGCGGGCAATGGTGCCCTGCAATTGGATACCTCGCTCACCGGAGTATATGATTCCAATTTACGCGCATCGGTAAACAACGTTGAGGATTATTACCTGACCTTTGATCCGACCTTGCGATATCGCCGTCTCGGCAGTCGCTTCACCACGGACGCATCAGCCGGTTTCCGCTCCCGGCACTATCTGGACAATCCCAACCTCAACACGACCGACGCCGACGGCCAATTGGATTGGAAAATGCAACGGGTCGACGGCTACACCACCGCGGCCGCCCTCGGACTGGCCTACGTCGAAAATACGGAAGCGAACCTCGATATCAACGATCTGGTGCGATCGAAGGATTTTTCCGCCAACGCCTCCGGTGAAGTGTTGGTCGCAGACAGCAACCTTTTCAGTGCGGGATTTAACTATCACGACAATCGCCGCAACCTTGGCAGCAATCAGACCGGCTCAACCACCCGACTGGGTTACGGCTTCCAAGGGTTTACCGATGGGACCCAACTCCTTTTCAATTACTCCTATCAGCAAAGCAAATCGACCGATACCGCTCTGGATACCGAGACCATCGATCAAAAAGCCACGTCGCTCTCCGCCACCCTCTCCCATCCGATCTACGATCAATTTGTCGGAGGACTCGTCTACGGTTACCGATGGCTGGATCGCGGTCGAAACGAAGCGCTGTTGGGATTGAATGACCAGGAAGGTTCATTTTACAGCCTGGATCTTCACGGACCCTTTCTGCCCCGGAAATATTTTCCTAAAACAACCGGGACTTTTCGCCTTTCATACGAACAGGCCGAGACGCCAGGGTTGAATGATCGCAGCGACCAGAGAATCGTCGGAGAAGTAAATGTCTCCTGGGCCGCGCGCGAACATACCACCGTCGGAGTTTTCGCCAACCGCTCACAGGATCTATCCATCAACGACAATACCATCGTCGAAGAGAGAGCGGGTGTAAGTTTAACGCAGGCGGTTGGTCAGTTTTGGAACACCAATTTCAATCTCAGTTATACGAACGCTGATTTCGTGAACACCGCCCGGACCGATGACCGATATGACGCTCGCGCGGCGGCAACCTACAAAATAACCCACACCTGGTCATCGACCTTCAGCTACCGTTACCTTCGCTCCGAATCGAATGTCGCCCTGGCCAATTATACAAAGCACGTGGTTTCCGCCACCCTTACCTATGCGTTTTAATCACCTATTCCTCCTCGGCCTTGCTCTCAGCGGCTCGTTGTTGCTGGCGCAAACCGAACCTTCCGTCGACTCAGCTGCCTCGCCCGCGTCCGCCACCGATCCGGCGTATCGGCTGAATCTTGGCGATCACATTGGAGTATCCCTTTTCGGCGAGAGCGATCTCAACGCCCAGCAGATGATCGATCGCAATGGGCTCGTCCGTCTTCCCTTGATCGGAGAACTTTCAATTGCAGGTCGCACGGTACGCGAAGCCGAGGCCTTGATCGAAGCCGCCTATCAAAAGCAGGAGATCCTCAAGGCGCCCCAGGCTACTTTGACGATGATTGCGTATGCTCCGCGCGAGGTGACATTGCTCGGCGCAGTACGAAGTCCCGGAACATTTCAATTCCCGCCCAATACCGTCAGCCTCGATATCCGCGACGTCATCGCCCGTCAGGGTGGCTTTACTCCCGTGGCCAAAGGCGATTCCGTCGCCGTCACCCGGCGCCAGCCAAACGGCAAGGAGGAGACGACCGTGATCAATGTTGACCGGATGATGTTTGGACGCACCCACAAACGTGAAAACGACGAGGTGTTTCTAGTCTATCCCGGAGACCGCATTTATGTGCCAGAGCGTCTTTTTTAATTAACCAAAAAATGAATTTGCGACGCCCCTCGCTTCCTCCGCCATGTCGACCACACCTCCCATTCCCGTAATTCCGGCTTCCAAAACGGAAGCCTTTCGTTTCGCACCCGCCGATCTTTGGCGCATGTTCAAAGAGCGCTGGATCATCGGATTTGTCCTCGGGGCCATCGCCGCCGGGTTGATCGTTTACTTCCAACCTGATGACACCGCCGTCTATCACACCGAAGCCTCGCTGCTCTTTGCCGATCACAAGGATCACGTCCTGAATATCGCAGACGTAGTGGACACGAACATCGATTCCGCCAGCGCATTGAGCACACACCTTGAACAACTTCGCAGCACAGCCTTCTTCGAGTATTTCCTGGTTTCTTTTACTCCCGATGAAGCCAAACGGATCATCGCACCTTATATTAATCACGCCAAGCCCGACGAAGCGCCTCCGTCGCTCGCCGCCATCATCCGCCCCAATGTCAGTATTTATATTAGAAAGGGCGGCGCCAACATCATCACGATCGGAATCAATAACCGCGATCCGGAAAACGCCGCGCTGATTGCAAATCGATTTGCGCAGAAATACATCGCCTTCACTCTCGACCGTGCAAGCAGCGGGACAAATTCAGCGATCGTTTTCCTCAGAAACCAGGCGGAAGATGTGCGCCATCAGGTTGAAGACGCCGAAAAGGCGATGCAGGACTACCGGGCGAAGTACAATCTCGCGTCGCTCGGGCAAAACCGGGACGTCATCGTCCAAAAGGTCGGTTCAATCGGTGCAACCCTGGTAAAGATCGAAATGAGCGAAATCGAACTCCAGGGGATTCTCGATAACGTCGATCGTTTCAACGCCGCCAAACGGCCTCTCACCGAATTGCCCCAGATTCTTTCCGTCCCCCAGGTTGCCCAGGCCAAAGCCACTTTGGAAACACTCCATGAGCAACGCATCCTGCTCGAGGAGCGTTATCTCGCCCGGCATCCCAAGATGAAGGAAAACGAACTTCAAACCATCGAGGCCCGCCGCCAGCTCGATGACGGGATTGCCAAGGCCGTGGCCGAACTGCGGACCAACCACGATGTGGCCCTGCGCTACGAAAAACAGCTGCGTTCCGAACTGAACGATGCGGAGGCGAAGGCGCGCGATTTGGACAAGGTCACGGTGGACTATGGGTTCCTCGAGCAAAACGTGCAGGCCAAACGTGCGACCTATTCCCGTCTCACTGAACGCATGAACGAAGCCTCGATCGCCGGCCAGATGGACAACATCAATATCCGGGTCTTCGATTCCGCCTGGGTCCCAAGCTTACCGGCCGGAAATCCCCTCGGCATCACCCTGCTCATCGCGGTTTGCGCTGGTCTCGCGTGCCTGGTCGTCTTTCCGATTGCCATCGGTTTGTTCGACACCCGGATCAAAACCACCGGCCAGGTGGAATCGGTTCTCGGACAGAAATTGCTCGGAGTGTTGTCCCGCATCAAACAGCCCAACGCCCCGAAACGCGCCCAGGCTTTCCTGCACGACAAGGACGGTCAGCTGACCGAGTCCTACCGCGGCTTGTACAGTGAAATTGAAATTGCCTCCACGCTCGCCTACCCCAAGTCGCTGCTCATCACCAGCAGCGTACCGAACGAAGGGAAGAGTCTGATCGCCTCCAATCTCGCCTCGGTATTTTCCTCCCATGGCCGCCGCACGCTCCTGGTCGATTGTGATCTCCGTCGGCCGGCCCTCCACCATTATTTTGAGACTGAAGGCAAGGAGGGTTGGATCCAGTGGCTGCAACAACCAACTGGGGAACGCCCCGCCCTTCCCACGGCCATTGTGAATCTCGCGCCGAGACTCGATCTGCTCCCCGCGGGCGCCGTTCCATCCAACTGCACGCAGATGCTGGAGCAGCTTTCCCATGCCGGGGTCCAAAAGCAATTGCTGGCCTCATACGATCTCGTTATTTTCGACACTCCGCCTGCCACAATTTTCCCCGATGCCCTGCTGTTGGCACGGAGCTGCCACGAGATGATTTATGTCTGTCTGTTTAGCAGTGTTCGTCTCAACACCGTGAAACGCGCCCTGACCCACCTGGCAAGTTCCGGGGTGCATTGCCTTGGAGTGATCCTTAATTTGATGCCGGCCAACACTGAGTACGGATACTACAACTACGGCGCAAAATCGGCGAAATACTACAAAGCGTACGCCAAACGAAATTCTGCCTGAGCCCGCGCCCCTGGCCAGCGCATGGTAAATTTGTTTCAGGTGAACATGCCTGTAATGCTTCAACGCATGTCCGGGGGACTGCTGGCCATGGCCTTGGTGGCGGGGCCATTGAACTACGCGTCAATCCGTCCGGCGGGATTGTGGTTGCTCATTTATCTGCTCGGTGCCGCCGCGTTGTGCTGGGCAGCAGGACTGGTTCTGGAACGGCGCATTCCCGCAACTCCGCTCCCGGTGGTAATCGGGCTGTTCGCTTTGACGATCGCGGCCCTGTTCTGGCTTTCGGGTTTCGCCCCGGCGACATCCGCCACCGAATTCACCCGCGTTCATCTCGCGAAAATAATCTCCCGCTGGCCGCACAGCGTCGTCGACTTTGATCCCGCGACCGTCATTGCGTTGCACGCCGGATTGGGACTCGCGCTGTGGATCACCTGCGATCTCGCCCGCGACCGCGCCTGGATGTGCGTGATTGCCACGGTCATTTGCGCGACTGGAGCCGCCGCCGCCCTCGTGGCCATTGCTCAAAACATCACGCACGCCACCGGAATTTATTGGCAAACTGAAGGCGCAATGCCGGGCCGGTTTTGGGGGCCGTTTTTTCACCACACCTCGGCCGGAGCCTATCTCAATACGGTGTGGCCCCTCGCCGCCGGGTTTGTCCTGATCGCAACACGGCCGGGATTTTCACCGAAGACGAAGAAGATCGTGCTCATTTCCGCCGGCTCCGTTCTCATTCTCCTTCTTGGCGCACACACGACCCATATTTCGCGCTTCCCTCAGCTCGCAGCCGTGATCGTTGCTCCGTTTTTCGCGTTTAAGTTTTTTCGCAAAAGATTTTCCCGCTTCAATCCGGTGGCGCTTCTCCTCCCGGTCGGAATTGCCGCCATCGCCGTTTGCGCGGGCCGCACCAATGAAATCGCCCGGCGATGGCATCTGCTCCATTTCGCGCCTGCTCACGCCGCGCGTGCGATTCCCCCGGAGAATACGTGGCCGGCGCTGGTACGGGACGATTTGTTGATCCCCAATATTTACGACTCAGGAACACTGGGTGACCGCGGCGAAGCCCAACGGACGGCCCTGCGCGCCATCGCCGCGCGTCCCTTGGAAGGCCACGGACCAGGGAATTGGTCCGGTGCAGCCAGTCGCCACAGTTCCGATCCCTACGTCCGCAGTTTCTATTTGTATCTGCAATTTGCCCACGATGATTTTCTCCAAACTTGGACCGAATGGGGTGCCGCCGGTTTTGTCTGCATGGTGACGCTGCTCCCGGGTGCCATCATTGCTGTCAGTCGTAGCGAACCCTTGACCGATCAAGCGGTCTCCATCCTTGGAATTTGTGCTGCTGCAGGTCTGACCATGGTCCTGCTCCAATCGCTGTTGGATTTCCCTCTGCAAATCCCGGCGGTCTCGCTCAACGCCAGTGTCCTCGCCGGACTTGGGTGGAGCACGGTTTCCCGCGACCGCGCCTGATTTTATCGAAATGAACAGAAATATTAACCCTCCGATTCCACGTATAATTCTCCGCCCCAACCAATCCTGGTTGCAAATCGACTGGCGTGGCATCGTCCAATATTACGATTTGATTGTGGAGCTCGTGATGAGGGACTTCACGGCCAAGTATAAGCAGACGCTGCTTGGACCGCTTTGGTCCATTATTAATCCGCTCCTCACCACCCTCGTTTTCACACTGTTGTTTGGGCGGGTGATGCGCGTTTCACCGACCGGACTGCCTCCGCTGCTGTTCTATCTCTGCAGTTTGTTGGGCTGGACCTATTTTGCCAACATCCTCGGCTCAACCGGCAACGCCCTGACGGCCAACGCGAGAATCTTCAGCAAGGTTTATTTTCCGCGTCTCATTCCGCCGCTCGCGACGACGATCTCAAACCTGGTCGGCTTTTTTATCCAATTCATCTTCTTCTGCTGCGCCTATGCCTACTACCGGATTTTCACCGAAGCGGGACCGAATCTATCGATTGGCCCGATCGTCTTGATTTTTCCGTTACTCATTCTCCACATGGCGATCCTCGGCCTCGGCGTCGGACTGATTATTTCCTCGTTAACGGCAAAATATCGGGACCTCAATCACCTCACCGTGATTCTCGTGCAACTCTGGATGTACGCGACTCCGGTGATTTATCCGTTGTCCAAAATCCCCGAGAAATGGCGCTGGGTCTGCAAGATCAACCCCATGACCGCCGTGGTCGAAACATTGCGTCACGCATTCCTGAACACGGAAGCATTCGCGGTGTCCGGCTACCTTTTGTCATTGGGCATCAGCATCGTAATCTTCTTTGTCGGAATTTTATTTTACCAACGCATTGCGCGCACCTTTGTCGATACGGTCTGAAGAATTCGTCCGTACTGCATTTTCACGAAATCAATCCATGACAGCTCCCATCATTTCCGTTCGCGGCGTGTCCAAGCGTTATCATCTCGGCCATATTGGCATGACCACCTTCCGGGAGGAGATCCACAAAACGTGGAATCGCTGGCGGGGTCGGTCCGCGCAAAAACCAAAATCACCCCATGAATTCTGGGCGTTGAACGATATTACCTTCGATGTTCAACCCGGCGAAGTGATCGGCATGATCGGTGGAAATGGCGCTGGAAAGTCCACGCTGTTAAAAATCCTCAGCCGGATCACGGAACCCACCAGTGGCGAAATCGAACTCGGCGGCCGCATCGGCAGCCTGCTCGAAGTCGGCACGGGGTTTCATCCCGAACTTAGCGGACGCGACAACGTCTTTCTCAATGGTTCCATGCTCGGGATGAAAAAGGACGAAATCCGTTCCAAGTTCGATGCGATCGTCGAGTTCGCCGAAGTTGGAAAATTCATCGATACGCCGGTCAAACGCTATTCGAGCGGGATGTACGTGCGTCTGGCATTTGCCGTCGCAGCCTTCCTGGAGCCCGAAATCCTGATTGTCGATGAAGTGCTGGCTGTCGGCGACGCGCAATTCCAGCGCAAGTGCATCAACCGCATGCAGGAAATTTCCCAGGACCAGGGACGCACCATCCTTTTCGTCAGCCACTCGATGCCTTCAATCCGGCGTCTGTGCAAACGGTGCGCGGTGCTGGAAAAAGGAAAACTGCTCGGTTTATTTCCGATTGCCGAGGCGGTCGAGCTCTACAGCCGCAAGATAAACCCGTCCGCCTGTGATGTGGAGGTGCGTGACCGGAAACGCGACGCCGTCGCGAATGGGAGCGTCTGCCGCATCACCCGGGTGCGTGTGCTCGGAGACCGCGGCCTTTGCTTCAACGAACCACTGGAACTGGAATTTGAAATCGAAGCCCCTGAGATGATCGAGAAAGTCATGCTCGGTTTTGGTTTCGACACGGTCGAGGGACAGAGAATTCTCACCCTCGATAGTGACGCGGACGGGCGTAATTTTTCGCTCGCCGCCGGTCAAAACCGGGTTCGGCTCAGCCTACCGGCCCTCCCCTTGCATCCAGGCCGGTATTATTGTTCGGCGGCCGTGGGCCTCGGCCGAGTGTATTACGATATTGTCGACGGATTCGCCCTCTGGGAGGTCCGCGCCGGTCGCGACGACTGGGAAAGTGACCGTCGTTTCGGCGGATGCCGCCTTCTGCCACAAGTGTCCGTGGAGAATTTTTCCCCCGTCTGCTCCTGAGCCCCCGAAATCGTAAACCAACGGATTCGGATCCGGCATTTACCAATCTCACCATGGATCAACCGCTGACCATCATCATTTGCAGTCACAACCCCAAGCGTGAATGCATTTCCGAAACGCTGGACGCTTTGCGCATGCAAACCGTCCCCGCCTCGCAGTGGAATCTGCTGTTGATCGACAACGGTTCAAAAGAACCACTGTCGAACTGGATCAACCTGTCGTGGCATCCCGCCGCCCGGATTTTGCGCGAGGAAAAGCTCGGCGTGGCGCACGCCAGGCACCGGGCGTTCGTGGAAGCCCATGCCATGGGCGCGGGCATGATTCTCTTTGTCGACGACGACAATATCCTCGAGCCCGACTACCTTGAAAGCGGCGCAGAAATCGCGATGGAATGGCCGCAGCTCGGCTGCTGGGGCGGTCAATTGTTGCCTCGTTACGCGGTTCCGCCACCGGCATGGACCAAAAACTATCTCAATTACCTGGCCATCTATCCCCTCGCCACGGACCTCTGGTGCAACTCGGTGAAATCCTACAGCATGGTTCCTCCGACCGCCGGTTGTTTTCTGCGCGGTCCTGTCTGGCGCAGATACCTCAATCTGATCGACCAGGATTCGCGCCGCCTCGATCTGACGCGATCGGAAGACATGGACCTCGCGCTCACGGCAATCGATCTCGGATTGGGCGTGGGAAGATTTCGGAAATTGCGACTCACCCACATCGTACCCGCCAACCGGTTAACCCCGGAATATTTCGAAAATCTTTTGGAGAGCACGATGGTGGGAACCGGAATGATGGAGTACATCCGATTTGGGCGCATTCCCAAACCCTCAAGCCCAAGCATCGTCGACCGGACACTGTTGAAACTGCGCACCCTGCGGCTGCCGGAACCGCTGCGCACCTTCGCCCGGGCCGAATTGAGAGGCAGGGACGCCGCGCGCCGCATCGTAATTGCCTGGGATTCCTCCACGCCCCGCCCGCCCGTGGCCGCTCTCCGGCCGGTTGGCCTCGGAACCTGAATCCGGTTGGCCGTATCTGAATGATCGCTACAATACCCAGTTTCTCCGTGTTGATTCCCGCCTATCGGGCCGGAAAAACCATTGCGACCACCTTGCAGTCGGTCGCGAACCAGACGCTCTGTCCCAGGGAAATCCTGATCTACGAGGACGGGTGCTTCGACGATCTCGCGAAGACCGTCACGAAATTCGCCGAATCCGCACCCTGTCATGTTCGCCTGTTGAGCTGTCCGTTGAACGGGGGCGTGTCGCGCGCGCGCAATATTTTGCTGCGCGAGGCCGCCGGGGAATTCATCGCGTTCCTCGACGCAGATGACGTCTGGGCCACCGATCATCTTTCCAGCGCCGCGGAGGCTTTTGGCGCGGGGGCCGATGTCGCATTTTCCGGCGTGACCTTCATTGACGGATCCGGACGTGAAATTCCCGGCCAGGCGGAACCATCCGCCGAGCAGCTTGCCGACATCGCACCGTCCATGTTCCGCTACAATTTCGTGCAGTGCACCTCGACGCTCAGCCTGAGGAAAGCGTGGATTGACCGTGTTGGAAATTTCGACGTCACGCTGTCGCACGGTGAGGATTTGGATCTGTGGCTGCGCCTGCTGGCAGCCGGCGCAGTCTGGCAATACACCCGCCGCTGCAGTTGCACCTATCGCAAACACGCGACGAGTGCGATGGGCCAGACGCTGCTCGTCGTCGAGCGCATGGCCGCATTCTATGAAAAACACCTCTCCAATCCGCTCATTCCACGGGCCACGCGCCGGGGCGCCCTGATCGACAACCGACGCGCGCAAGCCCGGCTGCATTGGCGAAAACGGCCCGCCGCGGCCGCCGCGGCCCTTCGCCGTCTCGTTCGCCTGCAACCGTGGAACCCCGTTTACCTCTGCGCGCTGCCCGGCGTGATGGTGTGGTCACTTTTTTCCAGGCAACCGTCATCCGCGGCAAGTTCCGTGCGCGGCCACTAATCCCGGAGAACTCCCATCCGCAGAACGCCGATGAAAATTTATGCCAGCCCCTGCGGAACGTCGCTCCGGACCGTCGAGTTCGACATGCTGCACCAGCTCCATACCTGGAGCACTCCCCGCCGCCATGAATGGTGCGAAAACCCGGAGGAGGCGGATATTATTTTCCTCACAAATGCCCAGCAAAAGTGGGGTTCCGAACTGGAAAAAAATGTCCTGCCCAAGCGTTTTCCGGAAAAAAGTTTCGCCCTCAGCGAACAATGGGAGCCGCCATTTCTCCTTGCGGGAATTTACGCCAACGCCCCCCGTTCTCCGTTCGGACGCGGGCGCTTCCGCACCGGTTCCTATATCCTGCATCACCCGGACTTCCACAACACGTTTGTCGACGCTTACGACTATCGCGCCGCCCCTTCCCGCCCCAATCCCGATCTTCTTGCTTCATTCCTTGGGCGCCAATGCCACCCTGTGCGCGACCGGCTTTTTGCGATGAACTTCGCCCCGGACGAAATTCTGGTGGAAGACACCAGCACCTTCGACGCCTTTACCCACACCACGGAGGGAAAACTGGAAAAACAGCGCCGCTACTTCGAAATTTGTCTGCGCTCGAAATTTATCCTTTGTCCACGCGGAGCGGGTCCGAACTCGATCCGGCTTTTTGAAGCGCTCAAGCTGGGCATCGCGCCGGTGATTATTTCCGACGATTGGATCCCCTGCGAAGGACCGCAATGGGAAAAGTTCGCCATTTTTATCCCTGAAAATGAAGTGGAAAATACCGGCGAAATCATGCGTCGGTTCCAATTTGAATACGCCGAAAGGGGAAGAAACGCCCGGCTCGCTTATGAGAATTTTTTCTCTCCCGAAACCTACTTTAACTACCTGGTGGATTCCGCGGCTTCCGCGCTGTCCTCGCGCGTCGTTCCCGAGCGGCTGTTTATTACACTGTGGCCCGCGTATCGCCTGCTGCGTGGAGTTAGGCGGCGCACAAAAAAATTGGTGGGAATAAAATGAATACCGCCCTCAATCCCTCCCCAACTCAGCACCGCGTTGCGCCGCCGGTCACGAGCACCGCCCCGGTCTCCCTGATCCTGATCGGCTGTGGCGCGGTCAGCCGGCTGTTTTACCAGCCCGCAATCCTCGAACTGATCGGGCGCCATGAAGTGCGGCTGGCCGCCGTGGTCGATCCACTGGAGAATGCACGTGCCACCCTGCGGGAAAAGTTTCCCTCCGTCCAAAGTGTCAACGACCTGCGTCAGGTCGAAGCACCCGCGGGCAGCCTGGCGATTGTCGCGTCTCCGCCGCGTTTTCATGCGGCCCATTGTCAGGCCGCGCTCGACCGCGGATGGCATGTGTTGTGTGAAAAACCGATGGCCACGACCGCCTCTGATTGTGCGACCGTGACCCGCGCGGCCGAGGCTGCCGGACGCGTTCTGGCGGTGGGCCTCTACAAACGCTTTTTCCCCAGCAGTGAATATTTGCACGGACTCTGCCAGGGCGGTGTGCTCGGTCGGCTGCTCTCATTCGATTTGCAGGAGGGCGGGCCGTTCGTGTGGCCCGCTGCATCGCCGTCCTTCTTCGTCAAAAGCGAAACGCCCGGAGGTGTGTTGCTCGACATCGGCGTGCACGTGCTCGATCTCCTGCTCTGGTGGCTCGGCGATCCGGCGTCTTTCGACTACGCCGACGACGCGATGGGCGGACTCGAAACAAATGCCCTGTTGAAATTGCATTACGCCAACGGCGCGAAA
The DNA here is from genome assembly GCA_036499685.1 of Lacunisphaera sp. Classification (GTDB taxonomy): domain Bacteria; phylum Verrucomicrobiota; class Verrucomicrobiia; order Opitutales; family Opitutaceae; genus Lacunisphaera. Next base: position 73,717 of record DASYDH010000033.1, on the reverse strand, counting down.
GGCAAAATGCACCTGAGCCGCGATTGGGCAACGAAGCAGCGTTATTCGTTTGAATTTGAACGAGGCTCCGTCGAATGGACGGTTAACCAGGCCAACGCCATCACAGTTAAATTGAAGGGCCTCGCGGCGCTCCAAGGTACTCTCGTCGATTCGCTCGCGGTTCCCGCGTACACCAATCCCCAGTGCTTTATCGCGCAGATTCAAAACGTGGTCGCTGCCATCCGGGGCGAGGCTGAGGTCCGGGTCAACGGACATGACGGGGAACGGGTCACCCGCCTGATCGAAAAATGTTACGCCAATCGGCGCCTGCTCTCCCAACCCTGGCTGGAACCGGCAGAAGCGGCCCGCGCCCTTCAACTCGCCCAACGACCATGAAAGTAGCGCTCATCGGCGCCGGTGGCTTCATCGGCAATCGCATCGTGGAGCAATTGCACATGGGCACGAATCACCAGGTCGTACCCATCGTCCGCAAACCTTACCGGCTCGCCCTTCCCGCGCGATTCGACGTCGAATGGCGCCTCGGCGACGCGCTGGACCCCAATTCCCTCGCAACTGCACTCACGGGGTGTGACGCCGCCATCCACGCCGCACTCGGCGATCCACGCCAGATCGAAGCGATGCCGGCCGCTTTGTGCGCCGCCGCCGCCGCTTCCGGCGTGAAACGATTGGTCTATCTTAGCACCGCTTCGGTGCACGGTCAGGCTCCGGCAGGAGGCACAAACGAATCGTCCCCGCTCCACACCGCCCATAGCATGGACTACAACAACGCGAAGGTTCGGGCCGAACAGGGTTTCTTCCACGAATGTTCCAAACGACAGATCACCGGCTTTGCGCTCCGTCCGGGGGTGGTTTACGGCCCGCGTTCACGCTGGATCACGGACCTCGCCCAGGATCTTCGGCTCGGGCAGGCGTGGCTGTTCAACGGCGGAGCCGGCATCTGCAATAGCATTTATGTCGACAGTCTTGGCGGGGCCGCAATCAACGCGCTCACCGCGCCGGCGGGCGCGGCGGGGCCGTATTTGGTCGGCGACAACGAGACCGTGACATGGCGGGATTTCTATCACGCGATCAGCGATGGACTCGGCCTGGATTCCTCCACCATCCGTACCGTAGACCGGCTTCCGGCCTTTAAACGCTCCACGTTCGAAAAAATACAGCGCGCGGTCGCCAGCCCCGGCATCCAAGGTTTGCTTCCGCTTATCCCCGGCGCGCTGAAGCGCACAACCAAGCAGCTGATCGCCGCCACGCAGCTTCCACCACGTCCAAACGCATGGAGCCTTCCTCCCCGGCCGGCTCCACGCATCACTGAAGAACTGGCGCTTCTGCAACAATGTACCTGGAAGTTTCCCCACGAAAACGCGGTTGAACGGATCGGCTATCAGCCACGGGTCAGCTTCAAGGAAGCCATCGTCCGCAGCCTTGCGTGGTTCGCCTTTGCCGAGGGCCGCGCCTGAACACCATGAGCCACAATATGAATTTCCGACATCGCCACCCCCTATGAAAATAGCCGCACCCATCTCGCCCGCAGATCTGGAAACCACCGCTCCTCTTCCGAAGCCTTCGCGCAACCTAGGCCACAAAAACGGGGCGCCCATCGCAGGAGTTGCCCGCGCCCTGACTTGGCGGCAGTCGGTCGCATTTGATCACTGCAGGATACTGTTGCCCCAATTTATTTTCAGCCGGGGCAACTCCTCCCTCTTCCAAATTTACCGGCTGTCATTGGAAGAAGGCGAGCCCCGGGCGATGGCCGGAGTTTGGGCGCGTTTCTACGCCCGGCCCGTCTTTGCGCTGGTTGTCCTGCGCCAGATTTGGACCTATTTGCGCCGCTACGGCACTTTTGTGAAGAAGAGTTACAGCGTTTCCCGCCTGCAGCAACTGCGGGACCTCTGGCATTGTGCGTGGCGGCAAAATCAATGTCCCCGGCACTATTACTGGCGGAAATTTTATTTGATTCCGAACCGGGCAGACTGGCTGCTCAACCTCGAACATCGCCAGATCAACACCCTGCTGAACCACCTGAATCGCAATCTTCCGATTACGAAAGCGACGAACAAGGCTCAGTTTCATCAGCATTGCGTGGCCCAAAATCTTCCCACTGCCACCGTGTTGGCGACCTGGGACAATCAGGGACAATTGTGCGGAGCCTCACCCGACCCGGTCGCCGCCGATGTTTTCCTCAAACCCACCTCCGAATTCGGCAGTGTCGGCATTATGCCGATCGCCTATCAACGCGCAACGGACACCCATTGCCTGAACGGCGCGAATTTGGCGTGGCCCGAGCTGTTGAAAGCGATTGCCGGCATGGTGCAAACTGATCGCCGGCCGATGCTGTTGCAGCGCCGTCTGCAAAATGCGCCGCGCAACGCAATCTACGGCGACGCCGATATCTGCAACGCCCGCATCATCACCGGTCGCTTGCCCGACGGCACACTGGAAGTCATTGGCGGATTCGTCCGGCTTCCCTCCAGCCTCACGACCAAGGGCCATGACCGGAACATCATGATCGCCAGCATCGAGGTGGCGACGGGACGAATGGAAGCCGGCCGTTTTCGCGAGACCATGCTCGGGGATTTTCCCGTTCACCCGGACACCGGCGCGAAGATTGCAAATCAGATTTTCTCCGGTTGGGAAGAGATGAAGGCACTCGCGATTCGCGGGCACCGCACCTACCCGTGGATGCCGTTCATCGGTTGGGACGTTGTCGATACCACCGATGGGGTATTGTTGCTCGAAGCCAATGCCTACTGGGGTGGCGACTGCGTACAGTTGCCGGGTGCCACACCCTTGGGCAAGACGCGGTTCGCCGAAATCTATCTCAAAAACTTCGAAATCTTTTATGGACCGAACGCGCCGGCCCATCGTTTTTCCGCCGAATGATCCGACTCTGGAATCTCCCCGTTTTCAGGTTGATCTCGACTGATCGCTGTCGGGTTGCCGCACCATGGTTTGCCTGGACGCATGGTCGCGATGACGGATCGTTTTTGCGCCGCCGCGCGAATGCCCTGGAACGCAAAAAGCTGGGGGCCACCAACCCGCTCGAACAAATCCCGGCGGCCTGTCTTTACCTGGCGATCAGTCTGCCCCGGATTTTTTTGGCGCTTCAACGCTGGGGTCGCGGCCTTCGTGCCGCCGACCGGATTTCCTATCATCGGCAATTTATCGACCTGTGTTTTTGCGCGTGGCGTGCCGGTCTCCGCCCCCAGGTTTATTATTTCCTCGGACTGCACCGTCATCCCCATACCGCGTCGTGGTTGAATGTGATTGATCCTTCCGAGCTGCATCATTTGCAGCGCGATGCCTCGCCGGCGGATCTCAATGCCCTCGAGGACAAAATCCGGTTCACCGACCACGCGCTCCACTCCGGGATCCGCACCGTGCCTGTCCTCGCCGTCTGGAACGATGGGAAAGAAATCGGCCGCCCCGAACCCTCGGCGCTCAAACGCGATCTTTTTGCCAAACGTTCCCTCACTTACAGCAGCACCGGGATTTTTGGCCTGCGCTACCTTCCCGGCACGGATAAATACCACGAGGATGAGTCGGGGAAATCCGGTTCGCTCCCGGAACTGCTCTCGTCCCTTTCGCGCGGCACCACGCTGATGGTCCAGCCTTGGTTGAAAAATCATCCCGACCTGGATGGTTTTTCCGCCTCAGCGTTGTGCAACTATCGCATCGTCTCCGGGCGGCATCCGGATGGCCGGGTGGAAATCCTTCTCGCCGCCCTGCGCTTCCCACTGGAGAGCCAGCTCACCTGCGCCGAACGTGATACGACACTTTGTGCCGCGGTCAATCTGATCACCGGCCGGCTCCACGCCGCCGAATCCAAGCACCCTGGTTTGGGTCGCCTCACGAGGCACCCGGTGACCGGACAAATCATCGAGGATTTCCCGGTTCCGCGCTGGGCGAAGATGGTCGCCGACGTCACTGCCGCCCACGCACACTGGCCGGAATTTCCGTTTATCGGTTGGGACATATCTGACACGACCAGCGGTGTTTATTTCCTCGAAGGCAGCTGTCTTTGGGGTGGATTTCTCGCCCAAATGTCCGGAAGCCGTCCGCTTGGGCTCACATCGTTTGCCACCATTTATCAGGCGAACCTCGCGCGGCGCGGCGCCTCTTCCATCTAACATTTTCGATGTCCCGGAATTTGAAAAACACCTTGAAACGACTCCGCGGTTGGTGGCTGCGCCACACGCCCGGATCGGATGTTTCCGTCGCGGGCGAAAACCACCGCGTCATTTGGAGCGACTCCCGGCTCAATCATTGTCGCGTCGAAATTTCCGGAAAAAATAACCGGCTCGAAATCGGCGAGGGTGCGATCTTGTGGAACGTAAAAATCCAACTCACCGGCAGCAATCTGTTCTGTCGCATTGGCGCGCGCACGTGTATCCGCGGGGGTACGTTTGTCGTCACCGACGACAACAGCCGCTTGGAAATCGGCGACGCCACAACCATGACTCGTCCCGTGATCGTCGCCCAAGGGGGTGCCCGTGTCATCCTAGGACAGGATTGCATGGTGGCTTATGGCTCGGACATCCGGTGCAGTGACGGCCACTGTCTGATCGATGCCGTTTCAGGTGACACGCTCAATCCCGCGGCTGACGTGGTGATTGGAAATCACGTCTGGATCGGAATTCACAGCCAGATTCTCAAAGGCTTGACCATCGCCGATCACGCGATCGTCGCGGCACGTTCGGTCGTCACGCGCTCGGTCACCGGCGGCACCGTCGTGGGAGGCAATCCCGCGAAAACCATTCGCACCGGTGTTACCTGGGATCGTCGACAACCGCTTAAACGTTAGCGTCAGCATGAAACTTTACTATTTCAATGAAGCCCCAAACTACGGCGACGCCCTCAATCCGTGGTTGTGGCCTCGTCTGCTGGGGCATCGGCTGCAGGAACGGAGTTCCACGCTCTTTTTGGGTATCGGCACAATTTTGAAACCCGGGCTTCCTCCAGCCGACCGCTACGTTGTCCTCGGCAGCGGCGGCGGCTACGAAGCATTTCCGAAAATCGACCACCGTTGGACATTTTACGGGGTGCGGGGGCCGTTGACCGCGCAAGGTCTCGGATTGGATCCTGAATTGGCGCTGCTGGACGGGGCCTATCTCTTGCGGAATCTAAAGTCACTACCCACGGCCATCGACGGTCCGCAAATTGGTTTTATGCCCCATTGGCAAACTCAGCTCAGTCTTCCCTGGGAGAAAATTTGTGCTCGTAGCGGGCTGCGTTACCTCGACCCCAGGGCGTCCGTCGACGAAGTGCTGGGGCAATTGCAAGGTTGCCGCGGTGTGATCGCGGAAGCGATGCACGCTGCCATTACCGCTGACATTCTTCGCATCCCGTGGTTGCCCGTTCGTCTGGGCCGTCACATTCTGGATTTCAAATGGCGTGATTGGCTGGCCTCGATCAGCATGGACGTAGCTCCGATCCCGCTTCCCGCGGTCGAACCGCGGTTTGTCGCTCGGAACCGCGAAAGTGCGTTCCGGCGACTCTGCCGGCAGACGATAACTCCGTTGGAAAATGAGCTGCAAATAAACACGTTGATCCGGCGCCTAGCCAGTCTCGGCAGGGAATTCGAAGCAAATCTCCAAATTGGTCACTTGAGCTCACAAACCGTTCTTTGTGCCCAAACAAATCGCCTCAACCGGTGCCTAGAACGTCTTTGCGACAAGGAAAACTGAGTTCCCGCATGCCACAAGCACCCTCGATCTTCTCTCCCAAATCACCGGCTCGTGCGGAGGCAGTTGTTCCGGTCGAATCATTATCCGGACGCGTTGGCAAAATTTCATGAGTTCTCCTCTGATCAGTATTTGCATTCCCGCCTACAAGGCCGACCGCTATCTCGCGACGACCCTGGCTTCGGTCGGAAACCAGACGTACCCGAACTGGGAATTGATCGTAGTCGAGGATGGATCCCGGGATCGCGCCGAAGAGATCGTCACCGCTTTTTCCGCTACCGTCAGCCAAAGTGTGCGTTTCCTCCGCCATGAGAAAAACCGCGGCCTGCCGGCGACCCGCAACACGGGGATCGAAGCCGCGTTGGGCAACTGGGTGGCATTGCTGGACAGCGACGACCTTTGGAAGCCGGAGCATCTCGAATTCCTGGTGCGACACATCAACCACGATCCGTCAGCTGACCTTGTACATGCCGGCTCCATCCTCTTCCAAAGCGAAACCGACAAGATTCTCGAAATACGGGCGCCGTCTTCGGAGATGACCGCGAACTTTCCCCACTCGATATTTGTCGGACATTACATCATCCAACCAGCTTCCGTTCTATTGCGGCGCGAACTTTGGGAAAAAGTCGGCGGTTTTGATCCGGCGTTTCGCTACGTCGAGGATCGCGATATGTGGCTGCGTTGCGCGCGCGCGGGCGCGCGGTTTGCCTATACCGGCGAGGATACCTGTCTCTACCGTAAACACACGGCTGCACTCTCCACTCACGCCCCGGAAATGGCCGAAGCAGCGGCGGCCGTCTTTGACAAACATCTGGATTGGGAGGCAATTCCGCCCGATCTTCGCCGGCGCCTTGCCGCCGAAACGTGGGCGGCGGCGGGGAAACTCCGCCAGCGAAAGCAACCCGCACTGGCCCGGCGCAATTTCCAACATGCTTGCGCCACCGACTGGCGTCTCGACTGGTGGTTGCGCGCGCAAGCGTGCGCATTGCTGGCGTTTTTCCGTCCTTCAACCCGGGCAATCTCGCCGTGAGCGTTACCCTTTGCACCCTCTTTGAAGGCGACTATCATCTCGGCACTGCGGCGCTGTTGAACTCGCTGCATCGTTCGGGATTTGCCGGCACGTTCGTCTGCGGTTATCGCGGAGCGCGGCCCGCCTGGGCTGGTCATACGGCCAGCCTCGCTCCCGTACAGGTTCGCTGGATCGAAATCACCTCCCCGATTCACCTGACGAACTACAAACCGGTCTTCATGCGTTCGTGTCTTCATGTCCATACACCCGAAGCAACCGCCGTCGGTTATCTCGATCCGGATATCGTCGTGAAGGCCTCGTGGCCGGTGATGGAACGGTGGATACAGGGGGACGGCATCGCGCTTTGCGAGGACATCAACGCAAGTTTTCCCGCAGGTCATCCGTATCGATTCGCCTGGAGAGAATTTTTCTCCCGCCACGGTCTCGTGCCGGAGCGTGCCTTGGAACGCTATTACAATGCGGGATTCGTCGCCATAAACCGGCAAAACGAAAAACTGCTGATCTGCTGGGAAAAGTTGATTGAGCTCGCAAGGACGGAGTTGGGTTCGCTCGCCCAGATCAAGCATTCCGGTCCCGATGCGTTGTTCCACACTCCCGATCAGGACGCTTTGAACATGGCCCTTCTTCTCGAACCGGTGACGATCCACGCCGCGGGACCGGAGGGCATGGATTTCCTGCCAGGCGGCCATTTGCTTTCCCACGCCGCCGGCGCTCGCAAGCCGTGGCGCGGGGGATTTTTGCTGGAAGCACTTTCCGGCCGCCCACCCGGCACCGCGCAAAAACAATTTCACCGTTATGCCGATTCGCCATTGAACGTGCTTCCCCCCGGCAAACTATCGTGGCGCCGTTTCGAACTGGCCGCCGCCGCGCTCGTGGGACGCTTCTATCGCCGCGCATGAAGATCGTCTTTATCTGTTCGTCCGCCGAAGCGGGTCGCGATGGCGTCGGCGACTACACCCGCCGACTCGCCGCCGCGTGTGCCGAGCGTGGTCATCGCTGCCTGATTCTGGCGCTGAACGACCGCCATGTGAACGCCTCGTCCACCGAACTGCACGGCGAATCCCGCACGATCTGCCGCTGGTCGTCCACTCTGCCGTGGTGGGTGCGAATCGCCGCAGCCAAAGACCGGATCAATCGATTCGAACCTGACTGGATCAGCTGGCAAATGGTCACCTACGGATACCAGCCGAAGGGAATTCTCGGGCCCGAAGTCATACAGCTCGCCAAGGACCTTCGGGCGCCCCGCATGCATGTGATGTTGCATGAAATCTGGATCGGGCTTGCCCGGGGCGATTCACTCTGGTCGCGAATCACCGGCTGGCGGCAGCGGCGCGCACTGCTCCGTTTTTTACGCATCGTCTCACCCGACCAGTTGAACACGTCCAACCAAACTTACGTCACCGCGCTTGGCCATCACGGCTGCACTGCTTTCGTCCTGCCGCTGTTCAGCAACATTCCCATCGTGCCTGCATCACCGGCCCACTGCGAAAAATTGCTGGCGCGGTACCTGCCGTCACCGGCGAACGGGCGCGAGCGTCTCGTCGGCATTACATTTGGAACGCTCCATCGGCAATGGCAACCCGACGCTGCCGCCGAGCTCTTGAAATCGACCGCAAGGCGACAAAACCGCGATGCCGTCCTGCTCGCGATTGGGCGCATCGGTCCACATGGCGCCGCCATTCTCGAGCAAATAAAATCAGCCGGCATTACCGTGGCGGTCACTGGCGAACTCCCGGTCGAAGAAGTTTCCTGTCTCATGCAAGCGGCCGATCTCGGCATTGCCCCGCATCCCAAGGCGCTGATTCGAAAAAGCGGCGTGGTCGCCGCCATGCTCGATCACGGATTGCCGGTGCTAATGCCGCGTGACGACTGGCATCTCCGCCATGGCCCCACCCCCGACGGTACACGCGAGCCCCGACTCGCCGGTCTGGCAGACCTGTCCGAATCTTCCACGGACGCCTGGCTCAAGCACCGGCAGCCTCCTGGCGACTCTTTCCCCAACACAGTGGCGCGCTTTTTGGAGGAGCTCTCCTCGTGATGAACACTCTTTTCTACGCGCCACAAATGGCAGCTTACGGCGGAATGGAACGCCACATTTGTTCCCTTGCGGCCCTGACGGCCCGACGCGGTCATCACGTAACACTGCTCACCACCAGCAATTCACTGGGCGCGGATCTTCGTACAGAAATCGATCATCCATCCATTTCCCTCCATGAACTTCCCGCCGCCCGAAATCACGCCGGAAAAATTCGCAAACTTCAGTGGTTGCTCTCCGAGGTGCTGAAGGCCCGTCGCCAGTCCTGGGATTTAATTTACACCAACGGACAGAGCGCGCTCGCCCGGGTGGTCTGGCATGCCGCGGATGAATCGACGCGTCGGGTGCATCATCACCACACCGCCGCCGATGCCGGGGAACAAGCGACCTGGTCGGACGGATTCCGCCGCGTGCTGCGCGATGCCAGCGAACTCGTCGCGTGCAGCCGTGCGACTCGCGAGGCCATCAATCACGTCGTCAAGCGCACCAATACTGTTTTTCTCCCGTATCTCACCCGTTGTCCGGTGGGTGCCGAATCAGTGAGGGACATCCAGCCGGGCACCACGTTGAATTTCGGCTTTATGGGTCGCCTCATTGGCGAAAAAGGGATCGATGCGATTTGCCGGCTGAGTGCCGATCCGACTCTCGCGCACATCACCTGGCATCTCCACGGCGCGGGCAGGGATTACCCGCCGGAATTCTTCCGCGCATGGCCGCGCATCGTTTATCACGGGGCTTACATTGGAACCACCGCCCAAGCCGCTGCGCTCGCGCAGCTCGATGCCATTGTGCTTTTCTCCGTCCACAATGAAGGCATGCCGCTAAGCCTGATTGAAGCCATGTCCGCTGGTCTTCCCTGGATCGCGACCGATCGCGGTGGCACCCGGGAGCTGGCGGTCAGCCCGGCCAATTGCGTGGTCGTCTCCCACCCCGCGAGCGACGCGGATCTTCGCAACGCCGTCAATGAACTCAGTATTCGGATCCGCAGCGGGAACACCTCCCGCGTGGCGCAGCGGAATACCTACGACAAAAACTTCTCGCCGTCCGTCGTCGGACGGCGTTGGACGGAATTCATCGAAGCCCACCTCCCCATCTCGCCCGCTTCGTCGCCGGCCGCAGCCAACTTGTTGCCCGCCTCGCCTTTCGTCCCATGATTCTCTTCGCCCATCCCACCGGCAACGCCAACGTCCGCCACGCCGCCCTCGCCCTGCATCGCGCCAATCTGCTCGGTGAGTTCTGGACGTGCCTCAATTATCGGGATCGATCCGTCCTCAACCGGTTGCTTCCCCGCCCGTTGATTCGCCAGTTGCGCCGGCGTGCCAATCCCCAGGAATTGCAGCCTTACCTGCATACCTTTCCTTTTCGGGAGTTGATGCGCCTGCTCGCGCCCCGCGCCGGCCTGAACGATTTGGTCCGTCATGAAACCGGAATGTTCAGCGTCGATTCCGTTTATCATTCGCTCGACCGTCACATCAGTCGCCGGCTGGCCGATCCGCAATTCGAGGCGGTTTACGCCTACGAAGATGGAGCCGAGCACGCTTTTCGTGCCGCGTCCCGGTTGGGTCGGCTCGCTTTCTACGATTTGCCGATTGGTTATTGGCGCGCTGCCCGTTCGATCCTCACTGAAGAAGCCGCCCTCAAACCCGAGTGGGCCCTCACGCTCAATGGCAATCAGGACAGCCAGAGCAAAGCGGATCGCAAGGACGCAGAGCTCGCCCTGGCCGATGTCGTTTTCGTTGCCAGCAGCTTTACGCATCGCACCTTGGAATCCGCACCGTCGTTCAAGGCCGCCGTCGTGGTAACGCCATACGGAGCGCCCGACATCCCCTCGGTTCCGCCCAACGCCGCCATCCGGCCTGCGGGAGAGAAATTGCGCGTCCTCTTCGTCGGTTCGCTGGGCCAGCGCAAGGGATTGAGCTACCTTTTCGATGCCTGCCGCCAGCTCGAAGGCGCGGTGGAACTGACCGTAATCGGAACCCGACCGCTCGTCGATTGCCCGGTCCTTGACCGCGAACTTGCGAATATCCGGTGGATTGCGAGTTGCCCGCACCATCAGGTTCTGGCGGAAATGGCCGCCCATGACGTATTTGTTTTCCCCTCCCTGTTTGAAGGCTTCGGTCTCGTGCTGCTTGAGGCGATGGCGATGGGACTTCCCATCATCACCACTGCGCATACCGCCGGACCCGATCTCATTGAGGAAGGTCGCGAGGGTTTCATCGTTCCCGTCCGCAATGCCGGGGCCATCGCGGAGAAACTCGCGCTGCTCCATGCAGACCGTACTTTACGGGACGAAATGAGCATCAATGCCCGAAAGCGCGCGGCGGAATTCACGTGGGACGACTACGGCGCAAAGTTGTCCGCCTGCATCCAGACCGCGCTCACGAATCGCACCGCGTCATCGCATGCTTAAAGCGATCAAATTCCTCCTTTGGACTTATCTGGTGCTGCTCATTTTTGAGGGCGCCTTGCGCAAATGGGTGCTTCCCGGCGCCGCCGATGCGCTGCTCATCATCCGCGATCCCGTCGTTATTTTAATCTATGTGCTCGCGATTTTCGAACGGGTTTTCCCGATCAATGGATTTGTCATCGCGATCGGTGCCCTGACCGCCGCATCGGTCGCAGCGAGCTTTATCGCCGGGCAGCATAATCTCATCGTGATGTGCTACGGATTGCGGATAAACTACCTTCATCTTCCGCTGATCTGGGTGATGGCCGAAGTGCTGGATGTGCGGGACGTGCGCCGCTATGGAATTTTCATTCTGCTCGTCGCCATCCCCATGGCATTCGTCATGGTGGAGCAGTTCCGTTCGCCGATCAACGCCCGTATCAATCAAGGCGTCGGCGGAACGGAAGGTGGACAGATTTTCGGCGCTGATGGAAAAATCCGGCCGCCGGGTTTCTTTGCGTTCATCACGGGGCCGCAACTTTTTCTTCCCCTTGCCGCCGCATTCTTCTTTTACCAAGCGAGTGTGAAGCGCCAGTTGCCGTGGCTGATTTTGCTCGGCGCCGGCATTTCAATTGCGATTTCCCTCCCGGTTTCAATCAGCCGGACCGCCGTCCTCGCCACCGTACTCGTCGGCGGGACCTTTGCATTCACCCTGCTGTTTGGCAGCAAGCGGGCGGGGGCGATACTTCGCACGGGATTGATCATGGGCGTGTTGCTCGCCGGGCTTTCCTTTCTCCCGATTTTCAGCGAAGGCCGTGACGCCTTTCTCTCCCGCTGGCAAACGGCGGCAACCAGCAATGAAGGCGACGCAGTGCAGAACATCTCCGACCGCGTGTTGGGAGGATTTTTCCAGCCATTTGTGATGATGAAAAATGCCCCCTTTTTTGGCGCGGGCATCGGCGTCGGCTCCAATGTCGGTGCCCGGTTACTCTCCGGCAAAGTCGGCTTTCTCCTGGCCGAGGACGAGTGGAGCAAGATTTTCCTCGAACTTGGCCCGGTCCTGGGACTGGCCTTCATCGGCTTTAGGGTCGTTCTCACCTGCTACCTCGGATTTGTTGCGCTCCGGGCGCTGGTCTTTCGACGCGAGGCGTTGCCGATCCTGCTTTTCGCCGCCGCCGGCGTGGCCGTTTTTGAATATCAATGGGGACCTCCAACCATTCTGGGCTTCGCAGTTTTGGGTGCGGGCATGATTCTCGCCGCGCTAAAACCCGCACCCGTGGAAGGTGCCATGACGGAAACACCCGGAAATCGTCCGGAGTTCACACCACTCCCCCCCACCGTTCCGCCCACCACCACCCATCGTCCTCCGGTGTTGTCCAAGTTGCCCGCATGAAGGTTCTTCTCGTCACAAACTATGGCCCCGACCGGCAGGAAAGCATGCTGCGTTTCGGACGGATGCTCGCCGAAGGTCTGCCGTCGCTGGGCATTCAGCCGATCGTGATCGCCCCAAGGGCACGGCTGACGAAACTGACCCCACGTTATCGGTATGCGGGCTGGCCGAAGTATCTCGGCTATATCGATAAGTTTTTTCTCTTCCCGCATTTTCTTCGTCATGAAATCCGCCGCCATCGCCCGGATGTCGTGCATATCATCGATCACGCCAACAGCGTGTATGCGAGCGCCGCGGGCGAACGACCCGTCGTCGCCACGTGCCACGATCTGATGCAAATCCGTGCGGCGCGCGGGGAAATCCCGCAACAACGTCTCGGGTGGTCTGGACGGCTGTTTCAGCGATGGATCCTCCGTCACATTGCCCGGGTGCGTGATCTTGTCTATATTTCACGCAAGACCGGCGATGACCTCCACCGGCTGGTTTCGCGGGAGCAGGATTACACCCACCTGATCCATGTCGGACTTAACTATCCCTACGCAAAAGTGCCGGCGGCGACGGCCGCCCAGCGATTAAACATGCTCGCTGCCGCGGATGGGTTGGGCGATAAAAACGAATTCTATCTCAACGTCGGCGGCGGCCAATGGTACAAAAACCGCCCCGGCCTCCTCCGGATTTTCGCCGAACTTCGGCGCCAACAAACTCCGGCGCCACTACTGGTGATGATCGGCAAACCATTGTCCGCCGCCGATGCCGCCCTGGCGTCCGAGTTGGGCATCGCAGAACATGTCCGGCATTTTTCCAACGTCTCAAACGAGGATCTCGCCGCATTTTATACTCTGGCCCGCGGATTGATTTTCCCTTCGTGGGAAGAGGGTTTTGGCTGGCCGATTGCGGAGGCCCAGGCGTGCGGTTGTCCGGTCTTTACTTCAAACCGCGCCCCCATGACCGAGGTCGGCGGACCAGCCGCGGTTTATTTCGATCCGGGCGATCCGGTTGAGGCCGCCGGCCGGATTCTCGCCGCCCGCGGCGAGGAAGCCGCCTTGCGGGCGCGTGGCTTGCTTCGTGCCGAACGCTGGACAGCGCGACGAATGCTCGGTAGTTACGCCGAGCTCTACCGCAGTCTCGCCGCCCGCCCGTGAAAATTCTCCGCCTCATCGACACTCTCGATCCCAAAACGGGCGGACCAGCCGTCGGGGTTCGTGCGATCACGCCGGTGCTCCATCAACTCGGGCACAAAACCGTCATCGTTACCACCGACCCACCGGACATCAGCGGAGTTTCGGTAGCCGGCGCAGAGGTGATTCCGCTCGGTCCGGCGCGCGGCAGTTACCGCCACTGCCCGGCATTGCGGCCGTGGCTCGGGGAAAATCTGACGGAGTTCGACGCCGTTTTTGTCCATGGGCTTTGGCAAAGTCTGGGACGCGCTGCCCACATCGCCGCGCGTGACCACGATATTCCTTATTTTATCTATCCCCATGGAATGCTCGATCCGTGGTTTCGCCGTGCCTATCCCGGAAAGCATATTAAAAAATGGTTGTACTGGCAGCTGGTGGAACGTCACGTCCTCCGCGACGCCGCCGCCGTGATATTTACTTGCGAAGAGGAACGGCGCCTCGCCCGCCAAAGTTTTTCGCCCTATCACTGTGTTGAGCGCGTGGTGAACTATGGCACATCGGGTGCGCCCGATGGCGACGCCGCCCGCCAGATTCGCGCGTGGAAACTGCGCTATCCCGCTCTGCAAGAGCGACCGTTCCTTCTTTTTCTCGGCCGGATTCACCCGAAAAAGGGCGTCGATTTATTGATTCACGCCTATCAAAAAATCACGGAGCAACACGATCAGCCGCCTGCGCTGGTCGTCGCCGGACCGACGGAAAATCCCGAATTGATGCAACACTTGCGGAAAATATCCGAAGGATTGCCCGACAAGGCGCCCGTGTTCTGGCCGGGTCTGCTGCAAGGAGATGAAAAATGGGGCGCGTTGCGCGCGGCGGAAGCGTTTGTCCTGCCTTCCCATCAGGAAAATTTCGGTCTGGCCGTGGCGGAAGCGCTATCGGTCGGCACGCCCGTGCTCCTCTCCCGGCAGGTTAACATCTGGCGCGAAATCGTCGCGGATGGCGCCGGTCTCGCGGCTGCGGACACGGTCGACGGCACCATTTCACTGTTGCGCGAATGGGCGTCGCTTTCCCCCGACCGGCGCTCGGCGATGCGTTTGCGCGCCGCCGAATGTTACGCCCGGCGTTTTAATATCGACGCAGTCGCCCGCAGCTTCGTCAACGTCGTCCAGCCTTTTCTACAGCCGGGCTGCACCGGAATTTCGATATGAAGATAACCATCGTGCAGGGTGCCTTTCTTCCGGTGCCCATGAAACGCGGCGGTGCCGTGGAAAAAGTGTGGTTTGCACTCGGCCAGGAATTCGCACGTCTCGGCTACGACGTTCTTCACATCTCCCGTCTCTGCGATGGCCTGCCAGCGGAGGAAACCATCGGCGGCGTGAAACATCGCCGTGTCCGCGGCTACGACGCCCCCAAATCGCTGATGCGGCTGAAATGGCGCGACTATCTTTACTCTCGCCGCGTTGCGGCGATGCTCCCAAAGTCCGATATTGTGGTGACCAACACCTTTTGGACCCCGATGTTGCTCAAGCCGGAACGCCATGGCCGCATCTGGGTGCACGTGCAGCGCTATCCGCGCGGCCAAATGAAATTCTACCGTCGCGCGGCCCGGCTCCAAACTGTTTCGGGTGTAATCGCCCGCGCGATGCTGGAGCAAACGCCCGACTTGAAACCGCGGGTGCTCGTCATTCCAAATCCGCTTCCACCCGTGGCTCCGACTGCGCAGCCCGTCGTCAAGGATCCGAATCTCGTTTTGTTTGTTGGCCGGATTCATCCGGAAAAAGGCATCGCGCTGTTGATTGAGGCAATGATCGCACTGCGCCAGCAACGCCCCAAAGCAAAACTGCGGGTCGTCGGCCCGTGGGAGGAACGCCTCGGCGGCGCGGGCGTTGATTACCTGATGGAACTCCGCACGCAGGCGCAGCCACTGGGAGACGCCATCGATTTCGTCGGTCCGGTTTTTGATGAAGCGATTTTATCAGGCCATTTCGAGGAAGCCGCGGTGTTCGTCTATCCCTCCCTCGCAGCCAAGGGCGAAGCGTCGCCAGTGGCACCGCTCGAAGCGTTGGCCCATGGCCTGCCCGTGGTCGTGTCTGATTTGGAATGCTTCGACGACTACCTACCTAAAAACGAGTCTTACGCGTACCGTTTCAATCACGCGGCGGTCTCCGCTCCCGCACGTCTCGCCGGTGTGCTGGACAACATTATGACGCAGCGCGATTCATGGCCGGCGATCGCGGCCGCTGCCCGCGCCCGGGCGGCGGAATTCTCGATGGAAAAAGTTGCCCGCCAATACCTCGATGCTTTTCACTCGGTGCTGCCGTCGCCTGCCGCCCAGCGCTCATGAGCCGGCTGACCACGCACGCCCAGGACAGCGCTTATTCGTCCCCGTGGACCGTGCGTCGCCGTTTCGCGCTGTTGCTTTGGCAGCTTGCATGGCCGCTGGCCTGTTCATGGACACCGAAACCTGCCAACGGTTGGCGCCTGCTGATTCTCCGGCTCTTCGGTGCGAAGATTCACGGTCGACCTTTTGTCCACGGTCGCGCGAGCATCCAGCAACCGTGGAATTTAATTTTGCACCATCGTGCCTGCCTCGGCGACAAAGCCGTCGCTTATTCCCTCGACGTCATCGAAATCGGCGCGGATGCGACCGTCGCCCAGGAAGCCTATTTGTGCACCGGGACCCATGATTTCAAGTCGCCGCAACTTTCGTTGCAAACCGGCCCGATCAAAATCGGCCGCGGCGCATTTGTCGGCGCGCGCAGTTTTATCCTTCCGGGTGTGACCCTCAGCGAGGGTTGCATCGTGGGCGCAGCCGCGGTTGTCACCCGCGATGTCGCTGCTTTTTCGATCGTCGCAGGAAACCCCGCGCGCCCTATCGGCACCCGGCCAGCGAACAGCCTGCCGGGTGAAGCCTCTCCTTAAACGCCAAGTTTGATCGAGGCCCGAGCCCGCGGCCTGCCTCCACTATGGCCGCGCCTTCACTTTTCCTGGCTGCAGATTCCGGTCGGCGAAATTGAGAAATGTTTTCCAATCGAGCGCATTGATGGTGTGCGGCCCATTGTGATCAAGATACGCGAGCGTCCCCGTCGCCACCGGCACATCGAGGGCCGGCATTTCCGTGGTGCCCAGGTCGGATTTTCCAAGTAGACGCCAGACCGGTCCGGCCGCGACCATGGCAAGAAATTCCCCGCGCGGATCGGACCATTGGTCGCCGCTGCCGCCGCTCACAAACACCGGTCGGGGCGCACTGAGTGCAATCAGCATGTGGGCATCAACAGGCATCTCATTCCAGTGGCCGGGATATTTCTGAAAATTTCCGGCGAATTGATAGCCATAGTTTCCCGCCATATCGTCCACCGTTTCGCCATAATCGCGCCGGGCCAGTGCCGAACCCATTTCGCCGCCCTGACTGGAATAGATGAGCGCAATTCGCGGATCGGTCGCCCCGGCCCACAACACCGTTTTGCCCAGTCGGGAATGCCCGACCAGCGCCACGCGCGTTGCATCCACCTCGGAATCTGTGCCGAGATAATCCATGATGCGGCTCAGGCCCCACGTCCACGCGCTGATCGTGCCCCATTCATCGGGCGCCGGGCTCGTTTGACCGGGCGCGAGCGAAAGCCCGATCACCCCTTCAGTTCGTCCTGCGGCGCTGTCGGGTTGGATCTCCGTGTAGCGCAGAATCGCATACGCATAGCCATGGCCGAGAATTTCGGCAATCGGTCCGGCATCATTAAATCTCCGTGGTGCCGGTTTCCCGGGAGTAGCCGGCACCACCGGAGGCTGCAGCGAGGGATCACCTCCAAACGTAATGTGCAGCACCAAGGGCAGCGGACCCTTCGCATCCACCGGTCGGTAAATCATCAGGTTAACCGTCACGGCCTTCGGTCCATCGCCAAAATGCCCCACGACGTGTTTCCGCGAGGCGATACCATTGAGCACGGGCATTCCCGTTTCGATCACCTCAAACCGCGCCTTGGGGGCAGATGCGGGCACACGGCCATAAATTTCGTTCTCGTACAGCTTCAGAATTTCAGGGCGTCGCAATTTAAACCACATCTTGGCATCAGAAACAGTTCGTCCGTCAGCGAGCTTGAGTACGTCAGGCAGCGTGTACGGAGGTACTTTCTCCTCATAATAATTGGTGACATGGCCGGTCGCCGCGCGACGCAGTGTCCGGCCGGCGGCGTCCTTCAGCACCGGTGGTGGAACGGTGGTTGCGACTGCAGACGGTGCGGTGGACGAAACCGGGAACGATGCCGCCTTTCCGCTACCGGCCACCGTCATGGCGGCACTGGAAATAACAATGCACGCAAGCAAATGAGGGGTATTCATTGCCCGAAAAGAGAATTCCTCTCCGCTTGTTTCGCAACGGATAAACGTTTTCCGGCATGCCGCGCAGCGCTTGCCAGAGAGCGCTTCTGCCGCAATGTCACAGTTCCATCTTACGCGACTCTCTCCTGCGC
The DNA here is from genome assembly GCA_036499685.1 of Lacunisphaera sp. Taxonomy (GTDB): domain Bacteria; phylum Verrucomicrobiota; class Verrucomicrobiia; order Opitutales; family Opitutaceae; genus Lacunisphaera. Next base: position 55,614 of record DASYDH010000033.1, on the reverse strand, counting down.
CAGCATCCCACCGTTGCCGATCCGGACTCACCCCGATGAACACTCGCTCAATTCTTCAGCTCTGCGGCCTGGTTCTGTTCATTTACCATGGGGCACTCACAACTTTCGCCACCGAGTCGCGCCCTGCTTATAATGTTCGTGATTTTGGTGTCATCGGCGACGGCACGACCAAGGACACTGTCGCTTTTCAGCGGGCGCTCGACACGTGCGCCGTGAATGGCGGCGGGGAAGTTCGCGTCCCTGCCGGCCGTTATCTTATCGGCAGCGTGCAGCTCGGGGCGCGGACCGTTTTGCGATTGGAAAAGGATTCGGTCATCATGGGCAGCGCCGACATGGACGACTATCCCATGGTCGATGTTCGCTGGGAAGGTCGCTGTCAACCGGGACATCGCGCGCTGATTTATGCGGCCAATGTCGACCATATCGGCATCATCGGTCCCGGCCGAATTGAGGGAAACCCGGCGGTGGCGGCTCCGCAAAATCCACGAGGTGTCGTCGTGCTCGAACCGATCAACTGCACCGATGTGCGTTGGGAGGATTTTACGGTGATTCAAGGCGGCAACTGGGCCACGCATCCCACCTACTGCAGCGACGTGGTGATCCGCAATCTAACGATCCGGGGTAAACGCGACGGAATCGACGTTGACTCCTGCCGCGGGGTGCGAGTCGAAGGCTGCGACATCGAAACCGGCGACGATGCGATCAGCCTGAAGTCCGGCCGCGGCATGGACGGAGCACGCATGGGCCGTCCCACGGAAGATGTTGTGATCACCAGCTGCAATCTCCGGTGTACGCGATTTGCGTCGATTGGCATCGGTAGCGAAACTTCCGGGGGCGTGCGCAATATCCGGATCGAACACTGCAAATTCACCAGCCGTACCCACGCCATTTATATCAAGACGCGAATCGGACGGGCTGGAGTCACCGAAAACATCACGGGGAAGGATCTTGAAGTGCTCGGCGGTGGATTTCTTCGAATCAACCTGATCACCGGCGGCAACACCAATACCGCCGACGATCCTGTCGAGGGATTGATCGGCTATCCTGAAGCGCGCAATCTGAGCTTCAGCGACATCCGTCTGGTCAATGCGACCGTCTTGGTCGAAGGCGCACAAATCTCACCGAACAAACCGGTGGACGGACTCACCCTCGCAAATGTCAGCGGCACCGTGGCGAAGGGTATCACGCTCGCCCACATGCGAAACGTCTCACTGGAAAACATCCGCGTCAACGGCTGCGCTGAACCTTTGCTGCGCGTCACTGACGTCCAAGGGACCGGTCTCGACCTCAGGTAAAAAACCAGCGGTCACTACCTCGCCGGTGTTGCCGGCACTGCCGGGGCTTGCGTCGGCGCGAATCCGGCGAGGATCAAACCGCGTTTTACCTCTGGCGCCTGCATGAAATACTGCCAGACAAAACCACTGCGCAAATTTTCCGTCATCAGAAAAGTAATCCCGACGTCTATGCCTACGACATCGGTTGATACCCAATCAACCTTCGGATTAAACGCGTCGGCAAAGCCGTAACGGCCCCACACTTTTTTCCCGCCAACCCAGATTTTGAGCAGAGCACGAAGGCACTCCCGCGGCGCAAATGGCAGCGATCCACCGGCGGCACACGGCGCCAGCGTCCCATCGAATTTATCGTCCGGTCCAAAAGGCGTACCGTGGGCACTGTAACCGCGCGGGCCGTCACTCGCGGTCACGCCCCAAACTTCGCGCGCCCACACTGGATAATTTTGAGTCTTGCTCGCACACCACTCTTTCTGCGCCAAGGTCGCGTCGACTGAATTCTGCCAATAATTGACGCCATTGTCCGACAAGCCCCGGAAATCGAACCACGCCTGGGTATACTGATGCGTGAATAACGGGGGGCATTGGATGAAAGTCCGGCCGGCATACGTCACAATCGGACCGCGCTTCCACGCGCGCCAAGTCGCTGGTGGGAGCGGATTCGCTCCCGGTGCCCCGATGCCGAGCAGATACATCCCCAGCATCTCGGCAAAACTGTCCCAGCGATGAGGGACAAATCCGTTTTCAGGCCGCCACCCGTGCGAAAGCGTCGTCCCCCCGTCGAGCGCCCAGTTCCAATCGATCCGTGAGTAAAGTTGATTCACGAGTCGCGTCACTTCCGGATCCTGCAAATATTCCCGGGCCTCGATCGCACCATGCAACAGCAACGCGGTATCGATCGTCGACGCCTCACATTCCCACATGCGGGCACCGGTTCGCGCATCGACAAAATGATAGATCCAACCGCGCTCGTTGGGGACGTTGGTCAAAATAAACTTCAGCGTCTTGGTGACGCGTCGACGTGCTTCATTGGTGACCAGCCAATGGCGGTGATCGGCAATGCACCACGCGGTGAGGGCGAACCCGGTCGCCGCAATACTGGCTGGCGCGTGGCTCTGGCCGCCCTTGGTCGAGGCCCGGTCGTAAGTCAGGCCCGACACGTCGTCAGTTTGCTCCTGAAAATAAAGCAGCGCACGCCGTTCCAATTCGTCGACAAAAAACGCCTCGGAGTCGCTGAAGATATAGTCGGGCTTTCTTGGTTCGGACTCATCCTGCGCCAGCGCCCTTACTCCCGGGCAGCAGAGCGCAACGAGAAGAATGCCGATCCGAAACCTGCGACCTTCCAATCCTGTTATTAGGTTTTGAAAGATGCCGGGAAAAAAAGCCATGCAATGAATTAATCCTCTTTTATCGGCACAGAATGTCATACCAAAGACAAGACAACAGCCAAATGCAGACCGGCCAATTTATCCGGCGTTCACGAACGCACCCCGGCAAATCATCACGGACACAGTCACCCGTTTCACCCGCATGGGCTAATTCGCCTGCATCTTTCTCCTCCGGTTTCGCACCAATACTCCGCTCATAAATCCGATTACCGCCAGATTTACCGCCAGGGCGGAAGCACGCACCCACGTAATTTTTTCCACCAGTTCATAAATTTCCACCGGCAGATATATTCCTCCGCTCAACACCGCAACCCATTCGGCCCATACCTTTCCAAACCACAGTCCATACGCTTCGATCAATCGGAAAACCCCGTAGACGAAACCCAGGAGAGCGATCATCCACAGCCGGGAATCCGTCACGCGCGAAGCCGCCTCAATGAAACTATTGGCGAACCCATGAGTGGGATTCAGATGAAACCGGCCCACCACTGCGGCCGCAATCAGCCGGATGTTCCGGTGCAACAACGACAGCATGCCAAAGCCGCCCAAAAGAACGACGGCTCCCTTGATCGCTTCGAACAAAGCAACCGATTTTACCACAGTTTTTGATGTAGAGGCAGAGATCATTGCAGGCGTACCAGATCGGCGACCCTTCTCTTCTTCGCAAATCCCATGGGCGGTCGAAACCGGTAATTTTCATCTACAGACAAACCCTTTCGGCCACAGTTCGGGGAATATTCGTTCAATCCATCAGTCGACAACCATCCCTCCTATTGCCGCGTCCTCGCCGAGAACCGGGTCAAACCCGATGTACGCTCACCAGGGCGATCAAACCTCCGAGTGCGGCACCCGCGAGAACGTCAAACACCACATGTTGTCCGGTGGCCACGGTTGAATAAAAAATTCCCAGACACCACAACCAGTTGAGCACACGAGGCAACAAACCCGCACCCGTTTGGTGCAGGACCCGTGCGATCCAAACCGCGGCAAAAAGCGCAAACGCCACGTGCAGGGACGGACAGGCGTTTCCGGAAGCATCGACTGTCTTCAAAAAGGCGAAGGCGGAATGGTGCGTCCAATCGATCGCCGCAGGAGGGACCGTGGTGGGCCAGAGAAGAAAAATCGCGAGACCCGTCACACTCATGGCCAGCGCCGCCACGCCGACGAAAAACAGTTCACGCCGGGTGTTCAACAAGGCTGGCGCGAGCGAAACATACACCCAAAGCGAAACATAAAGCGGCAAAGCCGCCGGGCAAAATCCGATCCATCTGTCCAGAGACGTCAACGGCATCACCACGGGCGAAACCAATGGGTGTCGCAGCACCCAGAAATACGCCATGAAGAAAAGCGTCATCCCCAGCGTCGTGCCGAACATCTTCAGCGGCCAAAACAATGCGAGGCGCGTCAGGCATTGCCGAAACCAGCCGGGTTGGGAAGTGCGGATATCCGGCTGAACCATGGGCGGGAAAGAGTAGGCCCCGGGAAAACGCACAGGGCAAGCGCGCATGTGTGCACGTTGAACTGCGTGAACGAGACCGGGCGGAGTCAGCCCCTTCCGCGCCGACCGCCAGCGGAAGATTTTGTGAAGGACATCGGCCCCGGACGGTGTTATGCGAGATACCGTCAGCCCAGCATTACGAGTATGAAACCACCATCCGATCCCCTTGATCCCTTATTGGACCGCTGGTCCGAGATGCCGGAGCCCCCTCCCCGTCTTTCCGTGGAAGTCTGGCAGCGCATCGCCATCGCGGAAGAGACCGCGCGACAGTCATCCACGGGCTGGTGGGCGAGCGTTGAAGCCTGGTTTGCCCGGCCTCCGTTTGCCGTGATGTTTGTTGCGAGCTGCGCGTTGCTCGGACTTTTTCTTGCCGAGGTACGCTTAAACCACCTCCAGCGCGAACGCGGCGAACAACTGGCCCGCAGCTACCTGCAGTTGATCGATCCACTGATAACTGCACAAAAATCGGAGCCATTGCGATGAAACGGACGATCCAAATCCTCGCCCTCGGTGCGCTCGTCGGTTTGGGCACGCATTTCGCTTATTTCCGGGTGTGCGAACCAGCGCCCACGAATACGCTTGAAGGCCAACTGGCGTGGATGAAAACAGAACTTAAGCTCACCGATGCGCAGTACGCGCGCATCAGGGAACTCCATCAGGCCTCGAGCCCGCGCCTGCGGGCCATGGCCGTGCAAGTGGCCGCGTTGCAGGCGGAATTTTCAGATTTCGAAAAAGCGCGGCGCACCAACGATCAGGTGGATTTTCTGGAATTCGCCCGGTTCGTCGAAACCCGCCGGCACCTCAATCGCGAGTGCCTGGATTCCACCCGCCAGTTGGTGCTCGCTTCGGCCGAGGTCATGAACCCCCAACAGCGGCAACGTTACATTCAACTCGTCGCCAGCGCCGAGCCGCTCACCCCGTCGTTTCTGAATTAATGCGCCCGCCCCGCGCGCCGTGCCCGCCCCCCACGATCACGCCCTCGATCTAGCCTGTCTGCTCGCCCTCCAACAGGGCGAATCGGCGGCGCTCAACCGCCTGATCGAACGCTGGCAGCGTCCGCTGTATCATTTTGCTTTTCGTTATGTGCAGAACGCCGCGGACGCACAGGACCTCGTGGCGGAGACATTTGTGCGTTTGTATCAACAGCGCATGCGCCTGCGGCCGGACACGAAATTGAGCGCGTGGTTGTTCACCACGCTGTCGAACCGCTGCCACAATCACCATCGCTGGAAGCGGCGCCACCCCACCGTCGCACTTGAAAGGCCCGAAACGGGAAAATCATCAGACTCACAGAAAGGCCTTCCCGCCTTTGATCCGTGCAGCGAGCAGCCTTCGCCCGACGCCGCCTTGGACCACAATGAAACCGTGACAGAGGTCCGGGCGGCGATTGACCGGTTGCCACACGATTTGAAAGTAACGCTGATCCTGCATCACTACGACCATCTTTCCTATCGGGAGATTGGTGAAATCACGGGGTGCTCCGAGCGCGGCATCGAGACCCGGCTCTACCGGGCGAGACATCAATTAAAACAATTGCTCACCGGATTTCTGTCAGAACCAACGCGACGCTAGAAACCCCGCCGCCACGCGCGAAGCGATGAAACCGCTCTTCAGTCAGACTGGATTGAGGATCCGGGATTGAGACCAAAAAAAAACGCGCCAGCAGGCGCGCCCAACGTGGTACTGTTACGGTTTTGGAACGAAACTGAAGTCCTGTCGTGCAAGCACCAATACCGGCCGCCCTTTCCGCACCGGCGGCTCGAAGCGCCATTGCTCCACTGCCCGCACGGCCGCGGCAGCGTAAGCGTCATCGGCCTCGGCGCGATCAACCGCTGGCATTCGCACCCGTCCCTCGTCGTCGATATAAAATTCCACCGTCACCGTGCGTTTGGCCGTGAGACTACCTTTGGGCGGGCTGGGCGGTATGACGTGGGCCGGAACGGGAATGCGATCCAGATCGCGCAATTGATATGCTTTGTAGCTATACCGGTCATCGATAAATGACCGCAGCACGTTGGCATCCGTCATTCCGGGCAGCTTTTGGATCATCACACCCATGTCGTTCTTGAATTTGAACAAAACATACGCCCGGGATGCCCGTGGAATACCGTGAACTCTCGCCGGTTCGTACGTCCATCTTTTCAAGGCCGCCACCGCCGCATCCGCAAAAACCTCGTTGGTATAGCCAATCACCAGTGTGTCACTCAGATGACCATCCGCATCCACGCTTACAACCACCTGGGCTCCGCCAGCGAGGATGCCGCTCGTCGTCATGGAAAACGGGTAGATTAAAGCGTCAGTTTGATTAATGGCGATGCCATCGTTTTCTCCCGGCGGCTCGAACGGGCTGACGGCAAAAAGCGCCCCGGTCGTCCCGCAAAGGGTGAGGATAAAAAGAAACCGGTAAAATGTTTTCATGCCTGCCCGCATAACACCGGGTTTCGGGGAATCCCTTCCGCCCCAATGACAATTCACTCGTTATTGCCGTTGAACTTTCGCGTTTCCGCCCAATTTTACCCCGTCTATGTCATCCGCCCCAAATCACCGCACCATGGCCGAGTACTATATTCAAGGTCTCACCCGTGGATTTGTCACCGCCGCCGAAGTGATCCGCTGGTCGGACGAAGTGATCGTCGCCTCGCCCAAACCCGAGGACTGGATGCTCGATATTTCAACCGCTGGCGAGGACGACCGTATGGGCGTACTACATCATTTACACGCGGTCACTGGCGAGATCGATCAGACCGCCCTCACATCCCTGCTCGCAGGAAGACAAACGGATCGGGCAGGTCCGGCGGAGAAATCCTGCAACACTTATTGCCCGCCGGATTTCGGCGCGTCAGCCGGGATCGCGGCCAGCGCGCTGTCCAACGCCTGCACACTGACGGGCTTGGTCAGGTGGGCAACAAACCCCGCCGCGTGACTGCGGTTCACGTCTTCTTCCATGCCATAACCCGTTAACGCGATCCCCGGGAGCCCGTAATTGTCGCGCAACTCCGTCATCAATTCGTAACCGTTGCCATCGGGCAACCCGATGTCGGAAATCAACACGTCAAAACTTTCCCGGGACGCCGCCGCCCGGGCATCGGCCACACAGTCCGCCGCGACGACCTGGTAGTTTCTTCTGATCAGCAGCTGGGTCAGCGCACGTGAAGTCGGTTTGTGGTCCTCAACCAACAACACCCGGCATGAAACCGTCGGCTTTTGCAATTCGCCAGATTCAGCGCGCCGTGGCTGCAAATCCGGGCGGTGAAGCTTGGTCTTGGAAGGGATCGCATCGCGCAGCACCGGCAGGCGGATCAAAAAAGTCGTGCCTTGGTTTCGTCCCGCGCTCGCGGCCGTGATGGCACCGGCATGCAATTCAATCATCATGCGGGAAATCGCCAGCCCAAGTCCCATGCCGCCGAACCGGTGCGGCACTTGAAACGCATGGTCGCCCTGTGAAAATGCCTCGAAGATCCGGGCGATTTCCTCCGGCAGCATTCCGATGCCGGTATCCGTCACACTCACTTCCAGTATCCCGTTTTCGGCCACGGTACGGCTTTCGATGACAATTCTCCCGGCCGGGGGCGTGAACTTCGCGGCATTCTTGATCACGTTCCAAAACACCTGCTTCAACCGCACATCGTCGCCGTGCACCACGCGCTCCGTTGCTTCCAGTTTCAAGACCAGCCTGATCTGCTTTTGCTCGATTTCCTCGCGCGCCATCGTGAGCGCATCCTGCAGACTCTCGTGCACGTCGATCGGATGCGTATCAAGCGCCAGTTTGCCGCGCACAATGCGCGTGAGGTCGAGCAAATCGTCGATCAAGCGCGCTTCCAGGGCGACATTCTTGGCGATCGTTTCAAAATCCTCACGCACTTCGGGAGCGAGCCTGGCATTGCCCGCCGCTTCCGTCGCGAGCAGAAGCACCGGATTCAACGGTGTGCGCAGTTCATGCGAGAGCGTGGCCAGAAAATCATCCTTTGCCCGGGACGCCGCCATCGCGGCATCGCGAGCCGCCGTCACTTCGCCCTCGGCGCGTTTCCGTTCGGTGATATCGGCAATCACCGCCACAAGGCCGACCACTTCGCCGCTGGCAGTGCGTTCGGGTTCGTGCACGACAAATACCCAACGCGGTCCCAGTGCCGCATCGGGCAATTCGGCTTCGAATTCCACCCTCTTCCCTTCCAAGGCCGCATCAATGTGCGGACGGATCGCCCGGTATGGCACATCGCCCATCACCTCGCGAAAATGTTTCCCGATCAATTCATGCGGCTCGAAGCCAAACCGGCGCGCATAGGTGCGGTTCACAAATTTGAAACGATGCTCCCGATCAAGCTGCGTGATGAACACCGGCGCATAATCCGTCACGAGCCGCAACTGCGCCTCACTCGCACCCAACGCTTTTTCACGGGTCAACAATTCCTCGTTCGCCCGTACCAGGTCGGTGGTGCGCTCCTGAACGCGACTTTCCAACGCGTTGTTCGCCAGCTGCAATGCCTCCTCGGCCCTCTGCCGCTGCATGACCTCCAGTTCCAGCGCGGTGTTGATTTCCGCCAGCGCCTGGGTCTTGCAGTAAAGGTCCACGAAAACACTGATCTTCGATTTTAGAATCTGCGGATTGACCGGTTTGGTGAGGTAGTCGACCGCACCGATGCCGTAACCCTCCAATACATCCTTGTCCTCCTGAAAATACGCCGTGAGGAAAATAATCGGGATGTGCTGGGTGCGCTTCCGTTGTTTGATCAGGTTCGCCAGTTCAATGCCGGTCATCCCCGGCATCTGGATGTCGAGCACGATGACCGCGAATTCGCCCTCGAGCAAAAGCAGCAGCGCGCGTTCGGCCGTAACCGCGCGGACCAGGTTGTAGTCGGGCGATTGGAGAAAGCTTTCCAACGCGTCGAGATTCCGGACCTCATCGTCGACGAGCAGGATGTTGACAGCGGATTTCACGGGCTCGGAGGCAATGACGGCGAACTCGATCGCGGAATTCAACGATAAAGCCACACTCGCAACAGCGAGAGCAGTTCGTTCGTGTTGACAGGTTTCGCGACGTAATCCGAGGCGCCGGCGGCGAGACATTTATCGCGGTCGCCTTTCATCGCCTTGGCCGTCAGCGCCAGAATCGGCAGCGCGCCAAAACGTGGGTTCCGGCGAATTTCCTGCATGGTCTGATAGCCATCCATTTCCGGCATCATGATATCCATCAAGACCACGCTAATGCCCGGTTGTTGCTTGATGAGCTCAATTGCCTGCCGGCCGTTTGTCGCGCTGATGACATCCATGTCGTGGTTCTCCAACATCGTGGTCAGGGCAAAGATGTTGCGTGCATCGTCGTCGACCACCAACACTTTGCGCCCGCGGAGCGCGTCATTCGATGCGTGGAGTTGATCGAGCATCTTTTGCTTCGCCTCGGGCAGATCGGAAACGACCCGGTGGAGGAAAAGCGCGGTTTCGTCGAACAGGCGTTCGGGCGATTGCACATCCTTGACCAACACACTTTTCGCCACGGTGCGCAACTGACGCTCCTCATCGCGGCTCAGGTCCTTGCCGGTGAAAACCACGATCGGAATTTCCCGCAGCGTCGGCTCCGCCTGCAATTTATCGAGCAGTTCAAATCCGGTCATATCCGGCAAACGGAGATCGAGCACGCAGCAATCCACCGGGCGGTCGAGCAGCCGTTCCATCGCCTCGGCGCCAGTGGCGGCGGTGGTGATCTCAATGTCATCGTGGTCCAGCAAATCCACAATGCTCTGCCGCTCGATTTCGTTGTCCTCGACGATCAGCAGGCGCTTTACGTGCGGTTCGACAAATTTTTTGATGCGATCAAGGCATTCATCGAGCGCTTCCGTCGTCGAAGGCTTGATGGCATACGCAAACGCACCGTGCGCGAGTGCATGGGAACGTTCCTCCTCCACCGAGATGATTTGCACGGGAATATGCCGGGTTTGTGAGCTCAACTTCAGATTATTGAGCACCGTCCAGCCCAGCATGTCAGGCAGGAAAACATCGAGCGTGATGGCAGTCGGCTGGTATTGCCGGGCCAGCGTGAGCGCAGCGTTCCCGCGGGTGGCCACGATGCCCTTGAATCCCTTGCCCCGCGCGAGACCCAGCAGGACGCGCGCGTAATGCGGGTCGTCCTCGACAATGAGCAAGGTTTGGTCGCCGGAATTGATCGCGTCGCGATCGTCGGGAATGATCTCCTCGCGCGGCGCGGGCAACGCCACTGGAGCCATCGGCGCGTGGAGCGGGGAGCTTTTTTCCGGCGCCCGCGCACTGTACGTCAACGGCAGATACAACGTGAAATGACTTCCCTGCCCGGCGACACTGTGCAACCGGATCTCCCCACCCAGCAGAGTCGCGAGTTCACGGGAAATCGAAAGCCCGAGCCCCGTGCCGCCGTACTTGCGGCTCGTGCCCGCATCGGCCTGTTGAAACGCCTCGAAAATCAATTTCTGCTTTTCCGCCGCAATGCCGATGCCGGTGTCGCTGATCGAAAACGCCACCACTTGCGGCGCGCGGCTGAGGACGGGATGTCCGAAAGTCCAGCCATCCTTCGCAATTTTGACGTGCACTGCGACACGACCCTGCGCGGTAAACTTGAACGCATTGGACAGGAGATTCTTTAAAATCTGCTGCAAGCGCTTCGGATCCGTGTTGATTGTCGCCGGCAAATCCGGCGGGAACACGACCTCGAACGGCAGGTTTTTGGAATCGGCGATGTGCCGGAAATTCCGCTCGATCGAATCGCAGAGCGAAACGAAACTGATTTCCTCCGCGTCGACGGTCACCGTACCCGACTCGATCTTCGACAAGTCGAGAATGTCCGTGATGAGATTCAACAAATCGGAGCCCGAGGAATGGATGTTCCGGGCAAACTCCACCTGCTTGGGGAGAAGATTCCCGCCGCTGTTTTCCGCCAGCTGCTGGCCAAGGATCAGGATCGAATTGAGTGGCGTGCGCAATTCGTGCGACATGTTCGCCAGAAACTCGGATTTGTATTTCGACGTAAGCGCGAGTTCGGTCGCCTGCTCTTCCAATGCGCGCCGCGCCTGTTCCACCTCGGTGTTTTTGCGCTCCACCTCGGCGTTCTGATCCGCGAGCTGCCGGGCCTTTTGCGCGAGCTCCTCGTTGGTTTGCTGGAGTTCCTTCTGTTGCGATTGCAATTCGACGGTGAGCTGCTGCGACTGCTGCAACAGGCCCTCGGTGCGCATCGTCGCCTCAATGGTATTGAGCACGACGCCGATGGATTGGGTCAATTGCTCGAGGAAGGCAATGTGGGTGACGCTGAAGGGATGCAGCGACGCCAGTTCGATCACCGCCTTGGCCTGGCCTTCAAAGAGCACCGGCAACACGACAATGCTGACGGGAGCGGCGGCCCCGAGACTGGAATTTACCCGCGCGTAACCGGCGGGAACATCGTTGAGTAAAATGCGCTGCTTCTCCTCGGCGCACTGGCCGACCAGTCCTTCGCCCGAGGCGATCGTTTCGGGCAGGCCTTGTTGATAGGCATACGCCGCCAGCAAACGCAGCACCGGGCGCTTCGGGATCGTTGCGTCCATTTGATAAATCGTGCCCTGCTGCACATTGACGAGCGGCGACAACTCCGAGAGCAACATTTTGCCGACCGTGAAAAGATCGCGCTGGCCCTGCAGCATGCGCGTGAATTTCGCGACGTTGGTCTTCAACCAATCCTGCTCCTGATTCGTCTCCGTCGTATTGCGGAGATTGTAGATCATCGTGTTGATGTTGTCCTTCAACTCCGCGACCTCGCCGCGGGCATCGACCTGGATCGAACGGGTCAAGTCGCCCTTCGTCACCGCCGTCGCCACCTCGGCGATGGCGCGCACCTGCGTCGTGAGATTCGCTGCGAGCAAATTCACGTTGCCCGTCAAATCCTTCCACGTACCCGCCGCACCCGGCACGTGCGCCTGGCCGCCCAACCGGCCTTCCACGCCGACCTCGCGCGCCACGTTCGTCACCTGCTCCGCGAAAATCGCGAGCGTGTCGGTCATGTTGTTGATTGTGTCCGCGAGACCCGCGACTTCACCCTTCGCCTCGACCGTGAGTTTCTGGCGAAGGTTGCCGTTCGCCACCGCCGTCACAACCTTCACGATGCCGGAAACCTGGTCGGTGAGATTGGCCGCCATGACGTTCACCGAGTCGGTCAAATCCTTCCACGTGCCCGCCACCCCGGGCACGAGCGCCTGGCCGCCGAGTTTCCCTTCCGTGCCGACTTCGCGCGCCACGCGCGTCACTTCAGCGGAGAAAGCGTTCAGCTGGTCAACCATCGTATTGATCGTGTCTTTCAACTCAAGAATTTCGCCCTTCACGTCGACCGTGATCTTGCGCGACAAATCGCCGCGCGCGACGGCCGTGGTCACTTCAGCGATGTTGCGCACCTGCGCCGTGAGATTGGCGCCCATCGCGTTCACCGAATCCGTCAAATCCTTCCACGTGCCCGCAACCCCGGGCACGACCGCCTGCACCCCGAGACGCCCCTCGGTACCCACCTCACGTGCCACGCGCGTCACTTCGGAAGCAAATGAACGCAGCTGCTCGACCATCGTGTTGATGGTTTCCTTCAGCTGCAAAATCTCACCGCGCACGTCGACCGTGATCTTGCGCGACAAGTCGCCGTTCGCCACCGCGATGGTTACCTCGGCGATATTGCGCACCTGCGTCGTCAGGTTGTTCGCCATCGAATTCACGTTGTCCGTCAAATCCTTCCACGTGCCGGCCACCCCCGGCACCTCGGCCTGACCGCCCAGTTTGCCTTCCGTACCGACCTCGCGCGCCACGCGTGTCACCTCGGACGCAAAACCGTTGAGCTGATCGACCATGGTATTGATCGTATCCTTCAGCTCGAGAATTTCCCCTTTCACGTCGACTGTGATCTTGCGCGACAAATCGCCGCGCGCGACGGCCGTCGTCACGTCGGCGATGTTGCGCACCTGCGTTGTCAAATTATTCGCCATCGAGTTCACGTTGTCCGTCAAATCCTCCCACGTGCCGGCCACGCCTTGTACCTTGGCCTGACCGCCCAGTTTGCCTTCCGTGCCGACTTCACGCGCGACACGGCTCACTTCCGAAGCGAAGGCGTTCAATTGATCGACCATGGTGTTGATCGTGTTTTTGAGCGCGAGAATTTCGCCCTTCACGTCGACCGTGATTTTGCGCGACAAGTCACCGCGCGCGACCGCGGTCGTCACTTCGGCGATGTTGCGCACCTGCGCGGTGAGATTGGTCGCCATGGCGTTTACCGAATCGGTCAAATCCTTCCAGGTACCCGCCACGCCCGGCACCTGCGCCTGGCCGCCCAATTCGCCCTCGGTGCCGACCTCGCGCGCCACGCGTGTCACCTCCGCGGCGAAACCGTTGAGCTGGTCGACCATCGTGTTGATCGTGTTCTTCAACTCCAGAATCTCACCCTTCACGTCCACCGTGATCTTGCGCGACAAGTCGCCGCGCGCGACCGCCGTGGCGACGTGGGCGATGTTACGCACCTGACCGGTAAGATTCGCCGCCATCAAATTCACATTGTTCGTCAAATCCTTCCACGTGCCCGCGACGCCGGGCACCTCGGCCTGACCGCCGAGTTTTCCCTCCGTGCCGACCTCCCGCGCCACGCGGCTCACCTCGGACGCAAAAGCGTTGAGACGGTCAACCATCGTGTTGATCGTTTCCTTCAACTGCAAAATCTCCCCTTTCACATCGACGGTGATTTTGCGCGACAAGTCGCCCAGCGCGACGGCGGTCGTAACGTCGGCGATGTTGCGCACCTGCGTCGTCAGATTATTCGCCATCGAATTCACGTTGTCGGTCAGATCCTTCCATGTGCCCGCGACACCGGAAACCTGCGCCTGGCCACCGAGCTTACCTTCGGTGCCGACCTCACGTGCCACGCGACTCACTTCCGAGGCAAATCCGTTGAGCTGGTCGACCATCGTGTTGATCGTGTTCTTCAACTCCAGAATTTCCCCCCGCACGTCGACCGTGATCTTGCGTGACAAGTCACCCTTCGCAACCGCCGTCGTGACGTCGGCAATATTGCGCACCTGCGTCGTGAGATTGTTCGCCATCGAATTCACGTTGTCCGTCAGATCCTTCCATGTGCCGGCGACACCTGGCACGGTCGCCTGGCCGCCAAGTTTTCCCTCGGTGCCGACTTCGCGCGCCACGCGCGTCACCTCGGACGCAAAGCCGTTGAGTTGATCGACCATCGTGTTGATCGTGTTCTTCAATTCGAGGATTTCACCTTTCACGTCGACCGTGATCTTGCGCGACAAATCGCCCTTCGCGACGGCGGTGGTCACCTCGGCGATATTACGCACCTGACCGGTGAGATTCGCCGCCATCAAATTAGTGTTATCCGTTAAATCCTTCCACGTGCCCGCGACGCCAGGCACAACCGCCTGTCCGCCGAGTTTTCCTTCCGTCCCGACTTCGCGCGCCACGCGGCTCACTTCCGAAGCGAAGGCGTTCAGACGATCGACCATCGTATTGATCGTTTCCTTCAACTCCAGAATTTCGCCCTTCACGTCGACCGTGATCTTGCGCGACAAATCGCCGCGCGCCACCGCCGTGGTCACGCCGGCGATATTGCGCACCTGGTCCGTGAGGTTTGAAGCCATCGCGTTGACCGAATCCGTCAAATCCTTCCATGTGCCCGCGACGCCCGGCACGACCGCCTGGCCGCCGAGTTTTCCTTCCGTGCCGACCTCGCGCGCCACGCGCGTCACCTCGGCCGCGAACGAACGAAGCTGATCCACCATGATGTTGATCGCTTCCTTCAGCTGCAAAATCTCGCCGCGCACGTCGACGGTGATCTTGCGCGACAAATCGCCCTGGGCGACCGCAATGGTCACGTTGGCGATATTACGCACCTGCGCAGTCAGGTTGCCGGCCATCTGATTCACCGATTCGGTAAGTTCCTTCCACACGCCGGACACACCCTTGACTTGCGCCTGTCCGCCGAGTTTTCCCTCCGTGCCGACTTCGCGGGCCACACGGATGACCTCGACCGAAAATGCGCCAAGCTGTCCGACCATGCCGTTAACCAGTTTCGCCGTGCGCAGGTATTCCCCCTTCAGCGGCCGACCGCCCAATTCCAACGGCATCGCCTGGGACAGATCACCCTTCGCCACCGCGCCAATGACGCGTCCGACTTCCACCGTCGGCCGGGACAATTCCTCGACGAGGGAATTGATCGCGTCGACCCGCTCCGCCCAACTTCCGATGGAATCGCCGAGGGAAAGCCGGACATTGATTTTCCCTTCCTCGCCCACCTGCTGTCGCAATTTGAGCAAGCTGGTATTGAACCGCTCCATGCGGGCGGAAATCGCATTAATCTTGTCCGCGACCCGGCCTTCGAGGCCGGTCCAAGCCGAAGGCAACCGGACACTGAAGTCCCCATTTTCAATCGCCGAGAGCGAACCCACGAGATGCTTCATGAAAGCAGCCTGATCCAAAGCCGGTTCAACCAAACGACGTGAGAAAGTCCGTTTCTTTTTCATAGTGGCAACACGAAGGTTCAAATAAATTTCAGAAAATCACCGACCAGTCACTGACGCACGCCCACAAACAGATTTTCCCCGGATTCCGATCAATACAAAAACGCGGGGAGGAAGCGCGACGTCATTTCTCATAGTGGGCAACCCGACTTTTTTGAGGCAATCCCCACAGTGGTGTCCAGCGTATTACCGAGGGAGAAACGCCATTTTCCACCCAGTCAAGCTGTCACGAACAAAACCGGTCAGTCGGAATTTAGACCAGCTCGGAAATTTTCGGTTCGCAGAAAAAGTGAATAAAAATCGGCGCGTCCAAATCACCAAAAAAACGTCTATTTGAAGCTCAACCGTGAATCCGTCCCGGGATGGAGCAGCTTTTCCAGTGGACCGTTCACGTTGAGGTCAAGGGTGACAGGAGCTTTCACGGTGGGATCGACCGGCGATCCCGAAATCAGCAGCCGGGCCGAGCGACCGGGCGGCGCATTGGGTGGACGAATATCGAGCCGAAGTTCGTCCAGCTTTAGTCTAAGCACCCCGGATTCAATTTTTTTGAGCACACTGTAACCCGGGCTTTTTTCAGAAAGATTCCCCGTGAGCAGACCATTCGTTTGCAACTGAAGTTCGGCGTAAACGCCTGGCTTCAACTGGAGCCAACCCGTACCCAACCGGATACCACTGTCATCGAGATGGACGGGAAGTCGACCATTCACCTGCCCCGTGGCCCTCGCCGGGAGATCCTTCGTGAGACCCATGATCCCCTGAACACTGATTCCGTTCACCAACACAACGGCGTCCAGTTCGCGCAAATTGGGAAAATATTTAAATGGTTCGGTCGAAGCCGTCCCGCCCAGCACTTTCACTGAAAGCGACGAAACGGAGATTTTCTCGCCGCTGGCCAGGGCGACTTCGGCGGACAGTTCGCGCAGCGGAAACGCACCCACCCGCAATTCCCGGATCCGCACCATGCCGGGTTTTGTCAGCATTTTGTCGAAGTCGGTAAATTCAAGGTCCGCCTCGATTCCCTCCGCAGTGATGTCCCTGGCTTCATACCGCACGCGACCTTCGCGCAAACCCACCCCACCGCTCGCCACCAGCTTTTTCCCCGCGAGACGACCCTGCGCATGCCCGGTTAATTTTCCCTCCGTGTCCCAAGTGCCCCCGCCGGGCATTACCACTGCGCGCTGGACGAATTCCCGCCACGGCTTCAAATCGAGTGAAAGTGATGGAAGATTAAAACTCACCTGATCCTTCGCGAGATCATAGCCGATTTCTCCCTTCGCACCGAGCCCCGGGCCGGCGACCTCGATGTTCCCCGTCCAGGAATTTTTCGCGACCAGGTAGGCATCCAATTTCACGGTCAGCGATTGATCCGGCACGTCCGCGGCGCGAATCACGAGCTGCCCGTCTACGTGAACCTCGTCGACCGGCAAGCTCGCTGGCACATGGGCGATCGTGGAATTCTTGTAAACCGGCCACGCTCGCGCATCGACGTCCGATCCGTCGATGGTCAACGGCAACTTCGCCTCTTCAACCCGCAGGACGCCGAGCGACGGGGTCCACCAATGCAACCGGGTCATCGAAATATGTTTGGCGGCAAACAATTGGGTTTTCACCTGAAACCCGATGTTCCCGAGCACGACTTTCCAGGGCGAGGCCTGTTCAACCGTGAACTTCACATCGGAGGCACCGGACATCTTCAACAGCGAACTCACCGCCATTTCCGTGAGCGTGAGCCGCGCTAATAATCCTACGCCCAACGCAACGAAAGCAAACACCGCAAAGAACAGGAATAGGCGGTGTTTTTTGACGGCGGAAGTCATGCAAGTTGATAAATTCGGGGACTGGCAGAGCACATGCCACCGGATCCTGTGCGGCGATTGTGGAACGCGGACGCGAAGGTGCCACGTAAAAGTAGGCGTTAGCTTGTGGCCTGCACCGGGCATTGCCTCCCCCCATCTTGGGGTTTACACCAAGTAAGCAAAGCTCACCAAGACCAAAAAACTAAACGGCCGGAATTTAAACACGGAGAATAGAAAAATTCACATTAGCTCGATTCCGTCCGCGATAAGCGGACACCTCAGTTTCCAAAACCGGAGACGCCTTCGGATAGGGCTTCGGCGCGGCAAAGACGATTAGTCGAAGGAGACTTTGTAAGTTTCGCGTCTGGGGTAAGCGAAACCATTAGTGGTCAAAAATTTCGTGGATCGAACCGGATCGGAACAGAAGTTTTTAACCGCTAATGAATTCATTCGCATGAATTCTACGAAGTGTACGCCGACTGATCGTCGTCGTGGCTTGGTTCCCGGGAGCCCGCTCATCGCTGGCTGGAGATTTATTTGTAATGGGCGGTAATGTAGGCTGGGTCGCCGTCACGTCAGTGATAACGCGCGAATTGCGTCGCGCGCGTTGGGTCACGTCAGCTGCGGCACGCGCGTACGCGGATCAAATTTTCACGGGCTGAAGGCGCCAGATGTCCTTCGCGTATTCGCGAATGGTGCGATCACTGGAGAATTTGCCCATGCGTGCGGTGTTGAGGATCGCCATGCGGGCCCATTTCCTCTTGTCGCGATAGGCCGCGTCGACCCGGGCCTGCGCTTCGCAGTAGCTGCGGAAGTCGGCCAGCAACAGATAGGGATCGCCACCTTGCAGCAGGCTGTGATGGACCAGCGAAAAGGCCCCCTGCTCTCCCGGCGTGAAATAATCGCTGCCGAGCCAGTCAATCACCGCGCGCAATTCTTCATCGGCGTTGTAGTAATCCCACGGATGGTAACCTTTAGCCCAGAGCGCTTCCACCTGCTCGACGGTCAGGCCGAAGATGAAAATGTTATCCCCGCCGACCTCCTCGCCAATTTCGACATTTGCGCCGTCGAGCGTGCCGATGGTGAGCGCACCATTGAGGGAAAGCTTCATGTTGCCCGTGCCCGAAGCTTCCTTTCCGGCCGTCGAAATTTGCTCCGAAAGGTCGGCGGCCGGGATGATTTTTTCCGCCAGCGAAACGCGATAATTGGGCAGGAAGACGACCTTGATTTTGCCCTCGATGCGGGCATCCGCATTGATCCGTGCCCCGATGATGTTAATCGCGCGAATAATATTTTTCGCGAGGTCGTAGCCCGGCGCGGCCTTGGCCCCGAAAACGAAAACCCGCGGAACGATATCGAGCGTCGGATTCTGCAGGAGTCGCCGGTAGAGCGCGAGAATATGCAGCAGATTCAAATGCTGGCGCTTGTATTCGTGCAGTCGCTTGATCTGCACATCGAACAAGGCATCGGGCGAAACCTCGATTTCACACTCTGCTTTGATGACGGCGGCAAGGTCCATCTTGTTGGCGTGCTTGATCGCCATGAAATCACGTTGAAATGCCTGGTCGTCGGCGAATTTTTCCAAGCCGCGCAACAGATTGAGATCACGCGCCCAGTCGAGACTGCCGAGTTTTTCAGTGATCAGGGCCGAGAGACGAAGATTACTCTTCAACAACCAGCGACGGGGCGTGATGCCGTTGGTCTTGTTCTGGAATTTTCCCGGATAAAGCGCGTCGAACTCGGGAAACAAATCCTTTTTCAACAGCTGGGTGTGCAACGCCGCCACGCCGTTGACCGTGTGCGAACCGGTCACGGCGAGATTGGCCATCCGCACCTGGCGGTTACCATTTTCCTCGATCAGCGAGCAGACGCGTTTCTTGTTATTATCGCCGGGCCACTTGGTTTCCACGCTTTGCAACAGCCGGGTGTTGATGTCGTAGATGAGCTGGAGATGCCGCGGCAGCAGGCGCTCGAACAATCCCACGCTCCATTTTTCGAGCGCCTCGGGCAACAGCGTGTGATTGGTGTACGCAAAGGTTTTGCTCGTGATCTCCCATGCCGCGTCCCACGTCATATTCTGCTCGTCGATGAGAATCCGGGTGAATTCGACGATGGAGATGGCCGGATGGGTATCGTTGAGCTGCACGGCGACCTTGTCGGAGAAATTGACCCAGGAGTTGACGGGGTTCCGGAAGTGGCGCCGGATGATGTCGCGCAATGAACACGAGACGAAGAAATACTGCTGCATGAGCCGCAATTCCTTGCCGGTCTCAGTCTTGTCATTTGGGTAAAGAACCTTCGAGACGGTTTCCCCGAGCGCTTTTTCGCGAACGGCCTCGACGTAACCGCCACTGTTGAACGCCGCCAGATCAAAATCTTCGGATGATTTTGACGCCCACAGGCGCAACAAATTCACGGTCTGCGTGCCGTACCCGGCGGTCGGGATGTCGTGCGGCACCCCGATGATGGTCTTCGTGTCGACCCAGCGCGGCCGATAGTTCCCCTTGTCGTCGAACACATTTTCGACGCGTCCGTAAAAGCGCACCTCCTGGGTGTATTCGGCGCGAACCACTTCCCACGGATCGCCGAAAAGAATCCAGTTGTCCGGATGCTCGACCTGACTGCCGTTGGCGAATTCCTGCCGGAAGAGTCCAAATTCATAATAGATGCCGTAACCCAGGGCCGGGAAATCGAGTGTCGCGAGCGAATCGAGAAAACAGGCGGCGAGCCGGCCGAGACCGCCGTTGCCCAGGCCCATGTCGACTTCGGACTCACGAATTTTTTCGAAATCCTGGCCAAGGGAAGTCAGTGCAATTTTTGCGGCATCAAAGAGACCCGTGGCAAGCAGGTTACTGCCAAAAAGCCGGCCCATGAGATATTCGAGGGAGAAATAATAAATGCGGCGGACATTGTTGGCATTGTGCACCGCCTGGGTGGCGATCATCCGCTCGTGAATGGTGTCGCGCACCGCCAGCGCGGTTGCGATCCACCAGTCGCGCGGTGTCGCCGATGCCATGTGGCGGGCCAGCGTGGAAACGAGATGGCGTTGAATCAACGCCTTCAAATTTTCCTCGACCGTACCGGGCGCGCAAACCGAGTGCAGCGCCGCATGAACTTCCTGAATGGGGGTAAATGGGACCGTACTGCCAGGCAGCATGGTGCGGGCGACCCGTTTGGGCGCGATCGCTTCAGCGGAAGCTGCGGCCGGAGTTTTAACTGGCTTGGCGACAGATTTTTTCGACGGCATAAGGATTGATGAATCACAAGTCGTGCCAATCAGACAGGCAAGGCGGGATTCTGTAAATTCGCGGCGTCTCTTCTGCGCCGGCCAGCGGATTTATTTCTACGACGCTGGGCCGCCTCAAATGGGTCTCGGCGGGAAGTGCAGCGGTGAGCGCCGGGCACCAGGTTAGTCCGCCAACACACCTCCATAACGCGCTCCCGGCCGCATCCATCAATCGATCGGCTTGTTCAACCGGGGTTCCGATTCGCGCTGCGGCGAATCAGAATTTTTTAAGTTCGCCTTCATTTTTTCGGTCTTTTCTGAAATTCGTTCTCCCGATCCCGAAGAGTTTCCTCCCAATATTTGCCCAGGGTTTGCGGATCGGTGATTTCTTTCGGGGTCAGTCCATCTCGCTTCATCATGACTTTAAGCCGAGAAACATTTAGGAGCGGATAGTCGTTTGGATCCGCTACAAAGGAGCCGACATTTTCAACCTGATAGACGACCTCTATTGCCGTAATCAACGGGTAACGACCAGTTGTCTTCTTGGAATCGGCACTATAGAAAACTTTGAGCGCAAAGGAGCTGCCATCGGGGGTGTTAAGTAGAGGCCAATACCAATATGATCCTCTCTTAGATCCCTCGTTTTCAGAACTACCCCAAGACAGATCCACTCCGTTAGGAATGCCCACTGCATCACGGACTTTGCTTTGCTCAATGGGGTAATCGAGCAGGGCGACCGCGATGGTAAGACGCCTTACTTCGTCCCGCGAAACCTGAGTTTTAGGTTCAGCGGCTTTGCTAACTGACAGACACCCTAGTACAAAACCAAATGCGAGAAGGGTTTTCATGCTTTGCGGCGAATGTTCAAGGTGAGCCACGGCCGCCCAGAGCCGTTGGGTCTGGCGCCGGTATTCGCTCTTCTGTCACACGGCCACTTGCCACATGAAACTTCCGCCCGACCACGCGCATCGACAGCGCATTCTCCGGCCGGAGTAACCAACGCGGATCAATACGCTCTTGCTCAATTACGCCGAAATCACCGGTGAACCACTCGGCCAACACTTTTCCGTCCTTGATTCGCTCCGGCATCAAGTCGCGAAGACCGACAGAGCGGTTGGATGAAAACTCTTCGAAGCGAAACGCGCTCACGGCAAGCAGATAGAGCCGGCCATCTTTGATCTCCCACAAAGCCGCAAGCTCGCGAGAATCGGAAACGCCTCTGGTGGGATACTCCGAAAGTCGCGGATGCTCCCCACGCCACGGGAATGCAGCCAAGGGGCGCGAACTTGTAAGGAGGATTCGCCCGTCGATCAGAACTTGGTCGGGAGGCGTGATGTAAGCTAACGCGACCGATACCGATAGTAGAAATGCTGCGAGGTATCTCATAACTTTATGCCGGTATTCTATAGATGGGACACGCACGGGCGAGCGTGGAATGAGCCCTTTGAAAAACGGAAGACGTTGAGCACAGAAAACCGATCTACGGGCGATCTATGAGGTCGGGCCGCTACACGCTATTGGTATATTGCCGCCGCCGCTTGGAAACTTCACGCGACAACATGTAGTGGCCCGATCCCATCTGTCGCATCGCCATCAGAATATCGCTTTCCCCGGCAATTCCGGTCCCAGACCGGAAACAGCTTTGAAAATATTTCCTATGGAGTCTTAGCGGCGGGAGTGGGCGTCTCGCCACCCAGGGTTTTTAACAGCTCGATGGCTTTCGGATATTCCAACTCGTCTTTGGAATAACGGGTGTAGTTCAACAGCGCAGCAATGGCTTCTTCCTTCCGTCCAAGTTTGGCCAGGGCGAAACCCCGCGACCAAAAAAAGTAGTAGTGAGTCGGAAAATCCCGGTTGAGCAGGGCCGCCTGTTTTTCCATGCCAGCCCAATCGGACTCAAGGCAGGCCTTGTCCATGATGACCGTGCTCCGGAACATGGGATTCCCCGAAAAATTGCTCATGTCCGCCACCCACGCGGCAGGCAGTGCGGCGGAATCACCCAGGACGAGCGCAAGCTTGAGCGCCCTCCCGCCAGCTGCTTCATCGCCCGTTGCCCAGGATTCCACGACCGACCAACGCATTTCCCGGACCGCCACATCCCGGGCAACTTTCAGTTCATCCGCGTAGCCGAGAAATTCGAGGGCAGGTATTGTTCCGGAAACAAAATAGGGATTGATCAGAAAGTCGGTGTCGAGGTGGTCAATCACCCGCTTCAACGCGACCCGATCACCTCTTTGCGTGTACGCCCGGATTCTGATATTCTGGCGGATATAGTTGCCCACCGGGTTGTTCACGTTGGCCAACGCAGTTTCAAAATTCACCAACTCACCCAAGCGGGTCGCGACGGTGACTTCATAAACCCGGAACACGAGATTACTGAGGGGATAGTCGGCCTCCTGGTGGAAGGGTGCGATGGCAGCATCCACTTCATGGCGCAGTTTGGCATCATCCAAATCCACGCTACCAAAGAACAAATTGAAAATTTCCGAGCGCAACTCGTCGTCGGTTGCGGCCCCAAGTCCAGCCCGGGCCATTTCCCCGATGATGGCGCCGGCATCCGCGTCATGCGGCAGCGTTTGGAGAAAGGTCTGCCAAAAATCAAAATTTTCCCGGTTGAACTGGCGGCTCCCGATGAGATGCAAACAGGCCTGAAAGGTCACCTCGCGGGACAGCAGCGGCAATTTCGTCACAATGCGCCGCTCCTGATATTCTGCGGGCAGGTCCCGTGGTGTCTGGGGAAAGCGGGCCCGCGCCACCGCGAGGAATGCTTCATGCACCGCGTTGGTGGCCTTCGCGATCCTGATGCGCCGGGCACATTCAAGTTGGACGGTTTCATTGCGCGTTCCGGTGTTCTCGGACAGCTTCCAGTCGGGTACAGTTGCGGTCAGGGCTTCCGCTCCGGCAATATCCCCCAACCTAAGCTGCAACGATAGTGCGTCCCCAGCCAAACGCAGGCCGAATGGGGTAAGCTCTTCCGCGGTGATCGTATCAGCGAAACGTCGAATAGCCGGAGCTGAGGTGCGGTCTACCGCCGCCAAGCCGTCGAGCAACAAAAGTCTTTTTTGAAAATCGGGACCGAATCTCCCACAAAGGGAATTCTTGCGCCAGACGTTGTAGTCCTGAAGACGACCCTCGTCCGCAAAGTTGAGAAGAACCGTCATGAGTGCCTCAAGCCGGGTTTCGTCGTCAAAGGCTTTGTTTTCGATCACCGACGCCGCAATCACATTCATCCGCCGGTAGTCGGTGCCCACGCCCAGAATCAGGCGGATTCCCTCGCGCAATGAATCCTGACGGGCCGCCAGCGGTCGCCGTTCATCCCGCGCCGCCAGAAGTTGGAGCTTCGCGATCTCAGCACCGCGGAAAGTCTTCTGCGGAAAAGAGAGGATCGATTCCAAATCCCGCAGGCGCGGGTCGTCGAGCGACTTCGGTTCAGCGTAGTCATACCACGGCAGCGAGCCGGACTTCACCCAGGCATCGACCGTGGGCGAAAAATCACGGGAAAGTGAGGATTGTTCATACCGTTTGGCCAGCGTCGCTCGCGCATTCGCGTCGGCCACAATGGCTGGATTTTCCATTTCGCGCTTGAGCAATTTTTCGTCATCATCATTCCGACCCAATCGGCGATAGAGATCCGACAGGAGACTGATCGACAAGACCCGCTGCGAGCCCGCTTTCGGATCAGACAGGTCCGCTTCGAGGCTGACGGCGGAAGCGGCCACTCCCTGACCCAGCCCCAACGCATCCAATGCACCCACGCGATGCATCGCCCGCGTCATTTCATCGACGGGCTGTTTTGTCGCTTCAAAGGTTGCAGTGACCTGAAGCGACTCCTTCGCTTTGCCAGCATCAAATAAATTGGCGGCGAGCAGCAACTGACGCATCCGCAAATTAGCGATCTCAGACGGATGCGGGGTCGAAAGCAATGCGAGCAGCAGCCGTCTGAATTCCTCCCCGCGCGCCGGCACCATGGCGGATGTCATCGAAAGAGTTGATGCGACCTCCGGAGCAAGCGATGGCAGCCAGCGCGCGGCGCTGACCAAGACGGCCAGTTGTTCGAAATAGTCCCCTGCGTTACCTGACTTGCTCGCCCCGCCGAGCGCCGTTCCCAGCTGAATCAGATTAGGAATGACCGGGACGATCTGATCACTGCCTTCCGGTTTTGCCCCGACACTGCTGGCGAATCGCACCCAATCCGGCCACCATACCCGCGAAGCCTCCCAACACTCAATCGCACGACCGCTCCGTGCGAGCGCGACAAATTCATGGATCTGGGCTTCGGCCTCGGATGCCTTGACGGTTTCAACCGGGACCTTTTCCAGCAGGCGAATGAGTCGGAGCGCCTCGTCGTACGTCCCGAGGTGCAGATTGATGAAAACGGCGCGCAACAGACAATTCGCCGCGGTGGCATAGTCATTGGCCGCAGGTTCAGCCTGGCGGTAGCTGTCGAGTGCACCTCGGAAATCGCTGGCCGCTTCCAGGCTGGCACCGAGTCTCTTGCAGGTAGGGGATAGAAAATTAGGGGGAAGTTCAGGCAGCGCGAGTATCTCCCTCAGAATGGCCTGTTCCGCCGCAACGTTGCCGCCGCGCGCCAGGCGTTTGGCCCGAAGAAGTTTCCCTTCAAGATAGTAGGCGTGGGTACGGGGGAGCTGATCGCACAAGTCAAGGAGCTGTGTCGCGACCTTTTCGTCGATCAGCTTCGCGTCCTTGCGCTCAATCCAATCCGCATACCCGGCGGCATCCCATAATCTCTCAGGAAAATCGTCGTCCGTGCCATGGCTCACCAGTGATTGGAGAGACAATTGCAGACATTTAACGGGATCGGATTTTGCCGCCGCAGCATCAATGGCGGATTTAAAGTCGGCCAGACTCGTGGCATTGGCCCCGGTCTCGGCGGTGTACCATGAGGAAAGCGGTTTGGCGGCGACCAGCCCGACCAGTCGCTCGTGGATTTGACGCATGACTCCTTCCCCGCGGCAGGAAGCGATTGCCTTGCCGAGCGCATCACCGGGATTGGATTGCACCGCGGCGACCATTTCGGCGAGGGCTTGGATGCGTGCTCCGTCACCGGACATCTTCCATCCTTGCGCAACGGTCAGGACAGAGGTTAACAGCTCTTCGCTCGAGTCCGGATGGGATTGGACCAAATGGGAAAGACTTTGGCGCAACTCGGCATTTTGTTCTGCGAGCAGCAACAGGTGGGCAATCCTCGATTCAACTCCGGCAGTCGATCCGTCGGGGAGCAACGCAATCTGGCGCAGGAGGGCCAATGCATCCTGGGGCGAGCGTGTCATCATCAAATCGACCGCGCTGCTCGCAGCGCCCGCGCGGCGGCCGTCTGAAAGGGATTGGTCACGCGCTACACGCTCCAGTAGATCCTGTGCTTCCTTGAGCCGGTTGAGGTCGCGCAGGACCTCGCCGTCGAGCGCCTCGGCCCAACTGTAGGTCTCAGGCTTAAGTAGCCCGGCATACGCAGCCAGGATTGCACTAAGACGATCATGGGCGAGCTGTGGATGATTCGCATCCCAATCGATCACCGCCAGTCTCACGCCGGCCCGGAACACGGTTGGTTTGTCCTGTGAAAAATATTGAATCGTACGCTCAAGCGCGAGACGGCGCATCTCCTGGTCGCCAGATTCGGGATAGCGCTTGTCGACCAGGTCCAGTTCGCCATCACCGGAAGGCAGCATCGGTAGATCAAGTTCACGCGTGGCCACCGGCTGTTCCTTCAGCTTGGAATCGCGCGTGAGCACGACTGGCTCGGCGAGCCAGGCGTGAAGTGCCTCGAACGACTGGTAAAAGGCACCGAACTCAGCCGGTTTCAAACTGGTCCGCTTAATTTCGATTTCCAGCGAGGTCCGGCAAATGTCCTTGGCGAAGGTCCAGTGTGCCTGGCTCCTGCCTGCCGCCGCATCAAACTGGAACGCAGCCGGTATCTTCGCCGGGCGTAAGCCGGGAGGAAGACTGAGCCCGGCGCTCACTTCAATCCGGTCATTGTACATGAAGAACGTGCTGTCCCGCTCCTTCCGGTCGCCAAAATCCGTAAACAATGCCGCGCTCGATGGAAACGCGAGGGTGTACTTTCCGTCGCCCGTCGTCGCCGCACCGGGCACCAGAAAGTAGGCCTTGACGATGTAGGGAGCATGGAGCGGCGATTCGGGCCGGGCGACATCGACAACTTCCGCACCGGAATAAAATCCACGCACGATCTTGCTCATTTCCGACCGGGCGTCGTCCGCGTCGAGCCGGGAGAAACGATAGCGTTGGTTTGCGCCGTAATAGCCTGCAGAGGTCAAAGTCAACCAACCGGAAAGCTCACCGTTGGCAGCCAGTTTAAGATCAAACTGGTAATGATCGGTACCGGCGCTCTGTGTCGGAGTGCGCACCCACTCCGCGCCATTTTCAGTGATGACCAAAACCTCACGATCCACACTGCCCGGGCTGAGCATGCCGGGCTCGGAAAAATCGATGGTCGGATCGCAGAAAAGGTAGCCGTGTCCCTTTTGCGGAACAGCGACAATCGCGTGGTCGAACCCGTGATAGTCCGGAGTCCGATGGTCCACCAATCCCAAGTGTTGCGTGTTAACCAATGCGATGTTGGCGGGAATGCCGCGATGCCGCAATAGCGCCACAAGAAGATTGGCCTTGTCCTTACAATCGCCGTACTGGTTCTCCCACACCTCGTCGCAAAAATGGGGCTGATAATCCGCAGCGCCGAATTCGAGGCCAACGTAGCGCACCAAGTTGGCGACCTTTTCGTGCAGGATGGAAACGGTCTCGGCTGTTCCGGACGACTTGGCCGTCCACTCATCTACTTTCCTGGCCAACGCGGTCCCGGGTTTATCGCGGCCAGCCACGAGTCCCCGGTACCAGCGACCGATCTCGTCCCAGCTGCGGATCGTGCTCATATTTATAACCGGGCCGGTTTGCGACGACGGAGGACTGTCAATCTCGTAGCGTCGGCCAGCCAGTTTGCTGAGCGTCCACGTACGCGAAATGCGGTTGCCCGGCAGCGTTTCGGCCAGTGCGACCGGAACACCGCTCCCAATTGTTTCTATTTTCAACCGGCTTCCCATCTCTGCCGGCATCTCAAGGCGGAAGCGCAACAACCCCGTGGCCCAGCTGGCGCCCCACGCCAGCGACTGGTTGAATTCTCCGGGGATTTTCGCCACCAAATCCTGCACGACGACAATAAAATGCGTGACACTGCCCGGTTTCACATTGGGGAAAATTATCTTCATCTCAGACTGATCGTCGTAGAGTGAATATTCCGCCTGGCGCTGCGGTGACTGGATCAAGACCGCATCGGCTTTGACTGCTTGCCGCGTCCCGTCGGGTTGAATCGTTTCAGCCTGAATAAGGTACGCTTGTTGCTCGCGCTTCCGAAAGCGGATGACGTCATCGGAGTTGTCCTTGACCGCCGCGTCCGTCAGTGTCCGGTATGCTTCGTGGTACACTACCACCCGCCGGGCTTGCTCATCCACGGAAATAATTTCTTCGTTGAGCAAAATCGAACCGGAATCACTCGGACCCGACGGAATCCCCTTCAAGGTCAACGCCTCCTCAACCGGAGTCAGCAGCGACGCCAGTCGCTCGCTATAGACGGCCGGAACAGTCGAGGGCGCCTCGGCCCTCAGCCTCGAACCGCTTAATAATACCAGAAGCCAAAACAAATGGGTCGCGGCCCATCGGAACAAGAACGAACAATAATGGGCAGAGCGGGAGGGAGTAGCGTGCACGGGGATTTTGAGAACGTGAAGGTGTTGCCGGCTCGGTCCAAAAAACCCGGGGCTGGCCGAAAGAAAGAAAGTAGTGAACAATGGACTTCCGACTCGGGCAGTCGAGCCGGGATAGTGGCATCACGCATTCCCAACTGGCCGACAATCACGCAACCGTCACCGTCGCGCTTGCCGATTCCTCTCAATCGCCGATGAAATTCATGCGAGCAGGCCGGGCAGCACCGTCACCGTTGAAACCGACGCGCGAGTTCCCCCCGGCTCAGTTCAAAGTGGGTCGGCCGGCCGGCCGGACTCGCGTGCGGTTGCGAGCAGGCAAATAGTTCGATCAACAATGCGTGCGCCTCAGCTTCGGTTATCGTAGCCGGAAGACGGATCGCCTTCTGGGCCGCCAAGCGGGCGAGTTCCTCCCCGGCGAGGTCTGTCTTTTTCGGATCGAGGCGCCCTTCCCTCATCAAGCCGATCACGTCGCGGAGGAAAATCTCGGCATCGGCGGGCTCCAGCCACACGGGTACCGCTTCGATCCGGAAGAAATTCCGACCAAACTCGCCCACTTCCATGCCGTGTTGTCCGAGGAATTTCAAGTGGTCGAGGAGCAGCGCACTCGCGATGGCATCCAGTTCCACGGGCACGGCAAACAACAACCGCTGGCTTGCGATCTCGCCTCGCGTGAATTGCGCCTGCAACCGCTCAAACCAAATCCGTTCATGCACCCCGCGTCGATCGAGCACCACAATCCCCGCCGGCGCCTGGAACAACGCGTAATCGCCATGGGCCGTGGCCAGGAAACGCCAGCCTGACCAAGTTGTCGACGACATGGGCTGCGTCGACAAGGGTGGACTTGGCGCGGTCGCGCCGATGACCGACGGCGTCGCAAAGCCCGCGGGTCGCGATGGGACGGACGCAAACGAACGAAAAGGTTGCGACATCACACCCGGTGACGAATGAAGCGGTGCAACCGCATTCCCGGTCTTCACCGCCGGCACAACCGGATTCGCGCCAGGATTTCCACCGGCATTCGAGGACACAGCCAGCCCGTCACCCCCCGCAATCGGCGAGAGCGCGCCAAATTCGCGCAATCGCTGCAAGACCGCGCGAATCACAAATCCCCGCACCGAGCCCTCACTGCGGAAACGCACTTCGCGTTTTGCCGGATGCACGTTGACGTCGACATGCGCGGGATCGAGATCGAGAAACAACACCGCGACCGGATACCGGCCTTTCGCGAGCGACGTCGCATAAGATTCAATCAATGCGTAATTGAGCGTCCGGCTGTCCACCGGCCGCCGGTTCACGAACATCAACAGTTCGTGGCGGGTCGAGCGGTTGACACCGGGCTTCCCAAGCATTCCGGTCAGCGCCAGCCCATTGTCCTGCATGTCCACTGGCAATAAATCGGCCGTCATTTGTCGCCCAAAAATTTCACCCACCCGTTCCAACAATGTCGTACAAACCGGGGATTGAAACAATACGCGGCCGTCCTCGACCAAGGTGAACGCGGTTTGCGGACACGCCAATGCGTACAGCCGCACCGTCTGAATAATGTGCGCCGACTCGGTGGCATCGGTTTTGAGAAATTTCCGCCGGGCTGGCACCGAATTGAAAAGGTGGGAAACGGTAATCCGCG
Source organism: Lacunisphaera sp. (assembly GCA_036499685.1). GTDB lineage: Bacteria > Verrucomicrobiota > Verrucomicrobiia > Opitutales > Opitutaceae > Lacunisphaera. Next base: position 25,559 of record DASYDH010000033.1, on the reverse strand, counting down.
TCCCGGGCGCAATGCCGCACTCGCGCACGTGGATGAGTTTTCCACCGTTGATGACAATTTCCGTCCCTGTCGCCGACGAAGCCGGGCGCGTTTGCATTTCAAAATGCGAAACGCTCGCGATGGACGGCACTGCTTCGCCGCGAAAGCCGAACGTGTGCAACCGGTCGAGATCGACCGTTTCAACCAGCTTGCTCGTAGCGTGACGTTCCAGCGAGAGCAGCGCGTCGTCCTTCGACATGCCGCTGCCGTTGTCCTCGACCCGGATCAATGAACGTCCGCCATGACGAAATTCGACTTCGATGCGGGTCGCGCCGGCATCGAGGCTGTTTTCCACCAGTTCCTTCACGACCGCCGCCGGCCGCTCGATCACCTCGCCCGCGGCGATTTGATTGGCAACCCGGTCGGAAAGAATGCGGATGGCTGACATGACGGCGTTCCCGTCACTCAGCCGAGAATCTTCTGCCAGCGCTTGAACTGCTTCGCCACCTGCGCGGGCCCGGGCATGCCGGTTCCTTTGCGCAGCGTCATCGCCTTGCGCAAGTCGAAGGCGTCCACCCAATCGGGCTTGAACGCAGGATTGATCAGTTGCACGTCGGCGTAGTCGAGGCGGTCGAGCGGCAGGGATTTTTGCTCGGCGAGTTTGACGACCGCGCCAACCGCGTGATGCGCATCGCGGAAAGCCACGCCGTTCCGCACGAGATAGTCGGCGAGATCAGTCGCGAGCAGCGCCGGATCGGCGACCGCTGCGGCGCATTTTTCGCGATGAATCTCGATCCCCGCAATCGTTGCCGCCAGCACGTCGAGTGAAAGAGCGGTCTGGTCGTGACTGTCAAACACCGGCGGTTTGTCCTCTTGCAGGTCACGGTTGTAGGTCAGCGGCAAGCCCTTCGCGAGCACGAACAAGGTGTGCAGGTTTCCCTGCAACCGAGCCGATTTGCCGCGCAACAATTCCATCGAGTCCGGATTTTTCTTTTGCGGCATCAGGCTCGATCCCGTGCAAAACGCATCCGGCAGTTCAATAAATTTAAATTCCTGGCTCGCCCACAGGATCAAGTCCTCCGCGATCCGGGAAAAATGCACGCCAGCCAGCGCGCAAGCCGAGGCGAACTCGATGAAGAGATCGCGGTCGCTCACCGCATCCATGCTGTTTTGCGTGACCCGCACCCGGCCCTTTGCATCCACAAATCCGAGTGCTTTCGCGCTGAATTCACGATCGATCGGGAGCGTTGTGCCCGCAATCGCGCCCGAACCGAGCGGACACCAATTCGCGTGATCGGCCACCACGACAAACCGTTCGGCGTCGCGCTGAAGCATTTCGAGGTACGCAAAAAGATGGTGCGCGAGAAACACCGGCTGCGCGCGTTGCAGATGAGTGTAACCGGGAATCAGGACGTCGCGATTTTTTTCCGCGATCGAAAGAATCGCCCGCTGCGCGCCGTCGATTTTCTGAATCAGCTCCGTGCACGCCGCCTTGAAGTACAGGCGCATGTCCGTCGCGACCTGGTCGTTCCGGCTCCGCGCCGTGTGCAGCTTTGCGGCAGCCGGCACACGCTTCGTCAGCGCCTGCTCGATATTCATGTGGACATCCTCCAGCGAGGTCTCCCACTTGAATTTGCCCGCGCTGATTTCCGCCAAAATGGCGTCGAGGCCGGCGTGAATGGCATCGCGTTCCGCGTCGCTGATGAGACCAACGTGCGCGAGCATCGCGGACTGCGCCTTGCTACCTTGGATGTCGAATGGCGCGAGCCGGCGGTCGAACGATACCGACTCGCTGAAACGCAGCATAAGTTCGGCGGTTCCTGTCGAGAAACGTCCACCCCAAGTCGCCTGAGCCTTTTTTGCCATAGCGGCCAAGCAACGGTTCGCCGCCGGTCTTGGCAACGAGGAAATCAAGCGGTGCCGGTACAGTCGCGAACTTACAGTTTGCCCGCGCCCGGGAGCTTCTCATCGTGCGTGCATGCGTTTCGTCGCGTTATGCCTCTGCTTCCTGTCGTGGACCGCCTCCGCCCTGCGAGCCGAAACCAGCGCCGCATCGGTTCAGCCGCAATGGAATCACATCACGGTCGAGTCGATGAAGACGTCCATCTACATCGGCAGTGTCAGACTCGCTACCGGTGTTTTTGAGCGGAACGGCGGAAATTTCAGCACCACCTACGATGCAAGGGTGGTACCGTGGTTTTTTTGGAGTGAAGCCGGCACCATCACCCTGTTTCTAAACGACGTCGAATGGACGAAACTTGCCCGGGGCGAGCGAACCGATTTCAAGGGCGAGGCGATGAATGAAAAAAAGAAACCCCGCCACGTCACCGGCTGGGCGCAACCCGCCGACCGCACGTCGGGGAAAATCAAAGTCCGCGTCATGGCCGACGGCATCGAACTGATCTTTAACGGCACGTATAAATTAGGCAGCTGAATGATTCGGAGAGCATTTGAACGCCAATGAATTTCACCAGCGGGTGAAATTTTGATTCCCCTTCGACTCATCGTCTTCGCACTCATCAAAGGGAGGCTCCTGATCGCAAACTGACACAAACTCCGGCGATCACTGGGACCCAATGCCCATCTGTGGCGACGATAAGTCGCCACCGACTTTTGAAAATTCATTCATTGATGAATTCCATTAGCGTTGGCCCGAATTTTTTAAGTAAATTTCCGGATTCTCGCGGTGACGTCGGCGCGGAGGCGGTCGATGTGGGCGGCAATGAAATCTTCGATTGAGAGTGTTTCATCCTGCAGCAGTGGAGTCAGATTTACGGCCCACGTGAGGGCGGTGGCGCGATCGGTCGCGTGCGAGGTGTGGAACGTTGCGTTGGCGAGTCGCCGGCCAGCCGTGGCGAGATCGTAGCGCTTGCCACCGGCGATCTGCGATTCGAAGACGGCCACCAACTCTGCTGCGAGGCTCGGATTCGCCGACACGTCGAGCTCGTGTTTGTCGGTGTCGACCAGCCAATCGAGATCCCGCCACACTTCGCAACCGTAAACCTGCTTCGGGCGTTGCGCGACGGGCAAGGCGCGCAATGCCTCCAGCGAACGCAGCAACACCGCGATATGGGTCTCATGCTTGTCGGCGGGATTATGCAGGTAAATCGTGTGGGCCGCCGTTGCAGTGAGAATTGTCGCCAGATCGCTGCGAACGTCGTTCGATTTCGCGCTCTTCACCACGGTGCTCGGGTGCGCGAGTTGAATCATGGCCGAATATTTCCCGATTCGTGCGGCGGTCCGCTGTTCCTGCCGTCGGACCGTTCTCATTTCCTCGTCGGTGAAACTCGCAAATTTTCCCGCCCGTGGACTGCCCGAACCATCCGTCACGACCACACCCGAAAACCAGCGCTCGGCCGATCCGTGACATTCCGCAATGCCGTGATAAGCCATGATCTCGATGTCGTCCTGATGTGCGGCAATGCATAAATGAGTCGTCCGCGACAGTGCAGACTCGAGCGGAATGCCCTCGGGCACGTATAAATCAGCGGCAGATTGGGAAAATTTCATAGCCGGGTTTCCTCCACGTAAATTCGCAAAAAGGAGCAATAAGGGGAAGCTTCAAAACGCCACGTCCACGCTGCCGCCAGCCACCGATCAATTTTTCGCATTCAACCATTCGATCCCGGAAGCCCGGCCATTGGCACCGAACTCAACTTGCGTGGCGGAGAGCCGGACATCTCCTGTCGCCACTTCGAATCGGCGCGGCAATCCATCGAGGAATCGTCCGACGACCGGGGCGATTTCACGGCCCAGCACGGATTCGTGCGGCCCGGTCATGCCGACGTCGCACATAAAAGCAGTTTGTTGGCGCAACAGGGACGCATCTGCCGTGGCCACGTGCGTATGCGTCCCGAGCACGGCAGTTACGCGCCCGTCCAGATGCCAGCCAAGCGCCTGCTTTTCGGAGGTGGCTTCGGCATGAATCTCGACAAGAACACCGTCATATCTGCCGGCAAGTTTCTGCAACATCGCATCCGCGCAGAGAAACGGACACTCCGCTTTCATGCCGATGAAGCTGCGACCGAGCACGGTAAATACCAGCAATCGAAAGCCATTTTTCTCCACAATGACATGGTCGCGGCCCGGGCAGGCGGCGGGAAGATTCGCCGGACGACATATGCGAGCGAGGCCGGCAATCTCGTTTTCAAATCCCTTTTGATCCCAAACATGATCGCCCAAGGTGATAACATCCACGCCGGCGTCGAGGATGAGCTTGCAAAGCGACGCCGTGATACCCGCGCCGGCGGCGGCGTTCTCCCCATTGGCGATAACGAAATCCAAGTTGCGCGATACGCGCAACCCTGGCACCAAAGCGGAAACAATTTCACGCCCGGGTTTACCCACGATGTCGCCGATGAAAAGAAATTTCATGCCGGACAATGGCAGCGTTTAATGACGGGGATGAAGAGTGCCTGCGGAAAAGGCGCTTGCAGGCAAGCGCCCCTGCCGCGGATTAATTCCGAAGGTTGCAACTTACCGTGGAAGGTAACTCGCGTTGGAAGCGTTGCCGAGGGAAGTCGGACTCAGGCGCGTGGCCTTGCCGGATTCAGTGTCGACCAAATAGAGACTACGCGTGTTGGCTCCGCGGAAGGTGCAAACTATATGACGTCCATCCGCCATCCAGACGGGTTCGATCGCGTCCGTCGGGGCATGCGTCACAATCTTGCTGGTATTCGTGGCCATGTCAAAAACCGCGATCTGGTAACCCTTGCCGACCCCGGCAGTGAAGACGATTTTTTTCGGATCGCCGGCGCACCAATCCGGTTCGGCGCAATACCTCGAAATATTCGTGCTGAGGCGCGTCATGCCGCCACCGGTGGCGGGCATCATATAAAGTTGCGGGCCACCCGCGGCGTCGGAAACGAAAAGAATGCGAGAGCCATCCGGCGACCACACCGGGGAAGCTTCCACTGATGGAGTGTTGGTGAGGCGCTTGATTTGGCGGCCTTGGGAATTCGCGACGTAAACCTCGGGATTACCTTCACCGGAAAGAACCATCGCGATTTGGGAACCGTTGGGACTGTACCGACCGCCGCTGTTGGTGCCCTTGAAACTCGCCAGCAGCGAAATCCGGCGGTTCGCCATTTCGAGCACATAAATATCCGGGAAGCTGGTGCGGTAACTGGTGAAAATGATGCGCGAGCCATCCGGGGACCAGCGCGGTGCAATGATCTGTTTGTTTTCCGCGGTCCAGCGCAGCACATCGCCAAAAAACAAATCCGAGGTATAAATTTCCGTCTTTCCGGTCTTCTCGGCCACAAAGGCGAGTTTACCCGCAAAAAATCCGCGCAGCCCGCTGGTTTTCGTGACCGCAAAATCCGCGGCGCGCAGCAGTGCGTTGCGCAGATCGGTGCCCGTCGCGGTTTCGCTGGCCAGCGTGGCGCCATTTTTTGAAATCGTCACCGTAACCTGCTTGGGACCGGCGGCGGTGAAATTAAGCGCGATCGCGGAACGGCTCGCGACAATACTGTAGCGGCCATGCGCCCGGAACGCGGTCAGGGCGAGATTCTCCAATTCCGGTGAACCCGAATTGATCGTGATCGCGATCGTGTTGTTGTCGCCCTGAACATCGACTGTGCCGATGTCCCGGGCGATAGTTGTCTGGGTGAAAAGCGGCGCGGCCAAAGCCAGCCCGAGGAGGAAACGAAATGCATTCTGCATGAGGATGTGACGCGAATTAATGAAGAAAGTTTAGGGCCGGTTTTTGTTTTACTCCCGGCAACCTACTCACAAGGTCAAACCGTACCGTTTTTCCAAGCAATTTTCTCACCGCATCGTGACCAACGACTCCCTCAAAGAAGCGCTCAAGCAGGTAAAGTATCCCGGGTTCAGCCGCGATATCGTCTCGTTCGGATTGGTTCGGTCGACCGCATTCGTCGACGGAACCGCCAAGGTCTCGATCGCAATCGCGACCTCGGACGCGAAAGTTCCGACGATCCTGAAGGCCGACGTGGAAAAATGTTTGCGCGCGCTGCCCGAAGTCACGGACGTCATCATCGAGATTGCCGTTTCCGCCGCCAAAGCACCGCCGCCGGCCGGCCAGGGCAACGTGGGCGGAGGGAAAACGCCCACCGGTCTGAAGCACTCGGTCGCCATCGCTTCCGGCAAAGGCGGCGTGGGCAAATCGACTTTCGCCGTCAATCTCGCGTGCGCCCTCGCCCAGCTTTTGGAAAAAGAAGGCCGCCCCGGCCGGGTCGGCCTGATGGACTGCGATATTTACGGCCCTTCCGTGCCATTGATGATGGGCCTACTTGGCCGTCCGGAAATCGACGGTGATTCTCTCGTGCCACTCGAGCGACACGGCGTGAAAGTGATGTCGATGGGTTTTCTCGTGGACGAAAATACGCCTGTCGTCTGGCGCGGTCCGATGATCATGAAGACCATCCAGCAATTCGTCCAAAACGTGAAATGGGGCGAGCTCGATGTGTTGTTGGTGGATCTTCCCCCTGGCACCGGCGACGCCCAGCTTTCCCTGGTGCAAACGCTGCCGCTCGATGGGGCAATTCTTGTCACTACGCCACAGGCTGCGGCGACCAACGTGGCGCGCAAAGGCGGACTGATGTTTCAAAAGGTTAACGTGCCGTTGCTCGGCGTAGCGGAAAACATGAGTTGGTTCGAAGACTCCGCCGGCAACAAACAGACTCTTTTCGGTGAAGGCGGCGGTGCGATCATTGCGGAATCGCTGAATACGAATTTACTTGGACAGGTTCCGCTGTTTCCCGAGATTCGCGCCGGTGGCGATTGCGGGTTGCCAGTGGTGGTTAATTCACCGGAAAGCAAGCCTGCCGTGGTATTTCGGGAGATCGCGCGAACGTTGATGAAAAAATTGAAGGTGTGAGTACACTGATTGACACGGACGCGACGAACTATCTAGGGTAAATCCCGCATGACACAACTGCAGGGCCATCAAGTGCCGACTTTAAAATTCGGAAGCCTTTTTATCTGCCGTTAAAAGAATTAACGCCTGCCATGACGACCACCACTTCAGAAACCAACGGCAGCCGGGAATTCGTAAAACAGTCCAGCCTGTACCAGGAGTTCCTCGCTGAGCGCGAGGAGATCCTGAAGCACAAGTGGATCGAGTCCGAGCGGCTCGGCTACGATATCGGATTCGAACGCGCGCTACTCGACTGGATTCGCAAACATCGTGACAGTTGGCGGGCCGCACGCCGCGCACAGCTGGCGGCAGCAGGCGGGACAGTTCCACCGCTCAGCGACGAAACCAAAAGTACTGCGAAGCCTTGATGCTGCGGTGGGGTGAGAAAATCATCCGGGCTCGCGGTTGATGTCGCAGGTCAAAATGCCGCCGGGACACTTCCCGAGTTACCCAACAAAAAGGCCGGTTCGCGAGGAACCGGCCTTAAAATTTTTGAGCTGAGCCCAAACGAGATTACTTGATCTCTTTGTGCAGGGTGTGGCGCTTGAGGAAGGGATTGTACTTCTTCTTCTCGATGCGCTCAGTCACCGTCTTTTTGTTACGCTTGGTGAGATAGCGGGAGGGTGGCTTCCCCTCTTTGCGGGCTTCGGTGCATTCCAGTGTGACAGTTTCTTGCATGGCTTAAATGGGTTGTAAAGGTCGACAGCAAAGCCGCGCGCCCACTGTGTGCAACATCAAAGTTCCGCGGAATTGTTTCCATGAAAAAAGCCTTTAACCAACTGCCCACCGATCGCCCGCGCCGCCTTTCTTGAGCATATTAATCAAGCGCTTACCTTCTTTTCCGTCAGCGACATCATCACCCCGCGTCGAAAGAGGGTCACCTGGCCGGAACTGGACGACACCACGATTGCAATGCAATCGGCTGCAATTGAGATCGCCGAAGCCGCGGCATGGCGGGTGCCTAAACCGCTGGGCAGAGTGTGAGTATAGTCGGACGCTTGAATGAGCGATCCGGCGGACTCCACCACCCCGTCGCCACGGATCACAAACGCACCGTCGATGGATGAAAATTCCTTGATGGTTTCGTCCATGAACGGATTCAAAATATTCCGATCCTCCTCCTTATACCCATAAAATGGATTGAGGACGAGCGGCTTGGTCAGCTTTTCAACCTTGTCGCTATCGCCCACGACAAACAGACAGCCCACCGGCCGTCCTTCGCGGCCCTCAACCGCCAGCTCCGTGGCGACCGCAACCAATCGTTCCAGCACCTCCGGTTTTACGTCCTGCGGCAAAAGATCGGCATGTCCTGTCAGGAGGGTTTGAAATTCCTTTTCCACATCCACCACGACGATCGTGTCGAATTGATTGCTTCCGGTCATACCGCCCACGCAGCAAATGCGGTCGTTGAAAACCAACAGGCCGCGGGTCAGCCCCACCAGCACCGCACTCCGGAGCTGCGCCATGCGTTGACTGGAAAATGAACGAACCTGGATGGTTTCGTCAAAATGCGCGGGATGATCCTCCGCATCGGTCAGGCTGCGCGTCACCAAAATGGTCTTCAAAGTGGTTTTCCACTCGGGCGATTCAAAACCGCCGGAGAAGGTGTCACCGAAAACCATCAAGCCGGTGCAACCGCTGCCGCTCGCGATTTTTTCCGCCTCGCGCAACACCACCCGATTGACCCGGCTTTGCGTCGCCGGAACCGGCTTCGGTGTGAGGCCGCCGAAACCTGCGAAAAGTCGCTCGTGGAAAGTATCCAGATCGGGCGCCTGCAGGAGACTGTTGACGAAATCCTGCTCCTTAAACAACCGCGCCAGCGCGGCGAGCACCTGAAGGTAGTCGCGCGCCTTTTCGTCGGCAATCAGCATGATCAACAAGTGCACCGGCTCGTTTTCCAAGGCACCGTCGTAACGAATACCGTAGTGGCTCCTTCCGACGGCCAGCACATAACGCCGCCCCATCTTCACCCGCACGTGCGGCATCGCAACGCCGAGTCCAAGATATGTGGTCATCGTGTTTTCACGACGCAGGAGCCCTTTCAAAAGGGTATCGCGATTCAAATCGGGAAACCGGTCGACAGTCAGGTTGAGCAGCTCGGAGAGCGCCCCCTCGATGTCCGCGCTGCCCAGGTCCACCACCCGGCTGCGCGAGATGTATTTGTCGAGCCGCATGAAATCAGACCACTCGATGAGTTAAATTAATCGGTACCGCGAATAAAACCCCAACAAAATATAAAACGGCCTGGTGTTGCGATCGCCTCAGCGTGTGGGGCGTCACTTTTCCCACTCCAACGCACCCTTCTTCACTTCGTAGAAAAGTCCCAACACCAGCACCCCGAGAAAGAAAAACATCGGGCACAGAATCGCGATATGGTTGGCGAGGAAATCGCGGTAGACAAACGTCCACGGGATCAGAAAAACGACTTCAATATCGAACAGGATGAACAGCATCGCCGTGACGTAGAACTTGACCGAAAACCGCGTATGCGTGCTTCCATCTGACGGGACGCCGCATTCATACGGGGTGTCCTTGATCGCGTTGCGGCGGAATCGCTGGCCGAAAAGATGACTGGCCGTGATAATCCCGATCGTAATCGCAGCGGCGAGAACAACCTGGATCAGGATGGGCAAATAGGCGTCGTAACTCATCGCGTTGAAGATGCGCGCAGATGCGTCTGCGCATCAAGAATTTTCAAGGCGTATCGCCCACTTTCTCCAATTCCAGGTGTTTGGTGTCCATGGAGCCGACACCCAACTGCTGGGCGAAGTCGAGCATCCGGGCATCGTCTTCCGAAATCGGCGCGAATCCGTTTTTCCTTCGCGCATTGTTCAGTTTATCGAACATGTACGTATCGAGAATAACCGGGTCCGAGCTCATCAACAGCCAGGGTTCGGAAACCGTATAAAGCGAATTGAAGTACGGGCCGCCAATGAACTGGTAAAGTTGCAAGCTGACAATATTGAGCACCCATCCTTCACGCAGTTCGGGGATGGCCGCCATCTCCGCCACCGCCGCCGGAGCCGTCGCCGGGCTCTTGAAAAAACGGAACGTGTTACTCGCATTCCAAAGCGTGGCATTGACCAGGGCACCATTTACCCCGAGCACCGGGTGGTCGGTATAAACCGGCAGGTTTATCCAAAAGTCGGCGTCCAAAAACAACGGGGTGGCGAGAAAGCTCTTGCGGTCTTCTTCCGTCGTGGTGGTTGCCTTGCCGCCCGCGGCTTCCTCCACCGCCCGATCGTTGGTGATCGGGTCAAACCGGGAGGGCAGCGGACTGTCGTAAAACCAAATCGGGTCGTAAAATTTCCCCGACTCCAAAACATAAACGGGGTGTCCGGGGAATGGCACCTTGCCGGTCGCGAGGGACGGAAGAAAACCCGTGAGGCGCAAACGTAGCGGATTCAGTCCGACCAAAAAGATATTCTCACTCGCAAACCCGCGTTTTTCAAGGGCGGCGATCACGCCCCGGACCAAACCAAAGGGCGTGGCGAGGCCCGGGCCGGAATCGGCGTAGATCTTCAATCCCACTTTTTTCTTTGGTCCCGGCACGAGTTTGCGGCCGGTTGTTTTTTCATAATTCTGGAAAAGTTGTTCGACGGCGTAGCGGTAGTCGGCGTCGCTGAAGTCGGTCAGTTTGTGCTCCCAAATCGGGGCAACCGGAGGCGCTTTGTCAGCCGCGAAGGCCGAAATACCCGTGACGAAAGCCAGGGCAACGAGTGTATTCTGCAGAAATGAAGACATGGGAAATTGCGCGCGGGATCGTCAGGAAAAAAGGGGCCGCGCAACTTGACAGACACCGAGGTCCGTTAAAAGTTTAATCGTCCCGCAAATACTGGACAAATTGTGCGGATTGCTTCCCCTTCCGTTGCCGCCCGAGGCGCCGGTTTTCATTGGTGACGAGGGCAGCTACATCCAAGTTACCCGGGTTCGTTTACGTGTCTGTCATAAAAGCCAGCAGCCTGCGCGACCTAAAGAATCGCATCAACATCCACGACGTGGTCGGTCGTGTGGTAACCCTGCGGAAAGCCGGCGGCGCTCGCTTCAAGGGACTCTGCCCTTTTCACACGGAAAAGACGCCCTCGTTTAACGTTTCGACGGACAAGGGTTACTACAAATGCTTCGGCTGTGGAAAAGCGGGCGACATCATCAACTTTGTGATGGAAACCGAAGGGTTGCAGTTCACCGAATCCGTGGAAGCCATCGCCCAACGGTTCGCCTTCACGCTCGAATATGAGGAAGGCACCGGCGGCCCGACCCGCGAAAGCCGTTCCCTACGCCAGGAGATTTTCGACATCCACGACTTGGCGACGGACTATTACCGGCAGGCCTTTCTCGCCAAAAACCCCAACGGGGAATTTATCCGCAATTACTGGGTCGAAAAACGCCGTTTTACCCCTGAACTCGGGGAGGATTTCAAGATCGGTTTTGCGCCACCGGAAGACTCGGGACTTGCCACCGTGTTGATCAAAAAAGGGTTTACCGAGGACGCGCTGCGCCAGTGCGGACTCTTTTTCACCCGCGATGGTGCCGTGCTGAGCATCGGGGCCATGCGACCGCGTTTCCGTGGGCGACTGATGATTCCGATCCGCGATCACCAAGGGCGCGTGGTGGCGTTTACGGCGCGTCAACTCGAACTCACGCCGCAGGACGATCCGGCGCGGGAGGCGAAATACGTCAACTCGCCGGAGACACCCGTTTTCACCAAGAGCAACCTGCTTTTCAACCTTGACCGCGCGCGCACCAATGCCGGCGACGGCCATCCGTTCGTCCTCGTCGAAGGCCAGCTTGACGCCCTCCGTTGCTGGAGCGTCGGCTTGAAAACCGCCGTCGCGCCGCAAGGCACATCGATCACCGAAGGCCAGCTCGCTTTGCTTCGGCGCCATCATCCGCAAGTGGAATGCTTTTTCGATAGCGACAGCGCCGGTCAAAAAGCTTCGTTGCGTTTCCTCCCCATGGCACTCAAGGCCGGCTTGGAAGTGCGTTTCCTGACACTGGAGGGTGTGGAGAAAATGGACCCCGATTTACTTTTTCTTGAGCGAGGCCTCGCCGCTTACGAGGAAGTGCGAAAGAGCTCCCTTTCGGCGATGGAATTCGCCTGCCGCTCCCTGCTCCCCACTCCGCTGACCGCCTCCGCCGAGCAAAAATCCCGGGTCGCAACCGCCTTGTTCGAGATCATCGCTCAAAGCGATTCCGATGTCGCGCGCATGTCTTTTCTCAGCGAAATCGCGCAATCGATCCGGGTTCCCCTGAACGCATTGGAACGGGATTGGCGAGCACAGCAGGCCCGCCGCGGCGGCAGCGGCCGGTTTGCCAACCCCAACGCTCTTCCGCCCGCCGAAATAAAACCGGCGGCGGAGCTTTTTCACTCAGCAACCGAAGCGCATTTGCTTTTTCTCTGCCTGCATCATGAGCCAGTGCTTCGCTCCCTCGCCAACCAGTTGCCCCACGAGTGGATTGACCAATCCCACGCCGCCGGGATCGTCTTGAACCGCCTGCTCGCCGAGGTCACTCATAACGATTGGGCCGGGAACACCCAAATCGACCAAATCCTTGAAACAGAGGAAGAAAAATCACTAATTGCGTCCCTTCTTTTTGAGATATCGGACGACGAGGGTTTGGTCAAAATGGCCAACGAGGGACTGCGCTCGCTGCAACGGCGTTTTCTAGAGCCACGTCTGCGTCAAATAGAACTTGAAATAGCCACAAAAGGCACGGACATTGACTTTTCGTTTCTCTTGAAACAGCGCTCTGATTTAACCCGACAGCTACTCAATCCGCCCAAGCTCACGCTGGGTTCGTGAGTGGGGATGTTGGAATCGAACAGGACCGTCTGCCATTCGCCCGGAGAAATATCATTTACGTTATGTCCAGCACCTCCAAGCACGCCAAACCTGCCAAAGAAAAAGCGCCCGCAAAACCGCACGCTGCCGAACCTAAAGACAAGGCCCACGCGGCCGCTCTGGCCAAACAGGCCGAGCTGGCGAAATCCGCGACCAATGGCAAACATCCGGAGCCGACAAAAAACAGCGCGCCCCTCGCTGCCGTCGCGGACGCCGCGAAGGAATTCAAGGAGAAGGCGCTCGAAAATCTTTCCAGCGATCTGAACGAAAAAATCCGTTACCTGATCCGCCTTTCGAAGGAACAGGGTTATCTCACCTACGCCGACATCAACGAGGCGCTACCCGAGTCAGTCGACAATCCTGAGGACATCGAGAACGTCATTTCCATCCTGCAGAACCTCGAGATCGACATTCTCGATCCAGGTGAGGTCGACAACTACAAGCAGCGGCAGGAGGAAGCCGAGGAGGAGGAATCACGCACATCGAACAACGACATCCTCGACGACCCAGTCCGGATGTACCTCAAGCAAATGGGCCAGGTCCCGTTGCTGACGCGCGAACAGGAAGTTGAAATTTCCAAGCGAATTGAGACCGCGGAAATCAACGCGCTCGCCGCCCTTTTCGCACTCGGGCCAGTCGGCAAACACCTTTCCGATCTCGGCGAAAAACTTCTGCTCCGCACCGAGCGTTTCGACCGCCTCGTCATCGACAAGAAGATCGAGAGCCGCGAAATCTATTTCAAGAATCTGCAGAAACTCGTCGAGACCACCCGCAGCAACGACGTGGCGGCGACCGAGGCGTGGGACGACATCCAGAAATCCCGCGACGAAAAAACGCGCAAGAACGCGATGATCCGTTTCAAGAAACGCGACAACGTTCTCCGCGCCTGCTACGTCAAATATTTCTTCAAACTGAAGGTCTTTGAGGATTTTCTCCTCGAGCTCCGGCCGAAGATCCAGGAAGTCGAAAAATGTTTCCACGATCTCCATCGAGCCAAGCATCCCAAGTCCAAGAAGGACGTGGCGATCGACGTGAAGGCCGTCCACGTGAAGCTCAAGCAGCTCGAAAGCGAGATGCGTATCACACCGGAAGCGATGACTACCTCGCTCAAGACCGCTCGCGGCTTCATCCGTGAAGCGCACCAAGCCAAGACGGAAATGGTGGAAGCCAATCTTCGTCTCGTGATTTCGATCGCGAAAAAGTACACGAACCGCGGCCTGTCGTTCCTCGATCTCATTCAGGAAGGCAACATGGGCCTCATGAAAGCAGTGGAGAAATTCGAGTATCGCCGCGGCTATAAATTCTCCACCTACGCGACATGGTGGATTCGCCAGGCGATTACCCGCTCAATCGCTGACCAGGCCCGCACCATCCGCATTCCGGTGCACATGATCGAGACCTTGAACAAGGTCATGCAGGTGCAAAAGCAGCTGCTCCAGGAATTCGGCCACGAACCGACGCCGGAGGAAGTCGCCGAGGAAATGAATCTGCCCGTCGAACGCGTGCAGCAGATCATGAAGATGGCACAGCAGCCGATCTCGCTGCAATCGCCCGTCGGCGACGGCGACGACACCAGCTTCGGCGATTTCATCGAGGACAAATCCGCGGACAACCCCTATGACATGACCGCTTTCTCGCTCCTGCGCGAAAAGATCATGGACGTGTTGGATTCACTCACCGAACGCGAACGCCGCGTTCTCACTCTGCGTTTCGGACTCGTCGACGGTTACAGCCGGACGCTCGAAGAAGTCGGCAAGCAGTTCAAAGTCACCCGCGAACGCATCCGCCAGATCGAAGCCAAGGCCCTGCGCAAGATGCGTCACCCGACACGCATCCGGCAGTTGCATGGCTTCTTCGACGCCGAGCAGATCGACAATCCACAGAATCTGCTCAAGAAACCGCCCCTGATCCCGCCGCAATTTATCAAGCAAGGCGGCCCGCTCGGCAAAGCACTTTTCCCGCAGGACTGAGGGCACTTTCGCCCTTTGCTTGCCTAATCCCGATTCTAGCGTAACCTATCCAGCATGTCCTCTTCTCTTTTCCTTGCCGGCATTTTCGGCCTCGGTGGTCCGGAATTGATGATCATCCTCGTGATCATCCTTCTCCTTTTTGGCGGTGCCAAACTTCCCGCCTTGGCGAAAGGCCTCGGCCAATCCGTCCGTGAATTCAAGAAAGCGTCGAAAGACGATGCCGAAGACGACGAAGACGAGAAGAAGGAAGAAAAAAACAAACCCGGCAAAAATTAAGCCGCGTTCGACAAAGCATCACTATTGCCCAAGCGCATCCCAACCGGATGTGCTTTTTTGTGACCGACGGGCGAAACGACCCTTGCATCGAAGCCGCCCGTCACCCCGCTTTCGTCTCCCCCCGCGAGGCGATCTTGAACGCGGCGATCTGGTCCGGCGTGCCGAGCAGAAGCAGATCGTCGCCGGGCGATAATTTCTCCGCACCACCCGGATTCAGCATCCGCAGACCGTTGCGATTGATCCCCGCCACCTGCACCCCGTAAGCGGTACTCAAAGCCAATTCCGCCAGGGTGTGTCCGTAAAGTTCACTGTCATTCGGCAACTCGATCGACTCCATGCGAACCTCGTCGAAGTTGGAAACGGTCGGCGCACCGGACGCCCGTTGCAAAAATTCCTTCCCCGCCGCCACCTGCTCGGCGTCGCCCAACAGCAGGACTTTGTCACGCGGATACAGCACCATTTCACGCGTGGGATTGCCCACCATCACACCCTGGCGGTCGACGCCAGCCACCGTGCAGCCAAACTTGGAACGCAATGCCAAATCGCCCAAGGTCCTTCCACGGCAGTCCGCCAAGTCAGGCAGGACACAATCGATCAGCGTAAGATTCCAGTCACCGTGCGCCGCCAGCCATGGCGCGGTGGAAACGCTGAATTTCTGGTCTTCCACAAACCTCTCCTGCAACTCCACCTCCAATACGCTATGCCAGTAAATCAAACGACGGCGCAACAGCAGGAAGGTCAAAAGCACCACCGCCACCGCCGCCAGCGGCAACCAGCGGGCCATGCCACTGATGGGAAGAATCGCTCCCAGCCAAAGCAATAACAGGAGCGCCGCGCCCGCTTTTAATCCGGCTTCCACGATCGGAGCGAGCAGCGCGCCTTTCGGGTGACCCGATGTGCTGACCTGGGCGTACAACAGTGACAGTGCGGAAATATTGCGCCAGATCGCGATCACCGGTGCCAGCGCGATCAGCACCAACACGCCCCAGAAAATCAACTCCGCCCCGCGCGGCACGGAGCGATCGACCGGGAGATAATCGCGCACCAAATTGAACATCTGCTCGGAGAAAACCATGAGTCCCGTCACCAGGAAAATTTCCACCGCAATCTGGATCACGCGTTTTTTGCTCAGCTGCCACAGCACGTTTTTCTGCTGGCGTTGTTGGATGCGCTCCAGCAACCGGTGATAATATTCCTCCCAGGTTCCGAGCCATTCAGGCTGACGCCCTGCGACCCAACTGCTGATTTTTTCCGAACGTCGGATCAACAGTGGCCCCACCAAGGTTGTGACGAGCGATACGCCCACGGCCAGCGCTTGGAAACGCCGTGGCACCGCCCCGGAGGCCACGCCCAATTGCGCGATGATAAACGAGAATTCCCCGAGCGCCGTCACGGAAAGTCCCACGCGCAGCGACTCCCGCGTGGACCCGCCGATGACGAGCATTCCGAGCGTCACCGCAAACGGCCGGGCAACGAGGACAAAAGCCGAGATGCCCGCAATCAAGAGCCACGAATCAAGCACCGCCTTGAAATCGATCAACATGCCGATCGAAACGAAAAACACCGCGCTGAACACATCACGCATGCCTTCAAACGCGCGCCCCACCTGAACCTTGTGTGGGGTTTCCGCCACGATGGCCCCGAGCATGAACGCTCCCAACGCGAGGGAAAAACCCGCCCGGTCGGCCAGAAAGGCGAGGACGAACAACAAACCCGCAACCATGATGGTGGGCAATTCGTCTCCGGCGCTCAGGCTCATTTTTTTCAGCAGCCACGGGACCGTCAGCATGCCGCCCACACCCGCCAGGCAGATGAAGGCTCCCAGTAATCCAAGCGTGGTGCCGATCTCAGGGTGCGCACCGCCAATGTGCACAAGCGAATTCAACACGGTGAGCATGATGATCGCCACCACGTCCTCCAACACCGACACACCCATCGCGAGTTGTCCTGATTTCTCGTGGGTCACCCCGATTTCATTCAACGTCTTGCTGATGATCGCCGAACTGGAAACCATCACCATCGCCGCAAGGAAAGCGGTTTGAACGCTGGTCCAATCCAGCGCCCCGCCAATCGCGCGGGTGAGATTGTACATGATGATCGCACCGGTGAAAGTGGCGATCAACAGCGACAGGCCTAATCGCCGAAGCTTCCGCAGGCTGAGTCCCATGCCGATCGAAAACATCAGGAAAACCAGTCCAATCTGGGCCAGGGTCTCGATCCGCGTAACGTCAGAGACCAATGAAAATGGTGGAGTATAAGGTCCGACCACCATGCCAGCCATCAGATAGCCTACGACGACGGAAAGTCCTGCGCGATGGCAGGCCCAACCAACGAACCCTGCCACCAGCATCACCACCGCCAAATCCTTGATGAAATCAATTCCGTGCATCGCGTCTTGTTGATCTTTAAGACGGCACAATCATTCCATCCGTCAAGCTTCAGCCTGACAAAATGTACCACTCTCACTCGACTTCGCCCCGCGCATCCCCAAAAAACGGATCGCTCGCAGGGAAGTCCCGACCACGTCGATTCCGGCCCGGACATAACTTCCGGGACGGAATCGGAAGGCCGTTAAGGCTTCAACGTCTTCAGATAAGCCAGCGTCAACGGGATATTTTCCAACGGCGCGGGGGTTTCATCCTCGATGAAATAATATTTCACGCCGATTTTTTCCGCCGTCCCGATGACCGCCTTCCAATCGATCTCACCCGAACCCACGGCGACATTGTCCGTATCCGGCGCATGTCCCGTCGGCTTTCCATGCGGGGCTCCCTTGCGAATATCCTTCACATGCAGAGCCGACCAGCGGTTCGGATACTTTTCCAACAGCTTCACGGGGTCGCCGCCACCATGGTACGCCCAGAACACGTCCATTTCAAAAGTCACGTATTCCGGATTGGTCCCGCGAATGATCTCGTCGAGCAGCGTCTCTCCGCCGGTGGTCGGAATGAACTCATAACCGTGGGGGTGGTAGCCAAACTTCAGGCCCGCGGCGTGAAATGCCGCACCCCACTTGTTAAAATCCTCAATCGTCTTATGCGCGATCGCGGCATTGAAATCGCCCTCGTGCGGCACCCACGGGCAAATCACCATCGTGGCCCCAATGATCTTCGCATCCCGGATGACCGCCGATACATCCTTGGTGAGAACCTCATAACCCACATGCATGCTCGGAGACGTCAGGCCATGGGCATCCAGCGCGGCGCGCACCTGCGCCGGCGTCATCGTGCCAACACTGCCGCCGCCCTCCACCTCCTTGATGCCCCATTTATTCACCAAATCCAGCGACGCCGACAGGCCCTTTGCCTGGGTTGTCGCGCGCAAGCTCCACATTTGGAGCCCAAGATGATCATGAAAATCAGCCATCGCACTGACGGAGATCATGGCGGCGGCCAAAATAGCAGTAAGGGGAAATCGTAATTTCATAAATCAGGGGTTGAGGTTCAAGTACGCCTCACCCGTGACAAAATTCGGCACGCGCGTCGACACCTTATTCCATCCCGAGCGGATGAGCGGATGATAACCTCACTTCGATTTTTTCAAGAAATCCAATCCCACCAAAAATCCCATGAATGCCTGCGCCCAAATGAGCCCGCAATTCTTCAGCTCGCGAGGTCTCACAGAAAGTGCGTCAGTTCAACGAGTTTGCTTTTGACAATTTCGCCGCCTCGCCGCTTGTATTCTTCAACTCCCGCCACCGCCACAAATGTTCAACCAACTGCTGGGACTTTTTTCCAACGACATCGGCATCGATTTAGGTACGGCCAACACCCTCGTCTACGTGAAAGACAAGGGCATCGTGTTGCGTGAACCCAGCGTGGTTGCGGTCCACACCAGTTCGCGCAAGGTGCTCGCGGTGGGCGACGAGGCGAAAAAGATGCTCGGTCGCACCCCTGGAAATATCACGGCCATCCGGCCAATGAAGGACGGCGTCATCGCGGACTTCGACATCACCGAGGCGATGCTCCGGTATTTTATCAAGAAGGTGCATAATAATTCCAAGGTCGTATCGCCTCGCGTGGTGGTCGCCATTCCCAGTGGCATCACCGAGGTCGAGAAACGTGCCGTGAAGGAATCCGCCACCCATGCCGGCGCACGCGAAGTGATCACCATTCTCGAACCGATGGCGGCCGCGCTCGGCGTCGGGCTCCCGGTTGATGAACCGGCCGCCAACATGATCGTCGACATCGGCGGTGGCACGACGGAAATCGCGATCATTTCATTGCACGGCATTGTGTTTTCCAAATCGATCCGCGTGGCCGGCGATGAATTCGACCTTGCGATCATCAACTACATGAAGCGCGCATACAATTTGTTGATCGGCGAGCGCACGGCGGAGGAAATCAAGGTGACCATCGGTTCCGCGTACCCGCTGGAAACCGAACTCGCGATGGAAGTGAAAGGCCGCGATTCCGTCGCCGGTTTGCCGAAGACAATTCACATCACTTCCCAGGAAATCCGCGAAGCCATCGGTGACACCATCGCCGCCATCGTCGAGGCCGTGCGCGCCGCCCTCGAACGCTGCCCACCGGAACTTTCCGCCGACCTCGTCGACCGCGGTTTTGTCATGGCCGGCGGCGGATCGCTCATTCGCGGGATCGACAAACTCCTTTCGGAAAAAACCGGCCTGCCCGTCACGGTGGCCGACGACCCGCTTTCCGCCGTGGCCAACGGCACCGGCGTTTTCCTGAACAACATCGACGAACTCTACCGGACCGCAGCGGATTTCTAAGTTCCCTGCCATGACTCCCACGGATTTGTCCGGCAGAAAAACGTGGCATTACCTCCGCCTCCGGAAAAATCCGACGCGATGCGCCGCGCGACGCGATTTTTCGCTTAACAATTAGCGGGGGTCAGTTGAGGTCAACCCGCTGTGCTCCCGAAACGATTCGATCAGGCCCGACCCTTCGCCACCCTCGGCATTATTTTGCTCGCGTGGCTTTTTCTGTCGCTGGTCGTCAAGACGTTCACCCGTGCGACCTTCTTCGAGATTCAGGCCCCGATGGTCGTGGCGGATTCGTACGTTCAGGATCTGCAAACATTCTGGTCGAACCGGCTTCATTCAAAGGACGAACTCCTCAAGGCAGGCAGACAGGTCGCGGGCCTCATCGCCGACTACGATTTCGGCGTACAGCAAAACAAGAATTTGCAGGCGGAAATCCTGCGACTGGAAAACCTGCTCGATCTTCCGCCGCTGCCCTCGTTCCGATTTGAACCGGCGCGGGTCGCGCGCCGCGACTTTTCCGGCTGGTGGCAGCACATAACAATTCGCAAGGGCAAAAACTATGGCATCACGGTCGGTTCGCCCGTGGTCTTTGCGGGAGGCGTCGTCGGTCGTGTCACCGAAGTGTACTTGTATACCTCCAACGTCGATCTTGTCACGAGTCAGACCTTCAGAATCGCCGCGAGCGTAGCGGGCAACAGCCGACCGTTGAGTTATCAAGGAGGTTTGAATGACTCCTTCAAATCGCCCCGCGGAACCGTTGAGTATGTCCCGAACGATATCGTGGCCACTTCCAGTCAGCCGGTACATCTGGTTACTTCCGGTCTCGGTGGCATATTTCCCCCCGGACTTTCCATTGGGGAGATCACGAACCTAACACCTTCTCCCGAAGGTCTGTTTAAAGAGGGTGAAGTCACTCTCGACGAACGCCTGGGCTCACTCACCGAGGTCACCGTACTGGTGCCACTCAACCCCGAGGAAATGTGATTACGCTCAGCCTGCGTCGGATCGATTCCCGGTGGCTGGTCGTGCTTCTGGCCAATCTCCTTCTGTGGTGGCTCGTCGGAACCGCCAATAATTACCTCAGTCGTTTTTCTTTTCTGTGGATGGATTATTGTTCGATCCATCTCTACGTGGGCGGTCTCTTTGTCGTGTACCCGGCGCTCCATTTGGGTCGTACGCAGGGCTGGATCGCCATCGTGTTGACCGGACTGATGATGGACGCGTTGCAGCCTGTTCCTTTTGGGACCGAAATGCTCCTGCTCGGGCTGGTTTACGCCACTCTCCTCTACGGCCGGCGCAGGTTTCCGCGGGAAGGCTCGGTGTTTGGCATCGTTGTGGCACTTTTCTCGAACCTCTTTCTGGTCATCGCTCTATCGTTTCTCCTCGTCGGCTCCTCCCCTCGCCCGGGCGAGGCTTGGCTGCGGATCTTTGTCGATCTCCTGGCTTCGCAACTCGTGATCCTCATCATTACCCCGTGGTTTTTGGCACTGCAGGAAAGGTCGATGGCCATCGCCCGCATCCATCCGGAAACCGGCCGGCGCGTGGCGCATTGATAATTCCCGCGCCTTGATTCCACTGTTCCCGTGAGTCGTCTCATCGAAACCCATTCCGCCCGCAATCCGCGGCTGCTGCTTTTTTTCGGCATCGTCACGGTCTTGTTGCTGACCCTGGTCGGCGGTCTGGCTTACCAGCAACTCTTCAAGACGGTTTTCTACAACCAACGCGAACGTCAGCAAAGCGAACACCGCGTGGTGGTGCCGGGCCCGCGCGGAAATATCTATGACCGCAACGGAGCGGTTCTGGTAGAAAATCGCCCGCGTTTTTCCGTGGTCCTTGATCTGGCGCAACTGCGCAGTGAATTCCGCAGCGAATACACCAAGGTGAGCGACAACTACCGCAAGCAGTTCAGCAAGGAGGAACGCCCGACTTCCGACCAGATTTCACAAATCGCCCGCGCTGCCGTCGTCCAGCGTTATCTGGACAAGGTAAATTCCATCCTTGGCCGCACCGAAACGGTGCACTCGGCGGAGTTGAAACGCCAGATCGATCAGAAACTCCTGCTCCCCTACGTGCTGCTCGACGATCTCGCACCCAAGGAATACGCCCGGCTGATCGAAGAATTGCCGGTCACGTCGCCCTTGCAGGTTTACCTATCCACTACCCGTTACTATCCCTTCGGCTCCGCCGCCGCCCACACGCTCGGTTACGTCAGCATCAACGACGACCCCGACGTGGAGGATTTCCCCGGGGAAGGTCTGTCCACGGTTAAAATGAAGGGAAGCATCGGCAAAACCGGCTTGGAGAAATTATACGAAGACCAACTGCAGGGTGAAACCGGTGGAGCGATCTATCGCGTCGACCATGCCGGCTATAAAGTGGATTTACCCATCGAGGAAATCCCGGCGCGGCAAGGTCACAACATCACCACGAGCCTCGACATCGACCTGCAACTGGCCGCCGAATCCGCCCTGACCGATCCCGTCCAACGAACGGGAGCCGCCGTCGCCATTGACGTGAAGACAGGCGAGATTCTCGCGATCACGAGCAAGCCCGACTACGACCTCAATTCCTTCGTTCCTCATTTGAGCCAGGATGAAGCCGCGAAAATCGCCGATGATGGCGCATGGTTCAACCAAGCCATCGCCGGTGCCTATCCTCCCGGTTCCACTTTCAAGATCCTGACCTCGATCGCCGCGATGCACAGCGGCAAGGTTTCTCCCGACCAACCCATCATCGATTGCGAAGGGGTCACGATGGTTGGAAACAAACGTTTTTATTGCGAAAACGGTGATGGCCATCACGGAAATATTCTCCTGCCCGAAGCGATCGCGGAAAGCTGCGATATCTTCTTTTATCAAGCCGGCCTGCTCACCACGGTGGAAGGCCTCGCCGCCGAAGCGAAACGCTTTCACCTCGACCAGCGCACGGGGATCGAAATTCCGGGCGAAACGGGACGCATGGTGATACCCGACCCGGAGTGGAAGGAGAAAAGCCAGAAGGAACGATGGTTCCCCGGTGACACCGCCAACATGTCCATCGGACAAGGCTACGTGCTCGTGACTCCGCTGGAAATGGCGTGCTTTGCCGCCTCAATCGCCCGCAATGAGCTGTTCACGAAACCCACCATTTTACACGATCCCAATGCGCCAACCCAGCACGCGCCCCCGATTGGCCTGACGCCCGCCCAACGCGCGGCCTTGCTCGAAGGAATGGAAGGCTGCACGACTCATGGCACGGGCAATTGGCTCACGCGAATGGCCAACCTGCGCGTACCGGGAATCCGCATCGCGGGGAAAACTGGAACGGCCCAGAAGCGCGTGACCAAGGACGGTAAGACCGGAAACATCAACTATGCGTGGTTCATTTGCTTTGCTCCCATTGAAAATCCTGAGATCGCGGTCTCGGTTGTCGTGGAAGGCGAAACCATCGGTGAGAATTTCGGCGGCGGCACCAACGCGTTACCTGTCGCCAGCGCCGTGCTGAAAAAATATTTCGAAAAGAAGGCCATCGCTTCCAACACGGAAAAGCGCAAGTACGAGGTGCAGTAAGCCTGGTAATAGGTCATCTGGTAGGGCGCGGACCGCGCCCTACCTTTGCTCATCGCTTTCTCCCGCTCTGCTTCGCCCGTTTGAATACGCTCTTTGGCTCGGGCCAGGTTTCGCGGCGGCCGTAACGCAGGCGCTGCAGCTCCGCGACAATCTCCCGGTGCTTCGGATCCGCACTCAACCGCGCGAGCCAGCGTCCCGCCTTTTGCCGCACCGGATCGTATTTTTCCGGCTGGCGACGGACTTGCCAGCGCATCCAAGCCCACCGCACGCATTGGAGCGTTCCCCACGCCAAGGCCACCAACCCCACCAGTAAACCGCCTGTCTTCGCAGCCCTCACCATACTCCACGGACCACGCAGCCAGATTTTTAATTTCCTGGAGACGTCTTCGAGCGTAGCCCGGATGGCCGAGCCCGAATTTTGCGTGAAACTTTTCACCTGGTCGATCATCTGCAATTGCGTCCGCGAATCGAAATTCACGATGCGCCGGTACCACAGCACGCGCAAGCTGTCGAACCGCGCAGACCAACTGCTGTCGTATTCCTGCCGACTGACCTGTTCCGCGAGCGCCGCGGTGGTCTGCACCGCGCCAGGCGTGGGATCGACGCGCAGCCAGGCATCCTTTCCATTGTAAATTTCCGCCCACGCGTGCGCGTCGGAATTTCTGATCATATAGTAATTTTCAAACGCGTTCAGCACGCCTCCCCGAAAACCAGTCACGACCCGCGCAGGAAACCCGGCGGCCCGTGCAAGCACGGTAAAACCCGCGGCGAAATATTCACAGTAGCCCGGCTGGCTGGAGTTGAGCCAGCGGACAATATCGTCCTGACCCGGCGCCTCGGGCAGTTTAACCGACAACACGTACGCATGACGCGCCCACAACCATGCCGTGACTTTTTGGGCAAACTCTTCCGCCGAGAGCGGTGCGCCGCCTTCGATCTCCCCGACCAAACGATGAAGTACCGCCGTATTCGCTTCTCCCTGCGGTCCGCCCAGATTAATCAGCGGATTGTATTTTTTTCGCACCGCCAGCTCGTCCGGCGCCGTTCGCGCTTCCCTCAACAATCGCGCGAACGCCGGGTCGCGAATAAGAGGAGTTTGTTCGACTCCTTCGATCTGGAACGCGGACATCGCGATGGGTTCCGTCCGCAACGCCAGCAATCGAAATTCCGGTTTCCATTGGACCGGCACGAAATTGGCCAGTCGCGCGACACCAAAACTTCCCGGCAGCGGTAGAAAACGGCTCACCCCGGGCTCGACATATACCGTCCAGGTTCCTCCAACGATATTAACGCCCCGGTTCGAATTCCGTCCCGAGATCCTTGGCGCAATCATGCTTTGGCTGCGCAACAGTTCGGTTTTCAATTGAGCCGACATCCGCATTCCCTGCGGCGTGTATTCGTCGAGAACGACCATTCGCCAATAAGGCCGTTCCGCCAAGCCGTTGATGTCGCTTACATCCACCCGCATCGCCACGCTGTTATCCCGGACCAGTTCGGTGACATCGCCAAACCGGAGATTCTCCGTAAACCCCGTGCGGCTGGCCCGGGTAATGTAGCGATCGAGAAAAAATCCCGACGCCAACTCGAAGCGTGGAATCACCAGGAACAGCAATCCAGACATCACCACCACCGCGGTAAAAAGCGCGCTCGCAAAACCAATCAGCCGCCAATCCGCCACGGCCCGCAATCTCGCGAAAAAATTTACCGAGCCGATCCGGGTCCACGCCAGACCCATCTCCTCCGTCGTCGGACTGCCGGTTTCGGACGCGGCGATCAAATTGATCACAAACAAAAAACCGAGCGCGAACGCGGTGAACAGAAGCAGCAAAAACGCGAAACCCAGCGCCACCGTCAGCACGCCCGCGACCACAATCAAAAACATACCGAGCACGATCAACTGAAGATCCTCGCGCTTGCGGCGATAGGAAACACAGCGATAGAAAACGAGCAAAATGGCCAGCCGGATGAGCACCGGCAGCGTGTCCGGACTCAGGTAAAAATCCACCGCTGCCACAACGATGATAGCCGGCACGATGAGCTTCCAGATCAGCGCCGGAATCCGACTGGGAAGTTGCGGCCAGATCAGCGTCGCCAAAATCACCGCGCTCACCACGCCGACCAAGCCAAGCGCCTCGATGTCGAGATAGAAAACCGTCCACAACGACACCAGCGCCATAGCTCCGCCCAACAGCCAATTGAGGCGGCGAAGTTCGTCGAGGTTAAGCTGTCGCTGTTTTGTGACCGTCGACATAGGCGGCGACTCCCCGCGCTCCTTCGGGCGCAAACGTGATGAGATCGTGGGTCCGTGTTCCGGCTGTAAGTGTGGGCGGGGTGCCC
>DASYDH010000032.1:0-1751 GCA_036499685.1 Lacunisphaera sp. | reverse complement strand
GGCGCGCCACTCATCAACGTCCATTGCGAGCCGCTGCCCGGCGGGCGTTACCGCGTGGTTTTTCATCCCAGGATTGAATTTCCCGCGGGCGCTTCGCTCCAGGAAATGGCGCAAGCTTGCTGGGACCAGTTCGAGCCGGTTGTCCGGAAAAATCCCGCTCCCTGGCTCTGGATGTACAAGCATTGGCGTTACCGCCCGGTGACGGCGAATCCGGCGGCGTATCCATTCTACGCGAATATTTCACAGGATTTCGAGCGCCGTCTCGATGAAGGCGTGCGCAAACTTCCGCCGATGACTTCGAAAGTGAAACTGCCGAAGGTTACGCCCGCATCATGCAAGGCATAGGTCCGCTTCCGGGTGGTGCTGGTCACGTTAGCAACACTCATCAGTCATGATTTTCCGCTAATCGCGCCGGTCGCTGTCAGTCTGGCCTTGCATTTGTGGTTAGATGTTGGATTGCTGGCGGTGCGACCGCCGCCGCAAACAACGACAGCTCACTGCGGAATTGACGAGCATCTAACGGACGGTTGCGTTGTGGAAAGCGTGAATAACGTTGCAGGGATGAAAGCTTACACGCTCGATCCGGTTGGCTTTGTCCAATCGTCAGTGAAGGGCCGGGCAGACGCGCCGCGGCAGGGACCGGAAGGTGCGCCGGACGCGTGGCTCGAGATCGAACCGCGATTCGCCGAAGCGTTGCTGGGAATGGAAGTCGGCCACGAACTGATCGTGATCACGTGGTTGCATGAGGCGAAGCGCGACGTGCTGAAGGGGCATCCGCGCAGCGACGAAACTCGTCCGCTTACGGGCGTGTTTTACACGCGCTCACCTGCACGACCGAACCCGCTCGGGCTCCACCTCGTCACTGTGCGCGAGATTGAGGGCACGCGCGTGAAGATCGGGCCGATCGAGGCATTCGATGGCACGCCGGTGGTCGATATCAAGTCAGCATCTACCAGAGCCGACCAATGAAGGTATCCTCCGTAACAAGTGGCGAAACCTCGAGTCACTGGCACTCGTAGGATGGCACTCGCGCGTGGACCGAAGTAATCAGTCTGACTTAGCACGGCTTGCCGGTGGGACAATGCCGTTCATGCGGATATACTCAACCATTTGTCCGTAGTGATTGAAGGCATGAGCAGCGGCAAAGGTCGCCAGGAACAGTCGAGTCCGTTTGTTTTTGCCGACGGTCTCGACGCAGTTGGAGGGAGTTAAGGTGGCCACCGCTTTATGGCCGAAAGCGAACGATTCCTTTAAGAAGTTCACGATCTCTGCTTTCGCCTTCATCGTTTCAGGACCTTTTCCGTCGTTCGCCGTATCGGGAGCTTTGTCGCCGGTGATCGGTGACCAGATTAGATAATTGGAGGCGGGGTCGCATCTAAACTCCGAAAGATTTGACCCCGATTCTTTTCCCGGCCACTGCCTCTAGACGTTGACCATTGCCCGATTTCCAGTTGCCGCCGGTGCGTCGCACATTTTGACTCGCAAAGTCGCAAAAACGAATTGACGAACCAGCACACCCCGGTTCCGGGCATACATTTCCTGTCGGACATGCGGCGCGAGATTATCGTCACATTGGGCCCCAATATCTTATGACCGGCTTCTTCGAAGAATTACAGCGACGAAAAGTGTACCGCGTGGCGATCGCGTACATCGTTGCGAGTTGGGCGCTCGCGCAGGGTCTTGCCCAGGTCCTTCCGGTTTTCGACATTTCGAACTCGGTGATCCGGGTTGTGATCGCGCTGCTGCTGATC
>DASYDH010000031.1:0-128422 GCA_036499685.1 Lacunisphaera sp. | reverse complement strand
CGCTCGAATTCGCTCCAGAACTCCGCGGGCGGCTGCTCCGCGCGTTTCACGCGCAGCAAATCTTCCAAGGTGACCGTGGTCTTGCGGGGGGTATCGTTCATCGGCGGATATAAGGCTGCAGCTCGGATTGGAGCAGTTGCTTCGCGTAGTGCAGGCGCGAGCGCACGGTGCCCACCGAGCAGTTCATAATCTCGGCAATCTCCTGATGGCCAAGACCATCGATTTCAAATAGGGTAATCACGGTCCGATGCCTGATAGACAATTTTTGCATCGCTTCGTTCAATTTTTCCTGAAGCTCCTTGAGATAAGTATCACGGTCCGCCCCTTTTCTTTCGGTCAACTGTTCGAGCACGTGGCCATCGGCCCCAGCCTCATTTAGTTTTTCCAAGCTAAAGAAAGTTCGCAAGCGATTCTTGCGCAAATGGCTAAGCGTGGTGTTAAGGGCGATTTTGTAGAGCCACGTAAAAAAGGAGCAATTCCCCTGAAACCGATTAATCGATTGGAAAGCCTTGATAAAGGCGTCCTGCGCTAAATCCGCGGCGTCCTCGCGATTTGCAGTGAGATTGTAGACCACGCCAAAAAGTCGTTCGCGATACTTCAGGATCAATTTGTCAAAAGCCGCCACGTCACCAGCCTGCACCAATTTCACCACCGTGAAATCAGCGTCCGCCTCCTGCTGACGTTCAGGGGAGGTAATGATGGCCTTGGTAAATACCTTGGACAAATTCATCGCACGGGAAGCAGGCTAACTGGCAGACGTGATCAGGCAAACGTAAATTAGCCCGCCAGCGCGGAAGTTTGGAGGGAGACGACTTGCACCTTTAGCATGTCGCATAATTGAAGCATGAAAGGCACCGGCACCAAGGACTCGAAAGGAGCCAGGTTGCTGCCCGCGGTCTGTAGTTCCTCATCGATCGCGGCCACGACCTTGCCCGCAATACCGAGTTCCACCATGCGTTGGCGGCTTGCAGCCAAGCCAAGCGGTTGCCCTCCCCTCAGCGCCCCGGTGATCACGACGCGTTCCGCAGGCGAAACCTGCTCAAGCAACAACATGAGCGGAAGGGTAAGTTTACCCGTGGCCAGATCGGTACCCAGCGTCTTGCCGATGCGTCGTTCTTCCCCAACAAAGTCCGCCAAGTCGTCGTAGATCTGATAGGCAATCCCCAAATGGTGCCCAAAGCGATCAGCGGCTCGAACGAAATCGTCCCGATTTCCGGAAAGTCTGGCTCCCAAATAACAGGAGACACGGAAGAGTTCCGCCGTTTTCAAATCGATCATCCGACGATACTCCGCGAGAGAAATGGTGATATCGCGTCGCCGTAGTGTCTGCATGATTTCGCCTGAGCAAACTTTCCGGGTGGATTCGGAAACCATGCGGCAAACCTCGGTCGTCGGAAATTGCGAGGCAATGTGGAGTGCTTGCGAAAACAACGCATCGCCTAACAGAACCGCCGCATCGGGTCCAAATTCGCGCGCCGCCGTCCGGCGATTTCGCCGCAACTCGGCACGATCCATGATATCGTCATGGACCAAGGTCGCGAGGTGCACCATCTCGACGACACCGGCTGCGCGCACGAGATCGTCGGAAACCAATCCGTCATTCTGCCATCCGCTGATAAATACCATCGTCGGACGCAGGCGTTTGCCCGTGGTATCGAGGCAGTAGGCGGCCATGTCGCGAATCTCCGGTTCAAAGCATTCCACCTGATGCCGCATGAACTGATCGAGGGCCGCCATTTGCGGGCGAACACGTTCAAACAATTCCTGGAAATCCCCTGACGGGAGGGACGAAGGGGATGAATTCACGAGGCCGGACATTCATCAAGAACTAGGGGCGTTGGCCCAAATGGCTAACAAATATTGTTGGCGCAAATTGAACCGTCGCGGGCGCGACGGTTCACGAGCGTGTTGCCAATCGCTGCCGTCATTTTTCAAAAAAAAGCCGGCGGAAAATTCCGCCGGCCTCGGGAATAATAGACCCAAGGGAAATTACGGCTGCTTCTCTGAAGCAGGAGCCGGCGCGAAAAGATCCGTGCCTTTCGGAGCGCGATTGCCCGGCAAGTCCTCGTGGGTCATGCCCACAGCCTTGATCATGCGGGGATCGAACACTTCCTCAGGCGCCGCACCGTCAGACGTGACCGTCTTTGCCGTAATGAAGATCAAAAGATTGGTCGTTTCGTCATCCACACTCTTTGAGGAGAAGAGGCGGCCAAGCACCGGAATGTCGCCCAGCACCGGCACCTTGGTACCACCATGATTAGTGGAGGCGGAGAGCAGACCGCCGATGCCCATCGTATAACCGTCTTTAAGTGAGACTTGGGTCTTGGCCGAGCGGGTAGCAATAATTGGAATGGTGGCTCCATTGAAAGTAGTATCGCCATTGCGCTGGCTGACCTCGGGTTCGAGGGAGAGCTTGATGATTCCCTGGGCATTCACTTGCGGCGTCACCTTCAGAATGATACCGATGGGTTTGTAGGTAAAACCGGAGACCTCGAACGTGCCGCGTTCGGTATTGTAGGTGTAGCTCGGAATCGGAAACTCCTGACCGACTTTTAACAGCGCTTCGGTGTTGTTAAGCGTTACCACCGTGGGATTGGAAACAATCTTGGTGTTATTCTGGGTCTTAAGGGCAGACACGATGACATTGAAATCCGAGGCGGAGAAAACAGCGGAGGCCAAACGTGAAGTGCCATTGGTGTTGGTCAAATTCATCAAGTTGTTAACCGTATCAAACGCCGTTGCCGTGGCGGGAGTGGCGGGGGTTCCGGGAATTCCGGGGACGCCGTTAGCGCCGGCAACCGGATCAATTGCGGGGGTTCCGGGAACATAGTTGGCCAGACCCGTTGAGCCAGTGACCGTCGTTGGTAAACCAGAGACGGCGCCAGAGGGTAAACTCACCGTAGAGGTGGCAAATTGGCCATTGGGTCCCGTGATCGGTGGATTGGTAACGTATGTTACAGCGTTGCCGTTAGTGGTTGTCCCGATCTGACCGCCATTTTTCGTCCAAGTCTGCGAGATATTCCCGACAGAAAGATTTTGTCCCTGAAGGGACGCCCAATTCACACCGATGTTGCGGATATCCCGATCGGTGACCTCGACGAACTTCGATTCGATCATCACTTGATCCGTAGCTTTATCGAGTTGCTCGATGATGCTGCGAATCCGGCCCATGCGGGAAGGACGTTCGGTGATGACCAGCGCGTTGCTCCGCGCATCGATGACGATTTTTCCACCATTGGCAGCTTCCACCAAACCATCGATCGTCGGTTTGATGTCCGACGCCTTGGCGTTGTTTAAAATGAATACTTCAGTCGTACCGGGTTCCTGTTGCAGTGTCTCGTTGCTGACGATCTTGATGATATTGCCGTCCTCGACGTACGTATAATTAATCGGGGCGAGAATATTGTGAAAGATCTGCCGCCAAGTGACATCGTGCATCTTGATGGTCGTCTTTCCCGTGACCGTATCCGGCACCACGAGGTTGAGTTCAAACAAATCGGCGACGTTGCGCAGGATCGTCTTGATGTCCTCATCGGGGAAATCCACCGAAAGCGTATCCTTGTCGCGACCGACCGCCGCTGCGGGAGCGGCAATCACGGGGGCGGCGGGAGTAGCAGCAGGCGCAGGCGTAGCTGCAGGGGCGGCGGGAGCCGGGGCAGCCGCGGGCTGCGGCTGCGCAGCGGGGGCTGCGTCAGTCTGCGCCATCATCGGCAGGGTAAGTGCCGAGGTCAGAAGCGCGATAAGGATGATGCGTGTGCTCATAGTTCGATCGTTATTTGATTGGCCGGGTAAATTCCTCGCGGTTCAGGCGAAGGGTAAAGCTTGTGCGTTCAATAGCGGCGATTTCTAAAGTGTATTCAGTTCCTTCAAAGGTAATTGTCAGGTGATCGCCCGCTTTGACCCTCTTTTGACCGAACAGCAGGTTGGACACTCCATCCATGACGAAATTTCCCGACGGTTTCAGGTTCGCCGCAATGCCCTGCAAAATATCCCGGTCGCTTTTCGGCGCCACCATGACCGCAGCGGCCACTGGCGCGCGGGGACCCGAGATAATTTCGGCGAATTTTTCCGAGTGGAAAGGATCCAGAGCCACAGGGGCAACTTCACGAGTCGCCAGCAGTTTCTTGGCCTTGTCCAAAACCTCCTGCCGCTTGGCGGGCGTTAAAACGACATCACCTGCCGCGAAGAGATTGCCATGCGCCAAAACCAGCGCGCATCCCATCAAGATATTTCCGATACTTGAAGATTTCATGGCTGGCCGAGAAGTTCGAGATTGAGCGTCAAGGTCATCATATTTTGAGAAGCTCCCTCTCCGCCCGTCAGTTTGGTGAACGTCGCACTGTTAAAGTGGCAAAAATGCGGACCATTTTCCAGTTGGGCCAGGAAGAGCATGATTTTTTTGTAGGGACCTTGAATCGAAACGTTGAACGGCACCGGAAGGTAGGCGGTCTTATTGTTTTTCGAAATCCCGTTCGGGTGGACATCAACCAGCTTTACCCCGGTTTCGGTTTCCAGTTTATAGAAGTACTGGAGATTGATCCCCAATTGTCCCGACTGTAGCAATCGGCCTTCCATCTCCTTGGTCGCGGTCTGAATTTCCTTCACTTGCTCCGCGAGGTTTTTCGACGCGCTGACATTCGCGACGATCTTGGCGGCTTGGGCGGACTTGGCGTCGTAATCGGCCTGGTCTG
This sequence comes from Lacunisphaera sp., assembly GCA_036499685.1. GTDB lineage: Bacteria > Verrucomicrobiota > Verrucomicrobiia > Opitutales > Opitutaceae > Lacunisphaera. The sequence goes on along the minus strand of DASYDH010000031.1, from coordinate 123,731 downwards.
CGTCAACCACATCGCTGCGGAAATAGAGCAGGGCGCCCAAAACCACGCAGAGTAATCCACAGGCAAAACCCACGGGCTGTTTCTTGAAGGAGGCAGTGATATCGGCGGTGGTCATTATTTTTTGCCCTCCGGCTTTTCCTTCAGCGAAATTTCAAACGACAACAGACCGGTAGCACCATCGGGTGCGATTCGTTCAGGAGTGATTGCGTCAAAGACTTTCTTCAGGCGGGGATTGGCACGCAATGTGTCAACATAGGCCGAAGCGCTGCCGCTGGCCTTGTCGCGAGTTCCCGCGACGAGACCGCGAAGAACATACGACCTGTTTCTTGCGTCCGACAGTCTCGCATCAACCGACTCGATGGATATTTCGGCGGGAAGCGTATTGCCCAGGATCTCGATAAATTCCGTGATCGAAAGCGGAGCGTGAACAAAATTTGCCGCCGCATCCAATTTCTTCTCCTCATCGGTGAAAACCTGGCTGAGACGAAGCGCCTCTTTATTCTGTCGGGAATTGGTGTCGATTTGGTGCTCAGCTTCAGAGATTTGCTGCTCAAGGGTCCGAATGTGAAACTCGCGGTATCCGAGCCACATTAAAAGCGCCAAGGTTGCCGCGATCGCCGCAGTGTTAATAAAGAAAGTCGTACGAACGACCTTCGTGTCGGGCAATCGCTCGACATTGCGGAAATCCGGGTGCCAAAGCGGTTCAACGTCCGCCTGCTCGTCACTTTTTTTCGACAGCGATAGCATTTTCGTAGGAAGCGATCAGGGAGAAAAGTCCCATCCATCCTTTGTCAGGCGGATTGGGCGTTACGCGTTCACCCAGTTTAATATTCAACGACTCAAGCCAAGGCATCAGGTCGACACCTAGCTGCGGCACGCCCAAGGCAGTCGCCATGGTCGCTCCAATCCAGCCGAGATTCGACGGAAGCTGCGTGCAAAAAACCTGTCCGATCGATTGTCCGGTCTGCACTTCATAAAACCCGATCAACGACTGCAATTCCTTGAGAAGCTTTTTCACCAGCGTGCCGCCCATGCTCGTGAAATCGAAAGTATTAGAGTAAAACAGCTTCATCGCCGATTCCTGGTCCTTCAGGCCGAGCTCTTTTTGCACGACAGGAATCATGGATGCGATACCACTCGCGATCGAGCGCGAGATATCGACTCCGTCGGTACTGACAATATAGCTCTGCGTCGACTCATCGCCCATTTCCAAAACCAAGACCGGCGATTTGCTCTGCTTAAATTTCAGATAGCTCACCAATCCGCCCAAGGTGGCAAGCGTGCCCAATTCAAGGCGTTCCGGATAGAAGCCATAGCTCAACAGCTTGTCCTGAATTTCGTTGATATCGTCGACTGGCAGCCCGCAAAAAAACGCCTCTTTTTGCGTGGCCTTGATCGTGTCGTATGGACTGCCATCGCCATGATTCAACACCTTCAGAGAATATTTATCGGGTTCGATGCGAAATTGCTGCGTATAAATCTCGTTGAAATAGGTCGGTTCCTTAACCCGTTTCAAATCGAGGGTCTGGCGACGAACAATCCGTTTGGCCGGATAGATGCCGCAGATCGATGGTGCCAAACCCGTGGCTCCTTTGCCATCGGACGATTTGACCCATTCGATGAGTCCATCCACATCCTTTGCCGGCAATTCCCGGATCTCCTCGATCAAGAGTGACCCCTCCAATTCGACAAATCGGGCCGCCAAGGTCGTTTGTTCACCCATCTCAACGCAGAAGCGTTTGGATTTTTTCGCGAAGAACATGCTTGGCTGGTGGGGGTTTGGGTAGGTTGTAAAATATGCCTGCCGAGTAGCTGGCAAAATGTCCATCGGTCCAAACCACGGACAATTTACAAGAAAGATCGATACTAGTTAGGGCACGTCCTTACAAGGCGAAACCAGCACAGAGTCTCTCGCCTTCAATACTTTCCCGATTTTTTACAAATGCAATTTAACGCCAATCGATGGCGAAAAAAAACCCGCCTGATCCTTGATCGGCGGGTTCTGAAAGTGCGTTTGCGTATTCGCAGCAGATTATTTCTGCCAAGTACGCTTCTTGTGGCGATTCGCTTTGAGGCGTTTGCGGCGTTTGTGTTTCGACATCTTTAGACGTCGTTTCTTCTTAAGATTTCCCATGGTGAAAGAGTTTGTGAAGGGTCAACGTGCAAGCCGGCTGGCACCGTGTAAAGCGTGAATTTTATGACGCCACCGGAACCTCAGACAACGAGAGAATCATAACCAGCGCGAGCGAGCACCGGACGGCTCGGGGCGACAATCCGGTCAGGAGCGCCGCCACCCGGCGATAAAGGTCAAGCTGCGTCGAATGCCGCGCGATCAACCCCGCTGGGCCTGAGTCAGGAATCCGGTCCGTCTTAAAATCGATCACCCAAATCGCCGTCGCGCGATTGTCCATATCATACTCCACGACAACCCGGTCAAATACACCCGTCAGCCACACTCCGTCCAAAACCACTTCGAATGCTTTCTCGCGCCACACTTCCACGCGACAGGGCGTTTCCATCCGGTGCCAAACCGGCGCCAGCTCAGCTGACCGCAGACACGCAACCGCCGCGTCGATCGCCTCCCCGCTCGCTTCCTCGCTTCGCCATTTTGCCTCCCAGCGCGCGACATCGCCAGCCCCAAGCCACTCGACTTCCGCGAAAAGTTCATGCACCTGCGCCCCGAAATTCGCCGCCCTTCCCTGGCCTTGCACAAATAAATTTTCCAGGCTGATCGTGGCTTGCGCCCTGTCCGACGGCCGGCGGGCCGGATGGCGAATCGCCGGCCGGGCGACGGCTCGGTCGAGCACTACAATCTCCGGCGAGGTCTTTTTCTCAACGACCGCGGGTTTCAATGAGCGATGCCACTCCGGATCGCCCGCCGACCACGAACCCGAAAGGTTCATCGCGCCCACCTGGACCGACGCGGCATCAGCGCCCAGCGTTTCGGTCAACACCTTTGGATAGTTGATCGATTTCGAATCGCCCACCGGTTCGATGATCGCGTACATCGCACGTTTGGCCCTCGTCAGCGCCACATACAGCAGCGACAGCGCTTCATACCCGGCTTCGTTTTCCGCTTCCGCCACGTGGTCGGACAGGACCGGATCTCCCGCCCGAAAAAGATCGTTCGGCAGATCAAGCACCCAATCCACGGAACCGTCGCGCTGCTTTTGCACCGCCAAACCCTGGCGCCGTTGCGCGAGCTTGTTTCCCTCCAGATCGGGCAGCAACACCACGTCAAAGCCCAGACCCTTCGATTTGTGGATCGTCATCACGCGGACCACCGACGAACTCTCGGCGTCGCGCACCGTATACCTTTCCATGAACGCAATAAAATCCGCCACGTCGCGACTGCTGCTCTCATCGAAAATCCGTGCGGCCTCCATCAACTGCCGCGCCCGCAACCGGCTGAAATTATCTTCGCCGTCCAAACCGCCTTCGACCGTGCGCCACCATGATTCAATCGTCCGTTCAAATCCCGCTGCGTGAATTTGTCCAAGGACCGTTTCTGCGAGCTGTGACGGACTTTCCATCCCCCGATCCCGCATCGCCGAACCCAGTGGCGTCATTTGCAGGTGCTCCCACGCGAGCGTGTCGCCCGGATGCGCCGCGGCCTGCATCATCGCCAGCATGGCAGTTCCCACGGGATTGTCCGTGCACACATGGAGATCCGATTCGGCCAGCGCCGGGATACCCGCGTTTCTCAGTAAATCGGCGATCTCCGTTGCCACAGAATTTTTCCGAACCAGTACGGCGCAAGTCAATCCGCGCTGCAATGGCCCTATCTCCCTCAACAGTTCGAGCAACCGTTGCCGGCGCATCGCTTCATCGTCCGCGAAAAGCAGCGCCGCCTGTCCGGTTCGTTCCGGCACGGCGGAACGGTGGTCGTTCCACTCACGATTCCACGCGTCAGCCACTTTCTTGGAAAATAATTCGGCCATCGCCGCCCGATCGCCAAAAACAGCATTCACCATTTCGATCAACGCGGGACCCGAGCGCCATGAATCGACCAGCTTCTCTTCGGAAATGGTTCCCGGGGCCATCTCGTTGTAGTGATCGAGAATATCCTGGAAAAGCCGCGGATCCCCCTCCCGCCAGGTGAAAATCGCCTGTTTCACATCGCCGACGCAGAAAAAACTGCGTTCACCGGACGGATCCTGCACCGCTTCATCCACCAAATTGCGCAACACACTCCACTGCCCGACACTGGTGTCCTGAAACTCGTCGAGCAACCAGTGATCAATCTCCGCATCCAAGCGGTAATCGATGAACAGCCGTCCGCTGCCAGCCATCGCCTCACCGGTGAGCACCGGGGCGCGTCCCGGCATGAGCAGGCGTTGCACGTCGGCGAAAGTGAGTTTACCCGCCCGCCGCACTTCGTCGTCGTACGTCGACTCGTAGCTCCGCAAGACCGCATGGATTCCGCGGGTCGTCTCCAGCCGCCGCAACAATTCCCCGCCTATCACATGGGTCACGATCTCAACCAGCGCAGCGCAAGCCGGACCGCTCACGTTCTGCATTTTTTTGTCAAACGATAGCACCGCACTTCCGCCAACCAGATCGTCCCATGCCGTCAGCGCCTTCTCCAATACAAACGCCAGCGCTCGCGGCACCGGCGCACCGGGTCGCCAGGTTTCCACCGCTTCGAAGAAATCCAGCCAGCGCACCCGCTGTTTTTCCGCCTGGCCACTTTCTTCCAGCCAGTGCCGGAGTACGCTTATTCCCGCACGGGCGTCCGTCTTGGCGCCCAACCAGCGATTCCCCTCCGGCCAGATTTTCTTTTCGTTCCCCCAAAGCAGCGCTTCAGGTGCGCTCAGATATTTCTCCTGAAAATCGTCCAGGAAAGCGTCGAGTTGCGCGCCCAACCGCTTTTCGTCCCGGCCAAACGTCGCGCGTTTGAAGGCCTCGGCGAATTCCTTTTGCGCGTCGTCCAGTTCGCCGCGATGGGCAAACATCTGCCGGAGCACCCGCGCCCGCTCCCTTCGCACACTGTGCTCTTCCAACAACTCGAACTGTCCGGTCAACCCGAGCTCCAGCGGAAAACTACGCGCGATCCGGGCAAAAAAACCATCGAGCGTACCCAGGCGCAACGCGGGCATCGCATCGACTACCATCCGCAATAGTCGCAGGAAATCCGCCGGTGTCCAATCCGGCAGACCGATCTCCGCCGCCAGTTTTTTCGCATTAGCCGGTTTGCTGGCGGCCCGCGCCAGCTTGTTAAGAATCTCGTCAAAAAACTCCCCCGCCGCCTTGCGTGTGAAGGTCAGCGCCACGATGCGCTGTGGCGGCGCACCGTGGGCGAGCAACGCGACAAACCGGTTCGTCAACGCATACGTTTTCCCCGACCCGGCCGAAGCGCGGATCATCACATGGCGCGCCGGGTTCAAGGCGACACCTCCCAATCCACACTGGCGGCGACTCCGTGCTGAAAAAGCGCCGCAAAATCGTCGCGCTCCGCCTTCACCTTTTCATTCGGCGGCCAGAAAATTCCGGCCTTGATCGACGCACAAATTCCGCGCGCACATCGCATCGCCGATTCCTGTAATTCCAGCGAAAAGTTTTCCCACAACAGCAATCCCGTTTCACTCGCAGCCTTGGGTAAATTAAAATAAGCGCAAGCGATGTCCGGCCCAAATTCGGCGGCGAGTGCGTCGCGATAGAGCGGCAGTTGCAAATCCACCCAACCGCGCTCGCGATCGTCCACGGTGATACGCGCCCAATCAGGGAGCGTATCCTCAGCGTGGAGCGATCGCAAATGCGCCTCGCGCGGGGCAATCGCCGTGTCCGACGTCTTGTAGTCGAGCACGCGCACCTGCCCGGTCGTTTCGTGCCGCTCGATCCGATCGATGCGTCCGCGGATGACAATTCCTTCGCACAGGATTTCGATTTTTCGCTCCACCGCAATAATGACCCAGCCGTCAGCGCGCTCGCGGGCCTGGACTTCCGCCACCTTCGCGAGCCGTTGCCGGGCCGACTCAATCTGGATCAACAATGGCAGCGAGAGGGCGGTGCCGTACTTGTCCCGCGCCAGCCGGTCAAATTCGCTCAACAGAAAATTCTTCAACGTCAGCTCGTCCGCGCAGTCGCGCATCGCGGGTCCCGCGAGACCTTCAAGCGCGCCGTGGCACAACGTCCCGAAATCAAACGCATCGAGTTCGTTTTTCGCCGGGTCGATTGCATTCATCTTCAATCCATGCCGGAGATAAAACCGGAATGGACACTCGAGCCACGCCTTCAATCCCGTCACGGCCACCCGCGCCGGCGGTTCTTCCCTTCGCGGCTTTAATTGCCACGCCCGGTGCCAGGGAATCGGCTGCTCATTCTTCTCCGGCGTCCGGAAGAGAAATGCGACGCGCGATGGCAGGCCTTCGTCCGGACCACGCAACAAAAGTCGCGACGGACGCAGCGGTTCACCGGCGAGCGAATTCTTTCCAAAAAACAAATCGAGCCGGCCTCCGCTTGCGCGGGACGACGCCAGCGCCTGTAGCAAATAGGCGTCGCGGGCAAAACGCGCAGGATTGGTCTTCAGTCCCAATCGCGCGCGCAACGATTCGGGCAGAAACGCGTCGCCGATCACCGCTTCAGGCACGCGACCGTCATTCAAGCCGGCGACCATCAAGTGCGGCGCATTTTCCCACGCGAGTTCCAGCCAGCCCTGCAATTCCAACGCGCCTTCCGGTTTCTCCGCCGTCCACACGCTGTCCCCGAACGTTCGCAACGCCAGCTCCCACCAGTCACCCGCGGCCAGATCCCCAAACCGTTCCCGCGCCTCCGCACAGGCGCGCAGGGTTTCCATCCACGCCGTCGCCGCGCTCTCAAAACGGCTGCTTTCTTCGGTCTTCAGATCGATTTCCCGCCCCTGATAGATTTCGGCCAACACGGCAGTTGCGCCTGCCTCAAAATCATTCTCCCGCAGTTTTTCCCGCAACGCGTCCATCGCGCGAAGTCCGTTGGCCACTTCCAAATCATTCCCCGGTTTTGACGCTTGTTTCAATGCACCCGCAAGGTCTCCGGGAAGATGTTCCGCCCGCAATTTATCCAGTCCATCGAGCCAATCCTTCACCGAAAATGTTCCATCCGACTTTCCCTCCAGATAAAAAATAAAATCAGGGCAACGGCCCAGCGCTTCGACATTCGAAAATGCCGGATCGCGGGTTAAATCCGCCAGCGTTGAAAGCAATTGATGCAGTCCCTCCTGTCGCCGCGGACTCCCCTCGGGATTAAAAACGGCAATACGAAATCGCTGCAACGCACCCTCGAGCGGAGCCAGGATTTCCGGGTCGGCGATGCCAAACGCCACCCAGCCTTCGCGCGGTTCGTACTGCTGCGCGGTCTCCGCGAGCCGATCGCCTTGTGTCACCGGATCGCCGCAGACATGCACCCGGGATTCGAATTCCTCCAATCGCAGTTCGCGTTGCTCCCAACGTTCTGCCATCGGCCGTCCCCACGCATCGAAATTTCCTTCTTCATCCGGCGCGGCAAAAACGGCCACGGTAGTTGGAATTGATACGGCATGCGTCTCCAAAGCGACCAACGCCAGAGGCAACGGATCGGGCACGGCCAGTAACACGATGCGGTCAATATCCGTGAGCCACGGCTTTCCGGCCGCTACGATCCGCGCGGTTTTGTCGTCGATCAAGCCCGCGCGGGCGAGCACTGCGTCGTGGCGCAATTCCAGTTCGCGGAGCTGTTGCCAGCGCGGACGCTCGGCAAAACTCTCGCCGGTTTTCGCCACCACGTCGGTGATCCTCAACCCGCCTTCCGCGAGATTCGTCTGCAAGCCGCCAAACTCCTGCGCAAGCCGGAGCGTCCAGGAGAAATTGCGCAGCGGGGGATCGACGGGGAAAACCTCGCGAAATTCATCGAGGCGCAAATCGCGGAAGACCGCACACCAGGCCAGGAGGGAATCGAGCCGCGATGCCACGGTCGCGTCCGTTTGCGAACTCAACAGCGCGTCGGGCGTCATCACGCGTGGTGCAAATACGCCCTGGCCGCGCTGCGCTGCGTGATCCGCGAGCGCCTCGCGCAAGCGTCGTCCGGCTTGCTTCGTCGGCACGACCACCATCACTCGCGAAAGATCGAGCGGCCCCTTTCCGTCCCAGTCACCGGCAAGGAAATCCGCCGCTTGCGGCAAAAGCGGCCGCGCCCAGCTCAGAAAATGGCGGCGATCGGGGGCGGGCGGAGTCACCCGGACAACTTTCCGTTCGATCCTTCCGCCGGCAAGCCCAGAGCCGCGTCGAAGTCTAAAAACAAAAAGCCCCGGGCTTGAAAAAGCGCGGGGCGGAAAGGAAAAAACGAAAACTTACTTTTTCGGCGCGAAAACGAGTTTCGCGTACTGGGACTTATGATTGGAAGCGGAATTGCGATGAATGACCTTGCTCTTGACCGCTTTGTCGAGAGCGGAGCTGTAGGCGATGGCGGCGGCCCGGGCGGCTTCGGCATCGGAACCGGCAGCGGCCTTCTGCACCGCTTTACCGAGGCTCTTCAAACGGGTCTTGATGGCCTGATTACGGGCCGCGTTGCGGGTGGATTTACGGGCGGCTTTGATCGCTGACTTGGTATTGGCCATGGGTCTTAAATAGTTTGGAAAGGGCTAAAACTCAGACAGGAGGCGGTGAGTCAAGGGAGAATTCCCAAACGCACCGGCAACCTGCCAGCTGAAAACCGGCGATCCAGCTTTTCTGCAGACCGGTCGACGTCGAAAAAATCTTAGTTTTGGGGCCGATAAGCCGGATCCTGTCCACCGCACGATTAATACGGCGTGATCTTCATTTCTCTCGGATTACCCGAAGGCAATCCGTCCCGCTGTTGCCGCACTTTCGTGAAACACAGCGGGATGCGACTAACCCGGGACTAACCGACGGGCCGCCGAGTCCCCTATTTAGTCTTGCACCGGATTGGGTTTTTCGTGCCGCCGTCATTGCTTTCGGCGCGGTGGGCTCTTACCCCACCTTTTCACCCTTACCCTGAGCGAGCCGCCTTACAGCGAGTCGAACCGGGCGGTATATTCTCTGTGACACTGTCCGTCAAAGCGCCTTGAAGCGCATTGCCCCCTCTTTCAGGGGGAATCCTGCCCTATGGTGTCCGGACTTTCCTCTCCTGTTCAAAGAACGCGGAGCGAAGATCTGGCCCCAAAACTAAGGTGCCCAATAGACAATGCGCCCGCACTGGTCGCAAGTGGTAACTTGCTCTAATTTTCGGGCCTCCAGCTCGACGTTGGCCGAAACCTTCAAGTGACACCCGCCACAACGCGCTCCATTTACCGGCACGCACACCGGATGGCCGGGTTTGATCGCAACCCGATCGTAAATTTTCAACTGCTGGGGCGGCACTCCCTCCCGCGCTTCTGCCACCGTGGCCTGTGATTCCTTCACATCGGTGCGCAAATGGGCTTCGCGCTCCTTCAAATTCGCGATCTTGGTCTCGTGACCCCTGATATTCTGTTTCAGCTCGGCCTCGGCCGCCGCAAACCGTTTTCTGGCCTCATCGATGGACAGCATGATCCCGATTTCCTGCTCTTCCAACTTCCCCACACTGGCCTGCGCCGTCTCAATTTCGTGGGTGAGCGCTTGGTATTCATCGTTTTTCCGCACCTGAGCCTGCTGGGTTTTGTATTTGCCGATCTTTTCCTCGGTGCTGCCGATCTCCATTTCCAGCTGCTTCTTTTTCGATTCCAAGCCGTGCCACTCGGCCTTGGCGGCCTCGATGGCGGCTTTCTCAGAGGCAATTTTCCCTTCAATCACCGCGAGTTCGCGCGGCACGGCGGAAAGTTGCTGCTCGAAGGCGAGTCGTTTGCGGTCGCGGTCCTGTAAAACCAGCAATTTTTCCAGACTAATGGCAACCATGTTGGCGCCACTGTGCAACGCGACCGGGTGCGGTCAAATGAAACCAGCCGCAGCGCGTCGAACAGTGCGAAATTTTCCCAGTCGAATTCAGTAAAAAACCTCAGCTGGATCACGCCTAAAATCAGGCCTTAAATCCATTCATTTTCATCTATTTTTAGTAATTAATATTCAATGATTTAAAATAGCGTGTTTCTTGAAAAAAATACCCCTGTTTTTACGGAAAAAAACGTTGTGAGTTACCGCGTTTTCCGAGACATTTTTCTTTCACTTTTACCCTTTAAATGTCCACTTCCGAAGAAGCCGATCAACAAGCAAAAAATCAAGCGGGCGCCGACGCCTATGACGCCTCAAAACTGGGCAAATTGGAAGGGCTCGAAGCCGTGCGCAAAAAGCCCGGCATGTACATTGGTGGCACGGACGAACGCGCACTCCACCACTGCGTTTCCGAGGTGCTCGACAACTCGGTGGACGAACATCTCGCGGGTTTTTGCACCCGCATCGAAGTAAATATCCACGTCGACGGCTCGATCAGCATTCGCGACAACGGTCGCGGCATTCCGGTGGACATCCACCCAATTTATAAAATCCCGGGCGTGGAAATGGTGCTCACCACGCTGCACTCCGGCGGCAAATACGGGCAGGGTGGTTATAAGTTTTCCGGCGGCACACACGGCGTCGGCGCAAAATGTGTTAATGCCGTTTCCGAATGGTTCGAGGTCGAGGTCTCGCGCAATGGTCAGGTCCACCACATGAAGTTCGAGCGCGGCAAGACCGTGCAAAAACTAGAGGTCATCGGCAAAGCCAGCAGCACCGGCTGCTACATCACCTTCAAACCCGACGCCGAAATCTTCAAGGACACCACGGTTTTCCAAAGCGGCCGAATCAGCCAGCGCCTGCGCGAACTCGCCTTCCTGAATTCCGGCCTCCAAATCGTCTTTACCGACGAACGCCCTTCCGACCCGAAACCGGAAACCTATTATTACAAGGACGGCGTCGAGGAATTCGTCAAACAGATCAACACGGGCAAGACGCCGATCCATCCGAAGCCGATCCGGATCGTCAAGGAAACCACCTTGCTGCTCGACGACAAACCCGCCGAGGTTCACGCCGAGATCGTCGTGCAGTACAACGACACCTACAACGACCAGGTTCTCTGTTACACGAACACAATTCACAACCCGGACGGTGGCACCCACCTTTCCGGTTTCCGCAGTGCCCTGACGCGCGCGATCAACCAGTTCGCCAAATCGAATAATATTCTCAAGGACAAGGATCCCCAGATCACCGGCGACGACGTCCGCGAAGGTCTCGCTGCGGTGATTTCCATCAAGCACAGTGACCCGAAATTTGAATCGCAAACCAAGGTTAAACTCCTTTCGCCCGAGGTTGAAGGCATCGTCGGTTCCATTTGTTACGAAGGCCTCGGTTTCTTTTTTGAAGCCAATCCCGGCGTCGCGAAAAAGATCATCGACAAATCCCTCAACGCCGCCCGCGCCCGCGAAGCAGCCCGCAAAGCCCGTGAAACCGTCCGCAAAGGTGCACTCTCCAGCGGTGGCCTGCCCGGTAAACTCGCCGATTGTTCCGAACGCGATCCAGCGTTGACCGAACTCTACATCGTCGAGGGCGATTCCGCCGGCGGTTCCGCCAAGCAGGGTCGCGACCGCATGTTCCAGGCGATTCTTCCGCTGCGCGGCAAACTGATCAACACCGAGAAGGCCCGCCTCGACAAGGTGCTCTCCAACGAGGAAATTCGCACTCTCATCACCGCCTGCGGCACGGGCATTGGCGAGGGCGACGAATCGGTCGGCGGCTTCAACGCCGCGAAAGCCCGCTACCACAAGATCATCATCATGACGGACGCCGACGTCGACGGCTCCCACATCCGCACGCTGCTGCTGACCTTCCTTTACCGTCAAATGAAAGGTCTGATCGAACGTGGTTACGTCTACATCGCGCAACCGCCTCTCTACAAAATCAAGCGAAAGAAGCGCGAGCAGTACATCGACAACGACGACCAGCTCAACCGCATTCTGCTGGAACTCGGCTCGGAAGACATCGTCCTCAAGCGCGAATCCGACAGTCATGTTTTCGCGCCTGCTCAAGTCGAGCAGATCGTCGAAAACCTCTCCGTTCTCGAAAAACTCGGAGGCGGCGTCACACGTTACGGTGCCGCACTCACGGAATACCTCGACCGACACGATCCGGTCACGCTCGCGTTGCCGCGTTACGTCGCCCGTATTCGCCAGGGTAATAAAGAGAGCCACGAATTCCTGAAGGACGAAGCCGCCCGCGCCAAATTCCTCGAGGCCCGGAAACTCAACGCCGATCTGACTGAACAGATCGATACCACGCCAAGCATCGATGGAACCATCGCTCCTTTCGCCACCGATAAAAAGCCCAGCGGCTCGGTCAAACGAATTACGATCCACGAAATCTTCGAAAGCACGGAGATGACGAAACTGCTCAGCGCCCTCTCGAAAACCGGCTTGGATATCGCCCAGACCAGCCCGACCGAGACCGCCCGGTACACCATGACCGAGAACGCCGGCCAAAAGACGGAAAACATCACCGAACTCTTCGGCCCGCTCGAGATCGTCACGCAAATCCGCGCCAACGGTCGCAAGGGTCTTTCCATTCAGCGATACAAAGGTCTCGGTGAAATGAATCCAAAGCAGCTCTACGAAACCACCATGGACCCGGAACACCGCCGGCTGCTCAAGGTTTCCATTCCGGACGCCGCGAAGGCCGACGCACTCTTCACGCTGCTGATGGGCGAGGAAGTTCCTCCCCGCCGCCAATTCATCGAAGACAACGCCCTGAACGTGCAATACCTCGATGTCTGAAAAAACAGGTCTCTAGTTCCCGAGGCATCAAGCCGCATCATCCAATCCCTATCTCCTGAATTCTGGATTCTGAATTCTTCCTCCTTTCCCTGTGTACACGACCGCCAACGAAAAACTTTCGACTGCCAATATCACGGACATCATGCAGACGGCCTACATCGAATACTCGATGTCGGTCATCATCGCCCGCGCCCTGCCCGATGCCCGCGATGGCCTGAAGCCGGTGCAGCGACGCGTGCTCTACGCGATGTTCCGCGAAGGCCTGTTGCACAATCGCGCTTTCGACAAATGCGCCGGCGTCGTCGGTGAAGTGCTCAAAAACTATCACCCTCACGGCGACTCGTCCGTGTACGATACGCTTGTCCGTCTCGCACAGCCATGGGTCATGCGTTATCCGCTGATCGATCCGCAGGGTAACTTCGGTTCCGTCGACGGCGACATGGCCGCCGCTTATCGTTACACCGAAGCCCGCCTCAAGGATATCGCGGAAGACCTGCTCAAGGACATCGAGGAAAACACCGTCGATTTCGTCCCCAACTACAAGGAATCGACCACCGAGCCAACCGTTCTTCCCGCTGCCCTGCCCAATCTGTTGATGAACGGTTCGACCGGCATCGCGGTCGGCATGACAACGAACATCCCTCCGCATAATCTCAGCGAGATCATCGACGCCGCCTGCGCGATCATCGACCGTCCGTCGATCAGCGTGGATGAGGTCGTCACCTACATTCCCGGTCCCGATTTTCCCACCGGCGGTTTCATCACCGGCCGCGCCGGCATCAAGTCCTATCTCACCACCGGCCGCGGCATCGTCCGCACCCGCGGCAAGGCCATGGTCGAGGAAATGAAGGGCGGCGGCGAACAGATCGTCATCACCGAGATTCCTTACAACGTAAACCGCTCCACGCTCGTCTTGCGCATCGCGGAGCTGGTCCGGGAAAAGGCCATCGACGGCATCCGCGATCTGCGCGACGAGTCCGACGAAAACACCCGCATCGTCATCGAGCTGAAACGCGGCGAGCAGTCCCAGATCGTCATCAATCAGCTTTATCAGAAAACCGCGCTCGAATCCTCCTTTGGCGTCATCCTGCTCGCGCTCGACAAGAAGCGGCCAAAGCAGATGAACATCAAGGAACTCCTTGAATGTTACATCGACCACCGCCGCGAGGTGGTCACACGCCGAACCCAATTCCGTCTCGATCAGGCCAGGAAACGCGCCCACATCCTCGAGGGCTACATCATCGCCCTCGATAACCTCGACGATTTCGTCAAAATCATCCGCGCTTCCGCCAACCGCGATGAGGCGAAGGTGAAGTTGATGGCGAAATACCCGCTCAGCGAAATCCAGACGAACGCAATTCTCGAACTGCGCCTTTACCAGCTCACCGGTTTGGAGCGCGGCAAAATCGAGGCGGAATACCTCGAGTTGATGAAACTCATCGCCGAGTTGCAGGGCATCCTCGACTCCGAGCCCGTGCTGCTCGCGCTGATCAAAACCGAACTCCTCGAGCTCCGCGAAAAATACAAATCTCCCCGCCGTACCCAGATTGTCGACGATGCCGGTGAACTCCGCATGGAGGACGTCATCCCGAACGAGGGCTGCGTCATCACGGTTTCCCATCTCGGTTTCATCAAGCGCACGCCGGTCACCGACTACCGTTCGCAAAAACGCGGCGGCAAGGGTGTCATCGGCGCCGAAACCTACGAGGAGGATTTCGCCGAAAATCTCTTCACGGCTTCGACCCACGACTACGTGCTTTTCTTCACCAGCACCGGCCAGTGCTTCGCCAAGAAAATCTACGACATTCCCGAGGGCAACCGCACCTCGAAGGGCAAATCCGTCTCCAGCTTCCTGCGCCTCGCCGCCGAGGAAAAACTCGCGTCCATGCTGTGCGTTAAGGAGTTCTCCTCGGAACAGTACGTCGTCATGGCCACGCGCGAGGGCACCATCAAGAAAACGGCGCTGGTCGAATACGAAACCGCCACCCGCGAGGGCGGACTGCGCGGCATCAAACTGGCTGACGGCAATGCCATCATCGGCTGTGTGCTGACCAACGGCTCCAACGAGATCGTGCTCGTCTCCCATCAAGGCCAGGCGGTGCGTTTCTATGAAGGCGCGGCCAACGCGGATCACGTCATCGAGGCCGGCGAAACCATTCCCCCAATGGCGGCGGCCGAAGAGGAAGGCGAAGCTGCCGGCCCCAAGGAAGGCCTGCGCTCGATGGGCCGGTTCACCGCCGGTGTCACCGGAATGCGTTTCAAAAAGAAAGGCGATTATCTCCAAGCCATCGAAGTCTGCGATCCCAAGGCCCGTCTGCTCGTCGCGCGCGAGGACGGCGTGGGCAAGCGCACGCCATTTGCCGACTATCGTCTCACGCGACGCGGTGGCACCGGGGTGATCGCGATCGATCTCCCGGAGGACGGCTCTGTCGCCGTCGCTGGCGCCCTGAGCGTCCGTGAAACCGATGAAGTCATGCTGCTCACGGCCAAAGGCCAGAGTGTGCGGACGCGGGTGAAGGAAATCCGCGAAACGGGACGCGGCGCGAAGGGCGTCCGCTTGGTAAACCTGGAAGAGGGTGACAAGCTCCTCGCCATCGCCCGGATCGTGGAATCTGCCGAGGAACTGGAAGCTAACTCCACTCCGCCGATGGGAATCCCACCGGAGAATTCCTGACCGCCCGCTCTGTTCCATTTCGAGGCGCGCTTTCCAAGCGCGCCTTTTTTGTCATCCGGAATTCCCCACTCCGGCCTTGCCAATCGACGGGGTGCCGAATCTCTTTTCGATACCGATCCGCGCATGGCCGTCCGCCTTTCCCAACTTCTTTCTCCCGATCGGATCCTGCTCCATTTGCAGAGCACGAAAAGAACGGCTGCGATCAACGAAGTGGCTCGCTTGCTGGAAACCCATCCTGACGTCGTCAATTTCCAGGGTTTCTACAACGAATTGCTCGCGCGCGAACGGCTGGACACAACGTGTCTCGGCAACGAAATCGCCCTGCCCCACGCACGCACGGAATACGTGAAAAAAATCGTGATTGCCGTCGGCCGGAGCGACGCGGGGGTGCTGTTTGAAAACAGCAACCAGAATGTCCGCCTCATGTTCGTGCTCGGCACGCCCAAGTCGAATCCCGGCGATTACCTGATGCTCGTCGGTTCGCTCTGCCGCTTGATCAAGGAAGTCCCGCAACGCGAAGCCCTGTTCGCCGCGCCCACACCTGAGGCCTTCATCACCACGATCAGGGAACTCGAAAACAAATTGCTCGGCCCTGAAACCAAATAGATCGCAGCCCAAACCCGCCGGCACCGCTACCACCGAGCCGGAACAATGCAATGAGAGTGGCCCGCGAAACACACGAATGACACGAAAAGAAATAGCTTCGGACAAAACCAACCCGGTTTTTATCGCCCCAAACGGTGTACCGAAGACGACAATAAATCGCTGCGTATCCTTCTGGTTTCGTGTCGTTCGTGTGTTTCGTGGGCCAATCTTCTGCGTGGCTCGGCGGAGCCATTACCGCCGATGATTCACTCCTTCATTTTCAGCGAAGGCAAAATCGTCGGCCGCGACCTCGAACTGGAGGCGCTCCGTCTCGTTCAGGCGGACAAAGGTCTGATCACCTGGGTGGACTTGGAAAATCCCACCGATGAGGAAATCAAGGCGGTGCTGGAAAATCTTTTCCATTTCCATCCGCTGGCCATCGAGGACTGCATGACCCCCAGCAGCCTGCCGAAGATCGAGGATTACGACGACTATCTGTTCATGGTCACCCACGGCGTCGATTTTTCCCGAAAGGACAAATTTGCCACCACCGAACTCGATCTCTTTCTCGGCAAGGAATACCTGGTCACCTTTCATCGCACCGCCCTGCGTTCCGTTTCCGCGCTCGTCGAACGGTTGACGAAAAACACCGGTCCCGGACCGCGCGGACCGGACCGGCTCGCGCACTCGCTGCTCGATTTCGTGGTGGACAATTATATTCCCACGCTCGGTCAATTGCATGACGAGCTCGAGGAAATCGAGGAAGCGGTCCTGAGCAAGGAAAGCTCCAAGGAATTCGTCTCCGAGTTGCTCAAGGTCAGAAAGGACTTCACCCAGCTTCGGCAAATCGTGCGACCGCAACGCGACGTGATCGACAAGTTGGCACGCGGCGACAGCAAGTATATCCGCGCCGCGCTGCTGCCGTACTTCCGCGACCTGCGCGACAACCTCAACCGCCTCGATGAAACCGCCATTGGTTATCACGAACGCCTCATGATGGCGTTCGACATTTATCTCAACAAGGCGGCGTTCGAAGCCAACGAAGGCATCAAATTTCTCACCGCCCTAACCGCCATCACGCTGCCGGCCATGCTGGTGGGTGGCTGGTTTGGCATGAACTTCGACCACATGTCCGAGCTCCATTCGCCGCACGGTTATTTCTTCACCTCGCTCTTCACCTTGATCACCACGGTCCTGATGGCGATTTACCTGAAAAAGAAGAAATGGTTTTGACCATCCAACCGCCCGATCGCGGTGGCCGCCATGTCTGAATTTCTGCAGGAACTCGGCTACAGCGTCACCAGCTACCGATTGCTGGCGGCCGGTGCGTTTTTTTTGTGGTTTGCTTCCGCGATCAAGGGTTGGAATCCAGCGGGAAACACCTTCGCCCGAATTAACCGGTCGTGGGCATATTGCGCGACATTACTGATCGCCATGTTCGCGTGGCGCTGGCCTGCGATCTTTCACTACAAACCGGTCAATCCGGACGAAGCGCAGTTTCTCGCCGGGGCCCTTACCATGCTTGCCCGCGGCCAATTGTGGTGGATCGATCCGACCACTTCCGGGCCGCTGGTCGTACTGCCACTCACTTTACCGCGCCTCGTGGGATTTCCTGTAGATTTCGCCAGCGGCCGGATCGTCGGGCTGCTGCTGGAATGGGGCACCGTAGTCTGCGGCTACCTGACGTTGCGTCACCTCCACGGCGATCAGAAAGGCCGCCTGCTGGTCACGCCGCTTGCGTGCTTCATGATATTTCTGTGGTTCTGGGATTTCGTACCTTATTGCAGCGAGCTCTCCCCGCTTTTTTTGTGCGCACTCGCGGCGTGGCTCGGAGTCACGGCGTTTCAACCGGACGGCACGATATTCCGCCGCGGACGATTGGCTGCATGCGGTGTCGTCCTTGGGGCAATCCCCTTCAGTAAACTACAGGTTCTGCCGTTGAGCGCGGCGATCGGCGTCAGCCTGGTGGTTTGGATTCTCTGGCAGCCCGTTCGGAATGGGAAAATAATCGGGCGGAATCTGCTGTGGCTGGTTGGCGGAGTTGTCCTCGGAACCGGCTCCCTGCTCGTCAGCGTCTGGTGCAGCGGGCAGTGGAATGAAGTGTATCAGTCCTACATCGTGCACAATCTCCACTACGCCGAAGCCCGCGGCCTGCCGTGGAGCGACTCCGGTTATTTGCTCAACTATCTGACGAACTTTTCCTGGGGATTCTCGTCCTACCACTACGGGGCGCTTCTGCTGCTGGCGCTCGGGCTGCCGGCGATTCGCCGCGCGTCGTGGCGTCCGCTGGTGCTGGGGTTTTCACTGCTGATCGCCGCCTACGGTGCGATTCTGGTCCCGGGCCGGCTTTATCCCCACTACCTGCTTTTTCTTACCCTGCCGCTGTCGCTGTCGGTGGGATTGCTCTGGGGATATTTACTCGTCGGGCAAACCCGCCGGTATTGCACCGTAGCCATCGCATTGTTCCTCGCGGTCGGAATCGTCAGCCAGCTCGTCAACCGCGTCGCCGATCGCAATTCCCTCCACCGGCTGATTGCTCCGACCAACCCTCGCGATCCTGTCGATCAGTTCATCAATCACAATAAAAAGCCCGGCGACTCGCTCGCGGTCTGGGGCTGGCGGCCGGAATTTTATGTGGAAACGCAACTGCCCCAGGCAACTCACGAAGCTCACACGGAAGCGCAGCTGAACAATCATTTCCAACGCGATTATTTTCGGGCGCGCTTCGTCGCCGACCTTCGCGAAAACCGTCCGGCATTTTTTATCGATTCCGTCGGACCCGCCGATTTTCAACTCAAGGAGCCAACGCTGCAAGGCCACGAGACTTTTCCCGATCTGCGGGACTTGATCGACCGTGACTATTCAGAAATCAAAATTTCCGGCTCCTTTCACCTCTATCTCCGCCGCGACCGCGCCGATTCGAGAAATTGATTTTTCTCGCTCGCCGCTCCGCTTGAAGCAGCCTCGACCGCTTCCATGATTCGCGCCCTTGTCTTTGATTTCGACGGTCTGATTCTCGACACCGAAACTGCCCTCATCGACGCCTTCGATCTGGTCCATCGCAATGCCGGCAAGACATTCTCGCGCCAGCTCGCCCACGAGGCGGTAGGTCGCGCCAGCATTCACTTCGACGAGTGGGCTGCTTTCGGCGCCGACGCCAATCGCGCGGAACTTAATCGCGAGTTGCAGCAAATCAAGGAGGCGATCACCAACAAATTGCCCGTTCTTCCCGGGGTGCTCGACTACCTTGATCATGCGCGGCACATGGGCTTGAAAGTCGGACTGGCATCAAACTCCGGTCACGCACATGTCGAAGGTCATCTCATCCGCCTCGGTCTCATTTCCTCCTTCGACTTTATCCGCTGCATTGAGGACGTTGCCGTCGGAAAACCCGCTCCGGATCTCTATCGCGCAGTGATCGAAAATTTTGGTGTCCCCGGAAAAGAAGCCATCGCCTTCGAGGATTCCGAGCATGGGGCCCGCGCCGCCAAGCACGCCGGTTTGTGGTGCGTCGCCGTTCCCGGCCTGTCGTCGGCGACCCACGATCTGGCCCACGCCGATCTCATCCTCAAGTCACTCGCCGATCGATCGCTGCCGGACCTCTTGAAAAAATTCGGTGCCCGTCACCCGTAGCGCTACAGGCCTCCGTGCCTGTAGTTTGCCGCGTGAGCCCGCAAGGCCATCCGTAGCGCACTCAGGGATATTTGATAACCTTACCGTCGCCCAGCAGCACTTCCAGCGATTCGCCCTGCTTGAAAACGATTTTCTGATAATCCTCACCCGCCACCGGCCGGATTACCCGCACATATTTGCCCGGTCCGACCAGTTCCTGATAGGTCGCCGTGTCCACTCCTTTCTCCAGATAGTATTGATCGGCCGCCGCCGCGAGCTGGCGCAGGTTGTTCAGGACGGCTTTTTCCTGGGAGGCCGTCCGCACCTTTTGAAACGCCGGAATCGCCATCGCCGCCATCGCGCCAATGGTGACAGGATTATACAACGCCACCACGGCCACGTCCTGCTTGAGCGAGCGGTTCCAATGGGAACGAAAGAGAATACCGTCGGGCAGGTTGGTCCGGACAGTGACCAACGGATGGTCGGCCACCGGCATTTTGTTCAGCACCATCTGCACCGAACGTTTGATCTGCGCCGGTAAATGCGGGTTCATCGCATCGAGCTGGTGGAGCCGGGCGAAAAAGTGCGGGCTGATATAAACCAACCCGTTGCCTTCCTTCCCCACCTGCGCAAGTGCCTGCTGAAACTCCGGCTGCTGTGCCAGGCCCTTCTTCGGCTGATGGCATTCATTGAAAAAGGCCTCCGACGTCGCAAACACCAGCGTTGATCCATCAATGACGAAAATCGGCTTGAGCGATTCCACCGGTAGCGGCTGCTTCAGATCATAAATCTGCCGGTCGCCTACCTGCCGCATGGCAAATACCGGGGATTTCGCCAGTGCGTCCTTCACCGCCGGGGCCAGACCATCGACGGAAACCAGCAACGAAAACGCGGGCAACGCGACTCCGCCCGGCACCGGCAGCTGCATCGTTTTTTCGCCATCGAACCGCTCGACCACCGCCATGTGGCCTTTCCATCCCTGGATCACACTCAACACGGAAATCGCCGCCGAATGTCCGGCGTTCTTGAGTGCCAGCTCAAACTGATTGGCGGAATTTTCCCCGCCCACCTGGGCCACCACGTCGCGGATCGTCGCGTACACCGCGGGCAGATCGATTTCCGACTCGGCATAGAAATCAGTGTCCGCCGGCGCAAGGTCCAGGCGCGCGAAGGGCGCGGATGCCCCACCGACTCCCGCGAGCAATCCATGCCTCGGTCCCGGAGTGTAGAAAAACACCCGGTTGCGAAAATACCCATTACCCTCCGCCACGGAACTCATACCCAACGCCTTGATATCGTCGAGGCCAAGCGCCTTGAACACCGGCCCATAGTCCTTCGCGTACGGTGCCAACATTGGCTGCGTCGCCGCCAGCTGCTTCATGGTATCCTGCAATTGCGCGGCGAATCCAAGCACGTCGCCATCGACATCGGCATACGCGTACAACGTTCCGCCCAATTCCAACTCGCGATTAACCACGACGAAATGCCGGCTGCGTTCCGCTTCTTTTACCGTTTCAACCGTGACCGGTTTCGGCGGCTGGACGGATTTCTCCGCCGCCGCAGTCACGGCTTCTTTTTTCTGACAGCCGGCCAGGGCCAGCAGTCCCAATATTACGCCCGTCCTCAATAAATTGGAAATCACCCCTCATGCCTAGCCGCGCAACATGCACAAGGAAAGGCCAAAACGGCCGAAGTGATGCTGCGTTGCCCCTGGAGTGCGGTCGACTTCGCCCGCTCATCCCGGCAGCGAGGTCGCTGCCGCTCCATCTGAATCGATCGAAGCGCTTAAAACAAATCCCCCTGCTGCAGTCCATCGCGCTTCGCTCCGTCGAGCGTGCTCATCTGCAACAGCCAAGGCAACGTCGCTTCCGCACATTCCGGCCGGCGCAAAAACGCCTGCAACAACAGCGCGCCAGCCAGCGCGTCGTAAAGGGCCGCGTGATAATTTCTGCGCCCGTCGGGACAATGATTTGCCGCGAGCGCATTGAGTTCGGCTTGTAATCCGCATGCTGCCACCAACTGCTCGAGTTTCCCCTCGCCGAGTTGGGGGAAAAATTGCGGGTACAATCGCCCGGTGTCGATCCACGCGCCCCACTCCGTCGTCGTGCGGCCGGGTCGCGCGAAATCCGGTGACGTCCGCGGATATGCCCAAACGGTTTTCAGTAAATAATTTTCCGCCTGCGCAAAATGTGCCGCGAGCGGCCCGCTTTCCCGCAGCGACGCGAAATACTCCCACTCGTCGCGGAATGGCGCCAATGACCGCAGGTCGTTTTCCGCCAAGCCATGGATCGCCGTGTCCTCCGCCTTCACGCGTCCGATCGCCGCACACAGGCGCGTGCGCGTCCCGACGATTTCACCACCACGCAACGTCACCACGCCAAATTCAATGATCCCCGAATTGCCGTTGCCCTCGAAGTCGATGAAGTGAATCGGAGTATCGCGCCAGTGCATGCAAATGAGTTAACCGCTAATTTACGCTAATCCGAGCCCCGAACTCCTGGTTTTTAATTAGCGTCTATTAGCGTAAATTAGCGGTTCAAAAATCCGGTTCACTTCTTCTTTTTCCACTCAGCTGTCACCACCGACGAAAAGCCGCCGCGCGCTTTCCAGCGGGAAATGATCGTCAGCTTCCGCGGCTGCAGCGCCGTGCCGAGGTCATCGCAAATCTTGTTCGTCGCTGCCTCGAAGAAAATCCCCTCGTTCCGGTAGGCGTGGAAATAGAGCTTCAACGATTTCAGCTCCACGCACTTTTTACCGGCGACGTAACTCACCGTGATGTCCGCAAAATCCGGGTGGCCGGTCATGGGACACACCGAGGTAAATTCATGATGCGTGTGCTCGATCAGAAAGTCGCGCTGCGGCGCGGGATTGGGAAAGGTTTCGAGGATCTTTGGATCGGCCATTTGCGCCCACGAAACACACGAATCCCACGAAAGAAAATCCTAAATCTCAACAGCCGGCAGGTTGGCCGCAAAAGATCGCAAGGGTCTTTTCCTTCCTAACAATATCCCCATGGCACCTATAGGCGCACCGCACATCTCCACTTCCGCCAAAACACGTCTCTTTGCGTTCCTTCGCGGCCAAAATCCTCCGAAATTCCGCGATCTTTTTCGCGTCATTCGCGTGTTTCGCGGGCCAATCAAGTCGCCGTCTCCGTGTACCGCTGCTCGCGGATGACGGTGATCTTGATCGTGCTGGGATAATCGAGCTCCTGCTCGATCTTCAAACGCAAGGTCTTGGCCAGCGCGTGTGCTTGTTCGTCCGTCACCACGCTGGGCTGAACCACCACGCGCACTTCGCGGCCAGCCTGAATCGCGAACGCCTGCTGCACGCCGGGCATCGCCATAGCGAGTTTTTCCAGTCGGCCGAGTCGCTCGATATAGGAAGTCATCGACTCCGCCCGTGCGCCGGGACGCGACGCGGAAATCGCGTCGGCCAGAATCACCAGCCCGGCATAAATTGTCTCTGGCCTGACCTCGGCATGGTGTGCGGCCACGGCATTCACCACGATCGTCGTTTCGCCGTATCGCCGGATAAAATCCGCGCCGATCAAGGCGTGACTACCTTCGTATTCGCCTTCGATCGACTTGCCGATGTCGTGCAACAGTCCGGCACGCTTCGCCACGTTTGGCTCAAGTCCGAGTTCCGACGCGAGCATCGAACAGAGCTGCGCGACCTCGATCGAGTGATCGAGCACGTTTTGCGTGTACGAAAAACGAAACCGCAACCGGCCCAGCAACTTGATCACCTCGGGATGCAGGCCGGAAATTTTCAACCGGTCCACCGCTTCCTCGCCGATCTGCGCCACGTGCAAATCCATTTCCTGCCGGGCGCGGGTGACAAATTCCTCGATGCTCGCCGGGTGAATGCGCCCGTCCTTCACCAATCCCTCCAGCGCGAGCTTCGCAATTTCGCGGCGCACGGGATCGAACGACGATATCAACACCATCTGCGGTGATTCGTCGATGAGCAGCGTCGTCGCGGTGGCGGCCTCGAAGGATTTGATGTTCCGCCCCTCACGCCCGATGATGCGGCCCTTCATTTCCTCGCTGGGCAACTGCACGATCGTCGCCGTGAGATCGTTGTTCGGTTTGCTCGCGAGCCGTTGCATTGCGGCGACCAAAATGCGCTTCCCTTCCTGCACGACGTCCTGTTCGGACCGCTCCAGCAGCTCTTTGCGCAACGCCCGCAATTCCTCCTGGCACTCAAAAGTCACCTCGTCGCGCAACTGCTTGCGGATTTCTTCGCCGTCGAGCGACGCCACGCCTTCGAGCCGCTTGCGCAGGCTCTTCGAAAGATCGCGCATGGCGTCCCGCGCCGTCTTGATCGCGTTGCCTTCGCGGGCGAGGCGTTCCTGGCGTTGCTCCAATTGATAATCGAGCAGGGCCAGCGACTCCTCATGCGAGCGGATTTCCCGCAGCATCATCTCGATCTCGATTTTCCGCCGGTCGAGGTCGCGGTTAAGCTCGGATTCGCGGGTCCGGATTTCCTCCTCGGCCCGGCTGATCAACTCCTGCGAGGCGACCGCCGCCTCGCGTTTAGCGAGTTCCAGATGGGATTGCGCATTCTGTTCGGCCAACCGCCGGCTCTGGCGCATGATAAACCAGACCGCGACGAATCCGCCGATCACGCCCACGAAGGCAGACGCGAACAACGCCCACGAATACGGCTCCGCCGGATTGGATTGGATTAAAACTGGCGTGGTGTCTGCGATGAAGGTCAGCATCTCAGGGGCCGTGACCCTACGGCGGTCCGGGAACTTGGCAACACCTCATAACAGCGCCGGTCATCGGGAAAATACCGTGTCAGCGCTGAGGCGGGGCGTGACCGCCGGGCGCGCCGCAGTCATGTCATAAGGTGGGGCGGGTTATCCTTAACCCGCCGGAAACGTCCGCCCCAGACACAATCTAACGTTCGCACTCAAAAGGAACGTTCGTGATAACCAGAGTGAAACGGCGGGTTGCGGAAACCCCGCCCTACCTCAACCTCAGCATGACCCACGCCCCATCCGGCGCGCCCGGAGGTCGCGCCCCACCTCAATCAAACGGGGTTCCGCCCCACCCTCCGCCATATTAACGCGCCCTCGCATTTCCCCCCGAAATTTACCGCGAAACCGAATGCGCCGTTGCCAGCGGGGCGGTCGGGTGTTTAGTGACGGCACTCTCTTATTGTGAAGTTAATTCGCGCCCTCGACCTCGGAAGTTTTTTCAAGCTCACCACCCGTGAGCGGTTCGATTGGGTGGTGCCCGTTTGCATGTTTCTGCTTTCGACGATCGGGGTTTTCTTCATCTACAGCGCCCAACTGGCCACCACCCAACACCAATGGACCACCCAGGTCGCGTGGATGGGACTTGGCGCCTGCGCCTACGTCGCCACTTCGCTCTTCGACTACCGCCTCTGGCTGAAATACGCCCATTGGGTTTATCTGCTCGCGATTGGCATGTTGTTGATCGTTCTGATCCCCGGGATCGGCACCACCCACGGCATGGGGGCCCGTCGCTGGCTCGAAATCCGCGGAGCCGGTTTTCAACCTTCTGAAGTGGCCAAAATCGCCGTCCTTTTTGCCACCGGCTCCATCCTGACGGGCTCAAAACTGGGCACTGTGCGCGACTCTTTGCAGGTGCTGATCAAATTGGCCCTTGCCGTCGGGATTCCCATGTTGTTGATCATCGCGGAACCTGATCTCGGAAGCGCGCTTGTGATCGCCCCGATGGTCTTCGCCATGCTTTATGTCTCAAACCTTTCCATGCGTTTCTTCGCCGGGGCCTTGGGCATTTTTGCCCTCCTGATCGGCGTCGTGGCGTTGGACGTGTGGCGTTACGCGGCCTTTATCGAATCGAATCACTTGGATTATTCCAACTCGCACGGCGAATACCATTCCTGGCTCCCGCTGCGCGACTACCAGCGCAATCGCGTGCTGGCGTTCGCCATGCCGGACAAGGTCGACCCGCTGGGCATCGGCTGGAACAGCCGCCAGTCACTCATTTCCGTCGGCTCGGGCGGTCTTGTGGGCAAGGGTTGGACCGAGGGCACGCAGGCGAAGCTCGGCTACCTGCCGCGCGCCGTCGCGCATAACGATTTTATCTTCTCCGTCATCGCGGAGGAACGAGGATTTTTGGGAAGCATCACCGTCATCGGTCTGTTTGGCGTGGTGTTGTTGAATGGATTGCGGATCGCGAGCATGGCTCGCGACCGTTTCGGCACGCTAATCGCGCTGGGCGTCACGGTCCTCATGACCTTGCACGTGTTCGTCAACATCGCCATGACCATCGGCCTGCTGCCGGTGAAAGGTATACCGCTTCCATTTATTAGCTACGGCGGCACGTTCGTGCTCAGCTGCTGCGTACTGCAAGGACTGGTTCAAAGCGTCTATCGTTTTCGGAGGGACTTTTAAATGAGTCTCCTGCCACGCGATATGGACCGCTCTGCCGGAATTTCCTACAGGCAGCCCGCTGGACACCCGCGCCCCGTCTCAACCACCACCCGGGATCAACCCCACCATGAACGACAATCCATCCAACCCCGGCTCCTCCCCCCAGGACGCCGCCGCACGTTATGAAGAAGAACTCGCCCAGCCACCGCCTGAGTCCAGCACCGAGCAACTTACCCCCGACCAGCTCCGCAAGGAATCCAAGGAACGATCCGCCGACCGGCCCATCCTCCAGAAAATCCTGAACATCTTCCGCAAGGAAAAGGGCACGTTCCGCGAACTCGTCATCAATTCCGAACCGCTTGAGAAGCGCGTCGCGCTCCTCATCGACGGCACGCTCGATCGCTTCGAGATCGAACGCGAATCCGACAGCCGCATGGTCGGCGGCATCTACAAAGGCCGCATCAAGAATCTCGACCCGGGCCTCAAGGCCGCGTTCGTCGACATCGGCTATAACAAAAACGCCTTCCTGCATTACTGGGACATGCTGCCCGCCGCCGCCGACTCCTCCGTCGAGGTTGTGCGCGTTAATAAAAAGAAGGACTCCGGCCAGCAGCGCTCAGCGCAGCCGACCGTCAAGGACATCCCCCAACTCTACCCGCCCGGCAGCGAAATCGTCATCCAGGTCACGAAGGGCCCGATCGGCACCAAGGGTCCGCGCACCACGACGAACCTCTCGCTCCCCGGCCGTTACTTGATCCTCACGCCGTTCTCCGACGGTTGCGGCATCTCCCGCAAAATCGAGGACCAGCAGGAGCGCAAGCGCCTCAAGACGCTCATCAACGAGCTCACCATTCCCGAAGGCATGGGCGTCATCGTCCGCACCGCCGGCGAAGGCAAGAAACCGCGCTACTTCGTCCGCGATCTTCACCTGCTTCTCACCAAGTGGAAGGAGATCCAGCGCAAGATGGAGGCCGACCGCGCGCCTTCCTGCCTTTATCAGGAACCCGACATCGTCGAGCGCACCGTGCGCGATTTCCTCACCGAGGACATCGACCGCGTGCTCATCGACAACGAGGACGACTACAAGCGCACACAGGAACTCGTCTCGCAAATCTCCTCCCGTTCCCGCGGCAAGATCGCCTACTACAAGGAAGCGATCCCGGTCTTCGAGCGCTTCAACATCGAGCGCCAGATCGAGCAGACCTTCCAACGCCGCGTCACCCTGCCCTCCGGCGGTGAAATCGTGATCGACGAAACCGAGGCGCTCATCTCGATCGACGTGAACACCGGTTCGCACAAGTCCCGTTCCGGCGACGAAAAGAACACGATCTTCCAGGTAAACATGGAAGCCGCCGTGGAAATTTCGCGCCAGATCCGGCTCCGCAACATCGGCGGGCTCGTGATCATGGATTACATCGACATGAAGGAACGCCGCCACCGCAACGCGGTGTACGACAAGATGGTCGAGCTCATGGCCGAGGACAAAGCCAAGACGCACATCCTGCCCATTTCGACGCTCGGCATCATGCAGATGACCCGCCAGCGCCAGCAGGAATCCCTCTCCGCGAACATCTACACCAGCTGCCCGTACTGCCGCGGCCGCGGGATCGTGAAGTCTGCGACGACGATGTCGGTCGAGCTCCAGCGCAAGCTCTCCTCCGTCGCCCGCCGGCTGCAAGCCCGCAAGGACGGCAAGGAATACGCCCTTCGGATACACGTTCACCCGAGCATCCTCGACCGCCTCCGCGTCGAGGATTCGGAACTCCTCGTCCGCATCGAAAAAACCTACGGCATCAAGTTGGCCTTCCGAGCGGACCCCAACTACCACGTTGAGAATTTCAAAATCATCAACGCGATGACGAACGAAGAATATCGCTAAACTCTCCCAACAAAAGGCAGCCGGCAACGGCTGCCTTTTTTTCGTCTGAATTAAAGTACATTACGCACGAGCCAACAAGTGACGCTATGAATAAGCACAATGCCACGATCGATTTTGTGGGAAACATGCCTATGAGATGGCAGCAGACTGCCGAAGGATTGCTTATCGCGAGCAATATTCTGAAGGAACGGCGAGAAGCTGTAATGAGCGCTTTTAAATCAAAATTCCTAAGCAACCCCACACCATCCCCAGAGCTCCCAAAAGAAGGACAAACATACTGGATTGAATTAATGTTAACTGGGTTTGCTATAGAAAATCTGATGAAAGGTCTCTGGCTCGCAAATGGGAATACCTTATATAAAGACGCTCAAATTCCAAAAGAGGCCATTGGAAAAGCTCATAACTTGGTCGACCTAGCGTCTCGTGCAAGTCTCGCCGTAGACGATGCAGAACGCGCCGACCTGGAAATGCTTTCAAAAATAATGACTGGAGTCGGGCGATATCCCATGGCGCGCAATGAAACACATGGAACGGGCGGCGCCAGTTGGACGTACGAATCAGACAAACGCGTGACCGCGATCCTTGCTCGACTACAAGAGCAGCTAACAGCCACTGAAGCGAAACATGGAGAGCGCAATGCATTATCCAGGGTAACTTCTTTCCGGAGGAAAATCGGTGAAATTACTTAGCTAAAGCCGACAAAAGGGGTAACTTTGGAAACTTTGTCACGCCTTGATCTGATCTCAATGTAAAGCCGCAACCAACTCGGCTGGAGTTAACTCGTAAGTCTGCAACTTACCCCGTTTCGACGCTGGCAATTCATGTTCGTAAATATCGATCACCAAGAAAAAAATAGTCTTGTTGTTATGCGTCAGAAACGGAACGCCACCTTCTTGATGAGATGTCTGAATCGATAGATCCTCCGCACAAGTTTTAAAGATAACAAGGTACCCGAAAACCTCATTGAAATCGCGCGTATATTCGTAGACCTGACGAAACCCCTTTGCAATATACGTGCGATCCTGCCCGCGCTCGGGATTAAAAAGTTTAGCATCGGCCACCAGTCGATCGAGACCAGTTTGGGTAGAAATCAAATCGACGCGTCCGGAAGCCGATTCGGGTTCGATATGGAAATCCACACCTTGATCGTGAAGATATTCATATAGAGCACTCGCGAGATTACGTTCTCCTCGGCCGGTATCATCTTTAAATTTCTCGAAAAGTTTAGCGCGGTGAAACCATTCGCAGCGCTGCTTATATTTCTTAAGGGGCCGGAAATACAGGGTCAGGCCTTGGGGCTTGGGGTTTTGTCCTGCAAAACAACGTAAGCGACCGAGCGAGGACCACCTAGCCGAGAACGATGGGGGCTGGTAGAGTGGCGGAGGCCAAAACATGGGGTCAGGCCGCTAGGTGCTACTAGTCAATTGTCATTTGCGCTTGGTATAATTCAGTGTCAAAAAGCAGTAGCACGTAGCGGCCTGACCCTGTTTAAGCCTCCGTTACATCTGGTTGAGCTTGAGAGCCCAAAGCCGGCGGCGGACAAAAACCAAAAGCGCCAAACCGCCGCTGGCAAAGAGTCCATACGTTGCGGGCTCAGGCACAGGAGGAAATGACGAGTCGCCCCCCTCGTAGCCTGTTATCTTCCAAGATATCCCACCATCCGCCACAAAGCCGTCACTGGTATCATGACCGGCCGCAAAGAAACCGACCGTGGACCAAAAATCCTCCATGGGGATGCCGCTTGGGAACGTTTTGATCGGCGTGAGAATCGGCCAGTCACTGAGCATGTCTTGACGGAAGGAAAAAAATTCGCCGTTTGCCGACCATTGGGACTGCGCTTGGATGCCATATCCAGGATACCAACGTTCGCTGTGTATCGCCATGGTTGCGTTGGAGTTTCCTCCCATAAATGGAAAATCCACTCCACGAATATTGACTCCTACTTTGATGCCGTAGTCCTGCTCTGTCGGATTCGTTCCGTGTAACAAATCTCCCGTTTGCGAGCTAAGGTCCAAAGTTACCTTAACGTCGTCTCCAATCGCAAATGGACCACTATATAAACCGTAGAGTCCCGGCGCCACCCGGCCCGTCATGATGATCACTTGGGCGGGGAGAGGAGCAATCATGCCTGTGAGGCACACAAAAAACAACCAGCAGCATTTAGATTTCATGGGGAAATTCCCAAAGGGGGGTTCGCAACTGACGATTCTTTTCAGCCCACCTGATTCGGTTTACGAGGCCAATCCCGTCAGCATTAACCTGATTCAGCTGTAGTCCTTGGACCGAGAAAATAAAAGTATCCGCCCGTTTTCACTCCACCCATAGCGGACCTGACGTCTTTTTTCTTTTCCTGGACCCCTCTCATCACGCGCCCGCGGTGGGAAAGCCTGATGGGGAGCCGAGCCGGTATGATCCGGGTAGGTGACCAAAGAGAGCGACAAGTGGTTCGTCGTTTTGAGAAATTCCTAAGCGTTTCGTTTTTTGAAAACCAAGATGTTTCCATTATCCCACGCGAGTCAGATGACGTCTTGTAGTCGAACCGAATACGTCAGGTCTTGACTCTTGACTAATCGTCTTCTCAAACCCGAATCAACTGGGTCGTTGTCAACAATCAAGACCTGACGCCCTCGGTTACTGGTCTTCGGTTCCTGTTATTAGCGAAAATCAGTGGTTCAAAACTTCATTTGGCAGCTATCGGGCAAGTTTGCGGTCGAATCGAATACGTGACGATCAAAACACGTCATGTCTTGACTCTTGACAGCGTGAATCAGCAATGCGGCCTCGATAAGCCGTCAGTCAAGAGTCGAGACATGACGTGTTTGTTTCATCGACGTGTTTGTTTCATCTTTAATCTGATGCCATGCTCTCGCTGTTCAAAATCATCAACCAGCCGACAAAACGCGTACCGTTAAAAAAATTCTAATAAAAAAGGCGAGCCGGGACGGCCGCCTTTTTTATTTTCCTAAACTCACCAACACCGCTCAAATCCACCTTTCAGGCGCACTTGTGCAGCCCTGCCCCACAATTGAACGCAAATCCCACAGTCCCGTCACAGATGGGTTTTCTCCTGTTTTTTATCGAGCCGAGCTGAAGACGTCAGGTCTTGACTCTTGACAAAATTACTTCTCAAAACCAACTCAGCTGCGTCGCTGTCAATAATCAAAACCTGACGTCCTCGATTTTTCTCTTCCACCCCGCCGCCCTTCGTCTGCATCGTGCCCTCGAGAGGGCTGAAAGAGGGTCAGGTTGGGGGGCTGGGAGTTTATCAGACCTGTCGCTACGGGCGACCCCAACCACCAGCTTTTTTGTCCCCGAACCTTTCAATCTTTCCTCTTTTGTATCCTTTTACGCAGATCTTCCGCCCGTCTTTGCGCCTCCAACACCGCCTGCGGCCCAAGCCGCTGTTCCAGTCGGTCCCGATAATTAATTTTGTCGTTGAGGCCCGATGTTGGTGAAAGATTGAACCACGCCAGTGCCTCGATTTCGTCCTTCGCTACTCCACGCCCTTCCTCGTACATTCGGCCGATGCTGAATTGGGCGAAAGCGTAATCCTGTCCGGCTGCTTTCAGGAACCATTTGAAAGCTTCAACCGGATCCCGATCCACCCCGTCGCCCTCGGCATATCTGACGCCCAACGAACTCTGGGCATAATCGCAGCCCAAGTCGGCCGCCTTGCGTTCCCACTTTGCCGCTTCGGCCGGGTCGCGTGCTATGCCATCCCCGTTCTGATATATACAACCAATGTCGTACATTGCTTGTGTGTTGCCTTGATCTGAGGCCTTCCGGTACCAGAAACACGCTTTCGCGATATCGCGATCCGCACCCATGCCGAATTGATACATATATGCCAGCTGACACTGGGCCGGCGCATAGCCTTTTTCGGCGGCGGTTCGGAAATGATCCAGCGCCATGGGCAAGTCCCTTTTTAAGCCATCCCCGTTCAAGTACCTGAAACCGATTTTGAAATGAAACTCAGGATCCTCGACATCGATACTCCGGGCCGAGGAGGGTCGAATAACCGGAGGTGAATCCAACTTTTTTCTGTCCGCGAGATCGCGGGCCTCAACAATCGTTTCGGCGTGCTTTCCGATGGAGTGTTTTGTGCGAAGCGCCTTTGGCAGGTAGGAATTTGTGCCGTCATCATATCCCACCACCTTGGCAATGAGTCGGAACCTGAGACTTTCTCCCGGAAAGCCGGCAAGGGCATCGGGCAGCTTTATCGGCGCGAAGGAGATCACAAATTTCCCCAATCGCTCCAATTCCGTCGGGTCCGACGAGAAAGGCGGGACTTCGTTTGGGATCGACTGGTCTTCAACCGCCAGGCCATTCCCGAACCGCTTCATTTCCCCGGATTTCGGGGCATCGGCAAGCGATTCGACAGTTACAGCACCGTTTCTCTTGTTCACGGAAAAAACACATTCGGCCGTTATTTCATGAACGAATTGCTGGGGTTCACCGGGGTCCATCGGCACATTCCACTGCTCGGAGAACAGGGCAATTTCGTTTTGCAGATAGTGCATTGCTTCGTCGACCCGGGCCTCGTAAGAATTTGAAGATTCTTCCCGCGAACCCACGGAATCCGTGCCGCGATCACCAAGACGACGACGCGGTTTCGGTCTTACCGTCGCTGGCACTGACTGGTTGATTTGACTGCGAAACAATTTCGCGTCGTTTGAACCCTGACCATCGAGGACCGAGAGCGAGATAAAAAATTCCCACGAATCGATTTTCGTCCCCAAGCTTTGCGAGGAGAGACCCCACCCGTCCATGTACTCACGAGCGTGGACAGGTGCAGCTAACAGCACCAGCGCCATAAACCATAAGGATCGTTTCATTTCTCTCATTCAATTTTTTGCCCAAGGCATGGCAGCGGTGAGGAGCGCGGCGCACAAGGTTTTTGTCGGGCTACCGCAGGACGGAAATACAGGCTCGGCCTTGGGGGAACCGTGGTACGGACCGGGCTGATGGGTTACACTTCAGGGCTATGCCTTGGAACACAGTAACCATAATGGAAGAGAAGCATCGATTTATCAGTTTGGCGCTGAGCGCCCGATTTCCATCACCGAGTTGTGCGTGGATTTTAAGGTCAGTCGGAAGACTGGCTACAAATGGTTGCGACGATATCGCGACGAAGGCCGATCGGGTTTGCAGCCGCGCAGCCATCGGACGCGGCACTGTCCGCATCAAACCACCGTGAAGATCGAGCGGCCGAGTGAACACGTCAAGCCGAGCTAAAGACGTCAGGTCTTGACTCTTGACAAATTCGATAACAATCAGAGGCGCATGGAATCGCCTGTCAATAGTCAAGACCTGACGTGTTTTGCTACATGACGTGTTTTGCTACATCCCCTGAATCGTCGACGATGCTAACGACCCGCATGGCCGCGTATCTTAAAAAGACGGCTTGCCCGCCCGGCGGGCGTAGCTATCTGGAGACGTTGGGCCAATAAGTGACGCTCCGAAAAGAAGCTTACAAGTACTCATGAAATTCCACCAAAAACTCGTTCTGCTGACTGTACTGATCTTTTCAATCTCTTGCACGCGAAAATCGGAAGAACCCGTCGCGCCGAGTGATTCTCACCCAGATCCCGCGATTGTTTATTCGAAGGAAGTTGATTTTCCCCGGGTATATGCGCTGCTCACCGGGCGCGCAGCCGATCAACGGGCGGCGGCCCGGGCAATTACCGGGCTATTTGTGGACTGGGAGGTTTATGTGATCGGTCTCTACGAATGGGACACAAATCAAGGAGAGAGACTGAAAAAGATCCCCTCCATCTCCGACGATGAGTTGAAGCGACTGCTGAAACTGACCGAACATCCGCAGCGCTATCTCATCGCACCTTCTTCAAAATACGGTACGGGGATCGTG
This sequence comes from Lacunisphaera sp., assembly GCA_036499685.1. GTDB lineage: Bacteria > Verrucomicrobiota > Verrucomicrobiia > Opitutales > Opitutaceae > Lacunisphaera. The sequence goes on along the minus strand of DASYDH010000031.1, from coordinate 90,051 downwards.
ATGCGGGTGGGGGATGGTTTCAAAGGCGAGGATTTTGGGCTTATCGTGAGTGGATTTCCCACCGGACAGAAATTGCACGCAAAAGGGCGAATCTGGATTACGAGCGAAGGTTCGGTCGAACTTAGGGTATATGAGATTTCTCCCTCCAGTACGCCATGACCTGCGAATCGAACTGACGCGTCACGTCTCGATTCCTGACCAACTGGCCCGACTCGCTGTCCGTGAATTCAGGGCAAACGCAGCCTGACCCTTTGGTGAGGTCGATTGAGAAGCAACCAGGCAAAGTACGGCGGCAGGTCGATCGCGCCGCCGTCGGGCAGGATATCTACGCCCAAGTGGACAAAGGAGGAGAACAAAACACGTCAGGTCTTGACTCCTGACTAATCGTCTTCTCAAACCCGAATCAACTGGGTCGTTGTCAACAATCAAGGGCCTGTTGCCCAAACGACCCTTGAGGGCCGAGCTGAAGACGTCAGGTCTTGACTATTGACTAACCTAGTTTCCCGAAACGCCTTCAGCGGTGTCGTTGTGGACAATCAAAACCTGCGTGTTACAATTCCTCTGGCAACGGTCTTTCAATAATACAGGCATTTGCTGCGAAACCTCCGAGCCTTTACTATCCGGCGTAACGCCAGCGATGCACATAGGGCTGCTCCGGTACATGCGTAGGTGGATGATTCTGGTGCCGGCGCTAACGGAGCATACCCATCATAATGAATATCGAGGGAAATATCCGGCAAGAGGGATTTGAGATCGAAGGTTCCACGGTGATCAACAAACGGCATCGTAAACGAAAAAACCACCGGCCCTCCACCGGTTTGGTTAAGGAATTTTGTGAAAGCGTCGTCCAAGGGAATATTCGCCGGTGAGTCTCCTAGCTGAAATCCATCGAGGTCTGACTCCACCCGCGGACCGGTGAGCAGTCCATTGAACGCAGTTTCAGGATTGATCGTTCCATTTACGAGTGAAGACGAAGGGAGGGACGACCAACGGACTTCAATCGGAAGGAGATCATCCCCAAGCTGGTCTTCTGCCACATTGAAATGAAGATCGGCGCCAAAAACCTTGGTTCTCAGGAGAGTGACGTCCGGGACCGCCCAATCGGGAATTCCAATCTCGTCCCGCGTCACCACGCCCTTGTAGCGGGGAACGTCAAAAACGAGAAAAGCGCGATAAATATCATAGTACTGCACTTGATGATTGTATCCATCACTGGTCCAAACTTCACCAACCTGCGGATCTGACAGCCGTTCGTAGTTGTATGGAGGAGGTTGGCGCGACCAGTTTACGTACGATCCTTGTCCGGTTGGGGCCAGCGTCGTAAAACCGGCATAGAAAATTGGCACTTCACCTTGAGCTGCGGGCACAAAAATCAAGACGGAGACCAAGCCTGCAACGTAGCATACGACCCGAATGACAAGCGCTTTCATGTATCTGGCTTCACTCAAGCTACACTCAAAGACAAGGTGCATCGGCACTCAGCCGTCACGATCAGCACAACCCTGATGTGAGGCCGTGCTGAACACGTCAGGTCTGCTCGACTCTTGACTGCCACGCTCGACCAGCTGTTCGTCAAATCAGCAGCAGTGGAAGGGGTCAGGTTAAAATTGTTATATTTTAACACAGACCGCTGTGAAGGTCGGTGCAACGTGCCAAAGTAATGGTCGAACCTCCGGCTTTTAAAGCCGGCGAGAGAGAGTGATGACGTGGCAATTGACAGAATGACGCCTCGCGCAGCCCGTCAATTCAGGTGAACCTTAAGCCGACCTTCAAAACATTTGTCTTTGCCGAGGCCCGTCGCGGAAAAACAAACCGAACCGCAGAATCGCGGTTCAAAACCCGAACCTCGGGTTTCGCTGCATAACTGAATCAAATCCCAGGCGGCTGAGTCATCTGCTCAAATTCAAACTCAAAACCTCCGATCCAACGGCCCATTAAATTGTAGATGAAAGCACCAATCACTCCGAAAACAAAACCGAGGACGCCGTAAAGGACCGGCAGAAAAATCATGAAACCAACGCCCATTCCCATCATCAAGGGCATGCCCGACGCCCCTCCCCGATTTGCCGCAGCAAAGCTACCCACTGCCATGAAAATCAGCATGAAGGGGACAAAGATCAAAGACAGTACACCGTAAAACGCCCCGAGCATTTTTCCTGCTTGGAGCGGAGCAATACGTTTCAACTTAAGCTGCATGTTGCAAAACTAGCACAGCGCCCCACTAATCTGCGAGTAATTTCCAAATGCCGTCGCAGGAACTGAAAAATGGGGTCAGCAACAGTCTTCCAGGCGAGCTTAAATTGAGAACGAACTAAAGACGTCACGTCGTGACTCTCGACTGCTCTGCTCGACCCACTGTCCGTCAATTTGGGTGAACCCCAGCCTGACCCGTTTTGCTTTTTCTTTAATCGACGGTCGGATGCGCGTCGATCACCGCGGTTTTGTTGTTTTGGAGATAGTCGACCACCTGCAAATCGCCGAGCCTGATCTCAGGCTTGAACTGCTCCGTGGCCCGGACCCAGACGGGTTTTGTGGTTTCCCGGCCGATATAAGGGCCTGCAATTGCGAGCATCCCGGGAAACGCATCGGGCAACCAGAAGCCGCGTGACGGACAGCTGATCCGTGTGCTCCACAGCAGTTGGGAATGCTTGAGGTCGCTCACGTGGACATCGTATGCAGCGATCACCGCGACGAAATAATCGTCACTGGACGCGTCGATGAAATTGCGCCGATCGCCTCCCAAGTACAACAATCCTGGCGAGAGGCTCAGCTCAGGGAACGGGTCGGAGTACTTGGACGTCAGGCCCAGTTTGTCCCCGCCAAGGAACCGCAGGATCCGCCGGTCATTAATCGTGGGAGTGTAACCGTTGGGCATCAGCAGGGGCCGCTCGGCGTTCATTGTTCCCCAACTCCACACCAGCACCAGATCCGGGCGTTGATTTGGCGCGGCGGGCAAGTAACCCCGCTTCGCGAGCGTCTTCAGCATCGTCTCGTTCGCGAGTTGGCGAGAAATCATGTGCTCGCCGGCGATAACGGCGCCGAACTCCCGGTAGCCGGTGCTGACCGCCACGTAGTACAGGGGTGCGGCGGGCGAGGCCTGACGTCGCTGGAGCCCCGCGGAAGTCACGTCCGTAACCGTGATTGCCTGCAGTTCGTGACGAGGCAGGAGGAAGTCGATGAAACCCCCGGCAAAGGCCGCGGGGACAAGGATACAGCAGCTGACAGTCATCCACAACACCCGGAGTTGGAAGGAAGCAAACGTCTTCATGGGAGGGCAAGGCTGGGTCCGTCTCGATTCAAAAACAGGATTATAGAAGGATGTAGTTCAATTTCACTCCGTTTCAAGATGTCTTTGTTTCCGGTAACTGCGTCGCCAAGGCCAAATTGAAGACGTCAGGTCTTGAGGGACTGTTGCCCAAAGGGTGATTTTATCGAGGACTGCCAGCAAAAAATTATTTCTGTCAGGCAGGAGGGTCCGGCGGGGTCAGCTGCGGAAATTGATATTTGTGTTGGAAGCGGAAAAACGTGATCGGACTTTGGGTTGGGAGTAGGGGCAAAAACAGGGACTCAACCTTTGTGGTTACGCTACACTGCAATCACAGGAGTCCATCAATAAACAGGGCGTGATTCCAGTTATTCGCGGCCTCCTCTCCTTTCGACCACGCGAACGATCAGCTGGGCCGCAAACCACGACGCCTGACCTGTATTTTGCCTCAGTATTTTCCCCCGAGTCTCCAAAGTCATTACTGTCATCAGCAGAATCAGGTTCATAACGCAGCGGCTAGTCGGTAAGAAACGCGTCCCCTTCAACCGGCTGAACCTCCCTTCCGCCCACGTCGGGCAGCAGCCAAATTAAAAGCGCCAACGCCGCGAGACAGATTCCCGGCATGGCCAGAACTGGGGCGAAGCCAAATCGCGGGACCAATACTCCCGCCAACACTGGACCCAGCATACCGCCAATTCCCTTGCCCAAATTTTGGCAAACGCCGGGGCCAGTGCTACGCAAGTATGTCGGAAAAAGTTCCGCCGCGATCGATCCGGCCACGGCCCCAATGCCAAAGCTCAGACAAATCACCGAGAACACGGAGAGCAGACCCGCCTCGCTGGTGCCCGTCCGAACCATCAAGAAGAGCAGGCCGTAGCCAACAACACCAATCAGGCAAAACAGCGAAAACGTTCCGCGGCGGCCCCATTTGTCGGAGAGCATACCGGCAACGACGAGTCCGATCAGACCGCCACAATTGAGTACGATCTGGTAAGGAGCCTGGCCGCGGGCATCGAGACCCAGACCGCCTTCGGCCAAACCTTGCTGGAGGTAATTGATGAAAATGGTCGAGAACGCGTAGAATGCGAAATTCGAAACGGTAAAGATCAGGGTCAGCTTAGCGACGACCCTAAGCATCCGCCCGCGCAGCAGGGCGGACAGCGGAGCTCGCTCCATCGCGGCAGCCAGGTGTTTTTCCACCGCACCGGAAGCACGGGCGTTTTGGAGCGCAACCCAGACCGGCGATTCGGCTACTCTGCGCCGCAACCACACCACGCCCAGCGCGGGCAGCACCATGAGGCCAAACGAGGCGCGCCAGCCAATGCCGGCCTGATAGAAGCCGATGGCAAGAAAGGTCCCAAGATTGAACATTGCGCTGACCACACCACCGAGCATGCCCCGCGTTGCCCTGGGCCAGACCTCGGTGATCAGGGCAAAACCGACGGACCATTCGCCACCCGTGCCGATGCCCGCGAGGAACCGAAATGCCATAAGAAATCCCGCACTCGGCGACAAGGCCATGCCGGCCGTGGCGAGGGAGTAGAGCACGATCGACCATCCGAGCGTCCGAACGCGGCCGATTCGATCACCGAGCTGCGCGAATACCATGCCGCCCACGGCGCTCCCGAGGAGGCCCACGCCGATCGCGATCCGGATGGTCTGCGGACTGACACCGAGCGCCGCAGCCACTTCCTTTTGAAACAGGATGAGCAGGATCGTATCAACCGCGCTGAAGAACCAACCTAGGCAGGCTGCGGCCACCGTGACGCGTTGGTTATTCATGGCTCCAACTCCTATGGAGCGAAACGCAGGAATTCGACGCTTAAAACACGGAAAATACTGACGTAGAACCGAACTGAAGACGCCAACTTGAGGGCCTTGATTTTTCCCCGATTCCGGATGGACAGCAGATTTGTTGGGATTCAAGCAACGCCCGCAGTTTGGCTTTGCGCTGCCCGGCAAATTGAATCGTTCTCTGCCACCACCCCGTCGTCGCAACCGCCTTTCCCAGCCAGTGAACGAGTCTGCATGAACCCATCGCCAGAAAAATTCGCCGCTCAGCACCCATGGGACAGAAATTACTTTCTCTGCATGACCGGGTTGGCCTGGCTTGGCATCATCATGGGTTTTGGGAGTGATCTCACCCGACACCTCAGCAGTCACGAGGCGCCCTACCCGCTGATCGTCCATGTCCACGCCGTCGTTTTTCTCGCCTGGCTGGTGCTATTCACCGTTCAGGTCCTGCTGATCCGTGAGCGAAAATTTACCGCTCATCGGAAACTCGGCATGGCCATGGGTTGGGTTGCGGCCCTGATGATTTTGCTGGGACCGGCGACCGCGCTCACCGTGAAGCACCTGCAGATGAACCAGCCGGGGGCGGACCCGGCCTTCCTTGGGGTTCAACTGACCGACATGCTGGCGTTCGCCGGGCTGGTGGGCGCGGGCATTTGGTGGCGCAAGGACGCGGCATCCCACAAGCGGCTCGTGCTGCTCGGTACACTCTATATCACCGACGCCGGCTTCGCCCGCTGGCTGGCCGGCGCGCTGATTCATCTGCTGGGCGATGGATCCGGCGCGACCTGGATAGCGTTTTATTTCGGCCCCAATGTCCTGATGCTCGGGGCCGGCCTCTACGATCTCGCCACGCGCCGGCGTCTGCACCCCGCTTACCTCGCTGGCATCGCGTGGGTCCTGACCAATCAGTTCACGGGAGTATACCTTCTCACCTCCACGCCTTGGACGGAATTCGCCAAAAAAGTAATCGCCTTCTGGCCCTGATCGGACGAAGAAATGCAAGAGCAGGCGAATGGGGGCGTGACATGACAATCGACAGGCAACCCGCCGCACCGTCCGTCAATTCAATTGAGCCTTAACCTGACCCTTTTTGCTTTCTTCTCGGCTTCGCTCAACCCCGGCCGGCGTAGGGCATTTGGGTCGCGAGGACGGTCATGGCCGGCACGTTGACGTCGAGCGGGAGTGCGGCCATGTAGAGCACCGCATCCACTACATGCTTCACGGCAAAGGTCGGCTCAATCGCCATGCTGCCGTTCGCCTGGGTCACGCCGCTTTTCATTTTTGCCCCCATCGCCGTATCCGCATTGCCGATGTCGATCTGGCCACACGCGATGTTAAACGCACGCCCGTCGAGCGACGTCGATTTGGTCAAACCGCTGATCCCAAATTTTGCGGCGTTGTAGGGAGCCGCGTTCGGACGCGGCACGTGCGAGGAAATGGAACCGTTATTAATAATCCGGCCTCCGCGCGGCTGCTGATTTTTCATCATTCGAAACGCCCCCTGCGTACACAGAAATGCACCGGTCAGATTGGTATCCAGGATCTCACGCCAGCGTTCGTAGGGGACGTCTTCCAGCGGCATGGCCGGCGCGCTGATGCCGGCATTGTTAAACAACAAATCGAGCCGGCCAAATTTTTCGCGGGTGCTCGCGAAGAGCTGGCGCACCGCGACAGGATTGGTGACATCAGTCGGCACGACCAGCACCTGCGAGGCCGGCAGCCCGGATTCACGGGCGGTAGTTTCCAGCGTTTCGATTTTCCGTCCCGCCAGAACCACCCCGTAGCCGGACGCGAGCAACGCCTGCGCGACAGCCCGCCCGATTCCTGAACCAGCTCCGGTAACCATCGCGATTTTTTGCGGGCTTTCAGAAGACATCAACGCGAGGTTTCGGCGCGAAAACCAAGCGGTCAAGGAGTAATCGAAACTTCTCGAGCCGGGCCGAAGACATCACGTCTTTGATTATTCCCACGGCTATGGTGCGATCCGCTCAAACTCCATCGTCCGGTGGATGTCCCACGTCTTCTCTCGTCCGAAGGCCGTCGGAGTGGATCAAACTTCGCAGTTTGCGGTGGCCCTCAAATTTGAGCAAACCTCGGACAGACCCATTTTTCTTTCTCCAGACTCAAAAGTGTGACCTCTTTCCTTACCCTGCGATTATGGCTTCTCCCTCATTATCCCCGTCCGGCGCAGCTTTCGGCGCACTTGAAACCAAAGCGACCCTCACTCCGGCACAAATTGACCTCAGTGCCCGTGAACTCCTGAGCCAACTCACCCTCGACGAAAAGCTCGGCCTCATGGACGGCGACACTCCATTTTGGCCAGGGCTCGCCGAAATGATGGCGCCAGGTGGGTACGGCAGCCGGCCGTGGGTCGCCGGGGCGGTCCCTCGCCTGGGGATTCCCGGGGTGCGATTTGTGGACGGTCCGCGTGGGATCATCATGGCCGGGGCGACCACTTTTCCGGTTTCCATGGCACGAGGTGCGGCGTGGGATCCCGCACTGGAGGAACGTATCGGCGACGTGATTGGCAGGGAATTGCGCGCGCTGGGAGGAAATTTCTTCGGCGGCGTATGCATTAATCTCCTGCGTCACCCCGCCTGGGGTCGCGCCCAGGAAACGTATGGCGAGGACCCGCGCCACCTCGGTGCGATGGGGGCCGCACTCGCCCGCGGGGTCCAGCGTCATGTCATGGCCTGCGTGAAACACTATGCGCTGAACTCGATGGAGAACGCCCGTTTCAAAACCGACGTTTCAATCAGTGCCCGCGCCCTGCACGAGGTCTACCTGCCTCATTTCAAGACCGTCGTGGAAGCCGGAGTGGCGGCAGTGATGAGTGCCTACAATAGCGTCAACGGCGAGTGGGCCGGTCAGAACCGGCCGCTGCTCACCGGCATCCTGAAAGAGCAATGGGGCTTTGCAGGATTCATCATGACCGACTTCATCTTTGGCATGCGCGATACGCTCAAAGCGGCGCTCTCAGGGCAGGATATCGAGATGCCTTTCAGCATGCATTTCCACCGCGAGCTGAAACCGTTGGTTGACCAGGGAAAGGTCCCGCGGGCGCGGGTCGACGATGCCGCGCTCCGCATCCTGCGTCAGCAGGTGCGCTTCGCCCAAGGACGCGATCCCGCCGATTATGGCCCGAGCATCATTGGCTGCGCCGCTCACCGGCAACTTGCCCGCGAAGCCGCGCAAAAAGCCGTCGTCCTGCTCAAGAACGAATCCATGGTTCTGCCTTTGCGGAATGATATCCGCCGCCTGGCCCTGGTCGGCCGGCTGGCCGCCGTGCCTAACACCGGTGACGGCGGCTCAAGCAACACGAAGCCCGCTCATGTGGTCACGCCGCTCGAAGGCCTCCGGACTGTATTGGCCGACGCCGTGGTTTATGACGACGGCACCGATCCGGCGCACGCCGCCGGGATCGCGGCCAGCGCGGACGCTGCCGTGGTGGTGGTCGGATTCACCCACGAGGACGAGGGTGAATACATTCCACCCGACATGATCCCGATGTTCGCGCCGACCTTTCCGCCGCCGACGCCCGAGGAGGCGCCAATTGCAAAGAAGATTCTGCCCGGGCACGGTCAACAAGAAGGAGGCTTTTCGCCCGGTGGCGACCGGGTCCGACTTACTTTGCATCCCCGGGACGAACAACTCATCCAAGCCGTGGCGGCCGCCAATTCGCGAACTATTGTGGTGCTGATGATCGGCAGCGCCGTGATCACCGAGGCGTGGCGCGATCGGGTGCCGGGAATAGTAGTGCTCTGGTATCCCGGCATGGAAGGTGGCCACGCGCTGGCCGACGTCCTTTTTGGCAAAGTGAATCCCGGCGGCCGCCTGCCCTGCACCTTTCCCCGGCGCGCGGAGGATCTCCCTTTCTTCGACCGCAATGCCACGAAGATCACCTACGACCTATGGCACGGCTACCGGAAACTCGCCCGGGACGGTGCCACCGCGGCTTTTCCCTTTGGTTACGGCCTTGGCTATACGACTTGGAAACATTCCGGCATGCGGCTGGCTGCGGGCAAACTCACGCCCAACGGAACCCTGCACGTCACGGTGGACGTCACGAATACCGGCTCGGTTGCCGGTGATGAAGTCGTTCAGCTTTACGTGGCGGTGCTGGGCTCGCGGGTTGAACGTGCCCCGCGCGAACTGAAGGCCTTCTCCCGGGTTTCGCTCGCAGCGGGCGAGACGCGCGCTGTCACGCTCACTGTGCCGGCGGCCGATCTCGGCTACTACGACGAGAAACATGGGTGGGTGGTCGAACCGGGAGAATACGAGGCTATCGTCGCCCGGCACGCGCACGATTCCGCAGGACTGTCCGCCCGTTTTCACATCGGTTAATCCGCCGGCACAGAGCCGACACATGGGTAACATTTAGAAGGGCAGCCGGAGGAGCTCAACCTTTGTGGTCGTGTTGCCCGAAATGTATCCTCGCGGATAAATTGATGAAGGGAGAAGCGCCGCACTGGTGTTATTTCTCCAACGAATGCGCGGTCGCTGCCGGCTTGCTCGTTGAATCATTGGACACCCGAGTAACCCTCCGAACGATACTGGCAGCCATTAAAACACAATAACGTCCAACAACTCCCATCCAGGAACAAAATGATCGACTCTGATTCCCACCACACATCTGCGGCGCATGCTTCCGGTTGTCCCGGCGCGCGCACGTCCGCGATCATTAAATGCGTGGCCGGCGCAAGCTTGCTCGCACTGAGCGGTTTGATGGGCCGGGCCAACACACCGGTCAAGAATCCCTACCCAACCATGGCACCCCTTGAGCGCTACTTGATGCAGCGCGATGACGAAATCGCACTGGCACGAAGCGCAGGGCCCGAGGCGGTCACCCGCGACGCCGAAGTCATGGTCTTGGGACCGAAGGGCTACGAAACCGCGATCGCCGGCAGCAATGGATTTGTCTGCGTGGTGGAGCGGTCCTGGTCCGCGCCCAGTGGTGACCCGGAATTCTGGAACCCCGCGACACGGGGCCCCATCTGCTTCAATCCCGTCGCGGTCCGTTACTGCGTGCCACTGCTGATCAAGCGAACCCAGCTGGTGTTGGCAGGAAAACCAAAGTCCGAAATCGTCGCCAGGATGAAGGCCGCGCGGGACGCCAGGGAGTTTCCCACGCTCGAACCGGGGGCGATGTGTTTCATGATGGCAAAGGGCGGCCATTTGAACAACGCGGCCGGACACTGGCATCCGCATTTGATGTTCTTCATGTCCCTGGAAGAATCTGCGTGGGGTGCCAACCTGCCGGGCTCACCGGTGATTGCCGTCACAGACGACCTGGACCATGTCACCGTGTTCATGGTACCGGTCGAAAAATGGTCCGACGGTACCGGCGAGTCGCAACCGGAAGTTTGCGCCCCCACGGAGAAAGAGCGGAAATAACGTCGAACGGACTCCGGTTTCACTGTCTTCCGGCTTGGTTAACCGGCTGTTCGAGCAACGCTCCCCTCAACAACTGCCGGTCAGCTGATCGCGATCGACCGCAACAAATCCAGCCCGGGTTCCGTTTCGCAGCGCTCGTCGTGGTTGCAAAGGGAAAACAGCGCCCGCTCCATCGGGATTGAGCCATTGGCGGTTACGAGATTTTGGGAAATGCTCCAGCGTTTTTCCACCGATCGGCTGAGATCAGCCGGCAGACCGGACGCAAGTGGCTGCGGCAATCCCACCCAACCCGATCCGTACCGCTTGCTACACTTATTGCGCAACGGGCGCCGCGCCAGCGGAGGCCGGCGAGATATTCCGCAACATTTGTAACAGATCATCGCTGGCGGCATAGGGCGCGCGCCGGGAAACCTCGGTGCCCGTGTCCCACAAAACTGGAACCATCTTCCGGGCGATGGCGGCTTGGGCCACGGCGGACATCCAGCGAATGCGTGAGGCGGGCTCTTTTCGGGCCACGACCGCGAATTCACCGATGAATGCCGGGGTGTCGTGTCGGATACAGAATGCATTGAGCCTGTCGAAGAGCTGATCCAACTGGCGAATGTCGTCCGGCGTTCCCCAGGTGCGCATCATCTTTCCCCAACTCGCGTCTTCGTTCAACCCGACGAACTGCCACGGTGCATAGTAGTGGATCGAAACGAAAAGTTTTCCGGGCACCGTATCCTTCGGCAGTTGATATTCGCTGCGACAGGTCTTCTGAATGTCAGTCGCGTATCCGGCGACGATCAACAGGCGATTAGCGTTGTTGCCCCCGGTTTTCCTCACTGTGTCGATGAAGAGCTGGTTCACCCGGGTGAGCGTGGCGTAAGCCTTTTCCGGGGAGCCCTCGTTACTGAAGTTCGATTCCTCGTTGAGCCCTTCAAAGATCAACTTCCCACTCCTGGCGGCGAAGTAGTGCGCGATCTGTTCCCAGTAGGAACGAAATTTCGTTTCCGCTTCCGGACTGAAGGTGTCGAACGTTTTCGGAAATTTCTCCTGCCTGTCCGAATCAATCCACCCTCCGTCCCAGTGGATGTTGAGCACACAGAACATGCCGGCGTCCGTGATCCAATCGGCCACCTCGCCGACCCGGCGAAGTTTGTCGGGTGAGATGCGACCATGTCGGGCATAAGTATCCCATGCCACCGGCAGCCGGACCGTCTTGAAACCAAGCCGCGCCAGGCTTTGAATATATTCCTTGGTGATCACGGGACTTCCCCAACCGGTTTCCCATTCGGTGGTGTTCTCGAGGGCATTGCCGATATTGATGCCAGGCGCCATCTGGCGGGCCGCAGCCCACGCGTCCAAGTCCACCATGGCCTCCGGAGCAGGTGAAACCGCCGTCAAGCGGGCCGCTGACAAAATACTGCCAACGGTCAGCAGAAATAGGCCCGCCAGAAGTTTAGCAAGCGCAGCGGAAGCAAGAGGCTTGGTCATTTTTTAATGGTCTGGATCAGCCATATAGCGCTGCGGCATGAATCGCGAAGCAGAAAAAGAGCGCGATGGTCACCATTGCGCTCGGCCCACAAGACACCCGCCAGACACTCACGATGGGTCTCGTCTGCGACCTTTTCAATTAAGCTTGAAGCAAGCTTGAGTGTGTAACGTATTTCGCGTTTTATTCTCCCCGCCATCCGTTACGATTTTCGTGAACGTTAGCCCTTCCCCCGACGTCTCGCTTCACTCCAAGCCAATCCTACCATGGTAGCACCGCATAAAAATCTTGCCGTCGCCTCGCTGCTTTTCGTGCTCGCGGCGATTCCCCCCCTCTGCGCCGCCGATGAACCGAACCTCGAACGGATCGTACCCGTGCCCGCCGGGGAGCAGATTCCTCTCAGCGATTTCTTCCGGCCGAGCTTGATGAAACCACCCCAGCTGAATCCTTCCGGAACGCATATCGCTGCTTTGGTGAGCGGAAATGATGACAGGGATCGACTCTTGGTTTACGAACTGAAAACCCAAAAGACCGAATCCTTCGGCGGCCCCAACGACGTGGATATGGACGTCACCGAGGTCAACTGGCTCAACGACGAGCGCCTCATCTTCGGCATTAGCCTGCTCAAGCGCGGGGGAATCGGCAAATACACGGCCAACGTGGGGTCGCTGGCCCACTACTACCCGATGCTGCAATATGCTGGAGCCAGCTTGATCGCCGTACCGCCCGCGGATCGGACCCGGCCCCTGCTGTGGCTTTTTGGCCTCACCACCCTAACCAGCGGCGGCGGGGAAGCGGTCAATGTCGATACCAACATCCGCTCGGGCAAGATCGTGAATCTCCTCGGAGCTTCGCAACAATCCCTGGACCGCGCCGAATTCGAAGACGAAAATCAGAAACATATCGTGACGCGGTACCCCATTTTAAAAAGCGACCAGGACGCTGGTTACCTCGCCGACAAAGCCGGGCATCTGGCCTTTGGATACACCGTAAACCATGACGGTGTTTATCAGCTGCACCGGCTGGCCGGTGACCATTGGGAGTCCTGTCCGGTCAATCTCGAAGAAATCGATGTCATCGGCACTGGCGACCAGCCGGGCGAACTCGTCGTCACGGGTCCCCGCAACACCGGCCACGCGCGCCCGTTGCAATTAATGGACGGCACCACCGGAAAATTGGGTGAGGTCCTCCTCAAGGACGATACCTATGATTTCAACGGCTCGTTATACCGTGACCCCGGTTCGCGGACGATCGTCGGCGCCGTTTACGATCACGCGGGACCCCAAGTGGCTTGGTTCAATCCGGCCTACCTTAAACTGCAGGAAATTCTGAATGGTTTTTTCCCGGGCGTAGTGGTCCGCATCATCGGCAACGACGAGAAAGGAGAACTCGTCCTGGTCAGCACTTATTCCGACCGGCAGCCACCGGTTTATCAGTGGGTGGACGTCACCACCCGCAAGGCCGGACTGATCAAAAATTCCATGCCCTGGATCGATCCAGCCCGGATGCGACCCATGCAAATTGTGAAGTACAAGACTCGTGACGGCCACCGTCTTGACGCCTACCTCACCCTGCCTGCAGGAGCCTCGAAGCAAAATCCACCTCCTATGGTTGTCCTGCCGCACGACGGTCCACATATTCGGAACACTTGGGGCTTCGACGCCCAAGCACAGTTTTTCGCGAGCCGGGGCTATGCGGTGTTACAACCGAACTACCGCAGCTCACCCGGTTATGGGTGGATGTTTCCACGGGAGGATGATTGGGCGTTCGACAAGATGCGTGATGACGTGATCGACGCCACGAAAGGCCTCGCCTCCTCGGGACTGGTCGATGGCCGGCGGATTGCGATCATCGGCACGGGTTTCGGGGGCTATCTGGCGGCGGACAGCGTGGCCAGCGAACCGGCCCTCTACCGCTGTGCAGTGTCGATCTCCGGTATATATGACTGGGCGGAACTCATCCGGGACAATCGATTCAACCAGGAAATGTCCGCTCCCTATAATTCCAGTTCCTTCTATTCGATCCTCTATCGTTTGGGCGATCCGAAGAAAGAACCGGAAAAATTCAATGCTCTTTCCGTATTGCAGCACGCCGGACAAATCCGGGTGCCGCTCTTGATGGCCTATGGTGAATTCGATTCAGGAATTCTGATCAGCCAGGCCAAATCGGTCGAATCGACCCTCAAGCGGAACGGCATCGACTGCGACCTGGAGAAATTCACCAACGAATCCTTCGGGATTCTTCGCCTGAAGCACGTACTCGAGCTTTACACCCGCGTGGAAGCCTTCCTCGCCAAGAACCTAATACCCGTCAAACCGGTGTCAGCGACCCCTTGACGCGCGATCGCAGAAGACCGGGCACTTTCCCGAGCAGGAAACCCTCCCGGCGAACATTTTCCTGCCCGACAAATCGGCCTTCAGCCATTTTTGCTGCGGAGCTCGGCACTACACAAAAACCCATCATCTGACGCCCGAAAATCCCTGAATCCGAGTGTCCATCCTTGGGAAGCTGGATTAGACCCAAGCGCGGCCAAACTACCTGGTTGCGAAAATAGGATCACTCGTTCAGACCGAGCCCAACCTGCCGCTGTCAGTATTCCAACGCCGATCATGGCGCGGTCCTTTTACCCCGCTTCATTTATGGAAACATCCAGCTACTTCTGTTGGCCCCGCATCTTGTTTCTAATCGCCGCCGTACTGCCGCTGGATACAGTGGCCGCCGCTGACAGTGCATCGCCGCCCAATCACGTTCTCTTCATGGGGGCCGACATATCCGTGCTCCACGCCAAGAAACTTTACCTCGTCAAGGATGTCACGGGCAGCGCACTAAGCATCCGGGTCGACGGCGATGAGGTCCTCGTGCCAACGCGCCGCGGCCCGATCAATCTTCACGTCGACGCCGACCTCAAGCTTTCCAGTTCGTCCGTGCAACTGGACGAATTGAAGGCCGGTCCGGGTTACTCCTACGCTAACGATCCCATGCGGCAACTCGAGGAGACCAACCGGACTAACCTGATGATGGCAGACCAGCAGGATCTTGCCATAGCGGGAGTACCCAGAGCGGAAGCAAACTTGGCAGCGGTAATAGAAAACGCATCCCATTACACTGATAAAGCAAGGGCCGACCGCGAGATAACCGCCGCCACTTTTGGGGTGCTTGCGAGCAACCAAACTTTGAATTCCACCAATATTGCGGTGGGTTCCGAATCGTCCCATCTGGGTTCTGGTGCCAACCGTATGGCCCTCAAGGAAGGCAATTTCGATGCCATGGAAGTTTCGTTCAAGGCGTCTTCCTCCGTTGAGCTGGACCGTCCCTACATGGTTGTACTGTTCAGGTTTCATGATCCGGCTGCCAAACCTGAGGTCAATGGCTTGGTCATCCACGCCCAAGCCCTCGATCCCATCGACGCCCAGCCGCGTTATGTTCGTGTGCTGAAAGGCGGTCTTCCCCAAGGCTTCAAGTTCGTCGATTGCGCGGTGCATATCTACAATCGTGGCAAGGAAGTGGCCACCAATCGGTCGGACATGCGCACGGAACTGACCCGCGCCGAGACACAAAAATACCTCGTGGTAACTCACCGCGGGGCACACAAGGGGGCAACCTTGCCGGCTGCCGCCGTGCCGGGCACGTTGCCACATGCATTGCGCGAGGCGATGAATCTCGACCAGCTTACCCGGTATGTCTACGCAAAGGTGGCGAGTGACGGTTCAATGCTAGGAGGCTTTGCGGACGCAGACTGCACGGTTCCGCTCAAGGACGCCGGGGCGGCTGCGGCGCTCGGCGAAATCTTCTTCGCGCCCGCGCTCGAAGCAGGCAAGCCCGTGGACGGCGTTGCCCGTGTGCGTTTTTCCGATATTTGAATCCGCAGCGCGCAAGGGTCAGCAGCTCTTTTAGGCGGGCTTAAATTGCGAATTTTTTAGGGGAACGATTGAGCCGGACGATGAGTTTGCGCATCGTGGCGGTGACTGCGACTTTCCTGACTTTGCCGGCCTGGCATTCCGATCACGACCCTGTTGACCAAGGAGAATTCCTGACGTGTTAGGCTCTCTGCACGAGCCTGCACGGCAAATTCAGAAGACGAGAATTCAGGTTGTTCTCCCAACATTCGCGGATAGAGTATGCTCATGAAGCTGCAACTATTGTGCGTCGCGATTTGCTGTCTCATTTTTGATGCTGCGCCGGCAGCCGAATCTACGTCATCAATCGACGGAAAAACCAATCACAGTGAAAGCAAGCCCGTGCTTGAAAAGGGAATGTCTGCTGAACGGATCGTCGAACTGATTGGAAAGCCGGCGGAAATCAAGCCGATGGAAACCAATAAGGAAATGGCCGGAAGGGCGGAAACCTGGATTTACCGCCGGCCAATGAAAAAACGAACCATCCAGGTCCCCGTTGGAACGCGGGATGTCCAAGTGTTTGCCGGCATCGGTCAGGGGGACGCCAACATGATGAAAACCATGAAGGAACCGGTCTACAGCAATAAATACGTGACTGAATTTCAGGTCACCTCCCTGTTGCTCGTCGACAGTCACCTCGTGATCGCCCGCCAGACCCGCGAGGAGCTCGAGACCTTCGATTAAGTCCGTCAGCAGACCGACCGAAAACCTCGGGTCTTGAGGGCCTGTTGCTCGACGGCTCTCGCGCGGATTAGTCCGTCGTATTTCAAATTTCCCAGTATAACATCGATACGTCCCGCAAAGTACGGCCCAGGAAATCCGGCAATATTGATTGGGGCAAGGCGGCCCTCAAAACCTGACGCGTCGGACGTTCCTCAAGGCTGCCGGAATTGATATTATTATCTTCCACCTTCGGCCTCTCCTTTGGACATGCCGCCAATGGTCTAGGGTGAAACCCGCCGCGGGCGAAATAAATTCGCGCCACCTCCGTCAGCGCACACCATTCTCCGACCGACGTGTGCGGGCGGACGCCGGTCTTAATGGCCAAGCGTCCGATCACATTTCCCGGACCCTTTTTGTGGGTTGAGGTAAGACCAGCGTAATTCAGACATTGCCCCGGTGTGGAGAAAGCGATGGTTCACCCGACAGTCACGTGAACTTTCCTGCCTACGGAGCTCAAGTGAGCACCCTCGGGAAAAACAAGATAATCGGATGGGAGATTCCCCCATGACTTTTGCCATACTCTTTCGTTTAAGAGAGGTCTGTAAAGAACACCTCCACTTTATCTACTATGAATAAAATCAACCACCTCCTTTTAGCCACCGGTGTGGCAGTTGCTTGCGCATTTGTTGCCAGTCCATCAAAAGCCAACCCCATTCTCAGCGGAAGCCTCGTGGGTATATTTCAATCCAGCGACAATCCAAACACTTTGGTGATTAACTCCACCGATGGAGACGCCTCGTTCCGTACCGGGAAAGCCGTCTCCAATTCTTTTCAGTCGGGCGTGAATTTCAATAGTGCAACTTTTTCGGACCTCTCGATTGGTGATGAGCTCTCGCTTGGGACGGTCACGTACTATAACGGCATCACCACAATCGGTACTTCTTCCGGTAATGCCGTCCTCGACCTCTATCTTCAGCTGACCGATCCCGAATCGAGCCGAATTCTTCTCACTACGATGACCTTTGGCATCGATGCGACGACCAATACCTGGGGAAATCTCATTCCGGATATCTATACTGCAAGCTTCACCCAACCCTCCGAAGCGTGGATTGGTGGAGAATGGATAAAATTTTCGATCAGCGGTTTTCCTCCCGTTACTTCCCTCGCTGAAAATACGTGGGAGAATGTGGGGAGCCTGACGTTCACTTCAACTGCAGGAACCACCGTGCCCGTCCCCGAAGGCGGAGTTACGGGACTTTTTCTTGCGGTGGGATTGGTGGCGATCATGGGTTGTCAACGTTCACTTCATCGGGCGGCGACCAAGGCATCAAATTCGATTGCCGCCTGATCTTATTCGCCGGTTTGGCTGAAGGAGGCCAGAGGTGAGCGTCAAAGTGGGCGTAGGTTCTGCCCGGACACCGCCCGTCAAATTAAGGAATCTTCACCCTGACTCCTTGTTTATGCTTCATGAAGTAATAAGGAGAGTAATTGATAAAGGCAGGACTGGCGTTTACGTTGCCACGAATGAACCTCACTGACGAACTTCGGAAGCTGGCGGATTTGCATGACGAAGGAAAACTTACCGCCCAGGAGTTTGTTGATGCAAAGTCGAGATTGCTTGCCCCCCCGCCGGCAACTGTAGTCGAAGCGCCTGTGCCGGAAAAGAGCACCGAGGTGGCAACGCCGCCCCCCATCGAGGAAAAAACGTATTGGTCCAGCCGCTGGTCTGCAGGTAATTTGTTCTTTCGTGACCGGCTGGTGTTGGCGGGCGATGGAATTACCTTTCGAAAAGGAGCCATGTTCAGTTCGAATGAAGAGCACATCAATTACCGGGCCATTGCGTCCATTCGGATCAAGAATGGCATCTTCCTTTCGAACGTGACCGTGGAGACCTCAGGTGGCACTCAACCCGTTTTCATCAATGGACTCTGGAAATCCGATGCCAAACAACTTCAGGATTTCATCCGGGTTTATCAGGCAAGTTAGGAGCACCGGCAAAGAAAGTCCCGGGTTCACTTGGTTTGCCCAGCAGTGGCTGTGATCAAAACCCAATAAACCCCATGCAGACGCAAAAAGCCCGCCCGCAGCGCAGGGCGGGTTATACTGAAACTTCCTGGACGCGCGGACTCTCAGGATTTTTTATTCAACTCGTCCAAGTCCGCGAGACGGCGATCAATCTTATGTCCGGGTAAGGAGCATTCATTCGTTGAGGTAAATGAAACCAACTCGAAATCAATCAACCCCAATGAAAAATCACCTTCGCTCTCTCACATATTCCGCCTGGTTTCCGATCGCTGGTGCGCTCGGCGTCCTCAGCGTTTCCGTTTCCACGTTCGGCAGCGCAGCGCCAGTCGCCACCATCCAGTCGTCATCCGGCAGCTATTTACCCATCAACGGTCTCAATATGTATTACGAGATTCACGGCCAGGGAAAGAGTTTGGTGTTAATCCACGGCGGCGGTTCCACCATTGAATCCAGTTTCAGCCGCATTTTGCCGGAGCTCGCGAAAACCCATCAGGTAATCGCGGTGGAGTTACAAGCGCACGGGCACACAAAAGACATCGATCGTCCGTTGAGTTTTGAACAGGATGCCGACGACGTCGCCGCGCTCCTGCAACACCTTCATGTCCGAAAAGCCGACATCATGGGCTTCAGCAATGGCGCGACGACCGCATTGCAAATGGGTATCCGTCACGGCGGGATCGTAAACAAATTGGTTATCGCATCGGGCAACTACCGACGAGATGGCATGGTCCCCGGTTTTTTTGAGGGCTTCAAAAATGCCTCTCTGGAAAAAACCATGCCTGCCCCGCTCAAGGAAGCTTATCTCAAAGCTAATCCAGATCCTAAAGGACTCCAAGCGATGTTCGATCGAGACGTGGCTCGAATGGTCGCGTTCAAAGACATCAGCGACACGGATATAAAATCAATCCAAGCGCCGACCCTCGTGCTCAATGGCGACAAAGATGTCGTGCTCCCCGAGCACGCCCTGGCACTGGCGCGCACCCTGCCCCATGCTCAACTCGCCATTCTTCCAGGCGGGCATGGTGAATACATTGGAGAAATCATGTCGCCTGATAAAAACAGCAGGATCCCGTTGCTGGTCGTGGCATTGATTGAGGAGTTCCTCAATGAGTGATGGCAATCGCTCAGTCATTTTACCCAAAGGGCTAAAAGACCGCAGATCGAATATGTTTAGGATCTTGAGACATACTTAATGTTTTTTGCGTTTTAACCGGTTCCCGAGGGGGACGTTCCATCGCGGATGCGGAGTCACGTTAGCGAGCCGCGGGCCTATCTTGATCGTTAAACCTGACGCTCAACATCACCTGACTAATGATGGGACCAACGGTCGAATTTCCCTCCGCGATTGGTCAGAGACTGAAAATAAGCCGCCAAAGGTGTCGATCCTTCGTCATTTTCCCGGAGTCACTTCTTAAACGCCATCGGTGAGAATCTGCCATTGGTTGTCGAAACGCTTGGAAAAATCGAGAGGATCCCCCCACTCCCACCGTACCACGCTGACTTTGGGCGAATGCTCTCAACAGCATTGAGAGCGAACAGAAGCGTAGAAAACGCGACGAGACGAAAACGGCTGCGACCGGCGTGGTGCATTCTTGAGTCAGAGGGAGGCGGCCTCGCGTGATGAAACGCTCAAGCGCACCAAAACCGTGTGCACGTATTGCGGCGTGGGTTGTGCCTTCGAGGTGTGGACCATGGGCCGCCAAATTCTCAAGATCCAGCCTCATGCGGATGCCCCGGCCAATGGTATTTCCACCTGCGTCAAGGGAAAATTCGGCTGGGATTTCGTCAACTCGGAGGACCGTTTGCTTCACCCACTGATCCGTCGCGACAACGAATTTGTTCCGTCGTCCTGGGATGACGCCCTCAGCCTCGTGGCCACCAGATTGCGTGAGATCGTCACAAAATACGGCCCCGACAGCGTGGGATTTATTTCCTCTTCCAAGACGACGAACGAGGAATGCTATCTGATGCAAAAACTGGCGCGGGTCGTTTTTGGAACGAACAACATCGATAACTGCGCCCGCTATTGTCAGAGTCCGGCCAGCAAGGGACTGTCGCGCACCGTCGGATTCGGCGCGGACTCCGGAACGATGAATGACATTGAAAAGGCCAGCCCGGTCCTGATCGTGGGCTCGAACACGGCTGTTTCACATCCCGTGCTCGCCGCACGCATCAGGCGTCGGGTGAAACTGCATGGTCAGCGTCTGATTGTATCCGATCTGCGGACTCATGAGATGGCAAAACGCGCCCACATCTTTCTGCAGCCGTCGCCTTCGACCGACCTTGTGTGGATCAATGCCGTGGCCCGTTATATTATCGATCAGGGCTGGGAGGACCGGGAATTTATCCGCGAACGCGTCAAGGATTTCGATCAATACAAGAACGGACTGGAGTCCTACACGTTGGAGTTTGCGACGGCCGTCACCGGACTTTCGGCGGAAATCCTCACGGCAACGGCAAAGGAAATCGCCTTCGCCGAATCGGTCTGCGGGTTGTGGGCGATGGGGGTGACGCAGCACAGCGGCGGAACCGACACTTGCACGGCGATCTGTAATCTTTTGCTGCTGACCGGCAACTTCGGGAAACCGGGCACCGGCGGTTATCCACTACGGGGACACAACAATGTCCAAGGCTCGTGCGATTTTGGCGCACTCTTTAACTGTTTGCCCGGTTACGGAAAAGTGGAGGACGACGACACGCGCCAGCGCTTCGAGACCGCATGGGGAACGATTTTGCCCGCCAAACCCGGTCTCAATAACACCACCATGGTCGAGGCAGCGCTCGAGGGGAAACTGAAAGCTCTGTTCGTCGTGGGCGAAGAATTAAGTCTCGTCGACAGCAATGCGCACCGCGTGCAGGAAGCACTCACCAAACTGGAATTTGTAGTAGTGCAGGATATTTTTCTTTCGAAAACCGCAAAATTCGCCGACGTCGTTCTCGCCGCATCCCCCTCCCTTGAGAAGGAGGGTACGTTCGTCAACACCGAGCGCCGCATTCAACGGCTGCACCGGGCCTTGGATCCGCTGGGCCAGAGCCGGCCGGATTGGGAAATCACCCGCGATCTGGCCGCCCGCCTGGGTCATAAGTGGAATTACGAATCGCCGTCCGACATCATGGATGAAATTGCCGCAATCGTGCCGATTTTTGCCGGGGTCAGTTATGATCGCCTCGAAGGATGGGCATCGCAGTGCTGGCCCGTCCAGGCGGATGGAACCGACACGCCGTTGTTATATAAGGAAAAATTCCATACCGCTGACGGCAAGGCGTCGTTTTATCCGGTCGATTTCACGCCCCCAGCCAATACCCGGGACAGAGAATATACCCTGCACCTCAACAACGGAAGGGTGCTCGAACATTTTCACGAGGGCAATCTTACCGGCCGAATCCCGGGCTTGCGCAGCAAAGTGGAAAAGGACTACGTCGACGTTTCCGTCGAGGATGCGGAGGAATTGGAGTTGCGGGAGGGGGATTGGGTCCGCCTCACCTCTCCATTTGGCAACGTCAGGACCCAAGTGGTGATCACGGGTGAATTGCGCGCTGGCGAAATGTACATGCCCGTTTGCTCATCGACGGAACGGGTCAACTATCTCACCTCGAGTGCCACCGATCCCGTGGTCAAAACCCCGGCTTACAAGGAGATTTCAGTCAAGCTCGAGAAACTGGGTAAAAACGGCCGGTCACCCATGCCGCGCGGGAATCCCCGCTTTGGTCATCCCACTCCCAGAATGGACGTCGGAGTGGCGGAAAAATGGAAGCGCAACGATTACCGTTCGCCCGAAGAACCACGTCCGGTCGGAGGGCGGGTGTGATGGCGATGGAAATCGAGCATCAGGTTCCGCGCGTACCCCAGCCTGGTAATGCCCGCGACGAGCTGAATGATCTGATCGAAACCCTGCACCGCGTGGGCGCGTTGCGCGTTGCGAATGATTTGATCGGGCGGCTTTCCAATGTGAGTGAAGTGGCGCTCGACGAGCTCAATTCAAAGGAGGGTCAAAATTTAATCGGGGTATTTTTGTCCGCAGGTAAATTGCTGACGAATCTGCCGCCAGATGTCGTGAGCGACGGCGGTCAATTGGTGGCCTCAAGCGCGAAGACGGCGCGCAATGCGTTGAAGGCAAAACCGCCCGGCACGTTTGCCCTCCTGCGTCTGCTCCACAAACCGGACACCCGCCGCGCGATCGGGGCGCTCCTTCTCATATTGCACAATATCGGAGCGCACGCGCGACTCGAGAGCCAGAAATTTGCGCCAAAGAAATCCGACTCAGAATAAGATTGTCGCACGCGCTGCCTTGGATTGACGCAGCCGGGCTACGGAGCGGACGGCCCGGGCCTCCCTGTGCCCCGAACCGAACGCGGCTAAGCAGGTCAACAATTCATGAAAAAGTTTCTCCGGGACAACGGACTCTCCCTGGCTCTCGTCGGAAGCTTCCTCGCCCTCTTTCTGGGCGGCCAGCTATTCTGTGGCTGGAATGTTCATAATGAAGACCGGCGGCATCATGGTGAGGCGGATCTGTCGCTGGGCCAATACTTCCACAGCGCTCATTTTCTGGAGGCGACCTCGGAAAATTGGGAAAGCGAATTCCTCGAGATGTTTGTCTACGTCACAATCACGGTTTTTCTCTATCAACGGGGTTCCGCGGAATCCAACGATCCCGACAAAAAAAAGCCGGTGCGAAGTGTCAGCGACAGGTCGCCCTGGCCCGTTCGCAAGGGCGGATGGTGGCGGAAAATCTACGCCCGTTCACTGTCGCTGACCTTTCTTCTGCTGTTCCTGATTGCGTTCGGCATGCACGCGGACGGCAGCACGCGCCTCGAAAACGAGGAGCGGGCATGGCGCGGCGAGGCGCCTCAATCCATCATCGAACACCTCAGGGGGCCGGAATTCTGGTTCCAGTCCTTCCAGAACTGGCAGAGCGAATTCCTCGCCATCAGCAGCATGGTGATATTCTCGATTTTTCTCCGCGAAAAGAATTCCCCTGAATCGAAACCGGTCGAAGCGCCGCACGCTGAAACCGGCGGCTAGACTTTTCTCCATGCATCCGCACCGGGCCTTGATCATCGTCGATGTGCATTGGGCGTTTTCGCCCCCGCCTTTGTTTTTCCAAAGATTGTACAAATACTCCCGCGGGTTCGAGTGCCGGATATTCACCCGTTTCATCAACCCCGCGGGATCGCTTTTTCGCCGGGCGCTCAAGCAAGATTCCTGTGCGCAGGGTTCTCCGGATACTTCGCTCATCATCCAGCCTTCGCCCGGCGACTTGGTGATCGAAAAGAACACTTACGGACTCACCCCCCCCGATCTCCGGGAATTGCACCGACGAAAGATAAAGGAGGTCGTCGTGAGCGGCTTGGATACCGATGCATGCGTGCTCGGGGTGATGTTCTCGCTCTTCGACGCCGGCATCGTGTGTTATTTAAAGGAAAACATGTGCTGGAGTTCCTCGGGTCTGCACAAAGCCGCGGTGGCCATCATCCGAAAGCAGTTTCCCGAACCCCGCTAAACGCAGCAGCTGTGATGACCAATCTCCATTTTCCATCCTCCATTGCCGGCAAGGTCGACGGAAAAATCACGAACACCGGCGTAGGTGACAGCGATGCGGAACCGCTGCTTTCCGGTGGGAAGATCGGGAGAACTACGGAGCCTATTGCGAGGTCAATTCAGGAACATGAAGAAAAAACGAAGTTCACTTGAGATGCCGCTTCTTGAGTCCAGAAAAGCGGCAAAGGAAGCGGGCTTGCGTTATTTTTCAGATGAAACGCCCGGCTGGAGGCGCGTCGCGTCTGGAAAAAATTTCCGCTTCATCGATCAACGGGGTAAATCAATCCGCAATGAAAAGGAGATTGCGCGAGTGCGAAGGCTCGCCATTCCCCCCGCGTGGACCGGCGTCTGGATTTGTCCCAGCGGGAAGGGACATATTCAAGCAACGGGACGCGACGCGCGCGGACGGAAGCAATATCGTTATCATCCCGACTGGCGCCTGACCCGTGACGGGACAAAATTTGAGCGGATGATCGCCTTCGGCCGTGTGCTTCCGAAGATCAGGCGTCGCACCGCGAGAGATCTGCGAGCGCACGGACTTAATCGCAACAAAGTCATTGCCGCGATGATCCGGCTGCTCGATACGGTCCACATCCGGGTGGGAAACGAGGAATACGCCAAACAGAACCATTCCTTTGGCCTCACCACCCTGCGCGATCGTCACGTGCGAATCAGCCGTGGAACGATGCGATTTAAATTCATTGGGAAAAGCGGTAAAATGCACGACATCGAGCTGCACGACGCCCGCGTGGCCCGGATCGTGCGGCAGGCTCAGGAAATTCCCGGACAGGAATTGTTTCAATACCTCAATGAAGAGGGCGAAAGACAGAAGGTGAACTCGGAGGACGTGAACGCGTATTTGCGCGAAGCGGTCGGCGACGAATTTTCGGCCAAGGATTTCCGCACTTGGGGCGGAACGGTTTTGGCGGCGCTCGCCTTGTCCGAGCTGATGACCGACCCGCACGCGAAACCGACCAGAAAAAATTTGCAGGCGGCAATCACGCGGGTGGCGGAACGCTTGGGAAACACTCCGTCGGTCTGCCGGAAATGTTATATTCACCCGACGGTGATCGAAAGTTATCTGGCCGGAGAGACGATCGGATTGTTGCGCCCCAAGGTCACCGCCGCGTCGTGGCGCGCCGGCTGGCGACTTGGCTTGGAGGAAATGGCCCTGCTCAATTTTCTCCGGGGAAAATTAAGGCAAACCAAGCCGCAACTGGACACATTGCTTCGCCGATCGATCGCCCGGGGTGGGCGAAAAAAAACGAGCGGACCTCACGTTTGAATGGACGACCCTTTCCTGCTGACCAGCCCCCTCAGTTCCTTCCTATAAAACGACACTGTTAACCTTTTCCATTCAACCCGGCCTGCGACAGAAGGAGGAATCCGATGACAATCAGCCCGCCGTAAACGTATTTGAAAAAGATTTCCATGGACAGGCGTCGATTTGCCACGCGGCCCAACCATATGGCCGGAATTGCAGCAGGCAAACTGAGCAAATAGTAGTGCGTAAGCTCCCGACTCCAAAGTCCGTCCCAAAAGTATCCGGCCATGCCGAGCATGCTGGCCGGCAGAAAATATCCCTGCAGCGTAGCGCGAAAATGCTCTGGAGACCAACGTCGCATGGTGCCATACACTGCCAGGGGAGGTCCGTTCATACCGTATGCCCCACCCAATACGCCCGCGAAAAAACCGCAGGTAATCAGCCAACGATTACTGTCGCGCTTCAGTTCCATCCCATGGGTTTTGCGAAGGGAGTAAATGGCGAAGCAAATGAGGATCAGCGCAAGCAGTACCTTGATCGCCTGTTGATGAGCGCTCGTGAGCAAATACAGCCCGATGGGGATCCCGAGTAAAGTGGGCAGAAGCAAACGTGTGGCGGCCCCCACATGCACTTTTTTCCAATCCTGAACGATGATGAACGCGGCAATGGTAATGGAAATCATCACCGCCAGTGGCGCTGCGTTTTGGATCGGAATTTCGAGGCTAAGCAAAGGAACTGCGATGAGCGCCTCCCCGAAGCCCAGCGCGGAACGAATGAACGTCGCAAAAAAAATTACGCCCAGAACAAAAATGGTGAGGTAAGGTTGTCCGAAATGCACTGCTAAGGATCAGCTCAGTCTATCCGGTCGTTAATACCAAGCAAAACCCAAACAAGGGACAATCCGGACGGTCCAATTAATTCGGAATTGTCGGCCGCTCTGTTCTGTCGTCTGCTTCTCTTCAGCCGGCTGAACCCGGATTTGGCCCTTTTCCTTCATGCAAATATCCCGTCGTGATTGGTTGAAACTTACCGGCAGCGCAGCCGTTGCCTCGGCTTTTACGCGCCCGCTTTTCGCCGCAATGCCGACCTCGGCGAATGTCGACTACCCGCACGATCCGCGGCCGGTCCTGCGTGAGTTCGAGACACCCATGTTCAACCTACCGGGTCAGATCAAGTCACCCGTCAGAATTGCCTCGGTGGAGATGCTGAAAAATGGCTCAAACTTCTTTGTGCGTACACGCTCGACGGATGGCGCGGAAGGCATCACCGGCACCAAGCAGGTCGAGGATTTCATTCCTCTTTTCCAACATCTCGTCGCGCCTCACTTCATCGGCAAGGACGCGCGCGAAATCGAATCGTTGATCGACTATGTTTATCGCCAGAACTACAAACTCGCGAGCATTCCCCTCTGGTGTTGCATCGCTTACTGTGAGCAAAGCATCCTGGATCTTCTCGGCAAGGTGGCCGACAAGCCGGTGGGCGCAATGCTCGGCGGTGTGATTAGGGACGAGATTCCGATCTATCTCTCCGGGTCCGCGCGGGTGTTTTCCGCGGAAAAGGAAGTGGATGTCTACGTTCGCGGTTTCGCCGAAACCGGGGCAAACGCCGTGAAATTCCACATGGGCGGGCGCATGAGTCGCAACGTCGATACGTATCCCGGCCGCTCTGAAAAGCTGCTGACCCTGGCGCGGGAGAAACTCGGCGCAAACGCGATCCTGATGGCCGACGCCAATGGTTCCTACGATGTGCCGCAGGCGATTCGCATCGGAAAACTGCTGGAAAGTCTGGACTATGCCTTCTATGAGGAGCCATGTCCGTTTGAGGAATGGAGCGAAACCATTGCGGTGAAGAAAGCGCTGACGATCCCAATCGCATTCGGTGAACAACAATTCAGCCTCTGGCAATTCGACTGGATGTTGCGCAATGGAATGATGGATATCGTGCAGCCCGACATTAACTACAATGGCGGCCTCATCCGTGCCAAACGCGTCGCTAGAATCGCAGAAAAGCTCGGCAAAACGATCGTGCCGCACAATACGCAGACCGGTTCCAACTCCGTCAATATTCTGCAGTTTGCCTCGTGCACGAAAAACGCCACTCCACTCATGGAATATCCGTGGCGCGCCCCTCAGAAAACGCCCAGCTGGTACAAACCCGATTTCAAAATCATGGCCGGAAAAATCAAAGTCCCGACCGCGTCCGGCATGGGCCTCGAGATCGATCCCGACTACTTGAAAAAAGCCACGTCGGTTTGCCTGCTCGACACGCCGGTGAAAAGCGGCGGCACCGGCTCAGGCAGCGAAGCGTAATCCCGGTCTGACATGCCGGATAGAGTGAAACGCCTCGTGGATTGATTGAGAAGAGCCTTTCCGTCCACCAGCGATCGAAATGCTGGTGCGGTTGCCATGGCTTCACCCGCTAATCAAGGCAACCTCACCCTGACTCCCTCAGTGATCTTTTGTCAGGTCGTAGAGAAAGATACCGTGACCGATGCCAGCGGCCTCACCCGATTTCGCCATTTGAAAGGCGATGAAGCGGCCATCGTCGCTTACCACGGGATTGGAAGCCTTGTAGTTGGGATAGTCGCTGAAATGGGTGAGCTGGGTGTAATGTTCGCTGCCGTCGAGCGCGAGCTTCCAAAGATCGACATGCCCGGAACCCAAATGATTTTGCGCGTCGCATTCGACCAGTGTGGCCTGGCCGTCAGGGAAAATGCCCTCGGGCTCATCGTACGTATCCGCCGAGTGCGTGAGGTTCGTGACTTTTTTCGTGGCGAGATCGAGCAGGCACACGTCGCACTTGCCGCCACCGGAAGTGTAAGCACTGAAAGTGAGCTCCTTTTCCCCGGGCGGGCAAAAATTCTGCGGTTCCACGGTGCAGTGGAACGGCAGTTCGGCGGCATCGAGGATCAGGCGCCGCCCGGCGAGGGCGGGATGGCCGTCAGTGTAAACGACGTCCGCTTCAAAGAGCTTGGAGGCGGCGAGATTGCCTTCGCCGGGCCGGGGGTCAGTCCATTCGGCCCAGGCGAAGTGCAAGCGATGGCGGGAAACGGCGGGACCTTCGTTGCAACGCACATCGAGGGCAACAGGCGGCTTGGTTCCGGCATGATCGAGCACAAACAGATAACACTCATTGCGCGCGCGGCCCGCATGCCTTGGGTCGAAAACTTCCGGACCGGATAGAAGAATGTCATCATTTGCCAGATACAGGGCCCGGGTATAGCCGTAATGGGGATAATGCGCGGTGAGATTGCGAATCGCGCCTGTTGCCAGATCCAACTCCATGGCATCGCCGAAGGTTTTGGTGAGGAACAGGATTTTTTTGCCATCATGCGACCAGTCGGCGCGCTCGCCGAAGGCAGTGAGCTGCCTGATGTATGCCGGCAAATGGTCAACGGGATTCCCACTGGGGAGCGGGTGGGCCAACGCAGAGATTGCGCCAGCAATGCAGGCGGCGGCATAACGAAGGTAAGAGTTCATGGCGGGGAAAACCCCGAATCTGACAAAAAATCGCGGGAATGCGAATACGGAGTGCAGCGAGTTGACGAGGTCGAACCGTGTGATTTACCGACGCCCGCGTCCATTAAATCGAGTGCCACCGCCCGGCTCCTGCAAATCCCATGGCTTTGTGCCGTTCTCAAGCGAACCCATTTTCGATCGTGATCCAGTTATCCGGGATGATATCCACGGGAATTTCGGATTTGTTGCGAAACCAAGTTGCCGGCGCGATCACCTGCTTCCCCGGGAAATCGGCCAGCCACGCTCCCCACCAGCTGAAACTGCTGTTCGCAATAATATGGTGATGGCAGGAGCGCATCAGCGCCAGATGCTCGAAGTCCCCGGTGACGGGAGGTACGATTTGCGCGCACGGTCCAAAGATCGGTAAAATATATTTTTCGGCGTACGGTCCGTCGTCGGAAAAAATATGGTAGGTCGGCCCCGACAATTCATGATCCATCCATCTTTTAGCGGATGAATAGTAGTCCAAGTCCAACGCACCAAATCGCTCGTTGATTGACTGGTAGCTGACGTAATCTCCCCGTCGTACATGCACGGAAACCGGATTGCCCGCGCTCATTCGCGCCAGGTAGTGGCTGGTGGGCCCGGAAAGAGGGGTCTTCAACGCAAATTCCTTCCGCAAAATATCGGGAACAGATGAAAAATATTTTTCCGATTGAAAATAGCCCTGCAGGATCGTGTTGTTTTTCAGCTCCGCGAATGCCGGCTGATAGGCGGGCGAAGCCTCGCGAAAGAGTCGGTCCGGACGCCGCAGATGTAATTTCGCGAAGAGTTTCCTCAGCCATAATTCCTGCGGCCGGCAGATTTTCGCATCGATCGCAAAATGACCAAGTGCGAATTGCCGCAGCGGGTAGGTTTTGAAAAAACTCACATCCAACTTAAGATCCTCGCCCAAACGGTGAGCCAAGGCCCGGGCGGCGGCGTAGATGAACAGTTGATTGCCAAGCCCACTTCTAATTCGCGCAATGACCATGATAATTGATGTCGATTGAGCCATTACATTTTCGGAAATCCATTTGTTGGCAATGGGCAATGGTCGCATTTCTGTCGAAACGCCCGGTGACCGCCATGCTCAGGCCGGCCTGAACAACCGCGCACTCACTTGTCCGTGTGAAGATCGCCACCGCGTTCAGTTTTTTGCCGGCGGCATTGGTCGATTTCTTCTTCCGTCCGATTTTGCGCGTCGTGATCGGCGATCTTCGTGCGCACGGCATTCAGACCCCAACCGACGGCCCGATGGTCCAAGTCGCAAAATCAAGCCGGGTCCCGGTTCTCGATATCGGAACCGTGAAATTGATCAAACAGGGCAAGCTCAAGGTCATGCCGGGAATCCAACGCGTGACTGCAGACGGGATCGTTTTTGAGCACGGCACGTCAGCCAATTTCGACGCGATCATCCTGGCCACCGGGTCGCGCCCGCGACTGGATTTTTTAAAAGTTGCGCAATCGTCCGGCTGGCAACACCAGCCGCGGACCATTCCCAACAAAGGTCGCGCCGCCCTGCCCGCTCTTTATTTCTGCGGATTCCACGCGGCCGTCACCGGCATGCTCCGCGAGATCGCGATCGAAGCCCGCAATATTGCCCACCGTATCGCCGCGAACCGCCGCTAAACCGCACATCCTGCGCGTTTCCTTCCGACCGACAGCATACCTCACGGCTCGACCCCGATTCGGAAATCCAAATCAAATAACCGGACGTGATTCCAAACCGAGCGGAAACGGAAAATTCACCGGTGGCGAAACCACGACACCGTAATCGCTGCTGAGAAAATTCCGGCACCACGCGCGGATGCCCGCGTCGCACGCGGCGTAGCCCCAATTGCAAAGATGATCCTGATCCTCCGGCTGCAGTTGCGCCAGCCGGGTGGCGATCATCGCCAGCCGCTGGGTGGCGACTGGGTCGCAGGCTTCGAAGATGGCCTTGTCTCCCGCGCCCACTCTTTGAACCGGATACTCTGCGATGTTTCCCTTGATGCTCCAATAGGCGCCCTTGTGGACGTCATTCGGATTGACGAACGCATCGAGAATCTGGCGTTTGCGCAACGAACGCACCTGATTGTCCACCACGTCGAGGATGCGTTTGAGATGGGGCAGCCAGTTCTTCGACGGCTCAGTCTCACCGCTCATCTTCTGACCCGCATCGCTCACCAGCACGTGACGATATCGTTTCCAAACGGTCTCGATGCCGAGATTGTCGTACACGCCGCCGTCGGTAAGCGTGATACTCCCGCGATACTTCGGGTCGGTGAAATCCCGACCCGGCGGGACATCGGCGTCGAATTTCATCCGGTCGCACGCGAGGACGAGCGGCGACAGGAACGGCGGGAAAGCCGACGAGGCGGCTACCGCCACTGCGAGCGGCACTTCAGGATTCTTCACCATGCCGATGGAATAGTCGGCCATGTAAGGCCGGGAAAATCGCATTAACGTTCCGGTTTGGACGTTCGTCGCATTGATTACGAAACGCGGGGGTTTCCTCCCACCAATGTCCGGCACGCGATCGTCCGGCAGATTTTGCAAACTCGCTTCACCGAAGAGAGATCGCTGGTAGGCTGCCACCACCCGGTCACTGGTCGAGATTCCGGGGATCAGCACGCCAGTCAGAACCGATTTCACGTCAACGTCGATGGCCGCAAAGGCGCGAAGCGGTGCGATTACTTGCGAAATAAAATTATCCGCAATCCCCGTGACCGCATCGAAATTCAGCTTTCCCCATTTCAAACCCAGGAGAGCCGCGGTGGTGGAACCGCCGGATACGCTGGAAATACGCGAAAGCTTCGGGAGAAGCCCCATTTCATTGAGGCGGATGAGCGTGCCCGCGTGAAACAGCATCGCCCGATAGCCGCCACCCGACAGCGACAGCGCGAGCCCGTGAGCCGGCACTCCCGGTTCATCGCCGCGCCTCTCGGCCATATTTGTGGGGGAGTTGGACATGACGAAGTCGCGCGGAACGCACGCTAGATTTCGCGGTGGGTATAGGAAGCCCACGAGGAGTGCCCATCGGTTTCGAAGGTGACGTGATGGTGTTGGTCCGTGCGTTGCACCTTCATTCCACGTACGCTGAATTCGTTGAGCACGTTTTGATCTGGCAATTGGTGCGGCGTGACATGGGTGCTGATGCCCAATCGGGCCGAAGCCGGGCAGTTCGGGAGCCAACAGGGATTTCCTGCGCGATCGAAAGTACCGTTTTCCGAACCATGATGCGGCACCTTGAAAAATGCCGTGTCGACGGGAATCGAAGGGGCAATCTGGGCCCACACGGTTTCCTCTGCGTCACCGGTCAACACCACCGCGACGTTGCCCAGGCGCAACAAAAGCACCACCGAGTTATTGTTCGGATTCGGGTCGATGATGTTCCACGGCGGCCAGAGCACCTCCATGGAAACGTCGCCGAATTGCGGGAGGATTTTTCCTGAATTAACCGATTCGTGGTGTTGCACCCGCGCCGATCGATTCGCGAACCGGATGAGGCTGGCGAAACTCGAGAGCGAAAGGGACTTGGGATACCAGAATCGTTTCGTCCCGAATTCGCGGAGCATCGACTTGAGGCCCTGTGCGTGATCGGAGTGCTCATGGGTAAGCAAGACGAAGTCGAAGAAAAGATTCCGGTTGATTTTCTTCGTTTCGAAAAACCGTTTGAGAAAAATAAAGGATGAGCGGAGATAAGTCGTGTCGTTGGCGTCGATCAACGCGAAGTGCACCCGCCCATTGCGGTCGGTCGTCTCCAGCAGGATCGAGTCGCCGCAGCCCACGTCGATCAAAGTGATGCGCAATGCACTCATGCGTACTCTCCCACGCCGAGGCCTTCGCCCTGGCGGACCGGACGCCGCGGTGGAATCGCCGGACTGAAAGGAGGATTTCCCCAGTCGGGCGGCGGCGGTAAATCGGGCGGCGGCGGGCGCTTTTGCGCCGACGCACCCGGATCGTCATCGCGACCTTTCCATTGAAGCGCCTGATCGCGATGTTCCCGGTAATAACGCTTTGCCTCGGCGATGACATTCTCCTCCCACGCGCGAAATGTCCTGGTTTCCTCCGCGGAGAAAACCAGCGGCTGCTCCGCGCCCGTCGTCTGGCGAAAGTAGTCTTCTTCCGAAAGACGGCTCGAACGAAATGCGAACGCGCTGCGAAAAAAGCCGATCTCCGCCCGGAGCACGGCCCCCCGTGCGTCTCTTTCCCCGAGGGTAGGCATCGACCGCGCGGGAATAAGAACGTCGTTCACCTCGAGAACGAGTCCGTCCGTCTGCTCAATCAAATCGAAGAGATGCTCGATCTGCCGGGGATGCGTAAAAAATCCGCCTTCCAGCGGTGAAACGATGATACAGCTCATGCCGAGCAGGATGATGGGAATTGAACCGGTACCAAGCAGGAGGGACCAGTCGGTTTGTGGTATCTGGCAGTCGATGCAAAAATAAGTACACCGCGCATACCTCGCGTTGCCCGAAGGCCTCGTGCTGTCGATAAAAACGGGAACGGTTGGAGCGTCTGCCATGGTTGGAGGGAAGCTGGCAATTTACCGTTTAGTTTCCTCCCCGCGCAGAAGCGAGGTGAATGGCAGTGACCGGAATAAATTTCCGCGCCCGCCCGCGACGGATCGGATAAGTCGGTTTAACCCGGGGACGCAAAGCTCCACCGCTTTCCCCGCGCAAATGAAGGGAACGATCCACAGCCGTTGCTTACGAAGGGGGATTGACCGCCCCGGAGCAACCGGTCACGGTGCGCGATTCCATGAATCCTCCTCCGACTCCCGACAAGATATTGCAGACGGGCCTGGCGTTCTGGCCGGCCAAAACGCTTCTGAGCGCGATTGAAATTGGACTCTTTACCGAACTGGCGCGCGGCCCCGAGGATTTCGCGGCATTGAGCGGACGACTGGGTTTGCACGCGCGCGCGGCGCGGGACTTTCTCGATACCCTCGTGGCGCTCGGTTTTCTCCAACGCACCGGCGACCGCTACGGCAACACTCCCGAAACCGAACTCTTTCTCGACCGGAAAAAGCCGTCCTACGTCGGCGGCATCCTTGAAATGGCCAACCACCGGCTGTATCCATTCTGGGGCAACCTGACGGAGGCCCTGCGCACCGGACAGCCGCAAAACGAATTAAAAGGCGGCGGCCCCGGGCTTTTTACGGAACTCTACGCGGACCCGGCGCGCCTCAAGCAATTTCTCGGCGCGATGACCGGCATCAGCCACGGCTCCAACATGGCGATCGCCCGCAATTTCCCGTGGAAGGATCGCCGGACTTTTGTCGATGTCGGAACTGCGCAGGGCGATCTGGCCGTGCAAATCGCGCTGGCCAATCCGCACCTGCACGGCGTGGGAGCCGATCTCCCCGAAGTTGCGCCGATCTTCGAGGAATATTCCACGGGAGCCGGCGTGCGCGACCGGTTGAGCTTTTCGCCCTTGGATTTTTTCCAACAGGAACTGCCAAAGGCCGACGTCGTGCTCATGGGTCACATCCTGCACGACTGGGATCTGCCGACAAAAAAGATGCTCATCCGCAAGGCCTACGATGCGTTGCCGTCCGGCGGTGCCCTCATCGTCTACGAGGCGATCATTGACGATGACCGGTCGAAGAATGCCTTCGGGCTGATGATGAGCCTGAACATGTTGATAGAAACCCCGGGCGGTTTCGACTACACCGGCGCAGCCTGCTCGGGCTGGATGAAGGAAGCAGGGTTTTCGCAAACTCGCGTCGAAGCCCTGATCGGCCCGGATTCGATGGTCATCGGCATCAAATAATTTCGTCGCCTCACCCAATGGCGAGCCACCGAAGACGCCGGGCTGTCGATTTCTATTCGGCATTCAACCCCACCTTCGCGAAATGAAATCATTTGCGCAATTATGCGCGGCACTATCCGCTCTTTTAATTGGAGGATGCGCGGCCTCTTCGTCTCCGACGGTCTTTATACCGATCGAGCCAATGACTCTAACTGGGACCGCACTGGAGAATTTGGTCGATACCGATGCACTCGCCTATCGTAGGCCGGGAGTAACGCAGGCCGGGATTGCAGCGATGGAGCAAAGGTACCGTGGGCTGCACAAAGGAATGACGCTGAATCAAGTCAAAGCGGTTGTAGGCGCGCTCCAAGACGAGATCGGACTCGACGAGTTGATGAATGCGATACCGCAGAATCTTGATGTTTCATTTCCTGTGACAAATGGCATTTTCAGTTTCGAGTTTTATCGCCCAACGAAGGGTCCCTTCGTATTGAATCAGTGGCTTTTGCTGCCGGAAAAGCCGCCGAAAAAGGCACGCAACCCAGGCATCAGCGTGCCGAAGCCTCCTTCCTTTGACCCAAATGGTAAGTTTGTTTCTGCTTCGGGTATCGAATATAAAATCTTGAGAACTGGTAACGGGAAAAACGCCCGCAATGCAAACCACGTGATGATGTGGCAAGAGTCGAGGACTGCCTCAAATCACAAGTTAATCGACAGCAGCTATACCGGTCAGCAACCGGTCGATTGTGATTTATCGGAAATCAGAAAAGGACTGGAGATCGGAATTCGCTTGATGCGCGTCGGTGATATCTGGCTCTTCAAGATTCCCCCGGAATTGGCGTACGGTGCCATCGGATCGCCGCCCGAAATCGGCCCCAACGAAACGCTGTATTTCACGATCGAATTAGTAAATATTTCCGAATAGAAATTTGAAGCGATTGGAAAAAAGTGAGCGATAAAATAGGTGGAGGACGCTTGACGATCACTTCAATTCCTTGATTCGCAGGTTGCGGTACCAGACGGGGGCTTGGGCTTTTCCGTGCAGCCCTTGCAGGCCGATCGGGCCGGTGCGGCTGAAATCCTTCAGCGCCCTGGAAAATTTATTGGGTGTGCCATCGGGATTAAGGTGCGGTTCCTTCCAGTCGTTGAGGTCCACATTGAAAACTTCCTCTCCGTTGAAGATGAGCGAGACGTGGCTTTCCCGGCAGGTGATCGTGAAGTGATTCCATTCCCCAACCGGCTTCGCCATGTTTTTCGAGGGCGGCTGGGCATTGTAAATGGCACCCACCATGCCATAGAGCGCGCCGTCCTGGTTTTCGTGCACTTGGATTTCGAGGGCGGCCAGCACGTC
Source organism: Lacunisphaera sp. (assembly GCA_036499685.1). Taxonomy (GTDB): domain Bacteria; phylum Verrucomicrobiota; class Verrucomicrobiia; order Opitutales; family Opitutaceae; genus Lacunisphaera. The sequence continues at coordinate 54,150 of DASYDH010000031.1, read as the reverse complement.
GTTGATATCACCCGAACGCAGAAACACACCGCTGTTGGCTTCTTTCGCGACCTTGAATTCAAGATCGAGGACGAAGTTGTGGTAGGATTTTTTCGTCCAAAGCGTCTCGTGGTTCCGGGCCACGAGCACGCCGTTGGCAAAGTTCCAATCGCCCGGCTTGGTGGTGGCATTGGAGAGATCGCCGTTAAAGAGCGCCGGCCAGCCGGCGGTATTTGGATGCGCCTTGGGCGTGGCGTAAAGGCCGGTGCTCACGATGAAAGAAAGACCAGCGGCGACAAGCAGGTGACGGAAGAACGAAGGGATAATTGGAGTACGCATGGAGAAAGAAGTGAGAAGGCTATATCGAAGAACGAATTCCCCGGCGGCAACAGCGATCGTCTGTCGCGCACTGCAGGCTTCATACGTTCTGCGGGATCGCACGAGGTATTTCCGTTGTTGCCTAATGCGAGTTGAGGGAGAATTCGCGATGAGAGGGAGTGTTCTCGAAACAGACGGCAAGACGAAAGCCCAGAGTGTAATCCTGTCTTGCAGGAGACGCGCCGGAACGGGCGGCAGAGCGACCGGTTTCCATCTTCGACCGCCAGCTTCCGCCCCGCGCCATCCGGAAGAAACCTTCGTCCGGACCGGTCGGATCAGTCACGGCGCCGCCGGGATAATTGCCGTACCAGTCGGCGCACCACTCCAGGACGTTGCCTGCCATATCGTAAAAGCCCCAGTTGTTCGGTTGGCGTTGAGCCACGGGATGCGTGGTCTCCCCGCTATTTGAATCGTACCACGACATTTTCTCCGGGTCGCCCGCATACTGCCCGGTGGTTCCGGCGCGGCAGGCATACTCCCACTGGGCTTCCGTGGGCAGGGTGTAAACATAGTTCGCGGGGAGTCGCCCGGCGGCTTGTTCGCGTTTTGTTAGCTTGTCGCAATACGCCATGGCCTCAATCCATGAAACCCGTTCGACCGGCGCGTTGCTCCCTGCTACAGTAAAGTGACTCGGGTTGGTTCCTGTGACGGCCTGATATTGGGCCTGGGTAACCTCCGTACGCCCGAACCAAAATCCATGCGTGAAGGTCACCCGCGTGAGTGGAGTCTCGGCCTTGTCCGAAGCCTCGTCCTGCTGGCTGCCCATGGAGAAGGTGCCTGGCTTAACCCAGATGAGGTCGAGCTGCAGATCGGCGATCACAAAATTCCTTTCTGTCGATGAAGCCGGCCCGGCGTTCATCAATGCGGTCAACGCGGCGAACAATCCGGCACTCAACCACCAACGAACGTGGGTGAAAATGGACAACGAGTCTGGCGACATGGGAGTTTTCAAATTAAAGCAGGTCCGGGTGGAGTCGGTTAAAAAAGCATGTCGCTTTTGAAAGCCTGCGGAAGAAAATTCACGGCTCCCGTTTTCCGTCTGGGACCGTAGCCGGGATTAACGTGGGGCAACTTCCAGAATCGTCCTCCAACCGTCCGCCAGTCATGTGAATCCAGCCCTCCTCTTTTGTCATTTCCCGCCCAACGATATCGCCTCCCCGCTGCGGCCTTGCGGTCGGGCTGCGGCGGATTATGGTCGCACCATGGTTATATTGAATCTGTTTCGTCGTTATTCGTGGATGATTCTGTCGACGATGATTGCAGTCACGTCGGCCATCGGGATGCCGGTTCCTCAGAACGGCCGGTTTCTCTATGTCGCCACACCGGGGATACGCGACAATCTGGAGTACGGTGGGCACGGGGTGCTGGTCTACGACATCGACCACGGTCACCGTTTTGTACGTCGAATCGCGTCAGCCGGGGTCGACGAGCACGGAAAGCCGATCAACGTAAAAGGAATTTGCGCGAGCGCGGCGACCGGCCGTCTCTACGTGAGCACATTGCGCAGTCTGATGTGCTTCGACCTGCTGACCGACAAACTTCTCTGGGAAAAGGCCTACGAGGGCGGATGCGACCGGATGTCGATCACCCCGGATGGCAAAACGATCTATCTGCCCTCTTTCGAAAGGGAGAACTGGCATGTCATCGACGCCTCGGACGGTCGCGTTCTGGCGACGATCACGCCGAATTCCCGCGCGCACAATACGATCATCAGTCCGAACGGCAGTGAAGCCTACCTCGCGGGATTGGGTTCGCCCTTGTTGACGGTCGCCACCGTGGCGGCGGCCAGCGCCACCCGCACGGTCGGCCCGTTCAGCGCTGCCATCCGGCCTTTCACGATCGACGGCCGGAAGACGCGCGTCTACGTCAACGTCAACAACCTCCTCGGCTTCGAGATTGGCGATTTGCAGACCGGCAAACTGCTGCAACGCGTCGAGGTAACCGGATTTGAGCAAGGAGCGGTCAAACGCCACGGTTGTCCCAGTCACGGCATCGCCCTTACCCGCGATGAAAAGGAACTTTGGCTGGCGGATGGACACAACTGCCGTCTTCACATCTTCGATCTCACCGGCGACAAACCCAAAGAGGTGGAATCCATCGCCGTGCGCGATCAGCCCGGTTGGATTACTTTCAGCATCGATGGCCGCCTTGTTTATCCATCGACCGGTGAAGTGATTGATGCCCGCACGCGGAAAACCATAGCCACGCTCCAGGACGAGAACGGAGCTCCAGTGCAGAGTGAAAAGTTACTTGAGATCGATTTCAAAGACGGGCATCCCGTCGCCGCGGGAAACCAATTTGCGATTGGTGGCGTAAGATAAAACCGTCGAGGAATCGAAAACAAGACGGAGTCCTGGCGTATGAATTGCCCATGCAGTGTCGGGTGGTTGCGGAAACCGAAAGTGACGAAATTTTCCATCGACTCCGCCCGGGGCGACCGGGAAAATGTCAGCCTAACCCTTCGTTGCCGCTCATGAATCCCGGCCTTCGACTCGAGCCCGATCTCTCCTGCACTCAATGCGGAAAATTTGGCGCTTATGCCTTCGACGGCGAGCAGCTCTGCACTGACTGTCTCCACGAGCGAGGTTCGTGCTGCGCGGAACGCGAGGATCGTACGGCGAAGGATGTCGCACCTGTCACGGACGTGATCGACCGACACCGATTGAACCCCAATTGCTGCTACCAGATTTGTCCGCAGTGCTCGTCCATCGGACGGTTGCGCGAGTTCAAAGCGAAGTACCCGCACGATTGGGAATCGCGCCTGAATGGATCGGACCGCATCGTGCGAGCCGCCCAATTGGTCGACTAGACGACCGCGCCCCAGCCACGACAGGCTTGCGCGAACCGGCAGGCTCCAACTGACTGTCTCATCATGTTTTCGCGCTGCTCTGCCGCACTGACCGCCGTCCTCATCGTCTTCCTCGGCCCATTCGTCCGCATCCTCCCGGCGTCGCCGATCGCGCCGGCTCCCACCCGGTTAATTAATCCGCTTCCGCTGCCAGACTACCCGGTTGGACGTTTGGTGCGCGACCTCGCACCGGGGAAACCGAACGAGCTTGGCGGTCTGTGGTTGACGGAATTGACCCAGCAGTATCGCGAACTCGCCGATCCAAGTGGGCTCTGGTTCGAGGGCAAATGGTATCTTTATCCGTCGTGCGACATGGCGTGGGTCAGCGCGGATGAGGGTCGCACCTGGGAGCACCACCCGCTCAACGTGCGCGATATCGGTTATGCGCCAACCATCGTGCATCAAGGCAATCGTTTCCTGTTGATGGCGTCGGACTCCGATATCTACGCAGGACCAACTCCGCTCGGACCGTTTTCGTCGATTGGAAAAATGGAAATGCCGGCGATTCGCGGCCTGCCGTCGCAAACCGATCCAATGCTGTTCGCCGATGACGACGGCCGGTTGTTCTACTATTGGGGTTGCACGCCCAACTCGGGAATCTGGGGCGTCGAACTTGACGCCCAAAATCCGACGCATCCCGTCGGAACACCGAAGGAGTTGATCCCTTTCCAACCCGACACCTTCCCGTGGGAACACGTCGGTAGTTCGAATCAAAATCCGAACAACGGTTGGATGGAAGGCGCGTGGATGGTGAAACACGGCGGCCACTATTACCTGACACATTCTGCTGGCGGCACCCAATATCACACCTATGCGATGGGCTGCGACATCGGCAGTTCGCCGCTCGGGCCCTTTGTCCCGCAAAAACACAACCCGATCTTCCGCAGCACCGAAGGCCTCATCACTGGCACTGGCCACGGTTCGATTGTGCAGGGTCCTGGGGACCGCTTGTGGGTTTTCTACACGATCTTCGCGTGCGCGGCCCACGGCTTCGAGCGCCGCGTCGGTCTCGATCTGGCGCAAATCGATGCGAACGGTGAACTCTTCGTGCCGGGTGCAACCTCGACCCCGCAAGCTCTGCCGTCGTCGAGTCCGGCCGAATCCTGGCTGCCCCTCAACCAAAGCGAACCCACCTTTGGCAGCTCCAGCGCACCAAACGCCGGCGGCCGTTTCGCCGTCGACAATTCGCTGACAACCTGGTGGCTGCCAGCTGCCGGCGACACTGAACCGGTCCTCACCACAAATTTTTCCGCGCGCTCCACCATTCACGCCGTCCGGGTAATCTGGCACGATGTGGGCATGGATACAACCAATGGCATCCGACCGGGTCCTTTCCGTTACCGGATCGAGGCGGAAACCGCTCCCGCAGTGTGGTCGACGATCATCGATCGCAGCGAGAGCACGGAGGATTTCTTGATCGATTATCGCGAGTGCGTGCCGACCTCGGCCATCCGCGCGCGCCTCGTGGTGCTGGGCCATCCGCCCGGCATCCAACCTGCGGTGGCAGAGTTGACCGTCTTTGGCGTCACCGAACGATGACGCAAGTCAGACTTTTTCAAGTCGACTGTGCCCGTCGCGTCGCAGGAGCAAGCCGGTGGAAGGTCGCCAGGACCACGTTTGGTCAATTGTTAGTCCAGTTTCGCAGGTGAAATCCACGCACATCCGGCTTTCATGGTAACTTCCCCTCCTCCAACCGCCCGCGATTCCATGGCTTTCATTCTCTTCCGCCCCTATTTTCTCCCGTCACTGGCGACCGCTGTAATCGCCTTCACCACGAGTGTATTCGCTGAAACGCCCGTTTCGTCCGCCACTTCCCCGGAATCTTATGCTCCACCGGCACCGGCTTCCGCCACGCTCAAGGACACGTTCAAAAACGCGTTTCTCGTCGGCGTTGCGCTCAGTCCCCGTCAGTTTGACGGCTCGGATTCCAAGGCGATCGCACTGATCTCGCGCGAGTTCAACTGCGCCACGGCGGAAAACGCGATGAAGTGGGAAGCACTCGAACCTCGGAACAATGATTTCGATTTCAAGCCGGCCGATCAGTTCATCGATTTCTGCCGCCAACACGACCTCGTCGTCGTCGGCCACAACCTCTGCTGGCACTCGCAGTTGCCATCATGGGTTTTCAAACCCGACGCCGGCCAGGAAAAACTCACCCGGGATGTCCTGCTGGAACGGCTGAAGAATCACATCACCACGGTGGCGACCCACTTCAAGGGGAAGGTCCGTGGGTGGGATGTCGTTAACGAGGCGATTGCCGACCACACGGGCGAATATCGCAATTCCATTTTTTATCGCCTGATCGGAAAGGAATATCTCGCACTGGCGTTCAAGTGGGCGCACGAGGCCGATCCTGAGGCCGAGCTTTATTACAACGACTACAACCTCGACGCTGACGATGCGAAACGCGCCCGCACGATCGAACTCGTCAAGTATCTCCGTGAACAGGGTGACCGCATCGACGGCATCGGCTTGCAGGGGCACTACAATCTCACCACGCCGAGCACCGAAAAGATCGACGAGACCATCCGGATGTTTGCCGCGCTCGGCCTGAAGGTCATGATCACGGAACTCGACGTGCAAGTGATCCGCAACGCACATATCACGGGCGCAGTCGGCGCTGCGACGGGAAACCCTGCCAACGGCCCGGAAGCATGGCGTCCACGTCTTTTCCCAACGATTGAAACATTGAAATCGAAGTTGAAACCAACCGACGCCCAGGTCGCGCAGATCACACCGATCGTCGACAAGGCAACCAAGGACATCGGCGACGCCATATCCTCCGGCGAATTTCACCTGATCCACGAAATCCGCGCCAACAGCGCGGATGCGATCAGCAAGGTTCTTACCACCGGACAACAGACCGCGTTCACCGAGATGATGATCATACCGCCGGGCGGTGCGCCCGTGGGACCGCCTCCACCGCCGCTCACAGCGGCCGAACAGCAGGAACTCGCGAAACGATACGGCGAAATTTTCGATGTGCTCGTGAAAAACCGGCCGGCGATAACGCGAGTGACCTTCTGGGGCCTGCGCGACGCAGACTCGTGGCGCCGCCGTTCGAGCCCCCTGCTCTTTGATGATGACTATCAGCGCAAGCCGGCCTATGACGCTGTGATCGCCGCCGGGAAAAAGGCCGGCTTGTAGTCCAATCCGTGAGGAATCCCCACCGCCATTTTCCCCGTAAGGTTCGACTTAAAAGTCCGACGGATTCGTCCATCCCTCCATCAGCACACCCGGCCAAATACTGCGCGTTTTCCCAACCGCCCTAACCCATGAAAATCGACCGACGTTTCACCACGCTGATACTCGCCGTCATGAGCCTGGCCGTTTATTGCAACCGGTGCGCCGGATTCAGCCTGTTTCCGCGGCATTGGGGCGACGTGATCGTGGTCACTGATGTGACGGACGAAGGCCGCAGCCTGACCCCGGCAACGTCGAAGTCGCCGGTGTATTTCCTTGGGCGCTCCCTGGGCTGCAAACTCGGTTCGATCCGTGGCGACGAACTGCCCGACGATAAAACGATGAATCAATTCGTCACGCAGGTTCTCGCGAAACAGGGTTACCTCAGCGCCGCCGGCGGAGTGCACGAACCAAACTTGTTTCTGGTCGTGCAATGGGGCTATCTGGAACCAGGGAGCGGCGACCTGTTGTGGTTCCTCGGATACAATCCGGCCGACGACATCGCGGCCCCTTCGTTTCCGGGATTGCTCGGCCCGGAAGTCTTCCGGCGGAGTTTTCGCTCCCGTACGATCGAAACCGTTCTCGATGGCGCCAGCGATGCGATCTACGGGATCATTGTCACCGCGTTCGACTACAAAACGGCGAACACCGCCAAACCGGTCATTTACTGGCAGACCAGAATTGGCCTCCCCGCCAACGGCAAGTCAATGGCCCAGGCGCTGCCGACCATGATGCTGGCCGCGGGTCCGACGATCGGGCGCGAGACGACGACCCCGACCCTGCGCGACGCGGATGACGTGCGTGAGGGACACATCACTTTGGGCGAACTCGACATCCTCGGAATCGAGGACAAACCCCGCGCGTCCGGTCCTCCCGCCAATCCGGGCAAATAGCACTGCCTAAACCACAGGGGAAGGAATCAAAAAGGATCAAACTCGGTCCTAGTGCAGCCCGGTGGTAGTAGTGGAAAACTGGATCGGCGGAAAGGCAGCGCCCCGATGGGCAAATTTTCCCACCGAGGCGATAGTGGGGGAATTCCTTCTTCTTTTTTTCCAACCCCGGTCACCCATGATCAAATACAAGGAAATCGCCTTCACCGCTTATGCCGTCACCAACATGTCCCGGGCGCGAAAATTTTACGAGGGTGTGCTGGGATTAAAAGTCTCGCGGAAATTTGCGAAGAACTTCATTGAATATGACATCGGCCACGGAACACTCGTGGTTGCAAGCGCCCCGGACAAATGGAAACCGTCGCCCAAGGGAACATCCGCGGCGCTCGAGGTGCTGGATTTTGAAGCAGCGGTGGACCATTTGAAGAAAAAGAAGATCAAGTTCGTGATCGGTCCAGCTGAATATCCGATGTGCTCAATGGTCGGAATTCGCGATCCGGATAAAAATTTGATCGTGCTTCATAAACGAAAGGCCAAAGCGCACCAGGGACGGAATAAGTAGGTACGCGCTGTAGGTTTGACCATTCGACCCAAACAGTTCGTCGAAACCGTGGTCACCGCGCCCTCGTGCGAGACGCGTCACCTGTCCTGGCGGGCGGAGACTTGCAGCTGGCCTCGGCTTTCGCTTTGTAGGATACCTCACTGTACGGGAAGGTCGCTACCCGATCCCCGCAAAATCCCACAACCCCGAAATCGAATCATGAAAATCACGATCCTCCTCGTCCTGCTCAATTTTGGTTTTGTTCGCGTCGCCGTCGCCGCCGATACGCCGAAAACCGAAGCACCGCCCACCGACACCGTCGTACTCGAACACGGCAAGGTCGAGAACGCCTTTGCCAAGGGCCTGCCGCTGCTGATCAACACCAGCTATAAGATTCAAACCGGCCGGCGCGTCGTACCCGGCATCGTGGAATACCACGAGCACGACACCGACATTCTCTACATTACCGAGGGATCAGCGACCGTCGTCACCGGCGGCACCTTGGAAAATCCGAAAACGACTGGAGCGGGAGAAATTCGCGGAGATAAGATCACCGGCGGCGCGGCGCACAAACTCACGAAAGGCGACATCATCGTCATTCCCAGCGGCGTGCCCCATTGGTTCACGGAAGTTTCCAATCCCTGTCTCTATCTTGTGATCAAAGTCACGAAGTGATCCGCGGACGGAGGGCGAAGGCGAACGTGATGCCGCGAGAGGTTCCGCGTACCTGTTCCCTGCCCGCCCTGTCGTCTCAATCCGCACGCAGCGCTTCCAGCGGATCAAGCCGTGCGGCGCGGCGCGCGGGGAGCCAGCATGCCAGCATCGCCGCAAGTCCCACCGCAACCGTTGCGAGTACAAGCGGCGGCGCAGTGAGGCCGTCCATGTGGTAGACCAGCGACTTCAGGCTCGAAGCCAAAGCCACGCTACCGGCGAGGCCCAGGACCAAGCCGGTCGCCACCCAGCGGCTGCCTTGGGCGAAGACCAGCTTCACGATGTCGCCTTTCAGCGCCCCGATCGCCACGCGGACGCCGATCTCGCGCGTGCGCTGCTGAACTGAATAGGAGAGCGTGCCGTAGAGCCCGACCGCCACGAGACCGAGCGCCGTCGCCATGAAAAAATCCACCAGTCCGGTCACGGCACGCTCACCGCTCGCCGCCTGCCCGACCACCTGCCGCATGGTGCGCACGTCCTTTATGGCGAGTTCGCCGTCGATGGCCGCCAGCTCGCGGAGCAGCAGCGGCTTGATCTGCGCGACGGGCAGCGTCGTGTGCAGCACGAGCCGGGCCTGATTGCCCCAGTGGCCCTCAGGTGTCGTGTACATCTCCGGCTGGACGTCCGCGGTGGCGCTCCATTGCTTCACGTTCTCCACCACGCCGACGACGCGCGAGACATACCACGACTTTCCGGGATTGTTGCCCCGCATGACTTCGCCGAGGGGATTTTTATGCGGCCACGCCTTGTCAACACAGGCCTGGTTCACAACGACACCGCGAATGTCGCCCGTACGATCTTCCGCCCGGAGCGTGCGACCGTTCAGCAGACGGATGCCCATGGTCTTGAAATAATCGTCGGTCACGGACGAGCGTTCGACCTGCATCCGTTGGATGGTCGGATCGTAAACCTCGTCGTTGACCAGCGCATTCGTGTTGCTGCCACCCCCGAGCGGAAGCTTCGAGGTGATCGCGGCGCTGGTCACGCCAAGGAGCGCCTGTACCCGTTCGACGAAGCCATACCAGAAGCGTACGCGATCCTCGTTCTTGTCGTAGTGTGGGCCGTTCAGCGTCACTTGGGCCGTGATCACGTCGTCGTGCTCCAGCAGTTTGTTGTCGTGCAAAACTCTCAGATAGGAGCTCGAGAATAGAACTGCACCATTTGCGAGGACGAACGCCACCGCCACCTGGCCAATGACCAGGGCGCGCAGCATCCGGTGCCGCGAGTGTGAGCCCACCGCCCCGCGGGCGTCAGCCCGCAGCACGCCGGCCACAGATGTCCGCATCGCTGCCAACGCCGGTGGCAGCCCGGCCAGCAATGCCACCATCGCCGTCGCGCCCAAACCGAAGCCCAGCGCCGGCAGGTTGAGCGCGATGGCCGCCTTCCGCGCTGCGCTCACGGGCGCGATCAACCGCAAAATGTCGATCCCGGCCGCCGCCAATGCGGTGCCGAGCAATGCACCGGCGAACGCGAGGACGAGGCTCTCGGCCAGTGCCAGCTTCATCAGGTCACGACGTGAAGCGCCCAGCGCCACGCGGACGCCGAATTCACCCTGCCGCCGCGCGCTGCGCGCAAGAAGCATGCTCGCGACATTACCGCAGGCCACGAGTAGCACCAGCACGACCGCGCCAAAGAGCAGCCACACCTGTTTTCCAACCTCGCGGGTCATTTCCTCGTGCAGCGAGCGCACGAGGAATTCCTTCCGGGTATTCGAGTCGGGATATAGTTTCGTGAGCCGCTTGCCGATGGTTTTGATTTCGGCATCGGCCGTCGCGACCGCGATACCGTCCTTGAGCCGCGCGATCCCGAGCAGGTAGTGACTGTCCCGCGTTTTCCGCTCCTTCTCGTCAAATGAGCGCGGCGTCCAGAGCTGGCAGCTTTCGGTGCGCGTCCATGGGCAGACAAACTCGAAGTCGGCCGGCATGACGCCGACCACCTCGGCGTCCTTGCCATCGAGGCGCAACTTGCGACCGATAGCGTGTGGATCACCGGCGAACTGCTGCTGCCAGAGGGCATGGCTCATGATCACGACCGGAGCCGCGCCGGGCGCGTCGTCCGCTGGCTCGAACCAGCGGCCAAGCATCGGCCTCACTCCGAAAGCCCGCAACACGTCCGACGTCCCGGAAATCCCCGGGACCGACTGCGCATTTTCCTGGCCAATATTGTACGTCCCGGGCTGATAGATACCGAAGGCCGAATAGCTGGACGTCTCCGCCTTGAGATCGAACGAGTCAGCCGGCGATAACGGCCAGTAGTTGCCCGACCACACCTGTACGAGCTGGTCGGAATGCGGATAGGAATACGGGGAGATGACGAGCGCCTGCAGAGCGCTGAAGATCGCCGTCGTGCTGCCGATGCCCACGGCGAGCGTGAGAATCGCGATGAGCGCGAACCCCCGGGAACGGGCGAGCGAGCGCAAGGCCAGACGCAGGTTGGAGATCATGGTGCCCCAATAAAACCCGGCGTGCGCGGAAAGGTTACGAAATTTATTTGCCCGTCACGATTTTTCCGATGGAAGCACTGCCGTCCCTCGTCAGCCCTCGCGATTAACGGCGAGATTCCGCAGGGAATAAATGTGGGTGAGAATTCCCAGGGGCGGACCGAGAAAAAGCGGAACGATCAGGAGCGGGAATCGGCCGATATTCGTTGATTGGGTCAACACGGCCGCGACCGGAGCAATGATCAAATCAAGAATTCCAAACCAATTCCACGCCACGGCGGCGGCGCGGGCCCCGGGCCGGTGTCGCGCGAGCGCGAGTGCCACAAAGGGCGCCGCGATTCCGGTGAGCATGTCGCCGATTCCCGCCGGCAGCGCAAATCCGGCCGGCAGCGCATTACCGGCGAGGAAGGGCCAAAGGAACATCACACCCTCCACGCGGTAGAGTTGCACCCCGACCAGCCAGGCCGGCGGGGTCGCGGCGTTGATCGTGCGGATCGTTTTCGAAAATAAAAGCGCGGCGATGCCGAGTGCCACCATTCCGGACATGGCCAGCAACAGCATCGGTCGCTGCACGATCCGGCCCGCCACGGCCGGAAGCTCCGGGACCACGACACGTGCGCTTTCGGCCAGTAACGCCCACCCCAACCACGCGGCCAGCAACGCAGCGGCTAAGAGCGGAATTCCAATTTTTATGGAAGGCGACAACGCGGTGCGCTGTGCCGCCAAGGCGAGGATTCCCGTATGCACGGCAACCATCAGGATACCCGATCCTACGACGAGAAACGCCACTGCGGAAAGCAGGGCGGGAGAAATCAATTCAGAACCATTCATGGATTTGGGCCGGAAAAGGCGGTTTGTTTTCGAATTTAGTGACTTGCCTTTTGCAAGTCACATCCCACTTGTTCGCTCGTGACTTGTGTTTTGCAAGCAACAAATTATCTTCAACCCCATGCCCAAGTCGCCACGCGCCAAGTCTGCCTCCAGTTCATTCCGGTCGCCCTGTCCGGTGGCCTGTTCGCTCGACCTGCTGGGCGACCGCTGGACCCTGTTGATCGTCCGCGACCTCTTTCGCGGCAAAACCCGTTACGGAGAATTCCTGGCCGGACCCGAGGGTATCCCGACGAATATTCTGGCCGACCGGTTGGTCCGGTTGGAACAAGCCGGCCTGATCGCAAGTACAGCCTATCAGCAGAATCCCCCGCGATACGCCTATACCCTCACCGGAAAAGGCACCGACTTAAAGCCGGTCCTCGGCGCCCTGGCCGGTTGGGCGTTGCGTCACGTCCCCCGTGCTCAACCGGACAAACAACTGCTCACCCTTTTGCGAAATTGATCGCAGTTCCCGTTGGGCGGGTCTTTACCGCGCTGTCGTTGAGCGCATTATTTTGGCCATTCCATCGATGGCGGGGGCGGGTACGATCACCCGCCAGCCACCGGGCGTATTGTGGAGGTTAAGTACGGCCAGCCGGTTCGGGCTTTGCCTGGACAAGAAAGGCGGCGCGTTACCGACGGACGGTTCGACCGTGGACGCCGATTCGGGAACAGATGAAACCGGACCAGCCAACATCACCCCGACGACGGCGTGCCCGGCATCGGTTTGGTGAAACCAGGTCAATTGTGCGGTCGTCGGGGGAATATTTCCCATGGTGACGCTGGCCACCAGATCCTCGGGCGTGGCGTAGAGTGAGCGGGTCGCGGGCGGCAGCGTTTCGAACCACGCCCGCGCCTTGTTGCGGGCGTCATCGCCGAACTCGAGGATGTTTTGTATCGCAGCAAGGTCTCCGCCAGCTGCAGCCCACAGCAAGGTGGAAATTGTTGAACGCGGCGTGGACTGGCCCTCGTTTCGCCACGCAGTCGCGGAGGTCCAGGTGCCGATTGCAAAGGCGGCAGCCGCAACCGGAACATCGGGTTGCCGGGTCTCGCGATTCGCGGGGACCGCGCGAGAGCCGCTCGGCCGCATCGCGACAACGCGAAGTTTTTCGCGGAGACGATCGCGCTCTGCCCGCAGGCGGCCAACCTGTTGCTCCTGTTTGCGCACGGCGGCAAACCGGCTTTGCAAATCCACCGCCGTGGATCGCTCGAGAAACCAAATCACGACGGCGACGACCATGGCCGCGACGGAGAGGAACCGGAAGATTGAGGAAGCGCGCACGGGGCTGTGGCGTTCAGAACCAAGTGTTCGGCATTCTACCATCGTCGGGCAGGGCGTCGCTTTCGACCACCAGGTTTTTGATTCCAGCCTTGCGAGCTTCTTCAAGGACATAGTCCAGCTGGGAAAAGCGCGCCCCATTGGCTTTAATAACAAGCCGGGATTCGCCATTTGGTGCCGATGCCTGATAACCCGTAAGGTTAACAAGGAATCCGTCCAACGTCACCGGCTTGCCTTCCCATTGTAACGTTCCATCAGTGGAAACGAACACCGTCATGCCAGCGGACGTCCCCGGCGCAGGAGCTGGTGCCGGTGCGCGCACTTCGACATCAGCAGCGGGTGCAATCGAAGCTGCCACCATTGAATTGGCATCCGCGACATCGCGCGCCAGTCGCTGATTTTCAGTCTCGAGTGAAACAATCGATGCCGTGGCCCTTGATTCCTGTAGCGCAATCGCTGTCGCAGCGCCGGTGTTGGTGCCGTGTTGGGACACAAGAGCGAACGTCCCCACAACCAGCACGGCGGCGGTCGTGGCGGGCCAAAACACACTGGCGAGCGAAAAGGATGCGACCACGCCCGATGCTGCAGCCTCGGTCAAAGCGCCTCCGGCCACCTTGAGGGCAAGACCGGCCGGTGCGGAGTTGAGTCCCGCCGCAGTCAGCGCCGTGCCGAGAACGGCCACGGTGGAAGTTATGCCGCGCCGGATCAACACCGCGTGCAATTTTTCCAAAGCGCGATCCACCCGTTTGCGCGCTGCTTCTTCACTGAGTTGTATCGTCTTTCCAATTTCGGAAAAAGTGCGGTTGGAAAAGTAACGCAACACAATCGCCTCCCGTTCGTCCGGTTTCAGGGTGATGAGCGCGTCGTCGAGCAGCGGCCTCAGCCGCGCGACATCGTCGGGAGAACCGGCGGATGAATCAGTGAGGTGCATGGAATGGGCGGTGGCCTCGCGCTGCTTGCGACGTTGTTCGCCGCGGACCAACTCGGCGGTCGCGTGGTGGGTGGTGACGTACAGCCAACCCGCAATCGTGGTGCGGTTGCGGAGCGACGACGCATTTCGCGCCAGTGAAACAAACACCTGTTGGGTGACGTCGTCCGCCGCGTGGGCATCGCCGCCCACCCGTCGCAAGGCCGTGGCCCGGACCAGTACAAGATAGCGGTGAACCAGATCGGTGAAGGCGGTTTCTGAACGGTCGGCGACAAACCGTTGGAGCAATTCAGCATCGGTACTCATGGTGGTTTTCCCCAAGGATGCCGCCGAACGACGATCCGGACAAAATAAATCACCCCGAAACACGAACCGGGAAATCGGATTAATCCCAGTTCACGCATTGCACCCACAGTCGGCCAAATCAGCTAATTCTGCGCTGGAAAACACTCTGGTGAAGAAAAAGGTTTCGTGGCATCAAGGACAAACATGACCAAAGCCTGAAGCTCCTCCGTCCCGCTGCTCGACACCTGCATGGGAATATTCACGCCGTTACCCGGTTCTCCGGTCCCGGCCGCTACGCTTCTCAAACCGCGCGGACTACGAATCGTCTGAATTCCCCTGAGCACAAAATAAGCCTCCGACCCCGGGTGACTGTGGATCGGAGTGGTGCTTCCGGGCTGACCGCTCGCTGCGTTTATCCTCAGCAAATACTCCTTCGCGATTACCCGGGGGATCGGCCCCACTTCGGCAATTTTTATGCCCTTCGAAGTGGGCCCGGTCTTGGGTCCGAGCGTAAAGAGCCAGACCGCGTCGTAAGATTCGGCGACCAATGACCACTGACCGGCGGCCACCGTCGCGTCTGCTTTCGACGAAAATTTTTCGATCCGCCAGTATAAATCGCCTCCGGGCAGTTCAGTTACTTTCCTCTCCGCCAAATTCCTGATCAGCAGGGCTGACTCCGCCAGCATTACCGCGGGAAAAAACAAAATGGCGAGAAGCAGGACGACCGAAGGGAGCCAGCGGCTGCGTTTCGCTACCGTGAGACGCCCGGAGTTCATGACCAAATTCTACAACTATGGAGTTACTCGGATGCCGTTCACCGTTCCGCCAGCCAGCGGGCGCAGACGTGTGTCCAGTCTTGCAGATGTCCTTTGTCGAGCGCGAGGGAGAAGCCGTGGCCGCCTTGCGGATAAACATGCAGTTCGGCGGGCACGTGGTGGGCGAGCAGCGCCGAATAAAAAAGCAGACTGTTCTGCACCGGCACTGCGCCATCGTCACCGGCGTGAACCAGAAATGTCGGCGGCGTGTCGTTTGTCACCTGAAGCTCGTTGGAATAACGACGCGCGAGCTCGTCGGATGGATTTTTGCCCAGCAGGTTGAGGCGCGATCCGCCATGGGTGAATTCCATCATCGTGATCACTGGATAAACCAAAACCATGAAATCAGGCCGCGAACTGAGCCGATCGATTGGATGGGCTGCTTTTGCGTCGCCCGCGTCGAAGTGCGTTCCCGCCGTCGACGCGAGGTGACCGCCGGCGGAAAATCCCATGATTCCCACCTTGGCCGGATCGATGCCCCATTCCCTGGCATGCGCACGCGTCAGCCGGATCGCGCGCTGGGCATCGAGCAGCGGACACAGCCATTTTTGGTGGGCGACATCGCCGTCAATGGGCAAACGATAACTGAGAACGATCGCCGCGATTCCACGACTGTTGAGCCAGCCCGCGATGTCGGTGCCTTCCCAATCGTAGGCGAGTCCGCCGTAACCGCCACCCGGACACACCACCACGGCCTGGCCGGTGGCATTGCCGCGCGCGGGCAAACGCACTTCGGCCGACGGATTTTGGATGTGTCGAACCCAGACAATTTTATCCTCCTGAACGCGCTCCTCAGGCTGGCCAGCGGGTTGGGCGTTGGGCGGCGGACCGTCCCAGAGCGAAAGAATTAAAGGATTCGAATTGGACATGGCGGAGAAAACAACGGGGCTGACGACACAGGAGATGAAAAGCAGGACGAAAGCATTTTTCACGCAACAACCCAAAGACGGAATCATGTGATGAGCAACCCTTGTCTGACTCCAACGACACATGTCGGAACAAAACGCGAATTCCGCGGTAAACACGGAGTTGATAAAGAGACCAACTGATCCCTGCATATTTCCAATGTACCGGCTTGTTCCCCTGCCCTTGTCGGGCATAGCGTTCGACGTCTTCCCATGCGTCTTTTAGCTTTGGTCCGTCCTGGCGTCGTCGCGCTGCTGCTCGTGGCCGCAGCTATTTCGCGCAGCGCGACGAGTAACGCTTCCACCGGTCTCCCGCCTGATGTCCGCCAGTTAATTGTGGGAATCGCCGATGATTGGTCGTCAACCCAAGGCACGCTCCAACGTTTCGGGCGCGATGCAGGCGGCCGCTGGATCAAGGTCGGTGAAGCCGTACCGGTGCTCTTTGGCAAACATGGACTCGCGTGGGGACGCGGCGATTTGGAGCCCGGCGCGAAGTCCGGTGACGCACCACAAAAACGCGAGGCCGACGGACGGACTCCAGCCGGCGTGTTCGCGCTTGGCGTGATCTACGGCAACGACGCCACTCTCCCACCCGGCGCCAACTATCCGTTTCACCAAGTGACCAACCGCGATGCGTGGCCGGACGATCCCGCCAATCCGCTCTACAACCGGCATGTGGAGATCGATGCCGCCCATCCACCGGCGTGGTTTGCGGCGCAACGCATGCGCACCGGCGATCCGGCGTATCGCTGGCGGGTGGAAATCCGGCACAACGCCGAACCGTTCATCGAGCCCGGCGCGGGCAGCGCGACTTTCTTCCACATCCGTCGCGGCCCGGCTCGTCCCACCGCCGGTTGCACCACGATGGCCGAAACAGCGTTGCGCGATCTGGTCGTCTGGTTGCGGGCCTCCGACAAGCCGCACTATGTCCTTCTTCCGCGCAATGAGTATGCCCGCCTCTGGCAGACTTGGAACCTGCCCACCCCCTGATCAAAAATAATGGGACATATCCTCACGACCGCGGTGTGCGGATTGATCATAAAAAAGAATAAAAAATGATCACTTGCCCACGGATGGAGTCGCTGAAGCAACCGCTCCTGCCGGTCGCTTCGAAGCACGGAACCTTGCGTTCCTCGAAACGATCACGCACCTGCGTCCGAATCTGCATCGTTACTGTGCGCGCATGACCGGGTCGGTGGGGACGGCGAAGACGTCGCCCAGAAGACGTTGTTCGAAGCCGATCGAAAGCTCCGCGGGTTCACTCCAGGAGCTGCCGGACTTTGGCATTTACGATAGAATGCAGGAGTCGCTGCGTCTCGCCGTGGGTGAAGTCGATGGCGAAGCTGCGATCGTCATGGAGCAAAGTGACAGAAGGGAATGGACGCCCAAAGCCACCGCGCGGTTGCAGGTCTCCGGCGAAAAAATATTGGTATTACGGATTACTGGTTCTGCCCGTGGATGGTTTCGGCGGCCACGTCGCTGCAACTCGATCCCCTTTTGCACACCGATCATCACTTACGCCAAGTCATACTTTATCCCGCGAACTCGCGCCTCATGGCATTCGCGTGGTCGGCTTGTGGCCTCACGACCTTCCCGAAACCTCCACGATGAGGGAAATTTTCGAGCTCAAGCGCGAGGGACCGGGTACGACTTGGGAGCAATTCCAAGGTTATCTCGCCAGCACAAGCCACCCGCGCCGGGTGACGACACTCGCAGAAGTTGCAAACACGGCGGTCTTCGTGGCGTCCGACAACGCGAGCGGAATGACCGGAACGAATATCAATTTGAGCTTGGGCACCGTGGACGATTAACGCTGGCCTGAGTGATCGCAAAAAGGAAACGGAGCGGATCATTGGTCAAGGCGCTTGGGGTCTCGGTGCCGTCCTTTGACTCAACGTACTTGGATCGGGCTGCGCCTCGCATGTGTGTCTAACTTTGGAAATGAAGACCACCGCGGTCCGGAGCCTGCGTAGATCTAATGTTAGCGCTATCCACAGATTGTGAACTGTTGTTTTGAAATTAATACCTTTTGTTATCTTAGCCTTCTACCCCGAAGTCGCCCGAGTGCCTGACCCAAGATTCAGTTTCCCGAGGCTTGCTTTCACCAGCAGGTTCCGGCGCCCAGGTCTTCAACCTAACCCACAATGAAACAAATAAAATTCATTACCTCCGCGCTTCGGCGCGTTTGCCCGCAGGGTCTTCTCCTTGCCGGCCTTGTCGTCGCCTCTGTTACCGGATTGCAGGCAACCACCGGCACGGATCATGGCTTCTTCTGGCAAAATTATGTCAGTGGCGGGTCATCAACCATCTCGTTTCCGAGTGCGGGAACCTATCCGGGAAATTTCGCCGTTACCTACTCCAACGTCGGGGACGTCGTCGCTGGCAAAGGGTGGAATCCCGGAACCACCCGCGTCGTAGGCTACAACGTTGGCTCACTCAGTGGCAGTTACAATAATTTCAGCGTCTATGGGTGGACGACCAGTCCGCTCATTGAATATTATGTCTGTGAGTTCGGCTCCGTGGCGAGTGGATCAGCGATCGGTACCCTCAGCAGCGACGGGCATACCTACACTGTCTATAAACACCAACAGGTGAACCAGCCTTCCATCCAGGGCACCGCCACCTTTTGGCAGTACTTGAGCCAATGGGGTGGTTCATCCAAGGGCGCAAATCACTCCGTGACGTTGGCCAACCACTTCAACTATTGGAAGGCTCACATTGGAAGCATGGGCGCTTTCAATCTCCAAATCCTGGCGATTGAGGCCTATGGCACCAAGAGCGGTTCCTGCAATGCCACGGTGTGGTCGCAGTAAACCGGTCCTGACTCGATAGCCTGTCCAACATCTGTTCCTTGCTTCAAGGGAGCTTCTGTCGGACGAACTTCAACCGGTCGCGCTTCCTTAACGGAGCGCGGCCGGCCTGAGTCCGGAATATCGGTATTTAAAATCAGTCGAACGCTCCCCGCAGTCGCTCCGCTCAAATGAGAAATCCGCCCCTGTTTCTTTTTGCTTTGTTCATGGTGGTGATGGCAAGCGCGTCGGCTCAAACGAAGCCCGATCAACTCGCGTTGGTCCAAGGCGGAGTTTTCACAAACGCCAAGTCCAACTACTACGGGAAAAACGCGCTGCCATCGATGCCCTATATTGGCAAAACCGTATCCGTACCGGACTTCTATCTGGGCAGATATGAAGTGACGCAAAAAGAATGGACCGAGGTCATGGGAAACAATCCTTCGAAATTTAAGGGCGACCGTTTTCCCGTGGAAAACGTGAGCTGGTACGACTGCGTGGAGTACTGCAACAAAAGGAGCCTGGCCGGAGGTCTAAAACCGTACTACACGATCGACCGGAACAAAAAAGATTCCAATAACGAGAATGAAATCGACGACATCAAATGGACGGTGACGATCAATGAGGGAGCCAATGGTTACCGGTTGCCGACAGAAGCAGAATGGGAATATGCGGCAAGCGGCGGTCAGCAGAGTAAAAATTACACCTATAGCGGGAGTGACGATATCGACGAAGTCGCCTGGTATTGGGCCAACGCCGGAGACAAGCCGTTAAGCGGAGCGTGGACGTGGCCGGCAATCGAGCATAACCATAACCGCACAAGATCTGTCGGAGGCAAAGACCCCAACGAATTGGGGCTTTACGATATGTCGGGCAACGTTCGGGAATGGTGCTGGAATTGGTATGCCGAGTCGGCGAGCAATGAAACGGAACCCAGGGAAAGTGCGGCCGGCAGGGTTTGGCGGGGCGGCGGGTGGATGGGTGGCGACTTCTGCTGCGCTTCATCTTTCCGAGGCGGCTTTGAAGCGAGCGGCAAGGGTCCCGACCAGGGTGTTCGCGTGTGTCGCAACCGATGAACTGAATCAAACCGCGGAGATTAATGGGTCATGCCGTACGCTTTTCGCCTCTCAATTGGTACAAATGTCGCGCTGATCGCAATACTCACGGTGTTGCTCTGGCGCGATCACGCCGCGGGTCGGTTTCGCTTTGCCGCACCGACGCCATCTGTTGTCGCAGGCTCGGAGAAATCGAAGCCGGCCGCGTGGGCCGAAACGCTCGAATCGAAATCCACCGTGGCCAGACCAACCCGCGCGGCCTTTGCCCAACTTGAGCGGATGGGAATTTCGCGCGCCGCCCTGGCCAACGTCCTGCTCGACGACCTCAACCGCCGGGCGACCGACCGGATCGCCGCTCTCCAAAGAAGATACGCCCCGAGATTGGTACCCGACCGCGAGATGCTCGCATTGTCGCGTCAGAACGAAGCCGAAGAAACCAATGAGCTGAAAGACGCGCTCGGGGACGAGGGTTATCACGCTTGGGAAAAGCAGCAGTCGCTTCAAGAGCTGAATCGCGCCCGCGCGCCCGGAGATGAGTTGCCCATGACCGCAGATGAAGCTGAGCAAGCATACCGTCTGCAGAAGGAGTTCGACCAGAATGCCCGGGACCTTCAGATGGCGGGACTGGACGGCGTCGCAGACAAGGCCGACCGTGGCACGTTGCTGGCAGAGGCTCAGCAAACCTTGGACCGGGAGCTCGAAAAATTGCTCGGCCAGCAACGGTTCGACGAGTTGCGGGGCAACGCCGCTCCGACCACCGAGGTGTATCGGAAATTCGGTGACCTGAACCCGACGCCCGACCAAGCACAGGCTGCACTGCGAGCCGAAACCGACTACCGGGCGCGCGAAGCAGCATTAACCGCGCAACAAAATGAAAAAACCGGAGATCCGGCGACCATCGCGGCTGAATTGCAAGCGATGGCCGACGCGCGCGAACAAACGTATCGCGAGGTTTTCGGTGCCGAGGCGTACGACAGTTACAAGCTTGCGCATGACCCCACGTATCAAGCGCTCAAGCAGTATGCCGGGGCATGGAATCTGAACGGTGCCGAAGTCCAGCAAGTATACCAATCCGTCAGCGCCTTCCAGCAACAGGCAGATGCCATTCGCGCCGCGGCCGCGTTGAACCAGCAATCCGGACAGAACGTCGATTGGAATGCCGTGAATGCCACGATCGAACAGGCCCGTCAGCAAACGGAAACCGGACTCCAATCGACGCTCGGCCCGGAACGTGTCCGCCGCTTAAAGCAAAATGGACTGCTCGAAAACGGCGGCGCGTCCGGATAAAAAAAGCCGGATGGTTCGTTCCTCCCTCCGCTAACGGCGGCGAATCCGGTACACTTCAAACATCTCTCCCTCGATCCCGCGGAGCCGGGTTTGCTCGACCTCGGTGCGCACGTGGTCCGGCTGCTGCGCCAGTAACATGGATATTTCGGCATCGGCGCGCACCACTTCCGACAAAAGCAGGTCGGCCCCGGTGCTCATTCCGCAAAGACGCGCGGCCACATTTACCGTCGTGCCAAAATAATCGAGCCGGTCATTCTGATTGATTGCGATGCATGGTCCGTGGTGAACCGCGGCCTTGAGCAACAGCGGACTGGCGAGCGCGGCCGCACCCGGCGGGCCACTCCACGGAACGACCGACTGGGCCAGCGCGAGTTGTCGCTGGGCCACAAACAAAGCGCGCAGCGCCGGTGCCGGCCGTGGAAAAACCGCCATGATCGCATCGCCCATCGTCTTGACGATCGCGCCGCCCTCCGCGTCGATCGCGGATTTCAGTACGTCAAAGTGCGTCAACACCTGGCTGAATGCGGGCGCGTCACCGATATCGCGATACAACTGCGTCGAGCCTTTCAAATCGGTGAAGACAATCGTCAGGCTGTTGACCGAAATCCGCCCACCCGGCCGCAGCACCTCCCGCGCGAACAGATCGCGGAACAGCTGCAGGGACGTGACCTCGCTGGCCATCGTCGCCTGATCGCTCCACGCGATGTGCTCGATTGCCACTTGGCGCACGACGTCGCCCGCGTTGGCCAAGGTGAGCGTCGCACCGGTGGCTAAAATCGTCTCCTCGCGAACAGCAATCTCCGGGGCGATCCGGAGCGTCGCGCCGACTGCACCTTCCGGATCGAGACGGAGCGGCCAGGGACGGGCGATCTGGGGCAAGCGCAGCCGGTAGCGCCCCGGCGCCAGATGCAGCTGCACCGACCGCGTTTCTCCCGGCAGCAACGTCTGTTGAATGACGACGTGTGGCGTGAGCTGCGGTCCGCCGATACAATAGTCGACGCGATGTACGTGACGGATCGCGGGATTGGGTGTGAAGGTGAGCTCGACCGAACGGTCAAACTCGGTGGTGAAATCCAGCTGGCAGGTGTCGCAGTGAACTTCGCTTTTCAATTCCGACAACGTGTTGGCGACCGCCTTGGCGCCGCGGCAGTGCGGGCAAAGCGCATCCCAATGAAAATCGAGCATCCCCGCCCGCGTCGCGTACAGACACACGCGCAGGGTTTCGCGGCGGTTGCTTTTCCAGCGATCAGCCAGAGCGTAGGCGCGAATCCTCTGGCAATCCAAGTCGTCAGCCTCGGCCACGAACTCCGCCAGCCGTTGGATGATCGCTGAAAATTGTCCGCGCTCCTTCAGCAGCGAACCCTTGACGGTCGCCAGCCGCGCCGCGCCACCCGGGCTGTACCGGGAATATTTGGCGAGGGGCGAAGTCGATTTTCCCGCCGCCACCCGTTCGTCGTACTGACGGAAAACCCGGTCAAACGGACGGTGGAATTGCCACGATGCTCCCCCGACCAGCAACGCGAGCCGCCCCAGCGTATTGGCGGGCGTGAACCAAACCTCATAAGTGAGACGCGTGCCAAAGGGATTTCGCGGTTGCAACTCACACCGGGCGGATATGCGTGAAAAAGGTCCACGCTGAAAAATTCTCTCCACCCCAAATGACTGATTGATCACCCATTCAAAGGGCCGTTCATCCCATTCGATCACGAGACCGAGATGCCGCGTGCGGAGTCGCCGCGCATCAGCCTCACGCACCCCTTTAATGCTGGCGGGCGGCACGAGATTCACTGACGGATAACCGCAATCGCGGTTGAAACGGTCCGTATCGGAAACGAGTGGCCAGAGCTCCTCCGGCGACGAAGCCAGATCCCACGACCAAGTGTAATGTTGTGCGGAGTCAGGCATGAAACAGCGTGGATTAACGACCATTTCGACGAGAACCGCACGTTCTTTCTCAGGGGTCGACGGAAACAAACCTCAAGACGGTGGTAGCCGGCCCGGATCGAAGCCGGAACAATCGGCGCCGATTCAAAAACACTCCGCTCGACCCCAGCGCTCCACCGTTCGTTCTCAAATTGGGTTTCGTTTGTCGCTCCCTATGATATTCACTGGGGTATGAACACGAAGTTGTTGCTGGCGGCGAGCAGTGTAGTCCTCGCCGTGACTGGGCTCGTGACCTCTTTTGCGCCAGTCGAATTGCTGACCGCGCTGAAGACTACTTCAACGAATCCGTTGCCGGTCATCATTCAACTGTTGGGCGCGCTGTATCTCGGTTTCGCACTGATGAACTGGATGGCCAAGGGCAGTCTCATCGGCGGGATTTACGCCCGTCCGCTTTCGGTGGGCAATTGCCTGCACTTCACGGTCGGGACGCTTGCCCTTTTCAAACACCAGCTTGCGATTGGTTTTCACGGCCCGATGACGATCGCGCTGGTTGTGTATGCAATCTTCGCTCTCGCGTTCGTTTATTTAATCTTTGGACGTGGCGCAGCCTGCCACGTCAATTCATCAAAGAGCGTGGAATAGTTCGGGGATGCAAGGGCATGATGAGATTGGACTCGAAACACTGCAAAGAGGTTACGGGTGTCGTTCAGCGCCTGCGTCGGCAGCTTTGAGGCGCACCGCATTCCTGTAACGTATCCGCAACCGCCGCATCAAATACATTGAACGACCCGCTCCATCCCGGAGCCGGTCAAAACTTCCTTCCACTATGATCACCGATTCCCCGCTCGCAGCCACCGCTGCGGTTTCATCCCACACCGAAGCGCGTGTTCTGCACAGCACGCAGACATTACTAAGGTATCTCTTCACGATCGTCCCGATCATCGCGGGCGCGGATAAATTCACCAATCTTCTCACCTCGTGGCAATCCTACCTTAATCCACTCGTGCTCAAGGTCGTGCCCGTGTCTGCGCCGGCGTTCATGCATATTGTCGGAGTAATCGAGATCGTCGCCGGGATTCTCGTTTTCGTGAAACCACGGGTCGGCGCATGGGTGGTGATGGCGTGGCTCATCGCGATTGCACTCCAGTTGCTCGTGTGGGGACAGTTTCTCGATGTCGCCGTTCGCGACATCGTCATTGCGCTGAGCGGCGCTCTCATCCTCGCGCGTCTCACCCCACTGACCACGAGAAACTGACGATTACGTGCAACCCCGGCGTTTGAACAGACCGTTTTGATCCGCACGACGCTACGTGTTCTGTGCGACAGGGAATAACCGTCAGGGTTGCGCGTTTATTATTCGTCGCGGAGAGCAACAAGCGGATCGATCTTCGCCGCCCGACGGGCCGGCAGGTAGCTCGCCAACAGCGCGACTGCGATCAATACGAGTGAGACCAACGCATACACCAGCGGATCCGTCGGCGTCACGCTGAACAAAAGACTCGTCATGGATCGACTGAGCAGGAATGCGCCCACGAGGCCGAGCCCGATGCCGATCCCGGTTTTCCACAGGCCTTGCTTGAGGATCAGGCCGATAATCTGTCCGTGCGAGGCGCCAATGGCCCCGCGCACGCCAATCTCACGGGTGCGCTGCGAAACATCATAGGCCAGCACACCGTAGATTCCCAACGAAGACAAAAACAGCGCCAGCCCGGCAAACGCCGTGAGCAGCAGCATCACCGCGCGCCGGTTGTCGAAGGAGGAACCGACGACCTCCTCCAACGTCCCGGCATCATAAAGAAAAATTGCGGGATCGAGCGCCCGCATCTTCGCCCGCAACGCCGGCAACAGCTCGTTCGTGGGCCGGCTT
Organism: Lacunisphaera sp.; assembly: GCA_036499685.1. Taxonomy (GTDB): domain Bacteria; phylum Verrucomicrobiota; class Verrucomicrobiia; order Opitutales; family Opitutaceae; genus Lacunisphaera. The sequence goes on along the minus strand of DASYDH010000031.1, from coordinate 29,216 downwards.
GTGCGCAGGAAAAGCGTCAATCCGCCGGGCCGGATCCCTTGCGGCATCACCTGGTAAATAAATGGATTTCCGCTTTTCTCCTCCACGCCATTGTGCGGGATGTCGCCGACTACGCCGATAATCGTGGGCCAGTCCTCCGGTTTTGCGGGACGACCGCTGAAACTAAACCGTCCGCCGATCGCCGAGTGATTCGGGAAAAATTTCCGGGCGAAACTTTCGTCCACGACGAAGAACTGGCGCTTGGGATCGCGGTCCGCGTCTTCATAAAAACGCCCTTCCAGCAATTTCAGTCCGAGCGTCTTTTCATAACCGGGCGTGACCATCACCCGATAAGCCCCGGGCTGCGGCGACCCCGGCGGCAATGTGTCTTGCTCCAAGGCGAACGCATTGATCGGGAGGCCGCCTTGAAATGGGATTGAAAAAGCCAGCGCCGTCGAGGTCACGCCGGGCAATTCCGAAAGTGACTGCGTCAATCTCTCTTGAAACCGGGTGGCGGCCTCCGCGGTTGATCGCTGCGCCGAAGGGATGACAATGCGCGCCGTCACCACGCCCTTCGGATTAAATCCCGGGTTGACCGCCACGGCCTTGGCAAAGCTGTGCATCAACAGGCCCGCGCCGGTGAGAAGCATCAAGGCCACTGCCACCTGCACGACGACCAGCAGACTGCTCAACGTCCGAACTCCGCGCCCCGAGGAAGCATTCCGGGAATTGGTTTGAATGACCTCGGCCAGATTCGTGCGCAGAATATGGAACACCGGAACGAGCCCGATCAGCACGCCGATCACGAGAGTCAGCCCGATCGCAAAACCCAACACGCGGAGATCAAGGGTGGCCGGAAGCGATTGGGGCAGCATTTTCGCGAGATAGTAATTGCTCGTCCGCAATGCGCCCCACGCGAGGCCCAACCCAAGCACGGCTCCCAACGAGGTGAGCAATAGGCTTTCTGAAATAAGCTGGCGGGTAATAAGCCCGCGGCTTGCGCCCAGGGCCGCACGAATCGCCAGCTCCGATTGCCGGGCATTGGCACGCACCAATTGCAGGTTGGCGACGTTCAAGCAGCCGATGAGCAACACGAAGGCGACTCCCGCTTGCAACAGGAACAACGTCGACCTCACCGGCTGTACGCGCTGCTCCTGCACACCGCCGACATTCATCGTCATCCCAGATCGCTCCACGAAGGTTTTTACCTGCGGCGGGGACGCATCCACGTAATGTTTTTCCAACGTCTTCGCCTCGGCGTCGGCCTGACCAGCCGAAACTCCGGGCTTGAGCCGTCCGAACAATTGAATGCCGACTCCATAACGGCCCTGCGGATTCTCCTGCGCCGGCGGCCAGGAAAGCGGCAGGATATATTTCACCCGTGCGTCCCACGCTTCGAATGCTCGCGGCGCCACGCCAATCACCGTGTACGGCTCGCCGGCGATTCGCACGGTTTTGCCCACAGCGCCCGGGTCTTCAGCAAATTGCGTCTGCCAGAAGGTTTGGGTCAACACGACCACCTTGTCGGCTCCGGGCCGGTTCTGTTCCTTCGTAAAAAATTTCCCGAGCAGCGGTTGAATGCGCAGGATGGAGAAAATTTCCGCTGTCGCGCTGGCCATATCCAAACGAACCGGAGACTCGTCTTCACCGAACATCTGCTGCGAAAATGTCCATAGGGCGATGGCCTCGTAGGACGACGCGTTTTTCGAGTAGTCGAGATAGATCGGCACGTTGGCCGGCATCTTGTTGAGGCCGGCTTTGGCCGCGGACGTATAGAGCTCGACGATTTGCGAGGGCTCGTGAAACGGCAGCGGTTTGAGCAACAGCGCATAAAACGCTGGAAAAAATCGCCGTGGTCGCACCGATGCAAAGCGCCAACGTCAGCAGCGTGGTCGCCGACAAACCTTTACCCTTCCAAAGCAGGCGAAACGCATGACGCAGATCGCCGAAAACGCCGGAAAGCACACCGGCCGAGGAGTCATCTGTAGGAGAAGACATATTTTGAAAATAACCAGCGAGGCGAATTGCAGCATACAACGATCCTGCCCCGAAACAATCACCGATCCAAAAAACGGCCGCCGATCGTATTGCTTCCCCGGGAACACCGAGCCCCAGCTCGGACCAGTTGCTTCCGATGTCGGTTAATGCGATTCGACGCAGTTCCAATCCGTGACCACATCGTTGACCTCCACACTTCCGCAAGATCGATACCCGCCCGACTCCCGTTGATCGCCCCCGAGATTTCAAAGAAACACAAACGCGGTGGCCCCAGTCGGATTGGATAGATTCGTGCGGCAAGAGAAATATTTTCAGTCGCACAATCAATCTACCGCTCTACCAAGGTTGATTTTCGTCAACTCCGTCCCTAGCAACAGATGGTGAATTCGGTTATCCGACTGCCCTTTGGTTTAATCCAGAAACCCGCACAACCTCGGCTTCAGCGCCGGATCGATTTTGGCCTAGCTCTTCATTCTCAACCTCATCTCAATTTGATTGAGCCACTGCCAGTAGCATAGACAACGTTGGGCAAAAAATGGACGCTCACACAAAGCTTCGACCGCTCACGGAAGACGAGCAGTGCAGATGCGCGTCGGTTGGTGGACTTCTGCTCGTCTACCTATTCAGCCGGAATCCGATTCACTGTGCTACCTGCAAGAAGCAGATCGACCCCGAGCGGCTCGGACTGATCGCGAGCGAAGTTGACGAAGTCGCCGGTTGCTTCTCCGTCTATAGCTCGCTCTACAAGCTTTGGCTCGACTCAGGCGAATATGAGGCGTTCGCGAAGGAGAAGTTGATCGATCCAAGCGGACAGGTGAATCGTTCGGGTATGAAGGTGGCGAAGCGTCTCTCTGAGAAGTGGCCGACCTACTATTGGTGGTTTTACGACACGGACGACGGAAAGCCGACACATTGTCCTTCATGTCGTGCGGTCTTGGACGAAAATGTTGGATGGGGCACCGGAAAGTGTGACCAGTGTTGCGTTATCATATGAGCAGAAAGCCCAACCAATCGCCCGAGCCTACAGCACCGAGCGACCGTGGCTCATCTTGAACGTTGATCTAGCCAGAAATTGTCTCCCAGTAATCGACGAAAACTATCATGCCTCCACCTTCACCTCTGCGTCACAAAGAAGATACTCGGTCGTTTGCTGGACTCACTCATCGTGAGCAAGTGCGCTCGCTGAATGCGTCGATCTCTTACGTTTCACGTGCCGTAAGATCCCATCTTCAAGCAACGCCGGTGAAGAGGGCTGCCCGTCAGCACGTGCTCATTGCTCAAATTGAGCGGCTTTTAGTGAAAGTCCGATCGCTATGAAAAGAAGAGCTAACCCGCCACCAGACCCAATGGTGCCGAACCTCCGTGGGCCATATTAACGTTCGGCAAAGAAATGAAGATTTTCGTCATCGGTGGGACTGGGCTTGTTGGACCCCATGTAGTGACCCGTCTTGTCCGAGAAGGCGCAAAGGTTCGTGTATTTAATCGGCACGGAGTTTGTCCGACTCCGAACTGTTCTGCCGTCGCTGGGGATCGACGAAATATGGCGGTCCTAAGAGATGCCCTCGCAAACTTTCGCCCAGACGTTACCGTCGATATGATTCCTTTTTGCCGCGCGGATGCTGAGGGCATTGTTGCGGCTACAATGGGATTTTGCGAGAGATTGGTCTCGGTTAGCAGCATCGACGTCTATCTAGCTTATGGGCGACTCCATCGGACCGAACCGGGCCCAATACTTGATGGGAGTATTACCGAAGATTCCTCATTGAGGACTAGACTCGGGATCGAGGGCGAAAACTACGACAAGCTTGCTGTCGAGACTATCATGGGGAGTAACCCCAAGGTGGCTGTTTCCATCCTCAGGCTCCCCATGGTGTATGGCATGCCTGATATGCGGCGTGTCGGCTCATACGTTAAGCGAATGCTTGATCGAAGGCCGCACATCGTGCTAGGGCGATCTTTTGCACACTGGAGAGCATCGCGTGCGGCGGCCCAAGATTGCGCAGAAGCTATCGCCTTATGTACCTTCTCGAACCACAAAGGTCTTCGGGTTTTCAATGTGGCAGCAGAAGAGACCTATTCGGAGCGAGAATGGGTGGAGCGGATTGGTGACTGCATGAAGTGGCAGGGAAGCGTTGTGGAAACGGATGATCCAATCAGCCCGCCGCCATACGGCATCGATACCCGCCAGCATATGATTATTTCATCCCAGAAAATCCGTTCTCAGCTGGGCTTTCGCGAAACTGAGCATCCGGATTCATCGCTTGCGACTGCCGTCGAGTGGGCGGCACAATCGCTGAACAGTGGAAAAAATCACGAAGCAGTAGACTATGAAAAGGAAGACCACCTGCTCGAAAGAGCAGAACCAGCCGCACTCGCGAGCCTTGCTGCCCACCACATGCTTCAGCCAAGGATCAAAGAGGCGACAAAAACAACGCGCAGGAAGTGATCGAAATTCGCGTGATTCATCTCCACTCAACATCTCGCATAGTTCAGAAGCGTTTATTGCACCCTCGCTCACGCGTGTCTCATCTGTAGCGACGATCAGAATAGACATGGCACTTACTCTTCCATCAAACCTCGCCACCAAGGCCGCAGGTTTCCGCGAGTCGTCATATGGCGCCTGTCGAGTAACGCTTGTCTTGAAAAATGGAAGACGAGTTTTTGATGTCACTTTGGCTTGGGGAAGTGACCTCATTCAGATCGACGGCGAATCCATTGAAAAGAAGAAGTTGGGTTTTGGAGCCACCGATATTGTCGATGTGCTGCCTTGGCCTTAATCGGTATTTTTTAGAGCCCCAGCCGACGACGCTCGCCAACCGTCCTTTTCAACCGGCGAAACGCCCGTCGCTACTTGGTCCACAGTTTCGTCGGCTTATTAAGCCAAGATCAACCTTTCCACACGGCAAATTCCTGCAACTTTGTCGGAGGTCTCCGGGTTTTTCATCCAACCCCGCTGTTGCCCGGCATGAATTTCCGTGTCGCATGACAGCGATACCAGCGCATTCCACGCCTACTCTCCCATGCTTCAGGATCTTCGCTTCGCCCTCCGGATGATCGGTTCCCACCGTTGGTTTTCGGCGGCGGTCATCGCCACCCTTGCCCTCGGCATCGGGATCAACACCACCGTTTTCACGCTGGTGAACGCCGTCCTCTTCAAACCTGTGCCGGTCCCCGGTGGAGAGCGGATTGTCACCGTCGCCAACTACAAACTCACCAAGCCCGACGAGCGGTCCGGTGTTTCCTGGCCCGATTATTTGGAATTCAAGGCCCAGAATCAGAGCTTCGAAGGCCTCGAGGCCGTTGAGCGCAGTCAAGGCGTCATCACTGAACCGGGCAACCCGCCCGAGCGCTTCAATTTCGCGCGGGTTACTTCCGCGCTGTACACCTTGCTGCGAACGCCACCCATCCTCGGCCGTGGCTTTTCACCGACCGACGGCCAGCCCGGCGCCGAAACGGTCGTGCTGCTGGGCCACGGCGTGTGGAAAAACCGCTACGCCGCCGCGTCCACGGTAGTCGGCCGCACCATTCGGGTGAATGGCAAGCCCGCCACGATCATCGGTGTCATGCCCGAAGGTTTCAAATTCCCGAACAATGAGGATTTCTGGATGCCGCTCGTACCCGATGCCGAACTGGAAAAACGTTCCAACCACAATCTGGAACTTTTCGCGTTGCGAAAACCGGGTGTCTCCATCGCCGAGGCCAATACCGATCTTGCCGTCATTGCCGGACGCATCGCCATCGCACACGCCGACACCAACAAGGATCTCGGCGCACTCGTGCGCACCTTCCACGAAACCTACAACGGCGGTCCGATTCACACCGTCTTTTTGTTGATGCTCGGCGCCGTCGGCTTCGTCCTGCTCATCGCCTGCGCCAACGTCGCGAACATGATGCTCAGCCGCGCCATCGCCCGCGCCCGTGAAATCGCCGTGCGCGCCGCGATGGGCGCCACGCGCTGGCAGATCGTCCGCCAGTTGCTGATCGAGAGCGTGCTGCTCAGCAGCCTCGGGGGATTGCTTGGCCTCGGATTTTCCAGCCTCGGCGTTCACGCCTTTGATCTCGCAACGCGGAATGTCGGCAAACCCTACTGGATTCTCTTTGAGATGGACTGGCGGGCCTACGGTTATTTCGCCGCCCTCTCCGTTTTGAGCGGCATCGTCTTCGGCTTGGTCCCGGCGTTGCGCGCCTCGCGCGTCGATCTCAGCACCGCGATGAAAGAGGGAACGCCCGGTGGCGGCAGCAACCGCGGACGGCTGACTGGGGCGCTGGTGGTCCTGCAGTTCGCCCTCACGGTCGTGCTGCTCGCGGGTGCGGGTCTGATGACACGCAGTTTTTTCGCGGCGCAAAAACTCAACTCATTTGTTCGTCCGCAAAGCATCTTCACGCTTCGCATCCAACTTCCCGAAGACAAAGGCGAGCACTACGAAAAGCCGGAGACCCGCCGGCAGTTTTTTGAACAGTTATTGCCCGACCTCCGGGCACTGCCGGGCGTCACCCAAGTCGCCGCCACCACCAACTTCCCGGGACTCGGTTCCAGCGAACGCGACCTTGAGATCGAGAATCGCCCCACCCCCGATCCCAAACAGTTGCCCCGCGTCTCCTTCCTCGTGGAAACTCCGGGCTATCTCCCCGCGATCGGCTTGCCGCTCCTCGCCGGCCGCGGATTTGTCGAAACGGACGGCGACCCCGGAAGGGAAGCCGCCGTCGTATCGCGCGCCTTCGCCGCGAAACATTGGCCGGGCGAGACCGCCGTGGGAAAACGGTTTCGTTTCGTCGACAAAGACAAGCCGATCGTGTGGATGACAGTGATCGGCGTCGCCGCGGATCTGGAGCAAAACCCGAACAACAAGAAAGCGCCCCCGCTGGTACATGTCACTTACCGGCAGGAACCGTGGGGCTGGATGGGCGTGATGTTGCGCGCCTCGGCCGATCCCACTCTGCTGACCGGGCAGGTGCGCGCCGCGGTGCAAAAAATCGATCCTGAACTCCCCCTCTTCGCCATCGGGACCCTCACCACGGCGCTCGAAAAACAACGCTGGTTCATCCGCGTCTTTGGTACGCTCTTCACGGTGTTTGCCGCCACCGGCCTGCTCATGGCTTCGGTCGGCATCTACGCGGTCGTCGCGCAGACCACCGCACGTCGCACCCGTGAAATCGGCATCCGCATGGCGCTCGGCGCGACTACGGCCGGCATCGTGCGACTCGTGCTGTCGCGCGGACTCATTCAATTATTTATCGGCCTTCTTATCGGACTCGGCGGAGCCTTCGCCGCCACGCGTTTGATGGACAACGTTGGATTCCTCATCGGCATCTCGCCCCGCGACCCGGTCGTTTTCATTGGCATCACGATCCTGTTAAGCGCCATCGGCCTGATCGCGTGCTGGCTCCCCGCCCGCCGAGCCGCGCGCATCGCACCCACCGAGGCACTGCGCACGGAGTAGCAGCCAGGTGATGCCTCGAGTTCACTGCACCCACAAAGTTTGCCCCTTTTCTCATCAGATTGCGATCCTTCGGGTATGTCCCGGATTTCCGCCTGATTTGGCAAACGCCGAGCACTCAGTTCATGAGTACAACCAGAAGCCAGACCACGCAAAAGACAATCATGTCCGCTTTGCACGTCTCCACTTTCAACAACAAGTTCAGGTTTCGTTTTCTTCCAAACGGGTATTGCCTGGAGCAGAGGTTGAATACCCCTGCCACAAACTTGCCTCGTTTTTTCAGTCCGGAGCCTTAGCCTGCCAAATTTGAGCCCTGCGCACATGTTGGAAAAACAGCTGAAAAAATGATCCGAGTTGTGCTGACATTCCTGATGATAGGTGTCGTCTGCCCGGCAGCGGACCGCGCTGAAAGTTTCCGATCAAACGACCGAGCGCTTTCCCCAATAGGCGAAGACGGCGGTTGGGTAATATTTTCCAATACGAAATATTTCCTGCGCTCATCGAAAGACGGTCAATATGTCTTCACCCCTCGCGGGCAGGAAGATCCAAAAAGATGGACTGACCTGATTACTTTAAACTTTTATCCGGAGATCACCGAGGGGAAAAGTCTGGCCGCGAAAGCCATTGCTTGGTGGGAATATTTCCGTTCGCGGCGGATATTCCTGATGGGACTCAATTACGTTCCCCGGGTTGACCAGATGAATGCCGCCAGCGATTCGCTTTACACCCTTGTGGCAATTCGAGCCAAACCCTACAATGACTACGATGAATTCAACTTCACGGCCATAAGAATGACCGGAGGAAATGGAGCGGCGTCAACCTATTCGCATCGCGAGTACCGGACTGGCCCTCTCTCGATGGAGCGATGCATCGCGTGGAGCGGAAAGAATGAACCGGTTGTCGGTGAAGCGTGGTTTGCCTGGGACGGCGCGGCGATCTATGCCCGGATGCTGGCGGCCAGACCTTCTCAGGCGGAGGCCAAAAAATCCGCGCGCAGCAAAGCTATTGCGGAAGAGTCTCCATGGACGCAGCCGCGAGGATGATTCCGGGCAAAAAGTAATTGGCAGAGGCGGCGAGAGTTGTTTGATTTTTTCAGGGCCAACGCGCAGCGCCGTTTTGCGATACAATACTCTCCGCCCATGACTTCAATTGAGTCTGATCCCATGTCCGGCCGCATCTTCACCATCCGCGGCCAACGAGTAATCCTCGATACCGACCTGGCTCGCTTGTATGGAACGACGACCAAGCGCTTCAATGAGGCGTTCAAGCGGAATGCTTCCCGGTTTCCCGCCGACTTTGCTTTTCAACTAAAGGCGGAGGAGTTTGCCGCTTTGAGGTCACAGATTGCGATCACCTATTCGAAAGTTATTGATAAGGAAAATGCTGCATCCAACTGGTCGCAATTTGCGACCAGTTCAAAAGCGGTTCACCGGGGAACGGTTTATCGCCCTTGGGCCTTTACCGAACACGGCGCAGTAATGGCGGCGAATATGTTGCGAAGTCCCAAAGCGGTCGAGATGAGCATCTATGTGGTGCGAGCATTCATCAAGCAGCGAGAATTGCTGGCGACTAACGCCACGATCTTGAAACGACTGGCCGAGGTTGATAAGACACTGCTGGAACATAATAGCGCATTGCTATCTTTGTGGAAGAAACTCCAACCGCTGCTGGCTTTACCATCTGATCGCCCGCGGAAGGAGATAGGGTTTCACACCGGCCTGAAGAAGGACTGACTGCTTCAACTCTCATGACGCCCGAGGTATTCCGAAAAATTTATCCGCTGATGGCTGGCTGGATTGACAATACTCTAAGTAGCCATGTTGAAAAGGCGCGTTCGGTCGCTTCGACCGGGTTCAAACGCCTGCCACTTTATTATAGTTCCGCTTTGCTGGCCCGGGCCAAGTTTGTACCGGTCGATCGGTGTCCGACTCCACCGCTTGCGTCAATGGGTGTGGAATTGTTTCGGGATTTCGAGGAAATGAACCCCGCCGGCATCACCTACCTCGATACTTACTTTGTACACCAAAGGCACGTCACTTCGGAACGTCTCCATTTCCACGAGTTGATCCACGTGGTGCAGTGGTTTGTGCTTGGTCCGGAGAAATTTCTCGCAACTTATGCCGACGGACTGGAGCGGTACGGCTACCGCGACAGCCCGCTGGAAGTGATGGCCTACGATGCTGAGGCAGCCTTTGCACTCGGCGGCCAGCCTTTCGACGCCGAAAAACTCGTGAGAGAGCAGTTGGGTCGAATCGCCGGCTAGGCGCTCGCACATAACAGGAATATAGTGCAGGCCATTCTGACTGTGGCCACCACAGCAAACCCCAAGGCTGCCTCTCTCCGATCACTCCGACGACCCGGCGGACGGCGTCAACGAGCCGGAACAACAGGCACCGCTCGTACGCCCAGCAAGTCCTGTTTGGCGGCTTCGATCAGACTGGCTTTCACTTTCCACATCCAACCATTCGGCGTTCCCTGCATCGAAACGGTAGTCGGCCCTTTCTCGCCGGTGAGGATTTTCACCTCGACCGTTTCGGGATCAAGCTGGGTCACACCTTGAATTTGCACGGTGTCAATCTGCTCCAGAACGTATTTTGAGAGATAAAGCGCGGCGAGTTTTTCCGGCGTTTCGTAGGACGCCCTGGTTTCCATCGGCAAAGCCACCATCATTTCCCTCGCTTCCTTCAGGGCGGCTTTGTTGAGAAACAACATGTCAGGAAGATTTTCATCACCGTGGGTGATCGCCCAAAGGATGGTTTGGATGGCGGCCGAAGGTGTCGCGCGCCCGACATTTCGGAGAGCGTTGAGATGGGTCAGCATCCTTTCGGGATCGGGTGCATTTCGACGGTCTTCCTCTTGATTTTTGACGACGGTGTTTGATTGCGAAGGAGGCTGCGCTTCAGAAATCCCCGCTCGATCAACCGCACGCACCACCGGCATGGAGACATCGCGGCGCGCGTTCAGCGCTGCCAGCTGATTTTGGGCCGCGGCCAGTTCCGTGTGAAGCCGGGTGTTTTCGGCGACGGTTCGATGATGCACGATCATACCGGCGGAGCCGACTGCGAGCATACCGGCCACCACCCCGATTTTGACAAGAGTTGCGTTCATAAGAAATAGCGATCCACCGCCCACAGCGGCAGGCATGGCGGACACCGAAATCGTCGCCGCCAGTCCCTCTGGCACGGCGCCAACGGCCTGGGTGGCCAGCAGCGTGCCAAGCGCGGCCGAGGTGGATGCGATGCCGCGACGGCCCAAGTCATCGCGCAACGAATCCAAAGCACGGTCGACGCGCATGCGCGCGGCATTTTCACTCAGGCCCAGTCGGCGGCCGATTTCGTGATAGGTGTGATTTGAAAAAAAGCGAAGGAGCACCGCGATGCGATCACGCTCTTTCAGCTTTAGCATCAGCTCGTCGATCACCGGACGAAGCTGCTCCCAGTTCTCGCCTGACGAAGTTTCCGCCTCGTTCATCGCGCCGCCCTCCGCGTGCGCGCGGCGTTGTTCCGTCCGCCGGAGCTTGGCCGCGGTGTAGTGCGTGGTGGTATAGAGCCAGCCCACCAACGAAGGATGGTCGCACAGCCTGCGCGCCTTGCGCGCGAGAAGCGTGAACACAGTTTGCACGACCTCTTGCGCGTGATGGGAGTTCCCTGCGACCTGGCGCAACGCCGCAGAGTAGGCGAAGGGCAAATGACGCTGCACCAGCGTGGCGAACGCCTCCTGGGATTCGGAATCAGCGTAAAGGCGCAATAATTCGGCATCACTTTGCATAACGGTTCACTCTATAATCCCCGCTCACTCGAAGACCGCACAAAAATACCGTGACGGCGCATTCAATTCGCCGCAGCGCGATCTGGCAACGGTACCGGATAGCGCCAGGAGTTCAAAATCGGGCAGAAGGTGACGAGTTTGGCATTTAGGGTTGTCCGGATCGCGGCAACCCAAACGTTGTAGTAATAACGAACATCTCCTCATGACCACCGACATTCCCCTCATCAACGGTTTGATCACCCGCTACTGCACCGCCGCCTTGAAGAAGGATGCCGGCGCGATGCTCCGGCTATACGACGAAAACGTTCTGCTTTTTGACATGTGGGACCGGTCGGCCGTGCGTGGCCTCGCTGAATGGGCGCCGATCGTTCGAGATTGGTTGGGTGGACTCGGCTCGGAGACTGTCCACGTGGAGTTCGAGCAGGTCGACGTGCAGGCCGGAACGGACGTCGCCGTACTTACGGCGTTCGTCCACTTCCAAGCCCGCGATGCGACCGGCGCGATGCTGCGAGAGATGAGGAACCGCCTGACTTGGTCGCTCGTGCGCCGCGGTGTGGACTGGAAAATCCTCCACCAACACACGTCCATCCCGATCGACTCCAAAACCATCGCTCCGAAATTCAACGGCGACGTCTAGGCAGTTCAATCGCCGGCCTCCACATCTTGTTGCCGCCCCGGGGAACGTCTAACCCAGCTTGGCTGATTGGACGAATGTAGGACAAGCGCAACCGCATCGCTGTCCACCGCCCGCCCGGAAAATAAATTTCCGTAACCTGCCTCCATCGTCGGACAAGACCGGTACTTTGAAGGACGCAGGTGAAAATGGGCCTCCAGACGCTACTACTTTGCCCGGTCTAAATAAAACCTCACCCAACCGCCCCACTCTTTGCGCGCGAACCGCGTTGCATTTCGCGCGCGAGATTGCTGGGCTCGCGGCGCCCGATGGAATCTTTCCTGCAGGACCTGCGTTACGCGCTGCGCGGTTTGCGCAAACAACCCGCGTTTACCGCGCTTGTGGTGCTCACGCTCGCGCTGGGCATCGGCGGCGCGACGACCATGTTCAGCGTCATTCAGAACGTCCTGCTCGACCCGTTTCCGTATGTGGACGCGCAGCACGTCGTCATGCCGCAGGTGCGCGATGCGAAGAGCGCGGGCAACACCGGACGCGCCTCATTCCGGCCGCGCGAGTTTCTCGAGTTCGCCGCGCAGACGCAGGTGTTCTCCGACGTGATCGGCTCCGCCGGTGAAACGATCCTCTACACCACCCGTGAAGGCACCGAGCGGCTGACGGGCACGTTGTGCTCAGGCAACATGTTTCAATTTCTCGGCGTGCCGGCGCTGCTCGGCCGCACGCTCACGCCCGAGGATGCGAAACCCGGCGCGCCGCCGGTGTTCGTAATCCGCTACAATTCCTGGGTCGCGCGTTTCAACTCGGATCCGGCGATCCTCGGGCAGGCATTCGTCCTCAACGGCGTGCCGCGCACGCTTGTCGGCATCATGCCGCCGCGATTTACCAAAGCCGAGGGCGAATTCTACCTGGCCGTCGCGATCGATCCGGCCGACGCGGCGGTGCGCGATAAACCGTTTCGTTTTCAGGCGCGGCTGCAGCCGGGCGTGACGCTCGCGCAAGCCCAGGCGGCGCTCGATACCTTCGCGCATCATCGCGCGCAGGAGCATCCTGAAGACTATCCGCGGAATTTTTCGATTCGCGTCGTGAGCTGGGTCGACAATATCGTGCGCGATTTCCGGCAAACGCTCTACACGCTCGCGGCCGCGGTGGGCCTGCTGTTGTTCATCGCCTGCGCCAATGTCGCCAATCTGCTCCTCGCGCGCGCCAGCACGCGGGAGAAGGAAATGGCGGTCCGCGCCGCACTCGGCGCCGGGCGAACACGCATCGTGCGGCAGCTCCTCGTCGAGAGCTTTGTGCTCGCCCTGCTCGGCATGCTGCTCGGCTGCGTCCTTGCACGTTACGGAATCCCCGTACTCGCCGCGCTCATCCCCGAACGGGCGATTCCCGACGAAGCCGACATCCGGCTCAATATGCCCGCGCTCCTTTTCAGCCTCGGCGCGGCCGCGATGACCGCACTCGCATTCGGTATCGTGCCCGCGATGCAGGCCGGCCGCACAAATTTGATCGGGGCGTTAAAGGATTCGAGCCAAGGCGGCGGTTTTCGACGGGGAAAATTCCGGAGCGCGCTCGTCATCACCGAGGTCGCGCTGTCGCTCGTACTGCTCTCCGGTGCGGGTCTGTTGATGCGCAGTTTCGCGAAAATTCAGGCGCAGGAACCCGGCCTTGACGCCGGCCATTTGCTCTACGCACCGCTCACGCTGCCGCCCGGTTCCTACGAAACGGCGGCCGCGAAGCAAAAATTTTTCCGCGCGCTGCTGCCACGACTCGAAACGCTGCCCGGCGTCGTGGCGGTGAGCACGGGCACCTCGCTGCTGCCGATGCGCTCACTCGACAGCGCGGTTGAAATTCGCGGGCAGACAACGGCGGAGGTGCGGCACGCGCGCTATGATTTGTGCAGCGAAAATTATTTTTCGACCCTCGGCCTTCACCGGATCGGTGGCCGCTTGCCCGATGCCACGGAGATCGACACCGCACGTTCGGTCGCGGTTGTGAACGAAACGTTCGCCCGCAATTTTTTCGGCCCTGCCGATCCGATCGGCCGGCAGGTTCGCCTGGAGCGCGTCCCCATCTCGACCGCGGGCAACGACGCGTGGTTCGAAATTGTCGGCGTGATCGCCGATTTCAAAAACGATGGCGCCGTCGCGCCGCCCGCGCCCGAAATATTCCTCCCCTACACCGTCACCGCCGCAGGCGACCGCGCGATTTTCGTGCGCACGGCGGGCGAGCCCCTTGCGTTGCTCGCCACCGTGCGTCGCGAAATCTGGGCCGTCGATCGCAACGTGGCGCTCACCGAAAGTGACAGTGTCGCGCACTACCTGACCCGTTACGCCTACGCTGCACCGCGTTTCACCCTCGTCGTGCTCGGCGTTTTTGCGGGCGTGGGGCTCGTGCTTGTCGCGCTCGGTGTTTACAGCGTGATGGCCTATATTGTGGCGCGGCAGACCCGTGATTTCGGAGTACGCATGGCGCTCGGCGCCAGCGCGAACGATGTGCTCCGGCTCGTGTTCTCGACCGGCTTTGCCCTCATTGGCGCCGGTATCGCTGTCGGAGTCGCAGCGAGTCTCGCGGTCACGCGGGTACTCGCCAACCTGCTCTGGCAGGTGTCACCGCACGACTTCGCCACGCTGGCCAGCGTGATCGGAATCATTGTGCTCACGGGTCTCGCCGCGTGCTTTTTTCCAGCCCGCCGCGCCACGCGGGTCGATCCGCTGGTCGCGCTGCGGCGGGAGTAGTCGCATCAGGGAAGATTTTTCCACGCGGGGTTATCCCGCAGTTTCTCGAGTCGCTGAATCGATTGCGCGATCGCGCGCAGGGAGCTGGCGTTGTCTACCGCGGGGTTCTGGATCCCAGCGTCGTCCGCGAGCGCTTCGAGCGCAGAATATTCGCCGTCCGCGTCTCGCAATGGTTGACGTTGCACCGCGCCGGCTGAGCCGCGCAATTCGAAAAGCAGCGAGAGAAATTGCCGGGTTTTATAATCTTGATGGATCGAAAAATCGAGCAGACGGGCCCCACTGTAAACGCGGTTGTTCAAATAATCCAGCGCCTCGGCATAGACTGCTCCCTGGGCATATACATTACCTGCACCCACTCTTTTTTCGTCGAGATGCATCGCGACCAGACCGTTATTTATCCGGTACGATATTTCCGTGACCAGACGGGTCTGAAGGTCCTTCCTCTGCTTTTCATCAGAGTGTTTCTTCTGGTAAAGCGCCACGGCCGCGGTGAGGCCGCTGACCACCACTGAAGACAGGAACCACAGCGCAAATGATGAATTCAGGACCGACCACCACGAGGTGCCCTTCTCTTCCCCAGTCGCAATTTCCTTCGCCACCTGGCGACGGAACAACTCCTCAGCGCGAATTTCGTTTTTCCGCGCATCGGTCAGGGCTGGAAAAGAAAAGGAACCGGCGACGGGAGCCGGTCCGGCGTGAGGTGGCTCTGCAGAAAGGTCAGGAGACAGTTTGAAGAAAACCAGGCTCGCGCAAAAGAGAAGAGCGACCACCCCGAAGCCGGGATTTTTGGCCACACATCGGAAAGCTCGACGTAATGAAAGGGACATAAGGCAACAGTGACGCAGGGTAGCTTTTCAAACAAATGCCGGACGGGCAATTTGAATTGCATCGATTAAGGTCGATACGCGCATTTGTGGGATGCCGTCCTGCTGCTGTGGTTGGGCTGGCGTCCACAAACCCGCGGGAAGTGTACAGATTGAGTCGGGTCGTCAGAAGCTATTCGTGCGACCTGAATACACTCTGACAGAACCCGCCTTGCCACCGCGCCAAATTTCCGGCGGTCAGAAACCTGATTCCGATGGCATGGCCTAAGCCGAAACCGCGGTTGTTTTGATTGCGATCAAGCGGGAGAGTTCCGCGTTCAGAATGGATTTTGGAATTGTGAGCTTTTCCACGCAAAGCCGATAATTATGTTCCGCATCCTCCAGCGACCATTTGATTTTGGTGATATCGTCCGTGAAGGAATGGAAACGGAATCCATCGTAGCTTTCGCAGTATTTTTCGATAATGGGGATGGCTCCGCAGAGAATTGACTCAAAAAAACGATAGGACCACGGATAATCACCGCCCGGACAAAGGACAAACTGGGAACTGGCCAGAATCCTGAAATATTCTTCATCCCACGCCTTGATGGGGAAGATTCTTCCCCGGTCGGAGGAATAGACGAAAAGATCGCCCGCCCGAAATTTCTCCGTGTTATCGCAGCCGAGTTTTTTTCGCAGCTTTTTCCTGATCCGGGAAATCAGGGTGGCGGGATTTCTGAGCTGAATTTTTCCACGCAGATTCCGGTCAATCCAATCTTGAATGAGGATTCTTCTCGGGGGAATCATCAAGCCTTGAAACGAATAGCGAAATTCGCGCCGCTCCGGCCAGAGTGTAAGACAATAATCGGTGATGACGTGCGGGAAAATCAAGGGACGCGAAAGATCGCCCACGTTTGTCGTGGGTTGGGGATGCAAGATAACCAAGTAGGGAGTGAAGTCCTCTCCGCCCGAATCCCGGGCGAGTTCCAAAGCAAATTTTTCCTTCAGCAGGATAAATTTTTCCGCCTCCAGGGACGGGAGATATACTGGAAAATCTGATTCAGCGAGGGCATGGATCAGGCGCACCTGTTGGATCGTGTTCACCTGCCAATTGATGGCGATGGTCTTGTTCATGATGAAGCGGGATTCCAGCAGTGAACACCGTAGTGAAGATGGACCTTCTGGAGGAGTGATTCGCCGTCGAAGAACCCATGGCAGTCGGTTTCTCCGGGTCGTGGATGAATGGCATTCAGCCCGCCGAAAATAATTTCATTTCCTTCCCGTTGATGGATAAGATTTGTGCCACCGATTCGCCCGATTTTGTTTTGTCCGGCCGGGATGACGGTTCCTATCGGAATATTGCCGGTTAATATTTCTGAAAAAAAACGGCGTTCGCTTTTTAATGAGTCGCACGATGCGGAGTTCACGGGGAGGGAGAGTGTGACGCAGAGAAAATAAGCGATAGCTGCGGAATTCGTTGAACGAGTGGGTGTGCGTTGCGCCTTTCGCTGAAAGTGCTGAACCCAGCCGGACCGCGTCAAGCGATGACGGATAAACTTCTCCTGATTGAATCACCGGGGATTCCACTATCACCTGCCGGCCTCCCGCGCGAGTGCCGTTGGGCGCATTTTAGTCGAGATTTATCAGGTGGATCGGTACTGGGGCTGCCCAAACAACCCGCCTCTCCTCCGCACTGAGATCACTGCAATAATAGCAGCGGCGGCTGACCCGTCGGGATTCACCTTATTCCACGGTTTGGACCGAATTCAACGCATTGGCGGCCGCCGAACTGACCTTTAAAATCATTTCTTTCCACCACCTGCCGCCGCGGGCGAAGGAGCGGAGTTCCATGCGGAAGGCGTACAGGCCCGGCTCAAGTACGAAGTGGTTGACGAGAATGCTTTCGGCATTCGGTTCGAGGACGTAGTCGACCTCCACTTGGCCAACGAGAAAATAGTGCGAACACACGGCTGGGCCCAAATCGCGATTGGTCACAATCGGGCAATTGCGATGGGAAAAATCCGGCGAAATTCGGAAGACGTCGATCCAGCAATTTTTAAAATCCAGCCGAAGAGGGAACGGACCGCGGTTGTTCCAGGTTGCATCGAGCGAGACCACCAGGCGAGTGGCATCGTAGTCGTAGACTCGCGCAGACAGTTTTCCGTCCAGCGCCGGGATTTCCTTTTTACGTCGGAGGGATTCGCCGAAGAGCCACTGAAATAGAATCCACCCGCCCCCCACGAGAACCGCGATGGAAGGCACCCAATCCTTCAGGAAAGTCAGAAGCTGGTCAGCAAACATGGCGAAAGTTGATCACATTCCGTGGCGGAGTCAGGGACGTGAGTGAGCACGCGATTCGGCTGGATGCAAGAGCGCAGGCTGTTTGTCGACCGACCGTGATGGGAGTGCAAACGAACAGGCCTGATGGAGGAGTTGGCCATCCGTCACCGCTTTTCATCCGGCGCACCGAGCAGCGGTCGCATGATGTTCACGCGAATCAGATATCCGGCATGGTTGGGATGAACGCGGTCCTCGACCCAAATGTCTTCCCTTGGCTTGCCGTCGGGCGTGAGCATCGCATCCCAAAGATCGATGAAATGCAGATTCTTCTGCGTTGCGATAAAGTCCCGCACGGCCTGATTGGCTGCTTTGCGGGCCGCCGCTTCATGCCAGCGACCGGGACTGGGAGTAATACTCGTGAAAGCGATCGGGACCTCCGGCAGGACCGCGCGAACTTTTTCCACAAACGCCTTGAAATCGGCGAGCACGCGGGCCGGAGATTTGCCGTTATGCACATCATTGCCGCCGACGTGGATGACGATCAATCGTGGCCGGTACGGAAAAACCAATCGTTCGGTGAAATAAAGCAGATCGGAAGACTGGAAGGAATCGATCCCGCGATTGACGACGGTGTAGCCCTTGAGGTCTTCCTGCACCGTTTTCCATCGAAAAAACTGGGAATCCCCCACCAAAAGAATCGCACCCTGGGGTGGAGCGTTGAGCTTGTCCGCCGCCTCGTAGGCTTGAACGTTTTTTTCGAAACGATTGGCGGCGGCCGGTGGTTGTGCAATTGCGTGGCCAGCGAAGACCAATCCCGCCAGCGCGACCAAACGCAGGACGCAGACCAGGGAAGGAATAAAAGGACGATGACTTGTTTTCATTTTAGATTCTGGCAAATGCAGCCGGACAAGGGTGCGGAACGGCCGGGCTAGGGATGGCTCTCGTGAGCGATGGCAATGACATTGGGCCAGCGCTCGAAGGGCGGATGAGATTTAATCACGACTTCCTTCCGCGGTTTCACGAAAGATAACCCGGCGGCAGTCACCAAAGGATTCTTGATGATTTCAGTCACCAACCATGCCACCTCGTCTGCCAGCAAAATGAGATCGGGTTCGATGATGCGTTCGGGGATTCGGTTCCAAAACGGTGTATCCACCGTGCCCGGACAAACGGCGTGCGCGTGGATGACCCGGCCGCCTTTCGCCGCGTCGTCTTTCAACTGCGCTTCAAGATGAAGCGTAAACTTGAGTTGGGCCCCTTTCGCGGTGCCATAGCCAATCTCACGATTCCAAGTGCCGCCGCTCGCAAGCGAACAGATCTGGATGACATGACCGCAACCACCCTGGGTCGCGCGTAATTTAGGCAAAGCTGCTTTAGTCGTGAGAAAGGCGCCGAGCACCGCGACGTCGAGCGTTTGACGGAATTCGTCTTCGTCCAGTTCATCGATTGTCAGGCAGTGCCCCTGACCTGCACTGTGAATCATGGCATCGAGCACCGGTCCCGCCGCAGCCACGAGTCGGGCGACATCTGCGGCCAAGGTCACATCGCATACCACCGCTTCAGCGCTCCCACCGGCCGCCCGAATGGCTGACGCGATGACGTTTAACTTCTCTTCCGTGCGTCCGCCCAGCACAACCTTCCAACCGAGCGCGGCGAGCTGTCGGGCCACCGCGGCGCCGATGCCGGATCCCGCTCCAGTGATGATCGCAATTCTCGTTCGTTGAAGCCCGGGATGGGATGGCATCGACGTCTCTTTCATGAGGAAATGGTTTTCAGTGCCGACGAATGGTTAAAAATTCCGACCTGATTTGGTTAAGTCACGAAGAGTCATGAAGGCGCTTTGTAGTTTCATCATAAATCTCCCGCGCACCCATAGGCACAGGCGTACTGTGAGTTTCGTCGGACCTCGAATTTTTCGTGACTTTTTCCGGGAAAAAATCCGAATGCTTTTTGAACCACTCGCGTCGATTCGCGTGTTTAGCGGGCAACCTTTTTCAATTCCGCGGGATCAGCGACTCAAGTCGCCGGAATAATCTCAAGGGCGTTGATCTGGGGGTTCTCGACCTGCGACGAAAAAGTGATGTCGAGGGAGCCGTCCTTCACGTCGACGTCGACGGTTTCAACGTAGGCGCGCAGGGCGCCACCGGCCAGCTTGAAGACGTCGAAGTCCTTGAACTCATGACCTTCAACGTTGAAGCCGAAGACGCGTTCGCCGGCGGCTGAGATGCCCTCATAAGTCTCGGCGAAGTGGAGTTTCACCCGGTACTTCCCGTTCGCGAGCTTCCAGTGGAAGGCGCTCATGCTGTAGCGCTCTGACCGGTAGACCGACGGGGTCTTGGTGTTGCTGATGGCGGCGTCAGCCCGCTCAATCGTATCGCCGTCGGTGAAGCCGGTGTCGGCGCGCCAGACGATGCCGGTTTCGTCGGTCAGCGGCGCGGACACGCCGGCCTTGATGCGAACGATTTCAGCGCCGGTGCCGGCGTGCGCGAAGAGAGCGTGACCGAGCAACAGGCACGAGAGAAAACGGAAGGAAGAGGCGGGTTTCATGGGGTTGATTGGAGGTAAGTGGGCGAACGCTGCCGGGTTCACGGATCAGGGTCGAGCAATCCGTCGGTCACACAATGGAACAAAACCGCAAGTCGCGCTGATTTTGCGGCGTTACTCCGGCGTGAAAGCGGCCTGCGGTGGTCGATCAGTTTCAGCTCAAGCGCGCTGGCGAATGCCTTTTTGTGATGCCATTCGAGCAGGCCGAAGTTGCCATCGCATTCCGACTTTCGTCGCTCATGTCGGCTGAGTCCTGCAGGTATTCTGTGCTGGCGCGGCGACGATTCACCGCTAAAGCATTCGCATGGCGCGCCGTCCCAAGAACTCTCCGCCCAAGTCGACGGGAGGCCCGCATCCGGCCAAGCCGCCAGTCCCGGCCGGATTTCCAAACCAGAAATCTGCCGGGGTGCGTTCGCGCCAGAACTTATGGCTCGGGCTGGCCTTGTTGGGTTTGGTGTTGCTGGCGTATTACCCGGCGATTTCGGGCGGTTTTATCTGGGATGATGATGCGCACCTGACTGCCAATCCCTGCATCATCGGACCACTTGGCTTGAAAGATATCTGGACGAGCACCCTGATGCGGATCTGTCCCCTCGTCCAGACGACCTTCTGGCTGGAACACCGGATCTGGGGCCTCAATCCGCTGCCTTATCATCTGGTCAATATTCTGATGCACGCGGCCGCCGCCCTGGTGCTCTGGCAGGTGTTGCGTCTTTTGCGGGTGCCGGGCGCGTGGCTCGGGGCCGCGCTGTGGGCGCTGCATCCGGTGCAGGTGGAATCTGTGGCGTGGATCACGGAGATGAAAAACACGCAGTCGGGATTGTTCTTTCTACTCACCATTTTTTTCTTCTGCAAATCGAGGCAGGCAACAGCGGAGAATAAACCGAAAGACCGCTCCGGGTTTTATTACAGCCTGACGCTGTTTTTTGCGGTGCTGGCCATGTCGAGCAAATCCTCCACCGTGGTGCTACCCTTGGTTTTGGGTCTCTGTGCGTGGTGGATGGACAAACGGTGGCTCTGGCGGCGTGATCTCATTCCACTGATCCCGGTATTTTTCCTGTCCGCCCTGACCGGCGTCGCAACGATGTGGACGCAGACAGCGGAGGGCGCCTTCGACCCGGAATTCGCGCTGGGCTTCGCCGGACGGCTGGCGCTCGCGGGGAAGGTGGTTTGGTTTTATGCCGGCAAATTGATCTGGCCGCATCCGCTGATTTTCATCTATCCGCGCTGGCAGATCGATGCGGCGAGTTTCGCCGCTTACCTGCCAACGCTGATGACCACGGGATTGATGATCGTGTTATGGTGGAAACGTGACCGATGGGCGCGGACCCCATTTTTCACCATGGCCTTTTTTATCGCCGCCTTGCTGCCGGTCCTGGGTCTGATCGATACATTTTTCTGGCGGTATTCATTCGTGGGCGATCACTTTCAATATCTGGCCAGCATGGGTCCCCTGGCCCTCGCCGGAGCCGGTCTGCAAACCGTTCCGGGGGCGATGGGAAGACCCGGGCGCTGGCTGGTGTCGGGTTTTTGTCCCGTACTCCTGTTGACTTTCAGCCTGCTCACCTGGCGCCAGTGCGCCATGTATCAAAACGAGGAGGCTCTCTGGATCACCACGCTCGAACGCAATCCCGCGAGCTGGATGGCCCACAATAATCTCGGCATCTTACTCGATGGCCAACCCAGCCGTTCCGCCGACGCCATCTTCCACTACGAGGAGGCGCTGCGCCTGAAACCGGAAAATGCGCGGGCGCACAGTAACCTCGCGCGAGACCTGGGAAAAGTACCCGGCCGCCAGAACGACGCCATCGCCCATGCTGAGTCGGCTTTGCGGATCGATCCCAACCTCGGCTGGGCGCACTATCACCTGGCCGAAGTACTCACCGCCATGCCGGGCCGGCAAGCGGAGGCCATTGCCCATTTTGAACAGGCACTTCATTTGATGCCGGACTCGGCCGAGATCCACTCCAAACTGGCGTTCGAACTCGGGAAAATACCCGGCCGGGAAGCGGAGGTCATCAACCACTATCGGGAGGCCCTGCGTCTGCGCCCCGATTGGGCGGAAGCGCATAACGATTTCGCACTGGTGCTCGCGATGCGGCCGGACGGGACGGCAGAGGCCGCCGTCCATTTCAAAGAGGCCTTGCGTCTCCGGCCGGATTGGGCGGAAGCCCACAATAATTACGCGGGTCTGCTTTCCGGTCAGCCCGGGCGCATGTCTGAGGCAATCGCACACTATGAAGAAGCGCTGCATCTCAAGCCCGACGCTCCCTTGGTGCACTACAATCTCGCCGGGGCCTATTATCGCAGCGGCCGGCTGGCCGAGGCCATCGAACAGCTGGAGACCGCGCTCAAGCTCGACCCAGGCTACGAAAACGCCCGTCTAAACCTCGCCGCACTCCGACAACAGCGGTAGCACCGGGAACGATCCAGACAGCAAGCTCGAGCCAACTCGTACTCCTCTTCCTCGGTCTGCAGAGATGGTCGGGCCGCCAAGTGCCGCTGATTAGCGTGAACCAAATACACTCTGACAAAATGGCCTCACCCATCGACAAAGCAGTTGTGGTCGACGCATATGAGGCACCCATCGGAATCGCTTCAGCACCGTTTGCCCAAAAAATCCCCCGCCTCTCCGCCCGGACCGAGAACACTGCAACAGCACGTCTATCCGTGAGCAGGCGAAAGTGAAATTGTCCCCCTTCGAAAATGGGACGCGAAACGTCACGCATGACCATGACTTCCGTCCGTGCCGTCACGCTCGCGGCGCCGAGTCGCCGCGCGTTGAGTCAGTGCGTTCAACCCGTGTTCTCATGCTCAACATTAATCCTGTCAGCAAACATTTCGGCGCAATCGCGGCCCTCGACGCCATCTCGCTCTCACCGGTGAATAAAACATCTTCTACCTTTGCAGGAATCGCATTGTTCGCCTTGGGATTTGCGTTATTCTGTCCGTTGCAGTTACTCGCCGGGCCATCCATGATCCGGCCAACTTTTAGCGATGTTAAGTACGGTGCCCTCTCGTCGTCTCAGACACTCGACATCTATCGGCCTGTGGGGGCGGATCATCCGGTTCCCTTGGTTATCTGGATCCACGGAGGCGGTTTCAGTGTCGGTGACAAGCGTTCGATGCCCCGCACTGATTTTGGGCCACCGCCCAAAGGCGCGGGCCTGTACGGTCCATTTCAAATTCAAGTGCCCGATTTATCCGCTTTGCTAAAAGAAGGATTTGCAGTCGTAAGCCTGAACTATCGTTTAGGCAGCCCGATAATCTCTCCGCACTCGATGGCAGACGGTGCGCTTGACGCGATTCGTGACGGAAAGGCCGCTGTGCGCTTTCTGCGAGCGAACTCAGTGCGTTATGGTTTTGATCCCGGTCGAATTGCAGTGTGGGGAAATTCGGCGGGAGGATACATGGCTGCCATCCTTGGAGTCACCGGGGACCAAGCCACTATTTTCGACGATCCCGCGCTGGAAAACGAGCGCACCTCGAGTTCGGTGCAGGCCGTCGTTGTCTGGTTCGGCGCAGAGGACCGGCTGCCCGGGGACAATTTTAAGATCGCTCATTATATTCCGACGGCAAAAAAAATCCCCCCTTTCTCCATTGCGAACGGAAACGTGGACCGGATCATTTCCGTGCCGCAAGCCCAGCGACTCAGGGATGAACTCCTAAAGGCAGGAGCGAAATGCAGTTTGACGATTCTCAAGGGCGCGGGACACGAGGATCCAGCTTACACGTCTCAACAGATGTTACCGACGATTGCTTTTTTGAAGGAAGTATTATCACCTGCAAACACCCGTGGAAAGCATTGACACCTGTCCTAAATGCACCCTCCGCCTTGAGACCGGCCAGCAGGGATCGATCACCTCCACCTCGAAATTTTAAAATGGGTCTCCCGATCTGCAATCGAAAGGTCGGGAGCCGCCGGTCAAATGTGTGCACGAGTTTCAGCTTCACACCCCGATCGCCTATGGCACACTCATCGCAACCCCACCCCCGCCATAAATATTTCCCACGTTATCCTGTCCGTCCGCCTCGCGCTCCTCCTGCTCCTGCCGGTCGCGCTCGTCGCCAAGGACGTCGAACTACTCGACTTCAGGAAGGTCAACCACGATCCCGACGGCACCATCTTCAAGTGCTACGAGTATACCTTTGGCGATTGGGGCGAGGGCAAGGTCATCGATCTGCGCGGCAGGGGCGCCTTGGTCCAGGCTCCATCTGGCAAAGGCGGCCTGGGCGAAAACAAGACTCTCGTCCGATTCGACCAGACACCGCTCGTGGACCTGTATTTTGTCATCGGCAACGCCAATCTGGCAAAGGCCATCAGTTTCGGTCTCACTGACAAGGACGGCACCGAGCAGACTTGGCAGATCCCGATCGATGGCCTGCCCAAAGGCACCGATCAGCATATCCACCTCGACCTGACAAAGCCCTCCAGTGAACAAAAGCCCGGCAAGACGCCAGGCATGAATTTGAGGAAGATCGTGACATGGCAGCTGCGCGGCGATTACACCGACCCCAGGGTCGAGGTTTTGCTCGTTCGGTTGGTCGGCCAGAAATAGTCCGCGCTGATCCCCGGCAGAATACCGTTGATTCGACAATGACAGCAGCGTCGATCGATTTCGCGATAAGATCAGGCTGCGTTGGACAGAACCGACCCTGACAGTTCCATCTTGCTGTGAACTGGAATCGGGTTGCTCGTCACCCTCTCGTCCGGCTTACCCATGAGATGGGCCAGCGGGTTTTTCCGCAGGATCCGGGGAGTAACGGGCAATTGGGTCGATTCGATTGGAGCGGTAGACGCCGAGGGTGTTGTGATTTCATTTTTCATAGTCTGGTGGAAAGCAATCAGTGCGCCGGCCACCGAACTGGATTCCTTAGGTCCTATTGATTAATAGGATAATTATTTATTTTTGAAACTACGTCGCGGACTGAAACCTCGCCTGCCTCGGCCGTTGCAGCCGCGGCAAAAACTTCCATCTGGTCCTCGTGCAAATCTTTCGAGCGGTCCCCAAGCTCCCATGGTCAGATCGAAGCGGCAAGCTTTGTGGTAATAGGCCGCCAGAGTTCATGACGTGACAGTTGAGGGAATATTGCAACGGCAGCTCCCAGGAAGGCATGTCAATTGTCACGCCATGGCCCCTATACCTGCTTTTCCACGCTCGCCCGCGCGTGTCTCCTCGGTAATGTTTCTGGCTTATGTTATTTCGCACCAATTCTGGGAATCTCGCCCGGCTCTTGAGTTCCACAGAAGAGGTGCCGGCAAATTTGGCAGACGTATTGAGGGAGCTTGGAGCCGGAGACAATCGTTTCAGTGGTACTTCGTTTGGTCGTGGCGAGGGTAATTTGCAGGCGTTTTTGCAGGAATGCAGTGATAGTGAAAACGGACGCAACCTCCCGACGGATAAAGTGCCGCAGACCACATGTTGGCTGGTAAATGATGGCGTACGAGTCGTAGGAATCGTGCGTGTCCGTCATCGGCTTAACCCGCGATTATTGCAGTATGGCGGGCATATCGGCTATTACGTGCGGCCGTCGGAGCGCGGAAAAGGATATGGTAGATTAGCCCTGGGGCTTGGGCTGGAGCGATTGCGTTCCTTGGGAGTTGGACGCGCTCTATTGACGGTCAATCCGGTAAACACAATTTCCGGCCGAGTAGTTCTCGCTAACGGCGGCATCCTTGACGGACAGAGAATGGACCCTGTTTCCGGCGAAGTCGTGGATCGCTACTGGATTCGGTTATCCAAAGATGACGAAAGTTGAAGTGAGCGAAAAAGAGGCCGCTAGACGCTACTGCTATGCGTGAATCAAATGACATTTTCACAGCACTCGCCTCGCCGATCGACTGAGCGGTTGTGGTCCACGCACACACGGGTGACACCATCGGAATTGTTCCAGCACCGTTTGCTCAAACTTCCCGTCCTCTCCACTGGGCTGAGTCCACCCTATCTGAATTCGGCTGCGAGCGCACCCGCGAATATTTTTACTCCAGTTATCTGCTCGCAGTGACGCCGGTGGCCAACACTTCCGCGAGCGAAGCGCAGCGGTTGTTTCGCAGATTGTTTCACCGGTATGGCCTCCGCCGGCTTATTCGTTCGGATCGAGGCAGTCCATTTGCGGAGTCGGTCCGCATGGTCTGACCGGCTGAGTCTTTGGTGACGTCGGTTTGGCATTCGCACGGAGTTTGTCAGCCGCCAGCGTGGCGCTAATAATAGTGCACACGAACAGATGCACGCCGGTGCTCCCAAGTTGAAGTGGCGTGTCGCCCGGCCGCCCCGCCACACATCGCCGACAAACTCGGCCAAGGTCGAGAAGGTGACTTGTCATCCACCAGGCCTGGCACCAGAGAGCCAGGGTTAGCGTTCGACAACAGCGCTTCGCGCGGTCTCCTGAGCCTGCGTCAAGTCACCGGATCCAGTCAGCGATTTAGTTTGGGCTTCCACGCCATTAAGAGTGAGCGCGCTTCCATCCCATTCGGACAAGAATCGCGGCAGACCAATGCGAATCCGTCCCCGTGCAGGATCCAGCAAGATGATCTGGCCATGATCGATTCCTGCGAATACCGCAAAGTGCCGATACCCCTTTACCACCAAATAGACGATCATGGGCTTAAGCTCATCCGGCAGCGTGCCAGCCTCATAGCGAACGCCGTCCGAGTCGTATCCAATCATCGCCAGCATGAGATGGATATCGAGCAATGAAAACCCCTCGCGTTGGGCCTCCAGTAGCTGGTCCTTCGAGCGAGTGGCAGAATACCTCCTCAACAGTTCCCGCTCACTGATGCCTTTAACCCCATAAAGCGACATGAGGTTGACGATGGAGCCCGTCCCGCACGAATAATCGAACGACTGTCGGGCCACTCCGTTCCATCGGAGAGAGTGCATCGTCTCAGGGTGCGGTCTTGACGAAAACACGCCCTGAGCGGACGACGCGCAGGGTCTGCCGCAAAGAAGCAAGAAGGCCAGAACGGTGGTGCAGGCTTGAGTCTTTGGCTTTCCGAGTGTCGTGCGGAAGGCGAAGTGCATTCAATACCTCAATATGTAGGTGAACTTAAACGAGGTTGCGTTCGCATCAACGTTGAAAGGTGCGAGAAAAGACAGTTCCACGAAAGAATGACGCGTGAGACGATAGTTCATCCAGAACCTTCCCGACACAGGTTCCGCACTGGCTGAAATCAGGTCGCCCCTCCGGTCCACGAGGGATGGGAGATACTCGCCTTCAGCCTGTAACCCCAGTGCCAGCTCATCGTTCAGCCCGATCGCAGTGCCGAGATGATAGGAAACAAGGTTGCGAAGCTTGTAGGGTGATTCGCCCCAGCCGTTCAATTCGCGCATCCACTCAATTCCGGCGAAGACTGCCCCCGGGTCAGACGTCTTCAGGAATTCCAGACCGAGGCGGGTTTGGAAAAGAGCGTCATTCGCGACGGAATTGACGGGGATGGTGAGGCCCGAAACCAAAACCACCTCGGGATGAATTATCCCTTCACTGACCAGCATCGTTGACCCGCTGATTTCCGGGTTGTCCGAGCGCACGATGTCGCTGCTTGCCTGAGTCACGGAGCCGCTTGAGGTTGTAGGGAAAACAAGAGTGGACGTGTGCGTCCAACGGGCCGCCCAGGCCAAAGCCAATTCAAAGCGAGGAGTTATGCCCCGTTGAATCTGCAGGTCCGTCGACAGCTCGTGCGTATCAGTCGGCGAATAGAGCGTGTGGGAATATTGATACAAGAGGCTGCTTGCGACATTCCATTCCCCCGGGCGCAGCAGCACCGACGACGCCCTCAGCAACGATTGAAGCGACGAGGGGGGAGCCTGATTGTCCGTGGGGGTGCTCGTGGGCGCGCTCACGGCAGCGCCGGCGCCGGTGTTCAACGGCGGTGAGTCCACACCTGCTGGGGCGGGTGGATCAGCAAGCCCTTTGCCTGAAACGTACGGCAGCGCGGAAACCAAAAGTTCGACGGGACATCGCAGCTCACCGAATATCTTGGAATGCACCGACAGATAACCGTCAGCGACTCGCCATGAGCCCCTGAGTGTCTGCCCATCACTGAGCTCCAGGTCCCAAAGATTATCCACCGCGAGGGCGCGAACCTCGGCCACTGGAAAGCGCAGCACATCCCCGTAAGCAGACCGCCACGCCACCTTTCCCCCCTGCACTCCCTCACACGAGCCTCGGAGGTGGTCGCCTTCCCTTAGGTCGATCGAATTTCCGGGCCTCTCATCGGCCCCGGCAGCCCGGCCGCAGCAGAGCAGGCAGCCAAGGGCGAGCAATTGAGCGATGTATAATAACTGCAGGATACGTTGGTTCGGAAGCGGAAAGCGCATGCTCTTATTCTCAAAAACTCGCATAGAATGAATAAAAAATGGGAGGACAGGATCCTCCCATGAAACGTAGCGACGATTTTAGTGGGTCTTTTGCTGACCGGACAACGGCCCACCGATATAAATGTATCCGTCGAAGCTGCAGGGACCCGAGCCTGCACCTATGACATAACCAGGAGCTCCAGCGACCTGAGCACCACCGGCAATATAGGTTGTGCCATCCGAATTTACTCCAGTGTTGGCCGTGGGATTATAATAGGAGGTCTGCTGCCACACCCAAACATAGAAGTATCCCTGCCCTTTCACTGACTGCATTTCCTTGGTGGTCATCGCAACCGCCTTTGACGTCTTGAATGGAGCCGCGTTGAGCGCCGTTAAAGCCAGGGCCACTAAGCCCACGAGGGTAATTATTTT
This sequence comes from Lacunisphaera sp., assembly GCA_036499685.1. GTDB lineage: Bacteria > Verrucomicrobiota > Verrucomicrobiia > Opitutales > Opitutaceae > Lacunisphaera. The sequence goes on along the minus strand of DASYDH010000031.1, from coordinate 314 downwards.
TTTCATATCTATATCTTTCTTTAGGGGTGCAGCGTATTATTGGCAGCACTACGAAGTCGCTGCGCTTCATGGGCTGCTCGGCATTATCTGCCGAGAAGCGCGTATCGAGGACGCGGCCCAACCAAAGTCAAATGGCTTGTGTGTCGCCTGTTACCCATGCCTGCCGCAGAAATTCCCCCATTTCCCCTTCGCTCACTCGGTGGTGATTTTCATTTTTGAACGGGTATCGTGATGGATGTTTGGTAGTGACAAATGTAGCAAAGCACTTCGGTTCGACAGAATTCGCTACGAAAATATTTAGTCATGCTATTGCC
>DASYDH010000030.1:0-199179 GCA_036499685.1 Lacunisphaera sp. | reverse complement strand
GGAGAGAACAAAACGGTGCATGCGAGTTTCACCGCGCCGACCACGCCGGGCACGTACACGTACATTGTGCAGGGTTTGGAAAGTGGCGTGGAATTCTTCAGCACGCAGACGACGTTCACGCTGACGGTGCTGGCGCAGCAGCCGAATTCGATCACGTACAACACGACGAACTTTCCGGTGAGCGCAACGCCCGGCTCGAATCTGATCTTCGATTATAACGTCACGAACACCGGTACGAAGAATTGGGGCACGAATCACTTTTTGTCAGTCCGCAACAACGTGGGAGTGTACGCCCAGTTTGCCTCGTTAAACGGTGTAACGCCGGGCCAGAGCAAAACGGTGAACCTGAGCCTGACCGCACCGGCGACACCGGGAGTTTATCCGTATTATGTGCAGGCGTTGGAAAGCGGTGCGGAGTTTTTCACCGCACAGGCAAACCTGACACTGACGGTCTTGGGCGCGCATCCCAACGCCGTGATCTACACGCCCACGCGTTCGCAGGACAACGTTACGCCGGGAGCGACGGTCAATTTGCGCTACTCGCTGAGCAACGCCGGCATTGGCACATGGGGTGCGAATCACTACGCGTCGCTGCGGGACAGCAATGGTACGTTCCTCGCGTTCGACTCATTGAGCGGCGTGGCCCCAGGAGGTTCGACCACGGTCAACTTCAGCTTCATGGCACCCACGACGCCGGGAATTTACAGTTACTACGTGCAAAATCTGGAGGACGGCGTTGAGTTTTTCGATAGTCAGGACGTGGTGACACTGACTGTTCTCGCGTCCCCGATCGGCAATGCCGCGAGTTACAACACCTCGACGTTCCCCACCACTGCCGCGCAAGGCGCAACCGTGACCTTCACTGAAAATGTCACCAACCGAGGAACGAAGACGTGGGGCGAAAATCATTATTTGTCCCTGCGCGACGCCGACAATGTCTTCCTCGGTTTTCTTCCGCTCGCCGGTCATGCCCCCGGCCAAAGCCAGATAATGACGTTCACCTTCACCGCTCCCGCGGCTCCGGGCGTCTACACCTACCACATCCAAGGCTTCGAATCCGGCATCGAGTTCTTCAATATGTCCGATAACTTGATGCTGATCGTGCCGTAGTAACATTAGGCGGCAAATTGCAGCTGCTTTTGTTGAGTACATCGTGAGGGGCGTTTTCTTCTTTGCCCTTCACTTAACCACGTTGTGGGGGTTACGGTTTCGCGATGGAAGTGATTTTTCTGGGAACCGGTACGTCGCAAGGGGTGCCGATGATTGCGTGTGAGTGTGCGGTTTGTACGTCGGCTGATCTGCGCAACCGGCGGACGCGGTCGTCCATTCATGTCGTCATGGATGGGCTGCACATTCAGGTGGATGCGGCACCGGAGTTTCGGTTGCAGTGTTTGCGGGAGAAAATCGAAAAACTGGATTTGTTTATCCTGACTCACGGACACAACGATCACATCACTGGCATGGACGATTTGCGGCGGTTTTGCGATTTGCATGGTGGCACGGCCCTGACGGTTTATGCCACCGAAGAGGGCATGGCGCGCGTGCTGACGATTTTTCCTTATGCAATTGCGGAGCGACCAGTGTCGCGAGGTTACGCTGCGTTTAAACTCGTGGATATGCCACCGGTGTTGGAACTACCCCAGGGAACCGTTCGCTCTACGTTGCTGCCTCATGGCGGGATCAATACGTTTGGTTTGGTTTTTGAGGAAAAATCGACGGGCAAAAAATTTGTCTATTACTCGGATTGCAAACGGGTGCCGCGCGAAGCGCTGGCGTTGGCCAAGGGTGCGGACGCGGTTTGCTTGGATGGCTTGAGAATCGAGCCTCATCCCACGCATATGAACATCGAGGAGGCTTGTGCGGTTGCGGCCGAAATCGCCGCACCTGTTGCCTACCTCACGCATCTTACGCATAATGTGGAGCACGCGGTTTGGGAAAAAAAACTCCCGACCGGCGTGCAACTCGCATACGATGGACTGCGGCTAAAGCTGGAGTGAGTCTTGCAGATTGGCGGACCTGCGGGGGCGTTGCCCTCAACGGCCTTTGCCCACCAGGACGGTTGGGGGAAGCCGCCCCTACCGCTTCGCCCCCGACCAAACTATGGAAATTACAGGACGTTGGTGCTATTTCAGGGTGATCGCAAAAACGGTGGCAATGTCGCCTGTGGCGTTGTCCGGCGGATAAATGGTCAGGCCTTGCATCGATTGGGACCATCGAATTTTTTCTTCGCTGCCGAGTAGTTGAATACCCGCAATGGAATCATCGAGCAACGCCGCGCTCGTCCCGAGCGACTTCAGCAGGATCGGCTGGCTCACTTGTCCGAGGGCGATCGCATACACAACATTGTCCTTGATCGTATAGCGAATGTCGGCCGCCGTGAGTGGCTTGCCTTTGCCTTCGTTGAAGCCTTGAGCGGTTAATGGCGCGGCATTTTCCAATGACGGACCTTCGCCGCACACTTTCCACGGGCGTGTCCCGAAAATACAGTCGCGGTTGACATCCATCCACGCCGCGATGCCTTGGACGACTTTCAATTCATCGTCGTCGATCAAGCCGTCGCCCCGCACCGGAATGTTGAGCAGAAGATTGCCGTTTTTGCTGACGACGTCGACGAGGGTCTGGAGAACGGTCTTCGCGCTTTTGTAGCCGTGCTCGGTGAAAAGGGACCGTTGATAGTGCCACTGGCCGATGCAGGTGTCGGTTTGCCAGGGCAGCGGTTCGATCTGATTGCTTTGGCCGCGCTCGATGTCCCACACCATCGCCTTGCGTTGCTCCTCGTTGAGAACTTTGCCAAAGAGTACGCCTTCCAATTTTCCGCCATGCTCAAGCATGTTCCGGTTATAAAAATGGGCGGCAATCTTGAGGCCGGCGTCGCTGATGGGCCAAAGGGGAAGGGCAGTATCGTCGAAATAAATCAGGTCGGGGTGGTAACGATTGATGAGGTCGATGGTGCGGTTGTAGAACTTATCGCAGTACGCCTGATCGGGAATGCTGGCGCCGTTGCCCCATTTCCATTGGCTGGAAATCGCGTTGGGATCTTCCCAACGGGCGCTGCGTGCATGATTTTGCGCGTAGAGGTCCTGGGGATCGAGACCGTCCCACCACTTGCCTTTGCCGTCAGCCTTGGTCTGTTTGCCATCATAAGGCACACCGGCAAATTCACCGCTGGCGTCCGCGCCTTGCGCTGGCTCGTGCCAGGTCCAGGCGTGGGCTGCATGCACGCTTACGCCGAAACGCAGGCCCTGCGCCCGGGCGGCTTTGGCCCAACCCGCGATAATGTCTTTTTTCGGTCCGACCCGAACGGAGTTCCACGGTTGGAACTTTGAATCCCATAGGTCAAAATTATCGTGGTGATTCGCGAGAGCGAAGAAGTACTGGGCGCCCGCGCGTTTGTAGAGCGCCATCAGCGCGTTGGGATTCCATTTTTCCGCTTTCCACGTGTTGATGACATCCTTGAACCCGAACTGCGACTGGGGGCCGTAGGTTTTCCGGTGGAATTCATAATCATGTGGCGCCCATTCGGGGACTTTTTTGAGGTACATGAACCGTCCATACCAGTCCCCATGTTCCGGCTGACATTGCGGTCCCCAGTGAGCCCAGATGCCGAATTTCGCGTCACGAAACCAATCGGGCGCTTGATACTGCTTCAGGGACTTCCACGTCGGCTCGAATTTCCCCGTCTGCATCGGTTCGTCCTTTTCGTTCACCTTGACCATGGAGGTTTCGGTGGCGAATACCCCCGCTACGGCAACGGCGAACAGGTAGAACAGCAGAAGTGATTTCATGGCGCGAAATGAACTACGGTTTTTGCAGGTCGATATACGTGGGCGCGTTGCGATCGCAGGACAGCATTCCATCTTTCTCCCGCAACTCAACCACTTGGATTGAACTCCGACGCAGATCGAGCGAGTCCTTGTCCTGCGGCGTGATGGTGCCGGCGCGGCCGGGATGAGTGAAATAAAACAGATAGGCGCGCCCGGCGTTCACCACGACGCCGGGATGACCGCCGTTGACCTTGTCGTCGACGCCCGTCCCGGGTGTCCCGAGGAGATCGCTGTGCTGCACCTTCCAATGTAGGAGATCGTCCGAGCGATAAACCCCGAGTCCTTTCCATAAATCGACCAGCATCCACCAGTGGCCTTTCCACTGAAAAACAAACGGGCCTTCGCCCGGCCGTTCGCCCACGCCGTCGGCCTTGCCGTGATCCGTCCACGAATTCAGGTCCGGGCTGTCGGCATAATAAATCGATTTGTGATCGCGTTCGTTGTTGTACCACATGCGCCAACCTCCGCCGGGGAGCGCGCAAACGCAGGCATCAATCGCGCGATCCGAGGCGAGCCTAATGGCGGACTCAAATGTCCATTTTTTCAAGTCAGTGCTCGTGAGGTGAACGATGGTGCGCGGGTGCTGCCAGTCCTCGAAGATCCCCGGAACGATCGTGAGAAACATGTGGTGCACGCCATCGGCGCTGGTCCGAACATCGGGCGCCCAGAGAGTGGGCGTCGTGCCCGCGAGATCAGCGGGCAGCGAAATCTCCGCCGCCCCCATCGCTCTCCAAGTAGCTCCGCCGTCGGTTGATTCCGCAATGCCGATCGGTGTGCCGTGAACCCAGGCGACCCCGGAAAGTCCCGGTACATTCGCGCGCCGATTGGTGTAGAACATCCACCAGGACTTGCGGTGGGAATTCCAAACGACGACCGGATCCGCCGCCCCGTCATACAATGGATCGCGGAACAGTGGCTTGGCCGCGATTTTTCCATTCGGTGCGGCGAGCAGAACAGGGCTGATGCTTGAAAACGCGACGAGGCCGAAGAAAAGATATTTCAATGGAGTTTTCATGGGACGAGAGGGAAAGTGCGTCAGCCTTTGGTAATGCCGCGGTAGGCGCGAGGCGACGTGCCTGTCACCCGGCGGAAGCAACGCGTAAAATAATACGGGTCGTCATATCCGACTTCTCCCGCAATGGCCGCAATCGAATGATCGGTCGTGTCGAGCAGGCGGCACGCCGCCTGGATGCGCTGGCGGATCAGGAAATCGATCGGTGCGTAACCGGTCAGGCGACGAAAAAGCGTGCAGAAATGCGGCACGGAAAGTCCGGCGGCCGTGGCGAGAGCGTCGAGCCGGTGGGATTGGGTGAAGCTTTCGCGCAGATGATCGCGCACCGCGTTGATTCGTTCGGAGGCCGACCGGGTGGTGCCTCCGGTGCGGACGGCCTGAGCCGCAAGACTCAGGGCATTGCGGAGCATCAACGACGCGTTGATCAAATCGGGAATCGCGTACCCTGATTCGAGAATGAGATAAATTTGCTCGATCTTCAGCGCGGCAATTCCCTCGGCGGAGGCGTCGTTTAAAATGGAAACAGGCTCATTTTCGAATCCCACCAATTTGCTCCACGCGTCGGCTTCTTCACCGGTAAAGTGAACCCATCCGATCGTCCAAGGATCGTCGCTGTTCGCACCATACGAATGCGCCTTGTGGGCGCGCAACCAGACCAAATCCCCGCCGCCGATTGTTCGCTCCCGGGAGCCGGATTTGACCCAACCCCGGCCACGCAGGCACGCGATGACCAAATGCGTCGGTGCACCGTCTTTTCGATCAATGAAATGTCCTTCGGCCATAGGAAAGTATCCTGCGTCGGTGACCAGCAGTCCCCGGAGCAGCGGGTGTTTCCCCGCGGCATCTTTCACTGGTTTGGGCACAACCACCAGATGTTGGCCGGCAAATCCATCGATGCGATGAGTCGGTGACATCATCGAATAATGCAGGTACGCCCGGGCTGTGTCCATTGAAGAAACCAGACAGTGGGTTGACGTCCAAGCCCACCGCGGTCCCGCGACTAAGACCTTCAATCAAACCTCAAACATTGCCACGCTGCCACGAACCGCTGGCCGTGGTTCCGCCTTTCATCGCGTGTGCCGTGGCGCTCAATTTGAATGCTTGTGCTGTCGCGGACACGCGGATGACGACTGACGCCACGCCCGCTTCGGCGGAAATATGATCCGGTCCGACAAAGACGGCATCGCCCTCGATCGAAAAAGTCACGGGCGAAGTGCTGCCGACACAGAGAGTGCCGGCGGCATCGAGGATGCGTGCATGCGCAATGAGCAAGTCCGGCTGATCTGCTGCGGCTGCGATTCCGGCGGAATCGATTTCCACGGAAACCTGTGCCGGCGCACCGGGAGTCGCGACGCGATGGATCGCCGCGGGCTGGTTTGCAAGGTAGCCGGTTGCCTCAATTACGCCCGGTGAAAACGCGGGCAGATCAAAAACGAAAGGCGCATGGGGAAGGTATTGCGTGAGCCACGCCTTCGCCGATTTCTGCCGGCCCAAGGAAGTGCCGTTGAGGCAAAGTTCCAGTTCATCGCAGTTGCTGAAGACGACGACGCGTGGGTTTGAGGTGGGAACCCAATGGGAAGCGATGAAGACCATTGGCCCGCCATGCCAATGTGCGGAGCTCTCACTCGCATCGCGCTGGCTGCGGTAGAAATAATAGGAAAATTTTGGCAGGCGAAAAATATCCATCACCCCGCACGCCGCCCGCTCGGGATGATAGCCTCGCGCGTAATCGAACATCGACCAATGCGCGTCGAGCGCGGCGGGAGAACTGAGGGTGTCGTTGAGGGCGATGATGTGGTTGGAAACCTGTTGGCGAAGTCCGCTTTCACCGTCTTCGCGGCGTTTGCGTCCGTGACTCCACTCGGCAAAGAGGCCGGCCCCGGTTTTCTGATCGAAGCCTTCACTGGAAGCATAGAATTCCCAGTCGCCATATTCGGCGATGACCAGTGCCTTGTCGCCGTTTTGCCACCGATGGATTTCGCCGTGCTGGCGCGCATGCGTGAAGACGTCATAGTGATCCTGCCAGCCGCAAGTGAACATCTGGTCGCCCGGATATTCCTCGTGTCCGATCGCTTGCTGTTGCGCCATGAACTCATCGTCCATTTTGGTTTCATTCAACGAGAGTTCCCAGAGAACGACACAGGGATGATTGCGATCGCGTCGGATGAGATCCCGTGCGTTCTGGCGGGAAAGTTCGCGGAAACGCCCGTTGCCCATGAACTGCCAGCCGGGCAGGCAATTCATCACCACCAGCCCGAGTTCATCGCAGGCCGTGAGAAAATCGGGTGACTGTGGATAGTGCGATAATCGCACGAAATCGAATCCAGCTTCCTTGATGAGGCGCGCGTCGCGTCGTTGCGCGGCGGCTGGCAATGCGTAGCCCGCGTAGGGATATTCCTGATGACGATTCGTGCCGCGCAAACGCAGGCGCCGGCCGTTGATCGTGAAACCGTTGGCGCGGGAAAATCCGATGCGACGGATGCCGAATCGTTCCGTTCGTGCATCCAGGATTGTGCCATTTGCCGCGCACAATGTGATTTGCGCCTGATGCATCACAGGAGAATCGGGCGCCCATAAGCGCGGGTGTGAAACATCGAGTTCCAACACAAAGGACGCCGCCGTGCCGTTCGCCAGAGCAAGCCCGCGGCGCTCTCCACGCGCGACAATTCCCGTCCCGTCCAGAATTTCCACATCGAGTTGGAAAACGCTCTCGGCCGGGCCGTCGTTGCGGACGTGTGCTTGAAGGAGGATTTTGGCGGAAGTCGCCGTCGCTGCCAGTGTCCGCACGAATACGCCGCCGCTGCCCACTTCCCCTGCGGCGACGGAATCGGTAATATGGAGGGGAGGGTAGCAGCGCAATTCCGCGTCTCGATAGAGTCCGCCATACCAACAGAAATCCAGGTCGCGATATGGTTTGCCGGGCGGCACGTCAGGGTTGTCGCGATTGTCGAGGCGGATGGTGAGTTGATGCGGGCGGCCGTCAACAAGTGCTTCGGTCAAATCGATTTCGAAGGGAAGGAAACCGCCCGCGTGTTCCGCCAGCGCTTTGCTGTCGACGATGATTTTGGCGGTGTGCATCGCCGCGCCGAGATGGAGTATGCAGCGGCCAGACGGTGCATCGACGGGACGTTCGATGGTGCGTTGATATTCGCACTCGCCAAACCAATGGATGCGTCCGTCGAGGTCGGCCACGAATGGACTGTGCGGCAAATCGACCACGCTCCACGCTTCCGCTGCGGTGCCGCTCGCGGGCAGCCGCCGGAAGTTCCACGCGCGATCCAATGTGAGGAATTGAGTCATGCAACCGCTAGTATCTGTTTGATCCGGTGTTGAACTCTTTGACGTTATGGGCACGAAACTTGGTGAGTGAATGGCGGCCGCCTTGCCAGGCGGGAGAGACGATTGGCGATTGTTGTTTGAAGAAGTGGAAAGTGGGTTGCTCATACTTTACCGCGTCGTGCCTCAAGCGCGTCCCGGATTTCGTAGGCCCGTTTTCGGCTGAGCGGATAAAAATAAAGCATCACCAGCGCGGCGATCGCCCAGAAGGCAGTCGATAGGGTCAACACCAAGCGCATGGAAAGGATGGCGTGGTCCGTTGGGACGCCACCGGGCGTTGAATTGTCAAACCCCGTGAGGGTCAGCACCGACATCGCGCCGAGAAACCCAAAAGAGTAGCCGGTCTTTTGAATCCAGGAATACAGGGCACCGAAGATGCCTTCGCGGCGGAAACCGTGGTTCAGTTCATCTTCATCGCAGATATCGGCCAGCATCGACGGTGTCAGGGCGTAGATTGCCACCCACACGGGACCGCAGAGCACGCAGTCGAAAAGGATTTTCCAAGGGTGGCCGGGCGTAAAGAGATACCATTTGCCCGCAGCGCCCAGCAACACGAGGACGAAACTTATTCCAAGTGCGATATGCTTGCCGTAGCGTTTGGCCAGCCAACTCACCGGAAAAATCCAAGCAATCCCCAGAACGGCGTAGCTGGTGGAAAGGAGTGCCTTCCAGTATGAACCTTGGGCAATATGCCCGTCGAACATGTAGTAAACGATCAGGTAGTAATCGATATTGCTGGCGAGCATGCCGGCGCCGATCTGCAAGATGGTGAGTCCGAGCAACAGCATTAACGCGCGATTGGAACTGGCCGCTTTCAAGGCGGGCCAGATGCGCACTTTCTCCTGTTTTACGGCTTTCTTGAAGTAGCGTTCCTTTACAAAAAGTCCCGGAACTACGCCTAACGTACAAAAAACCACGATCGCAATGACCCAACCGACCACGCGAACCCCCTGCATGGGTGAACTGAAAATTGCCAGGGTGGTCAGGGGGAAAATCCAATTGTAGCCGAATTCGCCCGCCTTGTTAAAAAATGTCGCAAAGGACCAGACGCTCGTACGCTCATTGTAGTCCGGGGTCATCTCGTAGCCGAGACTACTGTACGGCACGGAATAGATGGTGAACCCAATGTAGAAAAGAATCTGGGAAACAATCAGGTAGGTGACGATTTCCGGACTGTTCCACGTGCTCGGCACCATCCAAATCAGCCCGAAAAAACAGGCCTGAATAAATGCGCCGCAGACGATGTAAGGTCGTCGCCGGCCCCAGCGCGAATGGGTGTTGTCGGAAATCCGCCCCATCATCGTATCGAAAAACGCATCGAGAAAGCGCGGGATGGCCAAGGCGACGCCAAAGAGAAACGGATTCACCTTCAGCGTCATCTGGTAAACCGGGATCGCGAAACTGCCGACCCCGGCGATGGCAAAAAATACCGGCAGTGTGCCCACGCCAAAGGCCATTTTTTCCCGGAAGCTGACCTTGTCCTCCATCCGGGTTTCGCGATGCAGTTCGTCGGTCATGGCGTGCGGGGGCAGCGGACGTTGACGAAGGATCGAAGCGGATAACTCCCGCGGGTACAACGGTCGGGTACAGACCGGAAAAGGGACACGCGAAAACGACCGCAGGGAGGGCGAAAAGTCATGGGGTAGGCCCTCCGTGCATGGCAATATCGGTGGATATTTCAAGTGTCTTATTTTTTGTAAAAGTGTTTTATTCGGCTTGCTGGCGAAAATCCGGGCGACTGGACTGATTGCGTGTCCGGCCCCGATGGGAATTGAACTGATCGATTTGAAAGCGTTGAAAAGCACCATGCTCGCGGTTGACGTTGTTTCGCAGTGGCTCTCCGGAAAATTTCCCCGACGCCTGGCGGCCATTCTGTTGCTTTCGATCTTTCCCGCGTTGCCATGCGTTTACAGCCAGCAGCCTTCGGGGGAGGACAAGGCGGCGAAAGCGTTGCTCGCCTACGTGCAACAAGGATCGGCCGTAGCGGGGGCGTATGTCGGCGACGACGCTTGCTATTCCTGCCACCAGCAAAAAGCGGAGAGTTACCATCGGACCGCCCATTTCCATACGTCGAGCCTTCCGTCGCAGAGTTCGATCCACGGTAATTTCAATCCGGAGTCGAACGTGCTGCGAACGGCGAATCCGGATTTGTTTTTCATCATGGAATCCACCGGCGGCCAGTTTTCCGAAAAGGGTGTGATGCGGCGATCGCCGTCGGAAATTCTCGAACGCTCGGAGGCGATCGGCGTGGTCATCGGCTCGGGCCGGAAGGGCCAGACGTATTTGTACTGGGATGAGGACAAACTTTTCCAGCTGCCCGTCTCCTACTGGGTTGAATTGGGCGAGTGGGTGAACAGCCCGGGGTATGTCGATGGCACCGCGAATTTCGACCGGCCGATCGCACCGCGCTGCCTCGAATGTCACGCCAGCTCATTCGAATCCCATGCGTCCGCCGAAAACGCCTATGAAAAAAGCAGTCTCGTGCTTGGCTTGACGTGTGAAAAATGTCACGGCCCTGGCGGCGAGCACGTGGCACGCTATCGTTCAAAAACGCCGCCCACATCTGTCGCGGCGAGCGCGATCATCAATCCCGCCCGGCTCCCGCGGGAACGGCAGATGGATGTGTGCGCGCTCTGTCACGCTGGCATCGGCACTCCACTTTCGCCACCGCTCTCCTTCGTTCCGGGCGACGAGTTGGACCATCACCTGACTTTCCCGGCGCTCGACCCGAAGGCTCACATCGATGTTCACGGCAGTCAGGTCCAGCTCCTGAAGCGAAGCCGATGCTATCGCGAAAGCACCTCGATGACCTGCACGACTTGTCACGATGTGCACACGCCGCAGCGCGATCCGGCGGCGTTTTCCGAAAAATGTCTGGCGTGTCACAAGGTCGAGAACTGCGGTTCGTTTGCGAAGCTCGGCCATCGCATTGACCGCGAGTGCGCCACCTGCCACATGCCGCTGCAGGAAACCGCGCAGATTGTGATCTCCGGTTTGAATGGCCGGAGTTTGCAGCCGAAAGTGCGCAATCACCAAATCGCCATCTATCCGGACGTGCGCCTGCCGTGACCAGCAGTTTAGTGGAGGGCACCACAGAATACCGAATAACAGAAAACGGAGGGATGGATTGTAGATCTGAACCAATGGATGCGGCTTCGTTTGGCACCCGATTGATCGGTCTTATTTTGATCTCAAAATCATTCCTTCGGTGTATTCTGCGTTTTCTGTGGTTAAATCTCACTGCACGTTTCCGCTCAGAGTCGCTCTCTCAATTCCGCCGGTAACAACGCCAGCGCGGATTCGCGCAGTTTGGGTTCGGGAAAATCGATGTGGAAAGCGGCGCTCAATTTTAGCAGGCGAAAGAGTGACATCGTCGTGAGCGATTTCAGCCGCGCTTCGTCCACCTTTTGCAGGCAGAGCCGCACTTGTTCGCGCGAGAGATCGGTGCGTTCACCTTGGGCAAGCACCACGGCAAGACTAACGCGGCGATCCCACGCGAGCAGGCGGCCAAATCCGCTGTTGAGACTAGCCAGTACCGCGTGGAAGGTTTTCGCGAATTGCTCCGTATTTCCCGTTGCCTGTTCCACGGAAGCGAGCGCCACCAAGGCGCCGAGGTCGGTGGGATAGCGTTGCAACGATTCGCCCGCGGTCGCTGCCAGTACGGGCTGTTTGGTCTCGATAAAATATTCGGCGAGGTGGCTGAGCGCCGTGGCGCGATTGCTTTCGTCGGTGACCGCGAGGATGACCACCGATCGATCTTCGAAACCGGACACGGAAGGCAGTGTGTAGGGGATGGGGCGCAACCACGACGGCAACGCCCAATGGTGCAGCGCCATGATGAAGGCGTCGTCCGGATTGCGCAGCGTCCAATGAGCGAAAGCGTCGAGGTCCGGATCCCAGGAGGGAAGTACAATGTGCGTGATGCCATGCTGTCGGATCAACTCCCGGGCTTGTTCCGCCGTCGTCGCCGTGACGATCCGAACCGTCGCGCTCAATCCGTCCCGGTTCTCCCAATTGGCCGTGCCGATTCCCCGGAATCCGCCGTGGAAACACCAGCTGGTCGTCCGATCGGGCGGCAGCAATACCACGGCTCCGCCTGCGCCGGCGCGGTCTGCGATCCAATGCGCCGCGCCGCGCTCGAGCAGCGCTTCCACCTCGACGCGCGTAAACTCAATCCCGTTCCCCGATTTCAGCGACGGTACAAGTTGAACGATGCCCGGCACGAGCGCAGCCGTCGCAACTCCCGCCCACATCCAGCCGCGGCGAAATTCAATGGTCACGCTCGCGACGAGAAACGCCAACAACATGCTGTCGGCCGCATTCCACCATCGGAGTTGAAAACACGCGAAGGCCACGGTTACCACCAACGGCCCCAACGCGATCGCCAGCGCCGCGCGCGTTCGCTCCGGCGCTTGACGGCGGATGAGCAACCACAGTCCGGGGCCAATCAACAAAAACGGCAGAAGCGTCCCGGCGACCGCGCCAGTGAGGCCGTTGTTTCCAATCAACGATAAAATGTTTTCTGCGACCGCGCCGCCGGGGAGATTCGTAAGCCTGGTCGACAGCAGATCGCCGCTGACGATCAATTGATTTCCCTCGCGCATCATGGCAACCGGCAGCGCCGCGATCGCGGCAATCGCGACGACGGTGGTGAAAACGCCGAACCAGCGATTTTGTCCAAGCGGATTCTTTCCGTTTCTCCAGGTCGCAAACCGTCCGATCAATTCACCGGCACCCAGCCACGCGAGGCCGTAGAGCGAGTGATTCACCTGCAGGTGAAAATCCATGTGAGCCGGAAAATATTCGATCAAGTATGCGGCCAGACAGGTGAGGGAGCCGCCCAACGCCCACCATCGCCACGGCGGCGGCTCGCGTTCCGCCGGGTGCTTTGCATTTCCACGGTCCGACGCCAGCCACCCGACCAGCAGTCCACCCACGGCAATGCCGGCCAGCACGGGCGTTTCAGTGGCGGCATTTATCCAAAGACCCAACCCGCCGATCACACCGGCTAGAAAAAACGCCCGGGGTTTTTGCGATCCCTTCACTGCATCTTCGATCCCGGCGCTTCCAGCGAGGAGCGGCAAGATACTCCAGAGCGCACAGGCGCGGGCGAGTCCGTGATCGTCTGGAATTCCCGGGAAAAATCCGCCAGCGAATGGATAAAGCGTCGCGAGACCGACCGCGATGATGGTCGCGGGCAGCGAACCGAAGCGGTGTGCAACCAACACTGTGGTCGCAATCAAGAGCAACCAATGAAAAAGGGGGTCGGCGAACAGCGCCGCGCGCTCCACGGAAATGCCGATGGGCCGGCCGGAAACCTGGTGGTCGCACCACGCGAGCAGTCCGAGCCACCAGCGATACGGCGACGCGGCATGGACGTCTCGTCCAAACGGGGCGTTTTCATAATCGATGTGCCGCACGCGCCATTCGTGGCGCGCAAACATCTGCTGGGTTTCGGCGATCCACTCATAACCGCGATTGTTGCGCTCCGGCACGATCGCCCACCTTCCCCCCCCCGCATAGCCCGTCGGCGAGCTGGCGTCCGCGACTGCGTTGTCCCGGTCGGTGTTGCTGACGTAGGCCACGCGTTGACCGCGTTCGCAATCGCTCCAGATGACAAACGCCGATGCGCACAACAGGGCGATCAGCCATGCACGGGAAATTAATTTGGAGGGAGGGCTCATGGTTGGCGCAGAGGTCGCGCCGATTTTCCGGGGACCCGCACGCAAACGGACTCGTTACGGCGGGGCAAGCAAAGTCATGAACAGTCCTTGCGGTCGAACCCTTCCTTGACTCCGTCGCGCAAGATTTATCCAACTGTCGACCCCGATGCTTCCGAATAAAAAGCCCAACCGTCCGGCGATCCGGAGATTTTTGGGAGGTGGACTGCTCGTGCTTCTCTTCGCTACTGCGGTGGCGGCGCTTGGCGAAGCCCCGCCCGGGATGACAGAAGTTCCTTTGGCTCCGCGCTCCGGACCGAAAGGCGCGACATTGTTCACCGGGATGTCGCCACAATCGACCGGGATCGTGGCGGAAAACCGCTATGCCGACCCAAAGATGTGGGGACAACTTTACCGTGAGTTCGAAGTGGGCGCGGTAGGCACGGGCGTCGCGATTGGCGACTACGACGGCGATGGCCGGCCGGATATTTTTGTCGTGAGCAAAACGGAGACCTGCCGGCTGTTTCGTAATCTCGGGAACTGGAAATTTGAGGATGTGACGGACAAGGCCGGCGTGGGCGACAAAGGCGACGCCGCGGGGATTTGGAAACAGGGAGCGACGTTCGTGGACGTGAACAACGACGGCCTGCTGGATATCTACGTCTGCCGGTTCAATGCGCCGAACCTGCTCTATATCAATCAAGGCGACGGCACCTTTAAGGAAGAGGCGGAGAGGCGCGGACTGGCGGTGAACGACGCTTCGGTGATGGCGGCGTTTTGTGACTATGATCGCGACGGCTGGCTCGACGTTTTTATCCAGACGAACATTCTCGACACGGTGGCGCACCCGAACGGCCAGCGAAACTATCTTTTTCACAACAACGGGGACGGTACCTTCACGAACGTCACGGATCGCGCTGGCATTTCAGGGGAGGGGCAGGGGCATTCGGCAACGTGGTGGGACTACGATAGTGACGGCTGGCCCGACCTCTATGTGGCGAATGATTTTGCCCCGGCGGACAAACTTTATCGCAATAACCACGACGGCACCTTCACCGACGTCATCGACCGGGTCGTGCCGCACATGCCATATTCGTCGATGGGCTCGGACTTGGGCGACGTGAACAATGACGGCTTGATCGATCTGTTCGTCGCGGAAATGGCGGCGACGACGCATCAGAAGGATCAACGCACCATGGCGCCGTCACGCAGCCTGCTTTCACAAGATCCGCCCGATGGTTCGCGGACGGCGCCACAGTATTTTCATAACGCGCTTTATCTCAACACCGCCACCGGACGTTGCGTCGAAGCGGCCTTTCTTGCCGGCCTCGCTGCCACGGATTGGACGTGGTCGGTGCGGTTTGAGGATTTGGACAACGACGGTCGCCTCGATCTCCACGTGACCAACGGCATGCACCGTGAGTCGCACAACGCCGACTTGATGGCGCGAATGATATTGGCGGAAAACGCCACGGAAAAAATGCGGATCGAACACGACAGCCCGATGTTGGCGGAGCAGAATCTTGCATACCGCAACCTCGGGGATCTGCGCTTCGAGGATGTGAGTGCCAGTTGGGGGTTGAATCAAAAAGGCGTGAGCTATGGGGCCGCTTTCGGCGATCTCGATGGCGACGGTGATCTCGATCTCGTGTTCGCGAACTACCAGGGAAACGTCACGGTGCTCCGCAACGATTCGGACTCGGGCCACCGCGCGATCTTTGCCTTGCGGGGCACGCAATCGAATCGCTTTGGTGTGGGTGCGACGGTGAAAATCGAAACTGCCTCCGGCGTGCAAATCCGCCAGCTCGTGCTCGCTCGTGGCTACTTGTCCAGTTCGGAACCGGTGCTCCATTTCGGGCTGGGAGAGGACGTCCTAATTGACCGGGCGACGGTGATCTGGCCAAGCGGGAAATCGCAAATATTCACTAATCTCCCAGTTGATCAAAAGTTCACCGTGACCGAGCAGGCTGGGAAGAACGAACTCGCCGAAAACCCCACGCCAACGGAGCCCGGCCAGTTTAGCGAAGTGAGCGATGCAACCAACCTTTCGTTGATAACGCGCGAGCCGAAAGTGGATGAGACGGGACAAAATTCGTTGCTGCCGATGCGACAAAACCGACGCGGTCCGGGCGTGGCCGTCGGGGATTTCAACGGTGACGGTCGTGACGATTTGATCGTGGGCGGCACCCCGGCTGATCCCCGGAAAATTCTTCTGGCCGGTGCGAACGGTAACTTTTCAATCGCGTCCGACTTCACGCCGCCGACGAACGGAAAGCTCGATGACGGTCCCGTGCTGGTATTCGACGCCAACGGCGATGGAGCGAACGATATTTTGGTGACCAAAGGCGGCGTCGTGGAGCCGGCGGGATCGACGGAGTATCAACCGCTGCTTTTTTTGAATGATGGTCACGGCGGGTTTCAGGCGGCGCCGGCGGGAATGTTGCCGGAGCTTTCCCTCAGCGCGGGTGCCGCGGTGGCGGCGGACTTCGATCACTCGGGCGCGCTCGGGGTTTTCATTGGGGCAAGGGTGGTGCCCGGACTTTATCCGTTTGCGCCGAAGAGCGTGCTGCTGGCGAACCACGCGGGCAGATTTCAAGACGTGACCGACGCCGTCGCACCGGGGCTGCGCGATATCGGGCTTGTGACGGGCGCACTGTGGAGCGACGTGGATGGCGACGGTTGGGCCGATTTGCTGGTGACGCTTGAGTGGGGCCAGGTGAAGTATTTTCACAACGACCACGGAAAAAATTTCGAGGATTGGACGGAGAAGTCGGGCTTCGGCGCCGCCGGCAGCGGGTGGTGGAATTCCATTGCGGCGGCGGATTTCAACGGGGATGGCCGCCCCGACTATGTGGTCGGCAATCTGGGTTTGAACACCCAGTACCACGCCGACGCGACTCATCCCGCATTGCTGTTTGCCGGTGATTTCAAGGGCGATAGTTCGCTTCAGTTGATTGAGGCCTATTATGAGGGCGACCGGCTTTATCCGTGGCGGACGCGCAAGGATCTGGGCGCGGTGATCCCCACGATCCCCAAGCGTTATGTGCGCAACGATTATTACTCGCGGGCCACTCTCGGGGAAATTCTGGGCGAGGAGAAACTCACCGAAGCCCGGCGATTTGCCGCCACGGAATTTCGCAGTGGTGTGTTCCTGAGTCAGCCCGATGGCACGTATCGGTTTGAGCCGCTGCCACGCATTGCCCAGATCGCACCGCTGCAAGGCGTCGTGGCGGGCGATTTTGACGGGGATGGGAATGCCGACATCTATGCGGTGCAGAATTCCTATTCGCCGATTCCTCTCGTCGGACGGTTTGATGGCGGACTCAGCCAATTGCTGCGCGGCGACGGTCACGGCCATTTCACGGCGGTGCCGCTGGCCAGGAGTAATCTCATCGTACCCGGCGATGCGAAGGCGCTGGCGGTGCTCGATTTGAATGGCGACGGCTGGCCCGATTTTTTTGTGACGCGCAATAATGACACGACACTCGCGTTTCTAAATGGCGGCGTTGCCGGGCGGCATTCGCTTTGCGTGAGACTGCACGGGCCCGCTGGAAACCCCACCGGGATAGGTGCGCGGGTCACGCTGGAACTGAAAAACGGTTCGACCCATGTGAGCGAAATTTGCGCCGGTTCCGGCTATTTCAGCCAGTCCGCCGCTGCGTGTTTCTTCGGCTGGTCCGACGATAGTCCACCCGCAAAAATTCGGATCGCGTGGCCTTCGGGCATTTCGACGGAGCATTCCGTTCCGCTGGGGTCGACCGTTTTGATCTTGTCGCCAAATGAGCCGTAAAGTGCGCAGTCTTCGGAAGCGCGGTGGTGCGCTCGCAGCATTGCTGGCTGCGAGCGCGGCCGCATTGATCGCTGCACCCGACGGAATCGTGGGAAAACCACTTGCGCCACGTTCGGGCCCGCGGGGCCCAACAATGTTCACCGAGCTTTCCGCTGAAACGACCGGGATCATCACTGAAAATAAATACGACGATCCCTCGATGTGGACGGATCATTTTGCAGAATTCGAGGTGGGTGCAGTGGGCACGGGCGTGGCGATTGGCGATTACGATGGCGACGGCCGGCCGGATATTTTCGTGGTGAGCAAAACGGAAAGCTGCCGGCTGTTTCGCAATCTCGGGAATTGGAAATTCGAGGATGTTACGGACAAAGCGGGAGTGGGCGACGTTGGTGATGCGGCTGGGATTTGGAAGCAGGGCGCAACGTTCGTGGACGTGAACAACGACGGTTTGCTGGACATCTACGTTTGCCGTTTCGACGCGCCGAATCTTCTCTATATCAACCAGGGCGACGGCACGTTCAAGGAGGAGGCGGCGAAGCGCGGGCTGGCGGTGAACGATGCGTCGGTGATGGCGGCATTTTGCGATTACGATCGCGATGGGTGGCTCGATGTTTTCATCCAGACCAACGCGTCCGAATCCGCGGGGCACCCGCGTGCGCAGCAGAATTATCTTTTTCACAACAACGGCGATGGCACCTTCACCGACGCAACGGATCGCGCGGGGATTCGCGGGAAAGCCCAGGGACATTCGGCGACATGGTGGGATTTCGACAACGATGGCTGGCCCGATCTTTATGTCGCGAACGACTTTACGCCGGCCGACCGGCTCTATCGCAACAATCGCGACGGCACATTTTCCGATGTGATCAATCAAGTGGTGCCGCACATGCCGTTTTCGTCGATGGGCGCGGATTTGGGCGATGTGAACAATGACGGTCTCATCGATCTTTTTGTCGCGGACATGGCGGCGACCACTCACCAGAAGGATCAACGCACCATGGCGAATGCGCGCGGCCTGATCCGGGATTTGCCGGATGACTCAACCGCCGCACCGTTTGTGATGCGCAATGCGCTTTATCTCAACACGGGCACTTCGCGCGTTCTGGAGGCCGCTTGTCTGGCTGGTCTCGCTGCGACGGATTGGACGTGGGCCGTGCGGCTGGAGGATCTCGATAACGACGGCTGGCTCGATCTTTTTGTGACCAACGGCATGTACCGCGAACCGCACAACGCCGATCTCATGGTACGCATTGCGGCGGCCGGAAGTATTGAGGAAAAGATTCGTATCGAACGTGCCAGCCCGATTCTGGCGGAGCCCAATTTGGCGTTTCGCAACAAAGGCGGCCTGGCTTTCGAGAATGTCAGCGCCGCGTGGGGCCTCGGACAAAAGGGCGTGAGTTTTGGCGCGGCGTTTGGCGACTTGGACGGAGACGGCGATCTCGACTTGGTATACGCGAATTTCAAGCACGGCGTCACGGTTCTGCGCAACGATTCCGATTCCGGGCACCGTCTCATTGTTGCGCTCGTTGGCACCCGTTCAAATCGCTTTGGCGTGGGTGCAGCGGTACGCATTGAAACGAATTCCGGTGTGCAGGTCCGGCCACTCGTGCTCGCGCGTGGCGTTCTTTCCAGTTCCGAGCCGGTGCTGCATTTTGGGCTTGGTGACGACACGCGGATCAATCGGCTGACCGTGGCGTGGCCGAGTGGGGAAAACCAGACTTTCAGCAATCTGGCAGTCGATCAAAAGCTCACGATTACGGAACCGGCGAAAACGGGTGCAACGCCTGCGCAAACGGTATCCGTCCGATTGGCCCAATTTACCGATGTGAGCCGGTCGTCTGGATTTTCGTGGTCGTCACGGGAACCCTCGGTGGACGAAACCACGTCCCAACCGCTTTTGCCCATGCGGCAAAACCGGCGCGGCCCGGCGCTGGCGGTGGCGGATCTCGACGGCGACGGAAAAGATGACGTTATCCTCGGTGGGACGCCGGACACGCCGGCGCGCATATTAATCGCGTCGGCTGCCGGAGCGTTTTCTGCGATGGATTCTCCGGGAATTGCGCATGATCCAATGCTCGATGACGGTCCAGTCTTGATTTTCGACGCGGATGGCGATGGGACGAATGACGTGCTTGTTACGAAGGGCGGAATCAACCAGCCCGAAGACTCACCGGCTTATCAGCCAAAATTATATCTCAACGATGGTCATGGCCGGCTGGCGCCGGCCGCGCCGAACGCGCTTCCGGCTTTGCCAATCAGTGTGGGCGCGGTCGCGGCGGCGGATTTCACGCGCTCTGGCCGCCTCGGTTTGTTCATTGGTGGGTGCGTCTCGCCGGGACATTATCCCGTTGCGCCACGCAGTGCCTTGCTGATGAATCGCGGGGGAAATTTTGAAGATATCACGGACACTTTTGCGCCGGGGTTGCGGAATGTCGGGATGGTGACGGCGGCGTTGTGGAGCGATGTCGATGGCGACGGGTGGCCCGACCTGCTCGTGACGTTGGAATGGGGGCGGGTTAGCTATTTTCACAACATGCAGGGCAGGGGATTGGAGAACTGGACGGAAAAATCCGGCTTCGGCTCCGCTGGCTCGGGTTGGTGGAATTCCATCGCTGCAGCGGATTTCAATGGCGATGGCCGGATGGATTATGTGGTTGGAAACCTGGGGCTCAATACGCCATACCGGGCGGACGCGACGCATCCGGCCCTGTTGTTCGCCGGGGATTTCGCCGGCAATGGCGGTTCCGAATTGATCGAGGCCGATTACGAAGGCGATCGGTTGTATCCGCGACGTTCGAGAAAGGACCTCGGTGCAGCGATACCGGCGATCTTGAAAGAGTTTCCACGCAACGACGTTTATGCGCGCTCAACCCTGGAAGAAATCCTGGGCGCGGGAAAACTGTCCTCGGCGACCCGGTTTGCGGCGACCGAATTTCGCAGCGGTGTTTTCCTGAGTCAGGCCGACGGCACGTATCGCTTTGAATCGTTGCCGGAGATTGCGCAGATCGCGCCGATCCAGGGAGTGGTGGCCGGGGATTTCGATGGCGATGGGAATGCGGACATTTACGTGGTGCAAAATTCCTATGCACCGGTTCCCGCGACGGGACGTTTTGACGGCGGATTGAGCCAGCTGTTGCGCGGCGATGGGCACGGTCATTTTGGTCCGGTGCCACCAGCGGAAAGCGCGCTGGTCGTTCCCGGCGACGCGAAGGCGCTGGCGGTGATCGATCTCGATCATGACGGTTGGCCGGATTTTCTAGTGACACGGAACAACGGTACGACCCTCGCTTTGCGTAACAACGGCATGGCTGGCCGGCATTCGTTGCGCGTGAGATTGCGCGGACCAAAAGGAAATCCGGCTGGAATCGGGGCGCACATAAAACTGATCGCGAAGGATGGGACCGTGCAGACGGCGGAGATCGCGGCAGGTTCTGGTTACTACAGCCAGTCTTCGACGGCTTGCTTCTTCGGCTGGTCGGAGATGAATCCGCCGGCTAATCTTTTGGTCAGATGGCCGTCCGGCGTTGAAAGGGAATATAGTGTCCCGCCCGGAACGATCGCAGTCACGCTTGACGCGGCCAATTGATCGCGGGCGAACACCGAGGAGTTGGCGAAATTGGGTTGAATTGTGTAAAACAGTTTTACTGGATAAAATACTGTTGACACAATCGTGGGAGAATGGCGTTTTTCGCGTTACCCAACCCCTAGGAATTGGACCCTGACCGCTTCCTCTTCTCAACGCTTCACCCCTGACCAACGCCATTTCACCCCTCCAAGCGTGGCGAATCTTACCGCCCGCCTTTCACCGTCCCTTTCACAAGGGCAGCGGTTTTTCCCTGATTCTTTTCTGCCAGTGAACGTCATTAAACTCCACAACATGCAAGCTACCTACCCAACTCCGAAAACCCGCGTCCTCGCTTTGACGGCGATGTTTTCGCTGCTGCTGAATTCGGGTCTGGCCCAAGCGGCCGCGCCCAATGCGTCAGACTCCACCAAACCGAAGGCCGACACCGAGGAAACCGTCGAGTTGTCGCCGTTCGTCGTCGATGCCAGCAAAGATCAGGGCTATCGTGCGACGAGTACACTCGCCGGCAGCCGGATCAACACGAACCTCAAGGACGTCGCGCAATCGATTACCGTCGTTACGAAGGAATTCATGACCGATATTTCCGCCGTCGGGGTCAATGATATCCTCGCCTACACTGCCAACACCGAGGGTAGCCGCGATTTCACCGCGACGACCCTGTCTTTGGGGCGCCCGAGCGACGATGTTGCTGGCAATGCCAACAACGCCAACCGCATTCGCGGTTTGCAGGCGGCCGACCTGACCCGGGATTATTTTTATACGATCGGAACCTACAACGGTTTCGATTCCTACAATCTCGACGAGGTGACGATCAACCGCGGCGCCAATTCGATTCTCGCCGGTATCGGTTCACCGGCTGGTATCATCAATTATTCGCCGCAGCTGGCCGGTCTCGCCAGGGATAAATATGAGCTGGCGGTCCGATTCGGCAGTTACGGCGACATCCGTGGCACGCTCAATGGCAATGTCGTGGTGAAGAAGGACGTGCTGGCTTTCCGGGTGGCGGCGGAAGATTCCGACAAAGGTTTCAAACAGCGGCCCTCTTACAACAAGGATCACCGGCTTTATTTCACCGGAACCTATCAACCATGGAGCAAGACCACGATTCGCGCGGCTTTTGAAACCCAGAACGTCAAAGCCAACAATCCGAACACCATCACGCCGGAAGACGGCGTGACCCAGTGGATCGCTGCCGGCAAACCAATCTATGACAGCTCGGCTGCAAGTCCCGTCACCGCGGGACTCACGATGGACGGTGCCAATGTACCGACCCTCATGTACAATGCCAATGGGACCCTTGAGCGCGCCTACAACATCGGCTACAATACTCCTCACGCCACTGGCTACGATTTTTTCCAAGCGACCAAGTCCGGCGCCACCGCTTATCGCTTGAACGACAATGCGTATATGAATCTTCAGGACGTAAACCTGAATCCCAGCCTCGATCTGGCGAGAAAGTACCACGCGTTTAATTTCTCCATCGATCAGGAAATCCTGCCCGACCTGAATGCAAATTTCTCGTTGTTGGATGAAACGGTGAACGCCAACTACCTTAATTTGTTTCGCAGCGAATACGCGACCTACAGCGTCGACGTGAATGCACGGCTGCCCGATGGTTCACCCAATCCGCATGTCGGCGAGACCTTCATGCAATTCGGCGGTCTCGACAACGGGAACACCGATCACAACACCAACCGGGTGTGGCGGGGCACGCTCACCTACGGCCTGAATCTCAACAAATATAACAAATGGCTTGGCCGGTATCAGTTCACTGCTTTCGCCGAAAACCGCAAAACCGAAACGGTGCACTGGCAATACAACGCCGCCGACGCCAGCGACCCCACCAATCAACAGGTTAACTACCGCTACTACATGGGCGGTACGGCCGCGAATGGTTACCAGGCGACCACCGTTCCGAGCTCGCCGGGAATCATAAGCGGCGTAACGCCGAACATTTATTTCGATACGGCCTCCAATTCCTTCAAGACCGACACGCTTAACGTTGCCTACGCGCTCAAGAGCAATTCCAAGCTCCTTCGCAAACTGGATACGGAAGCGGCCGTCGTTCAGGGTTATCTTTGGGATGACCGCATCGTGCCGATGTTCGGCATTCGCAAGGACAAGAACGACGATTCCAATGCGTCTGCGGCCACCACTGGAAGCGGGACGGTTCTGCCTGCGGGTGCTTATGGCCCAGCGGCAGAATTCTCCAAGACGACCCGCACTTATGGCGTCGTGGTGCACGCTCTGAAATGGCTGAGTTTTCATTACAACCGTTCGGAAAATTTTACGCCTAATGCCGGTGGCGTCGACCTTCTCCTTCATCCCACGGGCAGTCCAACCGGCCTGACCAAGGAATACGGTGTTTCAATCAACACATTGGACGACAAGCTCAACGTGAAGTTGAACTGGTTTAACCTCACGGCGGCCGGTGCCGGCGCGGACAATCTGACCTTCCCACTCGCGCAATGGACGATTCCTTACATGGAACTCACGTTCATGCCAGACCTCGTTCGTCAGGCTAATCTGAACGGTGCCAACATCACCTACAAGCCGCTGATCGCGCCGGGCTTGATCACGGGTGATCCTCGTCTCGCGAATGCCTACACCTCGGACAATGTATCCAAGGGTCTTGAGCTCGAGATGACCTACAACGTTACCAAAAACTGGCGCGTCATGGGCAATATCTCGAAACAGGACGCCAAGCAGAGCAATATCGCGACTCCGCTCACTGCGTTCATCGAAAACCGGCTGGCTTATTGGAAGAGCATCCCCGCCATCTGGACCGGACCTTATGTCGGACAAAATGTCGGTTGGGGCGTAGGCCGCACTGGTGAACAGCAGTGGAACAACGACAACAATCCGTATTACCTGCTCTATAAATCGGTCGACGGACAGCCTTCGCAGCAACTCGCCAAGTGGCATGCGAGTGCCCTGACCAACTACGCTTTCTCCGACGGCACGCTGAAAGGATTCAACGTCGGCGGTGGCGTGCGTTACATCGCAAAGTCAATCATTGGCGATCCGCAGATTCTCGATTCCTCCGGCACGCCAATTGCGCTTGATCTGGCTCATCCCTACTACGCAAACGCCCGCATCGCGGTCGATGCGTGGGTGGGCTATAAGATGAAAGTCTACGGAAACAAATACGATCTGACTTTCCAACTCAACGCCCGCGATCTGGATCAGAGCGGAGGATTCCAACCCATCGCGGCCAATCCTGATGGAACGCATTCAACGTATCGAATAGTTCAACCGCGAACGTTCTACCTGACTACGACTTTAGGGTTCTAGCGAAATCCACGCGGTATGGTGTTCCGCGCCTGTTGGTCCAAGGCCCTTCCGGTATCCACCGGAAGGGCCTTGTCCTGTCCGGCTCCTGATGCCTCGACCCTGTCTCGCGAACGCGACCCCGGTGTCGTTTTCGCTTTTCCATCCGGGCGGATTTTGATCGCTCGTGAACCTTGCGAATCTCGAAACGCGTCCTAGAAATTGCTCGGACGACCATGAATGAAACCTCCCTCTTCCGCCGGACTATCCTTGGCGGTGCCTGCCTTTTGGCTGCGTTGGCCACGGGCGCAATTGCCGCGGGGGCGGGGAGTAATCGTCCTGAGTTGCCGGCAATTTCCCGCTACGGAAATCTGCCGCAGGATTTCGACCGGGCGTTGCACGACGCGGCGGACAAAATCGGTAATCCGTCGAAAAATCCGGACGCCGTGCGCCAACTCGCGCTGCTTTATCATGCCAATCGCTTGTTTGCGGAGGCGAAGGCGTGTTATCGGGTGATCGCCGCGATGCCGCCGGGCCTGACCGCGCGCGATCACTACTACCTCGCGGATATCGCCCAAAACGAAAATGACCTGGCGACAGCGCAGAGGGAACTCGAGGCCGTCGTGCGGCTTGACCCCACTTACATTCCCGCGCGGCTTTCACTTGCCGACACCTCGTTTAAATCCGGTGAACCCGACGAAGCCGCGAAGGAATATTCCGCCGTGCTCGCGATCGAGGCGAACCAGCCTGAGGCTGCGCTCGGCATGGCGAGGATTGAGTTGCAACGCGGCGACGACGATGCGGCCGTTGCGCGGCTGGAGGAGCTGACGGCCGGTCATCCCGAGTCGGCCGCAGCTGCGGCGTTGTTTGCGCAGGTATTGGATCGTCGCGGCGAAACCGATCGCGCCATCGCAATGGCGCAAGGCAGCCGGCAAAAACCGGCGTTGCCACCTGCCGATCCCTGGAAGGACGCCCTGTTGCGCGATTGCTATGACGTCCAGCGGCTCTCGCTGACCTTCGAGGAATATTTCAAAACTGGCAAAATGGCGGAAGCCACACCGCTGCTCGACCGCCTCGCCGTATTGGATCCCAAGGGGCCGATCACGATGATGTTTGCCGGCTTTTCCCATGCGAAAGCGCTGCAACACGTCGCCGCAGTCCGGGAATATTACGCCGCCTTGGGGAGCGGCGGGGATCCGGAAAAAATCGCACCGCTGCTCGTGAATTCGCTCGTTGCCCTCGGCAAGCTCGACGAAGCCAATGCCTTGATGGCGGACCTTTATGCGAAGAATCCAGCGTCGGGTCCCATCACGAAAGCGTACGCCGAGCTGGCAGTCCGACGGGGTGATGCGAAGTTATCGCAGGAGCTCCTGACCAAGGTGCTGGAAAAAGAACCGTTTCTTCAGGCACAAAATATGAGTCTGGCCAACATCCTGTGGTCTTCCGGCGACCGTGACGCCGCCGCGAAACACCTTCAGCGGGTTGCGAGTGTTTACGCGGACGATGTTCCGTCGCGGGCCTTGTTGGGCGAATATTTCCTGGGCAAATCGGACCCAATTTCCGCCATCGCCCTGTTGGAGCAAGCGGCCAAATATGTCGTGCCGAAAACCCCGGCCCAAAAGAGCCTGGCCGCGCTGCTGATCACGGCTTATGGGCAAGCGGCCAACCGAGAATCCGAAAAAGGGAATTTTGCGAGCGCGGCGGATCACTACGAAAAGGCGGCTCGCCTCGACCCGACGAATCTCGATGCCTTCGCGGGACAGGCCAACGCTTGCGTGATGTTGAAACAGTTTCATCGCGCCGCCGAGGCCTTGCAAAAAATGGCCACGTTGCAACCGGACAACCCCACGATTCATCTCAGCCTCGGCGATGTCGTCTATCAGGCTGGCAATCCGGCCGAGGCCCGCCGGGATTGGGAAAAAGCCCTTCAACTCGACCCGGCTGGCGAAACCGACATGCGGAGCGCATTGAATGATCGTCTCTCCGGGCGCATCACCGCCGATACTTTCAAATGAGCCGCCGTTTGTTTAAACTTCACGCGTTGGTCGCCGCTGTTGTTTTCGCCGCAGGTCTGGTTTCCGCGCGCGCTGCCGGAGAAGCTGGTGACAGCGCAGCCGTCTCCAGCCCTGCAAAAAAAACCGAACTGGGCCTGGACTATTTTTCGAAGCGCGCGATCGGGCGTCCCGCGGAAGGCACGCCGTGGATTACCGATTTGTTGATCGTGGATTTGGACGGTGACGGCTTGAAGGACATTCTCGTCTGCGACGGCCAGCTCAACAAGGTCAGTTGGATCCGTCAGGTGCGCCTGGGCGTATTTGAAGAGACCGACATCGGCCAGCCGGTGTCGGGCCCCGCCCACGTGGAAGTGGCGGACTTGAACGGCGACGGTCATTTGGACGTATTGGTTTCCGTGATGGGAGTGATTCCGCCCAGCAATGCGCGAACGGGTGCGGTGATTGTGATGGTGAACGATGGGACGAATCACTTCACCAACAAAGTGCTGCTGGAAAACGTTCCGCGCGTGACCTACGTGGCCGCCGCTGACTTGAACAAGGACGGCCGCCTTGATCTGGTCGTGGGGCAGTTCGGTTACCTCGAAGGGGAAATCCAATGGATGGAGAACCTTGGCGACTGGAAATTCAAGAGTCACTCGCTGCTCGACCTGCCGGGGACGATCCACGCGCCGGTCGCCGATCTTTATGGGAACGGTAACCTCGATATTGTCGCCCTCGTTTCGCAGGACTCCGAGGAAGTCCACGCGTTCGACGGCGACGGGGCAGGGCATTTCGGGGATCGCGTGCTCTACGGCTCGACCAACAAGGACTACGGCAGCAGTGGACTTTGCATCGCCGACGTCAACAAGGACGGCAAACCCGACGTGGTTTATACGAATGGGGATGGCTTCGACTACGCGACCCCCGGATCGCGCCCGTGGCACGGGGTCCAATGGCTGGAAAACCTGGGCCGGAAGAAATTCGCCTATCACCGGGTTGGCGATTTTCCCGGCGCTTTCAGCCCGGTGGTGGTCGACATCGATGGGGACGGCGACAATGACATCGTCTGCTCCAGTGTTTTTAACGATTGGACAGACAAAAACGCTGTTTCCCTGATGTGTTTTGAGAATGACGGGTCGAATCATTTCACCCCGCGCATCCTCGCCCACGCGCCGACCCATCTCGTGGTTGTCAAAGCCGCCGATCTCTTCAATGATGGTCGCATTGAATTGGTGACCGGCGCATTTATGTTCTATCCTCCCTATGATCGTGTTTCCCGGGTAACCCTGTGGGAGCACAAAAAATAAACCCCGCTCGTTCCGCTTCCGCGTCATCCCATTTCCCGATTCCTCTCCCGTGAAGAAAACAAAACCAAAACAGGGCCCCGCTTCGGTCAACTCAACCGCGAACAAGGAAAAATCCGATGCGCGCGCCCCGGGCAAGAAAGCCACGATCTACGATCTCGCCCGCCTGGCCAACGTCTCCCCGGGAACGGTCAGCCGCGTGCTGAACAACCGGGATCGCGTGAAGGCCGAGACGCGCGAGAGCGTCCTGCGGGCCGCCGCGGAATTGAACCTCAAGCCGCAGGCGTCCGTGCGCAACCGTGAGATGGTCATTCTCTCCGAGCCGACTTATCCGGATCGTTTTGGCGGATATTCCGCGACGCTCACCGCGCATTTGTCATACGCCTTTTCGCGCCGCAACATTGGCGTGTTGCTGCCGCTCAATCCGCTCGCCGAACTTCCGACGAAATTTTTCGACGGCGTGGTGGTTGTGACGCAGGACAAGGCGTTGCGCAAACTGGTCGCGGAACTCGAGAAACGGATGCCGGTGATTCACATCGATAAATTCCCCGTCGATCCGACCGAGTACATCGTCTGCTCCGATCACTTTACCGCAGGCTACATGGCCGCGCGGCATTTCATCGATCGCGGCAAGCGGAAGCCCGCCTTTCTCGGCGGGGATTACCCGGCGTTTGCCGAACGTCTGCGGGGCTTTAAAAAAGCCCTGGCCGAGGCTAATCTGCCGATCGACGAGCAGCGCGCGTCCCTTTTCGGACCGGAGAGCAATCACGTTTCGGTCATCACGCGCATCGTGCGCGCGGGCGCCGATTCGATCTATGCGCCCGGTTCGAGTTTTGAGGCGCTCGAATGCCTGCATATCCTTTCCTACGTCATGGGCCTCAAGATTCCGCAGGACATTTCCCTGATCGGCGGTGAAAATGAACGCGTCTCGTCCTTGATGAATCCGCCGCTCACCACCATCGAGGAACCGTTGCGTGACATGGCCGAGCAGGTCGTGAGCATGCTCGATATTCTGACCGAGGGCAAAGCCGTCGCCCAACGCAACGTCATGCTCCCGGTGCGGCTCATCGACCGCAATTCCGTGCAGTGATTCAATAATTCGCCGCCGCCCCGCTGCGAAGCGCCTCCGCCCACCGCGTGGATTAAAATTTGCCCAACCCCTTTTTATGCCGTCGATCAAACTGTTTCGCAGAATTGTTCTGTTTTTTATCATGACTGCTTCTTTCCTCGTGATACCTGCTGCCCCGCTCTCCGTCACCGTTGCGCCCGTGGCCGCGCCGGACGCAACGGGTTTTGAAATGGGTACCGCCCGTAATCCTGCGGGCGACACGCTCACGGTCGACAGCCGCAGCCTGCGCCTTAACGGCCAGCCATGGACTCCCGTGATGGGCGAATTTCATTACACGCGCTATCCAGAAAACGAATGGCGCGCCGAGTTGCTCAAGATGAAAGCGGGCGGCATCGACATCGTGGCGACTTACGTTTTTTGGATTCACCACGAGGAAATCGAAGGCCAGTGGAATTGGTCGGGCAATCACGACCTGCATCATTTCGTGGAGCTCGCCCACGAAGCCGGGCTCAAGGTCATCGTGCGCTGCGGCCCGTGGTGTCACGGCGAAGTGCGCAACGGTGGCGTGCCGGATTGGGCGATTGCGAAGGGTTGGAAAATTCGCACCGACGATCCCCGTTATCTCGCCCACGTGAAAATTATCTACGGCCAGATCGCCACCCAACTCGCCGGCCTGCTATGGAAGGACGGTGGCCCAGTCATCGGCATCCAGCTGGAGAACGAATACAATGGTCCCGCGGAGCATCTGTTGCATTTGAAACAAATTGCACGTGACGCCGGTCTCGATGTGCCCGTGTACACGCGCACGGGCTGGCCGGCGCTCCAGACGCCAATGCCGTTTGGAAAAATTCTTCCGCTATACGGCGCCTACGCGGAGGGTTTTTGGGATCGTGAAACCACTTCCATGCCGGGGCACTACTGGTCCGTTTTTCATTTTTCCAAGCTGCGCACCGACGCCAACATCGCGAACGAAGCACTCGGTCGCCATGATGTGAAAGACGCGTCCGATGTGGCCCGCTACCCGTATCTCACCTGTGAAATCGGCGGCGGCATGGTCAGCAGTTATCATCGCCGCATTCGCGTCGACCCGCGCGACATTGAGGCGACGACGCTCGTTAAAATCGGCTCCGGCTCCGTTTCGCCCGGCTACTATATGTACCACGGTGGTACCAATCCCGAGGGGAAGCTCACGACCCTGATGGAAAACCAAGGGACACCGGCGACGAATTGGAATGATATGCCGGTTAAAAACTACGACTTCCAAGCCCCACTCGGGCAATACGGCCAGGTGCGTCCGCAATACCGGATGCTCCGGCGGCTTCATCTCTTCCTGCACAGTTTCGGTTCGGCATTGACCGGCATGGACACGTTTCTCCCCGCGATCCGTCCGACCGGAAAGGAGGACTACTCGACATTGCGCTGGGCGGTGCGTTCGAATGGCCACTCGGGTTTCGTTTTCATAAACAACTATGAGCGAAGCGCGACACTCGCGGAAAAACGGGATGTTCAATTTGCGGTCACGCTCGCCGACGGGAGCACACTGACATTTCCGGAAACACCAGTCACGGTTGCCGCCGATGAACGTTTTCTTTGGCCCTTCAATCTCGACCTCGGCCACGGCTTGACCCTCGTGTGGGCGACCGCCCAGCCGCTTTGCGTGACGACTGATGCGGACGGGAACACTTATTACTTCGCGCAAACCGGAAGCATCCCGGCGCAGTTTGCGATCCGCTCCGCGAACGCTGCAGAAACGCTCCGCGTTGATCGACCGGACGCAGGTCATGTTCCCATCGAAATACCGGCGGGTGACGATGGGCACAAAGTGAAAATAATCGTATTGAACGAAGCCGATTCGCTGGCGCTTTCACGGGATGCCAACGCGGGCTCAATTCACTTCGATGCGCCTGCACTAGAAGTCACCCAGCGTCCGGTGGATTTCATTTCGATCCATGCCGCCGGCCCTGCGCGGGAAATTCCTTTGGGCAAGATCAGCGAGCCTGTCGCTGTCGAACCGTCTGACGCGGACTTCAAGCAAGCCGCCGTCTGGAAGGTGAAGTTGCCCCCGGGTTTTGATCCGGCGGCGGCAGATACCTTGTTGCGCATCCGCTATGTCGGCGACGTCGCCCGCGTTTATCTCGACGGACGGTTGATCGACGACGATTTCTACAACGGTGCGCCGCTGGAGATTGGTCTCCGACGTTACGCCGCCGAATTGAAAAATACCGAACTCACCATCGCGGTTTTGCCCTTGCGCCGTGACGCGATCACCAGTGCCAAGCCTTTGATCTTCATGCCCGCCGCGGCCCAACCCGACTTCGCCGACAAAGCCAGCGTCGTCCGTCTCGACGCTCTGGAAATCGTCTCCAATCCGAGGTAGGGCGCGTTATCCCTAACGCGCCGCGATTCACCCGTTGTTCTCGCTATCGCTGTTTCTTTCCTACTCCAAAATCAGTCCAAGGCATTTTAACGCGGAGAACGCGAAGATCGCAGAGACAGCAAAGGATAAACCAGCATTTTATTTCAGCCCTTCGCGTCCTCCGCGCCCTCCGCGTTTAAATTCCTGACTCGCCAATCCAAAGCTACGGCGAGGTCACCGTGGCTCCATCCATTTCTCACCGTCTCCCTCCGATGAAATTCCCGCGCTTCACTCTTCTCCTTCTTGCTTTGGTCGTCGGCACTCGCGCTGCGGAATTGGTCCACGTCGACGATGCCGGGGTCATCCGTTGGAATGCCGACCAACGCGAGGTCGCGCTGTTCGGCGCCAACTACAGCCTGGCGTCCTCCTGCGATTACCGCGCCGCGGGTTATGTCGGCGCCGACCGGAAGAAACTGGTCGAGCAGGACATGACCCACTTCGCGCGCATGGGTTGGGATGGCATGCGGCTTTGTCTCTGGGGCGATTGGGAGAATTCCGACAAGGCCGGCAATCTGATCGTGAACGACCATCTCGACGTGATGGACTACGCCATCGCGCAGGCGAAGAAACGGGGTGTCTATCTTCTGCTCACCCCGATTACGACCTACGCCGCTTGGTGGCCGGACGGCAACAAGGACGAAGCCTATCCCGGTTTTTCCAAATTCTTTGAGAAAAGCGAACTCGGTACGAATCCTGCCGCCATTGCCGCGCAGTGCAATTACCTGAAACAAATTCTCAATCACGTTAATCCCTACACGGGCATCGCACTGAAGGACGAACCGCAGATTCTCTTCGTCGAAATGATCAACGAGCCGTGGCATCATGCGGAGGATTTCAGTGGCTCGGTGGCCTACATCAACGCGCTCGCCGACGCGGTCCGCAGCACGGGATGCAAAAAAATTCTTTTCCATAACCTGAGCCAGGACATGCGCATCGCTTCGGCGATTAAGACGTCAACCGTGCCGGGCGTCACCTTTGCGTGGTATCCCACCGGTTTGAATGCCGGTCATTTGCTCGAAGGAAATTACCTGCGCTTCGTTGACGACTATTCACCGATGCTGCGGCCCGACCTCTACGACGTGCCGAAGATCGTCTACGAATTCGACGCTCCCGACACCAACACCGCTTACATGTATCCGGCGATGGCCCGTGCGTTCCGTGGCGTTGGCGCGCAGTTCACGACGATGTTTTCCTACGACATGCTTGCGACGGCACCTTACAATCTCGGTTGGCAGACGCATTTCCTGAATCTTGTCTACTCGCCCAAAAAAGCCATGAGCGCCGTCATTGCTGCCGAAGTGTTGCGCATGCTGCCGCGCTATTCGCACTACGGCGACTATCCGGAAAATCGCCGCTTCGGTCCTTTTCGCGTAAATGGTGAAGACGATTCCAGTGAGATGGTCACCGCTGAAACGTATTTATATGCCAACGGCACCACGACTCCACCGCCGTCGCCGGGGAAATTGCGCCGGATCGCGGGCACGGGCGATTCACCCATTGTCAGCTACGAAGGCAACGGAACCTATTTTCTCGACCGGTTGGATGACGGCGTCTGGCGACTCGAAGTTTATCCCGACGCGATCCTCGTGCAGGACACCTTTGCGCAACGACTCAATTACAAAACGGTTTCCTCGCGTCTTGTGGCCCGGAAATGGCCGATGAGAATCCAACTTCCCAATCTCGGCGGCAGTTTTTCGATTTCCGGACTCAACGAAGGCAACCACCGGCAGGCGCGGGCTGATGACGGTCGGTTTTTAGTATCGCCCGGCGTTTATCTGTTGTCGAAAGCACCCACGGTCGATCGCGCGGCGCTTCCGGTGCGAGTTGGGCAGTTGGGTCTGACGGAATTCGTTTGTCCGGCTGCGCCCGGGTTGCCGCCGCAGATCCTGCCGGAAGTTCCCAACGCGTATCCCATCGATCAACCACTGACGCTCGCGGTGGAGCTGGTCACGCCCCATCTGCCGCCCTCCATTGGACTTCACTGGCGCGCCAAAGGCACGACTGAGTTCAATATCGCCGTCCTCCCTCGCGAAAAAGCTTACCGCTATTCGTTGACCTTGCCGGCCGCCACTCTTCCCCGCACTGGGCTGGAATGGTACGTGACCGCTGATGCTGGTTCGGAGAGCGTCCGCTATCCGGAGGGAAAGGCGGCGATGATGACGTCGCGAGCGATGGCACGCGCCGACGCGCTCCTTTTATTCGATGCCGCGTCCGACATTGGCTCGCTGGTGTACACACGGGTCGGGGATGCGATTCGTCACGGCGTTTTCAAAACCATGCCGGCCACCGCGACCGATCCGGCGGCCTTGCGCCTCATGTTCCCACTTACGCTCGACCACACCTTGGATGACTACACCGCCTCGCTGTCGGTTAAAAAACGCATCGTCGAACGCGGCGCAGATATTGATCGAACGCAAGCCATCCGGATCAAAGTCCGCGCCTCCGCCGCCGCGCAGTCGATCTTCATTACGCTGGTGGAAGCCGATGGCACGTCGTGGAGCAAACGCCTTACGCTTTCCACCGGTTGGTCGGACTTCACGATCCCGCTCAGCGACCTGCTCATCGCGCAAGGCGTGAAGCTTCCCCTCGGCTATCCGGAGCGTTGGAATTACTGGTTAACCCCCGCGAAAGGACGGGGTGGTCCGACGGACCATTTGAATCCAGCGAAGATCGAACATGTGCAAATCTCGTTCCGGCCCGATCCCAAACCAGCCCGACAAAATTCCGGAGACTCCGACACGTCCGCCGACATTGCCTCAATCGCGTTGGCGTGGAAGTAGGGAAGTATTTCGTGGCCGCCATCCCTTACATTTTTTCCGTCCTCGCGAGCCCCACGACGGGCTCGGGGACTTGACTTCATCGATCGAGATGGCCGTGGGCGTTGAACATTCGGGAATTGGGCAAGGGGATCGCTGAACGTATTTTTCAAATCTTCAGTCTGAGTCGGAAGGACCGGCCTGATTTTCTCTTCCATCCTCAATTCCATGAGCGTAAAAACTGTGGCTTTTGCCCGTGGCTGAATAACACTGTCAGCCAAAAAAACCATGATACTCCGTACACTGATCGTTCTATTCGCATTCATCGTGCCCGCAACTACGCGGGCCGCACTCACACCCGAGGAGATCAAGAATCTACCGGACACAAAGATTGAGGCGGCGCTACCGAGCGAACATCCCTCGTCCTACTACAGCTATGCGGTTCGGTTGTTTTCCGAAGGGAGGAAAGACGAGTCCATTTTTTGGTTTTACATCGGCCAGCTCCGTTATCGTGTTTACCTGAAAGCTACCCCTCCATCAGATCCAAGCGGCGATCCTGCGCTTTTTGCGTCTCTGAACGCGACGGTTGGGCAGACGATCAACGAGTATGCCGGTGGTGATCCGAAAGTCTGGGCCGCGCAAATCGCGCTAGCGCTGAAGTGGGATAGCGATCATCCGAATGGCTTCACGTCGAAGGAGAAGTTCAAGACGGTTTATGATTCGATTCGCGCCGGCTTGGAGAGACTGGGCAAGTACGTCGAGAGTAGCGCGGGCAAGATGCGCGAAGAGAGAAAGAAGCGCGGCCTTGAAAACAGAGGCTAACAAGTAGGAATGAGAAGGCGTAGAGGAGCCTCTGCGGAAGCGGAGGGTCAAACTACGTCTTATGAAAATCAAAACTAAAACTGGGACTGGAGTCACGATTGGAATCGATCTCGGGGACCGCCAGCACGGTCGCCTTCAGCGACGGCAATCACCGTCGTATCTTTGTGGACATCCCAGGCCCACGTATTTATTTAATCTCTTCATGTGCTTGTCTCCGTTTGGGTTGTTTCGGTTGTGTTTTATCCTGCGGCCACAACTCTGCGGCTCTGCCCCTCACCGGGTAACCCGCGCTTAGGGGACAAGCACACTTTATTTTTCACCGCCGGCGTCAGCACGCAGCTATAGTGTCTGGGTCCGATTCTCTCATGAAATATTTATCCGGCCTTTTTTTCTGCCTCGCATTTCTTGCGGTTGCTTCTTCGGCCGGCGCCGAGGTTCCTATCGAAAAAGTCTTTGTGACCGGGCCTCGCAGCGTTTCGCTGCCATTTGAAGTCAGTTCGCAAGGGCAGCTCTTCACGACCATTCGTGTCTCAGGACGAGCCTTGAAGATGCTGATCGATACCGGTGGTGCGAATACTTCGCTCGACCGCGATGTGGCCATTAATCTTGGCATCAAGCCGGAGGGAGGAATCAGGGCGATTGCCGTCGGAGGCGCGGTGGTTGATGACATTGCCGCGCACGCTGATATAGCGATGGCTGAATTTCTCGTTCACCAGTCTCCGATTCGTCTTCTTGATCTCTCGGGCACGAAGAAAGCGCTCAAGGAGGCGGGGTTTGAGTCCTTTGACGGAATCATTGGCATCGACCTGCTGCTGTTTCTACGGGCCCGGATAGACTTAGGGCACCGCATGCTTCAGCTATATAGGCCTTGAACTCAACTGGCACACACCAACCCACAGACAACTCGGACCTTCGGTCCTCATGTCTGAGCTGAGGCGGTAGCCAAAAACTATGAACACAGAAAGCGTTGCTCCGGTTTTTCAGGTCTTCGATCTCGTTGCTTCGTTAAAGCACTACAAAGAAGTGCTCGGGTTTTCGGAGGATTTTCGCTTGGGTGATTACGCTGGTGTGAAATGCGGCAAGGTCGCGTTGCATTTGTCGAAGCACGGCGCAGGCGAATACGCGAAGCCGATAGGAGGAAGCATCGCTTACTTTTTTTGCGATGAGGTCGACAGCTATTTTCGTGAGGTGAAGGAAAGGGGCGCGAGGATAAAATATCCGCCGCAAGACGCTCCTTACGGCATGAGAGAATTCATGCTGGCGGATTTGGATGGACATCACCTTGCGTTCGGTTGTGGGGTCAAAAAGGCGAACCGCCAGAGCTAGTGCCACTGAAACGGCATGGCTCATCCTAAACGTTGATCGGACATGCTCTCTAAGCTACCGCGTTGGATCTGGATCGGTATTTGGGTGCTGGCCTTTGTTGCAGGTGCGGTCAACGTCGTGGGGTTTCTCTGCTTCAGTCATCAGTCAGTGACCCATCTGACCGGAACGACATCGATGCTGGGCGCATCTCTGGGGACAGTAAATATGCGTGCCATGGTGCGATACCTTTCGATTTTGGCTTCATTCGTATTCGGTGCATTTGTGAGCGGGTACACGGTTCGAGACGGGGCACTTCAGCTGGGGCGGCAGTATGGCGTTATCATGATGGCGGAAGCTTTATTGCTCTACATCTCCCCGCATTTGTTGGCTCATACGAGCATGTGGGGCATCTACCTCGCATCATGTGCTTGCGGCCTTCAGAATGGGATGGTCACAAACTATAGTGGAGCAGTCGTGCGTACCACTCATGTTTCAGGAATGTTCACTGACCTTGGGCTGTTCCTCGGCAATGCGCTTCGCGGTCAAGTTTATGATCGTCGACGTCTGCAGATGTGTTGCCTGGTGATTTCTGGATTCTTACTTGGTGGCGTGGCAGGCTCCTGTCTGTTCAGTGTTCTGGGCGTGTTCGCCTTATATGTGCCCGCTACTATTGTGCTTCTAGCAGCATTTTCGTACTTCTCTTATGCCAGTATTATCCCGTCCTAGCTTTCGCCATGGCTTACCATCAATAAAAATGCCCATGAAGTTACCTGCTCCCGTTCCGCAGATTCCTGTCAGCGATCTTGGACGTGCGATTTCGTTCTATCAGTCGCGATTGGGGTTCACACTGGATTGGAAGTATGAAGACGGCATTGCGGGTGTCTCGCGTGATGACACGCGATTGTTTCTAGATCGCGTCGCTGGGGGATCGCTTCATCCCGTCCGGGTTTGGCTCAATCTCGGTTCGGTGGCTGAAGTCGACGCGCTCCACTTGGATTGGCAGAAAGCAGGCGTGTCGATTGCCTGCCCACCCGAGCAGAAGCCGTGGGGCATTTACGAGTTCATCGCCGAAGACTGCGACGGCAATTCCTACCGGGTATTTTATGATACCGAGACCCCGAAGCAGAAAAGAAGCTAAGTGCAGGGATTCAAATGGGGTCGGGATCACTGCGGCCCCAAAAGAGTTTTGCGCATTTGAAAAAAGTTCGGCCGGCCATCGCTCCGTCGAATATTTAGAGCAGCCTTCGACAGCAATAGCTCACTTCATCCTGACCCTCACCCACCATTTTTCAGACTGCATTTGGACCTCACGCCGCCAAGATCAGGGGCGACATTTCCAACTACACCTCAATCGAGCCCATTGTTCAAATCGGCGAGGTGAAGGTTTGAAGTGAGGCGCGCTTGAGGGAATAACAGGAAAGTTCATTATTATGAAAAACATCGCAAAAGCACCCCGTGATCAGACTTTGGTGAATCGCGTGAGGGCCGCGTTCGAGGGTGTTTCGAGCGTCAAAGAAAAGCAGATGTTCGGCAGCACCGCGTTTATGGTCCGAGGCAAGATGTGCGTGAGCGCCCGGGCGGAGCGAATCATGTGTCGGATCGATCCAGCGCTGCATGATGACTTGGTGAAACGGCAGGGTTGCCGAACGGTGGTGATGGGCGGGCGAAGGTATCGCGGCTATGTGTACGTCGATGCGGACGCGATCGGAACCAAGCGTGCATTAACTTACTGGATCGAACACGCGTTGAAATATAACGAGGCGCAAAACCAAAAGACAGGCGGCGGGAGCCGTTCCCAACCTGCAACCGGCAGAAAAAATTATGAAGGTGTCTCGCGAAGGGGGGCGAAGGAAACGAAGAGATGACTAATGCCGGGCCTTCGAACCATTTGAATCTTTCTCGAGAAAATATCTGTTGGGAGGTTCGTTCCGCAGACAAATATTCGTCGAGCAATCGGTACCGAATTCAAGTTTGCAGCACGCCGCCGTGCTGACGTGAAAGCAATCCGACCTTCGCGCCCTCTGTGAACTCCGCGTTTAATTCCGATCCTTTGCAGCGTTTCTGTCCCTCGCATCGCGCTCTTCGCTCGTTAAAAAATCGGGAAATTTGGCGCGTCTTTTCCGGGCGGGGTGGAAGCTCTTGGCATTCGTGATGTTGGCTGGCATCTATCGGTTGCTTATGAAAGAGTCCGTGTCGCCCCTTCCTCATGTTCCTCGATAAGATACCGCTGGTGTCGCCGGATTATTCGCGGCCGGCCAACAGTCTCCGCAGCCGGATTGCCGTGGAACTGGAACCGTTTTTGTCCGCGAAGGCGCTGCTCACGACGCTCCTGCTCGTGCTGACGCCGGCGCTTTGTGTGTGGATGTATCTCGGCAGCGTCTGGGATCCGTACGGAAATCTTGCTCATCTCCCGGCGGCAGTCGTGAATCAGGATGTCCCGGTCGTGCAGGCAGGACGGCAGATCAATTTGGGCGGCGATATTCTCGCGACCTTGGAAAAGGAAAAACCTTTTGCCTTCGTCCGGTACCCGACGCCTGACGCGGCACGTGCGGCGGTGCAGTCCGGCAAGGCATTTTTTGCGCTGTTGATCCCGTCGGACTTCAGCCAGCGATCAGTGGGGGAAGAAAAGCCGGCGCAACTGGTGCTCTATGTTTCGGCCGAAGGCAATTCCACGGCGTTGTTATTGGGTCAGCGTTTTGGGACCGATCTGGCGCATTCATTGAACGAACAATTGAATCGCGAGCGATGGGCCACTTGGGCCGGGGAACCTGGCCGTGGAGGTGTTTCGACCCTGGGCAGCGGCCTCGTTGCCTTGCAGACCGGAAGCAAACAGTTGGTCGCGCACACCCGGCGGGTACATGCTGGGAGCGCGGAGTTGCGTCAGGGACTGCTGAAAAGCGTCCGCGATGCCCAGGATGTCAGGGAGAATGCGGACCAAGTCGCCGATAAATCGTTACCCGTGGTTGAAGGCATCAAGCAGTCATCGGTGGCGATTGCCGCCCTGCGGGAAACTTTTCCCGACAAAAGCCAGCTCGCGGCGCTCGCTCCTCTGGGCGAAAGCGTGGTGAAAACATCGGCTGATTTGAAACAATCGCTTGAACAGGTGAAGCCGGACATGGTGCAACTCGGCGCTGGCGTGACCCAGCTGCAGACCAGCACGGCCCGGGTGATTTTTGTCGGCGGGAGATTGTCGGCGGAAGCGGCCCGGGTCCATTCCGGGGTGACTGCCTTGGGCGCGGCGATTGAGAAGGGAAGCGAACAGGCCGGGCAATTGAACGACGGTGCCACCCAGCTCAATGCGGCAATTGCGCCACTAGTCAGCGGATTCACCGGCGTGGAAAAGGGCTTTGTCCTGCTCGACCAGAAATTGCCGACGCCGGACCACCTGGACGGATTCAGTCATGCCGTGGCCAGGTTGCACGACAGCGACGATTCGGTGAAGGTCGGGCTGAATGGGCTGAGCCAGCGATTGGCGATCCTCGATGACAGCAACGGCGGTTTGGAAAAAGAGGCGGCGGAATTGTCCGCGGGTTTGGAGGAGGCGGTCTTGCGCTTCCAGGCGGGTTCAAGTGGCAGCCGCGCCGGGCGGCTTGCGGCGCCGGTGGAAACCACGGTCGAGGCAATGGCAACATTGCCGCGCAACGGGCCCGCGCTCGCGCCTTATTTTGCCGCGATTTTTCTTTGGATGGGGGCGGTGCTGCTGAATTTTATTTCCCAGCTGCGCCAGCAGCCGAGCGCCAACCGGCGGGCATGGCGCCTGACGCGGTGGTTTGTGAAAGTAGCGCCGCTGCTCGCGGTCGGCGCCTTGCAGGCGACGGCAGTGATCGTGGTGTTCCGAATGATGGGCATCGCGCTCAAGAGTCCGCCGCTCGTGTGGGCTGTCGCAGTCCTCGGTTCGCTCACGTTTGTGAGCATAACGACGCTCTTCACGCTCGTGTTGGATAATTTTGGCCGGTTATTCGGTGTGCTGTTATTGGGACTGCAACTCGCGGCTTCGGGTGGGGTTTATCCCATCGAACTTTCGCCGGCATTTTATCAGGACTTGCACCGGTGGATGCCACTTACTTTTCTGATGCGGGCGTTTCGAACGACGATGTTTTCGGCGACAGACGGCCAGTGGCATTCCCCGGCGCAAATCCTCGCGATTTTCGGCGCGGGTGCCG
Source organism: Lacunisphaera sp. (assembly GCA_036499685.1). Taxonomy (GTDB): domain Bacteria; phylum Verrucomicrobiota; class Verrucomicrobiia; order Opitutales; family Opitutaceae; genus Lacunisphaera. Next base: position 158,872 of record DASYDH010000030.1, on the reverse strand, counting down.
TGCTGCTCGGTATTCTACTGGCACGATGGAAATACGTCACGCGCGAAACCCGCACGGTCGGCCCGGAGACTGCCCGACACCGAGGGGAATGAAGCCGGCCATATTTCGCATTTTGCTGTTGGGAGTGAGCTGCGTCGGCTTTGTGCCAGCCAGCCACGCTGTGAAGCCATTCACGAGTGGAGGCGGGGGCGCGGGCGTGCTCGATAATTCCGTTTTTCCGCTTGGCGAAGAAAAGGCGCCGGTGCCGAAAGTTGCGGACGCTGCGACGGAACCGGTTCAACTCTACACTTTCGAAATCGTGAATGCGTGGCCGCACGATCGCGGCGCCTTCACCCAGGGGCTGGTGTATCTCGATGGATCTTTATTGGAAAGCACCGGATTGAACGGGGAATCGTCCTTGCGGAAAACGGATTTGAAAACGGGCGCGGTCGTGAAGGAGGTAAAACTTTCGGAACAATATTTTGCGGAAGGGCTGGCGCTCCTCGACGGCAGACTCTTTCAGCTCACCTGGCAGAATCAGAAGGCATTCGTTTACGGCCTCGGTGATTTCAAGTTGGAACGTGAATTTACTTATGCCGGCGAAGGGTGGGGGCTTACGACGGACGGCGTTTCGTTGGTCATGAGTGACGGGACCAGCCAGATTCGCTTTCTGGATCCAGCGACCTTCACCGTAAAGAGACGGATCACTGTGCGGATGCGCGGTCGTGTCGTGGATCGGTTGAACGAACTGGAATACGTGAAGGGCGCAATTCTGGCCAATGTGTGGGGTTCCGATGACGTCGTCCGGATTGATCCGGCGACCGGGCAAGTCACGGCCGTAATCGATTTCAGTGGGTTGCTGCCGGCGCAGGATCGAGACGAAAATACAGACGTGCTGAATGGCATTGCCTACGATGTGACGGGAGATCGTCTGTTGGTCACCGGCAAACACTGGCCCAAGGTTTTTGAAGTGCGCTTGAGGTTGAAGAAAGAGTCCTACCGTTAGTGGAAATCCGATCCGCGCGAGAAATGATGATTGGGCTTAATATCAGGCGGCTTTGTGAGTCGGGAAGCAGGAACGATTTGGTATTCTGAAAATAAATTTATGGCATATATAATGGTGGATATCGAAAGTGACGGCCCGATTCCGGGTGATTATTCGATGATTTCTTTTGGTGCGGTGGTGGTCGATTCGACGTTAAAAAATACGTTCGGGGCGACACTGAAGCCAATATCAGATAAGTGGATTCCCGAGGCGCTCGCGGTGAGTGGCCACTCGCGGGAGCAGACTCTTCAATTTGCAGACCCGAAAAAAGTCATGGGCGATTTTCAGGCGTGGCTTGACGAAATAATCCGGGACCGGCCGATGTTTATCTCGGACAACAACGCCTTCGATTGGCAATTTATCAATTGGTACTTCCACCATTTCCTCGGGAAGAATCCGTTTGGGTTTTCTTCGACCAATCTTGGCTCGTTCTACAAAGGTCTCGTCAAGGACACTTCGAAGAATTTCAAGCATTTGCGAAAGACGCGACACTCGCACGATCCCGTCGACGATGCGGTAGGAAATGCCGAGGCATTTTTGACCATGATCGATCAGTTCGCGTTGCGGATTCGGTTGTGAAGTCCCCGCGGTCAGAGATGTCGTGCATCGCAGCATCGGAGCGGCGCGTTAGGGACAACGCGCCCCACCAAGCCGATCGTGGCGCAGCGAGCGCGCCACTTTTGCGCAGGCTAATTGCCTTCGAACACGATTACGACGATGCGTTCTTTTTGTCCGGGCGTTTGAACGGTGAAGTTTTCCCGGGCTCCAGGTTGCCGTTCCCTTTTTAGATTTTGTTCGAGACTGTAGCCATTCATCGCGTCGACCTTCATGTCGCCGATTGCAAGCAACGTATCACCGGCTTTGAAGCCGGCCTTTTCCGCCGGACTGCCGCTCGCCACTTTGCTGATCCAGGCGCGTTTGATGCGGTCGATCGGCATCGGACCTTTGCATTCCCACGCCACCTCGAGCCACGCGGAGGGAATGTGCGTGCCGTTTACCACGAACGTCGGTAACTCCACGGTTGGCTCATCCGTCTTTTTGCGCGGCTTGGCCTCGCCCGAAACATATGCGATGAGAATCAACGCGGTGATCAAAAGAGGAAATTTTGCTTTCATGTTTTGACGTGTGTCTTGGTTGTCATTGCACGACCTTGATAGGTTGCACGCGTTCCCCATCCTGGACGCGATCGCCGGGGTAGAGGATGACTTCGTCGCCTTCCTTCAAACCGTCGAGCACCTGCGTTTCGACTCCGCTGGAGCGGCCCGGTTGGACGGCGATGAGTTTCGCCCGTCCATCGCGCACGATATACGCGGACCAACTGGAGCCGCGGCGAAACAACGCCGAAACCGGCACCTTCAGGACTTTATCGTTTTCCCACACGATGACGCGGGCTTCGACCCGGAAATTGTCCCCCAATGCGAGGCGTCCGGCCAGCGGCGTGGTGATGTCGGCAACGACATTCACGCGCTGTTCCTCGACGCCGAGCGCGGAGATTTTGGTGAATGCCGCCGGCTCAACCAGTCGCACGCGGCCATCGAGTGGCTTGGCGCCGCCCCATTGATCGAGCTCAACCTTGGTGCCCGGCAGCAGGCCGGCACCATCGCGGGAGAGGAGTTCAATCACGACTTCCAAGTCGGTGGGATCGCCCACATCGAGGATGGGCGTGCCGGCGTTGATGGGGCCTTCGCTTTCCTGAAAAACGTGCAACACGCGTCCGGCCACGGGCGAATGAACCTCGACCGACGTCGGTGCGTTCGTAGCGGACGGATCAGTGACGGCGAGTTCCGCCTCGGCCGCCCGCAGTGCGCCCTCGGCGGTGACCACATCGGTCGCGGCGGCGGTTTCGCGCATCCGGGCATTGTCGACATCCTGCGGGGAAACCGTTTTACCGGTGAACATCGTTTCCACGCGCTGCAATTCCTTGGTCGCGAGATCATGGGCGGTGCGCGCTTTTCCGAGTGAGGCGGTGGCCGAGTCGCGACGCGCTTCGGCGAGGGCCCGGGTGCGGGGATCGAGCGGCGACGCCGCCATCGGTTCGATCACGGCCAGCACCGTGTCGGGGGTGATGACGGCACCCGGCTTGAACAAGACGCGGCGCAGCTGGCCGGTGACCGGACTTGAAACTACGTAGCGCTGGCGGATGCGGGTTTTGCCCTCCTCGTTCACGGTGGCGCGAAGCGGACCGACAACTGCGCGGGCTGTTTCCACGGTGGCGGGACGGGGTCTCAGGCCAAGTGCGAGCAGCACGATCACGGCGACGCCGATCAGATAAGGCAGCCAGCGAAAGGGACGGGGTTTTTTGGCGGGAGATGCAGACATGAAAAAGTGACGTTTTTTAACCACTAGTGGCCACTAAGAGGACACTAATTTCGGAGAAAAGGGGAAACACTGACGGGCACTGATTGACCCTGATATTGAGAGGCGGGTTTAAAACTGACTGGTCCGGATCAGTGTTCATGAGTGTTAATCAGTGGTTCAACTTCGGTTTGGCCTATTCCGGGGCTTTTAGTGCGGCGATGAGATCGATTTGGTTGAGCTGGCGCAGGACGAAAAGAGCGGAGAGCGTGGAGGCAATGGCCACGGTGACCACGGCGAAGGAATAGGTGTAGGTGGTAAACACGAGCGGAAGCCGGATGGTTTCAGTGTTGATCGAGTGCACTACGATGGTGGTCAGCCCCGTGCCAAGCAACAAGCCGATGGGCACGGCGATGCAGGCGAGAATCACGAGTTCGATCACGAGCACGGCACCGACTTCGCGCCGGGTCATGCCGATGACGCGCAACGTGGCGAGTTCGCGCGAACGTTCGGCCAGCGAAATGCGGGCGTTGTTGTAGATGACGCCGAAGGCGACGATCACGGCGAACGTCAGATAAATCGTCTGGATCAGCCCCATGCTGGCGGCGGTCGTTTGGCGAAAACTCTGGCGCATCGTTTCCTTGATGGCGACGGTGCTGACGCGGGGGATTTCCTTCAGCGCGGCGAGGAATTCAGCGCGCCGTGACATGTCGAGGCCAATGCTGGCGCCAGTGATCACGTCGCCTTCGCCGAGAAAACGGTTGATGGCGTGCATTTCCATGTAGGCGGCGATCCCGGTGAAATCCTCGGCGGTGGCGACCAGCGTGAACGGTTTGACCAGGCGACGCCCCTCGAGTGCTTCGATGATCACGGTATCACCGATTTTCGCGCCGAGGACTTGCGCGAGTTTGGCGGAGAGAATCACACCGTTGTCCGGCGGGGAAATTTCATGGCCCCGGGCGTCGACCGCGCGGCTGTGCCGGCCGCCGGGCAGCAGACTTCGCATCGCGATCTGCCGGCTGCGGCCTTGGAAATGGATGCGGACTGCCGCCGTTCGCGCCGGCTCCATGCTGAGCACGCCGGGAAGTTGGGCGAGTTCGTTGGCGATTCGTGCGGACGACGGTTCGACGAGTCCGAGGTTGATGTCCTGGCGTTGAACGACGTCCCATTGGAATTCGAGGATCTCGCGAATGCCGGCCTTGAAACTGTTGGGCAGAATCAACAGCGCAGTGGCGAGGGCGAGTCCGGCGACGGTGAACACGGCTTGCATCGGCCGGCGCTCGAGATTGCGCATGGCGATACGAAACGAATGCGAGAGCAGTTGTTTGAGGCCGAGGCGTTCGATAAACGACGGGCGAAAATTCGCCGGCGGCTCGGGACGCATCGCGTCGGCGGGTGGCAGATTGGCGGCTTTCCGCACAGCGCTGATCACGCCAAGCGTAATGACGCTGAGGCCAACCGTAAGCGCGATGGCGACGGCCACCGGGTCGAGCCGGAAGTGGAGGTTGGGAAAACGAAAAAAGAGCTCGTACATGATCACGAGCTTGTGGCCGAGCGCGATGCCCCCGATCAGGCCGGCGAGGAGTCCGGCCGTCACCATCACAAATGCAAATTTCAAGTAGTGGAAAACGATCTGGCGGTTGGTGAATCCAAAGGCTTTCAGGATCGCGATTTGTTCCCGTTGGAGGGATAGGAGCCGGGACAGCACCGCATTCGTCATGAATGCCGCGACGCCGAGGAAGACGGTCGGAAACCCAATCGAAAGCAACGTCAGGACGCGAATCTCGTCGGAAACGCGGATGTGCGACGGATGATCCTTGCGTCCGAATGACCCGAGGCCGCCATAGGGTAAAAGCAGGCGGTCCAGTGCCGCGATGACAGGACGCTCGTTTGCTCCCGGCGCGAGTGTGAGCGACAGGTGGTTGAATGCGCCGTAGAGATCCCACGCAGTGGCAACCTCCTTATAAGGCATCCAGAAAATCCCGAAAGTGCGGTTGTCCGGCAGCGCGGCGCCGGGCCGCGATTCGAAAATATATTCGGGCGAAAGCACGATCCCGCTGATACGGAATGTCTGACGCCGCCCATTGAGCAGGACGGTGAGCGGGTCGCCGGGATTGAGGGAGTTGGCCTTGGCGAAGGCTTCGCTGACGAGAATATTACCACGCGAACCGGGCGGGAGCCAGCTGCCGCGGCGCAGGAACAGGCGGTTCAGCTCGGGTTCACCGAAGTCAGGCAAAGAACGCACGAGCCCGCTCGATGGTTCACTGATGCCGGGAAGATCGAGGGTGACGGGGACGGAAAGGTCGGTCTGTGCCGCGGCCACGCCGGGAATTTCGCGGATCCGGTCGATGAGATAATTCGGGGCGCGTTTGAGCGCGTCGAAAACCTCGGCAAAATGATTGGTTTGATAGTATTCCGCGCGCGTCGATTCGAGGGAGTAAATCAGGCTGCGCGCCATGATCAGCATCGCGAGACCGCACGCCATCACCAGCGAAACCGCCGCCGCCTGGCCCGCGAGGCGGCGCAGGTCGCGGAATAATTTGCGGTCGAGATAGGGCAGCACGGAGAGAAAAAGGCCAGTCCTTCAGTCTTTTTTCACCACCGCAGCGTCGCGGGTGGGACGCGGGTGGCATTGCGGTGTTCCTGGTGGACACGACCATCGGAAAAATGGATCACGCGATCGGCCATGTCGGCCATGACGGCGTTGTGGGTGATGACCACCGTGAGCGTTCCGAGTTGCCGATTGGCACGTTCGAGCGCTTCGAGGACGACGATGCCGGTGCGCACGTCGAGGGCGCCAGTGGGTTCGTCGCACAGGAGGACCTCCGGGCGTTTCGCGATGGCGCGGGCGATGGCGACCCGTTGCTGTTCGCCGCCGGAAAGTTGGGCGGGAAAGTGATCCATGCGCGCGGTCAGGCCGACCATCGCCAGCGCCTCTTCGGGCGTCATCGGATCGCGCGCGATTTCCGTGATCAAGCCGACATTCTCCCGCGCGGTCAGGCTGGGGATCAGATTGTAGAACTGGAAAATAAATCCGACTGAATCGCGACGATACCGTGTCAATTGGTCCTGCGTGGCGTGGGTGAGATCGGTTTCCCGATAACGAAGTTCGCCAGTCGTGGGCAGATCGAGCCCGCCGAGTTGGTTGAGGAGCGTGGTCTTGCCGCTGCCGGAAGGTCCGAGCAATACGACGAATTCACCGGCGTTCAAATCGAGATCGACTCCGTCCAGCGCGCGGACCTCGGCGGTGCCCTCGCCATAAATTTTAGTGAGACCGCGAACGTGGAAAACGGAAGTCGCTGTGACGTCGGAAGGAGGGGAGGAAGCGGATGGGTTCAAGGCGTGGACCGATGCGAGCGGCGCACCGGTCGCGCGAACGTTAATGCAGCTGGGTGCTTGTGCAAATCAAAGACCGGGGTTTCGCGCAAGTGGATGCAACCGATGCAATGATCGCGACGTGGGACCACGCGTGGAATTATTATTTGCGGGCGGGCGATTCGATAAGGGGACCACCCAATTCCGAACCGGACTCCGGCAATTGCCGAAGCGGCGGAGGCAACGCGAGGACGGCGGACGTGGTGATGAACAAGCCGGTGAGCACGACCCAAGCCGCCTGTTCGGGCGGATGGTGGGCTTTGAGCATTGAGCTGGCGGCAAGGGCAACGATCGTGAGGTTTGGGCAAAAGAGCAGATAGGTGCCGGCATTTCCACCGCTGCGCAACCAGCGACGGTGAATCATTTCGCGATAGACAATCATCAAACCGGCGGCGGTCGCGGCGAAGAGCGCGGCACGGGAAAAGAGAAGCCCGATCGGAATCTGCATGCCCAGGGCGACAAAGAAAATCGGGATCAGAAAACGTTTGCTGATGGGAGCAAGGTATTCCTCCAGATGTTTTCCCTCGTGTTCGACGCGGCTCATGAACAAGCCGAGAAAAAACGCAGTCTTCGGCCCGGGCAGGCCAAGACGCTCTCCGACGGCGCAGACGGCCAGCACCAGCAGCGCGACGAAGTGCAGGCGCCAGTGGGTGGTTTTCGCCAGTACCGTTTGCAATACCTTCGCGAGGGGAACCGCGATGCGGCTGCACAAAAAAATGACGAGACCGATGCCGGTGATCTTTAAAGCGAAAAACCAGCTGATGCCGCGATCGAGCACGGTGGTTTCGACGGAGAGCAGCACGATCGCCATCACTTCGAGCAGCACCATGATGCGCAGGGCGAAAGTCCGGGTGTTGTCGGAGAGCCCGGGATAATTTTTCCAGGCGGTGTGCGCCATGCCCACCGAACAGCCCGTGATCGCAGCGGCCGCAAGAAATGATTCGAGCCAGGGCAGACCGGCGAATCGCGCGAGCGCGACAACGACAGGGTACTGGACGACAATCCAGCGCACGGCGTAGGAAGCGGCGTGCACAAGCTCGCGCGGGCGCGGAAGATCGATTTCCAGGCCCACCTCGAACAACAACAATAGAAAACCGATTTCACCGGCCTGCTGGATCATCGTTTCGACTTCCGCCTGGACCAATGGTCCGAGCAGCAGTCCGAAGGTGACGAAAGCCGGATAGATCAGAGCCGGGCGCCCGAACCAGCGACAGGCATCGGGTACCGCCATGAAAAGCAGGAGCAGGACAATGACTATTTCGATGCTGTTCATAAGCGAGCTGGGCTTAAGTGCCGCGAGTCATGACGGCGTTGCGAAGGTTGTCGCGCCTGAAGTGCTCAATCAGTTTTTCCCCGACAAAAACGAGGTGGAAGGAACGATGGCAAGGGTTGTTGCCCCCAGCAGCCTTACCGATTTACCGGGGGGTTGTGGGCAATCGCCCCTACCGGGCGACGCAACGAGGATTGATGGGATTGTCGCGAATCGGGATTGTCGTGGTGGCGGGCGGTCTTTTGCTGGTGATATGAATCGAACCGACCGCCTCGTTGCGATGGTGCTGCACTTGCAAGGGCGGCGCGTGGTCCGGGCGGAGGAGTTGGCGGGACACTTCGAGGTGAATATCCGCACCGTCTATCGCGACATCGCGGCCTTGGGTGAAGCCGGCGTGCCGATCTCGGGCGAGGCGGGTGTCGGGTATTGCCTGATGAAGGGCTATCAATTGCCGCCTGTCATGTTTTCGGTGGAGGAGGCGACATCGCTTTTCGTCGGCGGCGAATTGGTGAAACAGTACACGGACGCGTCATTGCACACGCCCATGGTTTCGGCGCTTGATAAATTACGTGCGGTGCTGCCGCGCGACCGGCAGGATCACATCGAAAAACTGACGCAGCGCACGCTGGTTTATGGCCGGCCCGATCAGGTCGTACCCGAAGCGGCGGCGCAGCGCTGGCTGTTGCCCGTGCAACAAGGCGTGGTGTTGCGGCGGGTGTTGTGCATGGACTATCGCGCCCGTGCGCAGGAGAGCGATACGCCGCGACAGGTCGAGCCGCTCGGCGTGGTTTTCTATGGCGGAGCGTGGTATCTTGTGGCGTGGTGCCGGTTGAGAAAGGATTTCCGGCATTTCCGCGTGGATCGCATTCGCCGGCTGGAATTGAGCCCGGAGAAATTTGAGGCGCGCGACGGATTTTCACTGGCAAAACACATGAAGGAAGCGACGACGCGCGGGGACACGCTGCCGGTGCAGGTATGGTTTTCGGCCCGCGTCCGGGAGCGTGCGCAACGCGAAAGCCACGCAACGTTGATCGAAGGGAATGCGCGGAATGGCGGCGCCGAGTACTCGCTTTACGCGTGGTCGCTCGAATGGATGGCACGGTGGCTGTTGTCGTTTGGTCCCGACGCCGAGGCGATCGCGCCGGCGAAACTGCGCAAGCTCGTACAGCAGGAAGCGCGGGCGGTGTTGGGAAAATATGGGAACGATTAAGCGGGGCAGGCGGCATTTGTTTGCGGTGGCGCGCGTTCCGGTTTGGAGGACGCGATCCGATTTGGACTGGAGCGGCAGCGACCCCGCTGCGGTGCTCTTGCGGTCGAGGTCGACCGCGTTCCATTTTCCTATCGGCGGCGGCGCACTATTTTGCGCGGGGCGGCAACAAGAAATTCCGGAGGTTTGTTTTTAGTTTTTTTAGCGAAGAAAACGTTCGCCGGGATTGGCGAATAACGCTGTGGTATCAGCCCGCACCGTGAAGATCCTACCCCACGCTTCCGCCATCATCGACGGCACGCTTTGCCAACTCAATCGTCACGGTACCCGCTCGGTCACGTGCGCTCCGTTGGGCTCGGCGATTGTCGAGTTTCGGCAAAATCCATTTTGCGTCTATGTGCGTGAGCATCCGTTCGGCTTGTTGCCGGGCATCGCGAATCTGTACTGTCTGGATGGTGATCTGTGCCTGCGATGGATGGCGGCATGGCCAGAGGGCATGGGGCATTGCACAGCGATCATCGGGGAAGAAGGAAATGAACTACTGGTGCAATCAGCGGCGGGACCGACCGTGCGGCTTGATCGCCTTGACGGTCGGCCGGTGAGCATCGCGCCGGCGATTTCGGCGGCGAGCTGACGGGGATGCTTTTCACGCCGAAGAGCGGTTGACCGGCTCATGCAAATTTGTTGCGTGAACTATTTGGCTCAACGGAAGCGCAGCGAAAATTTCCCCCAGTGAAAATAAGGGATTTGCTTACCGGATTTATTTTTACCTCCTGACATAAGGCTGTCAGCAGAGATGGTACACTTTGCGCATGACCACTCCGACTTCAATTCGCGTTGTTGCCTTTGCCTTCACTGGCTATCCGGTTACGGATCTGGTCCGGGCGCGGGGCTTTTATGAAGGCGTCTTGGGTCTCAAGCCCGGCACCGCATGGGAAGGCGACGGCAAAGGCTGGATCGAATATGAACTCGGGGACGCGACGCTCGCGATTACCAATAGCGGAGGCGACAGCTGGCGGCCTTCGGATCAAGGCCCGTGTGTTGCGCTCGAAGTCACCGATTTTGCGGCTACAGTGGCGGCGTTGCGGGCGGCCCGCGTGACTTTTGTCAACGAACCGCTTGATTTTCCTTCCTGCAATCTCGCGGCGATCCAAGACCCGGATGGCAACCGGTTGGTGATTCACAAAAAGAAAGCCACGACGTAGACGGCATCGAAGATTTTAATCCTCAGACGCGATATAACCCATGAATATTGTTACTCTCACGGTCACGGTCTCCGCCTCGCGCGAAACCGTTTTCAACTTTCTCGCCAACATCGAAAATCTGCCCAAGTGGTCGGGCGGTTATTGTGAAGACATCACATTGCAGCGCGGGCGTTGGTGGGCATTTACGGCCGACGGTGAGCAGGTGGTGGATATCGAATCCAGCGCTGGCACGGGTGTGATCGATCTGCGCGCGGGACCATTGCCGGAAAGCATGACGCTTACGCCGATTCGCGTGGTGGGATTGTCGAACCGGCAAACGCTCATCAATTTCATTCTGCTCGAGGCCCTGGATCGCGGGCCGGAGACTTTTGAACGTCGTTGTCAACTCTGGCGCGAAGCGGTGAAGGGATTGCTGCGGCGTTTTGGCGGCGGCGAGATGCATGCGCCCGAGCCAGTGCCGCAGTTGCTGGAGCTGGGGTTGAATTGAGAGGCGTGAGGATGGACCCTCCGCTGATCGCGGACGGGGGCATGAGACTCGTTTAGTTTTGCCCTGTCTGCGCGATGGAGAAGAATTCATCCAATCATGAGCGACATGACGGAAGCACTTTGAGCCAATTGACAATCAGTGACTCCGCGACCTCTGTGTCCCCGCGTTTAAATCCGTCTGTTTGATTTCCGCTGCTTTGTGACCTTTGCTGCCTTGGTGTAGCTGCTCTAAGCTTCCCGGGATTCTTCCGGCAGCCAGAACGCCCAGATGGTTGCTGCCAGCGCCAGTAAGCTGGAATAAAGCAGGGCCGTGCGGAAATCGCCGACGGGTGCCAGCCAGCCAAATACGATCGAGGCGATCGCGGCCGACATCCGGCCGATATTGTAACAAAATCCAGCGCCGGTGGTGCGCAACAGCACGGGGAAAAGCGGCGGCAGATACATGGTGAACAAGCCGAATACGCCGGAGAAAAATCCGACCAGCGGCACCCAAAACCAAGCGAGTTCGTTGAATCCGCGCGGCACAATAAAGGCACCGGCCATGCTCGCGAAGAGCAACGCGAACATCGCGATGATCGCCCGCCGCATGCCGAGTCGCCGGGCGAGACAGCCCGCGAAGTAATTACCTGCGATCGACACAGCAATCATCACAAAAAAGGCAGCGGTGATGCGCTGGGTAATCACGGACGGTGCAACTCCGCCGAGCGAAAGGATTTTCCGCAGATGTTGTGCCTGCCAGAAAATAAACAGCCACCATGCGGACAGACTCAAGGCGCACACCACCGTGGTATGGCAGGTGATGCGCGCAAGCGAACCGCGAAAAAGTTCGCGTACGCCGGGTTTGGGTACAGTCGCGGCCAGCTGCCACGCCTCCGGTTCCGGGACTTTTTTGCGAATCCAGAAGACGAGCAGGGCGGGGACGATGCCGATCAGAAAAACATACCGCTCACCGTTGGCCGGCAGGACCGGAGAAATCAGCCACACAATACCCGCTGCAAACAGAATGCCGATATTGACTCCGCTTTGGAGGACTGCAGCCAGCCACGGGCGCCACGCGCGCGGCCAAGTCTCGGCCAGGAGCGATGAGCCCACGGCCCATTCGCCGCCGATTCCGAGTGCGGCTACGAAACGAAAAATCATCAACTCCCACCAGTTTTGAGAAAACGCACACAGGCCGGTGCAAATGGCGTAAGTTAAAACGGTCAGGGCCAGCGCGCGGCTGCGTCCGAGCAAATCGCCGAGCCGGCCGAAGAATGCACCGCCCACCGCCCAGCCAATGAGAAATGCCGCCTGGATGTAGGCGCTCTTTTCCTTTACCGCCGGATCATCGGAGCTTTGGACAGCGAGGAGGTGAACCACCAGCGGCGTGGCGACGAGCGTGTAGAGGTGGAGCTCCAAGCCGTCGAAGAGCCAGCCGAGCCACGCGGCGATACCGGACTTCCATTGATGAGAGGAAATTTCGCTGAGGCGCGTCGCCTCACGCACAGGGGTAGGGTGCATGGGGTGTGAGAGTGCCGGTGAAATGGTCGAGCGCCAGCCCTGAGTGAAACGCAAAGGGAGAAATCAGGTGACGCGTCCACCGCACCGTTCATACGCCGGCCGCGTCACTCGCTTGCTTTCAACAAATCCTCCAAATCCAGATGAGCCGTTGTCATCGCAAGTCCGCCTTTTGCATCGCGCGGCCACGTGTTCATCGGCCGATCCCAATAGAGTTCGACGCCATTCTGATCGGGGTCGTGCAGATACAACGCCTCGCTCACGCCGTGATCGGCGGCGCCGTCCAGATTGATTTTTGCGTTGATGAGCCGTCGCAATGCATCCGCCAGCGCGGTACGCGTGGGATAGAGAATGGCTGTGTGATACAGCCCGGTGCTCCCGGGTGGTGGTGGCGAACCGCCGAGGCTCTCCCAAGTATTCAAGCCGATATGATGGTGATAACCGCCGGCGGAAATGAACGCGGCTTGGCCGCCGAATCGCTGCATCAACTCAAAACCGAGGACGCCGACGTAGAAGTCGAGCGCCCGTTGGAGATCAGCGACTTTGAGGTGAACGTGGCCGATACGGACACCGGCATCGATTGGCGGATTTTTTACGGGCATGAAACCACCATGTCATGGCGTAAAAAAATGGCAATTCCTCCAGTGATCGGCAGCTGTTGCAGGAACGCGCCGATATATTGGTTGCGCCTCGTTTTTTTCCTATGGCTCCCATTGATCCAGTCGTCTTCCGCGAACTCCCCGTCATCCAAAAAGTGATCGACGACGAAACGTGGTATGAAGGCGAACGACGCGGCTGTTACGTTTCACCGGACGATCCGGTGGTGCGTGAAAACGTTTGCATGGTCATTTTGAGAATTGGACGGGAACTGCGCGAGGCATTTACCGCGCAATTGACCGCACATCCATTTCCGGCCGTAGCCAGCGGTAATGATCAGGCGGCTTGATTCGCCGATGATGGAGACACGGCGACCCCGCCGTTTTTGGCACCGGAACCGCAGCGAGGTCGCTGCGGCTCCAGTGCGCAACGACTCAATCAATTGCTACTCCCAGAGCCGGTAACCGATACCTGCATCGGTTTTGAGATGACGGGGTGTGTGCGGGTCAGCTTCGAGTTTTTGCCGGAGGTGCGTCATGTGCACGCGCAGGTAATGCGTGTTTTCCTCGGCATTGGGTCCCCAGAGCTCGCGCAAAATTTGCCGGTGCGTAACGACCTTGCCGCGATGCTGGACGAGCAATTGGAAAAAAGCGTACTCCTTCGACGTTAGATGTATTTCGCTCCCGTTTCGACGCACCATACGGGCGGCTTGGTCGATTTCGATGTCTCCCACGCGGACGATGGCGGGTTCGTTGGCGGCCGGCATCCGGCGGAGAATCGCCCGGACCCGCGCGAGCAGTTCGCGGCCGCTGAAAGGCTTGGTCAGATAATCATCCGCGCCGGCATCGAGCGCGGCAATTTTGTCATCTTCGCCTTCGCGCACGGACAAAACGAGCACGGGTACTTTAGACCATTCGCGCAGCCGCTTGATCACCTCGGTCCCGTCCAAATCGGGTAGTCCGAGGTCGAGAATGATTCCGTCGGGCGCCTGTTGCGCGATCTCGTGCAAGCCGACTTGTCCGGTTTCGGTTTCACGGACCTTGTAGCCTTCACCTTCCAGCGTGACGCGCAGCAAGCGCCGGATTTGCTTTTCGTCGTCGATGACGAGCAGGGTGGGCTTGGCAACGTGCAGGCTCATTCGATGGGCGGACTCTGGGGCGTGGTGTGAGGCAGGTAAATGGTGAACACCGCGCCGCCGCCGGGATTGGCGCCGACCACCACCTCGCCGCGCTGCGCCGCAATGAAACCCCGGACAATCGATAAGCCCAAACCTAAGCCACCGGCGCGCGCGGCGTCGCCCCGTTCGAATTTTTTAAACAGGCGTTCCGACATTGACGCGGGAAAACCCGGCCCGCGATCCGCCACGGTGAAGAATGCCCGGGTCCCGCTTCGTTCGATTCCGGCGGTCACAAACACGGCGGTGCCGGGCGGTGTGTGCAGCGCGGCGTTGAGCAGAAGATTGGCGAGTGCTTGTTCGGTGAGCGCGAAATCCGCCCGCACGGGTGACATATCAGAGGCCAGTGCGATTTCCAGCGGGTGGCCGGCGAGCGCATCGCCGACGCCTTCCCGGGCGGCGTTGATGAGATCGCGTGCGTCGCACCAATCGGGACGTGGTTTCAGGGCGCCACTTTCCAGCCGGGTTTGATCGAGCAGATTTCCCACCAGCCGGTTCAACCGGCGGGCGGCGGCGCGGCCTTCGTTAATCAGCGACACCTGCAGTCCCGGCCCGGCTCCGCTGAGATTTTCCAGCGAACCGGTGATTACGGCGAGCGGCGTGCGCAATTCATGCGACACACTGTCGAGCAGCACGCGGTGAAGCTTGTCGGATTCGGCAAGGAGTTTTTCGCGCTCGCCCGCTTCCCGGAGGTGTTCGCGCTCGACGATCAGCGCGAGCTGCCGCGCAAAGGCCTCGAGCAGGTCACGTTGACCGAGGCTGAGAGTGCGATCAGCAGGCACAAAAATTCCGAGTACGCCCATGGCCTTTTCTTCCCGGATCAACGGCAGGTGGAACGCCCTGCTTCCCGGCAACGTATCGGTGAAACGACCAGCGGCACGACGATTTTGAAAAACCCACTCAGCCACCCCGCGTTCCTTTTCGTCGAGGGCAAACGACCCGGAAAAATGGGGTGTGATCACAGTGTTGGCCTCGGCGAGCAGCAGGGAAGTTTTGGCGTCGAAGAGCGCGTCGGCCTGACGGAGCGCGGCGAAAACGGCGTCATCGAGCGTGCTGGCTTCGGCGAGTGAGCGGGTGAGTTCGAACAGTGCGGTAGCCCGCTCCTCGCGCATGCGTTCGTTGTGGGCCTGAGCCCGGATGCGCGACGTGAGGTGGCCCGTCACCAGCGCGACGACAAAATAGGTGCCGAAGAGCGTGGCGTCCTCCACCTTGCTGATCGCGAAGGTAAAGCGGGGCGGGATGAACAGATAATTCCACGTCAGCGCACTGAGCACGCCGACGGCCAGCACCGGGCCGCGCCCGATGCGCAGGCTCAGGATGACGATCGCGAGCAGATAAACCATCCCGACTGCGAGATAGGAGTCTCTCGGCAAAAGCAATCCGAGCAGCGTGATGATCGCGACAGCCGCGACGGCCCAGCCATATTCCTCCGGCGCACTGCGCAGGCTGCGGTCGATGGTGAGCAATTGCTGCCGGTTGCGTTCACCCTCGGCCGGGACGACGTAGAGGTCGATGTTCCCACCCGCTCGCAACAGGCGGTCGACCACGGTACCCCGCAGGAGATCGCGCAGACGGCGGGAGCGCGGTTTGCCCACGACAATCTGGGTCGCGTTTTGCTGGAGAGCCACCCGCACCAGGGCGTCGGGAATATTTTCGTCATGCGTGATCACGACCTCCGCTCCCAGTTCCCGTGCGAGCGCGAGATTTTTGTCGAGCAGCCGCTGTTCTTCCGTGGACAGCGCGACGGAGGGTTCGACGTGGACCGCGATCCACGGAGCGCCCAAGGCCGCGGCCATGCGGCGCGTCCAGCGCACGAGCTGGACGGAAAAGGGACTGGGGCCGACAGCCACGAGCAACCGTTCACCGCTGCGCCAGACGGTTTGTTTTGCCGAACCGGCGCGGAGGTGGCGCAGCTGCCGGTCGACGCGCTCGGCGGTGTAGCGCAAGGCGAGCTCGCGCAAAGCGGAAAGATGCGAATTCTTGAAAAATCCGTCTTGGGCGGCGGCGGCGCGTTCGCCCAGGTAAACTTTTCCGTCCCGCAGGCGCTCAAGCAGTGTTTCGGTGGTGAGATCGATCAGTTCAAGCTCATCGGCGAGATCGAGCACCGAATCGGGCACCGTTTCCTGCTGTCGCGCGCCGGTGATCTGGCGAACGGTGTCCGCGCGGGATTCAACGTGCTGGATGTTGAGCGTGGTGAAAACATCAATGCCGGCTTCCAGCAATTCAATGACATCCTGCCAGCGTTTGGTGTGGCGCGAACCCGGCACGTTGGTGTGCGCGAGCTCGTCGACCACGACGAGCGCGGGTCGTTGCGCGAGGATTGATTCCAGGTCCATCCCGGCAATTTGCGTGCCGCGATATTCGATGGTTTTTCGCCGGAACACCGGCAATCCCGAAAGCAGCGCTTGGGTTTCCGCCCGGCCATGCGTTTCGACCACCCCGATGGCCACATCAATGCCCGCGGCGCGTTCCTGCTGCGCAGCCCGTAGCATGGCGTAGGTTTTGCCGACGCCGGGGCACATGCCGAGAAATACCTTGAAGTGCGCCTGCTTGGAACGGATTTCGTCAGCGCGCAATGCCGCCAGCAGGGCGTCAGGATCGGGACGGTCGGCGGGCATGACAAAAAGAGTGGTCGCTAATTGAACGGATGAACACCGGGAAATGAAGTTTTATCCGGCGCACCGGGAACACGTTCATCTGAGTTGATCCAGTGCCAGATTCAGTTTCAGAACATTGATGTGATCCGCCGCCAAACGGCCGGTTTCAACGGAACGGTCCACCAGTGCGGCAATTTTTTTCTCGGTAATTCCGCGCGCTCTGGCTACGCGGGCGATCTGCAAACGCACAGCGGCGGGTGAAAGATCCGGATCGAGGCCGCTGCCGCTGGCGCTCACCACCTCGGGAGGTAACGACGTGTCGGGGGCAAGTTGGTTTTGTTCACGGAATCCACGCTCATTTGCGGCGATCGTTTCGTGGAGCTTGGCATTGGTCCAGGCGAGATTGCTGGTGCCTGAGGGAACAGTGGCGAAATCACCGGCTGACGGGCGGGGAAAAAAATAGCGCGCACTGCTGATTTTCTGAGCGAGCAATGATGAACCGACGATTCTGCCATCGCGTTTGAGCAACGAACCTTCGGCTTCGCGCCGAAAAAAGGCGTGGCCGACCAGCCAGACGCAGAGCGGATAGAAACCGCCGGTGAGAACGGTCATGCTGATCAGCAGACGAAGGGATTGAAAAAATGTTTTCATGGAAGGAAATGGCGTGACGGGGTCAGGCGAGGTGAAGAGCGATCAGGGCGACATCAATCAGTTTGATGCCGATGAATGGCGCGATAACTCCGCCCGCGCCATAAACGAGCAGGTTTCGTCGGAGCAAATCGGCAGCCGGTAACGCGCGGTAAGCGACGCCGCGCAGGGCGAGTGGGACGAGTGCGATGATGATGAGGGCGTTGAAGACTACGGCGCTCAGAATGGCGCTATGCGGTGAATGCAGGCCCATCAAATTTAGTTTACCCAGCGGGGCTGTCTGCCCGCCATTCACTGCATAAAGGCCGGCAAACATCGCGGGGATGATTGCAAAATATTTCGCCACATCGTTGGCGATGGAAAAAGTGGTCAATGCCCCGCGCGTCATGAGCAGCTGTTTTCCGATTTCAACAATCTCGATGAGTTTCGTTGGATTGCTGTCGAGATCGACCATGTTGCCGGCTTCGCGCGCGGCCTGCGTGCCGGTATTCATCGCGACGCCCACGTCGGCTTGCGCGAGAGCGGGGGCATCGTTGGTGCCGTCGCCCGTCATCGCCACCAGCCAGCCCTGCGCCTGCTCGTGGCGGATGCGCTCCAGTTTCATCTCGGGAGTTGCTTGCGCGAGAAAATCGTCCACGCCAGCTTCCGCGGCAATGGCAGCGGCGGTGAGTGGATTGTCGCCCGTGATCATGACCGTGCGAATTCCCATGCGGCGCAGTTCAGCGAAGCGTTCCTTGATTCCGCCTTTTACGACGTCCTTCAGATAAATTGTGCCGAGAATTTCCCGATTCTCGGCGACGACGAGGGGAGTTCCGCCGGCTTTGCCAATGCGATCAACGTTCGCCACCACCTCGGCCGGATAAATGCCACCCTGCGCCTCGACCCACTCCTGCACGCTGGCCGCAGCTCCTTTCCGGATGCATTTTCCATCGAGATCAACGCCGCTCATCCGGGTTTGGGCGGCGAACGGAACGAACGTCGCATGCGGAGCCGCGACCCTGCGTTCGCGGATCGAGAAATTTTCCTTGGCCAGCACCACAATGCTGCGGCCTTCCGGGGTTTCGTCGGCGAGTGACGCGAGTTGCGCAGCGGCCGCGAGGCGTTCGGCGGTGACGCCGGGAGCGGGAATGAATTCGTGGGCCTGACGATTGCCGAGCGTAATGGTGCCGGTTTTGTCGAGCATCAGGACGTCGATGTCGCCAGCGGCTTCGACCGCGCGACCGGAAGTGGCGATGACATTGCGGCGGACGAGGCGGTCGATGCCACTGATGCCGATGGCGCTTAACAGGCCGCCGATGGTGGTGGGAATGAGGCAAACGAAGAGCGCGACGAGGACGGTCAGCGAAACATCCACCGCGCCGGTTTGGGCGGCGAGGGTTTCACTGTAATGCGCGAAGAAGGGCAGTGTTCCCACGACCACGAGAAATACCGCGGTCATCGCAACCAACAGGATGCCGAGGGCGATTTCATTGGGCGTGCGCTGGCGCGAGGCACCTTCGACGAGGCCGATCATGCGGTCGAGAAAACCGCCGCCCGGTTCAACGGTGACGCGGATCACAATCCGGTCGCTCAGCACGCGCGTGCCGCCGGTGACGGCGCTGCGATCGCCGCCGCTTTCGCGGACGACGGGTGCGGATTCGCCGGTGACGGCTGATTCATCCACGCTGGCGATGCCCTCGATGACTTCACCGTCTGAGGGAATGACGTCGCCCGTTTCGCACACGACGAGGTCGTCTTTGCGGAGATCGGGCGCGGCGATTTTTTCCTCTGCACCGTGTTTCAAGTGCCGTGCAAACGCATCGGAACGCGCGCGCTTGAGGGCATCGGCTTGAGCCTTGCCGCGACCCTCGGCGAGGGCTTCGGCGAAATTGGCGAAGAGCACGGTGAACCAAAGCCAGAGCATAATTTGGAGGGTGAAGCCGTCCGGACTGGCATGGACGACATCATTGAGTGCAACCACGGTGACCATCAGGGCTCCGACCGCCGTGGCGAAAATAACCGGATTGGTCCACAGGACACGCGGATCGAGTTTGCGAAACGAGTCGATGGTCGCGCGACGGAGGAATGCGGGGTTCCAATTGGAAATAGTGGCAGGTTTCATGGCGAAAAATCAAAAGAGTGGACCGTCGGGAGGCGTGGCGTCGGGAGGTGGTTCACTGAAATGTGCGGCCGGCGGCGAGCAGCAGATGTTCGAGCACGGGACCGAGCGTAAGCGCGGGAAAGTAAGTGAGCGCGGCGACGATGAGAATCACGCCAGTCAGAAGGACGGCAAATAGCGGGCCGTCGGTTGGGAACGTGCCGCTGGAAGGAGGCACCCCTTTCTTGGCGGCGAGACGGCCCGCGATGGCGAGCGCCGGCAGGATCACGCCGAATCGCCCCAGCAGCATCGCGGTCGCACCGCCCCACGTGTAAAGGTTGGCGGTGGCGTTGAGGCTGCCGAAGGCGGAGCCGTTGTTGTTGGCCATGGAACCCCAGCCATAAAGAATTTCCGTGAGCGCGTGGGGCCCCGGGTTGCCCGTGGACGCCCGGCCGGCCTCGGTGGCGAACGATGCGGCGCAGCCGAACAGAGCGACAGCACACGGCAGCAGCACAGCGACCGCAGCCAGGCGGATTTCAAACGCCTCGATTTTTTTACCGAGATATTCGGGGGTGCGACCGACCATCAAGCCCGCGAGAAAAACGGCGAGGACGATCATCATCACCATTCCGTACATCCCTGAACCGATCCCGCCGAAAATGATTTCGCCGAGCAGCATATTAAAAAGCGCAATGCCGCCGGCCAATGGGGAAAGCGACGAATGCATGGCGTTGACGGAGCCGTTCGAAGCCACCGTAGTGGCATTGGCCCAGAGAATACTGGGCGTGATTCCGAAGCGCAGTTCCTTGCCTTCGAATGCCAGGGCGGCGGAATTGGGCGAAGCATACTCGCTCCAAAGTGAAAGCGCGAGTGCGCCGACGAAGAATGTGAGCATCACGCCAAAGAGAACTCTGGCGTGGCGACGCGCCCCCGTGAGCGAGCCATAAGCGTAAACGCAGGCCGCTGGCAGCGCGAGAATGGCGAGTGCTTGCAAAAAATTCGATAGGGCGGTGGGATTCTCAAAAGGATGGGCGGAATTCATACCGAAGAAGCCCCCTCCATTCGTGCCGAGCTGTTTGATCGCGATTTGGGAGGCTGCAGGCCCGAGGGGAATCACTTGTTCGCCGCCGGTAATGGGGAAAGCGTGGACGTAGGGTGCGAACGACATCACGACGCCTTGTGCGATCATCACGATGGCAAAGACGAATGAGAGCGGTACCAGCAAATAGACCGTGGGACGCACAATATCCGCCCAGAAATTGCCGATTCCAAGGGACGATTTTCGACTCAGCCCGCGCGCGAGGGCAGCCATGACGGCGAGGCCGGTGGCGGCACTGAGGAAATTTTGCACGCCGAGCCCGAGCATTTGCGTGAGGTAACTCAAGGAAGCCTCGCCGGAGTAGGCCTGCCAGTTGGTGTTCGTTAAGAATGAAATCGCGGTATTAACAGCCACACCGGCCGGTACGGCGGCGAAACCCTGGGGGTTGAGCGGGAGGTGGCCTTGGAAGAGTTGGAGCGCGAGGATCAGCGCACCCCCTAGCAAATTGAAAACAACCAAAGCACCCGCATAGTGCAGCCACGACATTTCCTGATCAGGACGAACACCCGCCGAGCGATAGAGCCCGCGCTCGAGAGGTGCCAGCCAGCTCAGCCATTGCGGCGGCTCGCCAATCATTATCGCGGCTAGCCAGTCTCCCAGAAACGGCGTGACCGCGAGCAGCGCGCCAAGATAAAAAGCGACATAAAGGAAATCGGAGGCGTCCATGCCACCCAGATTACCCGGTTTTGTGCGCCCGGCCTAACTAAGGTCGGCAGGATTTGTGTTAAGAAAACATTAAGGATCCAGCGAACAGCGCGAGAGGGTACGGAAACTGCCGGCTTGCGCAGAAGCCGGGCTTGCTGCGGAAGCCGGCCGACCTTAGGGACTTCGTTTCCACTCAACAATTCCCATGCAAAAATTTCTCCGTCTCGAATTCATTCCGGTTAACTCAGACCTTGGGTTGCTTGTGCTGCGGGTGGTGTTTGGCAGCTCGCTATTTTGGCTGCACGGTTGGGGCAAATTATTGAATCTGGTCCATGACCGGACGTCTTTTCCCGACATCATCGGCATCGGGCATGTGCCGACTCTCTTGCTTTCGATTTTTGCCGAGGTCGTGTGTTCGGCATTGGTTGTGGTTGGCGCGTTCACCCGCACGGCCGCGATTGTCATCGGCGTGAACGTGGGCGTCGCCTTTTTTATCGTAAACGGCGCAAGGCTCACCGGGCCGACCAACGGGGAGCTGGCGTTCCTTTATCTGACAGGAGCCGTGGTGCTGCTGGTGGCGGGCGCGGGAAAATACAGCATCGACAAGAAGTGAACCAATTGCGCCATTCCGCGCACGTTGCTCAGGTCTTTGCGCTGTTGTCGCAGTTGATGTGAGCCCGGCGGCGTTGCGCCGTGTATTTGCGAATCTGCGCGGCAAAGTTCGGATTGAATTGGAGACCGGGCTTTTTCTGCGCGTGACGCGCCTCCAAATCTTCATCGGCGGCAGCAGTCGCGACCAACAACAGCAGCTCCGCGCGGTCCGGCAGGCGTCGCGCTGGAAAGCCGGTCTGATTCACCAGCCAGAGGATGGTTTTTTGCAAAGGTGTCTGTTCGGTGGCACTCACGCCCGGATGGTGCAGGGACAGTGATGGCGGAGTCAATCCACGCCGTGTGCTGGGTTTTCGATAAATGGGGCGATCTCCGGTTGCGGGGGCCAGAATGTCGGACGGTCCGCTGAAATCGTTTCCGCTTTAAATTGCGACGCACGGAAACCTATCCAACTGTAACCACCTGTTCATGCGTGTTTTCTTCAGTTTGTTTTTCGTGTCGGCGTTGCCCTTGATGGCGATGGCGGGCGTGGCCGCGCCGCTTCGCGAATTCAATGTGCGCGACTACGGCGCAGTGGGCGATGGAGTGGCACTCGATACTGCGGCGATCAACCGCGCCATTGAGGCGGCCGCCGCAGCGGGAGGCGGCACCGTGCGTTTCACATCTGGAGTTTACCTGAGTTTTTCCGTGCGACTCAAAAGCAACCTTACCCTCTACTTCGAAAAAGGAGCGGTGCTCAGGGCGGCGACTCCGGCGCCGGGTTTTGGCGCCTACGATCTGCCCGAGCCAAATGAGCCGGGTGAAAAATTCCGGTATCAGGATTTTGGCCACAGTCACTGGCACAACAGCCTGATCTGGGGCGAAGAGCTGGAGAATGTCACCCTGGCCGGCGCCGGCTTGATCGATGGCAACGGACTCGTGCGGAATGCGGGCGACCGCCGCAGGGATGGACCAAATGGCACGCCAACTTCAGCGAACGGTACGCCGGCAGAGGCAAACGGTCGCGCTTTGCCGGCTAACGTCGTCGGGGTTGGCGACAAGGCGATCAGTCTTAAAAACTGCCGCAATGTGGTCATTCGTGACCTGTCTTTGCGCCTTTGCGGTCACTTCGCAGTACTTGCCACCGGCATCGATCGATTGACGCTCGAAAATCTTACGGTTGATACGAATCGTGACGGTTTTGACATCGACGCCTGTCGTGACGTCGTCGTGCGCGCTTGCCGCGTCAACACTCCGAACGATGACGCGATTGTGCTGAAGAGTTCCCACGCACTCGGAAAAATCCGCGACGTGGAAGATGTTCGCGTCATCGGCTGTACCGTCAGCGGTTACGACGCGGGTACGCTCATCGACGGCACGCGCCGGCAAACGATGATTCACGCGCCTGATCGCGACGGGCCGACGGGACGCGTCAAATTGGGCACGGAGTCGAGCGGCGGTTTTAAGCGCATCACCATCGCCGACTGTACGTTTGAGCACTGCCGGGGCCTGGCGATTGAAACGGTCGATGGCGGAGCGATTGAAGACGTGACCGTTCGGAATCTGACGATGCGCGACATCGTGAGCTCACCAATTTTCATTCGTCTGGGCAACCGTGGTCGCAGTCCGGCCGGCACGCCCGTCAGTTCGATTCGCCGCGTGACCATTAGCGACGTGACGGTGACGAATGCCGACGCCCGTTACGCTTCGATTATCGCCGGATTGCCGGGGCATCCGGTGGAAGAGGTCAGTTTGAAGAACATTCGGATCGAATATAAAGGAGGCCTCACGCTCGCGCAGGTGGCGCAGCAACCTGCGGAATTGATCAATCCTTTCTTTCTGCGCGGTGCGGGACTGACGGGACCGCGTGATCCATTTTCCCCGCCCGAGCAAGAGAAGGCGTATCCGGAACCGAGCATGTTTGGGCTGTTGCCTGCCTACGGTTTTTTTATCCGTCACGCTGCGGCGATTACGATGGAAGACGTGGAAGTCAGTTTCACCGCCGCCGACAACCGCCTGCCGGTGGTGCTGCAAGACGTGGCCGGAATCAAATTCGAGCGCTTCAAGGCACAGCGGGCTGACGGTACACCGTTTTTCGCGCTGAAGGATGTTACGAATTTTACGACGAAAGCATGTCCGGGGATGGCGGATACGGAGAAGACAGAAGTCGTCACGGGGTCGTTTTGAAGGATAAGGCGGCTTGTCCCTAAGCCGCCAATTTGGAGGCAATCGAAACTATCGAACGGCGCTTTAGGAATAAAGCGCCCTGCCTTGGATTCATGCCAGCCAGCTCTCGTGAAGTCGTTGGGCTTATTGCGAAATTGACTTTCGACGCGGTCCTCGCCGCCAAAAAACAGTCCGAGCTTAGGGTTGCACCGCCGTCCGGGACTCCTACGTTCTTCCGTTCCCATGGCGCTTTTAAGTCTTCTCGATGTCTCCCAAGCCTTCGGCGGTCCGCCGGTACTCGACCACGTTAACTTCCAGGTTAACACGGGCGAACGTCTCTGCTTGCTCGGTCGCAATGGAGCGGGGAAGTCGACGTTGATGAAATTGATCGTCGGCGAAATCAAACCCGACACTGGCCAGGTTTTCCGCCAGCCAGGTGCGCATTTCGCACGGTTGGTGCAGGAAGTGCCTTCCGATCTGACGGGCAGCGTGCACGACATCGTTTCCGCGGGGCTGCGCGACGGCGGGCCCCACGAGGAGGATTGGGAGCGTGAAGTGCGCCTCGAGGACCTGATGGCCCACGTCGGGCTCGATCCGAAAGCGGAATTTTCCGCGCTCTCCGGCGGATTGAAGCGTCGCGCGTTGCTGGCGCAAGCGCTGGCGAGCAAACCCGACTTGCTGCTGCTCGACGAGCCGACCAACCATCTCGATCTGGCGTCAATTCTCTGGCTCGAGGAGCTTCTACTGCAGGAAAAAATCGGCTTGTTTTTCGTGACGCACGATCGCGCGTTCCTGAAGAAACTGGCGACGCGAATTGTCGAACTGGATCGCGGCGTCATCACGAATTGGGATTGCGACTACGATACGTTTCTTGTGCGCCGGCAGGACCGGCTCGAAGCCGAGGAGCGCATGCAGGCCCTAGCAGACAAAAAACTCGCACAGGAGGAGGAGTGGATTCGTCGCGGCGTGAAAGCACAGCGGTCCCGCGCCACCGCCCGCATCAATCAACTGAAGGTGCTCCGCGCCGATCGTCGCGCCCGTCGTGAAAAAGTCGGCAATGTCACGATGCGCGTCAACGAGGCGATCCCGAGCGGCATGAAGGTGGTCGATGTGGAAAACATGTCGTTCTCCTATCCCGATGGCAAAGTCCTGGTGCGCGATTTCACCACGACCATTTTGCGCGGGGACAAGATCGGCCTCATCGGCCCGAACGGTGCGGGCAAGACCACGCTCATCAAACTTCTCCTTGGCCAGCTCGCGCCGTCCAGCGGCGTGATCAAACACGGGACGAATCTTGAGGTGGTTTATTACGACCAACTCCGCGCGCAAATCGACGACAACAAGACCGTCGCCGATAACATCGCCAACGGCAACACCCACATCACGATCGACGGGCGCACGCGCCATGTGATCAGTTACCTGCAGGATTTTCTTTTCGCGCCCGACCGTGCCCGCACGCCGGCGCGCGTGCTCTCGGGCGGAGAGCGTAATCGTCTGCTCCTCGCGCGACTTTTCACGAAACCGGCCAATGTACTCGTGCTCGATGAGCCCACGAACGATCTCGACGTGGAGACGCTCGACCTGCTCGAGGATTTGCTCGTGGAATTTCCCGGCACCGTATTGATCGTGAGCCACGATCGCGCCTTTCTTGATGAGGTCGTCACGAGTTCGCTCGTGTTTGAAGGCGATGGTCAGATCAGCGACTACGTCGGTGGTTATACCGACTGGCAGCACGACAAGGCGAAGCAGGAAGCGGCGGCCGCGGCGAAGACGGCCCGCGCACCGGCGCCGACAAACGAGACAAAAAAGAATTCCGCCGGCGGAACTGCGCCGGCAGTGAAGGGGAGAAAGCTTTCTGGCAAGGAGGAGAAGGAATTAGAGACGCTGCCGGCGAAAATCGAAGCCTTGGAAAAAGAGCAATCGGAGCTGACGGCGAAGCTCGCCGATCCGTCGTTCTATAAAACGGAAGCCGCTAAATTCACCGAGATAAAGAAACGCCTCGATACAATCGACCGGGACCACGCGGTGGCCTTTGCGCGCTGGGAAGAGTTGGAAGCCGCCCGTAATGCCGGCGGATAAGTTGCCTCTTTGGATTGAAATTGTGCGCGACCTGCTCGCGACTCACCCGAAAACACACAGGTGGATTTAATCGCAGAAGAAACAGAACATGCAGAATCAATACTTCTGAGATCAGAAAAGGATCGATTGATCCGGCACCAAACGTGGCGCGACGGTTGGCTCCGATCTAAACTCATTACTCTGATTTCTGTGTATTCGGCGTGTTCCGTGGTGATCCCCTTGTCTTGGGAAACAGCTTGGTTGTAGGGCCGGTACTCGCGTTGACAGCGATGGGCTTTCGATCCGTCATGCGGCAAGCGGCGACCGTACGTTCGAAATCGTAAAGGTGAAGTGATTCGATGCTTTACTGTTATTCGCTGAAGGATTCGTCTCGGAACATAACGTTAGCTCCATCCCACCCGACAGATTCGCTGTTTCCGTCATTAATTATTTATGCCGATCTCGTATTCGATAGATTTGGGGCGGAAGGTGATTTTCGAAGTATGGACCGGGGGTATTTCCGCGGCCGATCTCGAACTTTATTGGATGAAATACCTCGAAGATCAGCAGGTGCTTTCCGTCAGGAGGACTTTGGTGGACTTGCGGATGGCCGATATTCTTTTTCGTGGCGACGTCTTTGCCGATCTCATCGTTAAGATTGTCCAACCGATCCTGGCCGGACGCGATTGGAAAACAGCGATTCTCGTTGAGCGTCCGGTTCAATTCGGCCTATCCCGGCAATACCAGGTATTCGCGGAGACCTTCAGCCGGGATTCCATTTTCCATGATTACGATACGGCCCTGCAGTGGCTGATGCAGCAAGAGTTGGAGGCATAGGCATCAGGGGGTCGCCCAAGTAAAATTTTTTCGGACAAACTCCGGGCACGACCAAGCGATGTGCGTAATCAAATGATTTTGGTGCATGAATGTCCCTTGACCGCAGGGTCGGCGTTTTCAATTTGGGAGGCGCCATTTTCTCAGGGGAAATCGTGTTTTGTTTTCAGCAACTCACGGCTTTGAACCTGATGTGGACCAATCGCTTGATTTTAACTCATGTGCATCAAAGCGGACTTTCCTTTTTATTTTCGTATCTGCCCGTTCGTGCTTTTACGGCTGATTGGAACTGGTTTTATTGCATTTCTTGCCGGTGAGCTGACTCGACTGCAAGCGGCGCCGCCGGCGTGGCAGGATGAGTTTAACCAGACGACGAACAGTGGACCATCGACTTCGGCTTGGAGTTACGATCTCGGTGGCAACGGGTGGGGCAATGCGGAGCTCGAAACATATACTGATTCCCGGGATAATTCCTTTATCGCGGACGATGCAGACGCCACGGACGGCAAGGTGCTCGTGATCCGCGCGGTCAAGACAACGCAGGGCGGCTACACCTCGGCCCGGATCAAATCGATCGGCAAGTTCGCCACGCAATACGGGCGGATCGAGGCGCGCCTGAAATTGCCGCGTGGCCAGGGACTTTGGCCGGCGTTTTGGATGTTGGGAGAAAACATTTCGACTGTGGGTTGGCCGGAATGCGGCGAGACCGACATCATGGAGGTGCTCGGGCACCAGAGCGGAATTCTTTACGGCACCTTGCACGGCCCGGGGAGCGGGGGAGCGTATCAGCACGGTTCCTCGATCACGCTGCCGAATGGCGGTTCTTTCGCCGATGCCTACCATGTCTTTGCAATCGAGTGGAGTCCGGGGCAAATCGACTGGTGGCTGGACGACACAAAATATTTTTCGGTGAAGAAAACCGATCTTGTCGCGGGTGAGCGCTGGGTGTTGGACGGCCCATTTCACATCCTGTTGAATTTCGCCGTCGGCGGAAATTGGCCGGGCAATCCCAGCGGCACGACGGTTTTCCCCGCGGAATTACGAATCGATTATGTCAGGTATTATGCGCGCCTTCCGCGCTCCGCACTTTGGCCGATGGGTTCAGCCCCGTGAGCCATCGAGGGCGTTGCGGGATCAGGCGGTGCCTTTTTATCGAGTCGTTAAGGTGACGGTTGCTAAAGGCAGTCCGGGGCTGTGCGCGGTGAGGCGGATGGAGCCGGCGTCGGTGGTGGATTGGACCAGGGCAAGAGCCATGCCGTGAAACAGCGCCCGGGTGTTGCCCTGATAGCTTGCGTGACTGGAGGGGTCGCCATTGTCGACTCCGAGCAGCCGGGCCGGGCCGATGAGTTCAAACTCGATCTGATTGTCGGCGAGCGGAACGAACACGCCGTGCGCATCGAGGGCGCGCACGGTGACGTGGGCGACGTCGCGCGCACCGGCGGTGAGGGCTGCTCGGTCCACGCTCAATTCGAGTGAGGCGACCGGGCCGGCAGTGCGAACGCTGGCTTCGGAGACGATTTTTCCGTCGCGATCATAACCGACGGCCTTCAATTCGCCGGGTTCGTAGAGTACATCCCAGACGAGCTGGAGGTCGGAGGTGGTGGTTTGGATCTGGGGCAGTGCGTAGGTGTTCCATCCGGTAGAGGCGCCTTGGGCGGGAAATTCGCGGGACTTGGCGCCGAGACTCCTCCCGTTGAGGAACAACTCGACGGCGGCGCAATTCGTATAGGCAACAACTGGTACCGGCCGACCGACGCGATCCGGCCAGTTCCAGTGAGGAAGCAGATGGATCATCGGCTTGGTCGTCCAGAGGCTCTGGAAAAAATAGAACGAATCCTTCTTGAATCCGCAGGTGTCGAGCGGCCCCGAGGTCGCGAGCTTGTTGGGCCAGACAGATTCGCCCAGATAATCGAAACCGGTCCACCCGAAGTTGCCGGCGACGTAATCGTGGACCGCGAGGAACCGCCAGAGGGAAGCCGTTCGGATTGTGCTGGTCGTATAGAGAGCACCATCGGGGCCGTTGCCGGGGATCACGCGGCCGGCGGCATAACCGCCACCGAGCATCGGACCGAAGCGATAGTCGCCGCGGGCCCCGCGCGGATTGGAGTCCTCGGTGCCAATGAATTTGCGGTGCGGGAAAAGCACCCGATCATCGGCGTATTGGGTTTCGCGTCGGCTGCCCCAGCGGTCGGCGTAATTATAACCGACCACGTCGAGGAGGCTGGAAAACGCCACCGGGGCCTGGCCGTGCTGGCTGAAAATGTTGTCCATCGCCGCGGTCACCGGCCGGGTTGGATCCTCGCTATGAAAAATCCGGACGAGCCGGGACAGAATTTCCGGACCGTCCGCGGCCAATTGCTCGCCGATCTCGTTGCCCGCACTCCAAAGCACAATACAGGGATGGTTGCGATCACGATGGATGAAATCGACCAGGTCGCGCTCCGACCAGGCGGCGAATGAATCGGAGTAGCCGAACTTGATCTGGGGTTTGCGTATCGTCCACTCGTCGAAAGCCTCGTCCATCACCAGCAGGCCGAGCCGGTCGCAGAGATCATAGAATTCGGGTGCCATGGGATTGTGGCTGCAGCGGATCGCGTTGCAGCCCATCTCCTGCAGAAGCCGCAGCCGTCGTTCCAGCACCGCCTCGGGTACGGCTGCGCCTACCGCGCCTGCGTCGTGATGCAGGCACATGCCACGTAGTTTTACCGGCGTGCCGTTGAGCAGCAGGCCACGGTCGACATCGAACTCCAACCGGCGGACGCCGAAGACGGTGTCGGTCGAATCGACGACGGTGCCGGCGACCACAATCTGCGAACGCAGCCGGTAAAGCTCCGGCGAATCGGGCGACCACAGGCGCGGCGCAGCCAGATGCAGCGTGGACGCCACGGTCGTTTCGGCACCGGCTTTTAGCTCGGTGCGATCGGTGGCTCCAGATTCCGATCGGGCCTGTCCAGTTACCGGCGGAACGAGCGGCTGACCGGAGGCATCGAGGATCTCACTCCTAACTTCAAACGATTGCGCAGAGCTGCGACGGTTGCGCACCCGGGTTTCGACGTGAACGGTGGCCCCGATGCCGGAGATCTCAGGCGTGGTCACATAGACGCCGGACGGTGCGATCGCGAGCGGATCAGACAACGTGATCCACGTATGGCGGTAAATGCCGGAGCCGGAATACCAACGGCTGTTGGGCTGCCGGGAATTGTCGACCCGGACAGCGACGACATTGGCGGTGGCGCCGAATTTGAGCCAAGGTGTCAGGTCGTACGTGAAGGTGGAGTAACCGTAGGGCCGGATGCCGAGTTCGTGGCCGTTGATCCAGACCGTGCTGTACTCGTAGACGCCATCGAACTGGAGGGTGACGAGGCGGTCGCGAGCGGATTCGGGTAGTTGGAAAGTTTTGCGATACCAACCCAGACCGGTCGGCAGATAACCCCCGGGACCGGCGGTGGGCGCATGTTCATCGTAGGGTCCCTCGATGCTCCAGTCGTGCGGCAGGTCGAGCGTGCGCCACTGGTGGTCAATGAATGAAGGTTGCTCAGCGCCGGCCACCTCCCCGAGGTGAAAACGCCAGCCGGAATCGAAGGAGTCAGTTTGTCGGACTGGGGTTGCGTTCATGGCTCGCACAAGCATGGACACCGCCATGCAAATAAAAAGAGACCGGGCGGGAAAGAGAAAGGGCATGGAATTGAGACTTTGAGGTCTGGCTGCGACATTCCGGGTATTCAATCAGTGCGAAGCCAAGCAGAATTAACACAACAAAAGAAAGGTCGAAGGTGCCAAACCGGAAGAGACATCCAAAGCGGGGCGTAGGGTATGTTTGGGTTTTGGGATCGGTTTTTCCGTTGAAAAACTGCGATTGACGGCGGTGAGAATGACTTGGGGACATGGGCGGCAGATTTTCCAAGGACATCTTTGGCTTTGAGAGGCATGCTGTTCCTTCGTTCGCAGGGAATTAATTTCTGCGATGAAGGGGAGGGGAACGATGCGGTGTTATGCCGGGCAATCCCTCATCCCCATGAAAAAGATTCTTCTGCGAATTCCGCTTCTGATCGTTTTCGCGGCCGCCTCCCAGGCGCTGGCCGCTTTTGAGTCGGCTAAACTTTCGCCGGATAATTACATGCCGCAGTTTCCGGCGACCCTGATCACCGATGGCGTGACGGAGGGCCACGTGACGTTTGCGTTGAGCGTTAACGCCGACGGCAAATTGACCGACTCCCTGCCGCTCGCGTACACACGCGAGGCCTTCGTTCGCGTCTGCCAAGAGGTGATGAAGGACTGGAAGATCACCCCGGCCCGGCTCGATGGCCAGAACGTGCCGGTCCAGATGGAACTGCGTTTCGATTTCAAACGCGAAGGCGTCGTGGAAACGAGCACGATCAACATCTCGAACCACTTCCTCGAATCCATGGTGCCGGGCCTGGCGGACAACCGGCTGGCGTTTCGACTTACGCGTGAAAACGAATTGGACCATCCGCCGGTTCCCGTCGCGACAGTGAGCCCGGAATACGCCACGCAAGCGGAGAAGGCAGGCGTTCGCGGCAAGGTTCAGGTTTATTTCTACATCGATCAAAAAGGTGAGGTTCGTCTGCCCTCCGTCACGGCCGAGGCGCATCCCTATCTCTCGGATATTGCGGTGACGGCGTTGCGTCAGTGGCATTTTGCCCCGCCGACCCGCCATGGTGAACCGGTGATGATCGCCGCCAGCCAGGAATTCGATTTCGGCAACGCAAAATAACTTGGTGTTGTGAGAGCGTAGCACAGCGCCGGTCCCGGTGGGCCGGCGCTCCACGGCGGAGTCGCCGTGGCTCCAGATAAAAATGTTCAGTGCAAGCGATTCCGGCTACAGGCTGATTTGGATGCTCAGCGTTTGAGCATCGCGGCGGCGATGGCGGGTTCGGCGCCGAGGGTGCCGGTGAGTTTTTCGACGTAATTGGGCGTTTGGGTCTCACTGGCGACGGCGGTTGCTTTGGCTAGGCGGCCACGAATATCCAAGCGCCCGGCTACGTCGGCGTAGTTGGGTCGCGCGAGGAATTCCTCAAGATACTTTGCCTGGCGGGCGCCGATCGTGGCGTCGATGGTGCGCTGCGCTTCGAGGCGGGCGCGATACCAGTCGCTCGCGAGCAATGAGTCCCGGGTGAACAGTGCGCGGAAAACCGGGTCGTCGGGGCCGCGTCCTTCCCACGTGCCGTCGCGCATGATGTGCAGCAACGCCTGCAATGGTGGACACGCCTGCTCGATGGAGTTGTCTGAGAAATAGTTCGTTGCAGCCGCGCGCATCGCGGCGACAATGTTATCCACGCCATCGGCAAACACCGCGACGTCCTGTTTTTCCGGTTGGAGGAATTCCTCGTCAAACACACTGCTGGGATTGCCGAGCACCCGGCCGCAGAAAGTCTGGACGAAACGCGCGGTGATGCGCCAGCCCAGCCGGCTCGCGAGCACTTTTTGACCCTTGAAATCGAAATCCTTACAGCGTTCCAAATGTCCCTCGGAGATCAGGTAGGCGGGTTCGCGCTCGGCCGGAGTCATGCGACACCAGATTTCCGGTACGAGCAGGCTGATGTCGTGATCGACACGATGGCGGGGTCCAACCCAGCCGGCAGCCGTCGAAAAAACGGGCAGACCCGTGAGGATGAACGACGCGAGCGCGGCGTTGAGATCGTAGATCGGCGGGAGTGCGTTGAACGGTCCTTTGGTAAGCGCGCCTTCCGATCCGGCGCCGGTGGTCGACGGTGATTTCCCGGTGAGGCTCGCGATCAAGTCCATGAATGCCTCGGGCAATTCCTGATAGTGGATCGGACCGAAAACGCAGAGTGGTTTGATGTTTGTCTCGGGCGGATTCAACCGACGGCCCATCAGGACGGAGCCGACGGGGAAAGGTGCGGGTGCATTGGCGGCGAGACGGCGATAAAGACGCGCGCCGGTCCGGGCGAGGTAAGTTGCGCGTGGATCCTCAAGGTCCGGCCGGTTTTGAAGGTAACGCGGATTTTTGGATGGCTTGCCGTCGACGACACGCGGATGGGATGGTGAGACCATATACGCCGGCCGGTCGGCGGCGACGAAATCGCGGAAGGCCTTTTGCATCGGTTCGGTGAACGCCTCGAAACCGAGGGCGTCTTCCACAACGGAGCGGGCCGTATCGCGACTGAGCGGTTCGTAGTTGGAAAAGAAATGTCCGGGGCGCGAAAAATCCCGCTCGGTGCGTTTATCGTAGCCGCGAACGACGGCGTCGTCCGGGCGCTGGAAGAGACGCAGTTCGCAATTGTGGACAAACTTTAACGACGGCTGCGTGACCCACGCCGGCAAACCGGGAACCTGTTCGCGCGGAGCGACGGTCGACGCGGTGATGTCATCCTCGACCTGGATTTTTTCCGCTGGGAAAAAGTCCGAGCGCAACGTGAAGGTCCGCCAGCCGCCCTCGCGGGTGTAACCGACGCGAAGGTAGTGCGTGAGCAATCTCTCGGCGTTGTGTTTCAGTTCGTTACCCGGGCGCGCGTTGATTGTGTCGACCGTGAAATGTTTGCGCCAGTCCTCGCCCCACTCGGGTTTGTACAAACGCTTGAGGAGCAGCACGAGGTCGCGGATGGAACGCGGGATGGTGGTAAGCCACTGATTGTACTCGTCGTTATAGTCGGGACTGCGGCTCAGCAGTTTGATCACCGAACCGAGTGAACGATCTGGGCTGAGAATCGAGCGCCGCTTTACGGTGGCCGGGATGGGTTTTTTCAGGCGCGTGCTATAATCGCGCCGGAGGATTGCCTCGACCACATCGAGGTCGCGCGCGAGATCGCTGACGAATACCGGCCCGGTGAACATCGCGTCGGCGATGGGTTTGGAAATCTCCGATTTGCCGCCGCCCGAAACGGTGCACGGCTTGTGACAAAGCAGTCCCTCGGCCGTTGTGCCGCGCAACAGCCAGCGCTGGCTCTCCTCTGGCTTGGCCATCTCGACCTTGTAGCCGGAGGGCAACACATAGGTGAACCCGGGCAGGAGCTTGAGGACCTTTTGCTGGCCGCCGGCATCGCGGAAAACGATGCGTTGCGTCCGCAGGTCGAAGCGCGCATCAGCCGGAACATAGCGGACCGTGGGAAAATTTTTATCGCGCGCCCAGCCATCCGGCTGGAGTTCGACACTGTCGCTGAGCAACGCGAGAGCCTCGGCGAAGGTGTGTTTTACGTCGGGCAGATTCGTGTTGAGCTCGAAAGTTTCGCCCAAGTCGTAACTCGGAAACACAATCGCGCCGCCGGCATGCTCCTCCTCGGCGCGACCGAGCAGGTTGGCGGCGAAGCTGATCTGGGTCTTCACCTCTTTTTTGCAGTAACCGAAATAATTGTCGGAGATGAGCGTCACGACCACGCCGCCGGCATCGCGTGCGGTGATCTTGAAGGCGCCGCCGTCGTTGTAGGCTTCCTCGGCGGATTTCCAGCACATGCCGTCGCGGCGCTGTCGGGGGGTGGCGTCGGCAAAGGCTGGCAGACCAAGTTCCTTTTTGGTGAGGCCGTTGAGATGCGTCGCCAGGATGATGCAACCCGTGTGGCCGGTCCAATGTTCGGGATCGAGGCCCGCGTCGTTTTCCGGCAGGTGCGGATCGCCGGCGTTGCCAAAGATGCTTTCCACGAAATCGAGATTGGCGACGAGCGCACCGGGAACGAAGAAGCGGGTTTCCATCGCGCGCACCGGGGTGAAACCCGGCACGGCGGGAACGACGACCGGGCGAAGGTGGAGCGAAACAAAACATTCGGCCGGTGTCGCGGCGTCGGCGCTGAAGGGCAGGCGTAATAGTTCTGCCGGAGGAGTGAGCGCCCGTGCGAGCAACCGGCCAAAGACAGCGGAAGGCACGGCTTTTTTGTCGTCCGGAATCGGCAGGCCGCCCTCGGCGACGTGGAAAATTCCCTGGGTGGTCCGGCGGTCGCTGCGAGGGTTGTGCAACACGCCTTGTTTCAGACGCAGCGAGGCGAGAATGCTGCTGTGATGTTCGTCGCGACCTGGCGGCAGGGAAAGTCCGCGAGCTAGGCCGGGCCGATCGAGGACGAGGGTGTTGGTGGGCAGGCGGGGAACTTCGCCGGCGCCCTTGAGACATTGCGCGATGTAATTCTGGATGCGCTGGTCGACGGGGCAGAGATGGCTGGAAAGCACACGGTCCTTCTCGCGGCTCAGCGTGAGGAAATGATCGACGAACGAGTTAAGTCCTTCCCCGCTGGGGAGCTTGACGCCGGGCTGACCGATTTCATGGAGCTTCAGGTTGAGGTAGGCCAGCAATTGCGGGTCGGCGGGATCGGGAGTGACAGGGAGGGTTTGAGGACGCGAAGGCATGATGAAAGGGAGTTAGTAAAAAGGCGCAAACGCACCGAGGGCAACCGAGTAAGCGGTTTTGGACCATTTCCGGAGGAAATTATGTCACAAGCGCCGTCCTATAGTTCCGCTTGCGGAGGTCTACACCAAGGACGCAAAGAGCGCGAAGCAGATAGGAAAGGGTGCCGTGATCGATGGCATGGAGCCATGGCGACCCCACCGTGGGTTTGGCTCGGGTATGGGTTGAACCTGACCGCAGCTAGGTCGCTGCGGCTCCAAGATAGAGGGGGCACTGGGCGCGGCAGAGGCTTGAATAATTGAATTTTCCCGTTCAGTGCGGCAAATCTCATCCATGACCATTCAACTGGAACCGATTGGGACGGTGCGCGGCGGGCGGACGGAAGTGGTGGACGACAACTGGGGCGGGGTTAAAGCCCGGATCGAACTCGACGCGGCCCGCTTCACGGCGGAATCGCTGGCGGGACTGGATTCCTTTTCACACGTGATGGTGGTTTATTATTTCCATCGCGCCGATCCCGCGAAGATCGAGCTCACGGCTCGTCATCCGCGTAATAATCCGGCATGGCCCAAGATCGGTATTTTTGCACAGCGGGGCAAAAATCGCCCGAATCTGCTCGGTGTCTCCACCTGCCAAGTGCTCGGGATCGACGGCAACTCCCTGCTGATTCAGGGGCTTGATGCGGTGGATGGTACCCCCGTGGTCGATCTTAAGCCGTTGATGAAGGGATTCGAGCCGCGCGGGTCAGTCTTCGAACCGGTTTGGGCAGGGGAAATTATGGCGAATTATTGGTGACTGGCGGCCTACAAGGTTTCTTCGCGTGCTTTTCCGGAAACGAAAAGGGAGCCACGACGACCTTGCCTTGGGTTTGGATGCGGGCTGACAGCCCCGAATGGAATTGGCCCGGGTGGCCGTGAAGGTCTTCACCCTATTTTGGCAGTTGTCTCTGATAGTCTATTGTGGATCAGGCCGCTTAGTGCTAGTTTGCAGTTGTTCGGCGTTCCCTCCCTTTAGCTTAATTGGGTGAATTCTTAAAACGGTTTGCCCCCTCTCTTCGTCTTCCTCGGGCGCGCTTTCTCTTCACAGTTTTATTTTTTTCGCGGTGATCGTGCCGGTTTTCGCCGACGGTTTTGCCGCTCGCAGTTAGGCTGCGCCAGTCATCCTGAAAAAATGCGACCGCGATAATCGTCCCACCCCGGACGCGTCGTCGCAATTTCCCGGCCACATAATTTTCCCGTCTTCCGTCATGACCACCTGCGAGACCACCGAAAAATTTCCCGTGGTGATGCTTTACGATCACCTGTCCTCAGTGAACGCGGCGATGAGCACCTTTTCCCATCTGACTGACGAGCTGGCGACCGAGTTCGAGCCGGAATTGCGGGTTTGGCGAATGGACGATGCGGCGTCGCCGGAATTTATCAGCGAGGCGAACGCTGACATCACCGCGGCGGAGTTGGTCATCCTCACGGTCCGCGGGAAACAGCCGTGGCCCGATGCATTTCTGCATTGGAAGGAAGGACCGAGAACTGGTCAGCATGCCGCTATTGCGTCGCCGCAGGCAATTGTCGCATTGATCGAGACGGACGCAGACGGTTTGCCCGTCGCCGGCGAGAGCGGCAACGTTGCGTTGCGATCAGTCGCAACCCAGATTCATCCGGAGGTTTTTGTCCACGAGACGGAGGGCCCGCGAGGCGGGCCGGTCGTTTCGACGACGGAAAATTTTGCGGAAGTCCATTCGAGCTAGAGTGAAAAACCGGTGATCATTCCACCGGTCCACCTAAAATTTGGTCAGCAGCAGAGGGTTCATCATGAAAAAGCAGCGCGCAACGAAAGGCGCGGCGTCCGCTTCGGCGCCGGCAAGAACGATGGCTCATGGACACGGGCACGAAGGGAAAGTGATTCCAGATCAACCGACCCCGCCGATGCCCGAACGTTGGTGCCGGCTGGCCACGGGACTGCGCGGGGTGCGTTTATTTCGCGTGACGCTACCGTCGGCGGGGCAGATCTTTTGGGAGGCGGAATGCACGCTTAATGGCGGGGACGTTGCCCGCCGCTTCGCCAGCGAGCTGCACGCGCGGGCGTGGCTGTCCGTCGCAACGCAGCCACGCATGACGTTGAGTTCAGTGGAGAAGGAGGAACTCCATCGCCCGTGCAGTTCGTCGTGTTTTGCGTCGGGTGGGTGAGGGGTGCAACGAAACAACACGTCGCAAGCGGCGGCCCTGCCGTCCGGAGTGGAACTATTGAGACTTGCGCAAGGAAGTGACAGAGGGCGAAGAGCGTCGAGGGAGGGGGTATCCGCAACCCGCCGCGTCAGTAGGTTTACACTGCGTCTCCGTTGTTTGGGAACTCTGAACGGCGCTTTAGGATAAAGCGCGCCCTACCTCAACTGACCGTCTCACTTTTTAGTGTAAGTATCAATCGTTGGCTCGGCGTTCCCCGGGGGCGATCACTTGCGGATTTTCCTGTTCGTGGGCCGCGCGATTTCCGACGCTGCGGGGAGATGACCGAAGCTCCAATTCCGAATCCTACAAACGACGCCAAGGGCGCTCCCTCGCGCGTCGTGCACTGCGCGGACGCGATTCCGTGGATGAAGGAACGCGGCGTAATTGCCGGAGCCTGCGCGATCACTTCGTTGCCGGATATTTCCGAGGTCAGCCTGACGCTGCCGTTGTGGCGGACGTGGTTTCTCGACGCGGTGCGATTGGTCGTTGAATCGATTCCGGCGGAAAGCGCGGCGTTGTTTTTCCAGAGCGACATCAAACAGGAAAACGTCTGGATCGACAAGGGCAGCCTGGTGATTCGTGCGAGCGAGGAGGCGGGTGCACGCGTGCTCTTTCACAAGATCGTGGCGCGGCGGCAACCCGGAATGCTGACGATGGGCCGGCCCGGTTACACGCATTTGATTGCGGTATCGAAGGCGATGAAATGCCCCGACGTGTTGCCGATTCCGGATATCATCGTCGATGCCGGAAGACAGCCGTGGATTCGCGCGATGGGCATCCGCGCGGCGGCCCATGCGGTGCGTTTCGCGCGTGACCACGTCGGTGCCAAAATAGTTTTCGATCCATTCTGCGGTGTTGGCACCGTGCTCGCGGTTGCGAACTCACTCGGGCTCGACGCGATCGGCGTGGAGAAGGCAAGAAAACGCAGCGAGCAGGCGCGTGCGCTGACAGTGAAGACGAGCGAGCTGTGAGCGAGACTGCGGCTCGGAATTATTTGGAGTCACGGCGACCTCGCCGTGAATGGGGAGCAGACCGCAGCGGGGTCGCTGCGGCTCCTGGGCCTCGGACGAGATGATTTATACTATGGCGTGTCGCCGACTGGTGCGCGGAAGGAGCGTTCTTCGTTGTTCTCGGGATCAACGGACACGGGTTGATCGCGCCATAGCCAGCGCATCATTGACGGAAAAATTGCGCCGCCTTGTTTCTGGCCGTGGTTGCCGATACCCCAGGCGTAATTCACCTCGTAGCCTTTTTGGGTGAGCGCTTTCATCAGTCGCACGTTTTGATAGAACCAGTCGCGGTTCGGATTTGTGGGGAAGCGATTGTCGTTGCGACCGTCCTGCATGAAAATCCGGATCGGCTTTTTTTCACTTTCGGCAACGAGCTCGGGATAAATATATTCGCCGCGAATATCAGTGTAGCTGCCGACAAACGTAATGACCTTCCGGAAATCGTTCGGGCGAAACCAAGCCGTTGCAAATGCCGCGCAGCCGCCGGAGCTAGACCCCATGATGCCGTGCAGCTCCGGATCGGGCGAAATGTTATATTCCTTCCGCAAGGCGGGCATTAATTCCTCGACGATAACGCGGGCGTATTTATCGGTGGGCGGATTGTATTCGTCGGCCCGGTTCGTGGTCTTGTCGCCCCAGTCGTGCGGCGTGGGCTCGGGTTGATCGGCACGGCGTCCGGGGTTGATGAACACGCCGATCATGACCGGGATTTCGCGACGATAGATCAGGTTATCGAGCACGTTCTGCGCCTGCACATCGCCCGGCTCGGCCATCATCGCCTGGCCGTCGTTGAAGACCATGACGGCCGTGGGCTTGGTCGGGTCGTACTGCGCGGGAACGTAAACGTAGTAGGTGTGCTGCGTTCCCGGGAAAACCGATGACGGCAACGTTTTCGCGGCGGAGATTTTTCCTTTGGGTGCACCT
Source organism: Lacunisphaera sp. (assembly GCA_036499685.1). Taxonomy (GTDB): domain Bacteria; phylum Verrucomicrobiota; class Verrucomicrobiia; order Opitutales; family Opitutaceae; genus Lacunisphaera. Next base: position 119,563 of record DASYDH010000030.1, on the reverse strand, counting down.
TCCATCGGCTGCGAGTCTGGCCCGAGTTTGTAGAAAGAATCCATTTTCGGATCAGGTTTCGGTCGCGGGGAGGGTGGCGGTGTAACGGAGGGCGACGTCGCAGGCGTCACCGCGGCGGTTTCGGGGGAAGCAACCAATCCGAAAGCCGCCAGACCCAAAGCACAGGCAATTAATTTTTTCATGGGGTTCGGGAAATCAAAGTCAGTCGGGGAGTTTTGTCAGGTCATTATATTAGAGCGCTGGCGTCGGTCGCGGAAGTTAGATTGAAATTTTCCCCGATTGATGCAGAAGAAAAGCCTTCGCATGTCTGAAACCATTATTGTCGAAGGCCTCACCAACCAGGAGTTTTTCGAGCGACATGCGGCTCCGGGCCGCGTCGGTCTGACGGGAGGTCCTGAGCTGATCAACCGGCTTATCAGCCGGGCGCAACGTCACCTCAACGAGGCCCATGACTGGAGCCGCTGGTCGCACGCGTTTCTATTCCAAGGCCGTCGTCACGACGGACATCATTGGGTGATCGAGTCGGATCTCGACATCAAGACGAAGCATATCCGGCTCGGGGTGCAGGAAAATCGGATGACGAAATATCACGACGACGCATCGAATGCCTCGGTGGCTGTGCTGGATTTCGGCCTGACGCCCGAACAGCAGCAGCAAATTCTATCGGCGGCGTTGGAGCTCGTTTCCGTGGGAACGCGCTATTCCTTGCGCGAGATTGCCGGCACGGTTTGGGCGATGCGCCATCCGAAATGGCAACCGCGTGAAAACCTTTTGGCGCGCGAAAAGGCGTTTTATTGCTCGGCGTTTGTGCGACACGTGTTCGGGAAAGCCGGGATCGATCTGGTCGCCGGCCTTGCCGAGAAAAACACGGCACCGGAACACATCGCGACCACGCTGGTGCCGCATACGAAATGGATCCTCACCCGCGGCGAAGCACCGGGCAGCCGGGTTCGCCGCCTCGCGCGGCGGGTGAAGGCAAAGTTGAAAGATCGCGGTTAAATTCTGGCATCGCAGCGACCTCACTGCGCTCAGGACGCCGGACCACGGCGGGGTCGCCGTGGCTCCACTGAAAGACGCGGAATCGCGGTCCGGCTTACCTGGCGGAGCTTGGGTCCGAGGAACGCTCAAGCATGCGGGAAAGGTAATTTTGCTCGGGGCCGACACGGGCGAGTTTCAATGCGCGTCGGAAACTTTCCGCGGCGGCGTGATCATTTTTTAGGCGCCAGTGCAATTCCCCGCGAACGGCGTGGAGCAAATAGTGTTCTTCGAGTCGGTCGAGCTGAGAGATTTCGGCCACGGCCTTCAAACCGGCTTGCGGTCCGTGAAGGTTGGCCACCGCGACGGCTCGATTGAGGGCGACCACTGGCGACGGCTTGAGACGATGAAGTTCATCGTAGTGGCGCACAATCCTTGCCCAGTCGGTCGCGGCATAATCTGTCGTGGTGCAGTGAATCGCAGCGATACCAGCCTGAAGGTGGTATTCGCTGAGTTCGTTTCCGGCGGCCGCTTCACCGAGTTGGATCAAGCCGCGTTCGATCAGCGAACGGTCCCATTTCGAACGATCCTGGTCATCGAGCCGCAGCAGTTCGCCGTCTTCGTCCAATCGCGACGGAAAGCGCGCGGCCGTGAGCAACATGAGCGCGAGCAGGGCGTGCGTGCGCGGGGTGCGACCGGCCGGATGGACGATCAGGAGCGAGGTCAACCGGACCGCTTCACGGCAAAGGTCTTCGCGCAACAGGCGGTCCCCGGCCGACGCTTTGTACCCTTCGTTAAACAGGAGATAGAGTGCGGAGAGCACACCATCGAGGCGGGGCGCGAGTTCCGGGCCTTCAGGAATGACGAAACCGATGTTGGCATCGCGCACGCGCTGTTTGGTTCGCGTGAGTTGTTTCTCGATGGCCGCGTCGCTGGTCAAAAAAGCCCGCGCGATTTCTCCGGTGCTGAAACCGCAGAGCACCTTCAGCGCGAGCACCACCTGGGCGTCCGCCGTGAGCGAGGGGTGGCAACAGACGAAGAGCAGTCGGAGCGCGTCGTCGCGGATTTCGTGCGCCGCTTCGAGGGCGACTGCGGGTGTCGCATAAGTTTGCTCGATGTGCGTGATGATGGCCGGTTCCTTCGCACTCGACATGCGCTGGTGACGCAATGTGTCCTTCGCCAGATTCATTGCGACACGTGTGATCCACGCGGAGGGATTGGCGGGCACGCCCCCCATCGACCACGAATGCAGCGCGCGCAACATCGCCTCCTGCGCGACGTCTTCGGCGAGACTCAAGTTGTGCACGCCCAGCAGACGAATGAGCGCGCCATGCAACCGGCCGGTTTCGTGGCGGAAAAAATTTTCCACCAGGCGGGCCGGCTGTGTCTGCGAAACGGTCGCGACCGTTTCGGCCTGATCTGTCACGGGAGGTTTGATTTCGGCGGGCTCCACGGAAAACTACGCCCGTGACAACGTCGCGGCGGCAGGCCGGTTCGCGTTCACACCCAAGTGGCACTCGGCGGTCATCCAACGGATTTCGATGATCAAACCATAGGTGAGGCCAGGATGTTTGCGGGCAATCTCGGTGGCTTCCTCCAGGCCGCTGACCATTAATTTAACATAACCACCGATCGCTTCCTTCGCTTCCGCGAATGGTCCGTCGACGACCCGGGAGCCGGCGATTCCGGACACGATCCTCGTTTCCAGTTCCAACGGCTGGCCTTCCACGGCTTTGCCGACGGCGGCAAGGTCGTCATACCAGGCATTCCACCGGGTCACCAGTTGCTGGCGTTGGGCGGCTGAGAGATGCTGATGCGTCTCAGGGCCGGAATTGCGGAAAAACAGCAGATAAGGAGAGGAGGCGGGATGGGTTTCCATGTTGAATCGCAGACGGGCGGTTGAAGTGAGTTTGAGATGCTTCTTTTACGACGAATCGCGATGACCCGAAAGGACATTTTGATGAAAAATAGAAACAATGTCCGGCCGGCGGGGGTCCGTTCGTTGAGTAAGTGACGCAAATAACCCCGTTAAAATGAACCCATCAACTGCCGTCATTTCCGAACGCGAACTCGTCCTCAGCCGTGACGTTGATGTTCCGCGCCGGCGCTTGTTTAAAGCCTGGACCACGCAGCTTCCATTCTGGTGGGGCCCTCACGGCACGACTACTCCAGTGTGCGAAATGGAGCTGAGGTCCGGGGGCGTTTTTCGGACCATCATGCGCGCACCGGACGGTACGGAATTTTCGACGCGCGGCATATTTCTTGAGGTGGTGGAGAATGAGCGGATCGTCTTTACCGATGCCTACGGCCCGGACTGGGCGCCGGCGGCGGATATCTTCTTTACCGCAATTATCACGTTTGAAGAAATTTCGGGTGGGCGAACCAACTACACGGCCAGAGCCTCGCATTGGACGGTCGCCAATCGCGAAAAACACGAAAGGATGGGTTTCCACCAAGGCTGGGGCGAAAGCCTTGACCGGCTGGTGGCGCTCACAACCAATGGCTGACTTTATCCCATGAAAACAACTCCAACTACAACTGCAGGCACCGCGGCGAATAAATCGTTCACGCGTCATTTCCCCACCGTCGCACGAATCCTGATGGGGGTTCCGCTCGTGATTTTCGGGCTCAATGCGTTTTTCAATTTTATTCCCCAGCCGACGACTCCCCTGCCCGAAGGAGCGGCGGCGTTTGCGGGCGCCCTCATGAAGACCGGCTACATGATGCAATTGATCGGGGTGACCCAACTCGTCGTGGGAGTTTTTCTCGTGTCAAATCGGTTCGTCCCCCTTGCACTCGCCTTGTTTGCGCCGTTCATGGTCAATAGCCTGGCGTTTCATGGTTTCCTTGAACATTCCGGCCTGCCGATGTCCATTGTTTTTGCCGCCCTTGAGCTCTACCTTGCGTGGTCGTACCGGGCGGCTTACCGGCCGATGCTGGCCGCGCGGGTTTATCCGTCCCGAAGAAGCTACCCTATTCCTTTATGATCGCAAAAATACTCATCGCCCTGGCCGTTCTTGTCGTTGGGTTTCTGATTGTCGTGGCCTTCCAACCGGGCACCTATCGGGTTGAACGCAGCACAACGGTCGCGGCCTCGCCCGCCCTCGTTTTCGCGCAAGTGAATGACCTGCGCAACTGGCAGGAAATTTCACCGTACACCAAAATGGATCCGACGGCCAAATACGCCTTCAGCGGACCGCCGGCGGGGGTCGGCGCGGCACTGGCTTGGAAGGGAAACAGCAAGGTTGGGGAAGGCAGTATGACGATCACCGAAAGCCGGCCCGGCGAACTGGTGAGGATGCGCCTGAATTTTGAAAAGCCCTTTGAATCGCTTTGTTACTCGGAATTCACTTTCCACCCCATCGCCGGGAAGGCGATTCAAACCTCCGTAAAATGGTCGATGACGGGAGAAAAGGCATTTGTGATGAAACTGATGGGCTTGGTCGTGAGCATGGACAAAATGATCGGACCCCAGTTCGAGGAAGGACTTGCGAACTTGAAATCCACGGTGGAAGCCAAAACGAAAAAGTAGTCGGCACCGGGAGATTTATGCGATGACCGAAACAGCTTCCAATAATTCCCTGCTGCAGCAGCTCGCGCAATTCCGGGCCGAACTTGTCGAACTCGCCCTTGCGATGGATCGGCGCGGACAGCCGGAAGCCGCGGATGTGGCTATGATGGTTTTCGCGCGAATGGGTGAGTTGTGCGAGGAGTATCGGACGGATCGGCCGATTTGCATCCCGGTGTCCCCTTGAGGATGAGTTCCCGGGATCGGACGCTCCCTTGCAAATGGTGATCGAATGTTCGTGAGTTGTTGTCCGGTGCGGGATCGGAGTTGCGGAAATTCAATTGTGCGCCACGCTGCAAATTCCGCTCATTCAATGTTGAATCCCCTCCCAATGAAGAAACTGCTTTTTGTCGCCGGTTTGAGTCTGTTCCTCGCAGGCTGCCAAACCATTATCGAAACTGCTGCACCTGCTCCCGTGGTGGCGCCCGCGTCTCCAACCGCGAGCGTAAAGTCCACGGATCGCTTCTGGCCGGCGGATGGCGTATTTCAGGCGAAGGGCCGGACTTCATCGTGGTCGGGCTTTCGCGCAAAGAACGTCGAGCGTCGCACGCTTTTTGAACAGCAGCGCGAGCAGGATCAGGACGGCATCGTTTTCGTTGGCGATTCGATCACGGAAGGCTGGCACACGTTGAAGCAGGATTTTGCTGGTCTGGGAGTGAAGGTCGTAAATCGCGGCATCGGCGGCGATACGACGCCCAATCTGCTTTACCGCTTGCAGGACGACGTCCTGAGCTTGCATCCCAAAGCGATTGTATTGCTGATCGGCACAAATGATCTGGGCGAACACACGTCGCCGGCGGACATCGCGGCGAACATTGACGTATTTCACGACCGGGTGCGTGCGGCTTATCCCAGGATCCCGATGGCGTGGTGTTTGGTCATGCCGCGCAAGGGCGACGACACCTATCCGGATCGGATCAAGGAACTCAACGCGCGGATCTACGAACTCGCGGCCAGCGATCACCATCTGATCGTGTGCGATACCTTTACGCCATTCGCGCAAGCCGACGGCTCGTCGAAGCCCGAAGACTTTAATCCCGATCGTCTTCATCTTAACGCCGCTGGTTACGCGGTTTGGAAGAGCGTGCTTTATCCGATCCTGGAAGGCTGGGATCTCAACGCCGCGAAGTAATCCGAGTCTGTACGCTCTGGACTGTAGCGACAGGCGTTCCCGCCTGTCAGATTGGGCCTTCAATCCTCCAAACCGGAGGCCGGTGCTACGATTTTCGATCGGCTGGCAGTTTCGGCCGGCGAAAAGTCACGGGCTTGTTTTTTCGGCTTCGACAGGTTCCGTCACTGGCGGCGGTGCGCCAAACCGGCGATAACGTTGGGCAATCAACCGGTAAAATTTTGCGCGTTTTCCCGGCGGCAATATCGCGGCGATCCGTTGGGCCGCGGCCCGCAATTCGGCTGTGGCCTGCGTGGTGGCCTGGGTGCGCACGCCTTTCAAATTGGCGCCTGCCTGGGCAAGGATGGTTTGAACCTGTTCGGATTCCTCCGCGGTCAGATGGAGGTTCTTCGTGAGATCGGCATCGATGCGTTCGATGGCGCGCTCAGCCAGCCCGCGATTGGCTGCTGGATTTTGCATGACATGACGAAAAAAGCGGATTCCGCCCCACGCCATGCCGGCAGCGCCGACGCCGACGCCGAGCACAAAAATTGCGGCGGCAACCACCCAGCCGCGCCATTGGGAGGGCGATTCGCTCATGACGAACCTCCCACCGCGCTATCAATCAACTGGACCCACGGGAGCGTCTGCCACGAATCCCACGCCTGCCAAGTGGCGAGCAGCGCGAAGGCGGCCGCTCCGGCCAAGCAGGCCGGAATGACGGGTCCCGAAGAAAACAAGAGGGAGAAATCCGCCGCCCAACCGGTGCGTGCCGGTGCGATTTCAACTTCCCGGATGGCGCGCAAGGATGCGGCCAGATCGGCGGTCGGACCGACGTCGCCGCGCGCACGGTTCAACAGGTTTTCCCAGCGGGCATCAGGATCGGGTGGGGAATCTTTCATGGAGAGTCGTTGGTTTTAAAAAGGGCACGCAATCGCCGGCGGGCGCGCCAGGCGCGTAATTTGGCGGCTGTGATAGTCCAGCCGTATTGTCCGGCGATATCGGCGAGGCTCCAGCCTTCGAGATGATGGAGCGTGAGCAACGCGCGTTCGTCCGGTGGCAGTTGGCCGAGCAAGGTTTTGATTTCGTTGGCAGCGCTGCGGCTGGCCGGATCGCCGCCCGGGTCGATGGCTTCGGGTTCCGGCAAATCGCCGGGGACGGTCGTGGTTTCGACGTTCCAGCGCCGGCGGACAACTTGGCGTCGAAAATAATCGCGACCGGTATTGCTGGCGATGCGCAGGAGCCAGTGGGCGAAGGGTTGCTCTCCGCGCCAGTTGGGCAGTCCGCGCACCATCCGCAGAAAAGTGTCCTGGACGAGATCTTCGAGATCGGTGCGGGTTTTAACGAAGCGCCACAGCAGGCGCGACACGGCGGCGTTATGGCGTTCGACAAGCAGCGCCATCGCCGCCCGGTCGCCTTTCCTGGCGCGTCCGGCCAGTTCAGCGTCGGGGTCGGTCGAAGCGCTTGCGGCAACCGGCTTGGCATCCGGTTTGTGAGGGACATCCGTAGCATTTTCGGAATCGGGTTTCAAACGATGCGACTGAACGAAGCGGCAGTTTGATTCCCGGATGATTTAAGGCGAGGGCGCATTCTGCGAGGTGCGGACGAAGTCGACTGGGGCGCAGTGCGGGTTGGTGGTGCGGTGTTACGGGGTGGGTGGAGGAGTCTTGGTGGTGGTCACGGTACGATCGACGGTGCCGTCCTGTTTGGTAACGGTGATGTCCTTATCCAACGTTCCGCCATTCGGGCCGGTTTTGGTGACGTCGCGCGTGAAGCCGTCAGCGGTTTTAGTTTTAGTCGAATCGTCGGTTGAGGTCTTGCCGTTAAAGCCGGTGTGTTCCTCCGTCGTGGTGCGACCGGTGGCGGTCTTGGCACTGGTCATCGTGGTGCTCGCGGTCTTGCCGTCGGCAAGGGTGGTGTGACTGGAAGCGGTGATGTTTCCCGTGGTCGGATCCTTGGTCCGGCTGGATTCGCGCGTACTCACTTTGCCGGTTGGACTGGTGTACGTGGAGGTTTTCTGAACGTGGCCGGGCGACCGGGTCACCGTGCGGTCAAGAGTGCCGTTGCGCATTCCGGAGAATCGGCCGGAATGCTGGCGGGCGAATGTGTTGGCGGGAGCGAGTGATCCTAAAATCGCGACGGCAAAAGCGGCGGCGGCAATGGCGGGAAAGCGGGAGGTGGTTGTCATGGGAGGAATGAGTAGTTGGTTCTCCTTCCTAAACGCATCAGACGGATTTTGGTTTCGTCGCGAAACGGCACAAATTGCGGCTGCCACGAAGCTGCTCATGGCGTGGATTTTACTGCCTTGCCGAAGAGTAATGGATGGGACTTTCTGATGCGATGATCGATCAGGACTACTTCTCCGCGCCGACCTCGTGCGCTCAACGCTGAGCCCTCTGTTGCAGTGGAATCCAATTTAACCCAAAGGCGTTTTTCGCCGGGAGTTCTTTGGCTGGGGCTAGGGGTGGTATTGTTGGCGACTGGCGCGAAATTGATCCTGATTCAGTGGTACGGCACGGATCAACCCTACGCCGATCAATGGGCGGCGGAGGGAATGTATTTTCTGCGCGGTCCGCTCTACTACAAAATCAACCTTGTGCAGCTCACCTCGCTGCATGGCGAACACCGGCCGGCGTTGACACGGCTGTGGGTGCGCGGGCTGATTCTGGCCAATGAGGGGCAATGGGATTGTTATGTCGAGTTGGTTGCCGACCTGCTAATCTACGCCGCATATTTGATCGTGATTTGGCGATGGTTGGTCGCGCTGGTTAAAGGACCCTGGTTGATTCCCGCAGCGGTTTGCGCGGCCGTGCTTTTCGGTCTGCCTTGTGCGTACGAGAATTATCTCTGGGGATTTCAGTCGGGATTTCTGTTTTTGCTGCTGATGGGGACGCTCCATGTGTGGGGCACAGTCGGTGAAACGCGCCTTGGCCTTCGTTGGGGGCTCGCGCAAGTGGCCGGGTTCCTGGGGATTTTTTCCATCGCAGCGGGAGCGATGTCGGCGGCGGCGCTGGCTTTGGTGGCCGGATTGGAATTGGTGCGCGGGCGTCGCAACTCCTGGGCGTGGTCGACGTTAGTTGTGAACGTGATGTTATTTGGATTGGGATTTTGGCTGGTGCCCAACGTGACTCCAGACGGCACGCTTTGGGCGCGGCTGTTTGCGGCGATCAAAGGAACGGGATATTTGCTTTCGTGGCCTTTTGCCGGGCCGGCATGGTGTCTTCTCCTGCAGGCTCCGTGGGTTATTCTGTTCTTCAACGGCTGGTGGAAGCGCGACGAGGTTCACGGACGAGGCGATCGGTTAACCGGCGCGATGGGATTGTGGGTTTTGACGATGGCGTTTGCCATCGCGTACGGCCGTGCGTTGACCTCGGATAATATCGGCGTGCGCTACTACGATGTGCTGGTACTGGGACTGTTCATCAACGTTCCTGCGCTGGTGCGCATTTGTGTTCGCACTACGTCCTGGTGGCGCTTCCTGTGGCGCGGACTCGCGAGTATTTGGCTGATCGCGATTGCGGCCGGCCTCTGGCATGACAATCGACCCGAAGACCTCGGGAATATGTTCAAATTCCAACACGATCTGGCTATCGAACAGCAGGGTGTCGTCCGGGATTTTATGGTTTCAAACGATCCGGCGAATTTGCAGGAGTTTGAAAAGAAATCACAACGATTCCCCCATTTCCAGACCACGCTCGATTTCCTCCGCGATCCCAAGGTGCCTGTGTTGCTTCCGCCGAGCCTCACGCCCGACCATCACCAGAATCGATTGTCCCGGCTGGCCCGCCAGATCGCGAGCGATTGGCCGGCGGTCATTGTGCTTGGATTACTCGCTGGATTGGCCGGTGCGATTTGTCTCATCAGCCGGGTTAGGCTAAATTCTTCCTGAAGAACTCAATTGTTCTTTTCCAGGACAGTTCCGCGGCCGCCTGATCGTAGCGTGGCGTGGTGTCGTTGTGAAAACCGTGGTTCACGCCGGGATAAATATAGGCCTCGTATTTCACTCCCGCCGCCTTGAGTGCTGTTTCATACGCGGGCCAGCCGGCGTTGACGCGGGTGTCGAGGGCGGCGTAGTGGAGTAGGAGCGGGCATTTGATCTTCGCGGCGTTTTCCGCCGAAGGCTGTCCGCCGTAATAAGGCACGGCGGCCTTTACGAGATCCGGCAGACGCCAGGCGAGGGTATTGGCCATTCCGCCGCCGAAACAAAATCCGGTCACGCCGATCGTCCCGTTGCAATCGGGATGAGTGTGCAGGAATTTCGCGGCCGCGACAAAATCCTCGGTGATTTTTTTGCCATCGAGCTTTTGCTGCATCGCGCGCCCGGCCTCGTCATTGCCGGGATAACCGCCCAAGGGGTAAAGAGCATCCGGAGCGAAGGCCACGAATCCCGCCAGCGCGACGCGGCGGGTGACGTCCTCGATGTAGGGATTCAGGCCGCGGTTTTCATGCACCACGATGATACCCGGTAATTTCCCGGTGGCGCCCGCGGGCTTGGCGAAGAGTCCGCGCATCTCGCCGCTGCCTTCGGGGGACTGGTATTTGAGATACGTCGACGTGACACGAGCGTCGTCTTTTGGTACTTGGGCGGCGAATGCGTACTGCGGGCTCAGCATTTCGAGCAAGGCCGCTGCGGTCAGGCCGCCCACGGCAAATTTTGCGGCGCGTTCGAGAAATCCACGCCGGTCGATCTGGCCGTGGACATAATAGTCGTAGAGATCGAGCAGTTCCTGATCAAATTCCTGGGCGGTCCGTCGATTCATGGGAGGAGGGGATTGAGATTGCGCAACGAAAACGACGATTGCAGCGAATGCAGGTTTCGTCCGGATGCAAATTTCCGATTGGAAGATGCAGCGCTTCCGCCCGCGAGATCCCTCGGCATCGATTTCTTATTCTGCCTTGGGGGACGGGTGCACCGCACGAAACCCCACGGCAAACCTGTTCCACGTGTTGATGACGCCAATCACCAGGGTGAGCTTGACGAGCTCGTTTTCTGTGAAATGGCTTCGCGCTACTTGGTAGACGGCGTCCGGTGCGCCGGAATCGGCGATCAAGGTAATCGCCTCTGTCCAGGCGAGCGCCGCGCGTTCCCGATCGGTGTACAGCGGTGACTCGCGCCAGGCGGCGAGCAAATGAAGGCGTGCTTCAGTTTCGCCTTGAGCGCGCGCTTCCCGCGTGTGCATTTCAAGGCAAAACGCGCAGCCGTTGAGCTGTGACGCGCGGATCTTGACGAGTTCGCACAACGAGTGTTCGAGCCCGCAGTCGCGGGAATAGTTGGAAAGTGCCCGCATCGGACCAAAAACCTCCGGTGCGGCTTTGTAATGATCAAATCGTGGTTGCATATGAATCGTCCGATTGCGGGATTATTTTTTGTATGAGATAGACCCGCAAAGTGTGGCATCCGTCGATTAAAATGATGTCCCGGGTCGTTCGGCGATGCGGATTGGAGCCTTATTTTAAATGGGCAGAGAGGCGATCAAGGCACTGCGACCAGCCGCCTTTGTGTCCATCGCGCGAGGCGACCGATTCGAAGAGCGATTGCCGCAGGACCATTTTCGTTTTCCGGCCATAATCGGACAATTTCACGGTGACGATGGTCTCATGGCCGCGCTTGCCATCTTCCTCCCATGCGTGGGTGAATTCAATCAACTGGTCCTGGACGATTTCGCGATAGACGCCACTCAACCAGCAATCGGTGCCATCCGGGGTGCGCATGCACGAGCGCCATTTGCCACCGGGACGCAGATCGCCCTCGGAAAATGGAATCGTAAACCCCTTGGGCGCGCACCACTCGCGGATGTGTTCATTTCTTGTCCAGGCTTCAAACACGAGATGGCGCGGAGAGGAAAAGATCCGCGTGATTTCGAGCACGCGATTGGCGGGCTCCCGTTTGGATTCAGGTTTTTTTTGTGACATGTTTTTTCTCCTTTGATTGCAGTTGCGTTAAATAAGCGTCGAGACGGTCGAGGCTTTCCTCCCAATGCCGGCGGTAATCCTCCAGCCAGTCGACCGCCTGTTTCATCGGTGCCGCTTTGAGCCGGCAGGGACGCCACTGCGCGTCGCGCGCCCGCTCGATTAGCCCGCTGCGTTCCAGCACGCGGAGGTGTTTTGAGATCGCCGGCAGACTCATGTCGTGGGGCGTGGCGAGTTCCATCACGGTAGTCTCGCCAGAAGTGAGTCGGGCGAGAATGGCGCGACGGGTCGGATCGGCGAGGGCGGCGAAGGTGAGGTTCAATTGGTCGGACGCTTCCCGTGGCGAGGGCTTTCTCATATTTAACCAAGTGGTTAAATAAAAACCCGGAAATATCAAGGACGCTTATCGCCCTTTGGGCCTCATATGGAGCCGCAGCGACCCCGCTGCGTTGGTGCGTCGCCAGATTTAACTCAGTGATCGGGCTGTAACGGCCAGTCATCCGTGCGGAATGGCGCGGCGGGCAGTCCTGCCGCATTGAAAAAGGTCGCAACCGGATTTGCCTGCCAAGCATAGCGCGCGGCGACGGGCGATGAAACTTCCGGCGATGAAACGATGACCGTATTGCCATCGATCCGCGCGTGCGCCCAGTGCCACTGATGGTCCGCGCCGGCTACGGAAAATTCGGCGAGCTCTTTTCCGTGGCTGACAAGTCCGCCGCCGGCCGGATCGAATTTCAGGCGAAGCTCGGTGCCGTTTCTTTCCAGCGAGCGGTAGACCGGACCCGAGGCCACCACGGATTGATGATAATTTCCCGCGAGCGCCAGCAATGCGAGTCGTTCGCCGACGACGCGTTTTTCGTGCGGGTGGATATTGGCGGCGTCGCCAGTGTTGGCGGTGATAGCGACGCCGGTATTCGCCACTGCCTGCGCCGTTTTGATCTGCACCTCGCGCACGCCCGTCCAGCCATCGAATGAACCCGGTTGGTCGCGATGGGGCATGAACGCCGGCAGGCTCGCGATGTAGAAAGGAAAGTCACCTTGGGCGAACTGCCCTCGCCAGTCGTCGATGAGCGCGGGGAGTAATTTTGCGTACTGATGGGGGCGCGTTTGATTGGCCTCGCCCTGATACCAGATCACACCGGTCAGGGCGAGCTGGTCGAGCGGCGCGATCATCCCGTTATAGAGCACAGTGGGCATGGTGGCATAATTTTCCAAATCGAGCGGCCACGGAATCGGCGGTCGTGCATCGACACTCAATCGTCCGAGCCACGGTCCCGCGAGTGGCAGCACTGTTCCGTCCGCCAATTGCAGATGCAGCGCTGCGGCGGTGGATTCAAATCCGCCTTTCGGTTTTATTTTAAACACGCGAATCGCGATTACGTTTTTCCCGGCATGGAGGACGCCGGCCGGGACCGCGTAAGCGCGGGGGTTTTCCACCCACGAACTCGCGCCGATCCAGTGGCCGTTGACATAGGTCGTGTCCATTTTTTCGACTTCACCGAGAAAGATTTTGCCCGCGCCATCCTTGTAATCCGCCGGCAAAGTGATCGTGCGCCGAAACCAGCAGACGGACGGCGTGTCCGCCACGCCGAGTTCGGCGAATCCGCCGGGGATTTGCACGGGTTTCCAATTTGCTTCGTTCGCGTTCGGTTGCGCCCACGCGGCATCACGTCCGCCCCGATCGTATTCCTCCAGCCAGTGCATGAGGAAACTGCCATATTTTTCGCCGGGCAATTGATTGAGGCGGGCGATTTCCTTTAGTTGCGGACCGAACTCGCCGATGCGCGCGAGGCTGTCGGCGCTCATCCATGATTCCGCCGGACTGCCGCCGACCGCCGAATAAATCAGCCCGATGGGAACGTTGAGGTCGTGCTGAAGCCGGTGGGCAAAATAGTATGCAACTGCGGAAAACTTTGCCGCCGTTTCGGGCGTACACGCGGTCCAGGTGCAGTCTGCGATCGCTGCTGGCGCATAAGCGTTCTTCGCTGTGACCGTGCAAAAGCGAAGGGTCGGATCATTTGCCTGTTTCGCCGCCTCCGGGCCTCCGACGCTGTAGTCGAGCGTGATGCCCATATTTGATTGCCCCGAACAGAGCCAGACATCGCCCACGAGAATGTCTTTCAAGACGATTGTTTGTGGACCGGTAAATGTAATCTCGTACGGACCACCCGCGGCCGGGACTTTGCGTTCGATCCGCCATTTGCCGTTGGCGTCCGCGGTGGCGGAGGTGGACACTCCGTCGATTTCCAGCGATACTTTCGCGCTCGGCTTGGTCCAACCCCAGAATCGGTTGGGTTTGTCGCGTTGCAACACCATGTGATCCGCGAAGATCGGGCTGAGGAAAGGGCGGTCGCCTGAGGTTTTGGCTGTGACTTTCGTTTGAGGTAAGGCACACCCGAGCAACGCAAGAGCGATGCGACTGAGCCAACCAAGGCAAATAGAACGATGCGTCATAACGAGGGTAAGCGGGAACAAAGAACGCCCGCGGGCGTCGGTGGGAGCCTGACATTTATCCCCTGAGCGCGTCCCGCAAATGCCCCGAAAGTCTAACTATCGCACGTTTGCACATCATGAATTTGCGGGTACTGTTTTGATTATGAATGGGCCGCGCCATCTTCGTTGTGGTTTGCTGCTGGCGCTGGCGTTGGTGGCGACAAGGGCGAATGCGCAAACCCCACCCGGAGTTTCCACGCACGAGCCTGTCCACAGTCTTTCGCCGGAAATCGTGGACGCAGTCGCGGCAAAATTGCCAAAGTACGATCCGCGCGCCGCGGACAAATCGAATTCCGATGGAGCGACAGCCAACGACGGGTACGAATCCGCCGGCGTGCTTTACCTGCCCAAAGTCACCGTAAGAAAAGACCGGTTGTCGACACCGTCGGACTTCGCATTTCTCACGCCGAAGGGACGGATGGAGCTCGCATTTAAAACCTTTCCCGGCCTGCGAATTGGAAATATTTTCGGCAGCAACAACGGCAAAGAGGGACTTCCGTTTCGGGCTGATAATGGTGACGCGACGACAATGCAGGCCGAAAGCAGGGAGGTGGCGAGAAAGGAAGCAATGACGGAAACCGTCGAGCGCACGCGAACCGACGATGGTCCGGAAAGTCGCCGGATCGACAAATTACTCAAGGCGGCGGTGGCGCGCCCGAGTATGTTTTGGGCCGGCGACAAAGGCCCATGACATCGCTGTCATTAGCAGCATGATCAGCGGAATCCGGTTAATGTCTTGTTTCGACTGGGGTGAATCATTGGATTTCCGTGAACCAAAAATCACGGCAGCGTTCCAATAGTAGGACGGCACGCCATTCTTCTTCTACACGGGCGAGAATGGGCGGCGACGTCCGTCTTTTATTTTTGTGCCTGCCGAAGACCAACTCCTGCAATGTCACCTGTGCGGCAAGGCGCACAGCGCGCCGCTTTTGAAAACGGGCCAGCGCGCAATTTGTACGCGGTGCGGCACCGTCATGGTCGAGCGGGGGCGCTTGGGGCGGCAGGGGGCACTCGCATTTGCGGTGGCGGGATTGCTGCTCGCGATTCCCGCGGCGACGCTGCCGTTTGTCACCCTGGGGAAATTTGGCCGCGAGCGGACGACGATCCTCACCGATTCTTTCCAGGGATTCTGGGCGCACGGTTTTGAGTCGCTGGGTGTCTGGGTGTTGTTGTGCGGAGTGCTTGCACCGATCGGCCTGCTGACCCTGCTCGTGGCGGTGTTGGCCACCGACCGCCACCCGGATCTGCGCAACTTCAACGACCGGCTGAGACACTGGGCGCACGGCGTGGAATATTGGGCCATGCCCGAAGTTCAGGTGCTCGGGGTCATGGTGGCGTTTTTCAAACTGGGCGATGTGGTGCAGGTTTTCGTGGGCCCCGGACTTTGGTGTTACGGTGCGATGTCATTGTTCACCTTGCTCGCGTGGCGCCGGTTTAATCTGCAACCGCGGCAGGAGCGTGTCGCGCTGCCCGCGGGGCACACGGCATCATGAGCGAATTGGCTCCAGTTTCGCCGACTTCAACTGCGCAATCCGCGGCGCTCGCGACCGCCGCGGTTGTGATGCTGTTGCCCGCCTATGCGCTGCCGGTGATGCATCTTGGGATCCTCGGGCAAACCGCATCGGACACCACCATCCTGTCGGGTATCCTTCAACTGTGGCGGCAGGGTCTGGGCGGACTGGCGGCGATCGTGTTTACCGCGAGCTTCCTCGTGCCGTTGCTGAAGCTTGGAGGTTTAACGTGGTTGCTGTTGGCGGCCTCGCGAAAGAAAAAGACCAACCCGCGCCGTTTGACCCGCATTTATGCCGCGATCGATTTGATCGGGCGTTGGTCGATGCTCGACGTGTTTCTCGTCGCCTTTCTTTCCGGAGCGGTCCGCTTTGGCAAACTTGCCTCCGTCCATCCGCGGCCCGGCGTCGCGGCCTTTGGCGGAGTCGTTGTCCTGACCATGCTAGCGACCCATCAATTCGATCCGCGCGTGCTTTGGGCGGACGTGCGGCGGGCGGAAACAAACACGCCATGAGAAGTTTGACGCTGAGCCTGAAAAATCCACCGACACGTTGAACCAAAAATGTCCGCTCCCTCGCCAAAACTCTCCCGCTTTCCCCGGATTCCGGTTATCTGGATCGTGCCCATCGTGGCGCTCGTCGTCGCCGCCTGGATGTTGATGCGCGAGTGGCGTAAGCATGGGACGGAAATCACGATCGAGTTTGCCGATGGTTCCGGCGTGGAGCCGCGCCAGACCAAATTGGAATACAAGGGCGTGACCGTGGGTGAAGTGCAGGAAATCGGGCTCGCAAAGGACTTGAAGCATGTCGTTGTCCGTCTGCAACTGCGGCGCGACGCGAAAGCCATTGCGCGCGAAGGGGCGCAATTTTGGATTGTGCAACCCGAAATCGGTTTTGGTGGGATCAGTGGATTGGACACATTGCTGAGCGGGGCGCACATGGGCGTCCGGCTGGGCGACGGTGCGCCGGCCACGGATTTCCGCGGACTTGACGCGCCTCCCGTGGAGGAAAACATCGAGGAAGGCCGCGCCTTTATCCTGCGAACTGACCGGCTCGGTGGTTTGCAGGTGCATGCGCCGGTATTTTACCGCGACGTAAAGGTGGGCGAGGTGGAATCGGCGCGACTCGCGGATGACTCGACCGGCGTGTGGATTCGGATTCGCGTGCAAACGGCGTATGCAGCCCTCGTCCGCACAAACACCCGGTTTTGGAATGCAGGTGGTTCGCCGTTGCAGATCAGCCTGTTTGGCGGCGGCTCGCAGAAGAAATCATTGCAGTCGATCATCACCGGAGCGGTGGCATTTGCCACTCCCGAGGAGACGGCTGAGGCGGCGGAAGATGGCGCCCAGTTTCCCCTTGCGGGCGATGCCGACAAGGACTGGTTAAAGTGGTCGCCGCACATTCCAATCAAAGCCCCCGAACAGGCTCCCGAAAAGCCAGCGCCGCCCAAAGTCATGCCCGGACTGATCGGTGGATGAATGAGCCACGGAGTTCGCGGCGCGGCTCTAGCGCTGATATCGGGATGAAGTGCCGCCCAATAAACGGGCGGGAAGAAACAGGAGTGTTTTGATCAACGAGAACGTTGCCTCCACGCACACCCCGAGCAGGCGAAAGGGAAGGGCGATCAACCACACGATGGGTGCCAAAACAAGCGCAAGTAATGCGAGTGGCCAGCAGACCGCGAGCAACAGACACCAGAGCAGAAAGATTCCGATTGTCGTCATGGGTTTCCTACATGACCCGGGAACTCTCCTCAAAGTTGCAATTGTTGCGGAATTTTAAATATTGCCGCCTCTTTGGGGAGTTTCCGGACTTTGCCCGACTTTTCGATACGCTTAGTTTGAGACGGTAAGTTCGGCTGGTTTCAGCTCGGTGTATTTGACGGTTCGCGAGAGCTGGGGCTTCAGATTGAGCGCCGCGTCGGGTAGCGCGCGGGCCTCGACGCCGTCGATTTCAGCGTAGCCGACGATCATGGTGTTGATGCGGTGGCTGGTGACAGCGCGTCCGGCCAGATTGAATTCCCGGCCTTCGTTGAGCCAAAGGCGGCGCTCGGTCAGACCAGTGAACCAACGCGCTCGACCGAGGCCCTTGGGGTCGTCGGCCTCGACAATGTCGGAGGAAATCCAGCCGTAGTTTGGCACGAAATACTCGACCCAGCAGCGGTAGCCGGGGTTCGTTTCCTTGCCAATGTTGCCTTCGCGCAGACGGTAACCCATCTGCAAACGTGCGGGAATGCCACGTGCGCGTGCCAGTGCGATAAACAGCGAATGCATGTCGGTGCAGGTGCCACCGCCGTTGATAAGGCAGGCTTCAGCGTCGCCTGCATCGGCGGATGGCTTGGTCGGATCCTTCGAGTAGTGGTCGGCGACGTCCGCCACTTTGCCGAGCAGGAGAAATGCTTGTTTTGCAACGTTGCCTTCGGTGCCAACGGCTTGGTCTGCCATCTCCTTGATTTTCGGGGTCACCAGCATGTGCGGTGCGTCGAGGCGGAGTTCGTCGGCATAGAGGGTGCGAACGGAATCGGTGATGGCTCCGACCTGTGCCGGGTCGATCTGGGTAAAAACCGACGAACGGCGCACCGTGAATGCGACCTTGGCCGTAAGCGTGGCGACACCAGGATTGCTGACTTCGACGAGCATGAAACGATTGCCGCGATCGGAATCGCGCACGACGCTCCAAGTGCCGGGGACTGACACCGCTTGAAAATCGAGCACCTCCTGATAACGGTCGTTATCGGGAATGGAGACCCAGAATTTTACCTGTTTTGCG
Source organism: Lacunisphaera sp. (assembly GCA_036499685.1). Lineage (GTDB taxonomy): Bacteria > Verrucomicrobiota > Verrucomicrobiia > Opitutales > Opitutaceae > Lacunisphaera. Next base: position 101,232 of record DASYDH010000030.1, on the reverse strand, counting down.
CCAGCGGGGATGTCGGAAAGAATTGCGCTCTGTTCGACGCGGTAGGTGGTGGTGACAGGGTTTGACTCGCCAAGAAGGCTGACGGCGAGCGCATAAGAGGCGAGCAAAGCGGAGATGAGTTTCATGGGGGGTAAGAATTTCAGATCGCCCCGGTCGGGGCGGAAGGTGAAATCTGGGTGACCCAATAATTTCAGTGTGCCAGCCAGGTACAATCAGTCTGGGGTTAATCGCCGGAATGCAGGGGCGAACAGCAGGGATTCGCTCGCCGTTCGCGAATGCAGGAGCGGGTGGTAACTCAAGGGCCTTGTCATACTCCTGGGCAGGAGGTATGGTCCGGCATGCCTCAATTTCCCTCGTCCCCGGTTGCCCTGTCGCGTCGACGGTTTCTTGCATTTTCCTCGATTGTTCCCGCTGCATTGTTGGCTGGCCGCATGTTCGGTGCGGCGGAAACCAATCGTCCATCGACGCCACCGACGGCGAAACGGAAAGTATATCCGATTGGGCTCGAGCTCTACTCGGTACGGACTGAACTCGCGCGAGATTTACCGGGTACCCTCTCCAAGGTGGCGGCGATGGGTTATGAGGTCGTCGAATTTTATGCGCCCTATTTTGAGTGGACGGTTCCCTACGCGAAGGAAGTGCGCAGCCGGATGCAGGATCTTGGGCTGAAATGTTTTTCAACGCACAATCACATCGAATCCTTTACACCGGGCGGGACGATGGCGAAGGCAATTGAGTTGAATCAGGTCCTTGGTACCCGCTATCTGATTCTCGCCTCGACGCCGAAGGGGACGGTGACGCTGGAGGATTGGAAAAACCTATGCGGCCGCCTTTCGACGGCTGTTAGGGCGCTCCAGTCGCACGGACTCACAGGCGGTTTCCACAATCATCAAACGGAATGGGCTCCACTTGACGGTGGCCCTCGGGTGATGGACGTGGTGGCCGACAACACTCCGGCGGAGTTCGCGCTGCAATTTGATGTGGGCACCTGCATGGAGGCGGGTGCCGATCCGATTGCCTGGATCAAGGCGCATCCCGGACGAATTCGCAGCGTGCATCTCAAGGATTGGGCGCCGGGAAAGGCGGCAGACGAAAAAAGTTATCGGGTGCTGTTTGGTGAAGGAGTTTCACCGTGGAGGGAAATCACGGCGGCGGTCGAAGCGACGGGCGGCGTGGAGTATTACCTGATGGAGCAGGAAGGCAGCCGTTTTTCCGAATTTGAAACGGCGAAGCGTTGCCTCGATTCTTGGAGGAAGTTTCGCGGGAATGCGTGATTGCAGTTTGGGGTCACTGCGACCCCGCTGCGACTTTGCAGCGGACCACGGCGGGGTCACCGTGGCTCCAACAGGTGCTTCCCTTAAATTTGTGAATAGGATTTTGGGACGACGAAGCGCGATGTGTTACGCGAGGTGTTGTCGGCGTATTTGGGCAGATCCTTCATTGCGGCCCAGCGCGGATGCGCGCCGAACTTTTTCCAATTGGCGAGGTGCGTGGCGAGATCGACGGCTCCGGTGAGGTAGCGCAAGTGCGGCAAATCGGGGCCGGTGAGAGCCTGGCCATAGAAAACCGGGCTCATGCCGAGATCCTTCATCAGGGCGATTTCACCGTCATTGAACATCGCCATTTTATTCAGGGCCTTGAGCTCGCTGTGACTTTCGTAATCCCGCAGTTCGAATACTCGGGTCGGCGTGCGATTACGGGAGAACGCGGGGAGTTCCAGTTTGGGCAAGCCGGCGAAGGCGCGGAGAAACCAGCTGTCGATCCGCTCGAATGCGGGATTGGCTTTCGGCGCGTTGAGATAGTCCGCGCCCGCTTTTTGCACGGCAGGATCGGCGTTAAGGTCGGCGCTGATTTCGACGAAGGAATCGATCGTCGTGTGAGGGATCAGCACCCAAACGGGTGAATCTGCTTTTGGCGTGGAGGTCGCGGTTTCCTTGTGCACGTCGATCTCGGTGAACACGCCGACGTTTTTAACGCCACGTTGGTCGAGAGCCGGCAGAAATGCGCGCTCAAGGTAGGCATCGAGCAGAGCGGGGTTGGCATCGGTTTTGATCCGTGATCCGGCGCGCAATTTGTAACAACGCAACTCGTAGTAATCGCGATCTGTACCGGCATCTGGTGCGGCAGCGAGTTTGGAAGCGAGGGCGGTGGCGGCGGAGGCAGCGAGAGTGCTTTTCAAGAAGGTGCGTCGATTGAGGTTCATGGTTTGGAGGAGCGGGATTCAAGCATTTGCGAACCAATTGCTCATCGACACCATGGCGGTTTTTCGGCACATGCCAACGGAGAAACCTTACGGCACAGTTGCGCTGAAAATTTCCGTGATCAGCGTTTGATGCTTGGCTCATGGTATCGGGGTGAGCTGGGATGGGTCTACGATGAAAGACATTCAGGAACGCAAACGTCTCGCATCACCTGCCCCGAAACCCCAAGCGCTTGTTTGGGACGGCTCGACGACGCTTTGGATGGGATCGCGGGAGACGAAGCGGATTTATGCGATCAACCCCGCGACTTGGACCGTCGATTGGGAAGCGGCGGCGCCGGGCACGGTTTATGGAATGACGATGGTGGGAAAGGAACTGCGCGTGTTGTGTGGCGAGGCCGACGACGACCGCATTGTTCGTCGCTGCATTCCGCAACAGGGTTTCGATCCCAAATTCAAATTGCCCTGTCCGGATGACACCGGCTCACAGCTTGGTTTCGATGGCCGGCGGCTCTTCGTCAGCCAGTGGTATCCGAAGAAATTAATCGAGCTCGGTGACGACGGAAGCGTGGGGACGATCATCAATGTGCCGCATCAGATTTGCGGGCAGGTGCATGTCGAAGGCCGGATCTATTTGCTCACGACTGACGATGAAACCACCGATAACTACTGGTTGACGCGGGTCGATGCGACGACGGCTGCTCCAAAGTTCGAGGATCTCGCGCGGATTCCGTTTGCGGCGCGGGCGCTCGCTTTTGACGGCAATAACTTTTGGACGAACCATCGCGAGCAGAACGAAATCGTATGCTTCGCCCGGCCATGATTAGTTAAGGTGCAAGCGCCGGCACGGGTTTGGCATTTGGCCAAAAAGAAAGATCGTTCGTCGTGATATAAACAATCATGGCGACCAAAACAAAAAAAGCCGCCACCCAGAAAAATGGACTGTGATGGACGGGTCTTTTGCGTGAATGGCCAGTGTGGGCGAGACCATCCGGATGGGGACCGCCGTGTTGTTGGAATTGAGGATTATCCATGAAAGACAGGGGAAGCTCTATGGACAACCGCCAGCCGAAAAAGTAACTGCATTCCTCGTCACACAAAATTATACTGGAGCCGGCGCTGAAATTTCTCGCGCTTCACATGGACCGGGAGCACAGGTCGGGTATGCCCCTCTTAAATGTAATTCTCACTCTTATCGTGGTCGGTTTCGTCCTCTGGTTGATCAACACCTACATTCCGATGCAGTCGACGATCAAAAGCATCTTGAATATCGTCGTCGTGATCGTGGTCGTTCTCTGGCTCCTTTATGGGTTCGGGATCATCAACGGTTCAGGAAGTGTGCACATGCCCGTGGTAAAATAGCCGGATACGTTTCCGATTCCGGTCTCGGTTCCGCTCAACTATGTGCAGTGTTAATTCGAGACGGGTTGCAGTTTGATTACGCCTTTGATCGCCGAGAGCAGGGTGGCCTCGTCGAAGGGTTTGAGCACATGGCCAGCGGCACCCATTTTGGGAAGCAGCGGCACCACGGTGTGATCGGCACGAGAGGTGAGCATGATGACGGGAATACCTGCCAGTTCCGGAGCGGCTTTGAGGCGTTGGAGGGTTTCCACGCCACCCATGATGGGCATGCTGATATCAAGGAGAATCAAGTCCGGCCTGGTGCGCTCGATGGCGAAGAAGGCCTCGAACCCGTTGGTTGCGGTGGTGAGATCGCAATCGAATCCGGCGAGAGCGTTTTCGGCGAGGGTGCGGACGGCCTTGGCGTCGTCGACGGTGAGAATGGTTGGGCGCATTAAGGAAAGAATGTGGGATTAACCACTGATATCCACCAATGGACACTCATGCCGCTGAAATCCGACAGCGCTCGCGGGGCACGATGCGGTATTTTGTCGGATGAGGTTGCGGGGACAGCCCTTCTTTGGACAAGTTTATGGAGTGTGGAGGGAAATTTTTTCTGAGGTCGGAAAATTCGCGGGGACTTTCTGGGTCACCTTACCGGTGGCGGCCCATTCCGTGCCGCGCTGGACGATGGTGGCAAAACCTTCGCAGTCCAAGGCGAGGTAGGGTGGCTTGTCATGTGGGCCGACGTGACCGAGCGTCGTATGGAAGATGCGGCCTTTGCCGTAGGTAATGGTCATGATCACGGGTTCGTTTTCGCCGGTGGCGGTGGGATACTTGGCCTTGTCGGGGAGCGCCGTCGCCAGCACCGTGACGTTTTCGGCGGGCCCGCGCAGCTGGCTGTAGATTTCGTCGTCTGCGTGCAACCATTCGGCGGGCAGTCCCTTCATGATGGGATGATCGGGTGTGCGGGTGGTCACGAGAAAATCGTGGCGCGCAGGGTGGGTGGCGTTGCCCGGCGTCGTGTGATCGAGCACCATCTTGCCGTCGCGCCAGCGGATTTTCGGCCCCCACGATTCGTCACGGGCACCGATGTTGCCGTCGGCCTTTAAGCCCCAGCCGCCGACGCCGATCATTTTATTCCACTCCTTCCAATAGGGAAACGCGTTGTCGGTGTCGTGGATCGAGACGAGCCCGCCGCCATTTTTCATGTAGTCGACAAAGGCCTGCTTGGTCGAGTCCGGCCATTCGGCACCCTCGTAATCCATGACCACTGCGGCGTAATCGGAGAATTTCGGGCTGAAGCCGGACATATCCGCGCCAGCGGGAGGCGTGGTTACGGTGTCGACCGCGAAGATACCGGTTTGCTCAAGGTAGCTTTTGATGACCGGTGCGCTTTTGCTCCAGTCGTGATACTTGTTGGACTGGCCGGTGAGCAACATGATCTTGTAAGGCGGCGCGGCGAAGAGGGCAGGTGCGGCACCGAGCATGGCGACGGCGAAGAGGGATAGTATTCTCGGGAGCGTGATCATGGGAGTTGAAGAGCAGGTGATTTTCTGGGGAGATTTGGGAAGGCGTGATCGCGGAGGCGCGTTTTATCTATCGGCGATCGAAATACAACGTGACGTGTTGTTCGCCCATGGGCGAGTGCGCAAGCGTTTCAATCGAGAGTTCTTCGCCGCCATCGTGGAGCTCCCAGGTGTCTCGCATCGTCAGCTTCGAATTGGGCGGTCCCCAGGCCATCGCCACGATTGAATCCATGATGAGGGTTTTGCCGTCGTCCGCGCGGTGAACAGTAGTTACGCGCGGCGAATTCATGAACTCCGATTTCGTTTCGTGGCCGTCGAGAGAGTAATGCGCTTCGGTCACATGATCGTCTTCATACTCGACGATCCGGGTGGTTTTCACGTCCAAATCGTCGCCATGCTGGACAATTTCCAGCTGCGCCGGGGACGTGCTCGCGCCCGCGCGGCCGAACTTGCTTTTGCCGTCGTTCAACACCCAAGTGCCGGAAAAATCGCTGGGAATCGGGGCGATATGAATCGGCGGCAATCCGCAGACTTTCCGGTAATCCGCCATGACCGTGGCGTACCGTGGGTCGTCGAGATTGAGGACGCGGGGGTTTTGCATGATCTCCGCGTACTGTCTCTTTGAAGTGTTGCGGACCATCCCGGCCCAAGTGACATAGTAAATCCAGTCAGGTTGTTTTTGCAGAATTTCCGGCGCAGGCGGATTACCCACTTCCGCCAGCGTCACGGGTTTTCCTTGGGACAATGCTCTCAGGCTCTCGTAGTAGGATTGGGCAAAATCATTTCCGTAAACATCGAGCGCGAGGATATCGACGAACTCGATTCCCGGGAAAAACTTCGCGTGTTCCATGCCGGGTTTGCTGACGCGATCCGTGCTCCAGACCCAGATCAGATTTTTCAGTTGGTGGTGATTAACCAGGCGGTCAAACAATTGCCGATAGAGCGCGACGGTGCTGTATTTTCCCGTGCGAGCACCCCACCAGAACCAGTCCCCGTTCATTTCGTGATACGGCCGCCAGAGCACTGGCACGTGGGCGTCTTGCAATTGTTTGAGGAAGACGGCGATCTCATCCACTTGCGCACACCATTTGGTGTAGAGCGCAGTACCGGGAGTGAGCACGTCCTTGAATTGGTCGTCGAGCAGTTTGCCCTGTACGCTGGTCAGCCGGTTCGGATCGCTTCCCGGCATTGGGCGGAAAGTTACGGGTTCGTCCGCCGTTGGCGGAACTGCGTGCCAGCAAAGCGTAACCAAAGCACCGAGCTTATGTTGCCGGATCGCTTCCGTCACGATGGCCGGCCGCGCGAGATAGGAATCGGTATCGCCGGCCTTGGCGAAACCCAGATCGGAACTGAAAATTGCCGGCATCCTGCCGATATATTTGGCCGCAAATTCCGAGTTGTGGTCCTTCGTCGCCGGATAGTTGTGCTGGCCAGTCAAGGTGTAGTGGCCGGAGATCGTGTACAATGTTTCAAGCAACGCTTGCGCTTCGGGCGTCGCACCGGGTGTGACCGGCTTGAATTTACTGTCGACTGCGTGCGCCCCCGACGCTGCCAAAAAAACGAGGAATAAGGCGAAAGACCAGCGAGCGGACACTTTGGAGCAAAGGCACATCTTTCAACGGCTACCCACTCACTTCCCGCTGTCAACGTGAAGCCTGTTGTGGAGACGAATCAACTCCGTGCCCGGACAGTCGATCAGCGGAACGTTCCATGATCGGAGCGCTGTCCCATTCTCACCAAACGAGCAGACCGCCGGCAAACGTGAGACCGGCGCCGACGCTGCAGAAAATGATTTTCTCGCCGTCGCTGAAAATGCCTTCTTCCGCCGCCCAACCGAGGGCCATCGAAACGCTGGCGGCGCTGGTGTTGCCGTAACGATGGATCGTTACGACAAACTTATCGTAGGGAATGCCGACGCGCCGGCTCACTGCCTTGAGAATGCGTTCGTTCGCCTGATGCGGAACGATCCACGCGATGTCGTCCGGCTTCAGATTTTCCCGCGCGAGGGTTTGTTCGATCTGCTCGGCAAAGCCGACGACGGCATGTTTGAAGACGGCGGCACCGTCCATTTGGAGGTAGAAGTGTTCGAGATCGACGCTGCCGCCCGTTTCGGGCCAGGGCATGCGCGCACCGCCACCCGGACGCTGGATTGCCGTGAATTGTTCGGCATCGCCTGACAAACCCATGGCATGCAACCGATGTCCACCCGGTTGGGCGGTGAGAATGGCGGCACCGGCACCGTCGCCGAAGAGGAACGCGGTGCGATGATCCTGTGGGTTGGTGATGCGCGAGAGCAGTTCGGCGGTGACCACGATCAGTTTTTTCGCCGTCCCGGAGAGAATAAAGGCGCGACCGACTTCCAGCGCGTAAAGCCAGCCGGAGCATGCGGCATTGAGATCGAAGGCCAGCACCCGCGGAATACCCAGTAATTTTGCGAGCGCGCTGGCCATTGAAGGCACGGGTTGATCGGGGATTAACGTGGCCATGATGATGCCATCAATTTGTTCGACGGACATACCCGCCTGGTTCAGGGCGTGGCGCACGGCGATCGCCGCGAATTCAGTGGCACTGGCTTCCTCGGAAGCGTAGCGACGTTCCTTGATGCCGGTCAGGTGGACCATCTGTTCTTCGGTCCGATCCGGGAAAGCTTTGAGAATTTCGCTATTGGCACGCACCTGTGGAGGGACGGCGTACCCGATTCCAGCGATGCACACGGTGTGGTTGGAAGTGTTCAAGGGATAGAGGAGGGGCGGGAGTGAAGGCGTTTTTGAACCACTAATAAACACTATTTGGGCACTAATTTTCAGAGGCTGGGCTTGCGCCGGTGGGCTGGTCAAGGGTTGCCATGCAAAACAGCTCAATTTTCGCCGTTGCGGCTGTTTGAGCTAATGCGGGACGCTGGAGGAAAGCGGTCAATAGTGACACCCCGCAGCGTTCGATCTAATGCTCGTCCGTGGCACGCGATGCAACTGCGTCGAGTCTGGAAATGACGATCAATTCCGTATTTTGGGCGAATGAGGTTAGATAACGATTTACTCGCGGCGGGGATTTTTTAGAGATCGGAATATGAAAATTACCGAGGTGGAGGTGTCTGTTTTCAGGGCGATAGTTAAAGGTTTGGGCATCTATCAATTGACGCTGAGCGCGAGCGACCTGTTTGGGGTGCTCTTGGAGAAAACGGATATCAGGCACTTCATCGTTGGGGCCGTGTCACATCAGGGAGAATATGTTGCTTGGACCATTTTTCACATTTGTGTTGGGTTGATTTTATTACTCGGAACCAACACGGCTTGCCGTCTCGCTTTTCCGCCTGATGTCGTTGATGGAAAAGTTGAGGCCAACCGAGTTTGAGTTTTTCCAAGGGAAGCGCCGGTGGATGGCAAATTTTCTAAGATGCGGCTTTTAGTGTTTGCCAGAGTGGAACCAGATTCATGCGTTCCAACCACGGCGCAAGGAGCGCTTCGTCAACCCCGGTGATATCACGGATAGCCCGAATGTCCGCCGGGTGTTTGGTTGATCCGCCTTCCCGATAGAATTCGAGTTTGCGCAACACGACATATTCAGGAGGAGCAACGATGATTCTCATATCATCGTTCCAGCGCATTGTGCGACGAAGGGGCATTGCCCAGGCGTGCAGCGGATCAGCGCCGGTGAGATAGATATCTGCTTTGTATCCGGTCTCATGATGAATCAAATTGAAATGGCCCCTTTGATTGCGCGCCTGTTCGGCCCGAATCACGGTCTCCGGTGGCACGTAGAATTCCGTTTCAGGAAACGCCGCGAGCAGAGCCGCACGCCCCGTCTCATCAAGGCTGAGGACAACGTCGAGATCGTTTGTCACGCGGGGCTGTCCATACAAAATGGCGGCGGTTGCTCCAGTTACCATATACGGAGCCCGGGTAGCTTCCAATCGCGAGATGAACAGACTCAACTCATCCAGTCCGGGCATAGAGAATACGGTCGGCGATCGCGCGACTAATCTGCGCTTCGGTCCATGTCGGCTGACGATCACGGAATCCGACCGCCATCAATTCGCGCATGGTACGATTCATGCGAAGAGCCTGCTCCAGCCGTTGCTGTGGCGTCATCGCCCGATAGATCGCCACCTGCCGCTCGTGGGCCGCTTGCACGTGATCGGTCTCGGTAGTGGACATAAGGGGAAAATGAATTGTCCCGGTGGAGCTAGCAAGCGTTCGTTGACTCAATTTCCTGCGCGTAGGCCTTGGTTTGAGGATGAATTTTACTCAGACCTTTTGCTTCTTCCATTTACCTTTTTGGAAAAGCAGGCCGCTCCAGAGGGCCAGAACGGTGAAAGAAGCCGGCACGGCGATATAGACACCGAGAGGGCCGAGACCGGCCGGGACCGAGAGAACCCACGCGAGTGGGATTTGCCCCAGCCAGAAACAAAAGAAATTGAGCCGTGTTGGTGTCCAGGTGTCGCCCGAGCCGTTGAAGGTTGCCTCAAAACACATTCCCGCTGCGTAAAGGGGAAACGCCAGGCTGACGATCCACAGCGCACGCACGCCTTCATGAAAAACCACGGGATCGCTCGCAAAAATGCTGACGATCGGGCGCGCAAAAATCACGAAGAGCAGACCCATGACACCGAGAAAGCAGGCGTTGTAACGCACGGCGACTTTTACGGCTTGCTCGGCCCGGTCAGGCTGTTTGGCCCCGAGATTCTGGCCGACGAGTGTCGCGCCCGCGTTTGAGAGTCCCCACGCCGGCATCAGCGCGAAAATTACCACGCGGATGGCGATCGTGTAACCAGCTAGCACCTGCGCGCCAAACAGAGCCAGGATCTTAAACAGTCCGACCCAGCTGGTGGTGTGAATGAGCATTTGCAGGACGCCGTTGCCCGAGGTTTTCAAAACCGTGGCGAAAATTTCCCAACGCGGTTTGAAATCGGTCCAATGAAGACGGATGCGCCCGGGTCGGCCCGTAAGATGCCAGAGTTGGTAAATCACGCCGATGCCGCGTCCGATATTGGTCGCGACCGCCGCACCCGTGATCCCCATTTCCGGTAGCGGACCGAGGCCGAAGATGAAGCAGGGCCCAAGCAATATATTCAGCGTGTTCGATAACCATAGCGTGCGCATGGCGATCACGGCGTCGCCGGCGCCGCGGAAGATCGCGTTGATTAGAAAAATCAAGAAAACGGTGATGTTTCCGCTCAGCATGATGCGGGTGAACCGTGAGCCCAATCGAACGACTTCCCCGCTCGCGCCCATGAGATGCAGGATGTCAGGTGCCAGGGTGCCGAGCGCCGCGCCGAGCAAAATTGCGAGACATACGCCCAACAGGACGATTTGTCCGGCGGCTTGGGAAGCGGCGACCGGATTTTTTTCACCGATGCGCCGCGCGACAATGGCGGTCGCCGCAAACGAAATGCCGATGGCAACAGCGTAAATCAGCGACATGACCGATTCCGTGAGGCCGACGACGGCGATGGCATTCGGGCCGAGATGCGAAACCCAGAAAACGTCGACCACGGCGAACAACGACTCCATCGACATTTCGAGCACCATCGGAACCGCCAGTAACAGGACCGCGCGTTTTAGCGGTAATGCCGTATAGTCGGAATGTCCGCCTTTGAGCGCAAAAAGCACGCTGGCCCAGAATGAGGGATTTGGCGTGTTGGTTTCAGCGCCCGGCGGATGAATTGATTCGGTCATGGCAGGATGAATGAGGGTTCCACCGTATCACGTCCGAATGACAACGTGATGTCAGCAGTTACTCTCTCAACGAATGAAGGCTGCTCGGCTGGACATCGCTTCGCTATCTCCTTCTGCCGAAAATAGCTTTTGTCGTTCAACTTCGACCTGCAATTCCGCCCAACGTGGAGTGAAATTGCCCAACTAGAATATGGGCGCACGCCACGAAGCCGGTTTTCGCGAGGGTTTTGCGGGATGCAAGATTCGTTGGGCTGCATCGGGCACAAGGGACGCTGCCACTTTCGTGACAGAGGCGCTTCAGCTCCTGAACCAAATAGGATCCGAACCCGCGTTGCCGGAATCGCGCGTCGACTTCCATGTAGATGTCGCCGTAAGGCCGGTTGTAGTGGAATAAGATTCCGCCTGTCGCGACGACCGCGCCGTCAAATTGCAGCAACCAATCACCCACCGGCTCGTGGTGATGGGGAAAAATTTGCGCCTGATCCGCAGGAGTGGAGCGACGCAAAATTGCGCCATTGGTGGGAAGCGAGGTGGTTAGTTTCTCGTGAAAGACGATCTTTTCACTCGTGGCACTGCGGCACCACGTGTGCATCATCAGTGTGGGCAAAATATCGTTCGTCTGAACTTCAAACGCAGTGATGCCTGCCACCGCGGCAAATCCCTCGAAGATCTCGAAACTGTGGGGCCGATATTCAGGCGCCACGTGGAATTCGAACACTGTTTTCGTTCCCTTCCACGGTCCCGCTACTGCGACCGCTCCATAGCCGACCACGTTCGGACCGGTTTCGAAAAGGTAGGACTCGGTCCAACCTGCGCGTGAGTGAAGCGAATCGTGAACAATCTGGCAGTTCATTTCCTGCCGGTACAATTCACGCCATGGAAGAATCTCATGAACCGGCACGGTTGAAACGTGGAATTGCATTGAAGTTAGTTCGCGAGGATTGCCGTAGGTGAATCCGGAATTGTTTGGCTGCAAGTGTGGCGGCGATATCCCTTTTTCATGGGGTCGCGGGCGCACTTGATTTGGAAATCCTGCATGCGCTGAAATACGTCGGGCAACTGTGTCGGTTCAGTGTACTGGTCGAGTCCCGCTCGGGCCAACACGAGCAACAATTCGTGGGTCGCTTCGAGGGTGGAAAGGCAGTCGGCTCGCGGTTGTTTTTTGATGACGAAGCGGCTCGGGGTGGTCGGGGTAAATTTAATCCGGGGCAGCCGTTGCAAGCTCGGGCCGAGCCGATGGATTTTGCGCGCGTCACGCCAGGTCGCGTCGATCAAGATTACGACCAGCTGGCGGTGGTCGAGTTGGGATTCGAAAAGAGCGTTTTGGGTCGGGTTCGAAAGGTCGGTCGCGGTTTTCCCTGGGTAGAGCAGCACGCAATAATTTTGTGGATCATTGAGCACTGCTTGCACGGCCTCGTCCCGGTCGTACTCGGTGCCCATGTGCAGTTCACTGTTGGGCAGGCAAAGATGGGTGAGACGCCCCGTGTTTGATTTTTCGATCTTAAATTCCTTCGGCGACATCAGGAAAAGAAACCGCGTCCGCGTCGGCATCGGTATCAGCGTGGGACACCAGCAAAGGCTCTTCGGCCAGAAGCAACGATAGCACATTTCTCTCATGACTTGTGCCGGATCCTTCTAACCAACCCATGTTCGCGCGTTGTAGAATAACCTCATCCACGGCGAGTCTTCCGGCCAGTCTTTTGGTGACCAACTCATGCAGGCGCTGCGATGGACGCGTTCGGGGTGGGGCATCAGGATTGTCACCCGGCCTGTGGTGGAAGTGAGCGCGGTGATGCCGAGTGGGGATCCGTTGGGATTCAGCGGGTATTGTTCGGTGACTTCGTGTTTGTTGTTCACAAAACGCCCGGAGACGAGGCCGGAGTCGCTGAAGACCTGGGCGGCATGCGCGTCGGCAAACTCGGCGTAGCCTTCTCCATGGGCCACGGCGATGGGAATCACTGATCCTTCCATCCCATTGAAGAGAACGCTTGGGCTCTTTTCGAGTTTCACGGAAACGAAGCGACCCTCGTAGCGCTCGGATTGGTTTTGCACGAAGCGCGGCCAGAGGTCAGCACCGGGGATGATCGACTTCAGGTTGCTCATCATCTGGCAACCGTTGCACACACCGAGCGCAAAGGCGTCTTCGCGGGCGAAGAAGCTCTTGAATTCCGTACGCGCGGCCGGGTGGAACAGCACGCTTTTGGCCCAGCCTTCGCCGGCGCCTAGGACGTCGCCATAACTAAAACCGCCGCACGCGACGAGACCGCGGAAATCCTTGAGCGATACGCGGCCGCTGAGGATGTCGGTCATGTGCACGTCGACGGCCTTGAAACCGGCGCGCGTGAAGGCGGCGGCCATTTCCACTTCGCCGTTTACACCTTGTTCGCGGAGGATGGCAACGGCAGGGCGGGCGGAGGTTGATCGGACGGATCGGTCTGATCCGTCCGATGAAAGATCGAACAAGATCTTCGGCGTGATCCCAGGATCGCTGCGATCCAGCTTGAGCTGGTATTCCGATTCGGCGCAGGCGGGGTTGTCGCGGAGCGCGGAAATGCGGCGGGTCACATCGGACCAGAGGGCGCGGAGTGTGGATAGGTTTTCGTTCAGGAGCTCCTGGCCGGATTGCTTCACGCGCAGCGCGTAATGCGGGTTGAGCGTGCCGATGCGCGAGACGCAGGCTTTCAAGCCGTTTTCGCGCAAGACGAGATAAACATCGTCGAAATCCTCCTCGCGGATTTGAATCACGGCGCCCAGCTCTTCATTGAATAGCGCGGCAAACGGATCGTGGAGGTGTGGAATTTCAAGGTCGACGCCGACGTGGCCGGCGAACGCCATTTCGACGACGGTCGCGAGCAGGCCACCGTCGGACCGATCGTGATAGGCGAGGATTTTCTTTTCGCGGCCGAGCTGCTGGATTGCTTTCCAGAAATTTTTGAGATCGGCGGGATTGTCGACGTCGGGTGGGGCTTCACCCGTTTGGGAAACGACCTGCGCAAGGATCGAACCGCCGAGGCGGTTTTTGGAGCGGCCGAGATCGATGAGGAGGAGAGCGGTGTCGCCGATTGCAGATTGAGCAATGGCGGAATCGGACGGCGCGTTAGGGATAACGCGCCCTACCTCGGAATCATACTGCAGCTGAGGTGTCAGGGAGAGGCGGATGTCGGTGACGGCGGCGAAGGCCGAGATGATCAGCGAGGTCGGTGCGGTGATGCGTTTCCTTTCGCCGGTCTCGCGGTCCTTCCACGCGGTGCTCATGCTCATCGAGTCCTTGCCGACGGGAATCGTGATGCCGAGGGCGGGACACAATTCCATGCCGACGGCTTTGACCGCGGCGAAAAGATCGGCGCCGTCGCCGGGGATCGCGGGCGCTGCCATCCAATTGGCGGAGAGATTCACCTTGCCGATGTTGCCGATTTGCGCGGCAGCGAGATTCGTGAGCGCTTCGCCGACGGCAAGACGGGCCGACGCGGCGGCGTTGTTGATGGCAATGGGTGTGCGTTCGCCCATGGCCATGGCTTCGCCGGTGTAGACATCGAATGATGCGGCGGTGACGGCACAATCTGCGACGGGAACCTGCCACGGGCCGACCATTTGATCGCGGACGATCAGGCCGCCGAGGGTCCGGTCGCCGATGGAAATGAGGAAAGTTTTGTCCGCGACCGTCGGGTGGGAAAGGACGCGGTGAACGGCTTCGATCAAAGACAATTTGCCCAGCGTGAGAGGAGCGAGCGCACGAGTCAGGGTACGATCCGAACGCGACATGCGCGGCGGTTTGCCTAGGAGCACTTCGAGCGGGAGATCGATCGGCGTGTTCTTGAAATGCGAATCTTCGAGGACGAGTTGCTTTTTCTCGGTGGCCTCGCCGACGACGGCGAAGGGGCAGCGCTCGCGCTCGCAGAGCCGCTGGAAAACTTCGAGCCGGGGGGCGGGGACGGCGAGGACGTAACGTTCTTGTGATTCGTTGCACCAGATTTCCAGCGGTGACATGCCGGGTTCGTCATTGGGCACAACGCGAAGTTGAAAGCGACCACCGCGACCGCCGTCGTTGACGAGTTCGGGGAGTGCATTGGAAATACCACCGGCACCGACATCGTGAATGAAGGAAATGGGGTTTTCATCGTCGAGTGCCCAGCAGCGGTCGATGACCTCCTGACAGCGACGTTCCATTTCGGCGTTGTCGCGCTGCACGCTGGCAAAATCGAGATCCTCGTTACCGGTGCCGCTTGCCATGGAACTGGCGGCGCCGCCGCCGAGTCCGATCAGCATCGCGGGTCCACCGAGGACAATCAATTTGTCCCCGGGGTTGATGGCGCCCTTTTTAATGTGGTCGGCTTTGATGTTGCCGAGGCCACCGGCGAGCATGATCGGCTTGTGGTAGCCGCGCAGCTCGGTTTGGGCAGGGCCGTTGAGTGCAGCGGCCCCTACCGGCGCGGCGGTCGGGACTGCAGCTTCGTAGGTGCGGAAATAACCGTTGATGGAGGGACGGCCAAATTCGTTGTTGAACGCGGCGGCGCCGAGCGGGCCTTCGATCATGATATCGAGGGCGGAAACGATCCGGCCGGGTTTGCCGTTTTCCTTTTCCCACGGTTGGATCGCACCGGGGATTTTCAGGTTCGAAACGGTGAAACCGGTGAGGCCCGCCTTTGGTTTTGAGCCGCGGCCGGTGGCACCTTCGTCGCGAATTTCACCGCCGGAACCGGTGGCGGCGCCGGGAAACGGGGAGATCGCGGTCGGATGATTGTGCGTTTCCACTTTGCAGAGGATGTGGATGTCTTCCTGGTGCGTGCCGTATTCGTTGGTCCTGGGGTCGACATAGAAACGTCCGCCGGGCGTGCCGGTGAGGACGGCGGCATTGTCCTTGTAGGCGGAAAGGATGCCTTCGCTGTGCAGCAGGTATGTGTTCTTAATCATCTGAAACAGCGACTTGTCCTGCTGTTTCCCGTCGATCTCCCACGTGGCGTTGAAAATTTTGTGGCGGCAATGCTCGGAGTTAGCCTGTGCAAACATCATCAGCTCGATGTCGTTGGGATCGCGGCCGAGCGCGGTGAAGGCGTTAACCAGATAATCGATTTCATCTTCCGCCAGCGCGAGACCGAGATCGAGATTCGCGGCCACCAAGGCCGATCGACCGGCGGCAAGCACGGGTACGCTCGACATCGCGCGCGGCATTTCGTGGCGAAACAACGCGGCGCACGCGGGCAGGTCGCCGAACACGACCTGGGTCATGCGGTCGTGGAGTTTGGCGCGGAGCATCTGCTGTTGCGTCGAGTCAATCGGCGAAAAGGGAAAGCGCGTGTCGGGGCCGTCTGCGCCGACATCGATCGTATACGCGATGACGCGTTCGATGCGCTTCACGGTGGTGAGGCCGCAGATGTGCGCTATGTCAGTGGCTTTCGAGGACCAGGGCGAAATCGTGCCGGGGCGGGGGGCGACGATTTGCGCAATGCCGTTAACTTCGACGGCGGCGCGACTGGGTCCGTAAGTGAGCAGTTTTTCGAGCACCTCGCGCTGTCCGGCGTCAAGTTCGCCAGTGGTCTCCACGATATGGATGAATTCGGCCCCGACCGCACGGGCGGGGATGCCAGCGGCGACGAGATCCTGAAGGAGCTTTTGGAGACGAAAAGTGGAAAGGGCCGGTGAGCCACGGAGGGTCAGCATGGTCGAAAAAGAGGCCCTACTCGAAACAGGGAACGAGCGCATTTGGCGATGGGAAAAACAGATCGGGTCCGGGCCCGCATAAAGAAGCGGAAATTCCGTTCCGCGGGTGTTTGATTTTGGCCGGTTCGTGAATTTGTTGAAAGCCTCCTGCTGTTTCGGGAATTCTTGGAGAAAGCCATTGACCATTGTCACGGGCTCCCCGAAATCAGCGGCTTTTAATGAGCGAATTCATCTCCCACGAATGCGGCATCGCCCTGGTCCGGCTGAAAAAGCCGCTGGCTTACTACCAGGAGAAGTATGGCACGGCTTTGTGGGGATTCCATCAGTTGTTTCTCCTTATGGAAAAGCAACATAATCGCGGTCAGGACGGCGCGGGGGTGGCTTGTGTGAAATTCGACATTCCGGCGGGCGAACCTTATATGTTTCGCGAGCGCAACGTCGAAACCAACCCGCTCGACAAGATTTTTCAAGCGCTGCTCACCCGCTACACGACGCTCGTTGGTGAAGGGACCATTCATCCGGAGTTTCCGGACACGGTTAAGAAAAACTTCGATTTTTGTGGTGAGTTATACATGGGGCACCTGCGCTACGGCACATCCGGCGGTTATAACTTGAGCGCGTGCCATCCGTTTTTTCGCCGCAGTTCCTGGCCGACGCGGAATCTGATGCTGGCGGGCAATTTCAACCTGACCAACACGGGCGAATTGAACGACAGCCTGATCGCCATCGGCCAGCATCCGATTTTCGCGACCGATACGCAGGCAATTCTTGAGCGCATTGGATTTTGCCTCGATGACGAGCACGAGCAGATTTACCGCGGCTTGCGGAGCGAAGGCCTGCCCGGTGCGGAAATTTCCCGGCGCATCAACGAGGAAATCGATCCCGCGCGCGTACTGCGAACCGCGGCCGCGAATTGGGATGGCGGTTATTCCCTCGTCGGCGTGCTGGGCAACGGCGACGCTTTTGTTGCCCGCGACCCATCCGGTATTCGTCCATGCTATTGGTACGAGAACGAAGAAGTGGTGGCATTTGCGTCGGAACGCGCCCCGCTTTGCACCGGCTTCGAAGTGTACGCGAACGAGGTGAAGGAAGTGGAGCCGGGTTGCGCAGTGGTGATGAAGAAATCCGGGTCCGTACGCGTGGAGCGCATCCGGACTGCGCTGCCGAAAACGCAGTGCACCTTCGAACGCATTTATTTTTCGCGCGGCAATGACGCCGATATTTATCGCGAGCGCAAGGCGCTCGGTGCCGGGTTGTCCAACCAGATCTGGACCTCTGTGAGGGGCGATTTGGCAAATTCAGTTTTCAGTTTCATCCCCAACACCGCCGAGGTCGCCTATTTCGGGCTCATGAGCGAGCTGCGTTTCCGGCGTCGCGCGGAGGTGAAACAGACGCTGCTCGACGCGGCGAAAGCCGGCACGATCACGGAATCGCTGGTGGACGACCTCATCCTGAATAACTGGCCGCGCGGCGAAAAGATCGTCACGAAGGACGTAAAGCTGCGCACCTTCATCAGCCAGGAGAAATCGCGCAACAATCTCGCGTCGCACGTGTACGACGTCACCTATGGCGTGGTGCAGGCGACGGACAATCTGGTCTGTGTGGACGATTCCATTGTGCGTGGCACGACGCTGCGCCGGTCGATCCTGCGAATTCTGAAGCGGCTCAACCCGAAGAAGATCATCATCGCTTCGACGGCTCCGCAGATTCGCTATCCCGATTGTTATGGCATCGACATGTCGGAGATCGGGAAATTCGTCGCCTTCGAGGCGGCCATCACGCTGCTCAAGGAGCGCGGCCAAAATTCCGTGATCGCGGAAGTGTACAATCTTTGCCGCGACGAACTTGCCAATCCCCACGCTGAGCCGGTGAACCACGTGCGGAAGATCTACGACTCATTCACGGCCGAGGAGATCTCGAAAAAGATCACCGAGTTGGTTTCGCCCAAGCCGAACGGATGGAAGGGTGAGATCGAAATCATTTTCCAATCGATCGAAAATTTGCATCGCGCGCTGCCCAATCACACGGGCGACTGGTATTTCACCGGGAAATATCCGACACCGGGTGGTTATCGCGTCGTGAATCAGGCGTTCGTGAATTATTTCGAGAAATCCGAGGGACGCAGTTACTGAGCAATCTCCTTTGCGGTTAAAAAATCATGTCGCTTAGCTACGAATCCTCCGGTGTGCGTTACGATCAGCTCGATGCGTTTAAGCGCGCGTGCCAGAAAGCAGCGCGCGGAACCGCCGGCGAATTGACCGCGCATGGCTACGCCGAACCGGCGACGACGCGTGGCGAGAGCGCGTATTTGATCGAGGGAAAGGACCATTATCTTGCGCACGTGGAAGAAGGACTGGGCACGAAAAATTTGGTCGCCGACGCGGTTTACGCGCAAACCGGCGAGTGTTTCTACGATGCGATCGCGATCGATACGGTGGCGACGATCGTCAACGATTTGGTGACGTGCGGTGCGCGTCCGATCTCGGTCGCGATGCACGCAGCCGTCGGGGATTCCGGTTGGTTTTCCGATGCCAGGCGAATGGCGGCGCTCGTGGACGGTTGGGCCGAGGGCTGTCGTCGGGCGGGAGCCGTTTGGGGCGGCGGCGAAACGCCCACACTCAAGGGGATCGTCAATCCCGACGTAGTCGTGCTCGCGGGTTCGGCCATCGGCAAAATTGAACCGAAATCAAATCGCATCACGGGCGAAGTGCATGATGGCGATGCGATTATTTTTCTCGCCTCGACGGGCGTGCAGACAAACGGGTTGAGTCTGTGCCGTTTGATCGCGGACAAGTTGCCCAAGGGCTACCAAACGCCGATCGGTCACGGGGATTCGCGCACTTACGGTCAGGCGTTGCTGGCGGCCTCGGCGATCTACGTGGATTTTGTGGTGAAGTGCCAGCTGGCGGATGTTGTGCTCAATTATGTCGCGCACGTGACCGGACATGGCTGGCGCAAATTGATGCGGCTCGAGGAGCCGTTCGTTTACGAAATCACAACGCCGCGCGAAATTCCTGCACTGTTCAAGTTCATGATGGAAGCCGGCCCGATCACTTTGCGGGAGGCCTACGCGACCTACAACATGGGCGTCGGTTTCGCGGCGTTTGTGCCACCGGATGCAGTCGAGCCAACCTTGGCTGCGGCCAAGGCGGCCGGTCACGAAGCGTGGCTGGCGGGTCGCGTGAAAAAAGAAGGCGGACGCAAGGCGGTGACGATTCCCTCGCTTGGTCTCGCGTACGAGGCGGATACGCTGCAAGTGCGTTGAGCGCCCGGTGTTATCTGGCGTGCGGTCGTGGTTATGAGGGACTCGTGTCCTGATATTTTTTCAGCCACGCGCAGGCAGTGCCTTCGTCGATGAAAACCTCAACGTTGGCCCCGCGATTCACCGCAACCAATTTTGCGATGCGTTGCCGATCGAGCTGCTCTTCACGACAGAGCGCTCCGATGGGAACATCCGCCAGATGGCGTGCCGTCATTTCACCGATTTGGTAGCGATCCATAAAGGAAAAGGTACCTTCAACTCCGCGTAAATCGACCAAGAGCGCCTTGATCGGCCGCTCTTTGACTGCGTTGGCCACGGTTTTAAATGTCGCTTCCTTTTGTGTGACGAAGTCGCGTCCCGTTATTCGGACGATGAGACAACCGGAAACATGCTCGGACTGAACGCCGTGGGGAGTGTTCATGTGCAGGTTCGAGAATGCAAAAATTGACATGCCTGCCAATCGCAAAGGCCGGAGTTGCTGTCGACGGTGCAGGCGGTGGTGCCCTAAGCCCGCTGGATGGAAGCCGCGACAACTGAAACCCGCGGGTTGAGGGCGCACCGCCTATCGGGATGGCGGTTTTTTGAAGTAATATTTCCGTGATCCATAAAAAAAGCCGCTCCGATAGGGAGCGGCTGAAGGGGTGCGGGAGAAACGCTGAATTATTTGAGGAGCGTTGCGAGTTTGTCGTTCAACCCGGAGCCGCGGAGATTTTTTGCAATGATGATGCCGTCTTTATCCAGCAAAAAAGTGTTGGGAATCGACTGGATACCGTATTGTTCACCCAGTTTGCTTTTCCAGCCCAGACCGTCGAAATATTGGACCCACGTCATGCCGCGCTCTTTGATAAAACCGGTAAGTGCGTCACGGTTTTGATCGAGGCTGATGCCGATGATATCAAATCCCTTGTCGTGATATTTCTGGTAAGCGGCAAGAACGTTGGGTAGTTCCGCGACGCAGGGTCCGCACCATGTCGCCCAGAAATCGACCAACACGATCTTGCCCTTGAAATCGGCGAGCGCGAGTGGCTTGCCGTTGAGATCCTTCTCGGTGAACGGGGGGAACGGTTTGCCGATGGCCAGCTGGCTCGCCGAGGCTTCCTGTTTTTCCAGCGCATCGACCGCCTGGTCGATGTTCTTGGCGATCGCGCTCTGCGGATAGTCGGTCTTGATTTTCTTGAGCAGCTCAATGCCTTTTGCGGTGTCCTCGAATACCTCGAGGTAAAGCCGTGCTTTCATCAATGCGATCATGGCCACTTCGTCCGTCTTGTCGGCGGCGTGCTTGGCGAGGAGTGCGTCGATAGCCGCAATCTCAGTGGCGAGATCCGCCTCGGTGTTTTTGCCCTCCTTGATCTTTGTGGTGATTTGAGTGAAGATCGGTTTAAATTCGGCGCTGATGCCAGTGAGAGGGGCGGCTTCTGGCGCGGGCGGAGTTGCCGGGGCATCCGCAGCAAACGAGCAGGTCACGGGGACCGCGATTAATAACGCGGCGACGACCGCGGAAAGCAGGCTTTTGGAGATGGGCATAAGGGAGAGAAAAAGGAAATTACCGGCGGTTCCAAGTCCCGCGTGAAAGTCCGCCGAATTTTCGGGGCGCGGGTTGCGCCGGGGTCGCGGTTGCCGGGCGGGCAGGCTCATCGGGTTGTTGGTAAACGTGGGTCGAAGCCGGACGTGGTTGATGGGCAGGTGCGGGTTGCGCCGGGGTTTGTGGCGATCGGGCGGCTTGGGGTGGTTGCTGGCCTTGCACCGATCGTTGGGGTTGTGGCGAGCGGTGGTTTTGATGGCTGCGACCGGGCTGTGGACGCGAAGGGTGACCATGGTTTGGTGCGGCACCCTGATAACCCATCGGGCGCGGCGGTGGAGCGTTGTAGTTAAAGCCTTCCAATTTGAGCTGCGGCACTTTCTGGCCGATGAAACGCTCGATGGCGCGAATATCGTCCACCTGTTCCGGCGTGGTCAGGGTGAACGCGTCGCCCACTGCCATTGCACGGCCGGTGCGGCCGATGCGGTGAACGTAATCCTCGGGATTGGCGGGAATGTCGTAATTGATCACGTGCGAGACACCGGCGACGTCGATGCCGCGCGCGGCGATATCGGTTGCGACCATCACTTCGTATTTGCCGGACTTAAAGCCTTCGAGCGCCTCGACGCGTTGCGACTGTGAACGATTGGCGTGGAGGACGGCAACCGAGTGCTGTGCCGCTTTCAACTTTCGTGCAATCTTGTCCGCGCCGTGTTTGGTGCGTGAGAAAACGAGACAGCTTTGAAAGTCGGTTTTTTCCAGCAGCGCGACCAGCAGCTCGAACTTCAGCGCAGTGCCGACGGGATAGAATGCGTGCGTGACGGATTTGTTGACTGTGCGCGAAACGCCGATCTCGACGCGAGCGGGATTGCGCAGCGCGAAGGACGCGATGGCGTCGATCTCGGGTGGGATGGTGGCGGAAAAGAAAAGCGTCTGCCGCTCCTTCGGGCAGCGGCCGATGATTTTTTTGACATCCTTCACGAAACCCATGTCCAACATGCGATCGACCTCGTCGAGGATCAGAATCTTGAGGCCATCCAGACGGAGCGTGCCCTCGTTGAGGAAATCCATCAGGCGTCCGGGCGTCGCGATGACGATATCGGTGCCGGCTTGGATTTCGCTGCGTTGGCGGCCGTACCCGACGCCACCATGGACGACCGTAGCGCGGATATCGGTATAACGCCCGAAATCGCGAAAAGCGGTTTCGACCTGCGCGGCCAATTCGCGCGTGGGTTCGAGCACGAGTACGCGCGGTCCGCGAGCCTCGTGTTTGCCGAGACGAGCGAGGACCGGCAGCGCAAACGCAGCGGTTTTTCCGGTGCCCGTCTGGGCTGACCCGATCAGATCGCCGCCACCGAGAACGGCAGGGATGGCGCGCAACTGAATGGGCGTCGGATCGGTGTAACCCATGGCTTTCACCCCGTTGACGAGGGCGGCTGGCAGCCCGAGCTTTGAAAATGGCATAGGGTACGATTAGGCGCGTTTTCGAGGGACAAGGCGAGGCTATTCGGGCAAACGCGCAAAGCCGCGCCGGCTCGGGGCCGGCGCGGCGCGATAGGCCTGATTCAGGCCGCGTTTTTATCGGTGGATTTCTCTTTTACGAGAAGGCCGAGCATCGAATCGAGCAGGCCGTTGCCACCGGTTTGGCCGGTGACGGAAACGTCGGGGACGATGCGGACACCGCGTTCGCCGACGGTTTGCATGAGTTGCATCACGGTGTAACTCTGCGCGCCGAGCGCCTCGACGCCGGCGCGGTAGGCTTCGGCCTTCGCGTTGCCGGTGGCACGGATCGCGTCGGATTCGCCGAGGGCGCGCAGTTTCGTGGACTCAGCCTCACCGCTGGCGGAACGGATCGCGGATTGCGCGTGCAATTCGGCGATGCGCACGCCTTGGTCGGCGTCGACCATTTGCTGCTGGATGTTGGCGAGGGCCGTGGCCTTCACCAATTCCTGCCGCTGCCGTTGGGCCGCTTCCTGCGTTTCGTAGGTCTTGCGTTCCTCCTCGGCGATTTTGCGATCGGTCTGGGTTTTCATGAGTTCGGCCGGCGGAGTGATGTCGCCGATGAGCGTGTCGATCGCCTGCACGTCGTACGCGGCGAGGGCGATGCGGATGTGTTCGGACGCCTCGACCTGGCGGTCGCTGCGGGCGTTGAGGAAATCGAGCACGGTGTGATGCTGCGCGGAGTTGCGGAAATAATTTCCGACAATCGGCTGCAACGCGTGATCGACCAGGTTTTGCATCGAGCCAATGCGCGAGATCACCTTCGGCGCATCGAGCGCGCCGACGTGGATGATTTGCGAAACGTCCAGGTTGAACGCGAAGCCGTCGCGCGAGCGCACAGTGATCGAGCTGAGCTTGTCGTCGTAATGATGAGCCTCGGTGCGGTTCGCCCAGTTGAGGACGATATTCGTCGTGGGCACGGGCTCGACGCGCATCACGCGAGTGTTGACGGGGTGCTTGCCGGGATAAAGCGGCGTGACCCACACGCCTTTGTGGCCGACGTGAACCAGGTCGCCGTGCTTGAACGCGAGACCGCTGATGTCCTCGTGCGCGAGGCCCACGAAGGAAATCACGACGCCGACGGAGCCGATCGGAATGTTCAACATTGGCACCTGTTCCACCTGCGCGAACCATGGATTGAGATTCCACGAACCCGACAGCAGCACTTGTTCCTGCAGGCCGCGGCGGCCTTCGGCTGCGACGAACGATTGCGCGTTTTGGAAGTTGTCGTGACCGGGAATAACCGGTCCGGCAATTTCGCCTGCCTCAATCGGGCGACCGTCGAGCGTGGTGACGATGCCGACCATGTCGGATTTGATCCGGGTGATTGCGAGTTGGTCGGCGGTCATATCGTGGTGACTCGCGCTATCGGCGGTGATGACCTCGAACAACGCCGGGTTAATCCGATACGTGCCGGCGGTAAGCAGGCCGAGTTGACGACCCTTTTCGCCGCCGTTCAGGAGGAATTTGCGCGCATCCTGAAAATTGTCGCACAGGACAACTTTTCCGAGAATGCGCTCGGCGGGAATAGATTCGCCGGCGGCGGCCACGACCAGTGCGATCTCACCCTGCGGCACGACGGTGACGCGGGATTTGGCGATATTGAATTGCCAGAACCAATAGCCGAAATGCAGCCCCGGCGGCAGCGTGTCGGCCTGGTAGCCCGCCTCGGCGTTGAGCGCGATGAAGTGGCCGGCTGGCAAACTTCGGTTAGAGAATTTTTTGATCACGACACCGACTTGGTTTTCGCGAATGACCACGAGCCCAAGAAGCAGTGGCGCGAAAAGCGCAGCGCAAAAGACCAGACCTGCGCGCTCCGCCCAATCGCTCGCGAGGACGAGCCCCGTAATAACGCATGCCGACGCGGCGAGCATAACGGCAAAACGCGCGGCGGTTTTGCGTTGTTTCAATGCGAAGCCTTTTAAAACAAGGCCCGCTCCGACGAGCAGAAGGTGAGCGAGGATGCCCGCGACACCGGCAACTGACAGGATCTGGGAGGACATGGTGGTATCTCCAAAAAGCCGCGCGATCCAGACGGTATTCCCGGCCGGACGCGCGCAGCGACTGCGTTGGGGAGACCGTGGAGACATTCCGCCTGTGCGGGAGCCCTAGTGGATCACCCTTCCCATTGCCGACGAGGTTAGCTGACGGGCTCGGTCGTAGGAAGTGACCTTGAGCGTTCTGCTGGAGAGCAGAACGTCCGTTCGCCCCGTCCGCCGCGAGAGGGCGCAGCGGAATTTGGGTTCCCCGTGAAAACGCCGAGGAAGCGGCGTTACCTTAGGCGGTGAAAGAACGAGACGAAGAATGAGCCTTGGCCGCCACCGATCAAGGATAACAGGAATCGCGTCCGCGTAAGCGCCTCAGCGCGGGCCGGATGTCGGGCATTTTTTACGTGGCTGCACTTTAATCTCTCTTTTTCCGTTCCGCCGGACACGCTGCACGTCATGGAAAAACGTCCGTTTAGTGAACTCGGCTTGTCGCCGGAGATTTTGAAGGCTGTCGATAAGATGGGTTTCGAGGAAGCATCGCCCATTCAGACCGCGGTAATCCCGCATGCCTTGACCGGACGCGATGTGGTGGGGCAATCGGCGACGGGTTCGGGCAAAACGGCGGCGTTTGCAATTCCGGCGATCGAGAAAGTCGACGTGCAAATGAAAAAAGCGCAGGTATTGGTGCTTTGCCCGACGCGTGAACTTGCGGTGCAAGTGTCCGAGGAGTTTGGCAAGCTGGCGCTTTTCAAACGCGGCCTGATGGAAGTGCCGATCTACGGCGGTCAATCGTATGAACGGCAATTCCGCGCGCTCGCGGCGGGTGCGCAAGTGGTGATCGGCACGCCCGGACGCGTGATGGACCACATGGAACGCGGCACGTTGCGGCTGGAAAATTTGAAGGTGATCGTGCTCGACGAGGCGGACCGGATGCTCGACATGGGGTTTCGCGACGACATTGAACACATCCTGAAATCGGTGCCGGCCGAGCGGCAGTGTTTGTTTTTCTCGGCAACGATGCCGCGAATGATCCAGGATTTGATCAAGCGTTACACCCGCAATCCGGAATGGGTGCGCATCGAGGCCCACGCGGCGAATGCGCCGCAGGTCGACCAGGTTTATTTCGAAGTGGACCGTCGTTCGAAGATCGAAGCGCTCACGCGGTTGATTGACCTGCATGATTTTCGTTTCGGCATCATTTTTTGCAGCACGAAGATCATGGTCGATGAACTCGACGAACACCTGCACGCGCGCGGCTATTCGACCGACCGGTTGCACGGCGACATCACGCAGGCGCAGCGGACGCGTGTCATGGATAAATTCCGCCGGCGCGGGTTTGAGTTTCTCGTTGCGACTGATGTCGCCGCGCGCGGCCTCGACGTCGATGACCTTGAAGTGGTGTTCAACTTCGACCTGCCGAACGACGGCGAGGATTACACGCACCGCATCGGCCGCACGGGACGCGCGGGAAAAAAGGGCAGGGCGTTCACCTTCGTCTCGGGACGTGAGCTCTATAAATTGCAAAGCATGATTCACTACGCGCGGTTGAAAATTCGCCGTGAACGCGTGCCGTCGCTCGATGAAGTCGAGGAAGCGAAGGGGAATGTTTTTGTGGAGAAATTACGGGCGACGCTCGACGAGAAGAAGTTCAAATCGCACGACCAGATGTTCGACCGTCTGCTCGAACAGGGCTACACCAGCACGGACATCGCGTCGGCGTTGATCCACATGATGCAAGGTGCTGAAGAATCCGCAACTCCGGCCGCGAAGCCGCGGAAGGAATTTGTCGCCGCGGTGCCAGACGGAACGCCGCCGATCAAGCCGAAGCAAATGGGCGTGGTGCACTCCGAGACCCGCCCACCGTTCCCCGTTCAAGCAGACAAGCCCCGCCACGAAAAACCGATTGAAAAACCGGTTCGGGAAAAATCGGATTACGAACGAAAACCCCGCACCGGGCGCGATCCGGGTTACACGACGATTTCCTTTAATGTTGGACGCGCCAATCTGGTGACTCCGGCGGATCTCGTGGGAAAAATTGCCGGCGTGACCCGCTTGCCGGCGAACATCGTCGGTGCGATCGATATTCACGAGGATCACACGCACGTCGACGTCATCAGTGAACACGCCGAAGCAGTCACTTCGAAGCTGGCTGGGATTCGCGTGAAGAACCAGTCGTTGAAGGTGGCGGTGGTTTCACCCGATGCGTAAGCTATTGGCGACGGCGGCGTTCATCCGATGAGCCAACGCGAGCTGACGCCGGAGCATTACAGTGCCGCCGATGTCGTCGCCCTTTTCCGACTGGAACCTTTGCCCGGCGAAGGCGGCTTTTTTCGTCGGATGGCGGAGGGGGAAGTGGTCTCATCGGAGGACCAACGAGCGTACTCGGTCATCTATTTCCTGCTTACGCCCGACGGGTTTTCGGCCATGCACCGGTTGAAGAAGGACGAGATCTGGTGCTTCCACTCGGGCGACCCGGTGGAATCGCTCCGGTTGGCAGCGGGCGGGAGTGGAGAATGGGTTCGACTGGGATCGAATCCGGAACGCGGCGAACTCCCGCAAACGATCATTCGCGCTCATACCTGGCAAGGAACCCGCTTGGTCGCGGGAGGACGCTGGGCGCTGATTACTTGCGTGGTCGCGCCCGAATTTCGTCGCGAGGATTTCGAGTTGGGCGATCGAGGAAGGTTGGCTGCGAGTCATCCTGCATTTTCCGAGGGAATTGTTGCCCTGACCCGCGACAATTTATCACGAGGCTCGGCTTATTTGGGGTGACGCGAAGTCGTCGCGGGGCGCTGCTTGACAGGGCGGCGGACCACGGATACCACCAAGCCCCGTTGCGTATGGAAGCCGTGCTTGATCAACCCGTGCTCGTCCTGAACCGCCTTTGGCAGGCGGTGAATATCATCGGCGCCCGACGCGCGTTTGCGTTGCTCGCCCGGGAGCACGCGCAGGTGGTGCATCAAACGGTGGATGCGTTCCATACCTATTCGTTGATGGATTGGATCGACTTTTCGGATTACAATCCGCCGGTTGATGCGATGGAAACGGTGCACACGGTCAATCGCAGCATTCGTCTACCGCGCGTGATTTTGCTGACGATCTTCGACAAGCTGCCGTGCAAGGAATTGAAGCTGACGCGCAACAACGTCTTCGAGCGCGATGGCAACAAGTGTCAGTATTGCGGTCATGCGTTCGAGCGGGAATTGCTTAATCTCGACCATGTCATCCCGCGGCATTACGGTGGGAAGACGACGTGGGAGAATATCGTTTGCTCGTGCATCAAGTGCAATTCGCGCAAGGCCAACCGGCTTCCGCACGAGGCGCACATGCGGCTCATCCGCAAGCCGACGAAGCCGAAGTGGCGGCCGGTGATTTCCTTGGTGCTGGGCAATCACGGTCACGAAAAATGGAAGGATTTCCTCGATGTCGCCTACTGGAATGTCGAGCTGGAAGAATGATTTTTTCCACGCTGGCCCAGTCGCACGATCACATCTATGCGTGTTTATTTCATCCGGCTAGTTTGCGCGATGGTGTTGTGTACCACCGTCTTTGCCAAGGAAGAGCAGCGGATCGCCCAGCTCCGGGACGCGGTCAGGTCGCTGGAGGAGGTGATGGCGGATAAAAATTCACCTCCGGCCGACCAGGCGAAACTGCAGCGAAAGTTGGACGGTTTGAAACAGGAGTTGGGAATCATGGAGGAACGGGAGGAGATCGAAGCGCGCGAGAAGAGTTTGAAGGAAGGAGTGCACAACCAGACGCGCGAGTGGCTGCGCGACAAGCTTCAGACGGTAAGTTCCGTTTCGGCCGCGGTGGACGCGCGCCAACTGGAATTGGATACCATGCGAGCCAAGGCGACGGCGGAGCGAACCCTGTTGGTGAAGCAACGGGAGGATACGTCGCTCTCCCTGACGCCGGCGCAGCGCGCGGAAATCGACGAGCAATTTTATACCAAGAACGAGGAGATCAGGGCCATCGCACTTCAGCAGGAAGCAGCCGAGTACGAGTTGATGTTGATCAAACTCGCCAAGACAATGCGCGAGCAAACGCTGAATGAGGACGCGGGCAACCGCCTCTCGCTTCGCACTTTTTTTGAAATGCGGGCGGAGCAGCAGGGCTACGTCAGCCGTGCGCGGCAGACCGATGCGATGATCTCAAACGTCAGCGAGAATCTCAGCGTGACGCAGGCAGGTCTCGATCTGACCCGTCAGAAGCTCGCGAAAATCGGCGAGGAACTGCAACTGCTTGAGCGCCAGTCGAGTTTTCTGCATCGTAATCCGCAGCTTGATCAATTGCTCGCCACCGAACGGGCCCAACAGCAGTTCGTCGGATTGCGGCTGCCGTTTCTCAGTCAGCAGGTGGACGCGTTGCATTTATCGGGCGATTTTCTGCGAACCCAGCGCGACCTGATCGGTCACGACATAAAGTTGTACGACGAGCAGGTCGCGGCGTTGCGGGCAGCCTACGTCGACCGGTTGCTGCCTCCGGCGACTGCGATCTCCGTGATCATTCTCATTTACCTGCTTTCGAGTCGGCTGGTACTTCCCCACCGTTTCAAGAAGGAGGAATTGTTCATGGCCCGCCGGCTCGGGCGGTATGGCACGTTTCTCATCGTTACGGTTATCCTGGTCCTTTACTTGATGGAGGATTTGCGGGTCATCGCCACCACGCTCGGGCTGGTCAGCGCGGCGGTCGTGATTTCGTTGCAGGACGTGTGCGCTTCGTTTTTTGGCTGGTCCGTGATCATGTTGAGCCGGAAATTTATCATTGGCGACCGGCTGGAGATAGAAGGCACGCGGGGAGACGTGCTCGATATCCAACTCTTGCGAACGACGTTGCTGGAGGTGAACAACTGGCTGGGGGTCGATCAACCCACCGGTCGCGTTGTCGTGTTTCCGAATAATTTTATCTTCAAGTCCAAGGTTTTTAATTTCTCGCACGGGCATCCGTATATCTGGGGCAAGGTCGAGGTAACGGTCACCTACAGCACACCGGTGGCGGAGGCGACGTTGCTTTTTCAAAAGGTTTTGGAGGAGGAAACGCGGGAGAATTTCGTCGAAGCCCAGCGTGCGTCCACCATCATGCAGCGTCGCTACGGCGTGGAAGATGCAGAGTATACACCAAAGATCTACACCCGGGTCGCGGATAGCGGGATTACGTTCAGCCTGATCTACGTCAGTCACTACCGCCGAAGTTCCTCGACGCGCAACCGGATCAATGTGCGACTCATTGCCGAATTGGAAAAGAGGAGCCAAATCCAGCTCGCCTACAACACCCTTGCGGTCCAGCCGCTGACGACGACCCCGAACCAGCCGTCGGCGATTTTGGGTGGCGATGGCAATCAGATGTTGTTTATGGCGCGGCCGGGTGGATAAATGTCCGGATCATGCTCGTTCATCTCGTTCTAACCATCATCGGCCTCGATCGTCCGGGGCTCGTGCAGCTCGTTTCCAGTCGCGTGGCGGATCACGGCGGCAATTGGCTGGAAAGCCGCTTGTGTCATCTGGGCGGACAATTCGCCGGCATCGCCCGGGTGGAGGTGCCGGCGGAAAAGGTTGCCGACCTTCGTCAGGCAGTGAAGCAGTTGGAAGCGCAAGGACTCCGGGTTGCGGTCGACGCGGGTGAAGGCGCCGTGTTGGTGGCTGGCGGCATCTCTGCAACAATCGAATTGGTGGGGCATGATCGTCCAGGAATTTTAAGGAATGTCGCCAGTGTGCTTAGCGCCCATGGAGTAAACGTGGAAGAGCTCTCCTCTGAATGTGTAAGCGCCCCGATGGGCGGGGGAACGCTATTTAAGGCACGTGTAAGAGTGTCGGTGCCGCCAGCGGTGAAGTTGGATTCCGTCCGCGCCGACTTGGAAAAAATTGCGGCCGATCTGATGGTCGACCTCACCTTGCGGCCTGAAACCCATTTGGGATAAGGCCCGTCCCGCAAGTTCCGGGGCTCGCCGCAGTGGTGCTTAGTTTTGGAGCAGTGGCAGCGTGATGCGCATCGTGGTACCGCACGGGCTCGTGCTGACGAGAGTCAACTCGCCATGGTGGTCCTTCATAATACGTTTCGCGATGGCCAGTCCGAGGCCGGTGCCGTCAGCGCGTCCGGAAAGGAACGATTCGAAAATGCGCGGCTGGATCGTCGCGGGAATACCACCGCCGGTATCGGCAATATCCAGATGCACCACGCGGCTTCCCGCCAATCCATCATCCGTGCAACTGATCGTGAGATCACCACCGTGCGGCATGGCATGAAAGGAGTTGATGACGAGATTGAGGATTACCTGTTGAAGCTGGCCCTTGTTCGCGTCCACTGTGAGGGAACTGCGGGGAGGGACGTAATGGAGCTGAACGCTGGCCTGGTTCAACTTGGCGCGAAGGAGCACCAGCGTATCGTCCAGAATTTCGGCGAGCGACCAGTGGGAGTGCAGGGTTGAGGGGGCGCGTCCAAATTGCAGTACGCGGGAAACAATGCTTTCCAGCTGTTCAATTTTTTCCGTGATGACTTCCAGATCCCGGCGGCGCGGATCGTCCGAGGCAAAATCCGAACCGAGCGTCCCGTGCAGCAGTTTGATCACCAGTAACGGATTTCTGATCTCATGGGCGATTTCGGCGGCCAACATGCCGAGGGTGGTGAGCGTTTCGTTTTTTCGCAGCGTTTCCTCGGATTGGAAGACGCGGGCGTAGAGCCGGGCGTTTTGCAGGGCGACCGAGGCGAAACTCGCCAGTGCGGCGAGCAGGCGTTTTTCGTCGTCGTTGAACCGGTGGGGCGAGGAGTGGAAAACCGACAGCACACCGGCCGGCACGCCTTCACGAAAAAGAGGCGCAGCCAGGGCCGACGTCAATGATCGATCTGCGGGAAGATCGGCGGCTTCGCTATAGCCGGGGCCGTCGATGTGCTGAAATTCCATCGGCTTGCCGGAGCGGATCACGGCCGCGAGCAGCGAATGGTCGGCGGAAACGGTCTGTTGCTGCAACGAAAGCGTCGATGACGAAAGCGCCCCGGTCGCAGACCACGCGTGGAGTGCAAGTTCGTGGGTGGTGCCGTCGTAGTCGTGGAGCAGGCAGAGTTCGGCGCTGAACAGTGCCCTTCCGCTTTGAGTGAGCGTGGAAAGAAGATCCTCCGATGCCAGCTGCGCGACGAGCGCGTGGCCGAGTTCGACCAGGGTGGTGAGGCGGGCGGAGTTCGTGCGCAGTCGTTCCAACTGCCAGAGGCGGTGGAGCACTGCACCGGCTTCGGTGGCGAAACGTTCCAGCCGCGCGAGGTCGGGCGGCCCAAATGCGCCGACGCGGTCCGCGTCGAGATTGACCACGCCAACGGTGTTGCCCTCGACGATCAATGGCGCCGCCATTTCACATTGCACGCCCTGACGGGCCGCGATGTAGCGTGATTCCGTCGTCACATCGGCCACGAGCAGTGGCTTTCCGTGCAACGCCACCCAGCCCGTTATTCCCTGACCGGGACGGAGCGCAAAGTCCCCGACATCCGGCGGCAATCCTTGCTGGATGCAAATTTCCAGACGACCGTTGTCCGGGTTGATCAGCGAGAGCGAACCGCTTTCGGCGGGAAACGCGGACATGATGATCGACAGAACCTCATTCTGAGCGACGGACGCCATCGAGCGCGTCGCAAGTGAAGCAATCTGGTAAAGCACGCCCAGATCGTTGTTCTCTGCTGGATTCATCGCCACAAGATGAACATGAACGGAAAGACTTGAGGAGCGCAAACTGGCGAACGCCGCATTTGTCCGGGATGATCTGCGAACCGCGACAAGGGAACTGCCCGGCACTTTCGCGGCCGTCAAACCGGCCTTAAACCGTGGCCGCCGCTGCCGGAGCGATGATCGCCTTCAACGCGTCGCGAAGGTTGAGCAGGCGCTGGATGTCGACCTCTTCATCGGGTTTGTTGGGCTCGATATAAAAGGTGTCGATCGCGATGCTGCGTTCGGTGTTGATGCGTGCGAAAGTAGTGTCGAAACCGTGATCGGAAATCGTTTTTACCAACTGATAAAGAAGGCCGATTTGGTCGTGCGCCTGCACCTCGACAATGATGCGCTTCAACGAGAGTTCGTTGTATACTTCGACCGTCGGCGGAAACGATGCCGGCAGTTCCGTGCTCTGCGTGGTGTAGCGCGAGCTCGCGACCTTTTTGGCCTGCGCGGTGATGTCCGGCATCAAATCCTTGTTGCCGACGAGCGCTTCCTCGACGGTGCGTGCAAAAGTTTCCATCGCGGTTTGGTTTTGCACCAGCCCGCGGCCGGGTTCGACCACGTTGAAGGTATCGATGGCGATGTGGTCGGCGCGCGTGGTAATCCGGGCGGAAAGAATGCTCAGGCCCGCCACGCTGAAGGCTCCCGCAAGTTTGTAGAAAAGTCCTGCGCGATCCCAAGTGACGACGTGGACCGTCGTATAGCTGCGATTAATATCATCCTTCCATTCGATGGCCGGACGGAGAGAACCCAGCGAATCCGCCGCCGAAATGGAATGCAGCAGGCGATTCACCATCTGGATGTGCAACGTGATCTCCGACGAGTCCGTTTGCACAAAATAACGCTCGGGCAACAAATTGAAATGCGCGCTGATTTCATCCGAGCTGATGCCGGGAATCGTTTGGGTGATGAGGTTCTGGCGGGTCATTTCCTTAAGCTCGCTAAGGCGTTTTTCCACTCTGTCGCCGAGCGTCAGTCGCTCGAGGGTGGTGGTGAAAAGATGGGTGTGAAGAGTGTCCTTGTATCCGTTCCACAAATCGGTCGAGGTGCCGCGGGCATCGCAATAGGTGTGCACGTATAAATAACGCAGTTGGTCGGCGTCGCCAACCAATTCTGCAAATGCCGCTGAAGTTTGGGGATCATCAAGATCATGTTTCTGCCAGAACCGTGCCATCAACAAATGATTTTTGATGATAAAGTTCACCACGACGCGGGTGTCCGGCGGAATCTGAAGTCGCTCCAATACGGGAGCCGCGAGCGTCACTCCGGTGTCCGCATGCCCCTGGATACCCACGCCTTTTCCGATGTCGTGCAGCAGCAGGATCAGGTAGAGCAGGGTCGGCTTGGCCGTCTTGTGGAGCTCGTCCCGGTACCGCGCGGTCACGGGTTCGCTTGCGGTAAAAATCGCATCGAGTTCCCGGATCGCACTCAGCGTGTGAATGTCCGCAGTGTACCGGTGATAGTACTCGTGCTGGACGAGGCAGGTGAGCGGCTTGAACTCCGGCAAAAATGCGCCGAGTACGCCGAGCTCGTGCATGAGGGCGAGAGGGGCATGAACCTTTCCCGCCTCTTCCAGCATGGTGCGAAAGCTGAGGTTCGCGTCAGTGGATTCGATGACTTCCTTTGTGACGAGGCGGACTGACGCGCGAATGAGAGCGGCGAGATCGACGTCGGGAGCGCAATCCAATTGCTGGCAATGTCGGAAAACGCGAATGAGACGAACCGGGTCTTCGCGGAAGATTTCCGTCTTTTGCGCAGCGAGCTGCCGTCCGCGCAACACAAATCCGTCGAAGCTTTTCGTTCGCTCGGTGCGGCGCGCCAGCAACATGTTTTTCAACGAGCCGACCAGACTTGGTCCGCTGGTGATCGTCAGCGCCAGGCGTTGTTCGACGATTTTTGAAATGCGATAAATGGCCTGCGCATGCCGGTAGTAATCATGCATCAACGCTTCGACGAGTTCGAGCAGGGTCTGTTGCGGGTAACCGAGGTTGGTCGCCAGCCTGGGCTGCGTGTCCAGGTTGAGCACATCGGTGGGATGCTTGCTCATGTAATGAAGTTCGTTGCGTACGCGCAGGAGAAAGACGTAGGCGCGTTGAAATTGCCGCAATTCCGTGGGCTGCAGATAATGTTGTTCCGCCAGTTCCTCCATGCGGGAGATGCCAAGGCGAACCTTGGCCATCCACAGCGTATTCTGATAATCGCGCAGCCCGCCGACGCCGTTTTTGATATCGGGCTCCTGCATGAAAACCGTGTCACCGTGCTGCAGGCGGCGACTGCCCTGGTCCTGCAGGCGGGCGGCGATGTAACCCTTGGGATTGTCCTGCAAATAGTGTTTCCGGTAGGCGGCGGCGAAATTTTCGTACAGCGACCCGGTGCCGGCGATGAGCCGGGATTCCAGCAGGGAAGTCTTGGTGCGAATATCGCGTCCCGCTTCCGAAAAG
The DNA here is from genome assembly GCA_036499685.1 of Lacunisphaera sp. Lineage (GTDB taxonomy): Bacteria > Verrucomicrobiota > Verrucomicrobiia > Opitutales > Opitutaceae > Lacunisphaera. The sequence continues at coordinate 66,423 of DASYDH010000030.1, read as the reverse complement.
ACTTCATTGAGCGTCCGCGTGGAATGGCCGATTTTCAGCCGCAGATCCCACAGCGGGTAAAGGATTTCGTTGGAAAGAAATTCCTGGAATGCGGTTGGACGAGCCGAAGCCGCCCCGTCCGGATAAAGAAACATGACGTCGATGTCGCTCAACGGACTCAGTTCCGAGCGGCCGTATCCGCCCAACGCAATCAGGCAAACCGGGGTCGGAGGTTCGCCGTTTTTCGTCCGCCAGGAATCGATGGCGTGGGTAAAAAGCTGTTGGAGCAACCGGTCGATTTTGGCGGCCTGGGCGTGTGCGATCTTCAGACCCGACTCTCCCGCCTGGTGTCGCTGCTTGATGCATTCGCTTTCTGTGGCGAGATACTCCTTGCAGGCAGCCAAACGTTGAGCGGCCGTGCTTCCGATCGGGAAATCGAGCGTGGGCGTAGCGGGAGGCGAGGAGGGCACGGTCATTTGCAGGCTTACATGAGCACTGCAACTCGCTAGGGGAAAGCTGGAAATGGTCGATTTGTGAGACGGCGCGCCAAATAAATAATCTGGTTGACGACTAAAACGGGAGCCGAATACTCCGCCTCTCTCACGCGGGAGTAGCTCAGTTGGTAGAGCACCACCTTGCCAAGGTGGACGTCGAGAGTTCGAGTCTCTTCTCCCGCTCCAATTTCAAAAACCGCTGTTCCTCAGCGGTTTTTTTGTTATCCAGATTGCGTGAAAGCTTCCGAATTCTTTGTCCTGCCGCCCTCGCTGGCCCGGTTTGCGTCCTTTTTTCCGGCCGATGCGGCACCGTGGGAATGGTTAAAGAAGATCGGCGCGGCCCTTGAGGCGGCGGAGTTTGGCCCCAGCGAGCTCAAAGTCCCGGCGGGAGTGCACATCGAAGGCAAGGTCTGGATTCATCCTTCGGTCAAATTGCCGCCGTTTGCAGTGATCATCGGTCCGGCGTACATCGGCGCGAAAACCGAGCTGCGACCGGGTGCGTATATTCGCGGCAACGTGATCGTTGGCGAAAAATGCGTTCTCGGCAATTCCAGCGAATTCAAAAACTGCCTGCTCATGGATGGCGTGCAGGCGCCGCATTTTAATTACGTCGGCGATTCGCTGCTCGGCAATGGCGCGCATCTCGGTGCGGGCGTGATCTGTTCGAATCTCCGCTTGGATCAAGGCGAAGTGATTTTACGCCTACCGGTGGGCGCGGTCCCGACTGGCCTGCGAAAATTTGGTGCGATACTTGGGGACAAGGCCGAGGTCGGCTGCAATTCCGTCTTGAATCCCGGCACACTGCTGGGGCCGCGGGCGCTGATCGCACCATGCACTTCGTTCGGCGGTTACCTTGCCGCCAACACGATTGCCCGCGCTCGTCAGTCGATCACGACCGTGACCCGCCGGGACTAAAAACGTTCTCGTAATCGTTTCCTTTCTCCGTCTCTCCTTTTCGTTCCACAATTTTAAGCGAACGCACCCGAACCAACCCATGCCCCGCATCCTCACTGGCATTACGCCTTCCGGCACCCTCCACATTGGCAATTATTTCGGCGCGATGCGTCCGGCCATTGAACTGCAGGCGGGCGGCGATGCATTTTACTTCATCGCCGATTATCATTCGATGACCACGATCACGGATGCGAAAGAGCGCCTTTCGTATACGAGTGGGATCGCGCTCGACTGGCTGGCGTGTGGACTTGATCCCGCGAAAGCGGTTTTCTGGAGGCAGAGTGATGTGCCTGAGGTGTGTGAACTCATGTGGCTGATTGGTTCGCTTACGCCGATGGGGCTCTTGGAGCGCGCACACAGTTACAAAGACAAGATCGCCAAGGGCATTGCTCCCAACTTTGGTCTTTTTGCCTATCCGGCACTAATGGCGGCGGATATTTTGCTCTACGATACCAACGTGGTCCCTGTGGGCAAGGATCAGAAGCAGCACCTCGAGATGACGCGCGATATCGCGATCAAGTTCAACCAGACTTACGGCGAAACCTTGGTCGTTCCCGAGGAGAAAATCCAGGAGGACGTGGCCGTGATTCCCGGGCTCGACGGCCAGAAAATGTCCAAGAGTTACGGCAACACGATCGAGATTTTTGGTGACGAGAAAGTACTGCGAAAAAAAATCATGGGCATCGTCATGGACTCGCGCACGCCCGCCGAGCCGAAGCCTGACGCGGAGAAAAATCTCGCGATTCAGCTGTTGAGACTGGTCGCTCCGGCCGAAGTTGCGGTGGATTTTGAAAATCGTCTCCGTGCTGGCGGACTGGGCTACGGAGATCTCAAGAAAGCGCTGTTCGAGCACTACTGGAATTTCTTCGCGCCTTATCGGGTGAAACGCGCCGAACTTGTCGCGAACCCGGATTACGTGACGAAAGTATTGAGCGAAGGTGCCGATCGCGCCCGAGCCGTAGCGAGCCAGGTCATGACGAGAGCGCGGAAGGCGTGCGGATTGAGGTGAGGGAGTTCGTTGACTCCCTTCCGCGCCCCTCAAATCACCGCATATCGCGGTTCTGGGATCGCAGCGATCCGCGCCATGATGCGCTGGGCGGCAACTTCATAGCGGGCTTTGCCGGCGGTGGGGTCGTCGTAATCGCTGGCGGGAATCGGTGTGCCGAATACGACCGTCACCGGACTGCCGAAATTCGGAATCTTCATGCCTTTTCCGAACGCAACGAACGATCCGTATACCCGGCAGGGCACGACCGGAACGCCAGTCTTGCAGGCCATCAGGCCGACGCCGGGCTTGGCTTTTTGCAGATGTCCGTCCGGTGATCGCGTGCCTTCGGGGAAAAGAACGACCGAGCGGTTTTCCTTGAGCGCCTGAATGACGCGTTTGATCGCGCCGATGTCACCGCTGTCGCGCTCGACGGGAATGGTTTCCACATTGTCGAGCCACCAGCGGGCAACCTTGCTATTCCATAAACTCTTGCGGGCGAAAAAACGCATTTGCCGGGCGACCTGACTTCCGACGATGGGTGGGTCTAGGTGGCTGGCATGATTTGAAGCGATCAGGAACGGCCGGTCCATCGGGAGATTTTCCGTACCGAAAACCTCTCCGCGAAACCACATCTGGTAAACCGTCCACGACAAATAGTGAAAGAAGCCGAAGAACGGCGTCATCTTCAGATGGTCGGGAGTCAGCGGCATGCGATCAGGTCAGTTTGGGTGCGATGAGTGCTGCCATTTTATCCACGACCTGTTCGAGGGTGAGATAGGTCGAATCGATGGCGATGGCCCCTTGCGCGCTTTGATTGAGCCGTTGACTGTCCATCGTGTCGCGCTGGACAATCGCGTCCTGCCGCCCTTCCGCAGCGCGGCGTTTGGCGCGCTCGACGGGATCGGCAAATAGGAAGAAACGGAAATCGGCCTCGGGGAAAATCTTCGAGCCGATATCGCGTCCTTCCATCACCAAGCCTCGAAAACCATGATCCCTTCCAACCGCGACCTGGCCGCGTTGGTAGTCGATCAGCACGGCGCGAACCTCGGGCACGGCGGCGAAATGGGCAACGTTTTCATTGACGCTTTTGTCGCGAATTTCGTCCCCGGCTGGCTCACCTCCGATGAGCATTTGCGCGGAACGTCCGGCGAGTCGGGTGGAGAATTTCAGCTTGGGCAACTCGGCGTTGATGGCGGCGTGATCGGTGTGCGACAGGCCGCGCCGGAGCAGCTCTGCGGTGATGTGGCGGTAAAATGAACCCGTGTCGACGTGCAGCAAATTGAACCGCTCGGCCAGGGCGCGCGACGTCGAGGATTTGCCGGAAGCCGCTCCGCCGTCGATGGCAATGATGAGAAAGGACGGAGACGGCATGAAATTAGTGGAGGGACTCGGCGCGAAGCCGGTCAAGCTCGTCGAAGAAACGGGGAAAAGTTTTTGAGCAACAGGCCGGGTCCTTGATCGTCAGCCAAGGCTGGCCGTTCTTGTTGAGATCATGACAACCGAGGATGCCAAAACTCATGGCGAAACGATGGTCGTGGTACGTTTCAATTTCCACGCCGCTCGTCAACGGCCGTGGATTAATTTCCAGCGAATCCTCCGTCTCGATCACGTGCTGGCCGAGCTTCGTCAGTTCGCGCGCCATGCCGGCGACGCGATCGGTTTCCTGTTTGCGGGTGTGGGCAATGCCGGAGATTTTCGTCGGACCATCCAGCAGCGGCGCGATCGCCGCGAGGGTCAGGAAGGTGTCGGAAAATTCGCGGAAGTTTTGGTCGGGGGCGTGCCGATCGTCATAGTCGTTGCTATGAAAATGGGGGCGTCCGCCAATCAGATCCCAGTATAACCCCACGTGCCCCATCACCTCTAAGAATTTGATATCACCTTGGAGCGAGCTTCCATAGTTTGGGATGGAGAGACTGCCCAGTGTGACAAGTGGAAGGGCAAGAAAGTAGCTCGCCGCCGAAGCATCGCCTTCGATCGCGTAGTCCGCGGGATGAATGGAGAATTGCTCAAGCATCTTCTCGGTCATCACCACGAACGGTTTCGAGCCGGCCGCGCCTTTAAGCTTCACCGTGAGCGGTGAGCGTGCGTGAGGCGCGACCATCAGCAATGCGGACAACATCTGGCTGCTCTCGGATGCATCGAGCTCGACCGCTCCACCGGGCAAACCGGCGGTTTTCAAGGTGAATGGAAAATTGCGTGCGCTCGCCCTGGCTCCTTGTGCTTCGAGGGCTTCAAGCAACGCGCCGATCGGACGCTTCCGCATGGCTTCGTCGCCGTCGAAATGATAAGTGCCGTCTGGTCGCAGGCAGACAAATGCCGTGAGGAAACGAGCGGCCGTTCCTGCGTTCCCGATGTGGAGCGTTGCTTCACGCGCCGGAATTTCGCCTCCATGCCCTTCGATCTTAATCGTGAGTGCGGTTTCGTTCGTTTCGACCCTGAAGCCCAATTGGCGCAAAGCCGCGACCATGATCCGGGTGTCTCGGCTGAAGAGGGCGCCGTGCAAAGCCGTGGTGCCTTTCGCCAGAGCGGCGAGAATCAGCGCGCGATTGGTGATGCTCTTCGAGCCCGGCAACGTGATGCTGCCACGCACCGGCCGCGTGAACGGAACGATGGGAAGTTTATCAGGCAAGGTGCTCACGGAATGGGACGGAATTGATCGCGGTAGGCTTTGCCCCGTTCCATGATGGCCTGCACTTCAAGCCAGTCGCGATTGGCCAGGGCGCGCTCCATGCCATGAAGTTCCTCCTGATAATCCCGCAGTGCGCGCAGGACTTCATCGCGATTCTGTTCGAGGATGGTTTTCCAAAGTTTCGGATCGCTCCCAGCGATACGTGTGGTGTCCCGCAAACCTCCGCCACTATAGTTTCTCCAGAGCACTTCTTTTTTGGCGAGGCTGGCACAAAGCGTGGAAGCAATCACCTGCGGCAAGTGGCTGATATGCGCGACGATTTCGTCGTGTTTGTCAGGGTCCACTGTGGCGACGTCGGATTCCAGCGCGGTCCAGAAGGCCACGACACGTTCGATCGATTTTGAATCTGTCTCGGAGAGAGGCGTGACGAACGTCACGCGCCCCACAAAGAGATCCGCGCGACCTTCTTCCCAGCCGGTTTTGGCCGATCCGGCCATCGGGTGGGAGCCAACAAAACGAGCCGCAGACGCCGGCGCGCGCAGAGCCTTGTCGCCCAGCCGGCAAATTTCGCTCTTCACGCTTCCGACGTCGGTGACGATTGTCCCGGGGTCGAGATGCGGCGCGATTTGGCTGATGAGCGGCACGATCTGATCGACGGGTGTGCAGATGATGACCAATGGGGCACCGTGCACCGCTTCGATCGCGGAATCCGCGACGTGGTCGCACCACGGCTGGTCTTTGAGCTGCAACCGGGTTTCCGGTCGGCGCGCCCAGAGAGTGATGCGTTTCGCCACGTCATAATGCCTCGCGGCCCGGGCGACCGAGGCACCGAGCAGACCGGGAGCAAGAATGGCGATTTGATCAAACACGACCCCAGCGAAAAGACCCCGTGGGGGATTGTCGAGCCCGGGTCGACGTTACTTCGATCCGAGCTTGATGAGCTTCGCGTATTCCGCGGGTTTGAGCGGCATGACTGACAGCCGGCCTTGGCGGACCAAGCCGATGTCCTTGAGGGAACTTTCGGCTTTGATTTGCGCCAGCGTCACCGGCTTGGCCAAGGGTTTGACCGGGGCCAGTTCAACCGCGACCCAGCCGTCCTCGTCGGCGGTGGTGTCGGGAAACGCCGGTTTGCTCACGCGGGCGATTCCGACGACGCTTTTGTCGGTCACGCTGTGGTAGAAAAGGACCTCGTCGCCGACCCGCATGGCGTTCAGATGAATGCGGGCGGTGTAATTGCGGACACCGGTCCAGGCGGTTTTGCCATCGCGGACGAGGTTGTCCCACGAGTAGGCCTCGGGTTCGGATTTAACCAGCCAGTATTGCGTTGTCATCGGAAAGGGTGCTTGGTCGGATTCGGAGATGAGTGATGTCGATCCCGAGTTAGAGAAGAAAGCCCACCGGGCACAAATGATTCTTTATGGGGTCATGATCCTCTTCCTGATTCTGCCCTTTGTCTTGCTGTGGCTTAAGAATCGGGGAGTATTCAACTGAACGAGCGCCCCGAGAATGAATAAAACCCTGCTGTCGATCCGGATTTTTTTTATCGCGCTCTGTGCGGTTGCCAGCTGGCTGGTGTGTTACTCGATCGTCGATTGGGATCAACATCAGGCGCTGTCGATTGTCATTGGTTTGCTGATTGGAGTACTGGTGGTGCTGGTCGACGTGATGCTGAAGGGTTTCTCGCTGCGGGGATTGACCGCGTTGACCTTTGGCTTGGGCGTCGGTGCGTTGATCGCGTGGCTGATTTCGACTTCGCCGTTGTTTAATCGTGGTGAACCGCAGACGCTTTATCTCGTGCAACTCGCGCTTTTCGTCATTTGCACCTACCTCGGCACGGTCATCGCGCTGCGTGGCAAGGACGAGTTCAATCTGGTGATTCCGTACGTGCGATTTGTTCCGCACGAGGTGGATGTGCCTTTGATCGTGATCGATACGAGTGCGTTGATTGACGGCCGCATCGCGCGGATCTGTGAAACCCAGTTTCTAGGGGCGGGCCTGATCATTCCCAGTTTTGTGCTGAGTGAGCTGCAGATGATCGCGGATTCCCCGGACGCCCTCAAGCAAGCTCGCGGCCGCCGTGGGCTGCAGGTGTTGAATGAACTGCGCGCGATCAAGCGGATCGACATCAGGATCCACCAGAGCGAAGTCGCCCGGCGTCAGGACATCGAGGCCAAGCTCGTTTTCATCGCGCAATCCATGCGGGCGAAATTACTCACGACCGATACCAATCTAGCGAAGATGGCCCAGTTTCAAGGCGTGACGTGGTTGAATCTGCACGCGCTCGAAAACGCCATGCGCTTGGAGCTGGCGATCGGGGAGAGCCTTTCGATCGACCTCGTGAAGACCGGCAAGGACGAAGGCCAGGCGCTCGGGTATCTGCAGGATGGTTCCATGGTCGTCGTGAACAATGCGCGGGCCCTGATCGGCAAGCGCGTCACCGCCGAGATTATTGGCGTGCTCCCCAGTGGCGGCGGGAAGATAATTTTCGCGAACCTGCTGGGCGAAGCGACGACGTAAGCGCTGAGGTGAAGCGGTTTCATTAAAACCATAGCCAATGTGGTCGGAAGCTCCTGGTAAGTAAAACAGCCGTCGAAGCTTTTTTTGCCGCAAAAGAACGCAGAGAGCGCAAAGCCGAGCCTCAGTTTTTCGCGTTCTTTGCGTTCTCTTGCGGCTAAAGTTTGAACTGAACCGTTTTGGCGGTATCCCGCACGAGCGAATTCCCCCAGATAAAGTCATTTTAAGATTTTCCTTGCCGTACCATCTGTACTATTACTAGTAGAACAGTGTGCTTCCTTTTTCCATCCAACTTGTTTCCGGGCTGCCCATCGCGGAGCAGGTGATTTTTGCGGTGAAGAAGGCGGTGGTGGCGGGACAGATGAAGCCGGGCCAGCCGTTTCCCTCGGTGCGGCTGATCAGCCAGGAATTGAAGATCAATCCCAACACCGCGCACAAGATTGTCGCCGCGCTGGTGGCCGAGGGAGTTTTAATCACCACGCCGGCGGTCGGCAGTGTCGTGGCGGAACAAGCCGCCGGCGACCGCCAGCAGCGCGCCGAGCTGCTCGGCACTGATCTCGAACGAGTGGTGGTGGAGGCCAAGAAACTCGGTCTGTCGCTCGACGAAGTGCAGGCCGGTCTGAGCGCGCACTGGAAGAAACTCGGCCGTAAATAATTTTTCCCCATGAACATCATTGAAACCCGGAATCTCACGCACCGCTACTGGCGCAACGAAGCCGTTCGAGATCTCAGCCTGACAGTTCCGGAGGGCAGCGTATTTGCCCTCCTTGGCTCCAACGGTGCCGGCAAGTCGACAACGATAAAGATGCTGATGAATTTGTTGCGACCAAGCTCGGGTGACGCACGCGTGCTTGGAGTCGATTCGCGAAAGCTCGGAGAACGCGAGCGAGCTTTGATCGGATATGTGTCGGAAAACCAACAGCTGCCGTTGTGGATGAGTGTCCGACAACTTCTCGATTATTGCCGCCCATTCTATCCCACGTGGGATGTCGCGCTTGAAAAGAAGTTGCTCGCCCAGTTCAACCTGCCCGAGGAGCAGAAACTAAAAAGTCTTTCGCGAGGTATGCTGATGAAAGCGGCGTTACTTTCATCGCTGGCTTACCGGCCGAAACTGCTGGTGCTGGATGAGCCGTTCAGTGGCTTGGATCCGTTGGTGCGGGAGGAGCTCGTGCGCGGATTGTTGGAGATATCAGCGTTGGGCGAATGGTCCGTGTTCATTTCCTCGCACGACATCGAAGAGGTTGAACGGCTGGCTGACTGGGTTGGGGTGCTCGAGACGGGTCGCTTGAGATTTGCTGAATCGACGGACCAGTTGCTTGGCCGGTTTCGGCGGATTGACGTGAGTCTCGGGGACGAGAGTCCACGCCTCAACGATCCACCATTGGAATGGCTGGAGCTGGAAAGAAAAGGCGGCCTCGTGCGCTTTATTGCCACGAACTATGATCGGACGGAAACCGAGTGTGCCTGCCGCGAGCGTTTTCCGGATGCCGCGGTGGAAGCGAGACCGATGACATTGCGGGAGATCTTTATCGCCCTGGCCCGTTCGAATCGCAATCAGACGAAAGGAGTTTCCGCATGAACCTTACCTGGCATATCGTTAAAAAAGATATTTTTGGTCTGCGAATCCCTTTGGTGTTTTGGACCCTGGTAATGCTGGGGCAGGTCGTCATTGGAGAGCGATTATTTCACGAAGGAAATTATGATCCGGCGTGGTTCAACCGTCAGGGCATGTTGTTTTTGGTGCTTTCCGTCATGGATGGTCTGGTCTGCTACTTTTTAGTGGCGGCATTGATCAAGGAGGATTCACCAGTTGGAAGCCGACTGTTTTGGGTAACCCACCCGATTTCTGGAACGCGATTGTTGCGGGCAAAGTTGATTGGGATCGGAATCGCATTCCTGTTATGGCCAGTACTGGTGCTTATCCCGTGGTGGCTGGCGAATGGCTTTGGTTGGAAGGAAGTGGGTTTCGCGGCCTGCCAGACGATGACGCTGCATCTTTTTATAGCATTTCCAGCACTGCTGTTAGCCGTGGTAATTGATTCATACGGACAATTTGCGGTCTGGACGATCGTGCTGGTCGCCGCGGTTTGCGTAGTGCCGGGAGTCATAGCGATCACTCCACCGAAAGCGGCAGTGACCATAGGGGAGCTTTTAAAAGCGCACGATTTACTTCGAACTAGGTTTTGGGTGTCGCTGGCTTTCCTCGCGACAACAACAGTTCTGGTCGTTTGGTTGCAGTACCGTTCTCGCCGGAGAACGCGTTCTGTCGTTTTGGCTGGCCTCGGAATCGGGCTCTCCGTTCTCAGTGTGTTTTTTTTGCCCTGGAGCTGGTCTCGTCCCTCCCTCCATGTAGTGGACTCGATCGGGACAGAGCATATTACAGCGGAGTTTAGGAGCGCCGGCGTGGAGAACCGTAATGACAAAGCAGAATTGACGGTCTACTTTCGTTTCGGAAATTTTCCGCCAGACCTCCAGTTGTTGATGGGGAAAGCGGAGATTGAGTTGCACGAGCTTGACGGCAGCGTCGAGCGAGAGTCAGGGCTCCTTTTGACGAACTTTGGCAAGGCTCCTCTTTCCTCCCGGATCTTCAACCTCACGCCAGAAAATCCCGACTCGGCTACGGAAAAAAAGCTAAATGAATTGAGACATGAAGGCGGAATTTGGTCTGCTCCGCACTTTGAACCAACATCCGAGCAGAAAGGCGATTTGCCGTACGCGAAGACCGAGTTCGTTTTTGAACCGGAAGTGATCGACAAAATACTGACGAGAACCTCTGCGTGTACGGTCACAATCGAAGTAACCACGAGCCACCCCCAAGTGTTGTTTGAGGTACCGTTGAAGGAAGGAGCGAGCACGACAGGCGACGGTCTCCGGTTAAGCGTCGTGAAATGCGCGGATGATGAGATGTCGTCGGGGCGCCGTGGTCCTCCGACAAATTCAGTCGTGGTGGTTTCTTCCCGGTCGCCGATGTCATTGAGTCCGACGCTTTGTGTCCTCGATAGAGTTCACGGTTCGAGACCTGTTATGAGTAACTTTTCAATGACCAGGACCGCCGCGGTCGGGGGAGCGCTCCAATTCGAGCGGAGTGATTTTCACATTCCGGTTCCACTTCTTTGGCGCAATGAACAATGGATTATTGATCGGCTGCCCGGCTACACGCTTGCGGCAGTCCGTTTACGACCGGAAGGAGTTTTTGCGCGGAGGATTACAATCGATCGGCTGGGGTACCCCAAGTGGAACTCGGACCATACGCGCATTGTGGGAAGCGTTTTTGTCTTTCCGGGAAAACCCTGATCCACTGAAACGAGCGCTATCCTCCAGTTGCAGGAGTTGCCAGCCACTCGGTCAGAGCTGATTCGTCAGTGACCTCTCGGAAGAACTGATAATCCGTCGCAAGCAGCGACGCGTACGTTGGGTCGGCGAAGCGTTTGCAGTGGAGCAGTACTTTGGCGCGGTGGCCGGGGGCGCGGACGAGGCGGCCGAGGGCTTGGTTTACTTTCTGCAAGCCGGGAATCTGATATACGCGGCGAAAAGCGGCGTCGCGACCGAGCGTGGCGAATTCATTGACGCGGGCTTTTTGCACGGCATTGACCTCAGGCAGCGCGGGGCCGACGACCATCGCGTGGGTCACGCGGCCGCCCAGTAGATCGATGCCTTCGGCGAAACTGCTGCCGAGGACGAGAAAAAGCGAATCGGAGAGCACAAGGTTTTCCTCGATCCAAGCCGCTTGCGCCGTCAGGTCGGGCAGACGCGGTTGCATCGCGACGCGCAAGAGGGAGCCGCTTTGCTCCAGCGCGCGCAGCACCGCATCGGCGTACGCGTACGATGGAAAAAAGACGGCGACGGCCGAGGTGGATCCGCGAGGTTGATTGGCCTGCGCAGCTTGATGCAGCGCCTCGATCGTGGCGGCAGTCGTACCGTAGTAGCTGGCGCGTTGACGGTAACTCGTATCCACGCGCAGATCGACGGCGATATCGTAGGCGCCCGAGCGCCATGGCGTCAGTGCGGTCAGGGTGGTGTATTTGGATGGCGCAACCGGATCGGTGGAAGGTTTTCGGTCGGGGGCAGCGGAGCGCGATTGCTTCGCTGCTTCCATTCCACACGAGATCGCAAATTCCCGATAAGGCTGGAGCGTCGCCGACATCAGGATCGTACCGCCAAAAAGCTGGAGCGTTTCCCCAATCGCAGCAGCGGCGTCGACGCAGGTGAACTCCAATTCACTTTCACGCGAAACCCAGAGCAACTTCGTAAGATTTTTGTCGTTGAGGAAATTGTCGATGGCAGGGAATTGCCAGAGTGACTCCGAATGGCGCGGGCCAAGGGCGACATAATCGAGAGGCAGCGTGCTCACCAAATTTGCGAGTTTGGCCGCCAATTCACGGACATCATCCTCGACCGCGGGATCGAGAGAATCGGCGGGACGCAACGAGGCGATGAGTTGCGCCCATTCTTCGACCGCGTGGATCAACGGCCGGGGCGCCTGCAAGTGGTCGAGTTCGGCCAGCAGGAGACGCGAATCGTTGCCGGTGGCGCGGTGCGAGTAGGCACCGGCCACGCGCGAGGGAAGATTGTGCGCCTCATCGACGACCAGCAGGGTTTCCTCGGGGTTGAATCCGGGTTGCTCAAAAAAAATGCCACGATTGCCCGGCGCGAAGACATAGTTGAAATCACCGATCCACACATCGTTGAAAGCGAGGGCGGTTCGCGTGATTTCGTACGGACAAATCCGCGCCTCGCGCCCGGCTTCGCGCAAGGTTTCGAGGTCATGCGGCTGCGCATCGTCGAGGTAAAATTTTGCCAGCCCGCTCTGCGGCCAGCGCTCCTCGCACCCCGCAAGAAAACTGCAGCCATCGCGCACGCAATGGAAGGTGTGGTTGATGCAATGCTCGGCCTTGTTGCGCACCTGCCAGAACGGCAAAAGCCTGGAGGAACCCAATACGTTACTCTTATCGGGCACGGTCATCTGTTCCAGCGTGCGGACAACTTGGAGCTGGCCGGTGGATTTTCCCGTGAGCCAGATCATTCGCGCGAAACGGCCGGAGCGCATCTGGTGGAGGGCGAATTCGAGGACGCAGCCGGTTTTGCCGTAGCCGGTCGGGGCTTCGAACAAGAGGGTGGGCGAGGAGGCGAGGGCAGCGGTTAGCTCGGCTTGAATGTTTTCCTGGCCGGCGCGGAGTTCGCTGAACGCCACGCGAAATTGGAGCGCTCGCCGGCGCTCGGTCGCGCGCAGGCGCAGATTCAGGAAATCGACGATCGCATCGAGTTGGTGGAAAAAAAGCGCCTCGTCGAACGGCGTGAGAACGATTGTCTGTGCGAGGCCGGAACCGGCTTCGACAAAAATCAGCTCAGCTCGCAATGTCGTCCGATCAAATGCCGCGAGTCGGGATTCTTCCGCGGTTCGGATGAGCACCGTATACGCCGCAAGTTGACGGAAATATTCGGGATAATCGGCGCGCAGTTCCGCTTCCGCAGCGGGGAGCGGACGCATGACGCTTTTGATTTCCCGGAGCGTGTTGCCGATCAATTGATCGATGCGACCGTTGAGGTGCAGCGTCCAGCCGCGGTGCACGAGCCGGCCGTCGAGGGCGACTTCAAATTGAACGTTCGATGCGATCACGCCATCGGTGGTCAATTCCTTTTCGGTGCGCGTGCGAAGTTCATTGTGCCAGTGCTGGCCGAGTTGCGCGCGCCAGATTCCCTGGCCACCGCCGCCCGACTCCTGTGGGCCGAGAGAGAAGGCGGCAAACTCGCCCACGCTGAGGTGGGCGGTTTTGGTTTCGAGGGAGAACTGCATGAAAGATGAGTCTACCTATGGATTCGCTTCGTCGGAAATGACAAGTCGGGACTGCAGTGTAAAGATGCCCCATGAGCCAAGATCCGCACCGGTCAGCGCAGTCGGATTTCTGTTTCCGATTGAGTCCATTTTTCGAGTTGACCAGTGATCCTTACTACGGCGGGGCGGGCGGCTGTTTGCACGGCAAGCGGTTGGTTCAGTAGCTGCGCGGCGATTTCACGATCGGTGGGCGTCAATGAAGGCCACCACTGCTGTTTGACCGGATAACCTTCGTCCCGCAGGAAGCGATAAAGTGATTTGAGCCAAGCGATGTCCGGTCGTCCACCGCTCGCGAGGGCGGCGAAGGTGGTCCGCAACAGGCCGACGATTGATTCGCGGGACTCGTCCGGTACCGTGTTTTTGGCTATGAGTGTCGTCAGCGCGGCGGCGGCGCGCAACGCGTCATAGCTGCGTCCGATTCCTTCGTAACGCTGAATGAGCCGGTGTTCTTTGATGAACCACGTGCGCCCCTGATTCGAGGACTCGAGCCAGAGTTCGGCCTCATCGAACAAATCGATCGCCGGCGTAGAGGCGGCCTTGCTGCCCGCTGCGCGCCGCAGGCAGTGGAGCAAGCCGCTTTCGCCGGAGAAGAAGGTGAGTTGTTCAAACGAATCCGAGCCGGAAAGCTGCTTGGTCAGAACGAAGCCGGTGGTTCGAGTCTGCTCTCCGGGCATACGGACAGTCGTTTAGGTGGACCGTGAATCAATCTGACCGCCAAGGAAGGCTTTCGCGCTCGCCGGATCCGGCCAGTGCGGAAGGACGGCGCCGCAGGAAATCACCGTTTTCATGCCCTCGCCGACGGAGATGCCGAGTTCGATGATCTCTTCGCGGGGCAAATACATGAAGAATCCATTTACCGGACTCGGACACGTTGGCACAAACACCGCCCAACGTTCCTCCATGAAGTGCGTATGCGGTTCGCCTTTTCCAGTGTTGGTGAGAAATCCGATCGTGTAAGCGCCGGCGCGCGGGAATTGGACGAGGACCACTTTGCTGAACTGCGTGCGATCCTTGGCACCGAAGGTTTCGATGAATTGTTTGACGCTGTTATAGAACCCGCCCACGCCGGGAATCCCTTGGATAAATCGTTCCGCAACTGCGCCGACAAATTGACCGAGGAGCAGCCGCGACAGGTATCCAAGCAGGGTCACCAAAACGAGCACGATAAAGGTGGTGAGGATGTCCCAGACGATGCTCGGCAAATGGCTCAAGGCATCAGGCAGGTACGGCGAGAAAAGCGGGGTGATGTTGCCGCCCACGATGCCGATAATGACGCGCAGCGCCCAGATCGTGACCACGAGGGGGGCGACCAGCAACAGGCCGGTCAAAAAGGCATTACGCAGCGAAGTGAAACGGGTCTCGGGCATGAATTCGCAAGTAACCACAGTTGTTCCTCATTGAACACTGATTTCTTCGACCACCGGTGAACATTTGAAGCTTCGAGTTTGATTGAATCTGTGGGAGCGAGCTTGCTCGCGACTGGGAACGTGCGGTGTCACGAGCAAGCTCGCTCCCACAAGTTTGCGTGGAACAGGTTTGCCGTGGGCCGCCGACTTACCCCGTCGTCCCTGACGCGAGTCGAAACGAAGGGATTGCCCTGGCTGTTCGCAACAGGCGCATCGCCCGCTTTTCGGCTGCGCGCATGCGGCGTTTTTTAGCCGGTTGGAGATCATCGTAGCCGGCGAGATGTAACCAGCCGTGGACAATGTAGAGGGTGAGCTCCGCCGAGAATTTTTTTTGCGTGGCCGCGCTGGTCTTGTTCTTTGCGGTCAGGCCTACAAAACGTGCGGCGGTGTCAGCCGATACGCAGATTTCCCCGGCCTGTCCGGCGGCCGGGTTGCCTTCAAAAGTGATCACGTCGGTTGCGGTTGGATCCTTCATGAAATCATCGTGAATCCGGGCCAGCGCCGCATCGGTCAGGAACGCGATCGAAAGTTCGCCGGCGGGACAGCCGCCGAGAAATTTGGCGGCATGCAGGTCGAGCACTGCGACGGCGGCGGTGATTTCCTTCCCCACCAAACTGAACCTCCGGTGCGCATTATGCACGGCCACAGTTCGGGCGGCGTCACGCATGGTTCGCGGCCTGATCACCGGATTGGGCTCTTTCATACGCGTCGATGATTTTCTGGACGAGGGGATGCCGCACGACATCGGTGGCGGTGAAGTGGTGAAATTCGATCCCGGAAATATTTTTCAAAATGCGCGGTGCCTGCACGAGGCCGGATTGCTTGGCGCGAGGCAGATCGATTTGCGTGATGTCGCCGGTCACGATCATGCGGGATTCGTCGCCGAGGCGGGTGAGGAACATCATCATCTGTTCTGGCGAGGTATTCTGGGCCTCGTCGAGAATGATGTAGGCATTCGCCAACGTGCGACCGCGCATGTAGGCGAGTGGGGCAATTTCAATGACGCCTTTTTCGGAGAGGCTCGTGACATCAGTGGTATCGAGCATGTCGTGGAGCGCGTCGTACAATGGCCGGAGATACGGAAGGATTTTCTCGCGCAGATCGCCGGGAAGAAATCCCAGCGTTTCGCCAGCCTCGACTGCGGGACGCGTGAGGATGATACGTTGCACCTGACCCTTGAGCAAAGCGGAGATGGCCGCGGCCATCGCGAGATAAGTTTTTCCGGTTCCGGCGGGACCGATGCCGAAGACCACGGGGTTTTTTTGAATTGCCTGCAGGTAGAGTTTTTGTCCGACCGTTTTGGGGACAACACTCTTGCGATTGGTGGCGATGACAAGCGGCTCATTAAAAAGCGATCGCAGGCTGGCTCCGTTATCCTTGGTATAATTTTCGAGCAGCCGCAGAAAATCCGGGGTGCGCAGCGTCAATCCCTGGATGCGTCCGGTGTTGAGCAGGGTGAAAAATTCCTCCGCGCGGCTAATCGCTTCCGTGGGGCCATCGATTTTCAACCACTCGTCCCGGGTGACAATGCGGACACCGAGTGCCTGTTCCACGCGGGTAAGGTTTTCTTCGCTGCCGCAGAACAGCTGGCTGAGATGGCGGGCGTTGGGGTAATGAAGCGTCTTGGATTCGGGCACGTTGCAGAAAGGTCGTCTAGGCTGGGGAGGTCGGCGGTGGCTTGACGGGAAAAGTGTCGGCGACCGCGCGCAGTCGTTTGTACATGGCCTCGAGTGACTGCGGGAGCACGCGGGTTTGTCCAATGACCGGCATGAAGTTGGTGTCACCATTCCACCGCGGAACAATGTGCGCGTGAAGATGGGAGATGCTGCCACCGGAAGCCGTCCCGAGATTGAAACCCAGATTAAATGCATTGGGCTTGAGTGCTGCTGCCAGGATTTCCTTGCCCGTGATAATTTCGTCCATCAAATCCGCTCGTTCGCTGGCGTTAAGGTCGGTGAGGTCGGAGACGTCGCGAAAGGGAACCGCGAGAAGATGTCCGGCGTTGTATGGGTAGCGGTTGAGCACCAAATAGGATAACGGACTGCGATGGATGATCAGCGCGGCTGCATCGTCGCCGAGGGCGGGCAGTGCGGTGAAAGGATTTTCGCCGGATTTCTCACGCGGGGCCTCGATATAATCCATCCGCCAATAGGCGTGCAGGTGATTCATGTTTCGTTCGAAACGGTTGGTCGGAACAGCGGGGATGTCAAAACAGGGATTGAGCGTGTGAGTATTTCAATCGCTGGCAGGTTCTACATCAGCCGTCAGACCGTCGGAAGCCCGGCGTCTTTTTATAGGCACAAAAAAGCGCGGCGAAATGCCGCGCTGAAATTTTTTAGAACCGGAGTTCTCAGGCCTCGACTTCCGGCGTGAGTGACCGCGTCATCGGCGGAGCCATCTCGCGGGTCGGGATGGACTGCGTTTGTTGGCAGGTCGGACAAATTCCATAAAAGCCGACCACGTGCGTGACCTCGCTGTAGCCGCGATCTTGAAGCATGCGCTCCATGCCTTCGACGGAGAAGTAATCGACCTTCTCGGTTTTGCCACAGGCTTTGCACGAAATGTGATAGTACTGCTGGCTGCCGAGCGTCAGTTCGTACAAGCAGGTTCCGTTGTGCAGGTAGCTGCGACGAACCATGCCGAGCGTTTCGAAAGCCGACAGGCACCGGTAAACGGTGACGAGATCGCAGACGTTTGCTCCAATGTCCTGATGGATCCGTTCGATGCTCACGGGACCTTCGTGTTGCATCAGCGATTCGATAATCGCGATGCGAGGCCGGGTGATGCGCATCTGGGCGTTACGAATTCGAGTCCGCGCTTCGTCCAACGGCGAAACAGCTGGCTTCGGCTGGGTGATAATACCCAGCGGATGGTTCGATTGTGTGGCAGCAATCATCTTGTAACCAGTATGCAGTATCTTGTGAAGATAGCGAGCCGAACTTTTACAAAAAAATGCAGAATTCTCGTTTTTCGAAAAATGTGGATAAATTTCTCCCAACTGGGACCTGCGCCGCTATTGCGAGCCGCGCGCTTGTGTGCTAGGTATTTCACCCAAATCGAATGCAAGACTTGGAATTTTCGGAGATCGTTGGATTGATCTGCAAAGAGGATACCCGTTTCGAGCGGCACGCCTATACTTTTGTGCGTCAAGGACTTGATCATACCGTTAAGGAATTGAAGCGCAAGAGCCCCGAGCGCACGGGCAAATCCTTGCACGTGAGTGGTGCCGAGCTGCTACAGGGAATCCGCCACTATGCATTGGACCAATTCGGACCGCTCACGAAAACGGTTTTGAACAAATGGGGCATTCAACATTGTTCCGATTTTGGCGACATTGTCTTCAATTTGATCGAATATAACGTCTTTAGTAAGACAGAGAGTGATCGTCGCGAAGACTTTGCCGACATCTATGATTTCGACGAAGCGTTCGTGAAACCTTTCGCGCCGTCGCGTGCTCGTCGCGGCCGGTCTGTCGGCTGAAATCGATCCGCGACTTGAATCGTCGCGGCGATTTCGATTCAGTTTTTTCTTTCATGCCCAAAAAAACGTCCGCCCGTTCCTCTGATCGCCATCTGCTCGAAAAACTTTGGAGCGACCCCGTCGAGCGTTATACGTTGCCGAATGGGCTGACGGTTTTGCTGAAGCGCGATTCATCTGCGCCGGTGGCGTCAGTGCAGGTGTGGGTGAAAACCGGCAGCATTCACGAGGGCGGTGATTTGGGCGCAGGTTTGTCCCATTATCTGGAGCACATGCTTTTCAAGGGAACGGAGCGGCGGGCCGGCCGGGAAATTTCCGCCACCGTCCAGGCTCACGGCGGCTACATCAACGCCTACACGACTTTTGATCGCACCGTGTATTACATCGATCTGCCTGCCGAGCACACGGGCGTCGCGATCGACCTTCTCGCTGACGCGGTGCTGCGTTCCACGCTGCCGGCGGAGGAAGTGATCAAGGAGAAGGAAGTTATTTTGCGGGAAATCGACATGTGTCTCGACGATCCCGATCAACGATTGGGTCAGGCGCTTTTTGAAACCGCTTTTCGCACGCATCCGTATCGCCAGCCAATCATCGGCCATCGCGATGTTTTCGCCGCGACGACCCGCGAGGATCTGCTCGCATATTATCAGGCGCGTTATGTGCCCAACAATCTCGTGCTCGTGATCGCGGGCGATTTCGATCCGGCCAAGACGCGTGAGGCGATCGCCGAGCATTTTGGCAAGGCTCCGCGAAAAAGGCTCGCCCCGGTTCTGGTGCCGGATGAGGCCGCTCAACTGGCACGGCGCCATCAACACATCTACGAGGACGTACAGGTTTCCCGCGCCGGCCTCGGCTGGCAGATTCCCGGCCTGACGCATCCCGATGCGCCGGCGCTCGACATCCTCGCGATGGTGCTGGGCCATGGCGACAGTTCGATTCTTTGGCAGGCGATCCGCGAAAAGAAACGACTCGTGCACAATATCGATGCGATGTCCTGGAGCCCGGGCACGAGCGGCTTGTTTTATGTTTCGTTCCTGGCCGATCCGGACAAACGCACGGAAGCCGAGAAGGCGATCCTGGGCGAACTAGCGCGCATTGCCGAAAAAGGCATTTCCGTTGAAGCTCTCGCGAAAGCGGTGCGGCAGGCGGTCACGGCGGAGGTGAACATGCGCAAGACGATGTCAGGCCAGGCTTCGCGCCTCGGAGCCAGCGAAGTGGTGATCGGCGATGTTGATTACAACCGGACTTATTTTCAGCGGCTATTTGCGCTAACGCCCGCGGTGCTTCGCCGGGTGATGCAGACTTATCTGGTGCCGTCGCACTTGACGGTGGTTTCCTCAAATCCGACGGCCTCTGCCGAAACCGGGAAAAAAGTCGCGGGGCATGAGCAAGCGTCGCTCGATTTCGAAGAGATCCGCCTGCCGAATGGCGCACGGCTTCTCTTGCAACCCAATCGACAATTGCCGAATTTGCACCTCCGCCTCGCTTTTGCAGGCGGCCCGATGTTTGAACCCGCCAACAAACGCGGCCTGACCACGTTGATGGCCACGCTGCTTTCGAAGGACACGACACGTCGATCCGCGGAAGAGGTCGCGCAGGCGATCGAGGAAGTAGGCGGTTCATTTGGCGATTATTCCGGCAATAACAGTTTCGGTCTTTCCGCGGAAGTTCTGCCGGGCGATGGGGATCTCGCGCTGGAACTAATCGCCGACGCTGTGCTGCGACCGGCCTTCAAACCCTCCACCTTGGAGATCGAACGTGAATCTTCACTCGCGGCGTTGAAGGAAAATCTCGATGATGTCGTGACCGTTGGCCGCAAGAAACTGCGCGAAAAATTCTTCGGCGCGCATCCGTTCGGAATAGAGAGCAGCGGCGACGAGGCCGGCCTGAAGGCGATCAAGGCGGCCGACTTGAAAACCATTCACCGGCGGCTCGTCGTGACGGGGAACGCGGTCATGGCGGTCTCGGGAGATTTTGATGCACGGAAATTGGTGCCGAAGCTGAAGACCTTCCTCGCGAAATTACCGAAAGGAACTGCGCCGAAAGTTCACGCGACACTGACGATTGAGCCCGGCGATTTTTCGGAAACGCAGCCGCGGCAACAGGCGATTGTGTTTCAAGCGTTTCCGGGTCCGGGCCTGTTGGCGGACAATTATGCGGTGAGCGAGGTCGCCGACGAATTGTTCAGCGGAATGTCGTCGCACTTGTTTGAACGCGTGCGCGAAGAAAAGAGTCTGGCCTACTTTGTCCGGTCCAGCCGCATTGTTGGTTTGGAAACGGGAATGTTTTATTTCTACGCCGGCACCAGTCCGCAACGCTATGAGGAAGTGATCGCCGAATTGAATCTGGAGATTGCGCGGGTGCAGGACGGGCGCGTGACGGCCGAGGAATTAGGGCGCTGCCATACGCGGTTGAAGGCGGGCAAACGGATGGGCATGCAAACCAACGGAGCCCGCGCGATGCAGGCCGCCTTGAATGCAACGTATGGTCTGCCGGTCAATGACTGGCGCACCTACGACGCGAAAATTGACGCGGTGTCGCTCGCCGACATCCAAGCCTTCGCGAAAAAATATTTTCAACTGAGTCAACGCGTACAATTGGTGGTCAAACCCTGATATTTCCGGGGAGTGACTCGCCTGAAAATAGGCGAAGAGGGTGCGTTGTCGATGACCGGTGAATTCGGTTAAGTTCATCGTGCATGCAACTACTACCCTCTGTTTACAGACTCGCGCTGGGAATGCTGGCGCTTTCATTCATCACTCCCATGGTTTCCGCCGAAGATGGCATGGCCAAGGAGAAGAAACCTTCCAAAGCGACTTTGGAAAAGTACGACGCCGATCATGACGGACAGTTGAGTGACGAGGAAAAGGCGAAAGCCAAACAGGATGCCCGGGAGAAGGCTAAACATACCCGCGAGGAAAATCTTGCGAAGTATGACACCAACAAGGACGGCAAGCTCGACGACGCCGAGAAGGCGGTCAAGAAAGCCGACGAGGAAGCGGCGAGAACAGCAAGGAAGGCCGCCGCCAAAACCGCGAAGGAAGCAGAGGCCAAGTAATCTGTCTTCTTACCCAAAATCGTTTGCCACAAGCCCCGGAGAAATCCGGGGCTTATTTTTTGTCCACCAAACCGCCGCTCCACTTTAGCTTGGCCCTCATTACCTCGAAGGGCGAGTAGTCGCGGCGTTGCGCGAGCGCCAGGGTCCGGCTCGAAATTGCGATCTCGATCGTCTCTCCGCCGGTCACCGCCGTGTTGCGCTGTCCGTCCATGGCGACGAGCAGGCGGGAATCGCTGCTGCGGTTGATGACGGTCAATTTCACGTTGTCGCGAAAGATGATCGTGCGATTGCTCAGAGTGTGAGGGCAAATCGGCGTCATCGCGATCACGCCGGCCGCCGGATGAATAATCGGGCCGCCCGCCGCGAGGTTGTACGCCGTCGATCCCGTCGGCGTGGAGAAAATAACGCCGTCACAATAATATTCGGTTACCAGTTTTCCGTCAGCCTGTACTTCCAGCCGCACGAGACGCGAGTTCGTTTCGTTTTTGATCAACACGTCGTTCAAGGCGACGTCGCGTTTGCCGAACCCCGCCTTGCATTCCAACAGCGAGCGGTGGGCGATTTCGTAGTCGCCAAGCAACAAGTTCGCGAATTGAGCGCGGGCTTCTTCGACGGAGAAAGTGGTGAGAAATCCGAGGCTGCCCTGATTGACGCCGATGATGGGAATGTTCTCGTTGGCGGCGCCGCGGACAGCACCCAACAGCGTTCCGTCGCCGCCGATCACGCAGCACGCATCCCAGCCCTTGAAATAGCGTTCCGATAAATCCTTGTCGCTGGAGATCTTTATTTTTTTGACGCCGGCTTTCCGGGCGATGTCACTCAGTTCCTGCGCGAGCTCAGCTGCTCCGGATTTTTCCGCATTGACCACAAAGGCGAGTTTACGAAAGGGCTGCATATTTCAGGCTTAACTCACACGAACGGGGGGCGTTGTCGAATTCCGAATCCGACGCACTTTCTGAGGGAAATCGGGGTGGAATCAGTGGTCCTTGGGCGCCGGATTCTTGAGTTGGTCTTTCCAGCTGAGAATTTTCGCCTGCGCACCGTATTTTTCGGCGGAAGCCTTATCGCCTTTTTCCATCCAAATCCGCGAAAGGGTGGTGTTGATGAAAAGATCGTCGGGGCGCAGCGCATGCGCGTGATTCGCGGCTTCGAGCGCCGGATCGAAACGGCGGAGGGAGAAATTGATTTCCGCGAGCGCATGCCACGCTTCGAACGCCGCGGGATCGGCCTCTGTCGCACGTTGAAGTTTGGTCAGGGCGGTTTCGTGATCGCCCATCGTGTAGTCAAACGTGGCGTCTTCGATGAGGGATTGGATTTCTGCAGGGCTCACTCAGTGAACGGTAGCATGGTGCGGTTAAAAAGAAAGGACGGGCTTGTGGAATATCCGGGACGAGAGCGTGGGGGACGAATTTATTTGTGCCGGTATGAACTCACAAAATCAGCATGGCATCCCCGAAGCTGAAGAAGCGGTAGTCGCGGGCGATGGCCTCGGCGTAGATTTCCTTCAGCCAGGCGATTCCGTCCCCGGAGCCTGGGCTCAAAAATGCCGAGACCAAACAAAGCAGGGTTGAGCGCGGTTGGTGGAAATTGGTGACCAGCGCGTCGACGCCGGCAAAATTCCGCGGCGGATAGATGAAAATGCCCGCTTCGTTCACGCAGTCGTGTCCGAGCGGCGACGAGTGCTTGCCGAGAAAATCCTCGATGGTGCGCACGGAGGTCGTGCCGATGGCGACGCGGCGGCCGGAGGTCGCAAACAAGGCGTTTTGCGAGGAACGGCTGATCTCATAAATTTCCCGATGAATGACGTGGTCTTCGATCTGCTCGGTAGTGATCGGCCGGAAGGTGCCGAGACCCACGTGAAGCGTAAGGTCGGCCGTCTGAACGCCGCCAGCGGCGAGGTTGCGTAAAAGCTCCGGCGTGAAATGCAATCCGGCCGTGGGCGCGGCGGCTGCGACTTGGCGCGCGCGGTTTGCATATACGGTTTGATAACGTTCCCGATCGAAACAGCGTTGGATTTCCGCGGATTGCCTGTCCGCTTCCGATTTGTGGCGAAGATCGCGTTCGATGTAGGGCGGCAGCGGCATTTCGCCGATGCGGTTGGCCACCGCGAGAATATCAGCCGTGTCACTTTCGAATGAAACGCGCACCAAGCCATCGGCTGTTTTTTCCTGAACGGTCCCCGTGAAAATTCCTGCGATGCCGAAGCTGGCGCTGATGGGGAGCTTCTTTCCGGGACGAAGAAGACACCACCACTCGTCCGTTTTCGCCGCGGCCGGACTTTGGACGGTGCCTGCTGGCCGCAGCAGCAGGCATTCGACTTGCCCGCCGGAAGGCCGGGAGGCGTGGAGGCGGGCGGGAATAACGGCGGCATTGTTGCGGAAAAGGCAGTCGCCACTCCGAAGATAGCCGGGCAGGTCGCTAAAGAGGCGATGCGAGATGGTTCGCGCCTGGCGGTCGACCACGAGCAAGCGCGACGCGTCGCGCCGTTCGGCGGGATGCTGCGCGATCAGGCGTCCGGGCAAATGGTAGTCGAAGGCGTCCGTTTTCAAAGCGAGGGAAGAGACCATAATCGCGCGGGGAAAAAGTCACTATTAAGATGTTGGCGCGACAGAATGGGGCGCGATGGCCCGGGGCCAGTCGCTGGATGGCGTGGAAGGATGAAAAAGGGCTTGCTTCGACCCCGGCAAATGACCCGAATGCCGGTCCTGTGTTGGTATCTTTCAGACACCAAGCCAGTCCGCCGCTTTAGCTCAGTTGGTAGAGCGACTCATTCGTAATGAGTAGGTCGTCGGTTCGAGTCCGACAAGCGGCTCCAGTTTTTTTGCCTCGCGAAGCATCGGCTGATAACCGAAGGACATTTCAGTTATCCATGATCCGATCATCGGGCAACCGGCCTTGGAGTTTGCGACGCAGTCGTTGGGTTTCGATTTCGGATTTAAGGGACGCAGCGAAAAGCTGCAGCCGCGTACGTGTTTCCAGGGTTTCGAGCAGTCGTTGTTTCAACTTATTGTCGTCGCAAAGATTGAACGCAGCGATGTCGGCGAACGTGTCGATGTCATCGATGCTCTCGAGAAATTGAGTCATGCCCTTGGGTACCGGTGTCCCCAACCGGCGTCGCAAATTGAGCAATTTCATGACTTCAAGCCGCAATACTTCCAATTCGGCATGATGCGTTCCCACGACGGTGGCGATCGGCTGCACTGCGATCACGCGGTAAGGGTCCTCGCGAATTATTTTTTTGATTTCGACGCGACAAAGTCCCTGGAGGAGAAGATTCGACGTATCGTTTTCATCCTTCTGGCAGGCGCGAATGATTCCGACGGAGGCGATGTGGTGCAACGGTTCGTCGGATTCGTCGGCTTTCGACTGGTTCGTGTCCAAATGCGCCACGGCAAAAATACGGTCGGTGGCCAGCACATCGCGGAGCATTTTCCGATACCTCGGCTCAAATATATGAAGAGGTAGCAGTGCTTGGGGAAAGAAAACCGTGTTGGGCAAAGTCATCACGGGGACGGTTTCAGGCACGTGGAGCGTTTCCATTTCGGAAAGGATAGCTGGAGAACCTGCATTATCAATGCGAGCTTCCTGTCGCACTGTGACAGGAGCAGGGGTTTGAATTGCGCCAACGTGGCTCGAAATCAGTGCCGCAGTCGGATGTTGGGATGTTCTCTTTTTATGTAAATATCAAATAATCAGTGCATAAAGAATCAAATGAGATTGGGGCACGAGCATTGCTAAGCAGGCGCTATGAGTAGAATTTTAGGCATCGATTTGGGCACAACGAACTCTTGCATGTCCGTCATGGAGGGTAGTGAGCCAGTGGTCATCCCCAACGCCGAGGGTGCCCGCACGACTCCATCCGTTGTTGCATTCACTAAAACCGGCGAGCGAGTGGTTGGCCAGGCGGCAAAGCGGCAGGCGGTCACGAACCCGAAAAATACCGTTTTCTCGGCGAAGCGTCTGATTGGACGCAAATTCACCGAGGTCAGCGAGGAGGCAAAGAATCTCCCGTACAAGGTGGTCGCGGGAAAAAATGGCGATGCTTACATCGAAGTGCTGGTGGGTGACAAACCCGAGCAGTTCGCACCGCAGCAGATTGCCGCATTTGTTCTCGGAAAGCTGAAGGCCGACGCCGAAGCGTACCTTGGCGAAAAAATCACTCAGGCGGTCATCACTGTTCCCGCTTACTTTAACGACGCGCAACGTCAGGCGACGAAGGATGCCGGCAAGATCGCGGGTCTCGAAGTTCTCCGTATCATCAATGAGCCAACGGCTGCTTCACTGGCTTACGGGCTCGATAAAAAGAAGGACGAGAAAATCGCCGTGTTCGATTTGGGTGGCGGTACGTTCGACGTATCGATCCTCGAAATCGGCGACGGCGTCTTCGAGGTGAAAGCCACGAATGGCGACACCCATCTCGGTGGCGACAACTGGGATGATACCATAATCGGCTGGCTCGTTGAAACTTTCAAAAAAGAAAACGGCATCGATCTTCGCAAGGACCCGATGGCGTTGCAGCGTCTCAAGGAGGAGGCGGAGAAAGCCAAGATCGCGCTTTCTTCGGCCACGACCTACGACATCAATCTTCCGTTCATCACGGCGGATGCGTCCGGTCCGAAGCACATGAACGTGCAGCTGACTCGCAGCAAAATGGAACAGATTTGCGAATCGCTCTTCGACCGTTGCATCCAGCCATTTAAAAACTGTCTCAAGGACTCCGGTCTCACTTCCGACAAGATCGACGAACTCGTGCTCGTCGGCGGCATGACCCGCATGCCGAAGGTCGTCGACATCGCCAAGAACCTCGGCGGCAAACCGCCGCATCAAGGTGTCAATCCGGATGAAGTCGTCGCCATCGGCGCGGCTATTCAAGGGGGCGTATTGAAGGGCGACGTACGCGACGTCCTTCTCCTCGACGTCAGTCCGCTGACGCTGGGCATCATGACTGCGGGCGACATTGCCACGCCGATGATCCCGCGCAACACCACGATCCCGACAAAGAAGACGCAGACGTTTTCCACTTACAGCGACAATCAACCCGGGGTTGAAATCGTCGTCTTGCAAGGCGAGCGTCCAATGGCGCGCGACAACAAGAATCTCGGCACCTTCAAGCTCGACGGTATTCCACCCGCTCCGCGTGGGACGCCGCAAATCGAAGTCACCTTCGACATCGACGCGAACGGCATCCTGCACGTCTCCGCGAAGGATCTTGGCACCGGCAAGGAGCAAAAGATCACCATCCAGGGTTCGTCCGGTCTCTCGAAGGAAGAGGTCGAGAAGATGACCAAGGAAGCTGAGCTCAACGCCGCTGAAGATGCGAAGCGCAAGGAAGCGGTCGAAGCCAAGAACCAACTTGATACGACGATCTACCAACTCGAAAAGACGCTGAAAGACGCCGGCGATAAAATCTCCGGTGACTTGAAGACCAAGTTCGAGACCGCGATTGCCGACGCCAAGAAGGACCTCGAGAGCAACGACACGGCCCGCATGAAGGCCGCGCTCGAAAATCTTTCGAAGATCGGTGCCGAACTTTATCAGCAGGCGCAAGCCGCTGGTGCAGCCGGTGCCCCTCCTGAAGGCGGCGCTCCGGGCGCGGCCGATGGTGGCGGTGCCGGTGAATCATCCGAACCCAAGGCGGCGAAGAAGTCCTCCGCTCAGGACGGCAAGGTCGTCGATGCCGACGTCGAAATCGTCGACGAGGAAAAGAAATAAGTTTTCACGCGACCCGTTCCCGTTAAAGGAACGGGTTCTTCATTGTCTACCCGTCTCATTTTTTAAACCCCCAACCACAAAAATTATGGCTAAAGTAAATATCAAACCCATCGGTGATCGCGTGCTTGTGCAGCACATCGAGGAAAAAGAACAAGTTCGCGGCGGGATCATCATCCCGGACAGCGCCAAAGAAAAACCGCAGGAGGCCAAGGTCATTGCCCTCGGCACCGGCAAGAAAGATGAGAGCGGCAAAGTCACGCCTTTCGAAGTGAAGGTCGGCGACAAGGTCCTCATCTCCAAATACGGCGGCACCGAAGTGAAAATCGAGAACGAGAAATATACGCTCGTTCGCGAAGACGACATCCTCGGCGTCATCGCCTGAACCACGCACTCCCAACTCTCAACCATCAACTAATTACTTATTATGGCAGCTAAACAACTCCTGTTCGACGAGGCGGCTCGTCAGAAAGTTCTCCGTGGCGTCGAGGTTCTCTCCCGCGCGGTGAAAGTCACCCTCGGGCCGAAGGGCCGCAATGTCGTCATCGACAAGAAATTTGGTTCACCCACCGTCACCAAGGACGGCGTGACCGTCGCCAAGGAAGTCGAACTTCCCGATCCGTACGAGAATATGGGTGCGCAGATGGTCAAGGAAGTCGCTTCGAAGACGAGCGACAGCGCTGGTGACGGCACCACGACCGCGACCGTTCTCGCTGAAGGCATCTATCGTGAAGGCCTGAAGAACGTCACCGCTGGCTCGAACCCGGTTTACCTGAAGCGCGGCATCGACAAGGCCGTTGAGGCCGCTGTCACCGAGCTAGCTCGTGTTTCCAAGAAGGTCAATGACCGCGAGGAAATCCGCCAGGTCGCCACCGTTTCCGCCAATTGGGATTCCACCATCGGTGACATCATCGCGGACGCGATGGACAAGGTCGGCAAGGATGGCACCATCACGGTCGAAGAAGCGAAGTCCATCGAGACCACGCTCGACGTCGTTGAAGGCATGCAGTTCGACAAGGGCTACCTGTCGCCGTACTTCGTGACCAACGCGGAGAGCCAGGAAGTCGTCCTCGAAGACGCCCATGTGCTCATTCACGAGAAGAAGATCAGCAACCTGCAGGAAATGCTCCCGCTGTTGCAGACCGTCGCCAAGAGCGGCAAGCCCCTCCTCATCATCGCTGAAGAAGTCGAAGGCGAAGCCCTCGCGGCTCTCGTGGTGAATAAGATTCGTGGCACGCTCAACGTGTGCGCCGTCAAGGCCCCTGGCTTTGGCGACCGCCGCAAGGCCATGCTCGAAGACATCGCGGTCCTCACCGGTGGCAAATGCATCACCGAAGACCTCGGCTTGAAGCTCGAGAACCTCACCCTCGCCGATCTCGGCAAGGCCAAGCGCATTGTGGTCGACAAGGAAAATACCACGATCGTCGAAGGTTCCGGCAAGTCCTCCGACATTCAGGGCCGCGTCAAGCAGCTCCGTCGGCAGATCGACGAAACCACTTCCGACTATGATCGCGAGAAGCTCCAGGAGCGCCTCGCCAAGCTCGCGGGCGGTATTGCCGTCATCAACGTCGGTGCTTCCACCGAAGTTGAAATGAAGGAAAAGAAAGCCCGCGTGGAAGACGCGCTGCACGCCACTCGCGCGGCAGTGGAAGAGGGTATCGTCGCTGGCGGCGGCGTCGCTCTTCTCCGCACGGTCAAAGCGATCGAAGCTCTCAAGCTCGAAGGCGACGAGGCATTCGGCGCACAGATCGTCCGTCGTGCGATTGAGCACCCGATCCGCATGCTCTGCGCCAACGCTGGCGTTGACGCTGGTGTGGTCGTCAAGACCGTCCTCGAGTCGAAGGGCAACATGGGTTACAACGTCGCGACCGACAAATACGAGGACCTCGTGAAGGCCGGCGTGGTTGACCCGACGAAGGTCACCCGCACCGCGCTGCAGAATGCCGCGTCGATTGCCGGTCTGTTGCTCACGACCGAGTGCATGATCACCGACCTCCCCGAGAAGTCCCCAGCTCCTGCCGGTGGCGGCGGCCACGGCGGCGGCGGCATGGGCGGCATGGATTACTAAGTCCGATGACGTCGAGACCCGCAAGTCTCTGCTAGCACTTCAAGGCGCTCCTTCAATAGGAGCGCCTTTTCTTTGTCACATGTATCAACTACCCGAACTGTTCGCCCATCATCCCATGACGTTTTTTATCGCAGAGACTGCCACCACGTCGGCAGCGGGACATAGCGCTATGCTTCTCACTATCGTTGGAAGCTTCATTGGCGCGATGCTTTCCCTGCTCACCTCCATTTACATCGAATACCAACGGAGACCTAAACTCTCTATTTCTATCGAGGAGCCGCCTTGCAATTCTGTCTATCCTCCCGGTCGTCCTGCAAGAAAAGCCAAGTTTCTTAGAGTAGTACTCCGGAATAATCCGATGCCGAAGTGGTTGAAGTGGCTCGGAAGAGAGACAGCGACTCAGTGCAGCGGTCAGATCGAATTTTGCCACCTTGACGATGGTGTCGCATTGTTTGCCCGTAAGATGCCGATACGTTGGTCGAACTCGGACGAGCCGATTAGTATGCAGTCAGGAGCAGATGGTCAGCCCCGAAAGCTGTTTGACCTGACAAAATATCGTGAAGGATTCCGTCAGGACTGCCATCCGGGGACTCCAGAGTTGATTGATATTGCTGCAAGATTTGATGAAGAAATCGAGTGCTATGGATGGTCCACGGAACAATATCTGCCTGACAAGGGCTGGAGAAATCCTGATTGGAAAATCGATCGAGGCAGATATCGCGTGAAGGTCACAGTGACTTCCTCAGGGCAGTCATTATCAGCCGAGTTCAATCTAGAGAATACCGCAAATCTTGCGGATTTCAGGTTGATTTAAGGGTACCCAAAGTGTTAGGGAAAGCGAAGGACGGTCAAAGCGGGTCAGGCTGCGGATATTGATATGAGCGACGCAGTTGCTTTTGTTCATCACTGAACGTTAGGCGTTGGTTGGAAAAATCAACTTGCATACACCAAAAATGGGCCTCGTATGTGTACGCTATGAAACGGACAAACATCGTCTTGGATGAAAAGTTGGTGCGCGAGGGTTTGAAGTCGACTGGAATGAAAACCAGAAGAGCACTGGTGGACCATGCCTTGCGTGAATTGGTGCGGCGTGAAAAGCAGGTGGAGTTGATGACTCTCAAAGGCAAAATCCACTGGACTGGCAACCTCGATGGAATGCGCCGTACTCGTACGACGTGAAGGTACTCGTTGATACGACCGTGTGGATCGACTTCTTCCGAGGTGCGAATTCAGAAAAAGTGGCAAGCTTGGAGGAAGCGATTCAAAGCCGGGAGGATATCTGCTGCTGTGGATTTGTCCTGGCGGAGGTCCTTCAAGGAATTAGGAACGAGAAAGAACTCGTCTCTACGAAACGCCTGTTTGAGGGGCTGATCTACCTTGAGGATGATCGATCAACGTTTGAACTGGCGGCGACGATTTATCGCGAGTTGCGGCGGAAAGGTACAACGATTCGCAATTCCATCGACTGCTTAATCGCTGCGACCGTTATTCAGCATGGGGCTGCGCTTCTCGAGAATGACCGGGATTACAAGTTCATCGATCAGCACTATCCGCTGAATTTACTTTGAGAACTGAACAGAAAATCGCCGCAGCCACTGCACCGATAGCCAGTTTCCAGAACACGCCCGAGAGTCATCGGTCTGGGGAGCTGAAAAATAGGGTCGGAGCTGCTTATGGCGATGAATAATCAGGGCGTTTCAAGAGCATCAGGACCATATAAACTCCTCAAACCAGATTAAGCACAGAGGCACAAAGATACAAAGTCCGGCAGGCAGATATCGTCCGGATTTACTTGAAACTTACCTCGCGTTTTCCCGAAGGTTTTCTTCGTGCCTCCGTGTCTTTGTGGTTCAAAACGGGCTGCTGTGACACAAGTGATAGATCGGAAGAAAAAGCACTTGCTTTAATCATACTAAATCAATGTAGATTTGATCGGTATCCATTATGAAGCTCTCTAAACGTGGCGAATACGCTCTCCGTTCGATGATCAACCTTGGCATAGCGGCCAAGGTGAATCGGTCGTTGGTGCGGGTCACGGAATTGGCGAAGGCGGAGGATCTTCCGGTCAAGTTTCTTGAGCAGATCATGCAGCAATTGCGGGAAGGCGGTTTTGTGGAAAGCGAACGGGGCAAGCATGGTGGGTATCGTCTCGCCAAACCGGCCAGCCAGATCCCGGTCGGACAGATTGTGCGATTGATTGACGGGCCGTTGGCGCCGATCGGCTGTGTGAGTCAGACGGCTTACGAGCCCTGCAATTGTCCGGACCCGGACCACTGCGGGCTGCGCATGCTGATGCTCGATGTGCGCAACGCGATCGCCGCCATTCTCGACCGCTACACCCTTGCAGACGTGGTCGAGGTCACGACCCGCAAGCTCATCACCAGTGGCCGCCCGTTGCCGTACAGCACGCCGGTCGAAACGACCTCAGCGAACGGCAAGCGCCGTCAGACGCGGGCGAAGTCCTTAGCCAACAATCCAACTGAAGGCGTGATTCACCAACTATTGGGTGACTACGCCATATAATTTAAAATCTCCTGGACGCACCCTTTTCGCCATGAAAATCAGATCAAACCCGATTCGCGTTTCCCTCATCGCCGCAGTCATTTTAGCGGGCTTCACCGCCGCTCGCGGTTCGGAGGCGGATGAAATAAAATTACTACGCGAGCAGATTCAGCTGCTCGACCAAAAGCTTCAGATGCTCGAGCAGAAGCAGGAGCAACGCGACGAAGCTGAAGCCGCAGCGAAGAAAGCGGCGGTCGCTGCGCCAAAGCCTGCGCCGGCGGCAGCCACGGCCTCGGGCAACGGCTTCGCCATTACGTCCGCGGACAAGGCCTATGATTTGAAATTCCACGCGCTGTTTCAGTTCGACGCCCGGACTTTTCTTGACGACGGAGCACCGAATCGCGGGCAGTTTCTCCTGCGTCGTATCCGCACGCCGCTGACGGGCACGGTCGATGGGATTTATGATTTCAATATCACCCCCGAACTCGGCGGTGGCACCAATTCGTCGACGACGGTTGCACTCTGGGACGCTTACGCCGCAGCGCGCTTTTCTCCCGTATTCGGAGTGAGGGTCGGCAAGTTTCCCTCCGCCGTCGGATTAGAGCCTGGTGCCAACCGGCATTTCATGGAATCGCCCTTCGTGAATTCGTTGCTGCCCAATCGCGATCTTGGCGCTGAGTTTTTTGGCGGCATTTCCGGTGGTGTCGTCGAATATCGGATTGGTGCCTTTAACGGCGTGGCAAACAACACGACAAATTTTGGCGGAGCCTCGACTGATCTCAACGACGGCGACAAAACGATCGAGGGACGACTGACCGTAAATCCGTTGAAGAACGTTACCAATGGCGTGCTGTCCAAGGTTTCACTTGGTTTTGGTTTTAGCAGCGGACACGAACAGGGTGTTGCCGGAACGAATCTTTCGAACGGTCTTTCGAATATCAACAGTCAGGCGCAGCAGGCGATTTTTAGCTACGGTTCTTCGCTGTACGCCAATGGTCAGCACGTGCGCGTGAGTCCCAGTGTCGAGTGGTATCCGGGCAATCCGTTCAGCTTCGTGGCCGAGTACGCCCGGGATCGGCAGGATATTTCAGTTAACGCCACCGCTCCTGTCCGCACCTTCACGAACACCGCGTGGCGCGGGACAGTGGGTTATGTGCTCACAGGCGAAGCGGCCACGAAGGTGGGGGTCAATCCGAAGACTGTTTTTAATTTCTCGAATGGCACGTGGGGTGCGTTTGAAGTCGTGGGGCGCATCAGCAATCTTTCCATCGACGGTGATTTCTTCCGGCCGGTCGCGGCGGGCGGGGCTGGCATCAATCGCGCCAATAATGTGGAAGGCGCCTATGCTTACGGCATCGGGCTCAATTGGTACCTCAACCGCAATTTCCGTTTCATGGTTAATTTGGAACAGACAAATTTCGCCGGAGGCAAGACTCCGACGGCCGCGGTTGGGGCGCAAGATGACGAGACCGCCCTGCTCAGCCGGATCCAACTGAGTTTCTAACACAGCTATTCGCGCCGGCTTAGGCCGTGGTTCGTTCACCCGCTTCGTGAATTTAATCAACTTCCCATGAGATTTCTTCAAGTCTTCATCCTGTTTGTTTCCAGTCTTTCGTTTCTCCAGGCGGAACACGTGACTCTGCGTGTCGGATACTTTCCGAACGTCACCCACGCCCAAGGCGTGATTGGCAGCGAAAGCACCCGCGAAAAGCACGGATGGTTTGAGCAACGTCTTGGTCCCGACGTCACCATTCAATGGTTTGCCTTCAACGCCGGCCCGAGTGCGATGGAGGCGATTTTCGCCGGTTCGATCGACCTGACTTATGTCGGACCAAACCCGGCTTTGAACGCCTACATTCGCTCCGAAGGGGAAGAGATCCGCGTCCTGGCCGGGGCTGCCTTTGGTGGCGCGGCCCTCGTGGTTTCGGGCGAGGGCCCGGTTAAGCAGCCGGCTGATTTCAAAGGCCGGCTTCTCGCGACTCCGCAACTCGGCAATACTCAGGACGTCGCGGCGCGAGCCTGGTTGAAGAAGCAGGGGTTCCGTGTGACCCTTACCGGCGGGGATGTCTCGGTTTTGCCGACGCCTAATCCCGAGCAGCTTTCGCTTTTCCAGCAAGGTAAGCTGGATGCGGTGTGGACCGTTGAACCGTGGGTATCGCGTTTGGAGAGGGAAGCGAAAGGACGTGTTTTCGTTGAGCAAAGCGACGCGGTCACGACCGTCTTGGTGTCCAGCGTGAAGTTCCTGCAAGAGCATCCCGCCATTGCGGCGAAGTTCAAAGCGGCGCACCAAGAGCTCACCACGTGGCTGGCAGCGCATCCCGACGAAGCCAAAGCGCAGGTGCAGGCCGGATTGACGGCGGAATTCCGGCGCGAGATGCCGAAGGAAATCGTGGCGAGTGCCTGGAAGCGGCTGAAGTTTTCCGATCAGGTCACGCAAAAGCAGTTTGAGGCGTTAGTCGTCGATGCGCAGAGCGTTGGTTTCCTGCGCAATTCCATTCCGCTCGCCCGTTTATTTTCCACCAAACCATGACGCTCGAAACCCAACTTGAAAATCCGCCCTCGGCGCGGCTGGCCATTGAGAATGTCTCGAAGTGGTTTGAGACCTCACGCGGTCGCGTGCACGCGCTCGATCAGGTCAGCTTGCAGGTGAGCGAAGGGGAATTCGTCTGCCTCGTGGGACCCAGCGGCTGCGGTAAATCCACCCTGTTGAACATGATTGCCGGCTTGGAAATGCCCGGGCAGGGAGCGCTCGTCGCCGGCGGAAAACCCGTCAAAGGACCGAGTCGCGAACGCATGATGATGTTCCAGGAGTCGGCGCTTTTTCCGTGGCTGGACGTGTTCGGTAACGTGATGTTCAGTTTGAAACGTAAGCCCGGCCTCAAAAACAACGAGCGGCGTGAGGTGGCAGAGTATTATCTCAAACTGGTTGGATTGGAAAAATTCCAACACGCCAACATTCACGAACTGTCCGGCGGGATGAAACAACGCGTCGCGCTCGCGCGGGCTCTCGCGCCGAATCCACGCGTGTTGCTGATGGACGAACCGTTTGCTGCGCTCGACGCGCTGACGCGCGAACAGCTTTACGGGGATCTGCAGCGGATTTGGGCGCAGCGAAAAGTGACGATTGTTTTCGTGACGCACAACGTGCGCGAGGCGGCTTGTTTGGGCGATCGGGTGGTGCTGTTTTCGCCGCATCCGGGTCGGATTCGCGAGCAATTCAAAATCGATCTGCCTCGTCCCCGCGATATCAACAGCGTGGCGCTCGCGGCCCACGCGACGAAAATCATGGCTGCGCTCAAAGGGCACATGGTGGCCAACGGACCGGAGGCCCAGGAATGAAACGCTTTCTGACCGCCATTGTCTTTTTTGCCGTGCTCATCGGCGCATGGCACCTGGCTTGTGTTGCCCGGATCTGGTCGCCAGTGCTGGTGCCATCACCGGAAAGCGTTGGCCGCTATCTTTGGGAAATCATCCGCGATGGCACGCTGTGGTCCAGCACCGTGGTGACACTGAAGCGATTGCTCGCCGGATATGTGATTGGATTGCTCGCCGGCGTGCCATTGGGCCTCTTGACCGCCCGGATCCAGGTGTTGCGCGATACGGTGGGGATGCTCGCGCTGGGTTTGCAGGGCTTGCCGAGCGTGTGCTGGGTGCCTCTGGCGCTGCTGTGGTTCGGGCAGACCGAGAGCGCGATGCTTTTTGTGGTGATTATGGGCACGCTCTGGTCCGTCATTCTCGCGACCGAGACGGGCGTGAGGAACGTGAACCCGATTTATGTGCGGGCGGCGAGCACCATGGGTTCCCAGGGGATCCACATGTGGATTCATGTCATGCTGCCAGCCTCGCTGCCGTTCATTGTGAGCGGGATGAAACAAGGCTGGGCGTTCGCGTGGCGTTCGTTGATGGCGGCGGAGATTTATGTGACGATTCTGACCGGCTTTGGACTGGGGCATCTTTTGCACTATGGCCGCGAGCTGAACGCCATGGATCAAGTCGTCGGCATCATGATTGTGATCGTGCTCATCGGTCTTTTGGCGGATAAAATTCTCTTTTCTCCCTGGGAGAAATTCCTTCACCATCGGTGGGGCACTGACAGGTGAGCCGTGGGCCTATTTGCCGGGATTGCCTTATACTTATATCTGTTCTTTAGTTCACCTTTAACCCTCCAACTATTATGGCAAAAATATACAACGACATTACCGAGACCATCGGTAACACGCCACTCGTGCGACTCAATCGCACTGCCGCCGCCCATGGCGCCCAAGCGGATATTCTCCTCAAACTGGAATTTTTCAACCCGCTCTCCAGCGTTAAGGATCGCATTGGCTTTTCCATGATCGACGACGGCTTGAAGTCGGGGAAGATCAACAAGAACACAGTCCTGATCGAGGCAACCAGCGGTAACACCGGCATCGCGCTCGCCTTTGTCGCGGCCGCGAAGGGCTTGAAGATTATCCTGACGATGCCTGAGACGTCGACCATTGAGCGACGCAAGATCCTGAAGATTTTGGGCGCGCGTTTAATCCTGACCGAAGGACCGAAGGGAATGAAAGGGGCGATTGCGAAAGCGGAGGAACTTGCCGCTAAAATTCCAAACAGCGTCATCATGAGACAGTTTGATAATCCGGCGAATCCCGCCATCCACCGCAAGACCACCGCGGAGGAAATCTGGCGCGATACCGACGGGAAGGTGGACATCATTGTGTCAGGCATCGGTACTGGTGGAACGATCACTGGTATCGGCGAAGTGCTGAAACCGCGCAAGCCGAGCTTGAAGATTGTCGCGCTTGAACCCGACACCTCTGCTGTTCTTTCCGGCGGGGCACCCGGTCCGCACAAACTCCAGGGCCTTGGCGCTGGCTTTGTACCCACGGTCCTCAATACAAAAATTTACGACGAAGTGATTCGCGTGAAGGAGGCAGACTCCGCTCCGCTCAGCAAGCAGGTCAACGCATTGGATGGCATTCCGATCGGGATCTCGGCGGGTGCGGCTGTTTGGGCGGCAATTCAGCTGTCGAAGCGTCCCGAAAACAAGGGCAAGCAGATCGTCGCAATCATTCCATCCGGTGCTGAACGCTACCTGTCTTCGTGGCTCTTTGCCGATGTGAATGTCGAAAGCGATTCCATTGACGATATCCTCCCCGCTGCGCCAGTGGCCTGAGCGGGAAGCCTTCCCTGAAGTTCATTATTGTTTTTTCATGCGCGCCGATTGGCGCGCATTTTTTTTAACGACCCTCCGGGTTGTTTCGGACGAGACGAATCGCACCTTCTGGCGCGATACTTTACGCGCGTTCCGAGTGTTTATACCAGTGATAGAAGGCGATTCCAAACGCGGTCATGGCAACCGACATTCCGACGATTTGCATCATGCATCCCGCGAGTAGTTGGTCGCCGGCCGCCGACATGGCGGTAATCCGGGGGGCATACTCGTATGTTGGATAAAGAACATTGGGAGAGAAAGTGACGTAAGCAAAAACCGGCGTCATACCGATGTGGACCGCGGGGAGGTAGAGCATCTGGCTGGCGTAACTTATTCGCGGAAATTCTTTCGACGGACTGTAAAGCGGCCACCAATAAAGCAGTCCTGCTCCAAACATCATAAAATGTTCGCCGATGTGAAGGAGGCGGTTTTGCAGGGCCCAGTCATACAAAAATGGCAGGTGCCAGACGCTCATCACCGTCACATAGATGATTCCGCAGGTAATTGGATTAGTGATTATCTTCAGCACGGTTTGCAGCGATGGCTGGCTTGTCACCGGGCGGACCAACCAGTCGGGGAGGCCAAGCAGAAAAAGAATCGCCGCCGGGTAAATCAGGATCTGGTGCTGAAGCATATGCGCGCTCAGCAGAAACCGCTCGGCAACCTGGTCCAGCGGGGAACCAACTCCGAGATAGAATACGAGCAGCGCCGCATAGAATTTAATGGCGTGCCGTTTGGGGTAAGACGTGCCGGCAGGCGCGAGTCGATGACGCCACGGACCCGTGAGGATTGCATACAGCCAGGCCAAAAATATCAGGCCCCCCGTCAGGATGGGTTCGTTATGCCAATGGGTCCAATCGATCATGGGTTGTTGCAGGCTTCAGTCACGCTTAGAGAAGCGAAGTATCTGGGGATGTCCATTGTCGGTGGACATTTTTCACGCATCGACCGCATCCCGGGAACAATAAAAAAGCCGCGCGAAGGGCGCGGCTTGGAATCGGATTGAACAAAAGAGGAGGGATCAAACGATTCCAGTGAATGAAACAGCTGATTGAATGGCTGCCGCACTCAAGGGCTTGCTGGCATCGGCGCCGAAGAGGTGCAGCAGGGCAAACATCGTGAATCCGGCCAGAATCAATCCGATGAAAAACAGAATCGTGCAGAATAATTTATCCCACCGCAGATGCATGAAAAAGAAAATAACGAACATGAATTTCACGGCGGAGAGCGTGACCAGCGCTCCGATGACGAAATTCTTCGGCAAAGGCAGATAAACGAGAACGACTTCGACGCCGGTGATGACCGCGAGAATCATCGCGATCTGGACATAGAAATGAAACTTGCTCGGCTCTTGGTGGGCGACGGCAGAGTGAGTGGCGGCAGGTGCGGACATAGTGAAAAGGGGCGATAACCGGTTCTTAGAGGTATTCGAGAAGGTAGACAGCGGTGAAAATGATGATCCAGACGATATCGACGAAATGCCAATAGAGGCCGATGGTTTCCACATCGATGGCATTTTTCTCGCCAAACTCGACCTCGCCGCGCTGGCGGCTGAGAACGAACAGCGCAACCGCGCCAATCGCGCCCAGGATGAGCGGTTTGGCTCTTTCCGTGAGGAATTCCCCGAAACCGTGGCCGTAGACAACTTCGATCAAACCGGGGACCACGAAGATAAAGGATACCCCCATGACGATGCAGATCGCGGCAAGATGAACGAAGTTGAGCAGAAAACCGCCACCAGCTGCCGGCTTGAAAGTGCGGACATACATCATGCCCAGCAACAACACGCCAATCGCAACGTGCGTTCCGTGCGTTCCGGTCAACGTGTAGAAGGTTGAACCAAAGATGCTGTTCGAGAGCGTCATGTGCTTCTGATGCACGAAGTGACCGAACTCGAAAACCTGGCCGCCGAGGAAAATGCAGCCAAAGAACATTGTTCCGAGCAGCATCAGACGGGTGCTCTTTATATTGCCCTTCTGGATGGCGTTCACTGCAAGAGCCATCAATAACGACGACATCAAAAGGATGAACGTCGAGAATGACGTCAGCTCGATGTTGAAGACCTGAGTCGGGTTCGCATTACCCGGCGGCGGGTTGAGGCGATAGACAAGGTGGGTTGAGATCAGCGCGCCGAAAAACATGCAGTCCGACGCAAGAAAAGCCCACCAAAGGAGCTTCTTGTTCGGAATGCCGGTTGAGGTCGTGTGGTCGTGATGGTGGTCGATATGACCAGTGGCCGCGTGGCTGCTCATGAGAGGTGTCGGTGGGCTGCTTAGTAGTGACCGCCGTGGGAGTCGGTCGGATTGCCGTTGGCATCAAGGTGGATATGGTAACCGGCAGGGCCTTCGAGCGCCCAGAGATAGCAGGAGAGGAGGAGGATTGCGCCGCCCGTGATCGCCAGGGGCATGTGACTCGAAAGTATTTCCTTACCGCCGAAAACGACGGGGAAATGAATTTGCGCCATGTTG
The DNA here is from genome assembly GCA_036499685.1 of Lacunisphaera sp. Taxonomy (GTDB): domain Bacteria; phylum Verrucomicrobiota; class Verrucomicrobiia; order Opitutales; family Opitutaceae; genus Lacunisphaera. The sequence goes on along the minus strand of DASYDH010000030.1, from coordinate 27,144 downwards.
TAAGTGCCGATGAGCAGGCCGATCGCAGAAAAGAACGGGTACCACGACTGGTCCGGCATGTGAATGCCACCGTGGGATTCCTCGTCCTTGATCAACGCGCTTTTTTCGCTGGCGATCTCTTCCTTGTGGGTCTTCTCGTACCAAAACGCGTCGCGCGCGTGAACCTTTGGAATCGAAGCGAAATTGTGCTCGGGCGGGGGCGACGGAATCGACCATTCAAGGGTGCGACCATCCCAGGGATCGTTGCCGCATTTCTTGCCCTTGAAAAAGCTATAAACGAGCACGGCGAAGTAGGTGAAGATACCGATGCCCAGGAGATACGCGCCGCAGGAGGCGAAAAGATTGCCTGAGTTCCAGCCCATGTTGGAATCGTAGGTCCAGGTGCGGCGGGGCATGCCGTTCAGGCCGAGAAAGTGCATCGGGAAAAACGTGCAGTTGAATCCGACAAAGATCAGCCAGAAGGAAATTTTCCCCCAGAGTTCAGGAACCATGCGGCCAAAAAACTTTGGAAACCAGAAATGAATGGCGGCCAGGAGGCCAAAGGTCGATCCGCCGATTAGGACGTAGTGGAAGTGAGCGATGACAAAGTAGCTGTCCTGTTGTTGCGCGTCGGCGGGAGCCGCCGCGTGCATGATGCCCGACATGCCGCCCATCATGAACATCCAGATGAAGCCGAGGGCAAACATCATGGGCACGCGGGTGACGATGCGGCCACCCCACAGAGTGCCGATCCAATTGAAAATTTTGACGCCCGTCGGTACAGCGATGGCCATGGTGGCGATGGAGAATGCCGCCGTGGCGATTGTGCCCATTCCGGTGGTGAACATGTGATGGCTCCAGACGCCGAAACCGATGAAGCCGATGGCCACACCTGAGAAAACGACGATCGGGTAACCGAAAAGGGGTTTGCGCGAGAAGGTTGGCAGGATCTCTGAAATGTAGCCCATCGGCGGCAAAATCAGGATGTACACTTCGGGATGGCCGAACACCCAGAACAAGTGCTGCCAGAGAATTGGCTGGCCGCCGCCGGAGACCTCAAAGAAATTGGTGCCGAAATTGCGGTCGAACATGACCTCCACGAGGGCGATGGCGATGGCGGGAAGCGCGAGGATCAGCAGGAAACTGGTTACGAGTGTCATCCAGGTGAAAACCGGCAGACGCATCATCGTAAGGCCGGGGGCGCGCATGTTGATAATTGTCACGATGAAATTCAATGAAGCGACAATTGAGGACAAGCCTAGGACCTGAAGGCCAAATACCCAAAGATCCGTCGATAATTGCGGGGTGAACGCCCTTGAAGTGAGGGGAGCGTAGCCGAACCAGCCCATCGAAGGAGCACCGCCGAACTTCCAAGCCGGGACGAAGTGGGAGAGCCAACCGATGTTCAAGAGGATGGCGCCGACGACCCAGACCCAAAGTGAAAATGTATTGAGGCGGGGAAAAGCGACGTCGCGGGCTCCAATCTGAATCGGAACCAGCAGGTTAAAAAAAGCAGCGTTCATCGGCATGATCGCGAGGAAGATCATCGTCGTGCCGTGCATCGTGAAGAGCTCATTGTACGTTTGAGCCGTGACGAAGTGATTGTTCGGTACGATCAGCTGGGTGCGGATCATCAACGCCTCGATGCCGCCAATCAGGAAAAACATAATGGCGAAGCCACCGTATAGCATGCCGATCTTCTTATGATCGACAGTGGTCAACCAGCCGACGAGGCCGGTTTTCGCGGTGGGGCGGGGAAAAAGGTCAAACGTCCTGGCGGGCGCGTGTCCTGTTCCGGTGAAACTAGATTTTGCCAGTGCTTCGGCCATAAAAGTGAAGAGTTGGGATTTCCGGCTGATTATTTCAAGCTGTGCAGGTAGGTGACGAGCGCGTCGATCTCCTGATCGTTGAGCTGAAGCTTGGGGTTTGGTATCCACGCGTCTTTTTCGGCGTCGTAGATGTTGTAACCGCCGTGAAACATCTTGTTGCCTGGTTTGAAAAAGCCCGGGTTACTAATCCACGCGTGCATGTGCGCGTGGGTGTTTTCGAGCACGCCGGCCGCGATCGTCGAACGCGCTCCGACGTGAGTCAGGTCAGGTCCCGCGATGCCAATGCCCTCGTGGCCGCGGATGGTATGGCAGGTAACGCAGGTCTTTTCTTGAAACAGCTTGCGACCGGCGGCGATTTGATCGGCTTTTTCACCCGCTTCGGGAAGCTGCTGTTTTCTCCAGCCATCGAGGGGGTTGGCGTCAAATTCGGGTGTTCCGGAAAGGGCGCTGCCGTCCTCCAGTTTGAGGCTCGCGAACTGGGCGTGGGGCGTTTCATTGGCAGCAAGCTCGTCGGCGGAGACTGATTTGGCCGATTGCTTCTGGTTATTCAGCCACTTCACGTATTCGCCCGCGGGAAGGGCAATCACACGAAAACGCATGATCGCATGGGATTCGCCGCAGTATTCGGCGCATTGACCATAATAGTAACCGGGTTTGTCCGCCTTAAACCACAGGAAATTCGCACGGTTTGGAATCATGTCCACCTTGCCGGCGAGCTTGGGAATCCAAAAACTGTGAATGACGTCGACCGTGCGGAGCTGGACCCGGATCGGAACGTCGACGGGAACGACCAATTCGTTGCCGGTAACCAATGGAGCTTCACCGCCATTATTCGGCAACTTGATCATTTCGGTCGGATATTCGAATTTGAACCACCACTGGTAACCCGTGACGGTTACATCCATGGCGTTTGCCTTCTCGGCCTCCGGGACGTCGTGGGTGTACCAGATGTCCTGAAGGGTAGGGATTGCGATGATGACCAGCAGACCGACCGAAGCTGCAATCAAACCGATTTCGACCAAAGGATTACCATGACCCTGTGGTGGTGGTTCGGCATGCTCATCGGCCTCGGACTTTGCCCGGAATTTAATCTGGGCGTAGGCGAGCACGCCGCCGACCACGACAAAAATAAAAGTCGTCACGTAAACCGTGATCATGAACAAATCCCACTGGGATTTGGCGACCGGGCCCGCCGTTAGCATCGTGGACTGTGGGCCGCTGAGGCTGAAAACCTCGGACAGTTTGCAGCCGGACAGAAGGACCAGGCTGAGGACTGCAAATAAAGCGGTGGCAAAGCGGAAAACCTTGCGATGGTCGGAGCGTATGCGGGTCATGTGTAACAGTGGAGGCATCAGCGGTGTGCGCTGCGGCAACAATATCGAGTCAGAGTTTGCAAAATATGGGTCATTTCAATCATAAAACCGCGCCGAGTTCAGGGCTTTTGTCCGGATGGGGACGGGTATTACGCAATCTCGGTTGGATATTAGCGCGGCGCAAAGCTAGGATGCGGGATTGCGCAAAGCCGCTGTGTGTGCGATAAGTTTACCGCTATGAAAAAATATATCCTTCTCCCTTTGCTGGCAGGCAGCGTTATTCTCGCTGGCTGTGGCAAAAAAGATGACTCCGCCGCAGCTTCTTCCGCATCTGCGACACCGGCCGCTGCCGCTGATACCAATGCAGTGGCGACTTTTGACCTCAATGCCAACGATAGCATGAAATACAATCTGACCCGCTTGGAAGTTAAGCCGGGGCAGGAAGTAAAGGTCACGATGACCAACATGGGTAACCTGCCGAAAGCGGCGATGGCCCATAACTGGATTCTCCTGAAAAAGGGGGTGGATCCGAAGGCTTTTTCTGACGCTGCGGTGAGTGCTGCCGCGACTGATTACATTCCAGCTTCCCATGAAGGCGACATCATCGCCCATACCAAGCTGCTGGGACCAAAGCAGAGCGAGGAAGTGACCTTTAAGGCTCCCACTGAGCCCGGCGAGTACCATTATCTCTGCAGCTTTCCCGCGCATTTCCTCGCCGGCATGACGGGTGTTCTCGTGGTTAAGTAAGAACGGGGAATCGCGAAAATCGCGTTTTAATCGAGCCAGATCTCCGGGTCTGGCTTTTTTATGGGTGACGCTTGAGGCGTTCGCCATCCGCCGCACCTGAAACCGATGGTCCATCGATGAATCCGCAGCGACCTCGCTGCGGTTTCCAGACCAACCGTGCCGCCCACCCTCAAGCCGCCTTCGGCACCGCCGGCCACCAGATATACAGGAAGAAATAAACCAGCACACCCGTCACCGAAACATAGTACCAGATCGGAAACGTGAAGCGCGCCCACTTCTTGTGCGTGACGTAGTCGCCCCTAATCGCGAAAAGGAAAGTCCGGGGCACCAGGTAGGCAATCGACATGGCGAGGATGATGTGGGTGATCAACATCGTGTAGTAAAACGCGCGCAGCGCCGGATTTTCCCCGCCAAATGGCGTGTGCACCCCGTGAACCAGGATCTTGTGCGTGACGTAACCGACAAGAAATGCCGCCGAGACGAATCCGGCCGTCAACATGACCGCACGATGCGCCTCCTTCTGGCCGCGCTTGATCAAAATAAAACCGATCGTGATCAATACCGTGGCCGTTGCGTTCAAAGCGGCGTTGAGAGTCGGGATTTCGTGTACGGTCATCTTCGTAAAAGGAAGTCGTGGCGGGATTCCTTAGAATTGGAAAATAAAGCGGTCGATCACGAGCGCGCCCAGAATGAGTGGCAGGTAACCGATCGAAATGAAAAACAAACGGCGGGCCTCCGTCTCCCGCCGGGCTGGATTGAGGAAAATGATCGCGGATTTCAAAAACCAAATTCCCAAGAGTGCGGCGCAGGCGAAATAGTACCACGAGCAATAACCGAGCAATGTGGGCATGGTACTCGCCGCCACGAGCAACACCGTCCAAATAAACGCCCGCCGCGCCACGCGCCGTCCGCTGGGATCCTCAACGGAAAGCATCTTCATTCCCGCCGCGGCGTAGTCTTTGCGGTAAGTCCATGCCAGCGCGAAGAAATGCGGCATCTGCCACGTGTAGAGGATCGCAAACAAACACCAGCCGAGCGCGGAATTCGAGCGCCCGGCGGCGGCCCAGCCAATCATGGGCGGAAGCGCCCCGCTGATCGCGCCGATTTCCGTGTTCCACCGCGACCACTTTTTAGCCGGCGTATAAATCGCCAGATAGGCAACGATGGTTGCAAGCGCAAGGAACGCCGAAAGCCCGTTCACCCACTTGAAAAGCACGATCAGGCCGGCAATGCACAATGCCCAGCCGATGACGAACGCCGATCCGGGTTGGATGGCTCCCGACGGAATCGGCCGGTCGGCCGTGCGTTTCATCAACGCGTCCAGATCGCTCTCCATCCACATGTTCAACGCCGCCACGCCTGCAGCGCAAAATCCGGTGCCGAGCACCACGAGGAAAGTCCGCATCCAGTCGACGTAAGAGTAGGGCACCGCCGCGAGGTAGCCAATCATCGCCGTGATCACTGACATCAGACTGAGACGCGGCTTGGTCAGTTCAAAATAGTGCCGCCAAAGCGAGCGTCCCCGGGCGGGCGCGATGTCGGTCACGGAAGGATGTGGTTCGGCCTTGGTCATCGATGGGCGTCTTCAATCGATGCGCGATGGGTGAAAAAAGCGACCGCGAACGTCGTGGCGAGGGTCAGCGCTCCCACGAGCACATGGGCGGTGGTCACATAGACGCTGCGACCCGTCCAGATGATTTGCGCGCCGAGCGAGATTTGCAGCGCGACCAGTCCGATCAGCAGAAAACTGGCCCCCCGCAGCGGGACTTGCAGCGATTTGTCCCGCCAGAGAAAGTGGCTGTAGATCAGCACGAAAATCCCGATGATTACCGCCATCACGCGATGGGCGAATTGCAGTGCCACCCGGTAATCCCACGCGGCTGGCAACAGTCCGCCTTCCGGCGTGGAAAGAGGGAAAGTCGGGATGGCCATGCCTGCGTAATTATGCCGCATGGTTGCCGCGACGGTCAGTTGGAGCAGGAGGAGCGCCGCGCACCACCATCCGAGCCGGCGAACCCGTTCGCTCGCCGTGCCCACCGTGTTTTCCACCCACGGACGCGACAGCCCGGCGGCAATGGCAAAAAGCACGCACACGAAAACCTGCGCGAGAACCCCATGCGGAATCCGCAGCATTTGCCCAAGCGACATGTCGAAACCGGGGACGTGGATGCGATCGAACATCACGCGCGTGCCACCCAGCAGTCCTTGAATGAGAACAATTGCCAATGCCCACCATCCGAGTTTGCGCAACCACGCACGCTGTTCCGTCCGATGCACCCACACGGCCAGCATGATCGTAATCAATCCCATCATCGTGCCTGAGATCCGGTGGGAATGCTCCGCAAATTTGTCGATTTGCGTCAGCCAACCGTGAGGATTGACCGAGCCGTTGGAGAGGGGCCAGTCGGCAAATGCCATGCCCGCTCCAATGGTGGTGGTAAATGCACCGAGCGCGACCAGGACGAAAACCCACGCAGCGCCAAGAGCGGCAAACCATGCCAGGCCGGGTTTATAGGACGAAGTGCGGGTCATCAGAGGGTGTTTTAGCGCGGGAATCGGCAAGTGATACCTCGCCCGAAGCCGATGCAAACCTTTTGACAATTCCGCCCGGTGGCAAATGTGTGTGTAGGATGAAGCCCAGTTATTCGCCCCTTGCGCGGTTGACCGCATGTTTACTAATGGCTGGAGCTGCGATGTTCGCCCCGGGCTGCGCCAAAAAAAGCGACGAAGCGAAAACTGCCGCGTCGGCGACCACTTCCGAAACCGTTCCCGGCGAGCAGCGATATCCGCTGACCGGGGAAATCGTCGCCGTTAATTCCGATCGCGGGACGCTTTCGGTGACCCACGACGAGATCAAGGGTTTCATGATGGGGATGACAATGGAGTTCAAGGTGGCGAAGGGAGACTTGGAAAACGCCAAAGTCGGCCAGCACATTCGCGCTGAGCTCGTCCGCCACGGCGACGACTTGTCCCTCGACAAAATCTGGCCGAATGACGCGGTGACCACCCGCGCAGTGACGGCGGCCACCAACGCACTCGCCCAGGATACGGTGATGCGCGGGCAGGGCGCCTACCGGGAAATTGGCGAGACGCTCCCGGAATTTACGCTGCTCGACCAGATGGGAAAAGCCGTTGCTGGCAGCCGGTTTCGCGGGAAGCAAGTGGTGTTGAATTTCATCTACACGCGCTGTCCCATTGCCACGATGTGTCCGGCGGCGACACTGAAAATGATGGCGCTCCAAAAAGCGGCGCACACTGCTGGCGTGAAGGATCTGGAGCTGGTTTCCATTACGCTCGACCCGGAACACGACACGCCGGGCGTTCTGAAGGAATACGCCGAGGTCCGCGGAATCGATACTTCCAATTTCACTTTTCTGACCGGACCCGATGCTGCGGTCCGTCAATTGCTCGCGCAGCTGGGGGTGATTCGGGAATTCGATGGCGCGACGATCAAGCATTCCCTCTCCACAATCCTGATCAACGAGGCGGGAAAAATCGCCTACCGGGAGGATGGCAGCACTTGGGCGGTGGCTGGCTTTGTTGAACACCTGAAAAGGGAATGAGCGACGTTTCTCCAGCGCGAGACAGTCACGGAAAGGTAATTCGTCCTTGGGACGATATTCCGGACGAAAAAGATCAGGGACCCCATCCGCGGCGCCAAATGACGATTATCACGATCGTCGCGATCGCGCTTTTTGTGGGCGTGCGGAGTCTTCCCGTGGGAAATCATTTGAGTCACATGGATTTTCGCATGGCCGGGAAAGGTGTGCTGGAGTTTTGCGATCCCGCCAACCCGCAGTTTATTCCGGTGGTCCAAGTGCGCTCGCCAGTGGTATTGTCATTGCGGGCGGATCGTCCGCCGGCGCTGAACCAGATGACGAATTTTGTGCTGACGATGAAAACGGCGAGCGGCAAACCGATCGCGCCGGAGGACTTGCTCGTTTCCCACACGCGCAAGCTGCATCTGATGGCTGTCGATCCCACGTTGTCCGACTATCAACACATTCACCCCGAGCCGGGAAAACATCCAGGTGAGTGGACGTTTGCGATGGCGCCGGAACGTCCCGGGCTTTACCGCGTCTTCGCGGATTTTACCCCGGCGGCGACGGCGCGCAGTCTATATGCTTCGGTTGATTTTGCGGTGCCCGGCATCGTGGCGACAATTACACGGAGCCCTAATACAACGTGGCAGGCCGCGGGATTTAATTTTGAACTGGGGATCCCGCCGGAGATTCATGCGGGGAAGCAGGTGGACTTGCGCCTGCGGATTGAGAGCCAGGGCACAATTAAGAAGCGCGTTCCATTGGGAACGGTGATGGGCGCGTTTGCGCATCTCGTCGCCTTCGACGAGGCGCGCAGCGGATTCGCGCATTTGCATCCACAGGAAGTCGATTTGTCAAAGCCGCCGGATGCGATTCATCCCGAACTCACTTTCAAAATAACAATTCCGCAGTCCGGTCGCTACGTAATCTGGGGTCAGGTCAACATTGACGGCACGATTATTTCCGTCCCGTTCTGGTTGGAAGTGCTGTCGTAAGGGAAAGTGTGTTTGGCTCGAAGGTAGGGCGGGACCGCTGGGCCCGCCGTCACGTGGCCTGCCATACAAATTTCCAATCTTCCGGCTTCGTGACGAAATTTTTTCGCACCGGGTTTTGAAGAATGTACTGCGACTTCTCCTCAAGGCTTTCGTTTGAACGCAGGCGATGATCAAAAAAATCACGCTGCCATTTAACGCATGTTTTCTTTGCAATGATTTCCTTCCAGTTTGCGATCACTTTTGACGGATCGGAGCGGTCGGGAAAGGCAATCAGCGCGTGCAAATGATCTGGCATAAGCAGCCAAAGGTGAACGTACCAGTCGTGGCGCTTCTGACGAAATTCAATGGATTCCCAAATGACCTCCGCAATGGCGTCTTTGCAGAGCTGGTTGAGGTTTCGTGGAGAGCAGCAGAGGGTGATAAAGAAGATTGCGTGGGATCTCACCCACGAAGGTACGCCGTGCGGAAGCTTTGAACGCCGGAGTAAATTTTGAAGTTGGTCTTGCATCTCAGATGGCGGGCCCAGCGGTCCCGCCCTACCATGTCACACGGGTTCGCCCGAGAGTTCCATCACCTCACCGGTTGAGGTCGCGAGAAAGCGGTGCAATTCCGCGCCGGAGAAACTCCCGAAATTTCCGGGGTGGCAGCGCATCAATCCTTCACGCGCGAGTCGCACGATGCTGCGATTGTTCAACTCGGGATCGTTGCAGAAGAAATGTTCGCGCGCCTTGTTGGGCAAAAGCATGCTGCCGCGCAGCACATCGCCGATGATCGCCTCCCCGGCGCTGAGCACGACGGACGACGAGCCGGCCGTGTGTCCGGGGGTGAAAATGACGCGCCCTTTGACTCCATGCGGCTCGAGGGAAAATCCATCGCGAAACAGCAGATCCGGTTCGAAGGCTTCGAAGGGTTCGTCGACGAACGGACGCACTACGCGGGAAAGAGTGGAGGTGGGTACGAGCAACCCGTTTTCGCCATTGCGCACCAGTTCGGCATCGTCGAGGTGAAGCGCGACCTTCACCCCGCTGCGTCGTTTCAATTCCGCCGCGCAACCGGCATGGCTGCTGTGTCCATTGGTGAGAATGATGAGCGCCAAATCCTTTAGCCGGACTTTGTGACTTTTCAGTGCCTTGAGGATGCGCTTCAGGTCTCCCGGCGCGCCCGTATCGACCAGGATCGGCCGCTCTCCGAGGAGCAGGTAACAATTGGAAATCGCGCCATGAATCCTGACGAGCATGCACAAACGCTACAAAATTCATTCCACTGGTCAACGCAGTGGTGCGTTACCGTTGTTCCGTGCTGCTCAAAACTTCAGGTGCTTAACCGTGACGCCTTTGTTGATGAGCTGTTTCAGTGAATCGATGCCGATGTGGATGTGCGAAACAACGTGGGATTCGTCGATTTTCCGGTCGCTGTCCGTCGTCTTCACGCCTTCCGGCGTCATTGGCTGGTCGGACACCAGCAATAATGCGCCGACGGGAATCTCATTGGCAAATGCGGTGATGAATAATGTAGCAGTTTCCATGTCCACTGCCATCACCCGGATTTTCTTGAGGTACCGCTTGAACTCGAGGTCGTGTTCCCACACGCGACGGTTCGTCGTGTAAACCGTGCCGGTCCAATAGTCGCGCTTGTGTTCGCGGATTGTCGTGGAAATTGCCTTTTGCAGCGCGAATGCCGGCAGCGCGGGCACCTCTGCTGGAAAATAATCGTTGCTCGCGCCTTCCCCGCGTACGGCAGCGATGGGCAGGATCAGGTCGCCGAGTTCCGCGCGGTGTTTGATGCCGCCGCATTTCCCGAGAAACAGCACGGCCTTCGGTTTGATGGCGCTCAACAGATCCATCACGGTCGCCGCCGGCGCGCTGCCCATGCCGAAGTTGATGATGGTGATTCCCCGGGCGGTCGCGCTCGGCATGGGCCGGTCCTTGCCCATCACGGGCACACGATGCCAGTGGGCAAAGAGCTTCACGTAATTCTGAAAATTCGTCAGCAGAATGTAGCGGCCGAAATTTTTAAGCGGCACACCAGTGTACCTCGGCAGCCAGTTGTCGACGATCTGCTTCTTCGTTTTCATGCCCGCTTGCTTGGCCATGCCAAAAAAATAACCCCGCCATTTTTGTTGGCGAGGTTATTTCCAAATCCAAGGCCGCCGCCGTGCGACGGTTGAGTGGGCGTTACCAGCGGAAATTTACCTCGCCACCCCAAGTCAACGGGGCACCGGGTGTGCCGTGGGCGACGCCGGGCGTGATCGCGCTGTAATAGTCTTTGTTGGCCAAATTACGGCCGAAAAACCGGATGTCGCCGCGGGCAAACGAATAGCCGGCGGTGGCATCGAGCAGCATGTACGCGTTCTGGGAAAACAGCGCGGTTTCCTGCTCGTCGTAATAGGTTTTGCCCGTCCAGGTCAGGCCTGCACCGTAAAACAATCCGCGCGCGGGATGATAGTCGATGCGGAGCGCGGCGTTGCCAGAGGGGGCATACGGCGCGCGATTGCCGGAATAGCTGATGCCGGTGTAGGGATCGGTGAAATTCTGGAGCGTGATGTCGGTCAGGCCTCCGATGGCGCGCACCGTGACGTCAGCCATGGGGGTCCAGGACGATTCCACCTCAAGGCCCAGCACCCGGGCGCGATCGGCGTTAACCACCAGATATTCGTCGGTGGACGTGGAAGGGACGGCGAACGAGCGCTCGATTTGATAACCCTTCACGCGATACGCGTAGGCGCGCGACGTGAATGCCCATTTCGAATCCGGATGGGCGGTCGACAACGCGGCTTCCAAGCCCCACGTATTTTGCGGGTCGTAGCCCGCGAGGCTCGGCACACCGGTGTACGCGGAATAACCGCCGGCCTTGTAGCCGCGCGCGAGCGTGAAGGTCAGATCGGTCGCGGCGTCGAGATGCCGGATCGCGGAGACACTGGGGAGAAGCGCCGTCCAGTGGTCATCGCGGTTCAACACCGCGTTCGATGGCACGATTTCATTTCGTACGAAATCCTTGCTGTCATATTGGAATCGCAGCCCCGGCGTGATGAGCCAGTTGGCAGAGGGCGTGAAACTGGCCTGGCCGAACAGGGCGAACGTATCGCCGCTTTGGTGGAAGTTGGAATTTTCGACCGTGAAACCACTGAACGAGCGGTCCGCGTCGCCACTGGTACGCGTGTGGGAATAGAACGCGCCACCGGTGATTTTACCGCTGACGTAGCGGATTTCCTCATTGAATGCCTTTTGCAGCAGCGTCACCGCCGAGTCGAAATCCGCGCCGCCGAAGACAATCAGGCGATTGGAGTAGGGCGACATGTCCCAATCCGTGAAACTCGTGGTCGACGTGATCGTCGCGTCGGACCAATGCCGCGTGACGCCAAAAGATACGCCGGTGAAATCGATATCGGTGACACCTTCCTTGCCGCGAGCGACATCGAAGAAGGGTCCGCCGAGTGGGACGAGGGCATCGGCCCCGTCACGGCTGCGCTGGGCCAGCACGTGCAGCGATAATTCCAAATCCTTTTGCGGACGGAAACGGAGCCCGATCCGTCCGAAGGTCGCCTTCTTGTCGTCAACGGTTTCGTTGAGCTGGGTGTTGTAAATATAACCTTCACGCTGATTCGTGCCGACGTTGGCCGAGAGATCCCATTGTTCCGTGTGGGCGGCTTGCGCGGTGGCGCTGGCGGAAATCTCGCGATAGTTACCTGCACTGAAACTGACGTGGCCGTTCGCGTCCTGACTGGCCGGGGCGGAGGAGAATTGAATGACGCCCGCATCGCCCGCGCGGCCAAACAATGCCGCCGCCTGCGGTCCGCGATAGATCGTCATCTGATTGAAATCGTACAATTCACTCGGAAACGTAAATGCCGACGCGAGGGGAATATCGTCCAGGTAAACCGGGGCCGACGCGTCGCTGAAAAAAGGCGTATTGCCGAGGCCGCGCAACGTCACGGTTTGACCGAATCCGCGCTCGCCCGCGTCATTGATCGAAAATGAAGGCGTCTCCCGCGCCAGATCCGAGAACGCCTCGGGCGACGTGGTGCCAGGCTCGACCGCGAGCACGGTCGGGCGGTTGTTGGTTGCCTGTTGATCATTGACCGTGAGGTCGGGCAACCGGACCGTGTCGTCCGCGGCGGTTGCGAGCACCGCGCCGGTCAATGGCAGTAACCAAAATAGAAGAGAGGGTTTGAATCGAGACATCCGCCAGCGATGAACGGTTGTCCTGCGAAATGTAAGCTAAAAATTTTATCCCTTCGTTTGAAGGAAACACATTTCCCTTTTCGGCGTCATAGGGGCTTTTCGCGGTGACCGGTTTACGAAACGCGGTGCCGTGCCAGGCGCCCTCTTGGCGGTGGCGATCCGTTCCGAATTATTGGCCACAAAAAGTCACAAAAAAATCCGATACCAAAAGAACTTCGAGGCGCCCATGGGCGCACGCGGTAGATACGGCCGGCCTACAAAATCTTTTCGTGACTTTTTGTGGCCAAAAAATCGACCGCAGGGAACCAGAAGCTCGGAGGGTCAGAGCGTGCTTCGCTTCCTTTGCGTCCTTGGTGTAAACAATAGCTGGTCAGGCCCATTTTTTCCTTCTGTGTATCCTGAGTCTTCTGTGGTTGAACCCATTCTGCGTGGAAAGCGCGCCCGGAGGTCGCGCTCCACCACACTAGTTCACGTGATCCATGGTGGGCCGGCAGAATTTTTATTGCGCCAATTTATCTCGTTTTGTGGGCGATTTTCCATTTCCCGCCCCTGGCCCGCTTTTCGGCGGCAGTTCGGGACCGTCCTGCCAAACACCGTCGATCAAGGTCGTATTTGGCAGGGCAATCAGCCCGCGCTGGTTGGTTTTTATGAGCAGCGCCAGACCTTCCATGGCCCGTTCACCGACCAATTCGTGACTCTGGCGGATACCGGCCGATGCGCCGCGATGCGGATTGTGGTCGAGCGTGGCAAACCCGACATCATCGGGCACCCGCAGTCCGTCAGTTTTTAGTAGTTCGGGGACGTTGCCCCAGTTGGAAAGCACGGCGTCGACCCGGTTGCGTCGAACCCACGAGCCAAGGGTCGCGGCCAGTCTGGTTTGGGCGTCAACCCGCAGGAGGAGGGGGGCGATATGCGGAATTTGATCGTGCTCGTGAATTTCGAGAAGATGACCGGCGCTGAATGGTTTTCCGAGTGAGATTTCTTCGATTTCTCCGACGGCGAGACCAATCCTCCGATAGCCATGTTCGATCAGTCGCCGGACTGCGGTGCGCGTGGCGCCCGTTTGATTATTCGCCACGGTGTGCAGCGACAGGCGAAGATGCTGCGATTCGATGCAAAGTGCGCTGAAGCAGTCCCAATCCAGCGCCAGTTCCCGCAGAGTGACGTCGAGCGAGCCGAGGATCACCCCGCAAATCCCCCGGGACCGCAGCACCCGGGTGAGTCGCACACCTTCTGCTGGGGAATTCTCGATTTGGAGCGGGACGATGCGAAACCCCATGCGTTCACAGGCCTGTCTCGCGCCCTTCAGGAACCTTTCGTCTACGGAAAAGTGTTCCACCGGGCGGTTTTTCCGCGAGCGCATCAGGAACGCGATCGACGGCTGGGTTTTGGCTGCGTCCCGGGAAGTGCGGTAAAAATTGAGTGCCGACAGCATCGGATCCGGCCGGTATCCCATGCTTTCGGCGAGCGCCCGAATGCGAAGGCGGGTTTCGCGGGGGAGGCGCGGATCGTTGCGCAAAGCCAGCGACACGGTCGTCTGGTGGACGTTTGCCGCGCGGGCGACTTCAGCCATGGTGATCCGGTTAAGCGACATGGACGTTGGGGTTAAAATAAGGCGAAACCTGCTCTATTCTTTAGCAAGCATAAAGCTGCGATTGCGGGCCGCAAAATACGAGTTTCAAGTTATGCTTAACGTGTCGAAGACTACCGCGGGAGCGATGGTGATTCGTCGCGTCTGCTTTCCGCTTTTCCGGGCGATTTTCACCTTCCACCTTTGTAGTTTCCTTATGTCGTTTAAAATCTTGTCTTGTTCTCCTCGAACGCATTTTGCGGGCGGGCGTTAAACCAGTCGTGGCTGTAACATCGGAACCAATAAAACGTCACGAAATCGCGATCGAATAAAAAGCGACAGTCCCGCCATTGTCGACCGCCGTTGCCGTACTGAAGAACCCTCAATGATCCTCCGCCGCCGATTCAGCCTGACTCATTTTATTAACCGCAAGGGGCGCGGTGCCTGTTTTCTGGTTTGCGCGGCGCTTTTCCCGACGATCGTCGCAGTGGCGGCTGATTCCGATCTGCAGGTTTTCCAGCGAGACATCCAGCCGATCCTCGAAGACTACTGCTACGACTGTCACGGCGACGGCAGCAAAAAGGGTGGCGTCCAGCTCGACGGTTTTGAGACGGAAACCCAGTTGCACGATAACAAACTCTGGATGCGTGCGCTGCGAAATGTCCGCTCCGGCATCATGCCGCCCGCCGATGAACCGCGGCTCCCGGCCGATCTCGCGGCGAAAGTTTCCGAATGGATCAAGCGCGGTCCGTTTGGCCTCGATCCCCACCATCCCGATCCCGGCCGCGTGACGGTGCGGCGGCTCAATCGCGTCGACTATCGCAACACCATTCGCGACTTGATGGGGGTGGACTACGATACCCAAAAGGAATTTCCCGCCGACGACACCGGCCACGGTTTCGACAATATCGGCGATGTGTTGACGATCTCCCCAATGCTACTTGAAAAATACCTCGATGCGGCGCAAACGGTCGTTGCAACGGTGGTCCCGACGAAGGCCCTGGCCGTCGCTGAAAACGTGATCGATGGCCGGGCGTTTGTGCTGGAGAATGGTCCGGTGACGATGGTGGCCGCCGACCTTGAAAAGCCATCGATTGAAACCGGCGGCACGTCGACGTCCCCCGCACCGGCGATTGCCGCTCCAGCTTTCGAGATCAAGCGGCCGGCCCCGACAATCATGGGACACGCGTTGGACTTGTCCTATTACACGCCGGCGAAGGTCATCGGCAAGGTAAGCGCCACCCACGCGGGAAAGTATAAGGTGACGATCGATTTGAAGGCGGTGGAGAAATACGTGGACGATCAGTTCGATTACAACCGCTGCCGTTTGTTGTTCAAAATCGACGGCCAGCCAATGCTTGACCGGGAATTCGTCCGCCAAGGGGAAGCCATGCCGCTCGCTTACACCTACGAGCAGGAGTGGGCGCCGGGCGACCACGACCTCACCTTTGAAGTTCAGCCGATCGCGCCCGATCGCGAACAAAAGCGTCTGCTTCGGATCAGGGTAAACTCGGTGCGGGTGGAAGGCCCGGCCGCGACCGAGTACTGGGTGAAGCCGAAAGGCTACGATCGTTTCTTCCCCAAGCCCGTGCCCGTTTCGGCTGAGGCACGCCGGACTTATGCGGAGGAATTGTTGCGGAAATTTGCGGACCGCGCCTTTCGCCGGCCGGTTGACGAGGCGACCCTGAACCGGCTCGTTGCGGTGGCGGAAGGAGTGTATTCGCAACCGAACAGCACCTTCGAAGCCGGCATCGCGCAGGCCATGGTGGCCGTCCTCGCGTCGCCGCGGTTTATTTTCCGGGAAGAGGGCATGGAACCGATGCAACCCGGACAACTTTACGCTCAGGTTGACGAGTACGCATTGGCGTCGCGGCTTTCGTATTTCTTTTGGTCTTCGATGCCCGACGACGAACTTTTCCAACTCGCCGCGGCGGGGCAGTTGCGTGCGAACCTCGACGCGCAGATCGACCGGATGTTGAAAAGTCCGCGCTCAGAACAATTCGTGCGCAACTTCACCGGCCAGTGGCTGGAGGCTCGCGATATTTCGTCAGTCCAGATCAACGCATTTGCCATTTACCTGCGCGAGCATCCGGATCCCGCGCTGGAGAAGGCGCAGGCGACCTTTCGCCATATCAATCTCATTCCCGAGGAGAAGCGAACCCCTGAAGAAGTGGCGGAGTTTGCCAGGGCCCGAAAGGAATTTTTCGCCTCTTTCCGCGCACCCAAACCCCAGCTGACCGGCGATCTGCGCGACGCCATGGAGAAGGAGACGGAGATGGATTTTGCCTACTTGCTCAAGGAGGACCGCAGTCTGCTGGAGATGATCGAGTGCGATTACACTTTCCTGAACGAGGAACTCGCGAAGCACTACGGCATCAGCGGTGTCACCGGGTCGCAGATGCGAAAAGTCCAGTTGCCCCCCGGCAGCCCGCGCGGCGGTGTTCTCACGCAAGGCACGACGCTCGCGGTCACCTCGAATCCCACCCGCACCTCACCGGTGAAACGGGGGGTGTTCATCCTTGCCGCCATCCTCGGTACGCCGCCGGCACCGCCGCCGCCGAATATTCCCCCCCTGGAGGAGGCCGCCGGATCGGATAAATCCAAACCGCTTTCCCTGCGCGAGACGCTCGCGATTCACCGGTCGAACAAATTATGCAGTTCGTGCCACGGTCGCATGGACCCGCTCGGGCTCGCCTTGGAAAATTTCAACGCGATGGGCGCGTGGCGCGACCGCGAGCTCAATCAACCGGTCGAACCGGCCGGCCAGCTCATCACCGGGGAAAAATTCGCCGATATTCGCGAGTTGAAACACATCCTTGCGACCAAGCACCGCCGCGACTACTACTATTGCATCGCCGAAAAAATGCTCACCTACGCGCTGGGTCGCGGTGTGGAATATTACGATACCGACACCCTGGACCAGCTTGTGGCCGCGCTCGAAGCTTCCGGCGGTCGTCCCTCCGCACTCTTTAAAGGCATCGTCGAATCCGCCCCTTTCCAGCAAAGTCGCCCCCGCGAGCTTACCCGCACCGCCGAACAAACCCCCGCTCCCTCACCCATTCCGCAAGGCTAAGCCAACTCCCGCCGAAATATGAAAACTCCGCATTACTCCCTCGATCATCAGTCGGCCGGCCTGAGTCGCCGTAATTTTCTTCGCGGTTTGGGCGCTTGCGTGGCCTTGCCGGCCTTCGCCTCATTGTTGCCATCGCGACTGTTCGCGGCCGATCCGTCGCTGCAACTGGCGACCACCTCGACGGGCGCACCACTGCGCACCGCCTTCATTTCCTTTCCCAATGGGGCCATTCCCTCGCGCTGGTGGCCCGAGGGCGGCCTGACGGATTTTCGTTTCAACGCCACGCTCCAGCCGCTCGAAAGCATGCGGAAAAGCCTTCAGGTTTTTGGCGGACTCGCCCATGCCAACGCCAATCCGGGCAACGACGGCGGCGGTGACCACGCTCGCGGCAGCAGTGTTTTCCTGACCGGGGTCCGGCTCAACAAAAGCGCGACCGATGTTCGCGCGGGTATCTCGATCGACCAGGTGATTGCCAACCACGTCGGCCATCTCACGCGTTTCCCATCGTTGGAAATGACCTGTGATGCCAATCGCAAGTCCGCCGATTGCGACTCGGGTTATTCGTGCGCTTATCAGTACAACGTTTCCTGGCAGTCGCCCACGACCCCGATGACGCCCGAGGCAAATCCGAGGCTCGTGTTTGAGCGTTTGTTTGGTGCCGGCGTCCATGGCGAGCGCGCGGTTAACGCCCAGCGCCGCATGATGGACCGGCGTTCCGTGCTCGATTTTGTCATTAACGATGCCCGCCGTCTGCAGACCCGCTTGGACGCCACGGACCGGACGAAACTCGACCAATACCTGACGGGCGTCCGCGATGTCGAAATGCGCATCCAGCGGGCGGAGCGTTTCGGACCGAATGTCGATCCGGATCAGGCAACGCCTGTTGGCATTCCCACGCTCGAATCCGAGTATGTCGAGCTGATGTACGACATGCTGCTCCTCGCGTTCAAGACCGACTCCACGCGCGTCGCGACTTTTATTCTCGGCCACGATGGCGACAACCGGTCCTTCAGCGAAATCGGAATTTCCGAGGGCCACCACGATCTGTCGCACCACCAGAACAATCCCGAGCGCGTCGACAAGGTCGCGCAGATCGACCGGTGGTACGCGGAGCAATTCGCGAAATTCCTCCAAAAAATGGAAGCGACCCCGGACATCGATGGAAACTCGCTCCTGCACAACTCGCGGATCATTTACGGCAGCGGCAACGCCGACGGCAACCGGCACACCCACGAGAACCTGCCGATTGTGCTGGCGGGCGGCGGTGGCGGATTGCTGCATACCGGCCGCTATGTGCAGCATGGCAATGTGCCAATGAGTAACCTTTTTCTCACCCTCGCGGATCAGGTCGGCGTACCCGATCTCGAACGCTTCGGCGATTCCACCGCGCGCCTTGGCAACGTTTAATTGTAAGCGAAGCGGTCGGAGTGCGGAGTGTAGCCACGGAATACTGAGAATCCGAAGAATGAATGTCGCTTGGCGGGGAATAGGTCCCTGTGCTTGCCACTATGGAATCAAAAATTCTTCACGCTATTTCTGTGTATCCTGTGTGTTCTGTGGTGTCCCCGATTGATCTGCGATCCGTCCACTATTCACTGTTCCGGTCCGCAGTTAGACCGATACTTGGATTGTGAAACGCACCGCTCCGATCAAACTGGCTGAATTCAGTCAATGACGCCGAATTCACGCTTCCCAGGCGGCCCGAAAATGAGGACCGGATTGCCGCGTTTTTTTTCGGGACTTACGTTGGCCGCGGTGGCTCAAGTGGTATTTTCGCCGATCACCGTCTTTGCGGCGGACGATCTCGACGTCTTCAAAAAGGATATTCAGCCCATCCTCGCGGAGCATTGCTACGATTGCCACGGTGATGGCAACAAGAAGGGTGGAGTGCAACTGGATGGTTTCGCCAACGAGACGGCGTTGCACGATCCTGCGCTTTGGATGCGTGCATTAAAGAACGTGCGTTCCGGAATCATGCCGCCAGCCGATGAGCCTCGCTTGCCCGAGGACGAGGCCGCGAAAATTGCCGAATGGATCAAGCGCGGCCCGTTTGCCCTCGATCCACTCCGGCCCGATCCCGGTCGCGTCACCGTTCGCCGGCTCAATCGCGTCGAATACCGGAATACCATCCGGGAATTGCTCGGTGTGAGCTATGACACCCAAAAGGAATTTCCGGCGGACGACACCGGCCATGGCTTCGACAACATCGGTGACGTCCTCACGATCTCACCGATGCTGCTCGAGAAATATCTCGATGCCGCCCAGTCCGTCGTCTCATCCGCGGTACCCGGGAAGGCGAAGGACGTCGCTGAGGAAACGTTGTTGGGATCCACGTTTGCCGCTTTGCCGGTAGCGAAGGCGGTTGCCCCGACTCAGGTGGCAAAGACGCCAGCTCCGACCGCATCGGCTCTGAAATTCGAGCGACCCGCACCCGCTGTTCATGACACCGCTCTAGATCTGTCCTATTATACACCGGCGATCGTCGGTGCGACCTATCACGTGGCGCACGCCGGCACCTATCGCCTGGTGCTGGACTTGAGGTCGGTGGAACATTACGTCGACGAACAGTTCGACTTCAATCACTGCCGGTTGGTTTTTAAAATCGATGGCGAGACCCTCCTCGAACAGGAGTTTGTGCGCGACGAGGAGGAAAAGTTCTTCAAATTTTCCTACGAACGCAGCTGGACCGCGGGCGATCACCAGCTGACGTTCGAGGTGAAGCCCCTCGGTCCGGACCGTGAACAGAATCGCCTGCTTCGCATCCGGATCGCGTCGGTCACCGTGCAGGGACCGTTGGATGCGAAATACTGGACCAAGCCAAAACAATACGACCGGGTTTTCCCACGTGCGGTGCCGCGAACCGCCCGGGCGCGCCGCGGTTATGCCCGGGAATTGCTGGAGAAGTTCGCCTCGCGTGCGTTCCGGCGGCCGGTGGACGCAGCCACGACTGACCGTCTGGTGGCGCTGGCGGAAAGCGTCTATTCCAAACCCGATACTTCCTTTGAAGCCGGCATTGCACGAGCGATGGTTGCGGTGCTGGATTCACCCCGTTTCATCTTTCGCGAGGAAGCAACCGAGCCGTTGCAGCCGGGCCGGATTTATCCCCTGGTCGACGAGTATTCGCTGGCGTCACGACTTTCATATTTTTTCTGGTCTTCGATGCCGGATCAGGAACTTTTCGATCTGGCCGCCGCCGGGAAACTTCGGGCGAATCTGCCGGCACAGGTGAACCGGATGTTGCGCGATCCACGCTCCGCAGAGTTCGTCCACAATTTCACCGGGCAGTGGTTGCAGGCCCGTGACATCGCGTCGGTCCAGATTGACGCTTCCTCCA
Source organism: Lacunisphaera sp. (assembly GCA_036499685.1). GTDB lineage: Bacteria > Verrucomicrobiota > Verrucomicrobiia > Opitutales > Opitutaceae > Lacunisphaera. The sequence goes on along the minus strand of DASYDH010000030.1, from coordinate 6,581 downwards.
TTTATCTGCGGGAACATTCCGATCCCGAACTGGAAGCGGCCTTCGAGGCCTACGAGAAAATCAACCCTATTCCCGAGGAGAAACGCACGCCCGCCCAGGTCGCCGCGCTCGCTCATGCCTTTGCGGTTTACTACGCTTCGCAACGCATACCAAAGCCAAAACTCACCGGGGAATTGCGCTGGGCGATGCAGCAGGAGACTGAAATGTCCTTCGCTTATTTGCTCAAGGAAGATCGCAGTCTGCTGGAAATGATCGAATGCGACTACACCTTTTTGAATGAGGATCTGGCCAAACATTATGGCATCGCCGGCGTCACCGGATCGGAGATGCGCCGCGTCCAGCTTCCCGCAGACAGTCCGCGCGGCGGTATCCTCACGCAGGGCACGATGCTCGCCGTCACTTCGAATCCGACGCGCACATCGCCGGTGAAGCGCGGAGTTTTTATCCTCAACGCGATCCTCGGCACGCCGCCCGCGCCGCCGCCGCCGAATATTCCCGCATTGGAAGACGCCGCCAGTCCCGATAAAATCATGCAAATGACGCTGCGCGAAAATCTCACGCTGCATGCGAAAAACCCGATGTGTCATTCCTGCCACAGCCGGATGGATCCGCTCGGGCTCGCCTTGGAAAATTTCAACGCCATGGGCGCTTGGCGCGACGCCGAGATGAAGCACCCCGTTGAGCCGGCGGGCACCCTGATCACGGGGGAATCCTTCGCCGACGTGCGCGAACTGAAGCACATTCTCGCCACGAAACACCGCCGCGATTACTATTATTGTGTCACGGAAAAATTGCTCACTTATGCTCTCGGTCGCGGTCTCGATTACCGCGATACCGATACGGTCGATCAACTCGTCGCGCAGCTCGAAGCCACCAACGGCCGGCCGTCGGCTCTGTTGAACGGCATCATTAATTCCGTGCCCTTCCAACAACGACGCCCCACAATTTACCTTCAAACAGCCACTGCGAATGCTGACACAAATCCGCCCACTGCCGACCGAACCGCTTTGTAGCGTTTACGCAGCTCGACAGAAGACAGCGCCCCGATAGCGTCGGGCAATGTGGTCCACCACGTTGCCGTCCGGCCAAAAAATCAAAGAGTTTCTTTTTGAACAGCGGCGGTTGGACTTTAGTTATGCCGAGGTTGGCCACTCGTTCGACCGTTCGCCGGCGGGTTATAATATCGATCACAACCGGGCGATGTTGGGTCGAGGCCGGGGGACATTTGAGCAAGCGTGCGTGGCGTTGCGCGCTTGGACGATGTTTCCGGCGCCATGGACGCGGATCGATCCGGCCAATGCGCCGCTCGTGCAAGGGCAAGTCGTGGCGATGCTGGCTCACGTTTATGGCGGGTGGTGGCTCAATGCGTGCCGCATCGTTTATACGATCGACGAAAACGGGCCGGTCCGCCGCTTCGGATTCGCCTACGGTACTTTGCCGGGGCATGTTGAGTGCGGCGAAGAACGGTTTTCCGTCGAATGGCTCGCAGACGACACGGTGTGGTATGATTTGCGGGCATTTTCCCGGCCGCGCTTTTGGCTGGTGAAACTGGCGAAACCGCTGGCGCGCGGTTTGCAGCGGAGTTTCGCCGTCGATTCGCAACTTGCGATGCAAAGAGCCGTCGGCGGAGGAGGCGCCGTGTAGTGAATACCTTTCGCTGAGCGTCGCCCATGCAGTTGACCTCTTGGGCGCGGCAATAAACCGCGACTTGAAAATTGTCATGGGCATGCAAGCGGAGCTGAAAGCGAACTCGCCACGCAGAACACGAAGGCAACAAAACGAAGGAGCTTCATGATGCCCGCCAATGCCTGGCCGGGCGAAATGTTTGGCCAGACCGGAAAGCTCCGCACCCCTGCTTTTCAATAGTTAGCGCAATAAACTGTGCCGATTATTCCACGGAGGTGCGTGCTCGCGGCGCTACACCTTGCTGCGTCCCCGCAGAACCTAACCGTCCCATTGCCAGCACGGCCAAGGCGATGCCAAACACCATTCCGACTGATCCGCCGCCACCGCCATTGCTGGAATTGCCCGAGCTGCCGGGCGGAGGAGTGGTGCCACCGCCGCCACTCGAACCGCCCGAGGTTCCACCGCCGCCGGAGTTTCCGTCGGAAATCGGAGCGGCTGCTAAAGAGAGAGTACTGACAACGCCGGCCGGGGTGACCTTGCGAATCGTCGCATTGCCTGTATCGGCGACCAGGATATTTCCGTTGGGATCAAGGGCAAGCGCTTGCGGCTGGTTGAAGAAGGCCGACGGACCGACGCCATCTTGGAGACCGGCGATACCGGGCAACCCGGCGAGGGTGCTGACCGTACCGGCGCTGTTGATTTTTCGGATGGTGGAATTTGCCGTGTCTGCCAAATAAAGATTGCCCGAACTGTCCAATGCGAGTCCACCCGGATGATTGAACAACGCTTCGCTGCCGGTGCCGTCGGCGCTGCCGCTGACGCCAGCGAGCCCGGCCAATGTGGACACGGAACCGGTGGGCGTGATTTTCCGAATGAGGTTGTTGGTGGTGTCGCTGAGATAAACGCTGCCGCTGCTATCAACGGCGATTCCGGTGGGATAATTAAACCGTGCGGCCGGGCTGTTGGCGTCCGTGGAACCGGTCACTCCGGCCGTTCCCGCGAGGGTGGTGACGGTTCCGGTGGCTGAGATTTTGCGGATGATGTCGTTCATGGCATCGGCGACGTAAATATTCGCGCCTGGATCCGCCGCGATTCCGATGGGCGTTGAAAAAGTTGTGGCATTGCCAGTTCCGTTCGCACTGCCACGCGTTCCGGCATTGCCGGCGAGAGTAGTGACCACACCACTGGCTGCGATGCTGCGGATCGTGGCATTGGCGGTGTCACCGACGATTAGCACACCAGTTGATAGTACGATAAGTCCCGCCGGCTGATTGAAGCGCGCCGCAGTTCCGCTGCCGTCGGTGGACCCTGCGGTCCCACTCGCTCCGGCGATCAGGCTGACCTGGCCCGCTGCGTTGATTTTTTGAATCGTGTCGGTGTTGGCGTCGGCGACGAAAAGATTGCCGGCGCTGTCGGCCGCGATGGCCGTGGGGAAGGGGAAAAATGCCTGGGCGACGCTGAGCGTGGCGGCGCTGCTGGTGGTGGTTGCGCCGCTGTTGGTCACAACGTAGCGATATTGCGTTCCGTTTAACGTGGAACCCGCGTTGCTGACCGTCAATATTGCGGTGGCGGCTCCGCTGTACATGGTGTCGTCCGCGAGGTTCGTCCAAGTCGAACCGTTGTTGGCGGAAACCTGCCATTGGATCGAACCGATCGCCGCACCAGCCGAGAAGGTCACCGCGTGGCCGGCGGTGACGGTTTTCGGCAAGGGTTGCGCGGCGGTGGATCCATTCACGGTCAGCGTTGCCGATCGGGCGGTCATGCCCGCAAAATCCTTGGCCAACGGTACGGTGCCGGGAGGAAGCGTTACGATGACGGTATAAGTGCCGGCGTCGGCGGCCGTGACGCTGATGAGGGAAAGAGTGTCGGTGGTGGCACCGGAAATTGTCGTGCCATTTTTCTGCCATTGGTAGGTGACGGGCGGTGTGCCGGTCGCGACCACTGAAAAACTAACGGACGAGCCGGAACTCACGCTCTGGTCCGCTGGCGGCGTAACGATCGTGGGATATGCGGGCAGGCCCGCGCCCTCCAGTAAAATCAGGGCTGCCTCGCGGCTTTTAACGGTGCCGACAGCATTCGTGACCGTCACCGAATACGTGCCGACTTCGGCCGGCGTCACACTGGTGAACGAAAGCGTGTCACTGGTCGCACCCGGAATATCGACGCCGTCCTTTTTCCATTGGAATGAGAAAATACTCGGCGAGCCGGACGCCTGAACTTGGAAGATAGCAGGCGACGGTTGGTTGACATACGTGAGCAGATCGACCGGTTGGGAAAAGATTGTTGGAGCAACCGACGAGCCGGTGACCTTCAGGCTTGCGGCGTTGCTGGTGATTGTGGAGTTGGGAACAGACGGATCGGAAACGACCACCGCGTAGTTACCCGCATCGCCCGGTTGCGCGGATTTGATGAGGAGCGAACTGCTCGTGGCTCCGGGTATCGCCACGCCATCTTTCGTCCATTGATAGGTGAGGTTGGAAGAACCGGTCGCGACCGCGCTAAACGAGGCATCGTTTCCGCTGGGGACTGCCTGATCGGCGGGCCCGCGCGTGACGGTGGGCGTGATGGTGAGTAGAAGCGTTTCACTCGTGACGGATCCCGCCGAGTTCGAAACCATCACGGTGTAGGAACCCGAATCGGCCGTTGAGACATTGTCGAGCACGCAGGTGTTTGCAAAACGATGCGAATTTGGATCTGAGCCGGGAGTTGTCGAAATGGTGCCCCCGTTGAATGCGACGCCATTTTTAAACCACTGGAAGGTGGGATCGGGTGAAGCGGTCGCGTTGGCCTCGAGTGAAATGCGATCTCCGGCAAAGGAGGTGAGAATCGTGTTCGCTGATTGGCGATAGGTCGAAATGGTCGCGCTGACCATTGGGATAACTTTTACGACCAGGCTCGCAGGGTTGCTGACGAGGACGCCGGTGGAATTCGAGGCGAACAGATAATAAATTCCGCTATTGGCTGCGACCGCGCCGGTGAGGGAAAGCGTTGAGCTGGTGGCACCGGGAATATCGCGCCCGTCTTTGCGCCATTGGTAAGCGATGGGTTGGTTGCCTGTGGCGCTTCCGCTTAAGATCAACGAATCGCCGGCATTGATCGTGCCACCCGAAGGTTGGCTGGTAAACGCCAGAGATGCGCTGGTGGTGGCCAGGGGAGTGAGCTTGCGAATCGTATAGCTCGGATCGGAAAAATAAATGTTACCGGCGGAATCCACCGTCAGGCTGGTATTATAGGGGCCGGAGTCGGACGAAACAAAGGAGGGAGCTATAGCTCCCTCGGGCGAATGGAGCGGGTTTACTGCGCCCGAGGAATCGATTTTGACGACGGCGTCATGAAGGATTAGGAAAACATTTCCGGCACCGTCCACTGTGGCCGCGGGATTGATCGGATAGCTCAGCGTATAGCCGTCCAGCGAGACGGTGGAAACGACTCCCGACGCAGTGATTTTGCGCAACGCGCCGGTTGAAGAAATAGTGCCCTCGGTGATCCAGAGATTGCCGGCCCCATCGACAGCCACGGTCTCGGGGGCGGTGAACTTCGCAGAGGCAGCCGGCCCGTCGACGCGGGTTTGGTTGCCCGGACCCGGTACACCGGCATAAGTGCTGACAATCCCCGTGCTCGTAATTCGCCGGATTGTCTGGTTGCCCGAGTCGCACACGTAAACATTTCCGCTCGTGTCGACCGCCACTCCAGCGGGAGCAGTAAACCGGGCCGCGGTCCCGGTGCCATCGACATAACCGGATTGTCCCGCCAAGCCTGCGAGGGTGGTGACGTCACCGACAGGGGAGATCTTGCGCACGATTTGATTGGCTGTATCGGCGACATAGACATTGCCCACGCTGTCGATCGCCACGCCCTGGGGGTTTTTGAAGCGCGCACTGGTGCCCTGACCGTCGGCACTCCCGGTTTGGAATGCCGCTCCGGCCAAGGTGGTGACAGCACCGTCCGGTGCGACTTTGCGAATGGTGGAACTTCCGTAATCCGCGACATACACGTTACCCGCACCGTCCACGGCCAATCCGGATGGACGGTTGAATCGGGCGACTGAACCTGCTCCATCATTCACCCCGTCGTCGGTTTCGCCGGCCAGGGTGGCGACGGAGCCGTTCGGCGCGACGAAGCGGATGCTGTTGGTGTTATGGTCGGAAAAATAGACATTCCCCGAACTGTTATCTACTGACGGGCCAGAGGGGAAGCCGAGGGAGCCTGCCGGGCCGTCCACGCTATGGGTGGGCAAGCCGTAGTACGCAGTGGGATAGCCGGCCAGCGGCGTATTGTCTTTGAATAATGTTTGTCTGCTGTCGACGGTGTAAACATGACCGGCACTATCGGCGGTTAAGCCTACGAAAGCGCCACTCTCTCCACCTTGTAGGACAACCTCGGCTGCTCCAGCGGGACTGATTTTTACTGCCCCCCAGTCTCCCTGGACATTTTCGTTTGAATAAAGGTTGTCCGCCGCATCGATCCCCAGGGACAAGGAATAATTCAAGGTCAATTGGGCATAAGGAAACGAGACCGGCGCTCCTTGTTTGATAAATGTGGTGACCACGCCTGCCGGGGTGATTTTGCGAATGTTGCCATCGGCAACGTAGAGGTTGCCGCCGCTGTCCACCACCAGACCGGTTTTTCCGGAAGTGAAACCAAAACGGGCCGACGCACCGGTTCCGTCGACGTTGCCACTCTGTCCCGCTGCACCGGCAAAAGTGGTGACGGTCCCGGCGGAGGTAATCTTCCTGATTGTGAAATTGCCCATATCCGGGACGAACACATTTCCGGTCCCGTCGACGGCCACGGCGCTGGGAGAATAAAATCGAGCCGTGGTGCCGACTCCATCGCTGCTTCCGGGAACGCCTGGCAGACCTGCCAAGGTCGTCACCACGCCCGTTGGAGTGATTTTGCGCACGGTGTGGTTGCCGGAATCGGCGACGTAAATGTTACCGGCACCATCCACCGCA
>DASYDH010000029.1:0-1575 GCA_036499685.1 Lacunisphaera sp. | reverse complement strand
GCCGCCGTAGCCGGTGTCTTTCAGCTTTTCGACGCCGAGCGCCAGTGCGATATCGCAAGCACCGGCAGCGACCGCATAGACAGCACCGCGAAAGGCTTCCGAGCCCGAGGCGCAGAAATTCTCAACATGCGTCACCGGGATGTTGGGCAGACGCAGCGCGACCGAAAGCGGGGTGCCGCCCTTACCGACATGTTGGTCTTCTATGGCGGTGGAGAACCAGGCGGCCTGGATCTGGTTCGTCTCTACGCCGGCATCGGCCATGGCTTCGAGATAGGCTTCGACCATCAGTTCTTCGGCACCAGATTCCCACCGTTCTCCGAATTTCGAGCAACCCATGCCCAGAATGGCGACCTTGTCCTTGATCCCCGATGCCATCGATTCCTCCAGTACCTGACTGGATGTCATCTAAGAACCGGTCCTGTGGGGTGTAAAGCGATGGAAATTCCACACTTGTTATTCGTTTTTAGGTTTTCCACCTACCCCCCTCCCCTTCGCCCTCTTCCCGCGTCGCAAAGTCGAAGGCAAATCAATCCGTCCTATAATAAAACTTTATTTCCTATTTTCAAGATGGATATGGAGGGAACTTTGCGCAAAATCAATGGAACCTTCGGTTGTGGATGTCGTTCTATCGGTACAGCCGCGATTGAAGCTCGTGGCGGCATTTTCGCGTTCCGCGAGAGTGGCTGACAAAATCGGATTAACTCAGGAGCACGTGATCCCATGAAAAAATTTGCCATTGCCGCGGCAGCTGCCGCCCTTACCCTCGGCCTCGCGGCCGTTCCCGCCAGCGCCGCAGGCGTGAAGGTGGGCGTTCTGACCTGCCACGTTTCCAGCGGCTGGGGCTTCGTGTTTGGCTCCTCCAAGGATCTGCGTTGCGTTTATCGCCCGCATAATGGCGCCGAGCATTACATCGGTACCGTGAACAAGTTCGGCGTCGATCTTGGCTATACCGAGAGCTCGATCATCGTGTGGGGCGTGATTGCGCCGACCTCCTCTCTGAAGCCGGGCGCGCTTGAAGGCGATTACGCCGGTGCCACGGCGTCTGCCGCGGTTGGCGTTGGCGTCGGCGCCAATGTTCTCGTTGGCGGCTTCGACAAGTCGATCACCCTGCAGCCGATCAGCGTCTCGGGCGAAAAAGGCCTGAACGTCGCGGCCGGCATCGGTGCGATCAACCTGAAGTTCACGCACGACTAGTTCTGTTGCATATGAAAGCGAAAGGCCCGCCGTTTTCGGCGGGCCTTTTGTTTATGCGGCGGTCTTTAGCTTGGGATGCCGCAGATCGGCTGCTAGCCCCTCCCCCATCAGATCGACGAAATTGTCGCAATAGAACCGCTCCACTGCGCGCGAAGGCGTGTTCGCCAAGCTGTCGTTGAAGCGCTTGAGCGGATTGCGCCCGCCTTCGACATGCGGGAAGTCGGACGAGAACAGGCATACCTCCTCGCCGCTGCTGGCGATGATCCAGCCGACATCTTCATGCGGATAAGGTGTGACGCGCAGCTGGCGGCGCACAATTTCCGACGGACGCGCGGAAAGCTTCTGCAGCCGTTCCTCATTCTTGATGAACGCCTGCGCGGC
>DASYDH010000028.1:0-83507 GCA_036499685.1 Lacunisphaera sp. | reverse complement strand
GGCAGTGAGATTAAGAACTACATCTACATCTCATGGTGTCTCTGGGCGTTCCTTGTTCATCGCCAGAAGCAAGTTTTGGCGGCACACGTCGACAAACGGATTCCATTTTACAGCGGCATTCCGAAGGGAACGAACGCAATCACGTTGAACTATACTTCGTTTCTGGAAATTCAGCTTGGCCGCGCTCATACCGTATATTTCCACGGAGGGCTTTCAGAATACGTTCGCATGGACACTCGGGACCTCGTGGAGATTGAGAATATCTTGAACTGTGAGCCTGCTGAATTTATCGCGAGTGACATTGCGCCCAACATTGATGTCGCTGACGAGAGCTGTGAGAATCAAAGGCATGTAATCCCGGCCCTTGTTCCGCCTCTTCGGTTAAAGCCAATCTTGTCGCACAAATACATCGAGCTTTGGCACAAGGCTTCACAGTGGGTTCACAGTGCGACGAAAATTATTGTCGTCGGCTACTCATTCAACAACGCGGATGAGCACTTCAACGACATTCTCCGAGTCAACAGGGACAAGAAATTCGACATCGTAGGCCCGCACGTCCACAGCAAGGCATTTCTAAAGCGGATTGAAAAGGTGTTGGGAACTCCAACCGACAATTGGGTGACATGCCATGTTCAGAATAAGCCATGCAAGAAAGCAGGTAACGTCAGGTTAATTGAGGCAAAGGCTGATGAGGTGAATTTGGAAGAACTTTTCGCTAATTAGGTCATGGCCCACTCCTACAGCGAAGACCAGCTTGTCGAGCAGCCAGCGATTGGGTTGTTCGCGGAGCTGGGCTGGCAGGTGGCGGCCCCGCCACCGGCGGCGGATGGGGCGGGTGAAGTGCGCGATGCGGGATTGCTCGGGCGTGAGATGAAAAGCGATGTGGTGCTGGTGCCGCGGTTGCGCGAGGCGCTGGAGAAATTGAATCCAACGCTGCCGCCCGAGGCCATCGCCGCGGCAATCGATGAGCTCACTCGCGACCGTTCGGCGATGTTGATCGTGCAGGCGAACCGCGAAGTTTATGAGCTGCTCAAGGATGGCGTCCGGGTTTCCGTAGCGGATCCTGGGGTCGCGGGACGGGGCGGTCAGAAGATTGAGCGGGTGCGGGTGATCGATTGGTCCAACCCGGCGGCCAACGATTTTCTGCTTGTCAGTCAGTTCAGTATCACGGGTGCGCTTTACACCTGCCGGCCGGACCTGGTTGGTTTCGTCAATGGGCTGCCGCTCGTCGTCGTCGAATTGAAAAAGACGAGCGTGGTGGCGCGCGCGGCGTTCGACGAGAATCTCACCAGTTATAAGCACGCGCAGAACGGCGTGCCGGCGCTGTTCGCGTTCAACGCGCTGCTCATCGCCTCAAACGGCACGGACAGCCGTGTGGGTTCGCTTACGGCGGATTGGGAACGTTTTTTTGAATGGAAACGCGTCGCGCGCGAAGATGAGCCGCGGCGGGTCTCGCTGGAGACGATGATTCGCGGCACCTGTGATCGCACGCGGCTGCTGGACTTGGTGGAAAACTTCACGCTTTTTTCGGAGCACAAGGCCGGTCTGGCGAAAATCTTGGGACAAAATCACCAGTTCCTGGGCGTGAACAACGCCATCGCCTCGATGCTGGAGGCCAGACAGCAAGGGCATGGCCGAGGTGGCGTGTTCTGGCAGACGCAGGGCAGCGGCAAGAGTTTTTCCATGGTGTTCTTCGCGCAAAAGGTGCTGCGCAGGCTGCCGGGCAACTGGACCTTCGTCGTCGTGACCGACCGCGTGGAGCTCGACGACCAAATCGCCAAGACCTTCAAGACCTGTGGCGCGGTGAGCGAAGCCGAGGGCGACGCGTGTCATGCGACGAGCGGCGCGCACCTAAGGGAATTGCTTCGCGGCAATCACCGCTACATCTTCACGCTCATTCACAAATTCAAGGATGCCGAGGTGCTCTGTGACCGGTCTGATGTGATTGTCCTCACTGACGAAGCTCATCGCAGCCAATACAACACGCTCGCGCTTAATATGCGGGCTGCGCTGCCCAAGGCGATGTTCCTCGCCTTCACCGGCACACCGCTCATCGTCGGCGAGGAGCGCACGAAGGAAGTCTTCGGCGACTACGTTTCGATCTACGATTATCAGCAGTCGGTCGAGGACGGCGCGACCGTTCCGCTCTTTTACGAAAACCGCACCCCCGAGCTGGAGCTGACCAATCCCACGCTCAACGAGGATATCTACGACATCATCGAAGGCGCCTCGCTTGACGAGGCGCAGGAGGAGCGGCTGGCGCAGGTGTTGGGGAAGCAATATCACATCATCACCCGCGACGACCGGCTCGACACGGTCGCGAAGGACATCGTGCGCCATTTCCTTGGGCGCGGATTTCAAGGGAAGGCGCTGGTCGTCTCGATCGACAAAGCGACGGCGTTGCGGATGTATCAGAAAGTGGCGCGTGAACTCGGGATGGAGACGAAGCGGTTGAAGGCGGAGTGGCGCGAGCTTGATGGACTGAAGCGTCAGCGGACAGATGCCGAACTCGCCCGCCTCCAGGAGATACGTCAGCGCGTCGATCGCATCGTTGCACTGGACATGGCGGTGATCGTCTCGCCCGGTCAGAACGAGATCGAGCAGATGAAGAAGCTTGGTCTCGATATTGTGCCGCACCGGAAGCGCATGGTCGAATCGGATCCGCCGCTCGACGAACGTTTCAAGGACACGGGGGATCCGCTCTCACTCGTGTTCGTTTGCGCGATGTGGTTGACGGGCTTCGACGCTCCGAGCTGTTCGACCATCTATTTGGACAAACCGATGCGGAACCACACGCTGATGCAGACCATCGCGCGGGCGAACCGTGTTTTTCCCGGCAAGCACAGCGGCCTGATTGTCGACTACGCGAACGTCTTTGCCTCGTTGGAAAAGGCACTCGCCATCTACGGCGCCGGCAAAGGCGGCAAAACACCGGTGCGCGATAAAAAGCAATTGCTCGACGATCTCCGGAAGGCCGTGGCGGAGGCGACCGCTTGGTGCACTGGCAAGCAAGTCGATCTCGCGATCATCGAAGCACTGCCGAGTGGTGGGATGGAGCGATTGACGAAGCTCGTCGCGGCCATCGATACGTTGATTTCGCCCGAGACCATCCGCCGCGAATTTCTCGCGCACGAGCGCATCGTGAGCACCCTCTACGACGCGGTGAAGCCGGACCCGGCTGTCTTGGAATTCACGTCACGGGTGAATTGCCTGCACGCGATTGCCGATGCGATCCGGGCGAAGATCAATCCCGGACCACCGGACATTTCCGGCGTGATGGCACAGATTGACCGACTGCTCGACGACTCCATCGAAAGCGTTCGCGTCGAGGAAGCGCCGGGCAAATTGCTCGATCTTTCCAAGATCGACTTCGAGGCGTTGGCGAAGCGTTTCAAGGCGTCGAAAGCCAAGAATATCGAGCTGGAGACACTCAAGGCCGCGGTGCGGGCGATGTTGGAACGGCTCATCAAGTTGAACCGCAGTCGCACCGATTTTCAGGACAAGTTCGAGGCATTGATCGAGGCCTACAACAACGGAAGCAAAAACCTTGAGGAGATTTTCGACGAGTTGGTGAAACTCAGCCGTGAACTCACTGAGGAAGAAACCCGCCACGTCCGGGAGAATCTTACCGAGGAGGAACTCGCGATTTTCGATATTCTCACCCGGCCTGATCCCGCGCTGAACGGCGAGGAGAGGAAAGAAGTTAAGAAAGTCGCAGCCCATCTACTGGCACGCTTGCAGCAAATCCAGAGCCTGGACTGGCGCCAGACCGTGCAGGCCCGGGCGAAGATTAAAGAGACGATCGAAGAAACGCTCGACGCGCTTCCCGAAGCGTACACGCGAACAATTTTTTCCGAAAAGTGCAGCCGCGTATTTGAGCACGTGTATGAAACGCGGGCCTCGTGATTGCCGGGTCTTTGAGGGCAACAGCCCCTACCGCCGATATTAATACTTCAGACTGGTGCGCGCGTGCTTGTCCGGGAACACGACGGTTTCGCACTGGAACTCAGGGAGCCTTGATCACGTCGATGCCCTTGAGCTTGAAGTGTGGGGCGGCGGCCAGCAGGTTGCGGTCGTGGCTGTAGATTTCCTTCAGTCCGGCGTCGGTGGCGCGGAGGAAAACCGTTCGAGGGCAGGGATCATCGATCGTCCCTCTCTTCCGGGATAAAACGGGTGGAATCGATCGGACTGCTCGGTAACCGTGTGAGCTCTTCAACGAAAGAGCGTTTGGCGAGTCCCGGCTTGCGGGTGATCGTTCTGGGGCTAGCATGGGTTTCATGAGTTTAAAAGAAGTCATGGCTGAGTTGCCCAAGTTGACGCTTGGAGAGCGTGACTTGCTGCGTGTTCGACTTGCTGAATTGGCGGGCGAGGAATGGATGGACGAGGGTCAGCTTTCGGCCGCCGAAAAGGCACTCATTGAAGAACGCGTTGCAGAGCATGAACGCAATCCGGCGGCGGCGATTTCATGGGAAATGATGGAAGCAAAGCTTAAAGCCCGGTACGGGCTATGAGTTGGCGCGTCGAGCTGAGACCGGAGGCGCTCGCTGAACTTGATGATGCCGCGGCTTGGTATGAGGAGAAAAGCACGGGACTCGGGCGGGATTTTGTGCGGGAAATCAGCCAGGCGATTTCAACGCTGGGGTTGTCGCCTTTGACGCCACGTTTAAGGCACAGAAGTACCGGTGTTCGGTGGATTTATCCACGGCGCTTTCCCTATCGGATCGTCTATCGGGTCGAAGGCCAAAGGATCGTAATCTTTGCAATTTTGCACGCGGCTCGTGGTGACGCGGCGTGGCGCGGAAGGAAATGAGAAAGCCATCGTACGGGTTAAGCGCCGTTGATCGGGGAATGCAATCTCGTCTCAGGCCGAGCTGGGGCTCGGCGGTCCCGGGGCCAATCAGTTCTGCGTCCGTGCGCATCCGAGGAATCCGTGGTTAGAATGATCGGTGGGATGCGTTTCGTGAGATTTCGTGCCCTTTCGTGAGCAAAATAGTTTGGACGGTATTGGAAAACTACGGCGGGGCCGTCGTGGATGTTGTCGAAGTCGCGAGTCGCGGCTTGCAGCAGGAAGGCTTTGTCATAGTTTTTGGTCATGAGTTTCCAGGAACTTCTCGCCGAGCTGCCGTCGTTCACGGTTGAGCAACGGCAACTATTGATGCGGAGGACGGCTGAACTGGACGATCTCGCGCTATCAGCCGCGGAGGAGCGTCTGGTGGAGGAACGGCGGGAAGAATATCATCGGGATCCGTCGTCAGGTCTTACTCTGAGCGAAATCGAATCACGTTTACGGGCAAAATTCGGCCCGTGATGTGGGATGTTCGTTTCAAGACGGGCCGTTGAGGGCAACGACCCCTACCGCAGACGTGGCCACGGCGCCAGCGGACTGACGTCCGCTGCTACGTTTGATTTCGTGAGGTTTCGTGTCCTTTCGTGGGCAAAATGATTCTAGCGGTATGGGTGTGATTGGCAGGTTGTGGTTTGAGGGCTGAAATACTTTTCATATGTTTCCTCTGTGAAACTCATTCCGGGCTCCGTGAGCTCTGCGTCGAAATTCAGGCCAGAATCGTGAGAACAGATTTTAGCCACGAAAAGTCACAAAAGCTCACAAAAAACGACCGTCTTTTTTCGCGCCTTTTTGCGACTCTTTGTGGCCATACCAGTTCGTTCGGCGGCTGAGGCCGAGCTGGGGCTCGGCGGTCCCGGGGCACCAATCAGTTCTGCATCCGTGCACATCCGTGGAATCTGTGGTTAAAATGATCGGTGGGATTCGTTTCGTGAGATTTCGTGTTCTTTCGTGGGCAAAATAATCCGATCGGTATTGGCGTGATTGGCGGGCTCTGGTTTGAGGGTCTAAAATATTTTTCACGGGTTTCCTCTGTGAAACTCATTCCGGGCTCATTGAGCTCTGTGTCGAGGATCGGAAATCCTGAAGGGCCGTTGGCACCGTTGATGCGTGCTCGTATCCCGGTACTTGTCCCCTTGCCTTCGCAAGAGGCAAGGGCAACGGCCACTACCGTATGACCACCGTTACGTCTTCGCTGGTTCGGCGTAGGCGTCCATGCCGACGCAGCTGCAGACGAGGTTGCGGTCGCCGTAGACGTTGTCGACGCGGCCGACGGCGGGCCAGAATTTACTGGCTCGGGTGTGCTTGTCGGGGAAGGCGGCGGTTTCGCGTGAATACGGATGCGGCCACTCGGTGGCGCACACCGACGCGGCGGTGTGTGGCGCGTGTTTCAACGGGTTGTTGAGCTTGTCGCTTTCGCCGCTGGCAACGGCGGCCATTTCGCCGTGGATGGAAATGAGTGCATCACAGAAACGGTCGAGCTCGGCTTTCGTTTCACTTTCGGTCGGCTCGATCATGAGCGTGCCGGGAACGGGGAACGACATCGTCGGTGCGTGATAGCCGTAATCCATCAGGCGCTTCGCCACGTCCTCGACTTCGAGGCCATGTTTTTTCCACGGACGGAATTCGAGAATGCATTCGTGCGCGACGAGGCCAGATCCGCCGCGATAGAGCACGGGGAAATAATTTTCGAGCCGCTGGGCAATGTAGTTGGCGTTGAGGATGGCGAACTTCGTGGCGCGCGTGACGCCTTCGCCGCCCATCATGCGAATGTACATCCACGAAATGACGAGGATGCTCGCGCTGCCCCACGGTGCCGCGGAAACGGCACCCATGTGATGTCCTTTGTCCCGTTGCGGCGTGCTCGCCGCCCGGGATGCGTCCGCCGAACTCGCGCGCCATTCGTCGCGATTCTGCGGCGCAATCACTGGGTGGCTCGGCAAAAACTCCGCCAGATGTTTCGCGACGCCGATCGGGCCCATGCCGGGGCCGCCGCCGCCGTGCGGGATGCAGAAGGTTTTGTGGAGATTCAGATGGCAGACGTCCGCGCCGATGAATCCGGGGGACGTCAGCCCGACTTGCGCGTTCATGTTGGCGCCGTCCATGTAGACTTGTCCGCCGTGGCTGTGAATCGTGGCGCAGATATCGCGGATGGAAGTTTCGAATACGCCGTGGGTGGACGGATAAGTCACCATCAACGCGGCGAGATTGGCGGCATGCTCCGCGGCCTTGGCCTTGAGGTCGGCGACGTCGATGTTGCCGTTGGCATCGCAGGCGACGGGGACGACTTTGAAATTGCACATCGCGGCGCTGGCGGGATTCGTGCCGTGCGCCGACGTGGGAATGAGGCAGATGTTGCGATGACCTTCGCCGCGCGATTCGTGATAGGCGCGGATGACGAGCAGGCCGGCGTATTCGCCTTGCGAGCCGGCGTTGGGCTGGAGCGACACGGCGGCGAAACCGGTGATCTCGGCGAGCCATTGTTCCAACTCGTCAAAAAGTTTGGCGTATCCCTCGGTTTGATTGGACGGCGCGAACGGGTGCAGCTTGCCGATCTCCGGCCACGTGACGGGAAACATCTCGCTCGTGGCGTTCAATTTCATCGTGCACGAGCCGAGCGAAATCATCGAGTGGCACAGCGAGAGATCCTTCGCCTCCAAGCGGCGGATATAGCGCAGCATTTCGTGCTCGGTATGGAATTTGTTGAAGACCGCGGCGGTCAGAAACGGCGTCTGGCGGGCGTGTGGCGCGGGGTAATCGGAGAGTTGAGCGCCGAGAGCTGAGAGCTGAGAGTCCAGAGTGGCGGATTCGCGGAAGCAGGTGAGGAGAATTTCGATTTCGGCGAGCGACGTCGTTTCGTCGAGCGAAAGACCGACGGTGTACGTGTCGATGACGCGCAGGTTGAATTTCCGGACGGCGGCGATGGCGTGCACGCGTTCGGCGGCGACGTTGCCGATGGTGAGCGTGTCGAAAACCGGTTCGGCGTTGATCGTCGCGCCGGTGGACTTCACGCCCTCGGCGAGCAATTGCGTGAGCAGGCGCGTGCGTTGGGCGATGCGCTTGAGACCGTCCGGACCGTGATACACGGCGTACATCGAAGCCATGACGGCGAGCAGGACCTGCGCGGTGCAGATGTTCGACGTGGCCTTGTCGCGACGGATATGTTGCTCGCGCGTGCCGAGGGCGAGACGCATCGCGGGATTGCCGTGGACGTCCTTGGAAACGCCGACGAGGCGGCCGGGCATCTGGCGTTTGAATTCATCCTTCGTCGCGAGGAAACCCGCGTGCGGTCCGCCGAAACCCATCGGCACGCCGAAGCGCTGCGCCGAGCCGACTGCGACGTCCGCGCCGAATTCGCCGGGCGCGCGGAGCAGGGTGAGCGCGAGCAAATCGGTAGCGACGACACAGAGCGCGCCGGCCGCGTGGGCTTTTTCGAAAAAGGCCGCGAAATCGTGAATGCTGCCGGTCGTGTCCGGATATTGCACGAGGACGCCGAATGCCTTGCCGGCGAAATCGTAGCTCTGGTGATCGCCCACGACGACGGAAACATTCAACGGCTTCGCGCGCGTGCGAACGATGTCGATCGTTTGCGGATGACATTTTTCCGAGACGAAAAACACGGAGGCGTCGTGGCTTTCGCCGAGCTTCACGCGGTGCGCGAGCATCATGGCCTCGGCGGCGGCGGTGCCTTCGTCGAGCATGGAGGCGTTGGCGATTTGCATGCCGGTCAGGTCCGTGACGAGCGTTTGGAAATTCAGCAGTGCTTCGAGACGGCCCTGTGAAATTTCGGCTTGGTAGGGAGTGTACGCGGTGTACCAGCCGGGATTTTCCAGAATGTTGCGCTGAATTACGCCGGGCGTGGCGGTGTCGTAGTAGCCCATGCCGATGAAGCTGCGGAAAATTTTATTGCGCGAGGCGATCGAGCGAAGTTCGGCGAGGGCGGTGGTTTCGCTGGCGGCGGCGGGAAGAGCCAACGCACGCGGCAATCGGATTGCGGCGGGCACGGCGGCGTCCGCGAGCGCGTCGATCGAGGCGTAGTTGATGGATTCGAGCATCGCCGCGACGTCGGTGGCGGAGGAGCCGGTATGGCGGCGTTCAAAAGTGTCGAGCGGGGCGAGCAGGTCGCTAGGGGAATCCATGGCGGCACGGTAGGGGTGAGGCGGGGCGGCGCAACTGAGTTTTGGATGGAATCAGCGGGCATTAACGGACATTGTCGCGCAAAAAGCCGATCTGCTCGCTGGCATGAAAAGTGCGGCATCATAATGGTGGCCCTATTTTCCGGCACGGGATCGTAACGCTTCTCGAATTGATTGCTGGACCGCAGGCTGTAAACCTACCTCTGGGCCTTATATTTTATGACAACTGCATTCCTCCGTTTGGGCGTGCTGCGATTCGCAGCCGCATTTTTCGCCGGCATCGTGATGGCAGATTCGATGGCGGCTCAGGTTGCGCTGAGTAGCGGCACCTATTCGCAAACTTTCGATTCGATTGGCGGCGGGCTGCCCCCCGGATGGTCGGTTTATACTGGAGCGACGGCAACTGCGACCGGAACTGCGGCGTCACCCAATCTGACGGCGGTCAGCTGGTCGTCGACTACTGGTCAGTGGGCAAACGTCGCGGCGGCGGACAACAATGGCACGCCCTTCACCGGCACCGAAGCCGTAGCGGCTCAGGCGGCCGCCACTGATCGTGCGCTCGGCATCCGCCAGACGGGTTCCTTCGGCGATCCCGGCGCATCGGCGAATTTCAATTTTTCCACGATCGGCCAGCAGGTGACGTCGATCTCGTTTTCGGCGCAAATGCTCTCGGTGCAAACCCGCAGCACAGGGTGGTCGGTGCAGTACGGGGTGGGTGCCGCGCCCGCGACGTGGGTCACGGTGGCCACCTATTCGGACCCTGGCGCCTTTGGCACGACCACGGTGACGGCCAGCGGTTTCGGTACCGCGCTCGATAATCAATCCAACGTGTCGTTACGAGTGGTTGCCCTGACCGCCTCGACCGGCGCGGGGAGTCGCGATACGTTCGGTATCGATGATTTCACCATCGTGACCGCGGCCACGAGCGGCGACACGCCGCCTTCTATCGTTACGCCGCCGGCGGCGCAGGCGGTCAATGAAGGCGATACCGTGCAATTTACCGTGAGCGCGACCGGGACGGCGCCGCTCGTTTACCAGTGGCGCAAGGATAGCGCTCCGCTGAGTGACGGTGGCATTATTTCCGGGGCGGCGACTGCAACGCTCACCCTTTCCGGAGTCAGCGTGGGTGACGCGGGCAGTTACGATGTTTTCATCACGAACACAGCAGGCAGCGCCACGAGCGCGCCGGCGTCCCTCGTTGTCCACTCTATCTTGCAGGCGCCGTCAATCACGACGCAACCGGTGTCGCAATCCGTCGGTTTGGGCGGCACCGCGAACTTCAGTGTCACCGCGACCGGGACCGCTCCGCTCGCTTATCAATGGTGCAAGGACGGATTGCCACTCAGCGATGGCGCGACGATTTCCGGCTCTGCGACCGCAAGCTTGACGGTCAGTTCGGTGACGGCCGATGCCGCCGGTACCTATGATGTGGTGGTGAGCAACAGCGTGAATCCCGCGGCCACCAGTAATCCGGCGACGTTGTCGGTAACGGCCACGATAACACCCTCAGATCAGATCGCGTATGTGGGCGGCTCCTACGCGCAGAGTTTCGATACGCTGCCTTCGAGCGGCACATTCACGCTGACCAGCGCCGGTCCACTCGGGCTGGACGCGGCGCCGATCGGCGCGTCGGGACTGGGCGGTTGGAGTCTCGCGAAATACAGTGGCACGGGCACCGTCGCGCTGTTCCGCGTTGACGCCGGAACCGGCACGTCGGGCAGCATTTATTCGTATGGCTCGACTGGCAGCACCGACCGCGCGTTCGGCTCGCTTTCGAGCGGTAGCACGATTTCGCGGTTCGGCGTGGCGCTGGTTAACAGCACCGGGCGGACGATCACGCAGTTCACGCTCAATTACATGGGCGAACAATGGCGGCGCGGCACGGGAGCGGCCAACCGGCTCACCTTCGAATTTGCCACCGATGCGACCGACCTCAACAACGGCACCTTCGTCGCCGCGCCGACGCTCGACTTCGTCGCGCCGGTCACCACGGGAAGCGGAGTTGCACTCGACGGGAATGCCGCCGCGAATCGCGTCCCGGTTTCCGCGACGGTGACTGGGCTGACCTGGGCGCCGGGTCAGGCCCTCGTGTTGCGCTGGACCGATGTCGATGACACGGGCAGCGACGACGGGCTCGCGATCGACGATCTCAGTTTCAGCACACCGGTGGCGTCGGGCGATATTTTGCCGGCGGTCATCTATACCACGCCGGCGAACGGCGCGGTGAATGTCCCGGGCGCTGATCCGCTCTCCGTTACGTTTAATGAGGCGGTGAATTTCACGACGGCTTCGTTCACGCTCAACGGCGGTACGAGTGGGACGCATCCCGCGACCTTGTCGGGCGGGCCGGCGAGTTACACGCTGACTCCGGTGACGCCATTCGCCGAGGGCGAGACGGTTTCGCTCACCGTGCTGGCTGCCCAAGTGACCGACGCAGCGACGGGGACGCAACATCCGGGCGGAGACGTGACGACGACATTCATCACCTTCTCCAATTCGCCGCTGCCGATTCACACCGTGCAGGGCAGCGGACTAACCAGCCCTTATGCGGGGCATGCGGTGACGGTCCAAGGGGTCGTGACCGCGAGTTTTCAAGGCACGAATCAAATCGGCGGATACTATATTGAGGCACCCGATGCCGCGCAGGATGCCGATCCCGCAACGTCCGAGGGCATTTATGTTTTCGACAACACCAACAGCGTGACGGCGGGTGACCTGGTCACGGTTGCCGGGACTGTTTCCGAATTTGGGACGATACCGAATACAGAAACCGAAATCAGCGCAGTCACGAGCGTCACCATCAACAGCAGCGGCAACCCGTTGCCCACCGCGGTCGCCGTTACGCTGCCATTTCCCGCCACAGGCTACGCCGAGCGTTATGAAAGCATGCGGGTGATCTTTCCGCAGTCCCTCACGGTGACGGACAACTTCGACTTGGGCATATTCGGCGAGTTGCTGCTGAGCAACGGCCGCTTGTCCACGCCCACAAACATCGTCGCGCCTGGAGCGCCCGCGCAGGCGCTTGAAGCCGCCAACCTGCTCAACCAAGTCACGCTCGATGACGGATTGAACGTGAACGATCCTGATCCGACGCCTTACCTCAACAGCTCCGATCCGACTACGGCCACGCGTCGCACGGGTAGTACCACCCTCGGCGTGACCGGCATCCTGGACAATAAATTCGGCGTGTACGTGGTCGAGCCGACCGCGGTACCGGTGTTTGTTGACGCGAATCCACGCAGCGGTTCCCCGGCCTCCACGGGTTCGCTGCGGGTCGCGATCGGCAATGTGGAGAATTTCATGAACGGCGACGGCATGGGCGGGGCGTTCCCAACCTCGCGCGGCGCCACCACCGAGGCAGAGTACGAGCGTCAGCTTCCGAAGGTCACGGCGGGCATACTCGGGCTCGCTCCCGACATCATGGGGTTGACCGAAATCGAAAACGACCGCGTCACCAACGGCGCGCCTGACAGCTACGGACCGACGAGTGCGATTGCCGAGCTCGTCGCGAGTCTTAATGCCGGCGCGCCGTCCGGCACGACGTACGCGTTTGTGAACGCCGCCGCGGTTGACGTCACGACCGACCAGATCCACGTGGCCTTGATCTACAATACGCAGAAGATCGAAGCCGTGGGCGCGGCCGCGATGCTGAACGATCCGGCGTTCAACGACGTGGCTCGCAATCCGCTGGCGCAAACGTTCCGCGAAATCGCGACGGGAGGAAAACTCACCGTTTGCATCAACCACCTGCGCGCGAAAGGTGGCGCAGCCACCGGCGCGGGCAACACGGATTCCGGCGACGGCCAGGGCACGAATAACGCGCTCCGCGTGCAGGAAGCTCACGCGCTGACGACCTGGCTCGCGACCGATCCGACCGGCAGCGGCGATCCGGATTTCCTCATCATCGGCGACTTGAACTCGTACGCGAAGGAGGATCCGATCGTGGCGATCGAGAATGCCGGCTTCACCAGTCTCACCGAGCGGTTCGAAGGCGAGGGTGGTTATTCCTATTCCTTCAATGGCGAATTTGGTCATCTGGACCATGCGCTGGCCTCTGCGTCCTTCAACCCGCAGGTCAACAGCGCAGCGACGTGGCACGTCAATTCGGACGAGCCCACTTATTATGATTATAATGTCGAATTCAAGAGTGTCGCGCAACAGGCCATCAACGTTGGAACACCTTATCGTTACTCGGATCACGATCCGGTGGTCATCGGCGTGACCCTGGTTTCCGCGCCGATTATCACCGCGCAGCTCGACTCACAAACCGCGGTCGCCGGCAGCAGCGTGACGTTCCAAGTCACCGTCACGGGCACGCCGACGCCGACTTACCAATGGCGGTTGAATGGTGTTCCCATCGCGGGTGCCACCTCGGCGACCTACACCATCAGCAATGTGCTCACGGCGGATGCCGGTTCCTACGACGTGGTGGTCAGCAACAGCGAGGGATCGATCACGAGCAATGCCGCCACGTTGGTCGTCAATCCGGGTACCGCGACGGTGGTTTTGTCCAATTTGACTTCCGCTTACGACGGCACAGCGAAACCGGTCACCGTGGTCACGACATCTGCGGGATTGCCGGTGACCGTCACCTACAACGGCAGTCCGACGCCGCCGGTGAATCCCGGTACCTATACCGTGGTCGCGACCATCAACAGTCCGGATTACACCGGAACTGCGTCGGGCACCGAAGTGATCACTGTCACCGGTCTCATCCGACATGCCCCCACGCTGAACGCGGGGGTGGAAGGTTCGCTGCAAATATTGCTGCCGGAAAGCATCACGTTAAATGGCAGCGCCTTTGTTTCTGGCGATTTGCTGGTGCCCGGCTTGCCCACGATCAAATTGAACGGACATCCGTTGTACGGGAGTACGATTGACAGCACGGGTGCGGCCACGCCGTCAAATTACACGATTACGTTGAACAACAACGCGGCGTTGCGCCACGTGGTGCGGCGTGTCGATGCGCTGAGCATGCCGGTCGTCACCGCACCGCCAGCGCCCACCGGGACGCGAAATGTGTCGTTGAATTCGCCGGGCCAGAGTCCGGGGGATTTCGCCACGCTGCGGAACCTCACGCTCAACAGCAATGCCGGCCAACTCACCGTGCCGGCGGGAACGTACGGAGCATTCACCGTGAACGGCTCCAGCAGCTTGGCGTTCGGCGTCGCGGGCGCCACCCAGCCGTCCATCTATAATCTCCAGAGCCTGACGCTAAACGGTACCAGTCATCTGAGTGTTGTCGGGCCGGTGATTTTGAAACTCGCGAACGGCACATCGCTCAGCGGGTCGATGGGAACCGCGGGCCGTCCGGAGTGGCTTGACCTCGAGATCGCCTCAGGCGGATTGACGCTCAACAGCAACGTGACGTTGGACGGCTTTGTCACCGCCCCCAGCGGCACGATCACGATCAACGGCAACTGTACGTTGACGGGAGAAGTGTCGAGTGACCGTCTCGTCCTCAACGGCAATGGCGTGCTGATCGAGCCGTAGCCCTGAACATTTGTGCCACGTGCCCTCTTCGCCTGTCTTCAGCGACAAGGTGGGGAGGGCGGAGTGTGCGGCCTCGCCCGAAACAGAAGATTTACACCAAGGCAGCAAAGGTCACACCGTTGTCCCGCTGCTGCGGTCCCCGGTGTTTGTCCCCGCACCTTCGTGCGAGGCAAACGCGGAACGCGAAGGGCGCGGAGACAACAAATTCCAATTACCCCAAAGCTCCCCGGGTATGCTTTGCGTGACCGAAAATTCCGCAGATGGAGTAACCACGGAAGACGCAGAATACACAGAATGACGTTTTTGGGATTATCCTAAATTCAGCAGTTGAAACCACAGATTTCACGGATGGGCACAGATGATCAATCAAATGAAAGATTCCTGGCATTCACATGCGAGGTGAACGAACTTATAGAGACACTTGTCAGGTAATCTTCTGTATCCGTTTGATCTGTGTCATCCGTGGTTCGATTGTTCTGCGCCTTTTAGGATCATAAGGGAATCGATTGATTGGAACACAAAACCGCGAGCGGGTCGTCGGCTCGGATTTTGAAG
Organism: Lacunisphaera sp.; assembly: GCA_036499685.1. Classification (GTDB taxonomy): domain Bacteria; phylum Verrucomicrobiota; class Verrucomicrobiia; order Opitutales; family Opitutaceae; genus Lacunisphaera. Next base: position 68,480 of record DASYDH010000028.1, on the reverse strand, counting down.
TCCTTTCTCCGGTTTCTGTGTATTCAGTGTATTCTGTGGTGAATTGTTCAGGCTTGGTCCAACGGTCATGCTGATCTTGCGCGAGCCGGCTTGCAGGCGGCGAGCGCCCGGTCCAGATAGTGGCGGCCTGCCTTTTCATGTCCGAACCACAAAAATTCAGCACCAAATCCAGTCGTGCCTCCTGGATTGCGCAACGGCTGGAGCAGCTTTATCCGGAAACGCCGATCCCGCTCGACCACACGACTCCCTACAGTCTGCTGATCGCGGTGCTGTTATCGGCTCAGTGTACGGACAAGCGCGTGAATCTGGTCACGCCACACCTGTGGAAACTGGCGAACAATCCGGCGGACATGGCGCGCGTGCCGGTCGCTAAGGTCCAGGAAATCATCCGGCCTTGTGGCTTGTCGCCGCAGAAAGCCAAAGCGATCGTGGGTCTTTCCCAACTCCTGATCGAGCGCCATGGCGGGGCGGTGCCGCGCACCTTTGAGGAGCTGGAGAGTTTGCCCGGTGTGGGTCATAAAACCGCCTCGGTTGTGATGAGCCAGGCATGGGGTCATCCGGCTTTTCCGGTCGACACCCATATTCACCGGCTGGCGCAGCGCTGGAAACTGACCGACGGTTCAAATGTGGTGCAGACGGAGCGCGATTTGAAGCGGTTATTCCCGGAAGCCGAATGGAACAAGCTGCACTTGCGGATCATTTATTATGGCCGGGAATATTGCACCGCGCGGGGGTGCGACGGAACGACCTGTGAGATCTGTCGCGAGCTATTTCCCGGGCGAAAACGACCGGTTAAAACGAAAAAGTAAAACAAGGTTGATTCGCAACGGACGACCGTTAACGGTCAGCTTTCGTTTCGGACTCATAGCTCAGTTGGTTAGAGCACCTGCTTCACACGCAGGGGGTCACTGGTTCGAGTCCAGTTGAGTCCACCATTCAGGTCGTCGCGATGTGCCTTGGAGCAAACGACCTGGGCTTTGATCACGGATTTTTGGGAGCGCTGAGTCGCGCGGTTGGCGGGAAGGTCCTTGGCTTTCAGCTTGATGGGGGCGAACGGTTTGGCTATGTAAGTTCCTGCGCCGGGACCTTCCGCACCACCAACCTTTCCGTCGCTAAACACTCAACTCCTATGATCACCGGTTCCACTCTTCCAGGCTTTGGCCAAATTGTTTTGGGTAGAAATATTGTTCGTCGATTGATGCAGATGATGTTGGTCGCCCTGAGTGCGGCGACATTGGGACTGTTTACGGGTTGCCAGACGCCTCCGCCACCGACACCCGTCGCGGCGACGAACAGCCAGCCGGAAGTGCTGACGATCCGGGAAGGCGATGTTTTGAAAATTTCCTTTCCCGGCGCGCCGACCCTCGACACCCAGCAGCAGGTGCGTCGCGACGGCCGGATTACGATGCCATTGGGTGGGGAAGTGGTGGCGGCTGGACTCACGCCAAACGGCTTGGAGCAGGAGTTGATCAAGGTCTACGCCTCGCAACTGGTTTCGAAGGAAGTTTCGGTGACGGTGGTGTCCTCGACGTTTTCGGTCTTTGTCAGCGGGGCGGTGGTTCGTCCGGGGAAAGTGACCGCGGATCATCCCTTGACCGCGCTGGAAGCGGTGATGGAAGCCGGCGGCTTCGATCGCACCAAGGCGGACATGCGCGCGGTCGTCGTAACACGGCAGGAAGCCAACCAGTATAAGAATTACACCGTCGATTTGAAATCGGTGCTCGATGGCAAACAAACCGAGCCATTCTACCTGAAGCCAGCCGACGTGGTCTACGTCCCAGAGCTTTTCTCCTGGTTCTGATTTTTCCGCAGTTTAACCACGCGCAGAGCCCGGATGTCGACGATGTCCGGGCTTTTTTTGTGAATGGAGTCTGTTCGACCGGGTGCCCTGATACCGGTCACCCTAGCCTCTGCGCTTTACACCAAGAGCGCAAAGACCGCCAAGTACTGCCTGGGATTTCATTCTATTCTCTGCGTCTTGCTTCCCTGAGGTAAAAGGATTTGAGCTGTTGTTACTCTTACTCGGGCTTCTGCAGGCCGAGTTTGGCCATCAGCTCGTAGAAGGTGGGACGACTGATGCCGAGATCGATAGCGGCGCCGGTGATTTTTCCACCATGCTTTTTCAATGCCTGTTGAATCATTTCGCGCTCCAAGGCTTCCCGGGCTTCCTTGAGCGAAGTTCCTGGCGGCGGAGTCGCCGATGCGGTGAGCTCGAGATCCTCGAGCGTCAGGCGTTTGTCGCTGCCCATGATCACGGCACGTCTCACGCGATTTTGCAGTTCGCGCACATTTCCCGGCCAGGAATGCCGGGTCAAGCCGCGGACCGATTCGGGAGCGAAGACGAGCCCGGTTTTGTGATTTTGCCCGGAGAACTGCTGCAGAAAGGAATTGGCCAGCAGAAGAATGTCTTCTCCGCGATCACGCAGCGCCGGCAGCAATAATTGCACCACGGCGAGACGATAAAACAAATCTTCGCGAAAGGTACCGTCGGTCATCCCTTTTTTCAGATCGGCGTTGGTGGCGGCGATGACGCGGGTATCGACCTCAATTTCCTGGCGTCCGCCGACCCGTTCGATGCGCTGCTCCTGCAGGAATCGCAGCAATTTCACCTGGATGGGCAACGGGACTTCGCCGATTTCGTCGAGGAAGAGAGTTCCGCCATTTGCAGTTTCGATCCGGCCTTTCCGCTGCATGTGCGCGCCGGTGAAGGCGCCTTTCTCATGACCGAACAATTCGCTTTCGATCAGTGTTTCGGGAATCGCGCTGCAATTGATCGCGACAAACGGCCCGTCCTTCCGCGCGCTGCGCTGGTGAATCGCCCGCGCAGCCATTTCCTTGCCCGTGCCGCTTTCCCCCAGGATCAGAACCGAGGCTTCGGTGGTGGCGACCTTACGAATGGATTCGAACACGGTTTGCATCCGGCTGTTTGTTCCCAGCATGCCGTCAAACGCCTCGCCGTTTAGCTTTTGCTGCATGTTGCGGTATTCCCGCTCCAAGGTTGCGACGTGAAAGCAGCGCTTCAGCAGTAATTTCAATTCATCCGTGGCGACCGGTTTGCCGAGAAAATCATACGCTCCGGCGCCGATGGCCGCGAGTGCGTTGGCCTTTTCGCCCTGGCCGCTCACGATCACAATTTTCGCGAGGTTATCGATGGCGAGAAGTTCGCTAAGAGTGGCCAGACCCTCCTCGGGTGTGCCTGGACGCGGCGGCAAACCAAGATCGAGCAGGACGACAATCGGCCGGGCGGAACGAAAGAGATCCACTGCACCCGGGCGGTCCGCCGCAAGCAGGATCTCATATTCCTGCGTGAGCGCCCATTTCATCTGGGTGCGGATTTCATCGTCGTCTTCGACGATCAGCAATTTGGGTTTTTGGCTGGGGGCGGTCATTGGGAATTAAAAACGTGCGCAAAAAGGAAAGTGAACGGGGCTCACGGACGGGACGGGGCGGGGAGAAAGACCTGAAAGGTTGTTCCTTTACCCGGCTCACTGGCAACCGCGATCCGTCCGCGGTGGGCTTCGACAATCATTTTGCTTTGGAACATGCCGATGCCGAGGCCGTTTTTCTTGGTGGTCTGAAACGGTCGGAAAAGCGCTCCGCGCAGGAATTCCGGGCTGATGCCGCAGCCGTTGTCTGCGACGGTGAGCACAGTCCAGCCGTTTTCCATGGCGGTTTCAATCCGCACTTCCCCATTGCTGCCCACGGCTTCCCGGGCGTTGAGGACCAGGTTGGTCACCACTTTTTGCATTTGCTCCTGATCGATCGCAATTGCCGGGAGCGAGCGTAGATTTTGAATGAGAGTCACACCGGCACCATTTTCGAAAACCCCAACCGAGTTGGCGACGACACTATTGAAATCGCCGGGGGTCGGAGTGATTTTGAGCTCATGGCGCAAAAGGCCGAGACGACCCACGAGGTGATTCATGTGCGTCACGGTCTTGGAAATTCCCCGCAAGGCGTCCTCCCGAAAGGCCGGATCATTAAAATGCACCGGGAGATTTTGCAGCATGAGATTGAGGGTGGACGCGGCGTTCTTCAGATCGTGGACGAAAAACGCCGCCATCGTTTGAAACGCCTCGAGCTCCTTCGCCTGCAGGAGCTTTTCGGAAAGCCGCACATTCAACAAACTCGCCGCGACATGGTCTCCGACGCATTTCAACATGTCGAAATCCTGCAGCGAATAGGTAACTCCCCCGACGCGGTCGCCGAGCGTGATCAAGCCCAGCATTTCGCCGCGCGCAATCAACGGAATGCAGATGCGATGTCCGCCATTGGGGAATTCCCCCGGATTCCACTGCCGGAGTGACGCGGCCCACGGGCTGCGCGAACCCTCGATGTCCGCTGGTTCGGGATGGTTTTGAAAATGACGGATGACCTCGCCCGAATCCTGTGGTTGCGGACCAATGTCACGGCTCTGCGCCTCCGAGAGCGAGGTCGAAGCGCCGAGCACGAGCGATTCGCCTTTTTCGTCCATCAACCAGATCGTGACGGAGAGAGCCTCGAACATGTCGGCGACCAGCCCCACGAGAGAGCGGCAGAGGTCGGCGCGCTCCATACGCGACGCGGTCCCCTCGTTGAATTTCTGCCACATCGTGCGGTAGTCGTAGAGTGGTCGTTGAAAATTCCGGCTGATAAAACGGCGCAGGGAAAGGCGGACGCGGTCGGATTGAATCAAGACTGCGAGCAGCACCAGCGCGACGAGGCCGATGAATGATTTGAGGGCGAAGGCGGCGTCCCCTCCAAAGTAGCCGACGATTTTTGAGAACAAGCCGATGAAGATCAGGTAGACGCCCGCGAGCAGGACGGTGAGCGATCCCTGAAGGACGAATTGCGAAGGATAAACGTTTAGGTTGAAACGTCCCGAACGAAAAAATGAACGCAACATCAGCCCTGCGCCGACGAGCGCGGCGGCGGAATTCATGATTTGAAACGATGGATCGATCCCACGAAACAGGAGGGCCTGGCTGCTGGTGTATAGCCGGACGATAAAAAGAATCCCCACACCCATCGCCATGAATTTGATTCGCCAACGCATCGTACCAACCGACGCCCGGAACGTGCGTTCGAGATTCATCAGCACCAGGACAGAGGCAATGAGCATGCAAAGATTGAGCGCGAAGCCCGACCAGCCCAAACGGACAATCAGATGTGAGGCCGCTAGGTCTTCCGGCACTGCAACCAGGAGATCGTTGCGGAAAAACACACCAGTAAGAACGGGAATGGCATACGCGACCGTGAGCGGCAGTTTCCATTTGGCCAGGAACTCGACGGCATTTCCCCGCGCGTAACTCAGGCTGAACAAAAGCCAGGTGCCTGGCAGCAGCGAAAGGGTCAGGAGGCGCCATCCCTGCCAGTAAATCACCCGATCAGGCGTAACTGCCCCATCGGTCAATCCAATCAGGACGTTTTCCAGGGCGAAGAGGGCCATGCCGACGGCGAACGGCCAGTCTGCGACGGTGCGTTGCCGGCGGGCCAGTGCGAGAATCGCCAGCACCGCTACGCAGGCTGCACTAGCATAAGGTAACAGCAACGATAGGATCATGGCTTCAGACCGAAAGGGTACGGAAGCAGAAGGGAATCGCCGCGCCGTGTCGATGGAAGAGCTGCGGGTGAGTTCTGAAACAATGGTTAATTTCCATCAACCTGACGGGTACCTGCCGTATTCGTTCCGAGGCCGGGTGCACCGATTCATTCCGACCCCTGTGCGGGCATTTTAGCCGAGGGCTTCCGCTAGTGTCGCGATAATATCGTCCACCGGCTCGGTGCCGACGGAAAGGCGCAGTAAATCCGGCGTAAGGCCGTGGGCGGCGAGCTCCGCACGCCCGGCTTCAGAGGTGACCAGATCGTAGTGGGCGAGGTAAATGAACGGGGAAATCAGCGTGGTGGACATTCCGAAACTCGGGCCTTTGGGAAGGCGGACCCGGTCGTAGAATTTTTCCATCGATCCATGGACGGTGAAGGAAATCATGCTGCCGACCGATTCCGGAGTGCGGGCAATTTCGAGGTAGTTGCCACGCGTGGCGGGTTGGAGCGCCCACCAAATTTGCTTCACGGCAGGATGGCTTTCCAAAAAGGTGGCGACCTGCCGGGTACTGGCGTTGATTTTGGCGACGACTTCCTTTGTGGCTCCGATTTGCGCCGCGAGGCGGCTCAGGTCGCGGTCGTGCACAGGTTCGAGCCACTCGGGGATTCTATTTCGCAACTGGTCGGCATCAGGACCGGTGGGATTGATCACGACGACGCCAGCGATTACGTCGCCCTCGTGCGCGGTGTATTTCGTCAGGCTTTGCGGCACGACATCGGCGTGCGCCAATAAATCGACGTTGAACGGCGAACTGATGGCGGGATCAAGAATTACGCGGGCTCCATGCTTGCGGGCCAGCGCGGTCACTGCTGCCACATCCGGGGTTTGAATCAGGGGATTTGTCGGTGCCTCAATGATGAGGCCCGCGATGCGATTTCCCTGTTCATGGAAAACGCGTTCAATCGCCGCAAAGTCCGTCACGTCACCCAAGCGAACATAGTCGGTGGCGGGCGTCGCGGTGAATTTTTTCAGCAGCGCGATGGAATCGAGGTACAACCAGCCCAGTTGGATCCACACGGTGCGGCCGCGCGGCGCTTGCAGGGCATTGATCGCCCGGAAAGAGGCGTACAACGCATTCATGCCACTGGGCGCGAGCAGAAGATCGTTATCGGGAGCGCTGGGGTAGGCCTGGCGCAGCACGCGTTTTATTTCGGCGGTGCTGTCGGCGGGGAAAAGTTTTTCGCGGGCCGCGTGGGCAATCACACCGAGGCGGACCAGATGATCCTCGGCCGCGCGGGACGAGAGAAAGCCTCCGAGATGTTGGAGAAAGACTTTGCCGCGCGCATTCAGCGCCACGGTATCGCGGTGAGCGACGCCATCGATGCCCTCGATATGAAAAGGCACCGCTGCGGCGGGTTCGTCACGTCCGAGATGATCGGCCAGCGCCGCGGCCATTTTTCCGGAACTGACCAACCAGAGTGATTTTCCGGCGAGTTCCGGCCGGCTGATCAAATAGGCGCATAACTGCCGCGCGTGGGAGTGAACCACAAAACGCGGATAACCGGATGTGATGTGGCGCGTGGTTTCCGGCTGGCCTTCCTCGTAGCCAATGATGTCGCGCAGCGTCGGTAGACTGCAGGCCACGGAATGCGGGCTGCCGGGAATGCGTTGGCCGAGGGGAATGGGTTGGAAGATCGACATGCGGGAGGAAGGGAGAAATTGCTCGCGGCTGCCCGGTACGCAATCACGGTGTGTGTCATCGGCGGCCGATGAATTTTGATGGATGGAATCCGCGGCCTTTCCGGCGGGTTGGCTTCCCTCTCCAAAACGTGTTGCGCTTCCTGCTGAAGCCGTAAACCAATAGGCACATGAAATTGGTTTCCTGGAACGTCAACGGCATGCGTGCCGTGCTTAAAAAAGGGTTTCTTGACTACATGGCAAAGGTGGACGCCGACGTCATTTGCCTGCAGGAAACCAAGGCGCATCCGGGCGATGTGCAACACGTCGCCTGGGTGGCGGGTTATACGCCGCATTGGTATTCGGCGGTGAAAAAAGGGTATTCGGGAACGGTGATTTTCACGCGAGTAGAACCGAAGAAGGTTACTTGCGGCATCGGCCTGCCCGGCCACGACGACGAAGGCCGCGTCATCACGGCGGAGTTCGCTGATTTTTTCCTTGTGAACGTTTATCAACCCAATTCGCAGCGCGGGCTGACGCGGTTGAAATACCGCACCGAGGAATGGGACCCGGCGTTCCTCGCGTTTCTCAAAAAACTTGAGAAGAAGGGCAAGCCGGTGATTTTCTGCGGGGATTTAAATGTGGCGCATACCGAGATCGACCTGACCAATCCCAAAACCAACCGCAAAAACGCGGGATTTACCGAAGAGGAACGGGCGAACTTTTCCACGCTGCTCGAACGGGGTTTCGTTGATACATTCCGTGAATTCGAAAAGGGTCCGGGTCATTACACGTGGTGGAGTCAGATGATGAATTGCCGCGCCCGGAACATCGGGTGGCGCGTCGATTATTTTGTCGCCTCGGAAAAACTGCGGCCAGCCCTGAAGCGGGCGTGGATTTCCCCCGAGGTGATGGGCAGCGACCATTGTCCGGTTGGCTTGGAGATCAAATGACACGTCCGGCGGGTGGAAAAAAGGCGACGCCCGGGAAAATGCCTGCGGAAATTTGTCTGGGTCGATCCGGCGTGCACGGTTACGGGCTCTTTGCCCGGGATTTTATCCCGAAGGATGCGCGGATTATCGAATATGTCGGCGAGCGTATTACCAAAGCTGAAGCGGAGCGACGGGAGGAACGCAGGCTCGCGCGGCTGGCGGCAGGCGAGGACGGTTGCGTTTATGTTTTTGAACTCAATCAACGCCACGACATCGATGGCAGCGTGCCGTGGAATCCCGCGCGGCGCATCAATCATTCTTGCGGTCCCAACTGTGAAACGCAAAATATTCGCGGTCACATTTGGGTCATCGCATTGCGCGATATCGGGCCGGGCGAAGAGCTTTGTTATGACTATGGTTTCGACTATTCAGAATGGCAGGATCATCGGTGTCGCTGCGGGGCGAAGGAGTGCGTGGGCTACATCGTGAAGGCCAGCCAGCGGTGGCGGGTGCGCCGGAAACTGGCAACGAAACCGTCGTGAGCCCGGGCTTTTCTTTCCGCCGACTTTGGGCACGCTGCATTGGATGAAACCCGAGCGGCAGTTGAAAAAATTGATGATGGCACCGTCGCTTTTGAAGTTGGCGGTGGCGGAAAGCCTGACGAGCGGACACGTGCAGGCGCGGATCGGGGCGGTTTCGGGGGCATCGAATTATTTTCTCGGTGGTGTCACCGCGTACACCCTGGCGCAAAAAGTGAAACTGCTGGGCGTGAATCGTGCGGCGGCAAAGCGGGTGGATTGCGTATCGCAGCGCGTGGCGGTTGAGATGGCGCAGGGTGCGGTCGGTTTGTTCGGTGCGGACGTCGCGGTTGCGACCACGGGTTATGCGGAGCCCAATCCCGCGATCGGCGTGAAGGTGCCGATGGCATGGTGGGCCTTGTGCCATCAGCGTCCGGGCGGAAAGATGGCGGTGATTTCCGGGATGCTGGAGTTTCCCGGGGCTAAACGGATTGAAGTGCAGCAGAAGGTCGCCGACGAAGTGCTCGGGGCCTTGGTGATGTATCTGCAGGAATGGCGCGACTCACAGCGCGGATAAAATGGGCGCAAAAAAACCCGCCGAATAATGCGGCGGGTTTCGATGAAAGCGCTAACGAGGACGATTACTGCGTGAGACGGGTCACGTAATCCATGAGGAAGTGCGCCTCGGGCGGCGGCGTGACCCAATCGCTGAAAAGTAATTCCGGGATGCGGTTGTTGCTATTATAGAAGATACGATTGGCTTCGTTGTCGGGTGACATGTACCCGGTCTTGATGGCGGCTCCGAGGAAGAGACCTTCGGAGGCGGAATAGACCAGAACGTTGGACTCGGTGCGAAGGGTGGTGGTGGTGCTTTCACGCTCGGCGGCGCGGATACCAGCGGTGACCTTCGCCTCGGCACCGAAGTTGAATTTATTCTTAAACAGCAATTTGGCGGCGGCATCGTCCATTAATACATAAACGGCCGTGATCGATTTGCCGCCGGCCTGCAGACCAAAGCTGAGTTCACCGGTGCGAAGAAACGCGGGCACCGACCATTTGCCATTGGGGCGTTTGGCCATGGCGACAGCGTAACCGTCCTTTACGCCAAAAAAGAATCCGACTTGGAACTGATTGACGATTACGATGCCCCGGGCCCGCCGGAGAATATCGGCGGGGATGGCCGTTTTAAAATTACCCTGGATATCCTGCAGGATAGCTTCACAGGAATCGAGATGCTCGATGATCGTGGCCCGGGTGACGGCCGGGTCAGCGGCGGACGAAATACCGGCCAGCGTGGTGAAGGCGAAAAGGATGATGAGAAACTTCTTCATGTGGATGGAGTGATAGTAGGCCTGCGCTGCGGGAGCGCAAAGCTGTTTTCAGGAACGGAATAAGCAGATTAGAAGACAGAATGAAAGCCCCTACTTTGGCCAATGGTGGGGGAGGCGCGTGGGGAGCTTGCCTCAACGGACAGGTTGAACGCGGGAAAGTTGCACTCTCCCGCAGGTTCGCGGCAGGTAATTCGGCCGTTAACGGGGGAGTTCACTGGACAAATCGAACTGTTCGAAGCGTTCGCCGAGCCACCAGACCAACGCGGCAAATTCGGCGCCAAGAATGATGCTGCCGACGACCGTCGAAACAATAACGGCTGATATGATTCCCGCCAGCCAGTGCACGATGAATGCAGCCAGCGCGCCGCATAGCGCTGCCGGCAGCAATGCGATTAACAATACCACGATATAGGCGGCAAAAAAAATGAGCCTCTGCCCCATCACTTCGATGCCGCCGCCCCGCGACGCGGAATTGTCGATCCACGCGGGAAAATACAAGGTCGCGGCAAACGGGATGCTGAGCATTAGTCCGGTAAGCGGGGGCAAAATAAGCGCAATGCCCAGCGAACCAAAACCGACAATTCCCGTCGCCAAGGCCGCACCCCGCCCGGTCATGCCAATTCCCGGTGCGCCCAACAGGAGAATGAGCCATTCGATGGCGGCGAGAATGACGATCGGTGAAATCAGCGACCCGGACAACACCTGCCAACCGCGAAGGGGATAGCCCTTAAGCAGGTCAAAATGACTGATCATCAGCCGGACATTGTGCCGCATGAACATCGGCCCGACCACCAGCAGCCACGCGCCCGCGCCCAAAGTGACGACGGAAATCGCCGCATAGATTTTGTGGTCCAAGGAGGTGGTCTGGGCCCAGACATGGAAACCGACGATCGCCGTGGCAAAGAGCAGCCACGTCCGAACGCGAAAAAACGGTCCCAGTGCGATCAAGTTTTTCCACAAAAAAGCGACCGCCACCCATCCCCGGGCTGCAAGCGGGAACGGAGCCGGGCGGGATTGCTTCGGCCGGTCGCGAGTTGCCTGCCAGTTACCCGACCGGACGGCCGTGATTCGTTCCGCCTGCTTCCTGGCCCGGTCGATGGAAGCTTCCTCAAACGAAACGTCCGCCCGCGTCACCCACCAGTAGTGTGCCGCCATTACTGCGAAAGCGGGGATAAGCGCTGTCAAAAAGGCCGCCAAATCAGCCGCAAAATAGGGTCTGATCACTAACGCAAACGGCGCGAGAATCCAACCGATGGGCGGCGATTGGAGTACATTTCCAAAATAACGAACGATCGTTTCCGGTCCGGCGAGATCGGCATTCGACGGTGGCGCCACATGGCTCCGGAGCCACCAGATGCTTCCGCAAATCACCACCGCCAGGAAACTCACCGCCAGTATCCGACGGCGATTGGGATGCAGACCGAGTGACAGCAGTTGTTCGCGCGTGAACGATGCGGCCGTGAAATGCAGGCTGAGGGTGGAAAGGATCACCCACCAGCCAACGGCATGCATCAACGGGTTTCCCCCGAGAAAACTCATCCGGCGAACGACCAGAATGATAAAAAATGCCGAGACCAGGATCGCGAATTGTGACCGGAGCAGCTTGAAATTGATCAGTCTCTTCCGGGTGATCGGAGCAGGAAAAAGAAACGCGACCTCCGCCTCGGTGAATTGCAGCGACGCCCGCCCGGACGGTATGATCCAAGCAAACGCTACGACCACGAACAGGATCAGCGCACCAAATGACGTGAGATAAGGGCCGAGCCCGGAAGGCAAATCGGCCGTTGTCGCGGTGGCGTGGTGGTGGGCGACCTCGCTGAGACCGCCGCGGATTACCTTCCGAAAAAAGAAGAAATAAAAATAAGCGGCCCCGACGATCGCACCGAAAAGGTATTTCGGTTGCTTGAGGCGCTTGATCCGCTCCAGCAAGCGATTCTTGAGGGAGGTAAATTGAAGATAGAGAAAAGCGCTGGTCACGGCAAGACGGGCGGCGGCGCGGAATTTTCGGTGTCGCCTGTGGCGCGGAAAAATACGTCCTCCAAGCTGAGATTTTCGCCGTTGGAAAAACGATTTCTCACCTCGGCCATCGTGCCGTCGGCCATTTTCCCTCCGTCCTTCAGGATGAGAACGTGGGTGCAGACTTCCTCCAGCAACGAAAGAAGGTGAGAGCTCAGGATGATTGCCGCGCCGTCCCGCGCGAGACGTTTCATCACATCCTTCATGCGCCTAATTCCGCCCGGATCCAAGCCGGTCAACGGTTCATCGAAAATGATCACTTTGGGTCGATGAATCAGGCCGCAGGCGATGGTGAGTTTCTGCTTCATCCCGCGCGAAAGCTCGCCGGGGAGCAGTTCTTTTTTATCCGCCATTTCGAGATCGGCGAGAATTGGGCCGGCACGTTCCGCCCAGTCTGTGACGCCATAAAGCCGGGCGACAAAGTTAAGGTGCTGCCAGACCGTCAGGTACTCGAATAAACGCGGTTCATCGGGAAAGAAGGCCAGCTGTCGTTTTGCCGCGACGGGATCAGCGGCCACTTCGATTCCCCCCAGATGCGTTTTACCTTCCGTGGGCGGAATGATGCCGGTGATGCAACGCAGGGTGGTCGTTTTACCAGCGCCGTTGGGGCCGACGAGACCCATGACTTCGCCGGGCTGCACATTGAAGGAGAGATCGTGGACGGCGGTGAATTCGCCATAACGTTTGGTCAGGCCGGTTACTTCGATCATGAAGGCGCGGACTGTGGGGGAATCCTGCGCGGGAGTAAAGCGGCGCGTGGACTCATCCGGAACGGCAGATTGCGCGACGTTCAAAAAATTAATTCGGTAACTGGCGATAAAGATGAAACCTGTTTGGTCTCCCCGCGTCGTATCATGGGTAACCGCTAATCTTACTACCTGATGAAAAATCCGAGTAAAACCTTGTTACCGCTGGCAGGAATTTTGTTGTTAGGAACCGCTTTTCTACGCGCCGAAGAACCGGCCGCCACTCCACCGCCCCCGCCGCCTCCGGGCGAGCATCATGATCACCATAGGGAGATGCGGGGAGATCTTGCGAAGATGGCCAAGGAGCTGAACCTCACTCCCGAACAGCAAACCCAAATCGAAGCCATTCGTAAGCAGAACTGGGAATCACTGAAGGCGATTCGTAGCGACTCGACGCTGACCGATGATCAAAAGCGCGACAAAGCCCGGGAGATCAGGAAGTCAGGGATGCAGCAGGAATGGACCATTTTAACTCCTGAACAGCAGGCTAAGGCAAAGACGCTCCAGGGGAAGCATGGTCATCATGCACCCGACGATGGCTCGCCACCGCCGCCACCCGGTGGTGAGGCTCCGCCACCTCCTCCGGCTCCCGCCACGTAAAACCAATCTCTGCACTGGGGTGCAGTGTGTGTGCAAAATAAGCGCCGCGGCGTGGGGCCGCGGCGCTTCCCCATTTTTTAGGGTAATCATGCAGCTGAACTGCTGAGGCCCGCCCTGAATTTGAGCCACGGCGACCTCGTCGTGGTTTTTTTGGCACTGAAATCGCGTTCAGCTCAAAGCTGCCTGCGGGTTTGCTTTGGACAACCAGCGGCCCACAACGCACGCTCGCTGGCGATGGAAAAACGACAGGTAATCGTGGTGGGGGGTGGAGCGGCCGGCTATTTTGCCGCAATCGCATGTGCGGAGGCAGATCCGGCTTGCGCTGTCACAATCTACGAAGCCACCGCTCATCCGCTTGCGAAGGTAAAGGTTTCCGGCGGCGGCCGTTGCAACGTAACCCACGCGTGTTTCGAACCGCGCGAGCTCGTGAGACGCTATCCGCGTGGCAACCGGGAATTGCTGGGCGCCTTTCACCGCTGGCAACCCCGCGACACCGTCGACTGGTTTGAAAAACGCGGGGTAACCCTCAAAACCGAATCCGACGGGCGGATGTTTCCCGTGACCGATGATTCCCAAACGATCGTCGACTGCCTGCAAACCGCCGCCGCGAAAGCCGGCGTCACCGTGATGCTGAACACCGGGGTGAAAAAGGTAGGGCGCGTTATCCCTAACGCGCCGGGCGAGCCCCACGAATCGAGCGACGTTTTTCTGAACACACACAGTATCTTCAAGCTGACGCTGACAACCGGCGAAACCGTGGTGTGCGACCGCCTGTTACTTGCGACGGGTGGAAACAAAACGAATGCCGGTTTCGAATTTGCGCGTCAACTTGGCCACACCATCGAGCCACCGGTTCCGTCGCTGTTTACTTTTCATGTCAAGGATCCGCGCTTGCAGGATTTGTCGGGTGTCTCGGTCGAGCGGACGGCAACCGCCGTACGTGGAACGTCATTGAAGGAGTCGGGTCCGCTGCTGATCACGCATTGGGGCTTAAGCGGTCCGGCGATTTTGAAATTGTCAGCGTGGGGAGCGCGTGCGCTGCACGATTGCGACTACAAGTTCACGTTGCTGGTGAATTGGGCGCCGCAATTTACGGCTGCGACCCTGCAAAGCGCCTTGGAAAATGCGCGGGCGGCCAATCCCAAAAAACAAGTGGGGACATGGTGTCCGGTCGGTCTGCCGTCGCGCTTGTGGGAGAAATTGCTCGTCGCGGCCGGTTTGCCGACGACAACTCTTTGGGCCATGGTGTCCGGCGCAGCGCTCCGCAAACTTGCGGAGCAAATCGGCGCGGCGGAATTTCAAGTGACGGGGAAAAGCACTTTCAAAGAGGAATTTGTCACGTGTGGCGGGGTTCGTCTGAGTGAGGTGGATTTCAAATCTTTTGGCAGCCGTCTCGTACCCGGATTGCATTTCGCCGGGGAGGTGCTCGATATCGACGGCATCACCGGCGGTTTCAATTTTCAAGCGGCCTGGACCGGTGGTCTTATAGCGGGCAGTGCGATGGCGGCGCGCGAGCCATAACGGGAATGCGAGGTTGTGTCGGTGGTGGCTTCGGTCTTTCTGATCGGCTTCCCGCCATGTCTTACGCGCAACTTTTCCTGACGCTTTTGCCGGTGCTCGCGATGATCGCGCTCGGCGTGGCGCTGCGGCGTTTTCAATGGATCAGCGAAATGGCGGAGGACAGTTTGTTCAATCTGGTCATCAAGGTTTTTTTCCCGTGCCTCATCTTCGAATCGGTGGCGACCAACCTCGCCCTTCATGAACCCAGCAACCTCCTGTTGCCCCCGTTGCTGGGATTTGGGCTCGCGGTGATTTCGATGGCGATCGCGTGGTACGTTGCGCGGGCGCTCGGTCTGACGCTCGGTCATGGCTTGCGGACGTTCGCTCTCGCGGCGGGTCTGGCGAATTACGGTTACCTTCCATTGCCGCTGATGGACGCGATGTTTGGCCCCGACAGTCGCGCGGTGCTATTGGTGCACAATGTCGGCTGTGACGCGGCCGTCTGGACTGGAGGAGTGTTAATGGTCACCGGACTTTCTCCGCTGGCGGGATGGCGGAAACTGATCAACGCGCCGGCCATTTCGCTTGTGATCGCGGTTGCGGTGAATCTCAGCGGGGCCGGGGTTTATATCCCCGCAGTGGCGATGGCACTCGTACACGGTCTCGCAGTCTGTGCGGTGCCATTGGGATTGATCATGACCGGCGTGAGCATCCAACCGCATCTCAACGACCCAAAACAATGGGTGAATCCCCGTGTCACCGCGGTGGCGTGGCTGCTGCGACTGGGCGTGCTCCCGTGTTTGTTTCTCCTCGTCGCGAAATTCATGCCGTGTCCGGTGGAGTTGAAACGTGTGCTCGTGGTACAGGCGGCGATGCCGTCCGGTGTGAGCTCGGTATTGGTCGCGCGATTGTACGGCGGTCAGCCGCTGGTCGCAGTGCAAATCATCCTGGGAACGACGGTTCTCGCCCTGTTCACCATTCCGCTTTGGATTCACTTTGGCTTGTCGTTTGTCGGTCTCACCCACTGATTGCGGGCGGGTTGAAACTCCGGCCGGAATTGTAGTCCAGCTTCGATTGACGGGGCATTTTTGGCCGGCCTTGCTCGCGGCATGGATTGGATCGTCGACCCGCAAATTTGGCTGAGCCTCGTGACGTTGACCGTGCTCGAGATTGTGCTCGGCATCGACAACATCGTCTTCATTGCGATTCTAGCTGGAAAACTGCCGGCTGGGGAGCAGTCGCGGGCGCGTCGCACCGGTTTGTTGCTCGCGTTGCTCACCCGAGTGGCGCTCCTTTGTGCGCTTTCATGGATGGTGAAACTGACCGCGCCGCTTTTTGCGGTTGTCGATTTCGGTGTGTCCGGCCGCGACCTGATTCTCCTCGGGGGCGGCCTGTTTTTGATCGTGAAGAGCACGATGGAAATTCGTGAAAAGCTTCGCGGCTTGGAGGCATCGATTGCGACTGAAGGCAATGCGAAGTTTGGCCCAATTGCCGTGCAGATCGTCTTGCTCGACATCGTGTTTTCCCTCGATTCCGTCATCACCGCAGTGGGGATGGCCAACGAACTCGGTGTGATGATTGCAGCGGTCGTCATCGCCTTGCTCGTCATGTTGCGCTACGCGGATGCGGTGAGTGGATTTGTGCAAAAGTACCCGACGCTGAAAATGCTGGCACTGGCCTTTCTATTGTTGATCGGCGTAACGCTGGTGGCCGAAGGCCTGCACGAGCACATCAACAAGGGTTACATTTACTTCGCGATGGCGTTTTCGTTCGGCGTGGAGCTTTTGAATCTCCGCGTGCCCAAGAAACGCGGCTCCGGCGGAGCTGCGTGAATCGGGCTGGAGCCGCAGCGACCTCGCTGCGGATTGCGCCACGCACAAGAAATCACGGCGGGGTCGCCGTGGCTCCAGTTTCTGTGCGGCGATATTTTACTGAGGATAGTTACGCGTGTTGACGCGTTTTTGATGTCGACGGCGTAAGAGCTCATCGAGCTTGGCCACGAGTAAATCGAGCGATTTGTAGGCGTCGTCGGAGGCCACGGTGGCGACCAGATCGGGGCCGCCGATTTCCAAGTGACCCTTGGCGCCGAATTGTTGGTCGGTCTCGCTGGATCGGATCCGTTCGAAATCGAGACGAATGCGAATGATACTGTTGTCGTGACGGAGCAAACGGGCCGCTTTTTCGAGTGCAACTTCGTGAAGAGCGGGGCTCAAATGCAGATGGATGCCACGAATGATGACCCGGCTGGCGACGACTTCGGGAGTATTTTCAGTTTTCAACATAGTGCTTCGTTGGACGCGGGGATCTCTGCGAGGTTGCTTACAAAGAATGAAATGATTTCAAGCTGCGTGCGGTCGGTCCGGCGGATTTTTCGACACTGGAGTATTTCGCTTCCTTGCGCATCGTTCGTTGGATGAAACGAATGGTTCTGCTGCTGTCGCTGCTTTCCGCCCCGTTGTTGTGGGCGCAAAATGCGTCGGCGGATTTTGAAAAGGAAATCGCGGCCGTGGTGGCCGGACCGCAGGTGACCGTCGTGCATTTCTGGGCGCCGTGGTGTCCGAATTGTCGCGCTGAAATGCAATCAGGCGGCTGGGCGAAATTTGTGAACTCCAACCCGAAGGTGCAGGTCGTGTTCATTAATTTCTGGCACAACGGGGACAATCCTGCGCCGAAACTGTCGGCGGCGGGGCTAGGTTTGCAGCCAAACCTGAAGCTACTCACGCATCCGAATCCCTCGCGGACGGTGACGGACCGGGTGAATACGTTTCTCGGATTGCCGATTACCTGGATTCCGTCGACGTGGGTCTATCGCGATGGGAAACTTCGCGTGGCGTTTAACTATGGGGAAATTCGGTTTCCCGTCCTGCAGCAGATGGTTGATGACGCGACCAATAAATGGACACATTGAGCTTTCGCGCCGGCACAAATAATTCTTAATCCGTGCATGGCTGCTAAATTGAATTGGGGGATTATCACGACGGGTTGGATCGCGCGGAAGTTCGTCACTGACCTTAAACAGTCGCGCACCGGACGGTTCGTCGCGGTGGGCGCGCGGAAACTCGCCGATGCCGGAAAATTCGCCGCGGATTTCGGCGGCGGTCAAGCGTACGGCAGCTATGAAGAACTGCTGGCGGACCCGGCAGTGGAGGCAGTTTATATTGGCACCCCGCATCCCGGTCACAAGGAATGGGCGATCAAGGCGACCGCAGCAGGCAAACACGTGTTGTGCGAAAAGCCGCTGACGCTGACGTTGAAGGATACGCTGGAGGTCATTGCCGCCGCGAAGCAGCGCGGCGTGCTTTTGATGGAAGCCTACATGTACCGCTTTCATCCGCAAACGCTCAAAGTGGCCGGGTTGGTGCGCAGTGGCGCGATCGGTGAGCTGAATCTTATCCGCGCGTCGTTCAATGTGGTCTGCAATTTCGATCCGGAGCACCGCATGTTTAAAAAATCGCTCGGCGGCGGTTCGATTCTCGATCTCGGGTGCTATCCCGTTTCCTACTCGAGGCACATCGCCGGGGCGGTCGCAGGCAAAGCGTTTGCTGAGCCGCTCGAATTCCACGGCACCGGCCGGCTGCACCCGATGGTTGGCACCGACGATTTTGCGACGGCCGTGGCGAAATTTCCGAATGGTTTGCTGGCCGAGCTTTCGTGCGGCTCGACGGTCAAGAATGACAACGCGGTGCAAATCCATGGCACAAAGGGTTGGATCGACGTGCCCAATCCATTTACCCCCGGCCTTGAAGGAAAAACGGAGGAAATTTTCCTGCATCGGACTGGCGTTGCAACGCCCGAGCGAATTTCCATCCCGAGCCCCGGCGTCGGGCTTTATGCGTACGAAGCGGACGCCGTGGCCGAGACGCTCGAGCGCGGTGAGCGCGAAGTCCCGCTCGCGACGTGGGCCGACACGATCGGCTCGGCGAAGCTCGTCGATGCATGGCTGGCCTCGATCGGTTTGAATTACGACGATATCTGACCGGTGGAACCGGCCTCCGGATGGCGTGATCGGCTCTGCGTTTACGGGAGCTCGAGTTCGCGCTCCAGCCACGCAATCCGATCGGTCGTGTCGGCCCTCGTGTGAAGTTCATGGCCGCCGTTGTAAGTCGCCATTTGCTTGCGAGGCCGGGCGGCAGCGTAGAATTCAGCGGCCTGTGCGGCACTGACGAACTTGTCTTTGTCCGCGAATTGAAAGAACACCGAAGCCGGCCCGAGTTGTCCGATGAAATTCACCGGGTCGAGCGGCGCGAGTTGCCGACGATAAGCGGGAAGGTCCAGGGGCTGGCGGGCGAAGAGCATCCAGTCGATCAGATGCGGAACCGCGGCCATGAAAACGTAGGTGCGGGCCCGGTGATCCTGAGCAGCGGCGATCATACCGTACATTGCCCCGAAATCATGCGCGACGACTGCGATGCGTTTTGAATCGATCTCCGGTTGAATCGCGAGGAAATCCATGGCCCGACGCAGTTCGATCACCTGACGAACCGAGTGCGCGTAATCCTCCCCGGGCACGCGTTCGCTGTACCATTTGGGTTTAGCCCACATCGTGTCGACCAACAGCGAAACGGTACCGCGGCCGGCGAGCACGATTGCCTCCTCGATGAATTCAGAGCGATTGCTGGTCGAAGGTTCGCCGAGCCAGTGAACGTAGAGAATTCCGGGATGCGGACCAGGCGTCGCGGGTGTGACGAGGAAGGCTTTTATCGTGGAACCCGCGGAAGTTAACGTGAGGTCGTGGATCGTCGCCGCGCCGCGCTGCTCCCTGCCGGTTTCGCGCATCGTGAACGGCGCGGATTTATCGTAGGAAAACATCTCCCCGGCGACTTCGCCGGCGCAGGCGACGGTGTCCATAATGAGGAATGAAAGAATGAGTACGAGAATGCGCATCAGGATATTGTTTTCGGGTGATCCAATCGATCATCGACCAACGCGGCGGAGATTGTCACAGACAATGGCGGCGGCGACGGCGGCGTTGAGCGATTCCGCCCCGCCGTAGCGTGGAATTGTGACTCGTTGCGTGACCCGCGATTGCATCGCAGGCGAAAGGCCGCGGCCTTCGCTGCCGATCACGATGACCGCGTCGGGCGTTGGCTTTAGCGAATGAATGTCTTTGCCCTCGAGATCGCAGCCGAGGACCGGAATGGAAATTTCCGCGAATGCGTCCGCGAGGACCGCAGTGTGTACCGTCACGCGCGCGAATGAACCCATGCTCGAATTGATCACCTTTTGGGAAAATAGATCGGCGCAATCGGGCGAGAGAACCACCCGGTCGACTGCGAACCAGTCGGCGAGGCGGAGAAGGGTGCCGACATTTCCCGGATCCTGAATGCCGTCGAGTGCGAGGGTCAGACCGCGATTGAGTGCACCGGCGGCCAGCGGCGAATGAGAAATTTTACCAACCGCGAGGACCGTGGACGGTGTGGGAAAGTGGCTCGCGCGCGCCATTTCAGCGGCGGTTATGGTGATCGTTGGTGGGTGAGGCGTCCTCACCCCACCCATATGTTCCCACTCGGGCGTGGTGTAGATTTCGAGGAAGGGATAATTTGCCGACAAGAGTTCCCGGATGACCTTTTCGCCTTCGATCACGAATATGCCGGCGGCTTCGCGGTGTTTTTTTTCGCGCAATTGGCGCAGTCGGGATATCTCGGCCTTGGTAAGCGGCATCATGCGAGCGGAGCAGGGCGGACCAGACTTGGCAAAACCATTGCGGGATGCGGAATGGTTGGAAGCCTTGGCGTTTGCAGGCTTTTCAAAAGCTCAAAGACCGGTATGGTCCCGGCAATGAGACGTTTCATGCCCTTGGTGGTCGCGTTGCTTTTTGTGGTGGTGTGCGTGAACAGTGCAACGGCGGCTTCCAAGAAGGTTGAGCCGAAGGGCAAGACTCCTGGCATCGAATTGGCCACTTTGGCGTCGCAGATCACGGGAATCGCGATTTCCCCGCTGCTGGGAGTGAGCGGGGTAGGGGCCTATCAATATTTTCAGGCACACACGCCGGAGGAGAAAGCGGCGCTTCCGTGGTTCGCGCAGGTTTCCTTTTGGCTGCCGGCGCTCGTGCTGGTGGGTTTGTGCGCGTTCAAGGATAGTTTTGCGGCGGTGATTCCCCCCGGTATGAAAAAGCCGCTGGATATCGCGGAGACGGTGGAAAACAAAATTAGCGGACTCGTGGCCGCGGGAGCGGTGATTCCGTCCCTTGTCGCGGTGGGTTCAAAGATCATCGCGCATTCCAGCGCGCTCGACCAGCACACGGCGGTTCTTGGCGGGCTGGGTATGATCCAGTTGGGCGCGATCGATACGTCGTGGTTGCTGACGGCCTTGATGGTTCCGTTGTCCGTGTTGGTTTTTGCCGTGGTGTGGGTGGTCGGACATGCCATCAACGTCTTGATCCTGCTCAGTCCGTGGGGCGGCTTGGATACCGCGTTGAAGGCCATGCGCACCAGCGTGCTCGCGCTGGTGGCATCGACGGCGTATATCGATCCGGTCGTGGGCGCGACGGTTTCGGTTGTCATCATCATTCTTGCTTACTTCATGTCGGGTTGGGCGTTTCGATTGATGGTTTTTGGCACGGAGTTCACGTGGGATTTCTGCACGTTCCGCAGCCGGCGGTTTCGCTTGCTCGCGGACGGAAATAAGATTTTCACGGCCCGGAAAATCGCCAGCGTGCCGATGCGTACGTACGGTCGTCTTTATCAGCAACCCGACGGCCAGCTGACCCTGAGGTTCCGCCCGTGGCTGGTGTTGCCCGAGCGTGCGCTGGAAATTCCGCGCGAAGGCCTGGTGGTCGGGAAAGGCGTGTTTTATTCCGAGGTGCTCGGCTTCGAGCAATCGAAGGACAAGGTTTCCACGCTGCTGCTGTTGCCGCCGCGCTATCGGGGACATGAGGATTTATTTGCGCGAACCTATCATATTTCCGGGACGTGTGAGGTCGGTTTGCGGCGTGCGTGGTCGTGGCTCAAGGAGGCGTTTGGATTTGGCACAAAGAGACAATCCACCTCCGTCTGAGCGATGAACTGGCGGCTATTTTTCAGGATTTTGTTGGCGGCGTTTTTCGTGGTGGCGGGGGCTAATCACTTTCGTACGCCGGCGGTTTACCTTGGCATGATGCCGCTCTGGCTGCCTTCGCCGCTGACTCTGATTTATATCAGCGGGGCGGCGGAGATTCTCGGCGGAATTGGCGTCTGTGTGCCGTTTGCGCGGAGGTTCTCCGGCTGGGGATTGATTGGGCTGCTGGTTGCGGTCTTCCCGGCGAATCTCCACGTGGCGCTTCAAGGTCACATGCCCGGTTTTGATTTTTCCCCGTTGATCCTTTGGTCGCGATTGCCGTTCCAACTCGCGGCGATCGGTTGGGTCTGGTGGACGACGCTGGCACCCGCCCGGAATGAAACGCTCGATTGAAAGCCGTGTCGTGATTAAATTTCGTATTAAAACTTGTCGATTTTTCCGGCAAATCGGCCGAAGTTTTTGTTTCCGACTCCCGCGAAAATTGTTAATCTGTCTGTTATGAGCGACGAAAACGTGCCGAAGCTGCGCCTAAAGCCAAAGCTGGCGGCTGAACCTGTCATTGTCCCACCCCCGCCTGCCGTCGCTCCTGCTGCCCCTGTCTTTCCACCGGCGTCGCTCCCAACAACCAACGAGCCGAAAGCAGTGCGGCTAAAACCAAAGCTCGCGCCTGCTCCCGGTCAAGAAAGTGCGCCCGCTCCGCCAGTTGGATCGGTGGAAACCGGGGCCCAGCCGCCTTGGGGGGCAACAGGTGCGTTCTCGCCCCCCATTCCTGCCGCGGCCAATTCGCCGGCCGAACCTTTGCCTCCCGCCGAAAAATCCGCGGCAAAATTCATGTTGCGGCCAAAGGCACCCTCCGAGCCTTCCCTGGCTGTCACGCCCGACTTCCCGCCGCCTCCGGCTGCGATCCCGGCAGCCGCTCCCGCCGCGCAAGATCCCATTCCTCCTCCTCCGCTGTTCATCGATGCTGAGCAAGGTGGCGAAATTCCGACCGCAACGATTTCCCCGCCGCTCACCGCGAGACCTTTCCCGCCGCCTCCGGGAAATTTCCCTCCCCCGCCCGGTGGAGGTGCAAACCGGCCCGTGCCGCCTTGGAGTCAACCCAAAGTCGCTGCCAGAGGATCGAACAAGAAATTCGTCAAGCTGGGTGCGGGTGCGTTGGTTGTCGTCGCGATTCTAGGCGGTGGTTTCATCGCGTACAAAAAATTCGTGCTCCCGCGTCCTGCGGCAGGAGTCGTGGCTGTGCCCCCGCCGTCAGCGCCCGTCGCCGAGGAGCCCAAACCTGAACCGCCTCCAGTCGAGGCCGCTCCCAAAACCGTCGCACCAGTGGTCAAGAAAGCCCCGCCGGCACCTAAGCCGGTGGAAGTTGATGAGCCGCCACCGCCAAGCGCGGCGTTCAAGGCCTGGGTGGATAACCTCCGGGTGGGCGGAGTCAGGGCGGGTGCAAATACGCGTGTATTTATTGGCGGCACGGCTTATGCCCCTGGCGAAATGGTCAATCTGCAGCTGGGAATTATCTTCGAAAGCTACAATGCCGGGACACGCCACTTGATCTTTAAGGACAAAACGGGCGCGACGGTTCAACGTAGAAATTGAGCCATCGCGATCTCCGGCCGTTGGTGGGGCCGGTGGGTTGCCCGATAAAGTGGCTATTCACCAAACGTCGATGGGGCCCTTCGGCACCGGGATCGATTCCCGTCGCATGACCGCCGGCTCGTCGTCGTCACGCATGAAGGACGCCACCATGGAGGCTGGCCGGTATTTTTCGCGGAGCTCCCCGTTTTCGTCCAGAAAAGGCTGCCGCCATTTTTCATAGGCCGTGAGCAGCGCTTCAAATTCCGCGCGGGTCGCAAACTGCGTGATCCCTTTCTTGAATTCCTTCGCGGGTCCGAAACGTTTTGCGTACCACGACGCGGGTTTGCGGAAAAGGCGGCAGCCATGATCCTCGCCAAAAAATTCGATCATCAGCTCCAGATGGCGCCGCAGCACGGCCACGCGTGCGGGATAGCCGGGGTCGACGGGAAGGTCGCCGGTTGCGAGGTAGTGGCGCGTATGGGTGAAAATCCACGGATTGTAGAATGCCCCGCGACCTACGCTGACGCCGGCGCAGCCAGTTTGCTCGAACATCATTTTCGCGGCTTCGGGCGTCGTGACATCACCGTTGCCGATCACGGGAACGTGTTTTACCGCCTCCACGACCGAGCGGATGCCGGCGAGATTGACCGTGCCGCTGAAACCCTGCGCGCGGGTGCGGCCATGCACGAAAATTGCGGTGACGCCGGCGTCCTCGAGCACGCGCGCGAGATCGGGGGCGGTAAGATTGTTTTCGTCCCAACCGAGTCGCATTTTTGCCGTGATGGGGATTTTAACGGCGTTGACCATGCCACGCACCAGTTTGGCGGTCTTTTCCAATTCGTTCATCATCGCCGAACCGCCACCAATCCCGACCACTTTTTTCACCGGACAACCCATGTTAATGTCGACGGAGGCGATGCCCATCGATTCGACGATCATCGCGGCATCACGCATTTCCTCGGGCACCGATCCGAAAAGTTGCACCGCCAGCAATTTTTCCGCTGGGCACGTTTGCACCAGTTGCAACGCCCGTGGATTTTTTTCGATCAACGAACGCGCGTTGACAAGGTCGGTGGTGGTCCAGTCCAAGCCGCCAATTTCCCGGACGACAAGGCGAAAGGGCAGGTTGGTATAACCCGCCAGAGGCGAGAGAAACAAATTCGATTCAAACTGGAGCGGTCCGATGCGCACGCGGCCAACATGGAGGCCTCCTTCAACGCTGCAACTGAAAGCACCGGAAACCTGCCCGGTTACCTTGGTTTAACGCCAAGTCGTGCACCCACGATATGAAGGCTCAGTCCGTTATCTGGCGGCGATGGCGCGTTTCATCCGGACCAGCGCTTCGGCGAGAGTGGCGCGCGGACAGCCGAAATTTATGCGGACGTGCCGGCCGCGCGGCGATCCGAAAAACGCACCGTCGCTTAATCCCACGCCGTGCTGTTCAAAATGCGCGACCGGATCCGTGAGCTTGAGCGCCGAGACATTGAGCCACGCAAGGTACGTTGCCTCGATCGGGGCTTCGATGGATATGCCGGGGAGTTCGCGACCAATAAAATCGAAAAGGAAGTCGCGATTGCCGCGAAGGGTTTTCAGCAAGGCTTGCCGCCACGGTTCGCTGTCGCGGTAGGCGGCTTCGCAAGCCGCAAAACCCAGCGATGTCACCTCGGCTACCACCCCGGCGGTGGCACGAACGAATTTGGTCCGCAATTGGGTGTCAGAAATGATGGCGATCGACGTACCGAGGCCCGGAACGTTGTAGGTTTTACTCGGTGCCATCAACGTGATGGTGCGCCGGGCAATATCGTCACCGAGCAGTGCCGTCGGCACGTGCGGAAGATCGTCGAGGATAAGATCGCAGTGAATTTCATCCGAACATAGTACTAGATTGTGACGAACGCAGAATTCGCCAAGCCGGACAAGTTCGTCGCGACGCCAGACGCGGGCGACCGGATTGTGGGGATTGCACAGCAGGAAGATTTTCGTTTTTGGCGTGACCGAGCGTTCCAACAGTTCCCAGTCGATTTCCCAGCGACGCTGGTTCGAATCCAACTGCAGCGGCACTGGGACGGACGTGCGCACACTGTTCTTAGGTGCGCTCATGAACGGTGGGTAGATTGGCGTCAGGGTGAATACTTCATCTCCCGGTTGCGCGAACGCCTGGGCGACAATATTGAGGCCGACGACCAAGCCCGGCAGCCACACGATCCACGACGGATCGATGCGCCAGCCGTAACGCTGCTCCATCGCGGCGACGACGGCATCGACGGTCGATTTGACCGGGCGTGCGTAACCGAAAATGCCGTGGGCGACACGTTCCTGCAGCGCTGCGATAATGGCAGGTGACGACTTGAAATCCATATCGGCCACCCAAAGCGGCAGGATATCGCAACCGGCATATTTCTGCCATTTCTGGGAGTCAGTGCCGCGGCGTTCGGGAACGGTATCGAAGTCGAAGTTCGTCATTCGGGGCCAATTGAAACCACGGAACGCGGGGAGGCACGGATATTTTTGACCAACCTTCGCTAAATGACTCACTGTGCCGGAATGAATTCGATCGCTTTGTTCCTGACGTGGCGCGCAATTCCGTGAAACCAGTCGAATTTCGCCATGCAAAAACGGAGGACGCGACGTACCTGACTGGGATCGCGTTCGCCGGAAAGGCCTACTGGGGTTACCCGCCGGAATGGCTGGAACTCTGGCGTCATGACCTTGTGGTGACACCGCATTATATCCGCACCGAGCCGGTTAGCGTTGCAGAATGCGATGAGTCGATCGTCGGATTCACCGGTTTGTCGACCGGCGACCAAGGGCGGCAGATCGAACATTTATGGTTGCAGACCGATTCCATCGGTTGCGGTGTGGGCCGCCGGCTTTTTGAAGAAGCGGTGCATTTGGCGCGGGAGGAACGCGTGACGGAGTTGTTCGTCAACTCCGATCCAAACGCCGAGGGATTTTATCTCAAGATGGGCGCCGAACGTATCGGACAGGAGGTTTACTTTCTCCCCGGAGGAATTCAGCGGGAAGTGCCGCGATTGGTTTATCGGCTCCGCTAGCGGGTCTTAGTTTCCCAGTCGGGCGTCACACCCGCGGCAAAGTTTCCCGGCAGCGTTTTGACCGGAATACTAAGTAACGCTGTCAAGCGGAGTTGCGCGCACCGTATCGTGGCATGAAGCATGCAACGTCCTGGCACAACACAGTTCGTCAGAACTTAAACCAAGAACTCAAAACTCAATCATAACTACCATGTATCGTTTAATCCGCTATGCCCAGCCTCTCGCCGCCAATGTCGCCAATTACCGCTCCCGTTGGTCCGGCCTTGAACAGGAACTCAGCTCACTCTTCGGCTCTGCCGGTTCCGAGTACACGCGCTCGATTCCCGTCAGCGTGAATGAAGACAAGGACAACCTTCAGATCACCGCGGAACTTCCCGGCGTGCAACGCGCGGACGTCACCGTTGAAATCGTCGACGAGGTTCTCAGTGTGAAAGCCACCCGGAAAGTCGCCGGTGTCGAAGGTGAACAAACCATCTCGTTCGCCCGCGAACTCGACCTGCCTTATCCGGTGCAAGCCGACAAGGTTGCGGCCGAACTCAAGGATGGCGTGCTTCGTCTGACCCTCCCGAAAGTGGAAGCGGTCAAACCGCGCAAAATCGAGATCAGCTAATTCGTCTCAGGACAAAATAGCTTACCTGTCACCTGTGGCCGGCATGAAATAAGCTTTAGACAATACGCTCTTCGGCTGCTTAGGGGTAGGCCGCCGAAAGCAGTCCACTACGGTGGGCAAGACCGCCGGGAGTCGCTTAGCGACCTCGGCGGGTTTTTTTTGTGCGGACAAGGACGACGGGGGCGTTTCGGGTTGCCATTGACCCGGAAGGACGGCCGCGAAGACTTCGGTTTCCAATGCCAGCGATGGTCGCATCCCTTCCCGTCGAAAATTTGCAGACTCCCACGGAGTGGGTTCTGGCAATCCTGAGCATTGTCCTGATCGATATCGTGCTGGCGGGCGACAACGCGGTGGTCATCGCGCTCGCGGTGCGCCGTCTGGAAAAACGTGAGCGCTTGTGGGGCATCATCATCGGATCCGGTATGGCTGTGATTTTGCGGGTCGGATTGACGTTCGTTGCCGCGCAACTTCTGGCCATCAGCTATATTAAACTGGTCGGGGGTCTTTTGATTCTCTGGATCGCGGTGAAACTCCTGCTGGACAACACCGGTGAGCAAGCCGGGAAGGGCGAAGCGAAGAATCTGTGGCAGGCGGTATGGTTTATCACGATGGCCGACATCACCATGTCGCTGGACAATGTGCTCGCGGTGGCGGGAGCGTCGAAAGGGAGCTTCGGGTTGCTGCTTTTCGGACTGGGCCTGAGCATCCCGCTGGTGGTGTTCACGAGCAACCTGCTGGCAAAACTGATGGATCGTTATTCCATCCTGATTTATTTTGGGTCGGCTATTCTTGGTAAGGTCGCCGGGGAGATGATCATGACGGACCGGCTGATCGCGGAGACGTTTAAACCCGAACCATGGATGGTCTACCTGGTCGAGCTGACGATGGCGGTGTCCGTGATCGCGGTAGCACTCCTTCTTCGTCGGAAAAAACATACAAAGATCCCAATTGCCCGTTGACGGACCGGAGGAGGATTTTCCTAACATTTCCAGACATGAAAGTACGTGTATTCTTCCAGGTTTTACTATTCGCGCTGTTGCCGTTCACAAGTCTGGAGGCGGGAAAGGCCTCTCCGGAAACCGCCAATACGACCGCGGCGGGGGCGGTCGCAGCCACCGGCAACGTGCCGCGCACCCCGGATTTTTTGGAGCATCTGGTGGACGAATCCTTGAAGATTTTTGACCTGAAGAGCGGCGAGAATACCTGGCTGCACTTCGCCATCGCGGCGGTTTTCCTGATCGCAGGTTTGTTGCTGCGCCGGGTGGTGACGGGAATCATTTTTGCCCACCTGAGAAAACTGGCCGCGCGAACGCGAACGACGCTGGACGACAAACTTTTTCCCGCGCTCGAGGCACCGACCGCCACGTTTATCATGCTGGCGGGAATTTTCTGCGCGTTGAAAGTGCTCAAGCTTTCCGTGTCCACGGATCTGGCGATTTCCACCGGGTCACGCGTGGCGTTTTCCCTGGTGATATTCTGGGCGCTATTGCGGGCATTCAACGCCTTGCTCGACCACGCCCATGAAATTGCCGTGGAAAGGAAGTTAAGTGTGGCCGCATTCATGCCGTGGATCAAGAAGACGCTGGTGGTCGTGTTTGTCACCATCGGCACGCTCATGGTCATCCAGAACCTCGGCTACGGCGAAAGCGTGAAGACGGTGCTGGCCGGACTGGGGATTGGCGGCTTGGCCTTTGCCCTCGCGGCGCAGGACACCATCGCAAATCTCTTCGGTTCGATCGTCGTTGCGATCGATCAGCCCTTTCGCCTGGGCGAAGCGGTCAAGATTGGCTCCAACGAAGGCGTCGTGGAGGATATCGGCCTGCGTTCCACCAAACTGCGCACGCCCGCCCGGAATCTCATCATCATTCCCAATAAGACCGTCGCGTCCGAGGCTATCATCAACAATTCGCGTTTCATTGGCCGTCGCGTCGAACAGGTGATCGGTCTGACCTACGACACCAGCGCCGCGCAAATGGGCGCCATCGTCGACGAGATCCGGCGAATCATCACGGCGGAAGCGGAGGTTGATCCTGCATCGATCCACGTTTACTTCCGCGATTATAGTGCGTCCTCGCTCGACATCTGGCTGGCGTACAATGCGAAAAGTCCTGATTTCGCCAAGAGTATGGCCCTGCGCCAGCGTATCAACCTGGCCATCATGAACGCCACGCAAAACCATGGCTTGGATTTTGCGTTTCCAACCCAGACTTTGCACCTTCCGGATCCGATCAAGGACAAGATTGCCGCCTTGCCCGACGCTTCCGAGCCGAAGAAATAGGCGGTTCAGTCGAGTGTCTGCCGGTAGCGCTTGCCGCCGATGGCCATGGCGACGACGAAGAAAAGCAGGAGCGGCCACATTTCCGGCGCGATTTCCGCCGCGCTGTTTCCCTTTAGTAATATTCCGCGCACGATGCGGATGAAATGCGTGTTCGGCAAACAGGTGCCGATCCATTGCGCCCATTCGGGCATGCCGCGGAAAGGAAACATAAACCCTGAGAGCAGGATCGACGGCAGAAAGAAGAAAAACGCCATTTGCACGGCCTGAAGCTGGTTTTGCGCGAGCGTCGAGAAAGTGATTCCGACGGCCAGATTCGCGGCGATGAACAGTAACGATACTCCATACAAGAGCGGCAAGCTGCCGATCATTGGAACATGGAAAATGAGATTTGCCGCGACCAGAATGAGCGTGATCTGGACGTAACCCACGGCGATGTAGGGCAGGATTTTCCCGACCATGACCTCGAAAGGACGCACGGGCGTGGCGAGCAGATTCTCCATGGTTCCCCGCTCCCGTTCACGGGTGATGGCGAGCGCGGTGATGATGACCATCGTCATCGTGAGGACGACGCCCATCAAGCCGGGCACGACGTTGTATTGCGTGATGTTTTCCGGATTGTACTGGGCGTGAATTTGAAAATCCACCGCAGCGGGCCGGGCGCGCAGTTTTGCCAGCGGGCCGGTCAGGTCGCGATCGAGGACGTTGTCGGCCAGTGCACGGACTGCGGCCACGGCGGGTCCGGTGGCGGCGGGATCGGTCGCGTCTGCCTCGATCAGCACGGTCGGCTGTTCGCCGCGGATGAGTTTGCGCGAGAAATCAACGGGAATGTTGATTACGAACTGCACTTGGCCGAGCTGAAGCAGTTCCTGCGTTTCGCGTTCGCTGGTGGTGTCGCGGACGAAGGTAAAATAGCCGCTGTTGCGAAGTGCGGCGACAAAGGTGCGCGCAAAGGGTCCCTGATCGGCGACGCGGATCGCAGAAGGGAGATGCTTCGGATCCGTATTGATCGCGAAACCGAAGAGCATGAGCTGCATCAGCGGGATACCGACCATCATACCGAAGGTCACGCGGTCGCGTTTCATTTGAATGAATTCCTTCAGGACGATGGCCCAAAAGCGGCGGGCGCTGAACCTTTTCATGGCCGTTTCCTCCGGTCGCCAGACGAATGAATGCCGGAAGTGTCGCGTGGTGACGATCCGATGGCTGATAAAAACTCAATGGTCGCGTTCACGAGTAATTGTCCTTGGCGGTTTCCATCAAGCTGATGAACACATCCTCGAGGCCTGATCGAATCTGACTCCATTCGTGACTCGGGTCGCGTACTTCCTCGATGGTTTTTGAAAGTTGGGCGGAGTCGCGTCCGCTGACGTGAAGCAGATTGCCGAACGCCACGACTTGTTCGACCCCTTTGCGACCCCGTAGCTTTCCTGCAAGTGTCCGCAGATCCGGACCGCTGACCGCCCACGTTGAAAGTTTGGCCGCACTCAGTACTTCGGCGAGAGTGCCATGCGTCAGTAGATTTCCGTAAGCGAGATACGCGAGCCGGTGGCAGCGCTCGGCTTCGTCCATGTAGTGAGTGGTGATCAGCACGGTCAGACCGGTCGCGGCGAGTTGGTGGATTTCGTCCCAGAAATCGCGCCGGGCTTTTGGATCGACGCCAGCCGTCGGTTCATCGAGCAGGAGTAGTTGGGGAGAATGAATCAGGCACGCGGCGAGCGCGAGGCGCTGCTTCCAGCCCCCGGAAAGTTCGCCGGCGAGCTGTTTGCTGCGCTTTTCCAAGCCGAGACGTTCGAGGCTTTGCTGCACGGCGGCCGTGCGATCGGGCACGTTGTAAATCCGCGCGATGAAATCCAGGTTTTCGCGGATGCTCAGGTCTTCATAGTAACTGAATTTTTGCGTCATGTACCCGACGTGGCGTTTGATCTCCGCCTGTTGGGTGCGCAGATCGTAGCCGAGACAGGTGCCATGGCCGTCGTCCGGTGTCAGCAATCCGCACAGCATCCGGATAAATGTCGTTTTACCCGATCCGTTCGGTCCGAGAAAACCGTAAATTTCCCCCTTCTTCACCTGCAGCGCGATGCCGTTGACGACGGTCTTTTCACCGAAGCGCTTGGTGACGCCCGCAACATCGATGGCAAAGTCCGATGCGTTCATGCAGGCTATTTGACCAACGATACATCGACCGGCTGGCCGGGATGGAGATCGCGGGCGGCCGCGGGATCGAAGGTGGCTTCAATCATGAACACGAGTTTCGTGCGATTTTCCCTATTGTAGAGAATGGGTGGAGTGTACTCGGGTTGCGGGGAAAGATAAGTGATGTGCGCGGTCAGGTTGGATTGGCCGGAGATCGCGACGTTGACGGCTTCTCCTGTCTTCAAGTTCGCAAATTCGGTTTCGGGCACAAAAAACCGGATCTTGATATTTTCCGGTGGAAGCAACGACACGATCGGTTGTCCGGCGGTGACGAATTCGCCTTCGCGATAAAGCGTGTCGTACACCAATGCCGCCCGGGGTGCGGTCTGCGTTTTTTGCGCGACGCTCCAGCCGGCATGATCGACCGCGGCTTGGGCAGCGGCGACGTCTGCTGCCGCGGCCGCAATGCTGTCGATCCGGCCGCCGAGCCGGGCGGTCGTGAGTTGCGCGGCGGTTTCGGCAATGAGCTTGGTGTCTGCTTCGTGATTTAGCCGGGCGCGGTCGTAATCGTCGTCCGACATTACTTTGCCTTCATGTAATTTCGTGGCCCTTTCGAGTTCGTGTTCGGAAAGTTCCGCCGCGGTCCTGGCTTGTGCGAGCCGGGCTTCGATCGCTGCGATCTCGGAGGGGCGCTGTCCTTTCTTCAAATCGGCGAGGAGAGCCTGGGATTGCCGCAGACGTTCGGCGGCCTCGCACAGGACCGAAAGTTCGGCGCTCTGTTCCAACACGAACAACTGCGTGCCGGCCGTTACGCGGGCACCCTTTTGCACCGCGAGATTTTGCAATTGTCCGGCGAGTGGCGCGCCCACGTAAACAAAATCACCTTCGAGGTAACCCTGCCATCCCGCGGGCGCAGGACGGGCGCAGCCACCGAGCAGAAAAGCGAACGCGGTTAGCGCGGGGAAACTAGAGAGGAAATAGTTTTTCATAGTCTTTGCGGCCGGCCGGCGTGAGCAGGCCGCCGGTGAAGAGTTCCAAAGCTTTTTCGAGGGTTTGCCTCGGCGAAAGGTGAATGACAGCCAGAGTGTCCGGATGAACAAGGCCGCGGATGGCCTGCAGCCAGAATTGGGCGGCGAAATCAGGATCGATTTCGGGGCGCAAGGCCCCTTCGTTGACGCCACTGCGGAAGAGCCGGCCAAAAACCAAGGGAATGTTTTTTTGGCGCAGCTCGTCGATCATGTCATGGATTTTGGGGGCATAGCGTTGCAGTTCCCGCAGGATTGCCGGGCTCAGGAGGGATATCCGGGGTACGATGATATCAACGATGGTCCGGAGTTTCTGATAAAAGGATAACTTTGGCTGACTCAGCACGGCCTCCAGCTCCTGGCGAATGGTCCGCCCCATTTCCTCAATGATGGTCGCAATGATCGCGTCCTTCCCGGGAAAGTGGAGGTAGAGCGTTTTTTTGCTCATGCCCAATTCATGGGCGAGATCGTCCATCGTGAGCGCATTGTAGCCATAGGCGAAAAGATGGCGGCGGGCAGCACTCAAAATGCGTTCGGTAGCAGATCCGGTTTCCACTTCCGGTACGGCGGATAACGATGAGCGGGAGTTGGGCATTCCAAGAAAGGAAACTTTGATAGTGTCTTTAGTTTCCATGGGGCAAGCGTAAACTTTCACGGATTTTGGAGTGTCGGCGATTGGCGGGGGCCATTGATCGAGGGTGCCGGAAAAACTTGAGGATTTGCCCAAACGTTGCTCGGCCCGGGATTGCCAAGTGAACGCGCGCGCGTACTTTCCCGGCATGCCCGCGCTGGCCAGCACTTTCAAAACCGAGATTTCAACGCTGATCGCGAACAAGGAGTTCGTGAAGCTCAAGGCGAAGCTGGCGCCGTGGTTGCCGGCGGACGTGGCGCCGATCCTCGCGGAATTGCCCATCGAGGAACTCGCGGTGCTTTTTCGCGGATGTTCCAAGGAATTGTCGGCGGCCGTTTTTTCCTATCTTGAGCATCATGCCAAACACAAGCTGCTCAAAATGCTCACGCAGCCACAAGCGGCGGCGTTGCTGAACGAACTTCCGTCCGACGACCGCACCACGTTCCTGAACGATCTGCCGCTGGATCTGGCGATGCAATTGATCTGTCTGCTCACGCCGGAGGAAAGGAAGATCACGCAGGACTTGCTCGCCTATCCCGAGCATAGCGTCGGTCGCATGATGACGCTCGACTACGTGGCGGTCCACGCGGAGTGGACCGTGCGCGAGTCGTTGGATTTTATTCGCACCCATGGCTACGACCGCGAGACGTTGAGCATGATTTATGTAACGGACGAAGGCGGGATTCTATTGGACGACGTCCGGTTGAGGCGTTTCCTGCTTTCCGATCCGGAGACCAAGGTGAGCGCCCTGATGGATGGAAATTTCGCGACGCTTTCGCCGACTGACGATCGCGAGAAGGCGCTGCAGGTATTTCGAAAATACGATCGCGTGGCGCTCCCGGTGACCAACGCCGACAACAAGATCATCGGCATCGTGACGGCGGACGACATGCTTGACGTTGCATCGGAAGAAGCGACCGAGGACATCCAGAAGCTCGGCGGTACCGAAGCGTTGGACGAACCCTACACGACGATTGCCCTGAGCAAGATGGTGAAGAAGCGGGCGAGCTGGCTGGTGGTTTTATTCCTCGGCGAAATGTTGACGGCGACGGCGATGAGCTACTTTGAGGACGAGCTCTCAAAAGCCATCGTTCTTTCACTTTTCATTCCGCTCGTCATCAGTTCGGGCGGCAACG
The DNA here is from genome assembly GCA_036499685.1 of Lacunisphaera sp. Taxonomy (GTDB): domain Bacteria; phylum Verrucomicrobiota; class Verrucomicrobiia; order Opitutales; family Opitutaceae; genus Lacunisphaera. The sequence goes on along the minus strand of DASYDH010000028.1, from coordinate 34,202 downwards.
CCGGTTCACAGGCGGCCACCCTGGTCATTCGCGCGCTGGCGCTGGGTGAATTCAAATTGCGCGACTGGTGGAGAATCATGCGCCGCGAATTGATCGCCGGAACCGCGCTCGGCGTGATCCTGGGTGTTATTGGATTTTTACGGATAGCGGTTTGGTCGCAGTTCACCCCGATTTATGGTCCACACTGGCCGTTGGTGGGTCTGACGGTGGGACTCGCGTTGATCGGCATTGTACTTTGGGGATCGTTGATGGGTTCGATGCTGCCGCTTTTGTTGAAAAAACTCGGTTTTGACCCGGCGACTTCCAGCGCGCCATTCGTGGCCACCTTGGTCGACGTTACCGGCTTGATTATCTACTTCAGCGTGGCGCTGGCGATCATGTTGTGAGTGGCGAATCCGATCCTCGCCCGGTTTTGCTCTATGATGGTGACTGCGGGCTGTGCAACCGGCTGGTGCTTGCGTTGCTGCGTTCGGATTCGGCTGGCCGGTTGAGTTTCGCGCCGCTCCAGAGCGCGCCCGCGCGGACTTATTTGCGCTCACAGGGGCTGCCGTTGAAGGACTTCGACAGCTTGATTTTTGTGCCGGACTGGGATCAGCCCGTTTCCGGCGGATATCGGTTGCGAACCGACGGAGCGCTCGCCGCATGCAAGGTGGTCGGTGGCGGGTGGCGCGTCCTTTCCTGGTTGCGCCTGCTACCGCGATGGCTGCGTGATTTCGCCTACAAGCTCATCGCCCGAACCAGGTACGCGCTGTTTGGGAAATACCGTCCGAAGCCACTACCCCGTCCTGAGTGGGAAAAACGGTTTCTGGCCCGGTAGGATCGGTGATCGATGGAGCCACGGCGACCCCGCGGTGGCTTTGAGGAAGCCCTGCAGCGAGGTCGCCGCAGCTCCAGGTTGAAGCACGCCCAAACAAAAAAGGCCGGACAAGTGTCCGGCCTTGGAAAAACATCTGGTTGAATCGCGATTATTCGCGACCGTAACCGCCGCTGCCGCGATCACCACCGTCGCGACCGCCACGGTAACCACCGCGATCGCCGCCGTCGCGGCCACCCCGGCCGCCACCACCGCGATAACCACCACCGCTGCGACCGCCCCGGCCGCCACCACCGCCGAAGCCGCGACGTTCACCGCCGCCTCCGCCGAAACCGCCACCCGGAGGACGCTCTTCACGTGGACGCGCGATGTTCACCGAAAGCGCCCGGCCTTCTATTTCGTGGCCGTGGAACTGCTCGACTGCTTTTTGGGCTTCATCGCCATTCGCCATCGTGATGAAGGCAAAACCGCGCGAACGACCGGTGAATTTGTCGAAGATGATCTCAACGACGCTGACGGTGCCGACCTGGCCGAACAGGGCTTCGAGATCCTGGGCGGTGCTGGCGAAGGGAAGGTTCCCCACGTAGAGCTTGCTGTTATCTGACATGTGATGATGGGAGCTGATGGTGTCGCCTTACCGCCCGTCCCCGAAATTCGGATTTCAAATCATCACTGAACAGCCGTGCTCACCTGACAATTCTCCGTAGCGATAGAATCTAACAAACAACCAACTCAACGCGGAGCAGGCTGCGCGGAGCGTCATTTTAGGCAAGCGATTTATGGCGTAACCCGCCGCCTTTCACTCTATAACGCATCGATTTCAACTGGGGCATTTGCCTCATGCATGATGATCCGGACCGTCGCGATTTTTGCCAAAAAATATTTCGTGCACCGCGCCCAACTGTTCATAACTGTGGCTGGTCCATGTCAGCCCAACTCAATTCCATCACCGAACCGGGCAATGGAGTGCTCATTCGGCGATTGTTCGGGCTGGCTTGGCGCTATCGCCTTCATTGTCTCCAAGTGCTGGGAATCCAGCTCGTGTTGTTGAGCCTCGGCATCGGCGGTTTGAGTTTCACCGGCCTGGGCATCGATTACGTCCGCCATAAAATCGAACACACCCCGGCGGTCGCGGCCAAGGGATGGGCTATTCACCTTCCGGAAAACTGGCCGCCGTTGCAAGTTCTCGGATTGCTGGCGGGACTGATCCTGACGTTCGCGCTGATTCGTGCCGTCTTGAATTATATTTATGCTGTTTCGGTCAACAAATTGGTTCAACAGGAACTGGTCGTGGATTTGCGCGGCGAGGTTTACGAGAAGCTCCAGCAATTGAGTTTTCGTTTCTTTGACGCCAACACCACCGGTTCCATCATCACGCGCGTGACGGGCGACGTGCAGTCAGTGCGGATGTTCGTCGATCAGGTGCTGATTCAAAGCGTCATCATGGTGATTTCACTGACTGCGTATATTATCTACATGGTGAATCTCAGTCCGTTGCTGACGGTGGTTTGTCTGGCGACGACCCCGGCGCTTTGCCTGATGGCAGCTTCGTTTTCCCGTAAGATCCAGCCCGAGTACGCGCAAAACCGGACGTTGGTGGATAAAATGGTGCAAATTCTTACGGAAGGAATCCAGGGCATTGCCGTGACCAAGGGCTTCGGGCGGGAAAAAGAAGCCCGCGCCAAATTTGATGCCGCCAATCTTGCCTGTTTTGTTCAACAGCGCGGCATTTTTTGGCGTATCAGTTTGTTTTCCCCGGCCATCGGTTTCCTCACCCGGATCAACATGATGGTCCTGCTCGGCTACGGCGGCTGGCTGGTGGCGCACGATCAATTGCCATTGGGTGCCGGTTTGGTGGTATTTGCAGGGCTGCTCGAACAATTTTCCGGCCAGGTCAACAACGTCGCCACGATCGTCAACGGCGTCCAACAATCGCTCATCGGCGCGCGCCGGGTTTTCGAGATTCTCGACGCGCCCGTGGAAGTAAAAACCCCGCCTGACGCGATCCCTTGTGCGCGTTTGAAGGGTGCGGTTGAATTCGATCGCGTGTCGTTTGCCTATCGCGGCGCGGAAGCAGTCGTGCGCGACATAAATCTCGCGGTGAAACCCGGGCAATGCGTGGCCATTCTCGGTGCAACCGGCGCTGGCAAGAGCGTGCTCATGAGCCTCATTCCACGCTTTTTCGATCCCACCAGCGGACGCGTACTCGTCGACGGTCACGATGCCCGCCGGCTCAATCTGGAGGATCTTCGCCGCAATATCGGCTCGGTTTTCCAGGAGAGCTTTCTCTTTTCCAACACGATCGCCGCCAACATTGCGTTTGGTCATCCCGAGGCCACGCGCGAACAGATCGAAAAGGCGGCCCGCATCGCTGCGGCCCATGATTTCATCAGCCAGTTGCCGGAAGGGTATGAGACGGTCCTCGGCGAAAGCGGCAACAGCCTCTCCGGCGGACAGCGCCAACGTCTGGCGATTGCGCGAGCGGTGCTCCTTGAGCCGGCGATCCTTTTGCTGGACGACCCGACGGCGGCCATCGACAGCGAAACGGAACATGAGATCTTCGAGGCCTTGGACCGGGCCATCGCCGGCCGGACCACCTTCATCGTCGCCCACCGGTTGAGTACGCTGCGCCGCGCCGATTTCATTATCGTGATGGAAGATGGACGCATCGTACAGCGCGGGACACATGAGGAGCTGATGCGGATGCAAGGTCCCTATCTGCGGGTGGCGAATCTGCAGCTGGTTGACGCCCGCGACCTTCAACTGCTCGGCTTGGCCAGCAGGGAGGGAATGTCGTGAGGATTTCCATTGTTCATCGGTTTCTTATTGGCGCCACGGCGACCCCGCCGTGGTTGGCGGGGAAACCGCAGCGGGGTCGCTGCGGCTCCAACCTAGGTGGCCGAAAATGCCGGGAGGCCAGTTTGTGAGCGAGTCTTCTGCCAAGGCGGGCCCCTCGGTGCTAGTCCAGAGTCTTCGGGACAGCGAGGACGATGAGGAACAATTCAAGCCCCTCGAATGGGGTTTGATCCGGCGATTGTTTACTTACACCCGCCCGATCAAGGGCAAAGTGAGCGCGCTGGCCGTGATGACCCTGGTCCGTTCGGCTCAACTACCGGCGCTGGTTTGGGTGATGTCGCTCATTATTAAGGGACCGATCACCAGCCGCAATTTTGCGGGCATCGGCTGGGGGGTGGCGGGTTACGGATTACTGGCGATATCCACCGACTTCCTCTTTCATTTCCGTCAGCGGTTCGCGCTGGAAATTGGTGAAACGGTGGTGAACGGCCTGCGCCGGGAGATTTTTGAAAAGTTGATGCAACAGCCGATGAGTTTTTATCATCGAATCAAGCTTGGACGGATCATCGGTCGCGTGACGAGCGACGTGGAAGCGGTCCGGCTCGGCATCCAGGACGTCCTTTTTGTCAGCGTCATCCAATTCGGCTCGATGGTCTTTACGGCGGCAGTGATGGCCTATAGCGACTGGGTGCTCTTTCTGGTGGTGCTCGCCCTGGCACCGGTCCTTTGGTTGCTCAACCGGCATTTTCGAGTGAAGCTCAGCTTTTATTCGCGCGCCTCGCAGGAGAGTTTCAGCCGGGTGACGGCGACGCTGGCCGAATCCGTCAATGGCATTCGGGTGACGCAAGGATTCGTGCGGCAGGCGACCAACGCCGGGTTGTTCCGAAATCTGCTCGCCGATCACGCCCGCAACAACATTGCTCTCGCGCGCACGTCCGCGATCCTCACTCCCCTGTTGGAGTTAAACAGTCAATTTTTCGTGGCGCTGCTGCTGCTGGTTGGCGGCTGGCGCGTATTCCATGCGGACATGAGCGTTGGCAGCCTCATCACTTTCTTTCTGCTGGCGAACCAGTTTTTTGCCCCGATCGCCATCATTGGTAACCAATATAACCAGGCGTTGATCGCCATGGCGGGGGCGGAACGGGTGTTCCGGCTGATCGATGTCGCACCGGATTGGACCGACAACCCCGATGCGATCGATTTGCCTGTGCAATCAGGCAAGGGGGCGAAGGTGGAATTCAGGAATTTATCTTTTGGCTATGATCCTGCGCGGACGGTGCTGCACGACGTGAATTTCGTCGCCGAACCCGGACAAACCGTGGCACTGGTCGGTCACACCGGCAGCGGCAAGAGCTCGATCATTAGTTTGGTCGCCAAGTTCTACCTGTCGACGACGGGTGAAGTGCTCGTTGACGGGAGGAATATTCGGACGATCACCGGTCAGTCGCTGCATCACCAGATGGGGATGGTGCAACAGCAGAACGTTCTCTTCAGCGGTACTGTGATGGATAACATCCGCCTGAGCCGGCCCGAGGCCACGGACGCCGAGATCAAAGCGGCAGCAACAGCGCTCGATTGCCTCGATATTTTTGAAGCCCTGCCTGCGGGATTGCACACGGAAGTCGGGGAGAAAGGCGCTGGACTGTCGGTCGGCCAGCGCCAGCTTATCTGCTTCACCCGTGCCTTGTTGGCGGATCCTCGCATCATCATCCTCGACGAGGCGACCAGCTCGATCGATGCCCTCACCGAGGCGCGCTTGCAACAAGCCCTCCGCAAGCTGCTTGCCGGCCGGACCAGTTTTGTGGTCGCACATCGGTTGAGCACGATCCGGCACGCGGATCTCGTGTTGGTGTTGGATCAGGGACGCGTCATCGAACGTGGCACTCACACGGAATTGCTCGCCTTGCGCGGACACTACGCGGCGCTTTACCGGCAGTTCGTCCAAGTTGACGACAGCGCGTGAGTGGTGGAGGGAAGATCGCAAGATTAATCATGCGTTGTGAGCGCCGCATTTCTCCTCTGGGAAAAGTGATTTCTCCTCTAGAAAATCGTTGCATTGAGTCCGGCGGGTTCTATGACAAGTAGCACTATGGCTAAAAAAACCACTCGTAAACCCAACGCCGCTTTCATGAAGCCGGTTACTCCCGATGCAGCGCTCGCCCCGATCGTAGGTGCCACGCCGCTCCCCCGCACTGAGCTCACCAAGAAGCTCTGGGCGTACATCAAGAAGAACGGTCTTCAAGACAAGAAGAACAAGCGCAACATCAACGCCGACGCCGCCCTCAAGGTTGTTTTCGGTGGCAAAGCGCAGGTCAGCATGTTCGACATGACCAAGCTTGTCAGCAAGCACGTGAAGTAAGTAGCACCCCAAGCTCAATTTTGAAGCCGCTGCGGAGAAATCCGTGGCGGCTTTTTTTGTGCCTGCGTGCGGAATTCCGACCGACACGGATCAAGACCGCGCGTTTATTTTATCGGTGCGCGAGTTGATTTGTAGTCCGGCGAAAAACGAATTGCTCTTATTGGCCGAATGTTTTCCTCCCGTTCAGTCCATGCGCAGGCACTTCTCATGCTGCTGCTCGCCAATTTTTTTTGGGGACTGAGTTTTCCGCTGATCAAGGCGATCATGTTTGCGCACCAGCAGCTATTGACCGCGCCCAATTCCTGGTTTGTCACCGCCTGCACGATCGCTCCGCGTTTTTTGTTGGGCTCAATCACGCTGCTGGTGCTGCTGCGCAAGGAACTGCGCACGATTACCCGCTTGGAATTGAAACAGGGCTGTCTGATCGGGCTGGCGGCGGGGGCCGGCATGCTGTTTCAAAACGATGGCCTCCAGTTCACGTCGGCATCCGTCTCCGCGTTCCTGACGCAGTTATACGCAATTTTAATTCCCATTTATGTCGCCGCGCGATTGCGGCGGTGGCCGACCGGGTTGGTTATGATCAGCAGTTCGCTGGTTCTCGCGGGCGTCGCGATTCTTGGACGTTTCAATTTTCAGGCCATGCGACTCGGCCGGGGGGAAATCGAGACATTGATCAGCTCGCTGTTTTTTATGATTCAGATTCTGTTGGTGGAAAGGAAATCCTTCGCGGTGAACCGTCCGTTGCCGATGACGCTGGTTATGTTTATGGTGCAGGCAATTTTCTTTGGTGGCATGGCGCTCGCCACGGCGTCTGACAAAACCGATTTGTTGGCGCCATGGGCGTCGGCGCCATGGTTGACGTTCACCGTGTTTCTCACGGGGTTCTGTACGTTGGGATCGTACACGATCATGAACCGCTGGCAGCCGAAGATCACGGCAACGGAGGCGGGGCTGATCTACTGCGTCGAACCGTTGTTCGCCTCCGTGATGGCGCTGTTTCTGCCGGCGCTGTTTTCACGCTGGGCCGGATTCGATTACCCCAACGAGGAGCTGACCTGGCATCTGCTGGTTGGCGGCGGCCTGATCACCCTCGCGAATGTTTTGCTTCAACTCAATCCGCCCCAAAGCATCGACGCGTAAATTGGCCGGGACGCCGCGCGTTTAAGGCACGGTTGGTTTACCGGCCGATGCGTCGTGAGTGAAGCTACCTGAGCGCAGGAAGATTGTAACCTGCATGATTACCTCACTCCGCCAAGCGAGCCAGGTGTGGCTGAAGGGAACGACCAGGAAATCCTGCATGCCGGAAAGGCGTGCGCTTTGCACGGTGACTTTGCCGTCATTGGGTCCGAGTGGAATCCTCCTTCATTTGTATCGTTCCAACTTAAAAACACGGCAGGCGGGGACGCCTGTCGCTACGCCTGAGGTCACGCGTGGCCAGCACGCGTGGTTTTTATTGCGAAAATTCCTACTATCCGAGCAATGCTTTGTTCGCGCGGATTAACTCCAGCCGCTGTTCCACCGCGCGGCGGGTGGTGAGCGCATCTTCCGGAGTGTGCAGACACCAGTCCACGAGCTTTTCGACGGTTGTTCGCGCGACGTAGCAACGCGTGTCCGAACCGCCGTAGTAAATCAGCACGGTCTTCGCTTTGTCGGGCAATTGCACCCAACCGTTGGTGAACGTGACATTCGAGACGTCTCCGAAACCTTCACCGCCATACGGTGCGAGGAAATGACCGCCGGGACGCGCGATTACTTTCGTCGGATCTTCGAGCGACGTCATGAACATGTAGAGCGTGTAACGCAGTCCGGCGGCGCAAGCGCGCACGCCATGGGCAAGGTGCAGCCAGCCCTGCGGTGTCTTGATCGGCACGGGACCCTGGCCGTTCTTCACTTCCTTGATCGTATGGTATGCGCGGCCGTCGATGATTGTTTCCGGACCCGTGACGCCGGTGGTGATGTCCTTGCACAAAGTCCAACCGATGCCACCGCCGGAACCGACGTCGATGAAACCATCCATCGGACGGGTGTAGAACGCATACTGGCCGTCTACAAACTCCGGATGGAGGACAACGTTCCGTTGCTGCGATGCCGGCGTTTTGAGATTCGGCAGGCGATCCCATTTTTTGAAATCCCTCGTGCGGACCATGCCGGCCACGGCGACGGCGCTCGAGAGATCGCCGGGTTTGGCGTCGGGATCCTTGGCCTCGGAACAGAATACGCCGTAAATCCAACCGTCCTCGTGAAAAGTGATGCGCATGTCGTAGACGTTCGTCTCGGGCTTGATCTCGGGCAGGTCCACCGGTTCATCCCAGAAACGCCAGCCGTCGATGCCGTTCGCGCTTTCCGCGATGGCAAACAGGCTTTTGCGGTCATAGCCTTCAAAACGAACGACCATGTGCACTTTCCCATTCCAGTAAAATGCCCCGGGATTGAGCGTCGCATTCACGCCGAGTCGTTCCATCAGGAACGGATTCGTTTTCGGATTGAGATCGTAACGCCATTCGATCGGGGCGTGACGGTAGGTGATGGCGGGAAACTCAAAACGATCGAACACGCCATTGTCCCAGTCGGTGTCGACGGGATTTTTCCGGGCGAGGAATTTTTCGTGTTTCGCGCGCAGGGCTTTGAGGCGCGCGCTCCAGCCGGCGGGAGCGCCGGCTGGAATCCCGCGGGATTTTTTGGCGGACGCGGTGGATTTCGTTTTCGTGGATTTGGCGGGGGCGGATTTCTTTTTCATGGGAGAAATATTAGATGTGATTGGTGATGGCGCGGAGCCGGCGGACCGCCTCAAGGCCGGTGCGTCCGTTGTGGTAGGGACATTTCCAGAAACTTATTTTCAGTTCGCCGTCGAGAGGGCCGCCATCGCGGGTCACGCCGCGCAACCACTCGCCGTTTTTCCGGTCGATCAGGCGTTGTTCGATGAAATCCCACGCATGCAGCGCGGCGCGGAGAAACCGTTCCTCGCCGGAAATCTGATAGGCGTTGAGGAAGCCGACCACCGCCTCGGCCTGGGGCCACCACTCCTTGTTCGTATTGGTGAGACCGGCCGGACTGCCTTCGTTATAGACGCCACCATCCACGTCGATACCCTCCGCGAGCGTTACATCCGCGATCTTGATCGCGAGTGCATGGGTGCGTTCGGTGAGGGCGGGATGCTTGAGTACATTTGTCGCTTCGGTGAAAAGCCAGGACGCCTCGATATCGTGACCATAGGAAATCTTGTCCGAGCGCGGGGTCCAATCCTCCGCGAAGAAAAGGCCCAGGTGACCGCGGCGTGCGTCGACAATTCGCGTCAGCATGATTTCAAGCAGCGTGGTCAACGATTGCTGCAATCCGGTATCCGGCCACATGCGCAACAAATTTGTGTAGGCTTCCAGGACGTGAAGATGCGTGTTCTGCGATTTGGGATCGTTTTGATCCACTACGCTCAGGCGCATGTCGTCGATCGGTTTCCAATCGCGCGCGAATGCCTCAAGATAGCCGCCCTGACGGGAATCCCGGGCGTGTGTTTCGATGAGTTGAAACACGGCAATGGCCTGGTCGAGTGGTTCACGCCGTCCGGTGGCGGCATGATATTCCGACAGCGCGTAGACGGCAAAGGCCTGTCCGTAGATTTGTTTGCGATCACGGAGAACGGATCCGTCGGCGGCAATGGACCACCAGAAACCGCCGTTTTCGGCGTCATGAAAATGTGTGAGCAAATCCTTGTAAGCGCGGTCCGCCATCGCGATGTAAGCCGGATCACGGTACTGCCGGTAAGCGGCGGCGTATGTCCACAGAATGCGTGAGGTTAGCAGCGCGCCACGTTCCGCCGACGGGTCGGGTACCAAATTGTTGGTCAACGCGCCAAAGAAAGTTCCGTTGGCGGGATTGACCGCTTTCTCCATCCAGAAGGGAAGGATGTTACGACGCAGATCAGTTTCGATGCGACCGAGGTATTCGAGCGGGGCCGGGGAAATCATTACAGGAGGAATTCCAGATGCCGTGGGGGTCAGCAATGGAGATCGCCCCAAAAAACCGCTTTACGCTTCTTCCGGCAATACCCCGCGATTGAGTTGTATCGCATAAAAATTGATTATTAGCGTACAAATTGGGCGCGGAGTTTTACCTTGCCCGATGGATTGAAGGCGTGGTCCCGACGGGAAACCGTCCGTGTCGGGACCATGTTTGCCGGCCAGCTAACCGGCATTGTAACCTTTGATTTTTCGCGTCATCTAATGGGCAATGCACCCAATTTCCCAAGCCAACCCCAACGATCTCCATCCGGAAATTTCGGATTTGCAGGCGGTGGATGAAGTGAATCGGGGCAATCGCGAAATGTTTGAAGTGCTGGTCCGACGCTACAACGGCCGGCTGTTTCGCGTCGGGCTGAGTTATCTGAAGCAGCATCAGCAGGCGGAGGACGCCATGCAGAATACGTACCTCAAGGCCTTCCTCCACTTGGGCAATTTTCAGCGCGAAGCTTCCTTTTCCACCTGGCTGACGCGCATTATGATCAACGAATGCCTGATGATTCTTCGCCGCCAGCGCGGTCTGCGCGAAGAAGCCTTGGTGGAGGAAACTGCCAGTCAGGAACGGGCGGTCGCTCCCCAAGGCGCCGCCCGCATGAACCTCAAGGAAATGAAAACGCTTTTGGAGGATGCCATTGGTGCGTTGCCGAGAAACCTTCGCACAGTCTACGTATTGCGGGAGGTCCAACACCTGACGACCGCGGAGGCGGCCACCTGCCTCGGCATGACCGCGGGCAATGTCAAAGTGCTTCTGTATCGGGCGCGCGAACGCCTGAAGTCCACGTTGCTCGCCAGCGCTGCGGGGCTGGAACTCTTCCAGTATCGCGCCGAATTTTGCGATCCATTCACCGCCCGCATCATGAGCGTGGTGTTGGAAAGCCACTAGCAGTATCCTTCCTGGAGCCACGGCGATCCCGCCGTGGTTTTTTTGTGTCCGTCCATGGTGCTCGACGGGCGGCTGTAACCCCGGCTCCGGCGGTGCATCCAATGGAGGTTGGCAAATCAAACCCAGCCTCACAAACCCAGTCACTTCGATTGTCCTTAAAATGAAAAATATCCATTGCCTCGCAATAACCGCAATTGCGGCCGTCTCATTCGCCTTCGCCCACGCGCAACCCAACGATGCGCAAATCGCCGCGATCGTTGTCGCCGCGAACCAGGTCGACATCGACGCCGGTCATCTCGCGGCCGGGAAAACGTCGGATTCCGCGGTCAAGAAATTCGCCGACATGATGGTCACCGACCACACCTCGGTGAACCAGAGCGCCGTTGCGTTGGTGACCAGGCTGAAGGTTACGCCCGAAGCCAACGATACGAGCAAATCGCTCGAGGATGGCGGCGAAAAAAATCTGGCGCATCTCCGCACGTTGTCCGGCGTGGATTTCGACCGCGCTTACGTCGACCACGAAGTCGCTTATCACGAGCAGGTGATTGCCGCTCTCGACAACACCCTGATCCCCAATGCGCAAAATGCGGAACTCAAGGCGCTCCTCGTCAAGGTGCGTCCGGCGTTCGTCCAACACCTCGGCCACGCCAAGCGACTTCAGGCGGCGTTGAAATAATCCGAATCACCCATGAAATGGCCACAACCGGTCGGTTCACTCATCCTGGTTTTGCTGGTTGTGACCTTGGGCTTCGGCACCACGCTCCAGCGGCGTTCGCATGCGTCTCGCGTTTACGTGGTGATGATCGAAAATATGAAGTTCACTCCGGCCGTGGTGACGATTTCGCCGGGGGATACGGTGGAATTCAAAAATGCGGATCTCGTCCCGCACAATGTGACCGAGCGGAAGGCCAAGCTTTTCGACTCGGGCATGATCAGTCCGAACATGAACTGGAAATACCTGGCGGAACAACCGGGTAAATTCGGTTACCATTGCATCTATCACCCCGACATGACCGGCTCGATTATCGTGGGTAACGTGACGGATCCGACGACCAGTCGCGATGTGGGAAACCTGGAAGTGGGCGGCGAATTTTGAGATTACCGCGCCCGAGGCGGGCGACGTGAATTTTGGAGCCGCAGCGACCCCGCTGCGGTAGATGGGCGAACTGCGGCGGGGTCGCCGTAGCTCCTTCATTGCCACAACAGCGCGATGCTTACTTCGCGGCGGCTTGTGCGAAAGCTTCCAATACCTTTCCCGGCGTCAGCAATTCGGGCAGAATCACCGGGTCGGGTTTTCCCGGCGCGTAGATCAGGTTGAACGGCACGGCGGAACGATTCCAGCGGGCGAGTTCAGCGGTGATCTTCGGGTCGCGATTGGTCCAATCGCCCCGCAGAAGAACGACGTTTCGTTTCTTCAATTCCGCCAGCACGTCGTCGGAGTGAAACACGGTGGCCTTGTTGGTCTGGCATGTGGCGCACCAGCGCGCGGTGAAATCGACGTAGACGAATTTTCCCGCCGACTGCGCCGCGGCGATCGCTTCCGGGCTCCATTTTTCCCAAGTTACCTGATACTGGCCGGGAACCGGTGCGGCATCGGCTTGCCTGGGCCAACCGGTATACAATCCCCCGATCAACAGCAGCGCGGCGAATACGCGTCCGAAACGTTGTTTGCCGGGTTTGCCCCACGCTTGGGCGAACCGTCCGTACGCCCAGGCGGCCATTGCGACGAGGACGAACCCAAAAGTAATCAGGAGCAGCGCGTTATCGTCGTCCTTGGTCTGCGCGGCGAGTACCCAGAGCAACCAGCCGACGGTGGCGTAAAGCGGAAACGCCATGAATTGCTTGAACGTTTCCATCCACGCGCCGGGCTTCGGCAAAAATTTAACCGCCTGCGGAAAAATCGAGAGCAACAAATAAGGCAACGCTAGTCCGATCGCGATGGCAGTGAAGACCGCAATCGATTGCACGGCCGGGAGCGACAGCGCGGCACCCAGCGCCGGCGCCAGAAATGGCGCGCTGCACGGCGTGGCGACGAGGACGGCCAGCGCCCCGGTGAAAAATGAACCGGAGAGTCCGCCCTTCATCTGAAGTTTCCCGCCGACGCCCGTCGCCGCGAGACCGATCTCAAACAATCCGCTGAGGTTCAGAGCGAAAATCAGCAAAAAAACCGCCATGCCGAAAACGAAGGCGGGCGATTGCAGCTGGAAGCCCCAGCCGAGTTGGGAACCGCCCGCGCGCAACACCAGCAGCGCACCGGCGAGAATCCAAAACGAAATCACCACTCCCGCGGCAAAAACCAAACCGTGCAAAGTGATCTTGCGCCGGTCGTGGCCGGATTGATTGACGAACCCGAGGATCTTGATGCCGAGCACCGGAAAAACGCAGGGCATGAGGTTTAAAATCAGGCCGCCGACGAACGCGAGCGCCAGTGTGCCGATGAGTCCCGAGGACGCTGCCACAGGTGCGCTCGGGGGAGTCAGCACTGAAACCACCACCTTTCCGTCGGAAAACGGTGCGTCGATAATCAGGCCGTCGTAGCCCGAAGAATCTTTCCAGCCATTGGCGGAAGCGAGGACTCCCGTGAGGTGCGTCGTGCTTTTTTCCGCAGCCGAATCGAGATCCATCGTGATGACCCAACTGCCATTTTCATGGGCAATTTTTTCTGGTTTCTCGTAGTCGGTGTACGCATCGGCCGAGAAGAAATGCAGGTCGGCCGGCTGGTGAACCACGCCGTTTTTCGGAGTGAGCCGCAGGGTGGCGGTTTTGTCGGTGTGTGTCGCCGTTACGTCCCATTCGGTGTTGGGCTTGGGCAATTTCGTGCGCGTCGTCGCGATCGCGTCACGCCATTTTTCGTCGCTCTTGCCATTGCCGGCCGCAGCAACCGGGAAACTGATTTCAAGTTTCCCATCCCCGGGCATGCACACTTCCTGACACATGAGCCACTCGGCCACGGCCTTGAGCGTTACGTCGGAACCGGCCGCGAGATCGGCGGGCGGCGTGATTTCCACCGGCAGGTAATTTTCGCCGGTGTAACCGTTGCCGGTGATTTTTCCGGAAGCGTCCTTAACCACGTGAGGCGTGGGCCATTGGATGTCGCCAGCTTTGAAACCGGGCGGAAGAGTCCATTTCAACGAAGTGGGATAACCCGTTCCCGGCGCGAGCCAATAGCTGTGCCAATGCGGATCGTGCTGCATCCGCAGTGCCACGGTGAATGGCTTTCCTGCCTCGATCGTCGCGGCGTCGGACACCAGCGATACTTCGACCGCGCCTTTTTTTACCGGTTTGGACTCGTTGGCAAAAACGAGGCCGGGAAGAAAACACAGCAACAAAAGGAAGCGGGTTAATTTCATCGACGAATGAGAGTAATGGGAAAGCGGGTTTATTTCAAACGCTGCATTAATTCAAGCCGCCCGCCGTAACAAAACGCTTACGAAGGGTTCCCAAAATAGTTTGTCATTCCAAGCGCAGCGAAGAATCCATGCCTCTCAGCCGTAACGATGCAATCGGAGTGGCCCACGAAACACACGAATGACACGAAAAGAGAGGCTCCGGGCAAACCCAACCCGGTTTTTATCCCACCAAGACGGTGGACTGAATGGGATAATAAATCACTGCGCCTGCCTCTGATTTTCGTGCGATTCATGTGTTTCGTAGGCAGGTCTTCTGCATGGGTCCGGCTCAGACTTCATCACGTTCGTGACCGTGGATCCTTCGCTGCGCTCAGGATGACATTGGCGGGAATGGGCGGAGTTTGAAAACGCACCCTACGCGTTTCCGCGCTGCTGATGGGTCGTGATGTGTGCGAACAACAGCGACCAAAAGCAGAGGACGATGTTAAACAATGGGATTTGCAGCGCCGACGGCAGTGAGTAGATGCAGGTGACGATCGGAGCCCACAGTGCCCACACGCTGATCAGCACCGGGAAAACACTGCGGGCATACCACCGTCCCGCGCGGACGTCTTTGCTCACTGGCGCCCAGCGAAATCCGGCGTCCTTCCACGCGAAGACCAGGTTTCCGACCGGGGTCGCATAGAAAACGTTGTACCCAAAAAGATCGGTGACGACCTTCCGCAGGATCGTTCCTATACCAGTTCCACTGCCATAAAGTTTCGCGAGGCTCCGATAGAGCAAATCAACTTCCGCGCCTTTCCAGGCCCAAAACACGGTGAAAAAAATCAGGTGCGACCAAGGATAAGCGTTGGGATGCACCGCGGTGGCTCGCAGGTAGAGAAAAGGCAGCAAGCCGCCGCAAATGGCACTCGCGACGGCGGAAAAAACATAACCGCCCTCGGTTCGCCAGCGGGCGAGTTGGTCGAACAAGTGATGAGCGGACGGCAGATAGTAATAACTCAAGACCAACCCCAACGCCGCCGTTTGAAGGACGAGGCCCGGACAAAAAAGCAATTGCGCGCTTTTCCAGCCGGCGTGCCAGGGGGCTTCGCGGGTGAGACTCGACGTGGACATTGAAAGAGTGATGGGAGGGTTTTCCGGCCTGTGGTGCGAGAGCTAAAATGAAACGGAATGGAAACATTTGACTGGAGGTTTCCCAAGCCATCGTTGACCGGCGGTAGAGTCGTGCATTTGCTGCCGCTTATGGGGATGGATTTTTCAGATTGGGAACAGCGCTGCTTTGAAGTTCTTTCAACGCAGGGCGGCGACGTAGCCCACGACCTGGGACATGTCAGTCGGGTCGTTAAAAATGCCCGTCGGCTTGCGGGTACGGAAAGGGCCCGGCTGGACGTGGTGTTGCCGGCGGCCTGGCTGCACGACTGCGTGGTAGTACCAAAGGACTCACCGCGGAGAAAGGAGGCGTCGCAAGAGGCAGCAACGCAGGCGGTGCACTGGTTGCGCGACTGGGGCTATGCGAAGGAATTGCTTCCGGATATTGCGCATGCGATCGAAGCGCACAGCTTTAGTGCGGCTATCCAGCCACGAACGATCGAGGCGAAAGTTGTGCAGGATGCAGACCGGCTGGAGGCAATCGGTGCAGTCGGCCTGGCTCGATGCCTGATGCTGAGCGGCGCGATGGGACGTCCGCTGTTTGTCGAAAATGATCCATTTTGCGAAAACCGGGTAGCGGACGATCACATTTCCGCGGTGGATCATTTTTTCACGAAGCTGATTAAGATCGAAATGAGGATGCAGACCGAGAGCGGTCGCACCGAGGCGCGTCAGCGGACGAAATTTCTCCAATCATTTCTGGACGAACTGCGACGCGAAATTGAGCCGAATTTTAAAGACGCAGTTTGAATCGCCAAGAACCGAAGTGACAGAGAGAAACTGAAAAATCAGATGTACCTGTGAGGTGGGCTTGCGACCCGGCATATGCGGGGTGCGGGCAAGCGGTTTGTCTCTGACAAGTAGGTACGCGAAGAACGCGATGACTGCGCTTACTTCTTGAACTTGATCACCTGCACGGCGTCGTTGAGGCCAAGGGTGAGTTCGCCGGGGGCGATGCCGAGGATGCGCAGCTTGGCGGTCGAGTCCTTCGTTTTTATCGTGAGAAGGTCACCGACCTTATATGGAGACGAATTGATGATGAGATGAGTTTCATCGTCAGTACGAACCGTACCGCTGATTCTCAGGCTGGCTCCGTAATAAAGGAGCATCTCGCTGTCGGTGCTGACGGGTAGGTTCTCCACCGGCTTCGGCGTTTTGTCCGATCCGGGCATGGGCGCCACTTCCGCCAGCTGAAAGGGATTGGGCAGCGGATCGGGCAAGGGTTCGGATTTCAGGCGTGGCCCGAGCAGCGTATCGATGCGCGATTTGGTTCGCTGGAAATCCACATCCTTCGATACCACTGCGGCCTTTTTTCCTTTCGGGGGCGCAGCCAATGCCACGGCAGAGGAAATCAAGATTCCGAGGGCAAACCAAAGGGATTGGTGGAAGGATGATTTCATGGGCTGCCGAGGAGTTCGACGGTGAGTCCCAGCGTGAGGGCATTGCTCTTGGCGTCCGCCCGGGTGAAATTGAAGGTCATAATTCGCGACTGGCGCGGACCGCTTTCCAACTCGCGGAGGAAACTGATGAGCTGGGGGTACGTGCCGGTGGCGCGCATGGAAAACGGGATGGCTTTGTAGGCGGTGTCCTCGACCGGCTGGGAGCTCAACTGATTCAATTGCGTAAGATGGACGCGACTGAGCGTTTCCATCTGATAAAAATAACCGATGTTTTCCGCGAGGTCGGTCTCCGCGATCAGGTTGTCGTCGATTTGTTTCAGGGCGTCGTTGACCGACTGGAGTTCGGTGCTGATCCGGCCGTGACTCGACAGGGCGGAGAACATTTTTTCGCCGTTCCGCCGGACTTCCTCATGCTGCACATTGATCTCCCTTTCGCGCTGCCAGAGATAATAGTCCGCGATGGAAAATGTGATCAGGGCCACGATGCAAAAGATGAGGAATGGAGCGCGGCGCGCAAACGTCAGGAAATTCTGCAGCGTGGCGTTCATTGCTCGGCCTTTTTCAATTTGAACGTGATCTCGAAGGCAAGGGAGTCCGCTTCATCTTCGCGCTGCAACGAGGTGAGCGCCACGGTGGCAAAAATCGGGCCGATCGCCGGGTCGCGGCGCAGATCGTCGACGTATTTTCGGAGTGAACGACTGGCCTGCTCGGAGGGCTCGCGGAGGCCGCCCCGCATGGCCACGCCGGCTTCATTTGCCTCGATGCTGTCGATCCGCATGTTGGCCGGGCGGGTGCGGCCGAGATTGATGATCAAATCCGACACCCGGTAAGGTCCGCCCATCAGGTCATAGGCGTTGTCCAGTTTTGCAGTGCGGGTGGCCAGCGTACGGGTGGTCTGGTTGAGATCGTTAAACAGGTTCTGACTTTCACCGATTCGCTGGTTCCAGAAAACGGTATCGGCCTCGAGCACATGGCTGACGTAGAGCAGCCAGCAGGTGACCATGAGCGCGGACGCGGCCAGGGCGGCGATGAGCGCGGTGCTGAGGAACCGGCGGCGCACCAGCTTGTTGTTGGGCAGTTGCGCAGACAGGCGGCAGTCAATGTGCCACGGGCCCTGGTAAACGGCGTCCTCCGAGGGCATGCTTTCGGGTTTGGCCGCGGGAAAATCCGTGAGGAGGCTGAGCGCGCCGATCCAGTGCTGGCCAAAGGTCGGGACACCATCCGCGACCTGCAGGCCGACGGTGGGCATCCACTCCTTGCACTCCAGGCTGAACGGGGCGCGACCGACGACTTGGGCGAGTGGCTCGGAAATCCAGGAAAGAGCGGGCGGCAGGTAGGCGCAGTAGATTTCACCGACGGGTTGGCCCGTGGTCATTTCGTACGAATCGACCAGCGGCTTCAGGTCGCGGCCGATCGCGCGGACGAAGCGACTCCCGCGCAACAGCAACTCCTCGTCGTTTTGCTGGAGCCGGTCGCGGACCGCGGTGGAATGAGCGAGCCCGAATTCCTTGCGGGCGGCATGGACAATCGACGAAAAGCCGTGGCGGACCGCCGCCGGCGTGTGCACGCCCTCCTTGCCGATGATGTAGGCGACGGTGTGGTCCTGCTCGATGTTGACCACGACGATGGCGCGTTTGTCGTTGCGCCGGGTCTTGACCGAGGAGATCACGCCGAGCAACGGCAGGATGCCCATCTCCAAACGGTAAGGAAGCAACCGGTGATCGAGCAGGCGTTGCTGGCTGCGATGAACGTCGGTGTAGGACAGCCCGACGATGAGAGCTGGCCGCTGGGTGCCCTCGGGTGGCAGCGGATTGCCCTCGACGGGATTAAGGGAGAAAAGTTTCCACGATTCCGGGTGCTCGACCTTGAACTGTTCGCGGACCAGATTCGACAGGTACTGCGTGTCGGTCAGGCGGCGTGGCAGGATGCTTTCGCGCTGCAGGATGCCCTCGGGCGCGACCACGCCGCAGATCACCGGGAGCCAGGCCTTTTGCTTGTCGAAGTTTTCGTCGAGCCACTGGCGCAGCCCGAGATCGTCATCGGTGTCGAATTCCGCCGCGCAATCGAGGATGACGGTGCCCTCTTCCGGACGACTGAAACCCGCGGCGAGAATCTGATAGGGATTTACCTCTATCAGCAGGGTGCGCCGGGAATTGCGTTTAAATAAGTCGGAAAAGGTCACGGGGCGGAGTTCGGGCCAGTCGTAACCTATTCAGGCTGTGGGGCCGGCGTCAAGGCGTCCACAGGGCAAACCGGGGCGACAGGTCGCGCTATCGCAGTTTTTTTAAACAATGAACCCCCGAGACGCAAAACGTTGCCGCCGATACCAACTAGGGAAGAACGATTTTTTCCGCCGGATCAGTGAGTTCCCGCCATTCGGTGACGGTAAAAGGCGCATCAATTCCGGGAAAAGTGGCGGTGCGTAGTGATGTGTCGTAGTGAAGTTTGGCGGGAGAACTGTATGTGATTTTTTGAGCTGATAGCGCGCCGAATATTTCTGGATCACCCGCAGGGTTGAAAAATGACAGAGCGGTGGTTGTAAGAGGTAGATAGATCGTTCCGTAGAATTTGGTTGGTGAATAGAATGTGTGGTTGCTGGGAGGGGATGACTGGCTACCGATCAAAATTAATTTTTTAGGATCTAATGTCTCATTTTTTATCGTTCCGCTGCTGTGGACCCGCAGCCTTCCGGTGAATTGAATTTGTGCGCGTGCATAGGGATAGCTACTCGTCGGTTGTATATCGATATTCCCGCCAGCGCTGATCTGAAGATCTCCTTCAATAAACAAAGCTACTGATCCCTTTATCGTTATCGTGTGAACGAGGTTGAACGTATTGCCCTGCACGACGTAAATACTTGTATTTTGATAGGGTGGGGTGGGGGGTAATTCGATGTCCGTAGTGGGCATGACGAGTATCACATTTTTTGCCCAATAAGTCATATCGCTTGGATTCTGATGGCCCGTAGGCGCTGCGATGCAGGCATAGTGATCACTTCCGTAGAACACGATATCGTTAGGACGGTAGACTCTATTAATGTCCCACGTCGATAAGTCGAATTGAGGGACGTAGGGATCTCGCAACAAGCGAGTGGAATCAATACCTGTTCCGGCTGAAGTACCCTTGAGTGTGCCGGCTAGATTTGCATAAAGCGGATAGGGGGAAGAAGTCTTGGATGGCGCGCTGATATAGCCCTGCACGGTGCCGCCGCTCATCGTTAAGGCAGTTCCCGAATTGTACGCTCCGGCTATCGTTGCAGAATATCCTCGCGCAGGTAAATCAGTGACAGACGGAGGATAAGTGCCTAACGCAGAATTATAGCTGTCCACCAGTCCCGTTGAGCTGCTGGATGTCAGACTAACTGTTGATGTGGCGGCTATCGCGTTGGGAAAGAGTGACGCGGGAGTGACGAAGGCACGAAGTTGAGTACGGATTGCACCAACGGGATTGTCCGGAGGCGTTGCCACTCCTTCTGAATAGATCGTCGGTGATCCAACCCAATAATTTGGATCGGGTGGCGTTTTATTCGAATTGGCCACCACGCAGCGATAGGCCATACCTCCATCTAAAACGATACCGCTGCCAGCTACATAATTTGTTCCACTGTTCCAATTGCCAACCGTTGCCGCCAACGTGGTCCAATAGATTGGGATATTGGCCGCAGTCGGAGGAGTGTTTATGTTTCCGGCGGCGCACTGGTAGGCTGCGCCGCCATAAAGTACAATAGTGTTGGTCTGATAGTTGGCTGACGCGTTCCAGGGACCGGGTGCGCTGATCCATGAAAGCCCATCGACCGGTGGTGTAGTTCCGATCGTATTCGCTATGCATTGATACCACACTCCGGCGTACCAGACCAAATCATGAGTCGCAGAACTGTAAGCGGTAAAATTATTCCAAACCGTCCCATCATATCGATCGACCCGCAGCATAATTGAGCCGACGCCGCCGTTGTTATACTTGTTTGCGGGAAAAGTGATGTGGCGGATGGCGCTTCCGGGAATTGTCGTGGTGTCCGATGAAGACCAGTTGTTCCAACTGAACGACCAGAGGCTTTGTTCAATTCCCGATTCAGCCAGCTGCGCGCTGATACTGCGCTGATACTCGCGATTGCTCAACTTCACGGCTTGGTGGCACACGGCGAGATAACTCGCCAGCGCGATACCCAAGACGGCAAGAAAGCACAATGCTACCAGGACGACCGACCCTCTTTGTTGCCGGTATGAGCGCGACAACCTCATGGCTGCAGCTGCTTATTCCTGAAGATCAGGAGAGGTGATGCGCTCGTATAAACGGCAGTGAGCGTACCGTTGATTTTGCTGCCGCCTTGGGCAGTGAAATTAATCGAGACTTGTTTAATGCCGTCGAGTGAACTGAAGCCTGCGGTGGCAGGATCGAAAATAACGTATGGCCTGCCCGATGCGTCGTAATAATTGAACGAGCAGGTCAGGAGATTGGTTTGCAAGACAAGCATAGTTGTTGTCTGCAGATCCAGCCGGACCAACGAGTGGGCCGGTAAGGTAAAACCAGGAATGGCTGGGATCGGATCGCCGTCAGTGTCGTTGAAATAATAGGTGATGCTTTTCGAACCTGAACTGGTCGGCAGCACCAGCGTCATCGTGGTTGCGGTGGGCGCGAACATTGGCGGATTCAAAGTGGTAATCAATCCACTGGCCATGCGCACATCCTGGGCGATATAGGCGAGAGTCCGGCGGCTTTGGTTTTCGAGGGTGGGTTGATTGGTGCCGGTAAGGCCGAGTGACCGGGTAAAATTTTTACCAAGAAAAACGTAGCTGGAGAGAATCGCCGCCATGATCATCAGCGAGAGCCCGGTCGCAACGATCAGTTCGACGAGCGTGAAGCCAGCGTTTTTATTCTGGGTACGAATGGTCACGAGCGCTGGTCGGAAAGGTTGAGACCATATTTCCCAAAATAACTCGTATTGGTGCGACTGTGAGTGAACGTCACTGGATTCCCGCTTTTATCTCGCCGGCTGCTTTTGACGACCCAAGTGACCGTGAAAATCCGTTCGTAAAGACCTGTATCGCTCGCGACATTGGCGTTGGTGAGCGGGTCCACGAACGAGCCGCTCAGCGAAAGACTATAGGTCGCGCCGGACGCACTGATCGCGTCGAGAAACGGGCTGTCGGGATAGTGCGCTGAGTCGATTGGATTTTGGACAACGGTGGCTTGAAGTTGCGGATCGGTCCATTGGTAGAACCGCATTTTCTCAATTTCGTTATTCAAAATCTGAGTCGCCAGCGTTTGACGGCGGGCTTCGTCCATCATTCCGGAACACATCGTAACGGCTTCAACCAATCCCATGAATCCCACCGTTAGAATAGCCGCAGCCATGAGGACTTCGATAATGGTGAAGCCGGCTAAACGTCGATGAAGCGTGGCGGAATTTCTCAAGGAGGAACGATTGGAAGATTTTGGGCCGGAGACTATTGCCGGGAAAGGCGCGGACAAGAGTTAAGCGAGGTGAACGGTTCGTTCACGTTCATACCCCGCAAAATTCCCGGATTAACATTAATTTGAGAAAAAACCGCTGGAAAATGTGAGCGAATTGCGTTTGGCGTGGGCTTGGGCGGGAGTAGGTCGGCCCGGACGGACGAAACGGGTTGGCCACGAAAATTCACGAAAAGGCACAAAAATCGGATTTGAGGGAAAACCTGTGGAGCGTTCCGGGTTAACCACAGAATACACGGAATACACAGAAATAATCCGGAGCGGGAGATTC
Source organism: Lacunisphaera sp. (assembly GCA_036499685.1). Classification (GTDB taxonomy): domain Bacteria; phylum Verrucomicrobiota; class Verrucomicrobiia; order Opitutales; family Opitutaceae; genus Lacunisphaera. The sequence goes on along the minus strand of DASYDH010000028.1, from coordinate 11,695 downwards.
CATTTTTCGGTCGCTTGAAGCGGAGTCACAGGTTCAAGAGTAGGGCATCCACAGTCCGTGAGATTCATGCTCATCGTTTTTTTTCTGTGTATTCCGGGTATTCTGTGGTGCCACCTGCTCAATTGATTCGGTTCAAGCTTTCCCGGATTTCTGCGACGATCGTTTCCGGGGGTTGGGTGATGTCGAGGTTGAGGGCGTCGTGCGGCACTTCGAGGGTCGCGAGCTGGCTCTGGAGCATGTCGGGTTTCATGTAGTGGCCGGAACGCCCTCGCATCCGCGCCAGCAAGGTCGCCGGGTCGCCGGCCAGATACACGAGGGAGATCGACGGAACGCGATCCATCAGGATGTGGCGGTAGCTTTCCTTCAGCGCGGAGCAGCTGAACACGGCGCTCTGGTGGCCTGCGACACACTCGTCAATGCGCTGGCGAATCGCGACGAGCCACGGCGCACGATCATCGTCGTCGAGCGGGATTCCGTGGCCCATCTTTGTCTTGTTGGCGGCGGAATGGAAATCGTCGGCCTCGAAGTAAGGCCAGTCCAATTGAGCGGCCAACATCCGGCCGACCGTGGTTTTCCCCGAACCCGCCACGCCCATGATCAGGACAATGCGGGAGTGGGGGGAGGTGGCCATGGACGCGGTGATTTTTTTAGCCAGGGAAATTAAACGCGGAGATCGCGGAGGACGCGGAGTGCTGCTGCTGAGAAAATGAGACAGTTCGAATGGCTGGAATGCGTTTGGACCCTCTTTGGACTCCAGCAGTAGTGATTGCTTTCTGGCTCCTCCGCGCTCTCCGCGAGCTCCGCGTTAAAAAATGAATCTGAATTCAGGTCGCGAGGATGCGTTCGATGGCGGCAATTTCGTCGGGGCTAAAATCGAGATGCTTCAGCGCGCCGAGGTTGTCCTCGATCTGGCTGACCTTGCTCGCGCCAATCAAGGCGGTGGTGATCGCCGGCAGGCGCAGCACCCAGGCTAGGGCCATTTGGGCGAGCGACTGGCCGCGCTTTTTCGCGAGGGCGTCGAGCGCGCGGATTTGCCCGACCTTGGCCTCGGTGATGTGCTCGGGTTTCAGAAAACGCGGATCATGCCCGGCGCGCGAATCGGCGGGAATGCCGGCGAGATAGCGATTCGTCAGCAGGCCCTGCGCGAGCGGACAAAATGGAATGCAGCCGATGCCTTCCTGGGTGAGCACATCGAGCAGGCCTTTTTCCACGGTGCGTTCGAACATGTGGTATTTTGGCTGGTGAATCAGGCAGGGCGTGCCGAGCTCGCGGAGAATTTTCGCGGCGCGGGCGGTCTGCTCGGGATTGTAATTCGAGAGGCCGACGTAGAGCGCCTTGCCCGAGCGGACGGCGTGGGCGAGCGCGCCCATGGTTTCCTCGAGCGGAGTATTGGGATCGGGACGGTGCGAATAGAAAATATCCACATAGTCCAGTTGCAGCCGTTTCAGGCTCTGGTCGAGGGAAGCGAGGAGGTATTTGCGTGAACCCCATTCGCCATAGGGGCCTGGCCACATGTCGTAACCGGCCTTGCTGGAGATGATCAATTCGTCGCGGTAACCGGCGAGGTCGGCCTTGAGGATTTTTCCGAAATTGGACTCGGCGGAACCGGGAGGCGGTCCGTAATTGTTGGCGAGATCGAAATGCGTGATTCCAAGATCGAACGCGCGCAGGACGAGCGCCCGGCGGTTTTCGGCGGCGTCGACGTCGCCGAAATTATGCCAGAGCCCGAGGGAAATCCTGGGCAGTTGCAGGCCACTCTGGCCGCAGCGGCGGTAGAGCGAGGGATTGGCGTAACGATTGGCGGCGGCTTGATGGGACATGGCGGCGGGGAATGGTTGAAGGGGAAGTGAACATAAAGGCCAGGAAACGGGCGCTGACAAGTGGGGAGTCGCGGCGATTTTATACACCAAGGAGCGGAGGAAGCGAAGTGAGGAGATTCATTTTATGCCAATTGCTTTCCGGAGGGGAAATTTTATGGCCACGAAAATTCACGAAAAGATTTAGGCGGGCTGGCCAGATGTTCCGTGTGCCCATAGGCGCCGTGAGGCTTTCATTGGCAGACGGATTTTTTGTGGCTTTTTGTGGCCATAAAATCCGAGGCTTGGGATCCGGATGTCGGTTCAATTCTCTGCTGGGCGGGCAAAATCCATGGAGCTACGGCGACCTCGCCGTAGTTCGGCCGCCCACCGCAACGGGGTCGCTGCGGCTCCAAGTCGGAATTGCCACGAAAATTCACGAAAAGATCGAGGCGGCCGGCCAGATCAGACCATACCCGACAGGCGGGACGCCCGTCGCCACGGTTATGGGCGCGCTTTACGCTTTCGCGTCTACGGTGCTGGAACGCGTGGTCTGGGTGAAGGTGAGGATCAGAGCGGCAACGCAGAGGAGCGCGCAGGCGACGTACACGGCGCGGTAACCAAACTTTCCCCCGACGGAGCCGAAAATGATGTATCCTGCCGTCGCGCCGATGCGCTGGGCGTTGACGTACACATTGGTGGCCGCGCCGGGTTGCTGGGGAATCTTGTCCTGGAAAAAAGAGATGGCGACGCCCATGGCGACCGCGACGAAGGCGGCGCTCAGGATTTGCAGGGGATAGATCTGCCATGGCGCACGCACCAGCGCGAGCAACGCGTAATAGATCAGCGCGAAAATGACCGCAGCGCGAATGAGCCGCGCGGGATCCATCTTCGTTGCGAGCAATCCGAAATAAAACATAAACGGTAGTTCAAAGATCGGCCCGAGACTGTAGACGATGCCCACCTGGGTCTGGGTTCCGTGAAGGACTTCAATGATGAGCAACGGGAGGTTCATCATCGACATGGTCGTCGCCATGAACAGCAGGGTGAAGGCGATGAACCAAGGCATTACGGTCGGTTGGCGGAGAAGTGCCCGCAGTTGCACGTGCGGGCGCGTGGCGGCATTGGTCTCCGGTGGTATTTCGGGAATAAAAACGGCCACCAGAATCAGGAACGCGACGCACAAAAGCGCGGCCGTGAGAAAGAGTCCGTGGTAGGAATAAACCTGCAATATCCACGCGGCCACCGCCGGCCCGATCGTCCACGCCAGCGCGAAGAACATGCGGAAAATATTCATGTAGAGCGGCGCTTCCCGGGGCGCGACGCCATTCCGGTTTAACGATTCGCGGGCATAGGCGAACAGTTGGGAAAAGGTAATCGACGAAATGCCAAGAGCGATCGATCCGATCAGAATCAACCCGGCGATGCTGCGGACATACGCGTAACCTGCGTAACCGATCGCGCCGGTGGCGGCGCCGAGCAGAAGCATATGGCGTCGCGAATGGTGGGTGTCCGAGCGGTGGGAAAGCACGGTGCCGATCACGATGCTGCTGAGCGCGGTGACCGTCATGAACCCGCCGAAAACCAAAGGGCTCATTTTGACCTCAAGCGTGCCGAACATCGAAAGGAACGGCGCGACGAATGAGGAGATGAGCCCGAGCACGACGTTGGCCGCGAGCAGGACGGTAAGCTCGCGATTGCGGAGAAGGGTGCGGGCAGGAATCAGGATGCGCTGCATGACGGGCAGCGATTTGTCGGGGAATGGCCGCGAGCACGCGAGCGGAAATAAGGGCGCTGCCGGCCTCGTAAGAATGGAGCCGCAGCGACCTCGCTGCGGGGGGTCAACGGACTACGGCGAGGTCGCCGTAGCTCCAGGAGTTTTCGCCGTTGATTTTCAGTGCGCCAGCACGGCGTCGGCGCGCGTCCAGACTTCGGTTGGGACGCCGAGAGCCTGCTTCAAGGCGACGTCCCGATCCCAAGGGTTGTCGAGTTTGGACAGGGTGTACATCTGCCGGATCGATAATTGACCCGGAAAATACCACGGCGAAACCAAGAGGTGAATCTGGATCAGCGGGTAGTCGGTGCCGTAAAGCAGCCGGTGGCGGAATTCGGGCCGGTGCAGGACTTCGGCAAGATAACCGTGCTTGTTGAGCTGCGTGAGCGACGAGATGTCCGCGTAGAGATTCGGATATTGCGGCATCATCCGCGCGAGGCGGTCAAAGGAACGTTCGCCTTGGAAACTTCCCGTGGTTGCGGCGTGGGCGGCGATCACTTTCACTCCTTGTTGCAACGGCAGACGGAGCCGATCGGGATCGCAGAATTTGTCTTCCGCCTGCGTGAAGGAGCGTTCGTTTCCGGTGTGGCACAACAGCGGCAGACCCAGCTCAACCATTTTTTTGTAGAAGGGAATGAGGCGTTCGTCCGCCGGATCGATGTGTTGCACGGAGGGAAGCCATTTCACGAGCACCGCGCCGTGCGCCCGGGCCCATTCGAGGCGGGCGAGGGCGTCGGGCCGGTAGGGATTGACGCTCGCGCCCCACAACAGGTTCGGGTGTTTCGGCACCTCGGCGGCGAGGAATTCGTTGGGCACGTAGATTTCGGTGCGGGCGCGATCGAGATTTCCCTTTTCATCGACCACGCCATCGAGAGCGAGAATCACCGCCTTGCCAACGTGGGTGCTGCGGGCGAGGCGTTCGGACAGCCGGGTGAGCACGAGGGCATCGCCGTCGCGTTGGAGCTCGGCCTCGGTGACGCCGAAACTTTTCAGGTAGAAATGAAACTTGAAACTCGAGCGTAATTTTTCCGACACGAAGCAGCCGCTGTTGCCTGCGCCGATGCCGGCGGTGTGGCAGTGCATGTCGATGAACGGCAGGTCGGGCAATGGCTGGGTTGCGCCGTCCTGGACGGTTTCCCCGATCAAGCGGGGCGCGAGCACGAGCACGACTACGATCAGGATGCAGGCGACGATGCGGAAGAGATTTTTTTCCATCCAGGCGGTGCGGTTCATGGCGCGGAGTGTAGCTTGAACCCGCCACTTCGCGTTAATCGAAAAACCCAATGCCCGCCATTGGCTGGGCGAATAAGCGAAATTATCTTTTCGGCAGGCGTGACCGGACGAACGGGCGCTTCCAGCTTACGACGTTCCCAACGGGAGGGTAAGACGGAAGGTGGTGCCAGCTTTCCCGGTGGAATCGAGGGCGAGCGTCGCGCCGATTTGCCTGGCGAGAAGCTGGCTGATGGCGAGCCCCAGTCCCGAACCGCCGCGACGGCTGCTGCGGCCGGGCTTGAAGAGATGTTCGCGAACGGACTCGTCAATTCCGGGGCCCTCGTCTGAAACCGTCAGGACGACGATACGATCCGCCACGGTAATCGAAACGCTGACTCGCCGGCCCGCGTCGGTTGCGGTGATTGCGTTTTGCACGAGATTGCTGGCGATCAGGCAAAGCAAGCTGCCGCGATGACTGTCGACGACGCCTGCGAATCCAGAGGTTACTTCGAACAGCACGCTTTTTTCTCTTGCGAAATCCTGGTTCCGTTCACGAATGGTCGTGGCTAGTTCGTAACCGGTGAGTTCATAACTGGCATGGGCGCTGGCATCCCCCAACAAGGCGACCGTTTCCTGAATGATAATTCGGAGGCGTTCAGTATAACCGGCCGCAGTCTCCCACTCCGGGGTGACTTGACCGGTTTCGCGATTCGCCACGATGGAGCGCAACCCTTCCACGGAGCCCTGCAAGCCGTGAATGAGGTGGGAGGTAATCTGGCCGATGGCCGAAGCCTTGGCCGCGAGCGTGAGTTCGAAATTCGTGCGGATGAGGCGTGCGTTGCGCTCGGCAATCACCCGCTGCGCCCGCTGGACACTGAATGTCGCCAGCGCCATCACCAAACCGATCAGGATGGTGCCCACCAGAAGCGTGACGGTGGTTTGCCGGTTGATGCGGTCATCGATCAGCGAGAGTTCATGGGCCAGGGACCGCGCATCGATATAATAGCGTACAAAACCACGAAGAATGGATGACTCCGGCTCCCGCAAAGGAAGGGAAACTTCAAGCACCGGGGCGGTGCCCTGTTCGTGGGAAACGCCGGCAAAATACTGTTCGAGGGGAAACGCGGAATGATAACGCGTAATTGGACCGCGACTTTGCAGCTGAAGATAGTCCTCGGTGGGTAGTTCAACAAACAGCTGGCTGGCCGGCACGGCCTTGATGGTGTTTCCCTCGCGATCGAAAATCGCCACGGCCAGCATGCCTTTCTGCCGGGCGCTCTTCAACAGGGCGTTGAGTGGATCGGAACCACCGGTTTCGCCCGCATCGCTGTCAGCCAGCTGTTGCAACGCCATCGGGTAAAGGACGGCGGCGTCGCGCTCGATTATTTTCAGGCGGATTTCCTCCCGCAGATCGGAACGGAACCAAACCACCAGGGCGGAAAATATCCCGGTCAATAGAATGCCGGTGCCCAGTGCAGCCGTCGTGTTCCTGGAAAAAAACCGGAGCATCGGCGTTCAGGGAATAATCTCGCCGCCCGGCAGCGGCAGGGAAAGTTTTTCAACCCCCGCATCGAACAAAAGCCGGCGTTGTTCCGGCGACAGTCCCGGCATCAATACGGCGGTTTGATAATCGCGGTACTTGTCCCAGATTTCCTGCTTTTCGCGGGCAGTCTCGAATTCCTTGAGCAGATCATTGATCGATTTGCGTCCGGTGGATTGATTCGAGCTGCGAAAATATTCCGCGAGGGCTGCCCGAATGCCGGCCTGTTCACGGTTCAGTTCATCCAGGAGGCGGGCTTGGGCGCCATTGAATTCTGCCGTCGACACCTTTAGTTCGGAAGCTTTCACCTCCACTTGGGTCGTCCCATTATGCATCCAGGATAAAACGCCTGACGCAGGATCTTCCTCCGGGGTTTTCCGGTATGACTCACCGTTTGGCCTGCCGAGGAGATGATAGAGGGTTTTGAGCACCTCCACCTTGTGCATGCGATAGGTGGAAATGCGGGCGGCCAGTTCGGGCGGCAAAACGGGGGCCGCGGGAGGCCCCGGCGGATTGGGCAGGGTGGCCAGGTCCCGGCGGATTTCCTCGGCAGCCGGTTCCAGACCCGCGATTCGCGCCGCCTGCGTGACTGCCAGATCCTTCATGGCGGCCGTCCGCGATTCGGTGCGGGCGGTTGCGCTGGCCAGCAGGGAGTCGACCAGTTCCGATTTCAGAATTTGTTTGGCTGCGACGTATTCGCTGATTTTCTTTGCCAGCGGGGCTGGAATTGTTGCCAGAAGATGGATACGGGCGGTTTCAGGTGAAAAACGTAGCAGCCATCCCTGTTCAGGCGGAGCGTTGGCGGCAGGTAAACTTGAATCGTCGGCCAACTCGATCGCAGCTTCCAACAGGAGTCCGCGCTGGGGCAGGGAAAGTCCGCGTTGATAAAAAGCGGCCACCCGCAGTGCGAATGATTCCGCCCTTGCTCTGACGGGAGGGCTGGATGGCGTGTCGCGCGCGGCTTTGAGCAGCTTTCCGGCGGAATCGGCCAGGTCGGTTTTATCGGTGGGGAAACCAAATACACTGGACGGGTATAAATCGGTGAGAATGGTAGCGGCCGTTTTTTCAAGCTCGCGAATTTCCGCGGATTGGGCGGTGGCAAAAGCGGCAAGTGCTTCCGCCTGTCTTTCGGCTGCAAGCTCGCTTATCGCGGTCAGACGGGTGCGAAGTTGGTTTTGGAGCGAAAGTTTGGCGGTGCGATAAACCTGGAGCCGGGTGCGGAGATCTTTGGGCAAATCTCCGGTGGCGAGGCGCGTCGCAAGCAGGGAGTAGAAAAAATCGCCAACAAAATCCGTGAGCTCAGTCCGCGCCGGAGGAGCGTTGTCCAGAGGCTGCAATAGCGGATAGTCTGCGTCCAGGGGTGGGGTGACGGGCGGAAAGAAAACATAGGCCTCATCCCTCGCCAGTTCATGATCCTGATAATAATAGTGAGATGAAGACTGGTTATTAAAGCGGACTGGATCAAATCTTCCGGCCTCCGGGACGGTTGAGGCCGGGGGATTCATTTTTTCCGGCGTCGGCGCTGGTGAGGGGGCGGTAGATTGCGCCATCATGAAGGCCGCACTCAGGGAAATCAGGCACGACGCACGGAGAATGCGCTCAAAAAAAGCCAGCTTGGGAGGGGAGGGTACGATTGAAGTTTTCATGGGCACCAAGGAAAACCGCGAAATCCGCGGTCACTGCGCTTTGCAACTGCGGTGCCAAATGCGTTGATCGATTTACAAGCGTCTTCCATCAAAGGCGTTATTTTATCCCCATCAATTCATGCCGCGCCAAGCGGGTCCGGCGGTGGTTGCGTGCAACCATTATTTTATGAACGGAAGTAACATTTGACCAACTGTGTTCGACATGAACGCATTGGAAAGCAGATCCGATTGAGCGTTCATTCGCGTTTTTTTTCATGGTTGAGACGGTATCGCAAAAATTCCCGGGTGACCCCGAGCCGGCGGGCTGCAGCGGAAAGGTTATGATTCGTCTCGTGCAAAGCCTCGTCCACTAGGTCTGAGACGAGCATATCCAGGGAAAATCCATCGGCCGGCAGTCTCCAGTCCGGATTGCGCCATCCTGTCGGTGGCGAAGGTGGCGTATCACCCAAATGGGCAAAATCGAGGTGAAGACCGCGGTTGAATATGACTTCGCGCTCAATTTCGTGGGCGAGTTCCCGGGCATTGCCGCGCCAGTGCTGGGCCGCGAGGCGGGCTTCGCCTTTAGCGGAAAAGGTGAGGCCTTTGAGCCGGTGGCGTCGTGCAATCCGTTCCAACAAATGCCGGGCCAGGGCGAGAATATCGGATCCGCGATCCCGCAGGGGTGGCAACACCACGTGCAACAAATGCAACCGGTGGTATAGATCCTCACGGAAACATTCCTTCTCGACCAAATCCAGCAGGGGCTGGTTGCTGGCCGCAATCAGCCGCACATCAATGCGAATTTCCCTGGTGGCACCAAGGCGCCGGATCGCACCCTCTTCGATTGCGATGAGAATCTTGGCTTGAACCGCTGGTGCCAGTGCCCCGATTTCGTCCAGAAAAAGGGTGCCATCACCCGCCGCCTCAAACAATCCGATGCGGCCAATTTTGGCGTCGGTAAATGCGCCTCTTTCGTGGCCAAACAACTCGGATTCCGCCAGATTATCGGGCAGCGCCGCACAGTTAAGGGTGATGAAGGGCCGGGCATTTCGCGGACCATTTCGATGCAGCCACCGGGCCAGCAGGCTTTTCCCCGTGCCGGTTTCACCTTCGATCAAAACAGGTGGCAAACCATGGCCCAGCCGGCGTTCCGTGGCGAGGATCAGGTCCAGTTGCGACCGGACCGGCGCGAGACTTTCACCAAAAAAAAGATCTTCCGGTCCACTGGTGGAATGATCGCTGGCGCGCAGTTCGTCCCTGCGGGCACCTCCGCGTTTTTCGCGGCAGCGGAGGAAGGCGAGTGGCAATTCGTCCGGTTCGAATGGTTTCGACAGATAGTCCCCGGCGCCCAGGCGCATGGCTTCCACTGCCTTTTTAATCCCGCCGAATGCTGTCATCACCACCACGCCGGTATTTTCTGAAAATGCGCCCGTCCGCAGCAGGTCCAGCGCCTCACCGTCCGGCAAATGAAGATCGACCAGCGCAAAATCGAAATGCACCCCGGCTAATATCCGCCGTGCTTCTGCAAGGGTGGACACTTCGGTTACCTCCGCCCCGCGGCTGCGCAGGTGGGCGGCCAGCCGGCGCCTGAGGGGAAATTCGTCCTCCAGCAAAAGTATTTCGCATCCGGCGGGGAGCTCCGTATCGACGGCCATATGCCGGAACATGCGAGTGAAGCATCGACCCGCTTCAACACTATTCGCGAAAGCGAGATTCATGGCCCGGCGAATCAGGCGGTTGCCTGCAACCTATCCGCCGGTGAATCGGGCGGTAAAATGGTTGAAGGCAACCAACCCGCGGCCCTCCCGACCTAGTGGCATTCACGGCCTCGTCGCTAACGGCTTGAGCTGAGTGGTTTGATCGTACTCGCGCAAGATGGCACGAAGTTTGCGAGGGAGGTCACCGGCTCATTTTTCTCATGACCGACACATTTCAGTTTCTTCCCTATTGAGTGCTGTTAGAAAACCACTTGTTTTTTATCCCCTGTTATCGCTGCTTTCTCCTTTCATCGGATTGCCGGTGTCAAACTCCCTGTTGTTATGAATGTTTCCCCCGGCATTTTTTGGCTTTGCGCTTTGCTGCCGATCGCAGTTCCTGCGGGAGGAATTGCGGCTGAAGCGACTCCACTGGAGACGGTGGAAAAATCCGCCGGTGACTGGTTGAAGGTTCGCGCGGAAACATCGCGGCTCGAAACGGAATGGAATACGCAACACGAGTTGTTGGGTTCAATGGCGCATGCGCTCACCGAGCGGGCGCAAACGCTTGAGCTTAAATTGAATTATCTACGGGCGAAGACGGCGAAAGATCGGGAGGAGCTGGCGAACCTGGAGGCCGCGAACCAAACGGCGGCGGCGCGTTTGCAGTCGATCGAAGGCCAGCTCAAGGCGACCGGCACGCAGTTGATCCGGTTGCGTCCGTCGCTTCCCCCGCGATTGTCGTCCGCGTTGGAGTTGCCGTACAAAAGCCTGGCGCAGCCCGGAATCGCCCTCGGCGACCGCCTGCAGTTCACGATGACCGTGTTGAACCGGAGCCTGCAATTCAACCGGACCATCGTGTGTGAAAATGAGGCTTTGGATGTCGGCGATAGCGAGGGCGCCCGGCAATTGGAGGTCATCTATTGGGGGCTCGGCCACGGTTATGCCTTGGATCATGCCAGGGGAAAAGCCTGGTTTGGCACCCCCGGCGCGAAGGGTGAATGGCAATGGGAGGAAGTGACAAATGCCAGCTCACGCCTGGCGAAACTCATCGGGATATATTACGGGAAGGAAGAGCCGGAGTTTGTTGAAATGCCAGGCCGTTTGAAAAACCAAGCCATTGCGACCCCGAATGAATGAAACAATGAGAGCTCTTTATTTCTTCTTTTGCCTTGGGATTTTGTCTGGCTGTGGTGCAGGCCTGCGGGGGGCCGAGACTCTGGACGAAACGATCAAGCACGCCGTGCTCAAGTATGACGAACGCGCCCGGGTGGCCAATGACGAGCTCATCAAAACCCGGTTACGGATCGATGCTGAAAAAGCGCCCCTGATCAAGGCGATGCGGGCAGCGGAAGACCGCATTATTGCGGTGGAAACGGAAACCGTCCGGCTGGAAACCCTTCAGGAACAGAACTCCGAAAAACGCCGGCAACTCACAAAGGACGCGGAAATCCTGCGGAAAAACGAAAGCTACCTGATCACGGTGGCCCACGACAGTTTGACGGGCTTTGAAGAGGGACTTCTGCCCGGTGAAAAACAATTTCTGGCCGGACAAATCGGAGCGCTCCAAGAGACGTTTAGTGTCCCGGCCAACCTGGAAAGTACTGGCAGGATCGGTGAGGTGGCTACTCTTCTGTTGGGGCAGGTGCAGCGGTCATTGGGTGGTTATACACAGGCTGGCTCTTCCCTCGTCGATGGAAGCAACCAAATTGTCAGTGGCATATTTGCCTTTGATGGGCCGGAAGTTTTTTTCCAGCCCGCAGGAAAACTGACTGCCGGAACGGTGTACGCGCGGGAAGGTTCCGTCCGTCCGGTCACCTACTTGATGCCAGCGTGGAAACCGGCGGAAGCCGGGGACTTTTTCTCGGGCCGGCCCGGTACGATGTTTACTGACGCTTCCGGCGGAAAGGCGCTGCGTTTGAAGGAGGCGAAAGGCACGGTGTGGCAGCATATCGACAAGGGTGGGATCGTGTCCTATTCGATTCTAACGGTCGGCCTGCTGGCGCTTTTGCTGATTGCCCAAAAATTTCACGATCTTTCCCGAATGGGAGTTG
>DASYDH010000027.1:0-37889 GCA_036499685.1 Lacunisphaera sp. | reverse complement strand
CACCGTGAGCGCGGCGGAGTTCCTGCGGCGTTACTTGCAGCATGTACCGCCACCGGGACAACACCGCGTGCGGTATTTTGGCTGGCTGCATCCCTCGGCCAAGGCGCGCTTCCTCACCGTGCAGACCGTGCTCGCCGTGCCCATCATCGTGATGGCCGCGGTGCCCCCTGAACCAAAGTGGCATCTGCGCTGCCCTCATTGCGAAGCCTTCGCCCTCGTCGTCATCGGCACTCTGCCACGCCACGCGCGAGCTCCACCAATTTGCACGCGATGAAGCCGAGCCTCAGCATCACAGGACACGAACCCGCGCACGGCATGGGAAGCCACTGCTTTGCGCACGATCCTCATCCGGACCAAAAAACAACAGAAAGATGACGCGACGACAGCTCCACTCAACGTTCGCGTCCTGTCATGCGCGATGAGCCGCACGATCCATCCGCTGAAAACAAGCCGCAGGAATCGCGAGTGTCATCTCCGTCACCAACACAAACCGCATAACGGCCGGCCACCTCTCCCGTAAATCAGGGCTTGTTCAACCGGGGTCCCGATTCGCGCTCCGGCGAATCAGAACCCTCAAAGATTGGATTAATGTGCTTTTGACTGTAGGTGGCGGCAGGAATTGTCATTTTCGCGTACCCGACTGTGATGACAGGAATGGTCTTCGCCGAAAGGAAGCGGATGTGCGGACCGTGCGGTTTTTCGACCTGCATCCTCGGAATTTCCGTAGTGAAATCCAGATTCGTTTTCATATCCCACCTCGGACTGTTGTATTGTCCGGATCAACGTCAGTACCAGTAGGGTAACGAGCAACGCGATTTCCATCCACACCCATGGAATGGTGGCCAAGTGGAAAATAAAGGTGCCGATGCCCATGTCTCGTTGGACCATGGCACGGTTTTACTGTTCGCAGTGGGTTACCGCTGCGGCCTTTATCCCGAACGATTGAGTGATTTAAGCGGTAAACACTTCAGCAAGGTTGGGATTTCCACCCCCGGGCGATGTGGTTAACTGTCCTCTAAACGAACATTTCGTTGTTGGAGGAATGGCTTGAGTTCCAGCACGCCAAAATCAGCGAGGATCGCCCCATGCCAATCAAGGACAGGTGCTTTCGTCTGCCGGGATTTATTTTCCATTTCCGCGGCCGCAGCTTGGTCCTGGCTGACGTTTTTTTCGCGAAAGCCGATGCCGTTATCGCTCAGAAACGCAGCGGCTTCGATGCACCACGGGCAACCGGTTTTCACATAGAGAATGGGGAGATTGTCGGACATCGCGATCGGTCAGGAGTGGGATTTTGTCGAGCGCAGATCAAGGTGGACGTTTTCGCCCAGTTCGCTGCTTTTGTTGCCGGTGAGCGCATATTTTGCCATGCCATAAATCTGTACCATTTTGCTCGAGGGCGAATCCCAATACTCGGCCGCCACCACGTCGACTCGCAGGAGAACCAATGTGGGATCGTCCACTCCGTCGGGAAACCAGATCTTCACGGCGGGATTCCAGAGTTCCTTCGCCTTTACGCGATCACGCACGAGGTGGGCTTGTCCTGATATTGAAACATACCGCTGTTTCTCGATAGATGAATACGATAAATTAACCTGTTTTCGATGGAGAATTTCATCGGCCTTTGGCGATTCGCTGGAAGTAAAAAACCATAGTGCCCCGTCGAGCAAATCGATTTGCTGGGTTCCCATTGGACGGCTGCGAATAGTGCCGTCATCGGTTACTGTGGAAAGCATGGCGATGTTGATGTCCTTGATAAGTTCACCCAGCCGGGCGAACGATTCGGCATGAGTTGGGGGAGGGGCAGACTTGGTTTTCATGGTAAGTTATAGACAGCCAAAATCATCACCAGATCTGACTTTAATCACTCATCTCGCCCAAGGGAGAAACCCTTCCGGTGCAATCTGGATTCAAGCGGTCATGGAATTTCGGACAGCGGCAACCAATTCAAAGGAACGCACCCTCGCGGTATGGTCATGAATTGCCGCGGTGACCATCAGTTCGTCCACCTGCGTTCGCGCGAGAAACCTCTGGAGCCGCGTTTTGATCGTCGACGGGGATCCGACGATCGCCTCGCTGAACGCATGTTCCACGCCGCGCTGTTCCACCTCATTCCAGCGACCATCCATTGACCTGACGGGAGTTGGCAGGAGACCGGGTTTGCCGCGTCGCAGATTGACGAAGCTTTGTTGCATTGAGGTGAAAAGAAAGGCCGCTTCGTCATCCGTATCCGCAGCGAATATGCTGATCGCGGCCATGGTGTACGGCGTATTGAGCGCGTGAGATGGCCGGAATTGAGTGCGATACAGCTCAAGTGCCTGTTGCAAATAGTCGGGCGCGAAATGCGAAGCGAACGCGAAGGGCAGACCTAGCATCGCGGCGAGTTGTGCACTAAAAAGACTCGAGCCGAGCAACCAGATCGGAACGGCTTGCCCGGCACCCGGGACGGCTTGGACCTGCTGATGCGGAGTCGGCGGTTTGAAGTAAGCCTGCAATTCCTGGACATCCTGAGGGAAAGTATCGGCATTATCCGATCGTCCGCGTCGCAACGCACGAGAGGTGGGTTGGTCTGTCCCGGGTGCCCGACCGAGGCCGAGATCAATCCGGCCGGGATACAATGCGTCGAGGGTACCGAATTGTTCGGCGATCACCAGGGGCGAATGATTGGGCAGCATGATTCCACCCGATCCGACGCGAATCGTTGAAGTGCCAGCCGCCACATGGGAGATCACCAACGCGGTCGCTGCGCTCGCAATTCCGGGCATGTTGTGATGCTCGGCCAGCCAGTAGCGTTTGTACCCGAGCTTTTCCGCCCGTTGGGCGAGATCACGTGCGGAATCGAATGCTTGAGCCACTTTACTGCCGTCAGCGACTGGCGCCAGGTCGAGAACAGAAAAAGGAATCATTGGAGCATCCTGCTCAAGGATGGGAAATTTGCCAGTCGATGACTCCTTGATAATCGCAGTGGGTGTGGCTGGGAAACGGTTTTTCAATCTGACCCAGCTGGCTTATTTCCCCTTTCAGGATCAAACTGGCATTGCGGTTCAGTCGAAGTCACCGTTTGTCCCGACGAGTGGGGTCAAAGCCATTGTCGGCAACAAAGGACTTCGCTTCCGCTTGAAACTGTTTCTTACTGGCGGGCTATTCAGACCGCATGTCCCGTCTACAATTTAAATTAGAGGCAGAAACCACCGGCTCAAAGGCGCGGGCGGCGGTTTTCCAGACCCTTCATGGTGAAGTTAAAACTCCGGTTTTCATGCCAGTGGGCACGCAGGCAACGGTGAAGGCTCAGACCGTGGACACCCTGAAAGCAACGGGGTCGAGTGTGCTGCTGGCGAATACCTATCATTTATTGCTGCGACCCGGACCGGAGGTTTTTAAGAAATTTGGCGGCATTCACCGATTCATGAATTGGGACGGACCGGTTTTGACGGATTCCGGTGGCTTCCAGATTTTCTCGCTACCGGCGGAACGGGCGATGAACGAGGAGGGCGCGCGATTTCAAAGTTACGTGAATGGAGATTTCCATCTGTTGTCGCCGGAGTCCAGTATCGAGATGCAGAAGACCATCGGCAGCGACATCATGATGGTCCTCGATCAATGCATTTCCTCAACCGCACCGCATGCCCAGGCTGAAGCGGCGATGGAACTTACTCATCGCTGGGCGAAGCGATCGCTGATCGCCCGCGGTGATTCTCCGCAAGCGTTATTCGGCATCGTACAAGGGGCGTGTCATCGCGATCTTCGCGAAAAGAGTGCGGCGTTTCTGCGGGAATTGCCGTTTGATGGCCTTGCCATTGGTGGGCTCGCAGTTGGGGAGACGCATGCGGAACGTTATGAGTTTACCGGACTCGTGACCGGACATTTGCCGGGGAATTTACCGCGTTACTTGATGGGCGTGGGTACGCCGATTGACATTTTAGAGGCGGTTCACCGCGGTGTGGACATGTTCGATTGCATCATTCCGGGGCAGCTGGCCCAACGTGGTGTTGCGTTTACCAAGCGTGGCAAGGTGATGTTGCGACGGGCCGTGCATAAATTTTCGGATGCACCCTTGGAAGCGGACTGCATTTGCCAGGCCTGCCGGGAATACTCCAGAGGTTACCTGCATCATTTGGTGAAAGCGGACGAAACACTTGGCTGGCATCTCTTGGGGATCCATAATTTTGCGTTTTATCACAGGCTGATGCGTGAAATGCGGGAAAGTATTTTGCGCGATGAATTCGCAGCATATTATGAAGCGCATCGTTTGGAGTTGGGGCGTAACGACGAGAAAGACGTGGTGCACCCGGTTAAAAAGCGGCAACCGGCCAAATCCAAAAATTTGGGTGATTACGACATAGTCACTGGGCCGCAGGGATATTCCAGTATTCGCCAGATCAGCTCCGGAGAAGTGATGCACTCGGTGAACCGTCCGAGTGATGAAGCGAATCGGCTTTACGTCGAGCAATCCGGATTGGCGGGGCGGCTCGTGGCGGGCGGGGATGACGAACTACAAAAAGAGTTGGTGATATGGGACGTTGGACTGGGCGCGGCGTCCAATGCCATGGCCGCGCTAAACTGCTTTGAAAAAACTTATCACGAGCGTGGTGGAAAAGGATTACGTCCACTTCGAATGGTGAGTTTCGAATGCGATCTTAATCCGCTTCGTCTCGCCGCGAGGTTTGCCAGTCATTTCCCGCATTTGCGTCACGGAGCTCCACACGCGATCCTTGAAAAAGGCCAATGGCGACATGACTCAGGACTCATGCGTTGGGATCTGTTTGCCGGGGATTTCCTGCAGCTGCTCGAATCAGCCACTGTGCCCGACTTGATATTTTACGATCCCTTTTCGGCAAAGACTGACGCGGGGCTTTGGACTGTAGAGGTTTTTAAAAGAATTTCAGCTCATTGCGTTTCCAAATCCGCTGAGCTGTACACTTATTCCGCATCGACCGCGGTTCGCGTGAGTTTGTTAACTGCCGGCTTTTTTGTGGCCGCGGGAATTGGAACCGGCCCGAAAGCGGATACGACCCTCGCGTTTACGCTAGCAGATCGTCTTCGAGGCCATCCTGCGAAACCGAAACTGCTCGATTGCGAATGGCTCGGAAGGTGGAGGAGAAGCGATTCAAAATACCCGAAGGGACTTGAGGAATCGAAACGGTCTTCTTTTGAGCTATCCATTGAAAAGCATCCTCAATTCCAAAATGACCAAAAATGACGGATAGGAGGCTGCAATTTGCCGCATCGAAAGTTCGCGATGGGCGAAAAAAAGCCGCAGCAAAATGCTGCGGCTTTGAGAAGGGATTATTTGATTATCGTTGTCAGGCAACTGACGCGAAGCGTCGTTTCGCGCAGAGGATACCGATGACTCCGAGTCCAAGGAGGATGGCTGTTGCACCGGAGTCTGGCACGCTGCGAGAAGCGGTTTCAGCGGTGAGGTTGGCGTTCGTCAAAAGCAAGGATTCCCACGGGCTATTCGCCGTGAGCGCCACCGTGTACGACAACACACCGGTGCTGTCCAAAATACCCCAGGCATTTAGCGCTGTAGAAGTGCCGACGTTCAGAAAGCCGAAAAAAGATCCATGGGAAAGAGTATCGGTGCCCATCGTGATGGTGAAGCTGTCCAACCCAATTCCCCCGAAGCTGAATTCAGCATTCGCGGACGTAATGGTTTCGGCGGCCGGATTATAGCCAGCGAGGGTAAATTGACCCGTGTAGGAAGGATCCAGAGCGGTCAATACTACGTCTGCCGGATTGTTGTCTGTATAGGTATTAGCCTGGACGCTGGCTGCGACCAAGACACTGGCGATTATGCCGAGGATTTTTTTCATGAGTTTAAGTGGTGGATTATTGGTGGAAGATTTAGGGAAAACCCTTTGCAATTGTTAATGCAATCGTCATGCCATTTGTTGTTTTACGTTTTATTGAATTCTAAATATCTGATAATGAATTTCATGTGAATTCATTTTTTAAAACGTCGTTCAATTAACATTTCTTAAGACGTAAATATGTAAGATTATTCGACGCTTTTCCATACTTGTCCGAGCCGGAAATGAGGGGGATCCGGAAATTCTCTTTCGGCTGAATATCACGGTAGTTAAAATCACAACCTTTCCGCGACATAGCGGAGGATATCGTTTCGCCCCGTTTTTGTCCTAGCCGAACTGGCGAAGATCGTGGGGATTGGATCGAGATCGGCTAGCACGGTTTGTTTGAAACGCGTTATGCTGAACTGAGTTTGCGACGCCGATTGTTTGTCGATTTTGGTGAAAACCAGGGCGAAAGGGATTTCGTTGTCCACCAGCCATTCGATAAAATCGATATCGATGGCCTGCGGTTCGTGACGTGAATCGATTAGTACGAAGACCCCAACGAGATTTTCCCTCCCGCGTAAATAGTCGGCCACCGCTTCATTAAAGTCGGCCCGTTCAGTCTGGGCAACGTGCGCATAGCCATAACCAGGTAAATCAACCAGACGCCAGTTGCGGTTGATGGTGAAAAAATTCATCAGGCGCGTCTTTCCCGGCAGATCCGAGACCTTGGCTAGAGACGCCTTTTCAGTCAGCATGTTGATCAGCGAGGACTTTCCAACGTTTGACCGGCCGATGAAGGCGAACTCGGGCAGCGCGAGCCGCGGGCACAAATCGAGAGTGGGTGAACTTACTTCAAAAATGGCAGATTGTATTTTCATGTTCGGAAACAGTAACCAATGGGCTCGGCGGGTATCTTGGTTGTCGCGACAAGCAGCTGAACTGCGATGCAAATAATTCTTTAGTGAAGGGGAAAAGGTGTGGCCCAGATCACCATCATGGGCGACCGGACCTTGTTTTTCCAGATTCTGCGGGGGAAAATACGTCCTGCTGAAATATTAGGGATAAAAGTGCCGCTTGGTTGGCGGGTATTGATTGAACTATTGTCGAGTAGGTTGGTCCGATTCATTGGATCGGTTGCTGCTGCACCCGATTTGCCTTCTGAATCATTTCAATTTTACCGTCCTGTTCATGAATACCCTACCCCGTTTGATTTTGAGCCGGTCATTTGTCCGCATGGCATTGGCGCTCTTATTTTTTGCCGGATCGCGACTTGGGGCCACCACGGTGATTCCGCCAGACTTTGACCAGTTGGTTAATGATTCGGATTACATCATCCGTGCCGTGGTCAAATCCGTGGATTCCGAATATCAGACAACAAACAGCGGCGGAAAGAAAATTGTCACTAAAGTTGCATTGGACGTTAAGGAGGTGATCGCTGGCACACCCCCGAATGACGTCGTTCTGGAAATATTGGGTGGTCGCGTCGGCAACGAGCGGATGGTGGTCGAAGGCGCGCCGAATTTCAAAGTGGGTGATGAAGACATCCTTTTTGTGCGCGGCAATGGGCACACGATTGTCCCATTGGTCGCGATGATGCACGGCCGTTACCCGATCATGCGGGACGCTGCTACCGGCCGGAAGTACATGGCCCGGGAAAATAGAGTGCCGCTTGCGGATACTGCGGAAATTTCGCAGCCGATCTTGAAAGCCGGCGCGGCGACTGGCAAAGAGCCGGCGAACGCTGCGTCCCAGGCAATGACTCCGGAGGAATTTATTCAACGAATCAAATCGGCCGTGAATCCCCGCTATGTTCGTACGAAATCTTAGTTATTTTCTGCGCCTCGTTGCCACCGTTGTGACCATCGCGTTTTGCAGCGGCCTTGCACGAGCATATACTTTTATCACTGATGACAGTGGTATCTACGTGGTGACGTGGAATCCGGGGACGGTTTCCTTGAACTTGAAAATGCCTGCGCCGACATCCCCGCTCACCGACGGCACCAACTACAACACCAGTGTGCAGGCAGCGATGCAGGCATGGAACGGCTATCTTGGAACGTTGCAATTGACATCCCAAATCCAAGCCGCGGGATCAGTGACGAATGGCAATGGAATCAACGAAATCGCCATGGATAGCAAGGCGGGCGACGAGGACTTTGGAACCAACGTTCTCGCGATAACTCTTTCGTATTCGCAAGGCGACACCCGTGTTGAATCCGATCTCGTTTTTAATACCGCGTACACGTGGGATTCGTATCGCGGTGCGCGCAATGGCCGCACGGCAATCGATATCCGGCGGGTCGCCATCCACGAACTCGGGCATGTGCTTGGATTGGATCATCCGGATGAGGCGTCGCCACCGCAGGCAGTGACCGCGATCATGAATAGTAGAATCAGCGACATCGACACGATGCAGACCGATGACATCACCGGTGCGCAGGCGCTTTATGGTTCTCCCGGATTCGTCCCCGCGAATAACAATTTTGCCAACGCCACTCCGATCACGTTGAATGGTGCTTCGACGCAAGTTACCGGCACAAATGTCGCTTCGACCAAAGAGGCCGGAGAGCCGAATCACGCGGGAAATACCAATGTCCATTCGGTTTGGTGGAAGTGGATCGCGACTTCCGGCGGTTCGGCTACGATTACGACACTGGGGAGTAATTTCGACACGGTGCTTGGAGTCTATACGGGTTCGACGGTTTCATCGCTCACGCAAATTGCGGCCAATGACGATGTGGAAGCGGCGACTTCATCGAACAACTCCGACCCCAAACGGATTCGCACCAGCACGGTGACTTTCACTGCCACTGCGGGAGCCACTTATTATATCGCAGTCGATGGTTGGGATGGGGCGATGGCATCGATCGTCTTAAATCTTTCATTTGGAGCCGCTGGCGGCGGGATCTTGCCAAGCATTACCACGCAACCGGCCAACCAAACCACCACGCCCGGCGGGAGCGCGAGTTTCGCGGTCACCGCCGATGGTGGTCCGACGGGCTATCAGTGGTCGTTCAACGGTTCTTCCATCGCCGGGGCCACGAGCGCAACCTACACCATTAATAGTGCGCAATCCGCAAACGCTGGAAATTATCAGGTCGCGGTCAGCAACGCTGCGGGTACCGCCACGAGCAGTGTGGCGACACTCACGGTAGTGGCGTCGCCTCTGCTGGGCGGAATCGTTACGACCGGTCACGACGTGGCATTTTCCGCGGTCGATGGCGGAGGTATTCAATGGCAGGTCTCCACCGATGGCGGGACCACATGGACCAATCTGATCAATGACAGCACCTATCGCGGGGTAAATACCAGCACCTTGGAAATATCGGGGGCAACCTCGGCTTTGAACGGATCGCGTTACCGCTATGTGACTACCTCAAGCGGTGGTTCCTCGACCAGTAACTCCGTTACCCTGACCGTCGCACGGGCATTTTTCCCGTTTCCGGTGGGAGTGGCCGTGGATATTTCCGGCAATATTTACATCACCGATACGTCGGCGGATACCATTCAAAAAATTTCTTCCTCCGGTTCGGTTACCACGATTGCTGGCATGAGTGGTCAGACCGGTACTTCTGACGGCAGCGGGACGGCGGCACTCTTCAATGATCCAACGGGAATCTTTTCGACCTCCGACGGCACGTTGAGCGTGACTGACAACGCCAACGCCACCATTCGCCGCATTACTTCCGCCGGCGTGGTAAGCACTCTTGCCGGCTCGACCGCAAACCGTGGCAACAATGACGCCACTGGTATGGCTGCCACCTTCTCCTCGCCGATGGGCATAGCGCAGGATACGGGCGGTAATTTATACGTAGCCGATGCCACCAATAATACGGTTCGCAAAATCACCTCAACCGGCGTCGTCACAACTCTCGCCGGGAGCGCCGGGGTTGCAGGCACGGCAGACGGATCAGGCAGTGCTGCGCGTTTCAATCATCCCACCGGTTTGACCATCGATAGCTCGGGAAATATCTACGTCTCGGATTCCACCAACAACACGATTCGGAAAATCACATCGTCGGGTACGGTGACCACGCTTGCCGGATTGGCGGGCGTGATGGGAGCAGCCGACGGAACTGGCAACGGAGCATTGTTCAATAATCCTGGCGGCTTGTCCGTCGATGGCTCCGGAAATATCTATGTCGCAGATACGGGAAATTCAGCGGTCCGAAAAATCACCCCGACGGGCGTGGTCAGGTTGCTTGCGGGATTGCCTGGCGTTGCTGGCTTGAAAGATGGCACCGGGTCGGATGCATGGCTGAATCAGCCAAAGGATGTGGCGGTTGATTCCGGTGGCTCGGTTTATGTGGCCGACACAGGTAACGCGACGATTCGTAAGATAACCTCGACCGGGGTCGTGACGACCCTCTCGCTGACCCAAGGCTCGTCTTCCAATCCGTCCACCCCGACACCTCCGCCGGTTACGACTCCCACCACGACGCCAACGACACCGACCTCGAGCGGCGGAGGTGGAGGAGGCGGCGCGATGAATGGATGGGTTGCCATTGCGCTCGGCTTTAGTTGCCTCGTGCGGTGGATCATCAAAAAAAGCTGACGACCGGACCGGCGTTCCCGTGGATGACGCTGGCAATAGCGTTGGTGTCCACCGCTGCGCTGCTTTTTGAATCGGTATCGAGCGGTCTGATTTATGAGCGCTCGTTAATTTTCAAAGAGCAGCTCTGGCGGCTTTGGAGCGGACACGTGGTTCACTTCGGCCTGAGCCATTTCACGTGGAATCTCGCGGTATTTTTGCCTTCGGGCGTATGGCTCGAGCGATTGTGGCCGGCCACGACGCGGTGGTTTTATGCGCTTTCGCCCCTGATTATTTCTGCCGCGCTATTGTTGCTTGATCCGACGCTCACGCGATACGCGGGGCTCTCCGGCATTGCGACGGGGATGCTGGTCCTTCTTGCGTGCCTCCAACTTGGCCGGCGCAAGGAGGAACCGGCGTGGTTTTGGGTGAGCGTGCTCGCGCTGGTTGGAATAAAAATTGGCGTCGAGCTGTTCACCGGCGAGCCAGTATTTGTCAGCGGATTTGGCGACATCCGCACAGTCCCCTTGGCGCACATTTTCGGGATCCTCTCGGCCCTGGTCTTTTGGTTGATCGCACTCCTTGCGAGAAAAACCACGGCTCGCGGGTACGGAGCTTAGTGGAAACTCGCGCTTACTTGTAACACCGCAGACACAATTGCGTAGGCGATAAAGCCGACGAAGGAAAACGCGAAGAGCAGCACCGTGCTGGAGATCACGGTGGTGAGTCCTTGCAACCGGCGCGTGTGGGCGTCGGCGTAATTGCGCGCAATGTCGCGCAAGCACGGCGCGAGTTGTCCGGTGCTTTCGCCCACGGCCAGACGATCGAGCGCAAGATCAGCCATGAAACCGGTGCGCGAAAGCGCGACCGAGAGGGTTTCTCCTTCCAGCACGCGATCCGTCGCCGTGCGCAACGCCGCCTGAACGGTGCGGTTGCCGACCGTACGTTCCGTCAATCGCAACGCCTCGGCGGGGTTGATTCCATTTTGAAGGAGCACGGCGAGCGTTTGCGAAAAATTGAGCAGGGCCGAGTCGATCACCAGGCGTTTGATTCCAGGAATCTGGACCAGCCACGCATCCGTGACTTTATGGCCCGATTCAGTATGCCGCCAGCGCCAGAGCAGCAGGATGCCGAATACGGCGAGCGGCAGCAGGACGATACCATAACGCAGGAGCACCTCCGCCGAGTTGATGAGCAGTTGCGTGGCGAAGGGTAATTTGCCGCCGAGCGAACTTAGCAGCGACTTGAGTTTCGGCATCAGGAAAACGACGAAGAAAAGAATCACGCCGAACGCCACGATGCACACGAACACGGGATAAATTAGCGCGTTGATCAGCTTCTGTCGTAATGCTCGCTGTTCAGTGTGGTGCGAAATGAGGCGCTGCAGCACATCGTTCAAACTGCCGGTCGCTTCCGCGGCGCGCACAAGGCTGATTGTTTGCCGGTCGAAAACGGTGGGCATTTCCTCCATCGCTTTAGAGAGCGGCTGCCCCTCGCTGAGCCGTTCCCAGACAGCGGCACTCAGTCCGCGCAGGTTTTTGTCTTTCAGGCGCAACGCGAGCAATCGAACTGCTTCGCCCGCGCTCAGGCCGCTCATCGTCAACTCGGACAACGCCTGCAAAAAAGGCAGAAAGTGGGCTCGTGAAAATTGGGCATCCTGGCCGGTGACGAGCGAAAATGCGTTCTTTTTGCCCGCGGCCTCCGCTGGTGTGGCCACGGCTTTCCCGCTGGCCGTGAGCTCATTGAGCTGGAGTGGCTGCAGTCCACGTGCTGACAAGAGCCTAAGCGCGTCTTTGCGCGATGCCGCGGTGACTTCATCGGCGGCGGTGCGGCCGGCCGAATCGCGGGCGCTGTAGGCAAAGCGCGGCATCTTAAAGCTCCGCGACGTTGATGACCTGCAACACTTCCTCCAAAGTGGTGAGGCCGGCGCGAACCTGATTCCAACCGGACTGAGCGAGACTTTGCATGCCTTGTTGGCGGGCGCATTGCACAAGCGCACGAGTGGGTTCGCGTTTTACGATGAGATCTCGAAGTTCGTCCGTCGGCCGCAGAATTTCGAAGAGACCGACGCGACCGCGGAAACCTGTTTTGCGGCAGCGATCGCAACCAACCGCCGAGGGCAGTTCGTGGAGCCCAATCGCTTCACTGGGATCGATGCCGAGAATCGCCATCGCGTCTTTCAGTTTGACCGGATTCACCGGCGCGGGATGCGTGCAATGCGAGCAGAGACGGCGGACAAGGCGTTGGGCGATGATCAGTTCCAAGGCGGAAGCGGTCAGAAACGGCTCGATCCCCATGTCCACGAGACGCGTGATGGCGCCAGGCGCGTCGTTCGTATGCAAGGTCGAGAAAACCAAGTGACCGGTGAGCGACGCACGAATTGCGATGTCAGCGGTTTCGCGGTCACGGATTTCACCGACCATGATGACGTCCGGATCCTGGCGCAAAATGTGTCGCAGTGCGCTCGCAAACGTCAGGCCGATTTCAGGGCGCACCTGAAGTTGATTGGCTCCCGGCACTTCGTATTCGATCGGATCCTCGACTGTGACGATACGAAGGTCGGTGGAATTGATCTGCCGTAGAAACGCATTCAGCGAGGTGGACTTGCCGGAACCGGTCGGGCCGGTCACAAGGATGATGCCGTGCGGGTAAGCCAGAACCTTTTTGATTTGTTGCTGGTCGGCCACGCTCATACCGAGGCCTTCCATCGTGTAGGCGACGCGCTTTTGATTGAGCAGACGAAGGCTGACGCTTTCCGCGTAGATCGTTGGGATGGTTGAAACGCGAATATCCAGCGAATTGCCACCGACCCGGAAATTAATGCGACCATCCTGTGGCAGGCGTTTTTCCGAAATATTCAGCCGCGCCATGATCTTCAGACGCGAGATAATGGCATCCTGATAGCGGAGCAGATTCTCCGGCACAGGAACGGGAATCAGCAATCCGTCCACTCGATAACGAATGCCCAATTGTCCTTCCTGCGGTTCGAAATGAATGTCGGTCGCGCCATCCTCGATGGCCTGGCTGATGACGTCGCTCACGAAACGGACGACGGCGGCATCTTCATCCGCTTCGACGTCTGCGCCGGTCCCGAGGGCAGCGGAGTCGGAAGCTGCGTTCGCCTCATCGTCGTCGAGACTGCCGGCGCCGACGCCGTA
This sequence comes from Lacunisphaera sp., assembly GCA_036499685.1. Taxonomy (GTDB): domain Bacteria; phylum Verrucomicrobiota; class Verrucomicrobiia; order Opitutales; family Opitutaceae; genus Lacunisphaera. Next base: position 24,408 of record DASYDH010000027.1, on the reverse strand, counting down.
GTGATCGAGGATGAGCTGGCCGATACGCTCGGTGGGTGCCAGATGCCAGTGGACACGGCGGGCCGTGAAAGTGACGATCCAATCCATCATCACATCATCCGGCGGCCACGGCGTGGCCAGATGAAGTTGCTTTTCGTTCGCTCCGGCGATCGCGAGCGGGGCGATGTGGAAATCCCGCACCAGTCGCGCAGGCAAAATGGGAACGGCAGCTTGGTCGATCAGCAGGTCGATGTTGATGGGAAGCCCACTAACCGTGGAGACAGAGGCACGCGCTTCCGATTCGGTAACTTGTAGCGCTTCAGACAGTAAAATGACGCGTCGTGCCCGAGGCGCTTCTGCGATGGCGTTGCGCTGTTCGTCGCTGAGACCTTCGGCGAACGTTGCCTGGAGCAAATCTGTTTCGGCCGGCATGGCTCAAGAACCCGACGGCAGGCCCAACGTGGCTTTGATGCCTTCACGCTGTTCCTTGGGGAGCTGATCGACTTCCTTGAAGGCGGGGGCGTTGTCCGCCGGAGTGTTGGTCAGCACGGTTGGACGAAGGAAGAAGATAAGTTCGTCGCGTTGTTCCTTGCGCGTCCGGGTGCCGAAAAGATCTCCGAGAAACGGAATAGGGCCGAGACGACTGGTGCTCTTGACATTGGTCTTTTTCTGCAAGCCGGCGAGGACGAGAATTTCGCCGCTCTTCGCGGTGATGAACGAGGAGGTCGTGCGCTTCAGAATGATATTTTGCACGTTGCCGTCGATGGTGACCGGGTCGCCGACATCGCTAATTTCCTGCTTGAGATCGAGCTGTACGGAGCCGTCCGTGCCGATCAAGGGCTTGACCGTAATTTTGATACCCACTTCCTGTTGAGTGATGCTGGAGGTCGTATAGGGATTGGTTGCTCCAACTGCCGCATTCGAGCTCGTGCTACCTGTGATTGTGGGGATGGTCTCGCCGACGAAGATGGTTGCTTCCTTGTTATGTGTCGTGCTGATGGTCGGGCGAGAAAGGATCGTCGTATTGCCCTTTCGTGGGGTCGTCGAAAGGTTGATCACGGCATTCAAGCCATCCAGCAATGTCGCATAGGTAGTCGTGGAACCGGTGGTGGTCGTGGTCCCGGCTGCGGGGAGGCCGGTGACGGCAACCCCCGGACCTGAACCGACGAGCCCGGTTAGTCTGCCGTTCGAAACTTTTAGGCCGAGGGCATCGATGCCCGAGGTCGCACCGTCGCTGAGCGTGACTTCAGCGATGACAACCTCGATCCGTACTTGGGCGAGCAGGATGTCGATTTTGTCTACCAGTTCATGAATAAGGCGGAGATCGTCCACGGTACCCGATACGACGAGTGAATTGGTTCGATCGTCGGGTTCGATCGTCAGCAAAGAGCTGAATTGATTCGAACTCGGAGTGATTCCCTGACTCGCCAACGCGGACAGGATTGGTGAGGCATTTGTATTCGGAGCTGGCGTGGGCTGACCGGGCGCTGCGGCAGTGGGATACTGTGGACGATTGACGTTTTCCTGTCCGGCGCTTTTCGCGGCGTTGTTTTGTCCGGTGATTAAATTGCCCAGAAGCTTTGCGACATCGGCTGCGGTGGCGGCCTTGAGTCGGATCACTTCGTTGCGGGTGTTCGGGTCGGATTTGACATCCAGTTTGGAAATCAGCTCGTCAAAAAAGTCATACTGGCGGGGATCGGCGATCACTGCAATTTGGTTGGTGCGATCATCCGCGCTGAACGTGGTGCTCGTGCCGAGTTGCGTGCGCAAAGGACCGGTCAGGATCGCATTTATCTTGGTGACGATATCACTCGCCTTCGCACCGTACTTGATCTGGTAAAACTTGGGCGTCAGGCCCGCGAGGCTCGGCTGATCCATTTGGTTGATCAATGTTTCCACCCGTTGAAGATTGCTGATCGAATCCGTCACCAACGCGGAATTTCCCTTGTCAAAAACCACCGGAGGACTGCCGGCAGCAGGATTCAGCAACGCGGCGATTTGCGGCATGAACTCCGTGACGCGAAGGAATTTCAGGGTGAACAGTTTGCTGGCCGTCCGACCGCTCGGAGCCAGACCTAAAGTGGAGCCCTCGATCAATTCGGGCGCTTCGGACTTGGCGGCGTTCAGGGCAGTAACTTTTAGAAAACGTTCGCCCAGCGGCGTGATGGCGATGCCGTTGAGACTGAGCTCGGTTTCCAAGCCTTGAATCGCCTCCTTCTTCGAAATGCGTTCCCGGAGATTGAAGGTAATGGTGGCTTGGGGAAGATTTTGGGGGCGAAGCAGGGTCTTTCCGGTCCAGCGGGCGATGAGTTCCAAAACCGCATCGATGCTGTCGCCGGGCATGGTCAAAGGACCGACCAAGTCATCGCCTGAGGTTGCTTGCGGGGTGCTGGAACCGGACGGCTGGGGCGTCGGAAGAATCGGAATAAGCCCGGATGAACCAGAAGGGCGGAGGGACGGGATCGAGGACGGAGTCGGACCGGATTGGGCGAAAACGGTGCACGCGGACAGGACGAGGACGGCAAGGAGGCGGGCGGGAAAGACGGAATGATTCATGCGCTAAAGTAGGGCGAACAAGGAGTTGGTAAGGTACTGAAGTTAGAGCCCGGTTGCATTTAAAGAAGCGGCTTGTGCGGGCTTTGGCAAGCCGGGCGTTCGGATGGTAAAAGTATTCCAACTAGACCGGCGTAAAACGAATTTGTGCACATGATTATTTGCGGTCCGCCAGCCTGGCCTTGGCACCGACGGAATGCACCTCCTTCTTTTTATTTGGCCGGGATCTTCGTGCTGGTGGCGGGAGTCGTCGCAACGGGGCTCTGGTTTTGAAAGCTGGCTCGCATTTGTTGGCGTAGTTGCGCGGTGGCCTGCTGCTCTTGCTGCAATCCCTGCAGTGCCGCCATTTGCTGGGTGGTTAGGATGCCTTGGGCTCTGGCCACCGCTTCTGAGGTAATCGACGAACCGCTGAACATGGCATTCGGGCCGCCCATTCCGCCTGCGATCGTGGCAAACCCGCCGGCCCCGCCATTTCGGCCTGTATTTTCCTTGGTCGGGGTGGTTTCGGCCAGGATTTGCACCAATTGCTGCGATTGAGCGTCGGTAAGTGGTTCGGGGGAATAACTCAATCGCTGTTCCAACTGCGATACGACGGCGCGTTGCGGTTGGGTGGCTTCGTAGTTTTGGTACTGGGCATAAGCCGCATCGCCCAAGGTCGACTTGATATTGCTGTCCACCTCGTTTTGGGCGTCCTGAACGAGCTGCTTGATTTGATCGCGATTATCGCGCCCCGACAGACCCTCGGTGCGCGCTGCGGCCATCACGTCCATGACGGCCGATTGTTTCTCCACGAGCAAATTCTTGAATTTTTCGAGATCGGCGGGAGAAAGCTGGAGCTGCTTGAAGAGACCGGAGTAACGCCCGTCCAACGCGCCTTTTTGCTGAACGGCCATAAGTTTCTGGAAATCGGGATTGGCCATTACTGTTTCAAAACGTGCGCCATCGGCCCGGCGTCCTCGTTGACCCGGCCGACTGGCCTCTCCGCTCTGCTGTGGATCTCGCCCGGGCGCTTCGCCATCGGCTGCAGCGGAACCGCCAGCTTTCGCAGCGTGCTTGCGTTCCAATTCGCCGATGCGCCGCTGCAGCTCCCAAATCTTCTTCTGGAGGACAGATTTTTCACCGTCCCATGCGATGGCGTCGCTGGTTAATTTTTGCACTTTTTCCAGTTGGAAAAGTCCAAATCCAGCTGAACCCAAGACCAGGACAGCGAGGATGATGAGGGGAAGACGATTCATGGGGAAAAGACGACGGTGAAGCTGGCGCGGCTGTGCGGGAAGAGCGAGCTTCATTCAGCCTGAAGGTAAGAGGTGATCGAGGCGTGAAAGTTTTATGGCTTATCGCGACGGGAGAAGGCGAAGTGCGATAGAATGCGTGACTTTCGGGGCGGGTTTGGCATCCGTTTCTCATGACTGTGAAGCGAAAGCGGGCATTCCTCTATATTTTGAAATGCGCGGATGGTACATTCTACATCGGAACAGCACGTGACGTCGAAAAACGGCTGGCAATCCACAACGCGCGCAAAGGGGCAAAGTACACCCGGCCGCGCCTGCCCGTTCGAGTAATTTATCAGGAAGGTCCCATGAATTTGACCAAGGCGTTGCGCCGGGAGTACCAATTGAAGCAACTCACGCGTGCAAAAAAGCAGGCGTTGATCAAAGGCCGATTGGTTGTTCCGATGCCGCGCTGACCGTTTTTTCCCACGATGTTGTTCCTGAGCAAAATCCTGCAGTCTTTTTTTTTACCGCTCGGCGTGACGGTGCTGCTTTTGGCTTATGCGCTGCTGAGAAAGCGCCACTGGCCGGTCGTGGTGGGGTTGGTGGTCCTGTATTTTTCGAGCATTCCTTTCGTGGGGGATTGGCTGATTGGTGGCTTGGAATCGCGCTATCCGGCGGTGGCGATCGCCCAGGTTGAACCTGCTGATGCCGTCGTGGTGTTGGGTGGAATATTTGGACCACCGGTAGCCGAGGGCATGGTGCCGAACCTAAGCGAAAGCGTCGAGCGGCTCGAAGCGGGCATCCTGCTGACGCAGGCCGGCAAAGCCCCATGGTTGGTCTTTACTGGAGCGCGGATACCGTGGAAAGGCAGGACACGATTCGAGGGGGAGGATTCGAAAATACAGGCCATGCGCCGCGGGATTCCGGCCGCGCAAATTCTTATCACCCGCGAGGTCGGCAACACGGCCGACGAAGCGCGCGCCGTCGCGGCCATGATACCCAGCCATCACTGGCATCGCATAATTTTGGTGACGACCGGCTGGCATATGCCGCGCGCGGCGCAGCTCTTCGGGAACGCAGGCGTTAACTTCATTCCATTTCCGGTCGATTTTCGACGCGATACGGTGCGCCCGTTGACGTTGCTCGATTTCGCGCCCTGCGCCGATGGAATGCATAATACTGAGACGGCCTTGCGGGAATGGTATGGCCGGGCGTTCTACGCCCTCACTTCGCCTTGGCGGGGCAAACGAGAGGGATTGTAAGCGCGACATAAATGCGTAACTGATCATCGCGACGGGCGTCTCGTAGTTTACCCCTCCTCACCCATGAAAACTGTTTCAATTGCTTTGCTTTTGCTTGCGTTGCTGGCGGGTTGTTCAACCACCGCTGACAAACTGAACGATGTTCGCATCGGAATGACCAAAGACCAGGTGATCGCGCTGCTCGGAAAGGCAGACAGCATGAGCGCACAGGCCAACATCGAATACCTGACCTATTATCTTTCGACGGATTCCGATTCCTTCAATCGCGAGCGGGCTTATTCGGTCCGTCTGGTCGATGGGAAAGTCGAGTCCTTCGGGCGTTTTATGCAGCTCTTTGATATCTACAACCGGCCGGTGACTGGGGCGGCTCCGATGATGGGAGCTTCGACAATGATGGGGACTTCGCCGCTGACGGGCCCAACGCAGGTGATTCGCGTGCCGGCGTCCAATGACATCGCAAGTCAGATCACGAGGCTGAAAAAGCTGAAGGATGAGGGAACGCTGACCGAAGAGGAATTTCAGAAGGCAAAAGAAAAGGTCATCTCAGAGGCCAGATAAATTTAGCCGTCAACCGCCTTCTCTGATTCGGAGGAGGCAAAGCGATGGCAGAAGACGTTAATCGCTTTTGGAAACAATGGCGGGCGAACCGATCGCGCTGGCATAAACAGTGCCACACCCTTCTGTTCGAAGAAGTCGGGCCAGCGCCGCGCTTCTTATTCCGTGCCGACAGGTGAGGATGATGTTTCCTTCTTCACGAATGAGTTCGCGCAAGCGAGCAAGGTCGCCAATGGCAGCGGTCAACGTGCCGGCGGCCGCCCGCGCTGAATCCAATTGCTCGCCCGGTGCGAGCAAGGCGACGGTACGAACATTCTCTAGTGCGATCATTTGTTCAGTATCGAGGGTGACGGAACCGCCGGTCGCTTCAGAGGAAAGTACTGCCGGCATCATGGCGTCCAGTTCACCGCAGACCGGACATCCCGGGTCGGCTTCGCGCGTAACGGATAACAGCGAGCAATCGAGCAGGTTGATCAGATGCGTTTTCCGAAAGGAACCGGCGTCCGTTTGACCGACCAGGATTTTCAGCGCTTCGCCCGCTTGCATCGTACCGAGCACACCCACGGCCGGGCCAAAAACGGCGCCTCCCGCGCAATTCCCGGCGGCAGTGTCCAATTCCGCGATACCGCGGTTTTGGCGCAGACAATGCAGGCAACCGCCACCGCCGCCGCGGTGAAAAACATCCAGCGTGCCTTCGAAACGATGCACCGCCGCTTGAACCAACGGCACGCCGGCGGAGAAGCACGCATCGTGCAGTACGAAACGCGTGGCGAAATTATCCGTGCAATCGAGCACCACCGTTCGCCCGGCGACGAGCGCGCGGGCGTTTTGCGCGGTGAATTCCGCGTTCACCGCCTCGAATTGCACGAATGGATTTCTCGCCCGCAACGCCGCGACGGCTGCGTCCGCTTTCGAAGTGCCGAGGTCGTCCGTGGTAAATAAAATCTGCCGGTGCAAATTCGATAGTTCGACTTTGCCGCTGTCCACCATGGTCAGTTGTCCGACCCCGGCGCCGGCCAGATAAAGCGCCGCCGGACATCCGAGTCCGCCGACGCCCACGATCAACACGCGCGCCTGCGCCAGCTTTTCCTGGCCGGCTTCCCCAATTTCCGGCAGACCTGCCTGTCGGGCATAATAATCGGTGGGTTGCGGGCCGCGCGCCATCGCTTCGGCGGAACAGTTAACCCATTCCGATGCACCGTCGGGATGAAATTCTTTTTTCCAAATTGGCAGGCGGCGTTTGATTTCCTCGATTGCGTGGCGACAGGCCTGGAATGCAACCGCGCGATGCGCCGAGGCGACGCCGATCCATACTGCGAGTTCGCCCACGCACAATGCGCCAGTGCGATGCACGCAGAAAACCGCGCACCCCGGAAACCGCTGTTCGATTTCCGCGATGATCGAATTGCCTTCCAGTTTGGCCATGACGTCGAACGCCTCGTAATGAAGTTCGCGCACCGGTTGGCCCAAGTGGTGATTACGCACCCAGCCTTCGAAGACGACACACGCACCCGCGTCGGGTCGCGTGAGCCGTGCACGCAATGCTGCGCTGTCGATCGGATGATCGGTGAGTTCAAACATGTTCAACCGCCTGCAACCGGCGGAATAAAGACGACCTGATCGCCCGCATGCAGCGGCGAATCCATCGGGACGTAGCGTTCGTTCACGGCCACCTTCAACAGCTCTGCGCGGAAAGTCAGTCGATGACTCGTTTGCAACTCCGCGTAAAGTTCGGCGGGCGTGGCGGCGGCGGTGCTGAGTTCGATGGTGGAAGTTCCCGCCTGTTCGCGCAACACGGCGAAAAAACGGACATGAATGAGATCTGGCGCAAGCGGGGGCATCGTTTGAAAAATCAGCCGCCGATTTCGGACATGCCGCGCGAAGTGGACATCACTTCCTGTGCGAGCCCGTGGCCCCATGGTTTGACGTGAACGGCTTTGCGAATGAACGCGGCAATCTCGTCGTCACTCGCGCCGCCACGCAAAAGGGGACGCAGATCGGCCTCGTTGTCGCGCAACAGACACAGGCGGAGAATTCCGTCGGCGGTGAGACGCAACCGGTTGCAATCAGCGCAAAAGGGTTTTGAGACGGGGCTGATGAAGCCGATGCAGCCGGCGGCTCCCGGCACACGATAAAGGCGCGCCTCGCCATCGAGTTTGCCATTGTCGACGAGTTCGAGCTGTCCGAATTCCCCGCGGAGCACGGCCAATAATTCATCCTCGTCGACGATGCTCTTTCTTTGAAAATCGGCATTGTTGCCGAATGGCATCTGCTCAATAAAACGCACCTGCCACGCTTGCCGCAAAGTGAAACGGGCGAGGGCGATGACGTCATCGTGGTCGTTGGTGCCGCGACTCACCACGGCGTTGAGTTTGATGCGTAATCCAACCGCGGCAGCCGCGTCCAGACCGGCGAGCACCTCCGGCAGTTTTCCCCAACGCGTGATCCGGCGGAATTTATCGGCGTCGAGCGTGTCGAGCGAAAGGTTGACCGATCGCAGGCCCGCTGCGTGCAATGGAGCGGCCAGTCCGGCCAGCAACACGCCGTTGGTGGTGAGCCCGATGGACTCGATGCCAGAGGTGGCCGTTGCATGCCGGACGAGGTCGACCAGCGAGGAACGCAGGGTGGGTTCACCGCCGGTGAAACGGATTTTTCGAAATCCAGTGGCCGCAAAAATCGTGATGAGCCGTCGAAGTTCCACGTCGGAAAGCAGTTCGTCCCGCGGCCGGAAAGTCATTTGTTCCGGCATGCAATACACGCAACGCAGGTTGCACGCATCGGTGAGTGAAATGCGCAGATAATTAATGTCGCGGTTATATTGGTCGAGCGGCATGCGATCGGAAGCTGGGAAAGTGCTAAGAGACGCCAAGCAACGATTACCTCAAATTAAAACGGATGGAAATCGATCGAATCGATCCCAGCTTGATGCCGGCCGGCAGCCCTGTAACGGTACGGTCGTGCCACGAAAATCAACCGCTGAGCCCAGGCTCCATCCCAATCTGCGACTGGTGTGGGGTGGGCATCATTTGTTTGGCCCGGGCAAAGCCGACCTTCTGGAAGGCATCGCGGTTACCGGTTCGATTGTGCAGGCCGCTTCCCGGATGAAAATGTCGTACATGAAGGCGTGGCTCTTGGTTCAACACTTGGAAAAACGGATCCGGACGCCCCTGGTGCGAAAATCCCGGGGCGGAAACAAGGGCGGTGGCGCGGCGTTGACACCTGCGGGCCGGGCGTTGCTTGCGGCTTACCGGGCCATCGAGGCCGATTGCCAGCGCGCCGCAAAAAAACATTTGAAGCGCATTGCGAAGTGCATCGAGGCGCATTGAGCCACCGGACGCTTCAGAGCACGCCAGCAGTTGCACTCTCATGTAGGAAATCCGGCGTTAACGCGCGGATCGCTATGGCATCTGTGCGTAGTCGTCCCGAGGTGAGAATCTTTGCGCGCAGGCCACCGCGACTTTGCAAGCTCGCCTCCGCTCCGGGATGGAATGCGGTGTTCATCCAGTAACAAGGCTTGCATTCGCCGGTCCCGAGGAATCGAACTCCTTGGATGAAAAATTCACGTCCGATCAAGGAATTGAGGTCGGTCCCTCTCGTGAGGACATTGCGGCGAAATACCGCGGGTGAAACTTGGTTGACGTCAAACTCCGTGCGAAGCGCCTGGTAGACTTCGTCCGCAAAAAACGAAATCTGGCCTTTGTAGTCTGGCTTGTAGTCGAAAAACCGGTCGCCTTCGATGCCACGGCCTTCGACACAGCTGACCTCATTGCATTCGATGGTGGGATGCTCGTCCGCTTCCCGTCCATGATGCCCGAAATAGTTGTGTGCTGGCGATACGTAGAGACGGAGGATTTCGATCAGGTCCATGCAGTTGAATCTCAAGGGAACGAGCGTCAGATTGCACTCATAAGTTGAGTGTAGTGGATGAAACCTATTAATTGCCCCAATTCGGAATATTCATTTCGTTCGCGTTATATTTAATTGAATATAACGTGGAATCATTCAAGCGGTTGGGTGTCTTTTATGCGTACTTTGGTCAAACTGCTCGTTGTCCTCGCTTTTACTTTGTCCGGCCTCCAAGCCGCAGAAGTGCAGCTTCGCGTAAGCTATCAGGGTCTCGAGAAGAACCTGAATGCCGAGGATCTGGGCAAATTGCCGCCCGTCGAAATCGACACCATCGATCACGGAAAATCGCATCACTATCATGGGGTTGCCGTGCGCGACGTGCTGGCGCTGGTCAATGCCCCGTTCGGCGAAAAACTCCGGGGGCCGGCGACGGCGCTGGTGGTCGGGGTTCGCGCCGCCGACGGTTACATGGCTGCGTTTGCGCTCGCAGAATTTGACGCGGCGTTTCGGCAGCAAACGATTTTGCTGGTCGATGCGGAGGACGGAAAACCGCTGTTGGCGGCCAGCGGCCCGCTGCGTTTGGTTTGTCCGGGTGATACACGTGGCGCACGCTGGGTGAGGCAGGTGACGGGAATTGAAGTTTTCCCCATCACGGCGGATTCATCCTCGCGATCGCTTCGGTGACGCATTTTTTCATGACTAAACGTCGATCTCTCCGGCTGGTGTTTCTTGCCGTTTTGGCAGTGCTGCCCTTGCGCGCTGCCGATCTGAATGTCTTCGCTGCTGCTAGCCTTTCCGATGCCTTGAAGGAGATCGCCAAGCTCTATGAGCCGGGGAGTGGGGACAAGCTCCGGCTTAATCTTTCCGCGTCGAGCACGCTGGCCCGTCAAATCAAGGAAGGTGCACCGGCGGACGTGTTTTTCTCCGCCGATGAGGCCAAAATGGATGCACTCGCGAAGGCCGGCCTCATCGCGACCGATACCCGCGTCAGTTTGCTTTCGAATACGTTGGTGATCGTCGTGAATGCCGATGGTGGCGCGGCAGTCAATAAACCGTCGGATTTGGCTGCATCGACCGTCGGCCGTCTTGCCCTGGCCGAAACGCAAACTGTCCCCGCCGGCATCTACGCAAAGGAATATCTGCAGAGAGCGGCGCTTTGGGAAAAAATTCGGGCGCGTGTTGTGCCGACTGAAAACGTTCGCGCCTGTCTCGCAGCCGTGGAGTCCGGCAACGTGGACGCCGGTATCGTCTATAAAACGGATGCATTGATTTCCAAAAAAGTAAAAATCGCCTGCGAGATAAGTGCCCCCGATGGCCCGAAAATTTCCTATCCGCTCGCTATAGTGAAGGATTCCAAAAACATCGCCGCCGCGCGCCGGTTTGTAGCCTACCTTTCCTCGGCCGAGGCTCGCGCCGTATTTGTCAAATACGGGTTTCTACCCCTGCGTTAACCCCGGGCGTGCGATGTCGGATTCAGCATGGCAGATCACTTGGTTTACGTTGAGCGTCGCGGCGCTTAGCACGCTGTTAATTTTGCCGTTTGGAATTGCTCTCGCGTGGCTGCTGGCGCGCCGCGAGTGGCGGGGAAAATCCATCGTGGAAACACTCGTGGCCTTGCCGTTGGTCATGCCGCCGGTCGCAACCGGATTGCTGTTGCTCAAGCTGTTTGGACGACGGGGGATGCTCGGCGGTTGGTTGGAGAAAACCCTTGGTTGGGAAATAGTTTTCACTTGGCGTGGCGTGGTGGTCGCGACGGCGGTGATGTCGTTCCCGCTGCTGGTCCGCACGGCGAGGGTCGCGTTTGAAAACGTCGATCCAAGACTCGAGCAAGTGGCGCGGACTCTCGGATCCGGCCGGTGGCGGGTTTTCACCACGGTCACTCTGCCGCTCGCACGGCGCGGGCTCGTGGCGGGCGCGCTCCTTGCCTTTGCCCGCGCCCTCGGGGAATTTGGTGCGACTATCATGGTGGCCGGTTACATTCCCGGCAAGACGGCGACGCTGGCGCTTTCGATTTATAATCTGGTGCAGCTCGGCCATGACCCCGAAGCATTCACCTTGCTGGGGATTTCGGTGGCGATCGCCTTTTGTGCTGTCTTTGCGAGCGAATGGTTTTTACGGAGGCGGATCCGATGAGCGTGGAGCTGTCCGGCCTATGCCTGCCGCTCGCGCACTTCACCCTCGAAGTGGACGCGGTTCTCTCCGGGCGGGTCACGGGAATTTTCGGCGCGTCCGGCGCGGGCAAGACCTCGCTGCTCGAACTCATCGCCGGTTTGCGGCGGCCGGCGGCGGGAGCGGTGAGGATTGACGGTCGGCCTTTGACCGATTCCTCCACCCGGCTATTTGTCCGTCCCGAGCGTCGCGCGGTGGGGTATGTGCCGCAGGAGGGTGCGTTGTTTCCGCATCTCTCGGTGCGAAAAAACCTGCTCTACGGTTTTTCGGAAAACGGGGCGCGTCCGGTTGGACTGACGTTTGAGCATGTCACGGAAGTTTTGGAAATCGCGGCGTTGGCGGAGCGGCGCATCCAAACGCTTTCGGGTGGCGAGAAACAGCGCGTGGCACTTGGGCGAGCACTGCTGGCGTCGCCGCGTTTGCTATTGTTGGACGAACCGCTCGCCGGCCTCGACGCGCCGCTCCGCGACCGCTTGCTGCCTTACCTCGCCCGGGTGCGCGACGAATTTGCGATCCCGATGATCTACGTTACCCATTCGCCGGACGAAGTGATGGCGCTCTGCGACGACGTCGTGATCTTGTCCCAGGGAAAAATCGAGGAGCGTGGCGCGCCGGTAGAGCTATTTGTGCCAGCCGCAGCGCCACGATTTGTCCGAAGGTAGGGCGGCTTATCCCCAAGCCGCCGTTCCGGCGATTCGGGACGACACACGCGGCCTGCAATCATTCCCGGGTCTCAAGCGAGCGCACTTTCGGTCTGACCCCCGCAAGGTGATCGAGGCACTCCGCGATGGCCGGCACGAGCAGGGGAAGGCATTCCTCAATCGCGCGCGGACGACCAGGAAGATTCACGATCAGCGAACGGCCCCGAACGCCCGCCGTGGCACGCGACAAAATCGCCGTTCGTACTTTGGCGTAACTCTGCATTCGCATGATTTCACCGAAACCGGGGAATTCTTTTTCGATGACGGTGCGGGTCGCCTCCGGCGTGATATCGCGCGGCGTCGGACCGGTTCCGCCGGTCGTCAGAATAAGCGGACACTTCTCTTCATCGACAAGGTGGCGCAACGCAGTTTCGAGTTCGACGCGGTCATCCGACATCAACACGCGAATCCATTCGAGCGGTTCGTCGAAAAACTGTCCCGCGATGCGTTCGATTTCAGGTCCGCTGACATCGGCGTAAACGCCGGCGGTGGCGCGATCGCTAAGTGTGACGCGGGCGATTTTCATACCCGAGTCAAATTCCCCACTGGAACCGCAGCGACCTCGTTGCGGTGTTTGGACGGCCCACGCGAGGTCGCCGTGACTCAAACGAAAAGACCGAATGACGGATAATTTTCATTCTTTCTTTTTCTCGATCACGCGAATTCCGCCGATGCTCATTTCCTTATCCACGGCCTTGCACATGTCGTAGATGGTCAGCGCGGCGATGGACACGGCGGTCAACGCCTCCATTTCAACGCCCGTTTTTCCGTTCGTGCGTACCGTTGCGCGAATGACGATACCGTCATCTTCCACGGTGAAATTGAGTTTTACTCCGCTGAGCGCGAGCTGATGACAGAGCGGAATCAGCGTGCTGGTGGCTTTCGCGGCTTGGATCCCGGCAATCTGCGCGACGGTCAAAACATCTCCTTTCGGCAGCGCCTGGGCGCGAAGCGCGGCGATGGTTTGGCGTGCGCAACCGAGCCGGCCCTCGGCAATCGCCTGTCGTTGCAAATCCGGTTTTGCGCCGACGTCGACCATCCGCGCGTGACCGGTGGGATCGAGGTGGGAAAATTCCGGTTTTGGCTCGGGCTTCATGGACACGGGATAAACTCAACAGGTTGGTTGGAATCGAAACTGGCACCGTCCGTGGGCAGCGGCAAGAGTGCGTTCGCGCCGACAAGACCGCTGCTGTCGCCGGAACTTGCGAGTGGTAACGGCGTGAGTTCGTACATGCCCGCCACAATGGTGGCACGGCTGGGCCAAAACGTCTGGCGTTTGTCGGCGACTGGCAGCGTGGTCCCGACGGCGATCCGGCCTTTGAGTCGTGCGGGTCCCGCCGCCGCGCCGGTTTGCAGGTGTTGCAACAACGGCGCGACGAACAAGTGAAACACGACCCAATGCGAAACCGGATTGCCCGGCAGGGCGAACGCGAGCTGATTCCCCTTGCTCGCAAAGACCAACGGCTTTCCCGGGCGGAGGTTGAGCGCTTGAAAGTGGCTCGTAAAACCGAGCGATTGCAGCAACGGCCGAGCGAAATCGTGGTCGCCAACGCTGGCGCCGCCCGAGATCAGCAACACGTCGTGATCGGGGAGCGTCGTGACGGCGTGTTGCGCACTGGCGAGATCGTCTCGCGCGTGGGCGTGAGTGAGCAGCTCGGCTCCCTGGGTTTTGAGCAAAGCCGCGATGAGCGTGGAATTGCTGTCGCGAATCTGCGCTCCGGTTGGTTTTTGATCGGGCGGAACAATCTCGTTTCCCGTCACCAAATGTACGCAGCGTGGCACGCGCGTCACTTCGGGCTGGGTGATGCCCGCCGACGCGAGTGCGGCGAGATTGGCAGCTGAAAGATGCGTGCCGGCTGGAACGATCAGATTCCCCGCGCGACGGTTTTCACCGCGACGGCGAATAAAATCCGGCTGGTCGGACGACTGGACGAGGACCGCATCGCCTTCGCGCGCCACGTCCTCCTGCTTGACCACGCAATCGCAGTCCGGGGGAACGGGTGCGCCCGTGAATATTCGCACGCACTCGCCTGCGTTCACGCGACCGGTGAAAGGACGCCCCGCCGGGACTTCGCCAATGATCCGGATTGTTTGACCGATCGAACTCCGCCGCATCGCATAGCCGTCCATCGCGGAAGCGTCGAACGGCGGCGAATCGGAATCGGCGTACGCGTTGACTCGCAACACGAGCCCGAGACATTTCTCCAATGGGAGAGTCACCGTCTCCAGTTGACGGGCGTGGCTTACGATTGTCTGCCAGGCCTCGGTGGTGGAAAGCATGGGCGGGGAAATCTGCTTACGACCGTGAAGGGACACGGCCGTTTGCACGCCGGTGGAACCCGACCTCCGGGCGGGTTGCTTGAATTCCCGTCGCAGCAAACCCGCCCGGAGGTCGGGTTCCACCGGTGGCGCAGGTTGCAACGAAAGAGGATCTGATCGATGACATGGCGGCGAGGAACGAGGCTGAAGAACTCACACTTCGGCCCGCGCTCGTTTTGGAGCTTTCTTTTTTTTCGGCGTCTCCGGTGTAACGACAAAAGGCATGTAGAGTGCGGAAAATTTTCGCGGGAAGCGCCCGGAGATTTTGGTCCCCTCGTCGAGCGAATCCTGACTTTTAACGCGACCGACTTCATGGAGTTTCGCCACGGCGTCGTACCGGTTGTGGGGAATGAGCAACTCTACGAAATCCTGATCGTCGACGGCGAGTTCCTCGCAACGCCGGAGCAAGTGATCGAGACCAGCACCGGAATGTACGCTGATGAAAAGCGCCTCGGGATGGCCGGCACGTAGTCGCGTAAGGGTATTGGCGTCGATGGCGTCGATCTTGTTGAAAACGGTGATCATTGGCCGGTCTGCCGCACCGAGTTCGCCGAGAACGGACAGCGTTGTTGCATGGTGCTGGTCAACGTTCGGGTTGGTGGCGTCGAGCAGGTGAATGAGGAAATCCGCGACGACAACTTCCTCCAAGGTCGCCTTGAACGCCTCGACCAAGCGGTGGGGCAGGCGACGGATGAAACCAACCGTATCGGTCAGCAATAGGGTGCGGCCATCGGGCAAGGTGAGCTGGCGGGTCGTGGGATCGAGCGTCGCAAATAATTTGTCCGCCGCCAGCACCTGCGCGCCGGTGAGCTTGTTGAGGAGGGTCGATTTGCCGGCATTCGTGTAGCCGACGATCGCGGCGCCGGGCACGGGAGTGCGCTGGCGTTTGCGGCGCTGGGTGGCGCGCTGCGAAATGACCTGGACCAACTCGGCTTTTAGTCGGGTGATTCGGTCGCGGACCAACCGGCGATCCTGTTCGAGTTGGGTTTCGCCTTCGCCGCCCATCTTGCCCTTGCCTCGCTGCCGTGAAAGGTGGGACCACGCGCGCGTGAGCCGTGGGAGGGAGTATTCCATCCGCGCCAGTGCCACTTGCAGAACCGCTTCACGCGTCTGGGCGCGGTCGGCGAAAATCTCAAGAATGACCTCCTGCCGGTCGATGACGGCGAGGCCGGAATCTTTTTCCCAATTGCGCTGCTGCGCCGGCGAAAGCTCCTCGTCGATGACGATGACGTCCGCGCCATCTTCCTTCGCGATGGCCATTAGTTCGGCGGCTTTGCCGGTGCCGATAAGGAATTTCGGCTGTTGGCGATCGCGGAGATTGATCAAGGTCGAATGGGATGAAATTTCCAGCCCCAGATTTTCGACGAGTTCCTGAAGTTCAGCGAGCAACTCCGCTCCTTCGCCGGGCGCCATGTCGGGAGTTTGCACGCCGACAAGCAGGGCGCGGGTGGTGGGCTTTTTCGGGTCCAGGAAGTTCGACATGGGTGCTTTCTGACTATCCAGCGTTGCCCGGTAGTCAACCGAAGGCGCGTGCGATATTTTCTACGACTGGGACATCTCCCGCCAGATTGTCCCGGAAGTGTGCCACGCGACTACTAATGTGCCCGCAAAAAGGAAGTACGTATCTCCGTCCCAGAGGCAGAATTCCCCTCAGAAAGTGGAACGGCCGATGCAGGATATGATCCAATAAATTTATGGATTCACAAAAAATGACCGTCATGTCCCGGCAGGCGTTGCAGGAAGCGCAAAATGAAGCGCGGCGCCGGTCCAATAGTGAAGTGGAGACATGGCATTTGCTCCTCGCATTACTGGCTCAAGAAGGTGGCATCGTCCCGGCGTTGGCCGGGAAAATGGGACTCACCGTCGGCGCGCTGCAGCAGGCGGCGGAACGCGAGGTCGACCGCCTCCCCAAGGTTTCGGGCGCCGTCGACGTTTCCAAAATTTACGTCACGCAATCGTTGAATGAAGTGCTGACGCAGGCAGAGGAAGAGGCGGATCAGCTGAAGGACGAATTTGTCAGCGTTGAGCATTTGCTGCTCGGCCTGATCAAGGTCGCCAAGCCCGCGGGCCTGAAGAAATATTTTGAAAGCTTCGGACTCGACCGTTCGAAAGTGTTGAAGGAATTGAAAGCAATGCGCGGCGGCCAGCGCGTGACTTCGGACAACCCCGAGACGACCTATGACGCGCTCGCGAAATACGGCATCGATCTGGTGGCGCAGGCACGCAAGGGGAAACTCGATCCGGTCATCGGCCGCGATGCGGAAATCCGCCGCGCGATTCGCATTCTTTCGCGGAAAACGAAAAACAATCCAGTGCTCATCGGTGAACCAGGCGTGGGCAAAACCGCCATCGTCGAGGGTCTCGCGCAGCGCATCGTTCGCGGCGACGTCCCCGAGGGATTGAAGGATCGGACGATCTTTGCACTCGATATGGGCGCGCTTATTGCGGGCGCAAAATATCGCGGCGAATTCGAGGAACGGTTGAAAGCCGTTTTGAACGAAGTCAAACAGGCCGAGGGCCGCATCATTCTTTTCATCGACGAGCTGCACAACATCGTCGGCGCGGGCAAAACCGACGGCGCGATGGACGCGGGGAATCTACTCAAGCCCATGCTGGCCCGTGGCGAATTGCATTGTATCGGTGCCACGACGCTCGATGAGTATCGGAAATACATCGAGAAGGACCCGGCGCTCGAACGTCGCTTCCAACCTGTGATGGTGGAAGAGCCGACGGTCGAGGATGCCATTTCCATCCTGCGCGGACTGCGCGAACGGTATGAATTGCACCACGGTGTGCGCATTCAGGACAACGCGCTTGTCGCCGCGGCGGTGTTGTCGCATCGCTATATTTCCGACCGTTTTCTGCCGGACAAGGCCATCGACCTCGTCGACGAAGCGTGTGCGATGATTCGCACGGAAATCGACAGCCTGCCGACGGAGCTGGATGAACTTCAACGCCGCGTGATGCAACTGGAGATCGAGGAAACCGCCTTGCAGAAGGAAAAGGACGACGCTTCCAAGCATCGCCTCGCCGAGCTGCGCAAGGAACTCGCCGATGTCAGGGAAAAGGCAACAGCACTGCGCGCCGTTTGGTCGAAGGAAAAGGAATCGCTGGGTCGCGTGCAAAAGGTGCGCGAGGAGCTCGAAGCTGCGCGCATCGAAATGGCGAAGGCAGAACGCAATTACGATCTCAACAAGAGCGCCGAGCTAAAGCATGGTCTGATTCCGCAATTGGAAAAGGAACTCGCGAAAGCTGAAAAGACCGGCCACGCGAAAACGACCCTCGTAAAGGAAGAGGTGTCATCGGAGGAAATCGCCGAGATCATTTCCAAGTGGACGCATATTCCCGTCACAAAGCTGATGGAGGGCGACAAGGAGAAGTTGCTCAAGCTCGAGGACGAACTGCACAAACGCGTCATCGGACAGGACGAAGGCGTGCAACTCGTGAGCGAGGCGATCCTGCGCGCGCGCGCCGGGATTAAGGATCCGCGCCGGCCGATCGGGAGTTTTCTCTTCCTGGGGCCGACGGGAGTTGGCAAAACCGAGCTGGCCAAGACGCTGGCCGAACAGCTCTTTGATTCGGAAAACAATCTCATCCGACTCGACATGTCCGAGTACATGGAAAAGCACTCGGTCTCGCGCATGATCGGCGCGCCTCCCGGCTACGTCGGTTATGACGAAGGTGGCCAGCTTTCCGAAGCCGTCCGCCGGAAACCCTATTCAGTTGTGCTATTCGATGAAATCGAGAAAGCGCATCCAGATGTTTTTAATGTCCTTCTTCAGGTGTTGGACGACGGACATATTACCGACAGCCAGGGACGGACGGTTAATTTCAAGAACACCGTCATCATCATGACCTCGAACATTGGTAGCCGTCATTTGCTCGAAGGCGTGACCGGTGCGGAAATTCCCGAGAGCGTGCGCGAGGCGGTCATGGCCGATTTGCGGCAGGCCTTCCGCCCGGAATTCCTGAACCGCGTGGATGAGACAGTGCTCTTCAAGCCACTTTCGCTAGAGGAAATCGGCTCGATCGTCGATTTGCTGATCGCGGATATCAACAAACGCCTCGCAGAGCGGCACGTCACCGTGGTCCTTGATGCAAAGGCAAAAACCTGGGTGGCCGAGCGCGGTTACGATCCGGTCTTTGGGGCGCGCCCGCTAAAACGTTTTCTTCAACGCCACCTGGAAACCCGCCTCGCGCGCGGTCTCATCGCGGGCGATGTGACCGAGGATTCGACCGTAACCTTCAAAGTGAAAAACGACGAGCTGGTGATTGGGTGACAGAAGAACGGTTGACCATTTATTGCACTGATCATCGCTTATTTCGGGCTGGCCATCTGAGTTGATAGGTGAGCTTCGACGGATTGGGTTGGTAAGATATTTCGAGCGTTGGATTTCTTCCTTTGCGGTTTTCGATCTTTATGCGACTTTCCGAAGAATATGTCTGCTGAGCCCATCCGTTTTTTTGACCGTTATAAGAAGACCATCGAGACCGAACAGGTTTACGGTGGGGATTGGTTGCGCTGGACTTATCAGACGAGTCTCGGACGACTGTCGCTCGAAGTCGCGGTCAAGCGCGCGTTTGTTTCCCGTTATTACGGGTGGAAAATGTCCCTGCGTTCGAGCGCGAATCGCGTGCTTCCGTTCATCGTTAACTACGACATGGACGTCGATGAATTCGCGAAGAAACCGCTGACGTTCAAATCGTTTAACGACTTCTTTTACCGGGCGCTAAAACCAAGTGCGCGGCCAATCGTTCCCGGCGAACGGATCGCCGTGCTGCCGGCGGATGGACGTCATCTGGCATTTCAAAATGTGGATGCGACTGCAGGTTTCTACGCGAAAGGGCAGCGTTTTTCGTTGAATGCGTTTCTGGACGATAAATCCCTCGCCAGGGAGTTTGAAGGTGGGTCGCTGGTCATTTCCCGGCTTTGTCCGGTGGACTATCATCGGTTTCATTTTCCGGTGAGCGGACTCCCCGCGGTGCCACGTTTGATCAATGGCTGGCTGTATTCGGTGTCGCCGATAGCCCTGCGCCGCAACCTCGCCTATCTCTGGGAGAACAAACGCATGATCACCATTGTGGAATCGCCGGAGTTCGGCCGGGTCGCGATTTGCGAGATCGGGGCGACGATGGTCGGCAGTATTTTCCAAACCTTCAGTTCCAGCCGGGCGGCGGTAAAAGGGGAGGAGAAGGGCCTCTTTAAGTTTGGTGGCTCGTGTGTGATTACGATTTTTCAAGCCGGGCGAATTAAACTGGATGACGATTTGGTCAGCCACGGTGCCGAGGGGATGGAAGTCTACGCTCGGATGGGCGACCGCTTGGGCGAGGCGACGCAGTGACTGATCGACAGCGCCCGGCCGTGGTGGCCGGGTCTGAAATTTGAACAGTTACGGTTGCGAAACCGAGCTTGCTTCCGCGAATCCGACACCGTCAATTGTCGCCCGTTGTCGCCCGCTCGGGTGATGGAATGGCAGACATGCGGGTCTTAGAAGCCCGTGCCGTAAGGCGTGCAGGTTCGAGTCCTGTCCCGAGCACCAATAAGTCGGGGAGATGCGTGTTTTCTCGACGACGTGATCCTTGACGGGGCGATTGCGGTTACGTATTCGTCCTGCTCTTCACTCAAACGCCTTGGGCCAAAGGCATATTTTAGGAATTGCTTTTATGGCCCTGCAAAAAAATCGCAGTTTATTTCGGCGCGTGACGTTTTTCGTCCGCTTGGTTTCAATGGGTTGGATACTGGCGGGACAGCAAACGCCGTTTTTGCACGCAGGAAGTTCGTCCCCGGCTGGGTCGGTGCAACAACTCGGAGCGGCCGAGGCGGCCGAGCGAATCGACGCACTGCGCACGGAGATCGCTTATCACGACGAGTTGTACTTTAAAAAATCCGCGCCGGTGATCAGCGATGGCGCTTATGATCAACTGAAGCGCGAACTCGCGGCGCTTGAGCAGGCGTTTCCTGCCGCGGCAAAGGACGGCGAAAATCCTCGTGCCGGCGTGGGCGACGACCGGGTCGGGTCGTTTGCGACGTATCGCCACCGCGTGCGCATGCTGAGTTTGAACAAGAGCTATTCGGAAGCAGAGGTTCGCGCTTTCGATGCGCGGTTGGAGAAGCAGCTTGGACGAAGCGAGCTCGATTACGTGGTCGAACCGAAGTTCGATGGGCTGGCGATCAGCGTGACGTTCGAAAAAGGAAAACTGGTGCGTGCGGTAACACGCGGCAACGGCGACGAGGGCGACGATGTGACCGCCAATCTCCTCACGATTCGCACCCTGCCGCGAAGTTTGCGGAGCGAATCGCCCGAAGGCGCGGTTAACCCGGTGCCGGACGTGATCGAACTGCGCGGGGAAGTTTATCTGCCGTTCGCCGAGTTTGACCGGATCAATCACGAACGCGAAAGTGCCGGCGAGCCACCATTTGCGATTCCCCGCAATCTCGCGGCGGGCACACTCAAGCAGCTTGATCCAAACGAAGTCGCGAAGCGTCGGTTGGAGATTGTTTTTTACGGTGTGGGTGCTTGTGAGCCGCTGAAGCTGAAACCCGTTTCCCAGCTGGAATTGTTGCGGCAATTGGGCGCTTGGGGCTTGCCGACAATCAAAAATCCGCGGCCGGTGCGGGGTCCTGATGCGGCGTGGAAAGCGGTCCAGGCGGTAGGTCGTGAGCGTCCCAAACTGGGTTTTCCGATCGATGGCGCCGTGATAAAACTAAACGACGTTTCGTTGCAGGACAAAATGGGTGTCACGGCGCAGGCGCCGCTGTGGGCGATCGCCTACAAGTTCGTTCCCGAGCGAGTGGAAACGCAAATTCGCGCGATCACATTGCAAATTGGACGGACGGGCGTGCTCACTCCGGTGGCGGAACTTGCATCGGTGAAAATCGGCGGCTCGAAGGTGGCGCGGGTTTCACTGTTTAATCGCGACGAGATTGCACGCCGGGATATTCGCGTCGGGGATTTCGTTTACATCGAGAAAGCAGGCGAGATCATCCCCGCGATCGCGAGCGTTGACCGGGCCAAGCGCACGCCGGAGGTGAAACCTTTTGTGTTTCCGGTGGTGTGCCCGGCTTGCAACGTCGCGCTCGCGCAAGCTCCGGGCGAGGCGGCGACGCGCTGCCCCAATCGGAATTGCCCCGTGCAGATCGAAAAGCGAGTGGAATATTTTGCATCTAAATCGTGCGTGGGCATTTCCGGGTTGGGACCCGCGACGGTCGGAAAACTCGTGGAGAAAGGTGCGGTGAAAAATATCGCCGACCTCTATGCGTTGCGCCGGGAGGATTTACTTTCAGTGAGTGGCAACGGCGCGAAATCCGTCGACCGGATTCTAGCCTCAATCGAACTGAGCAAACGCGCTGGGCTATGGCGCTTCATCAGCGGTCTTGGGATTCCCCAAGTTGGCGAAGCGGCTGCGCGAAATCTCGCCCGCCATTTTGGTGGCCTCGCGAAGTTGGCGCATGCACAGCCGGACGAGTTATTACTTGATGGACGCCCGGTGATTTCCGGGGTCGGTGAGGGCGCATCCCGCGCGATCGTCGCATACTTCTCGTTGCCGGAAAATGTTGAGGTGGTGAATCGCCTGGTCATCGCGGGGGTCAAGCCGGATCACTGAGGATTATCGAGCGGTGCAGGAATACAGTTAGAACTAAATCGGACACTTTCCCATTTCCTTCAAACGAAGGAGGGACTAGTGTTTTGATCAGTTCCCACCCCTATGACTTCAAACCTTTGTCGGTTCCTTCGTTTCATCCCATTGGCATTGATGCTTCCGTTGGCGGCCGCAGCCCAGGTCAACCTCACCGTTAACGCGGGCCAGACTATCCGCACCGTGGACGAGCGGGTATTCGGGGTAAATGCGGTCATTTGGGACGCACAGGCCAGCAGCGCCCAAACCATTTCTATGGTCCAGAATGCAGGCATCCGCACCATTCGCGTGCCGGGCGGATCTCTGTCGGACGAATACCATTGGCGGATCAACAAGAGCCTGGCGAACACCTGGACTTGGTCGACGGCGTTTAACGGCTTCATCAATCTGATCACGTCCACCAACGCGCAGCCGGTCGTCACGGTTAATTACGGCTCGGGTACTCCTGAGGAAGCGGCCGGGTTGGTGGCCTATTTGAATGCGAGTGTCGGTTCGAGCACTGCGATTGGTGGAACGGACGGAACCGGCTTTGCCATGCAGGATTCCGGCTACTGGGCGGCATTGCGGGCCGCCGGTCCCTTGAGTACGGACGACGGCATGAATTTTCTCCGGATCAGCCGGTCGAGTCCGGTTGGCGCAAAGTACTTTGAAATCGGTAACGAGTGCTATGGGACTTGGGAAACCGATCAACAGACAGCGGCGCACGATCCGACGACCTACGCGAACCGGGTCCAACAATATATCGCGAAGATGAAGGCGGTTGATCCCAGTATTAAGATCGGGGTGGTGGTTGTTACGAGTTCGGAGAATGCGTCATTCAATAATTGGACGCCGGTCATGCTTGCCCGCTTGAAAACGCTGAATGCAATTCCCGATTTTATCATCTATCACCTCTATCCGCAGGCACCCGGGGCGGAGTCGGACGCCACGCTGTTGCAAGTGGCTGATGCGGGTTCCAAGAGTTGGTCCACGATCGCGGCGGATCTGCGGCAGCAATTGACTACGAATCTTGGATCGAGTGCGGCGGCCGGGGTTGAAATTGTCGTGACTGAAAACAACTCGGTCTATTCGAGTCCCGGCAAGCAAAGCACGAGCTTGGTCAACGGGCTCTACCTCGCGGACAGCCTTGGCAACCTGATGAAAACCGAGATCAACGGCTACATGTACTGGGCGCTGCGCAATGGACCGCCCACGATCAACAACGGCGCGGCGTTGGACGGCAATATGAGCGCTTCACTGTACGGTTGGCGCCAGTTTGGGGATTACGGCATGATTTCCACGCCATCCACGTTAACGGGCGAGACGACGTACTATAACCCGTACCCGACCTATTACATGATGAAGCTGCTGTCGCACTTCGCGCGCGGTGGCGACACGGTGGTTCAGGCAACCAGCAGCAATCCGTTGCTCTCCATCTTCGCCGCGAAACGTGCCGATGGTTCGCTGAGCCTGCTGGTCATTAATAAAGATGCTTCAAATCCGCAGAACGCGACCATTGCCTTGAGCGGTTACACACCGGGAAGTTCGGCCACAGTTTATTCCTATGGGAAACCTGAGGATTCAGCCGGGAGTTCGCACGATATCACCACAACCAGCATGCCCATCAGTGGGACGACATTTTCGGCCTCTTTTGCCTCTTATTCGGCGACCGTTGTGTCTTTTAGCGCCAACGTTGCACCGACGATTACAACCCAACCCGTCGATCAAACGGTGGATGTGGGCGGGCCAGTCACATTGACGGTGGTAGCGGGTGGTTCTCCGAGTCCCAGTTATCAATGGTACAAGGACGGCTCGGCAATAAGCGGTGCGATGGCGTCCTCGTACAGTATAGTCCACGTCGCATTGGGCGACGCCGGGACGTACCAAATTGTGGTGAGCAATTCGGCGGGTTCGGTGACGAGCAAGGGAACGGTTCTGACCGTTCGCGATCTGCCCGTGATCACAACCCAGCCGTTGAGCAGCGCGGTGTTTGCGGGTGGATCGGTTAACTTCATCGGCGGTGCGACCGGCACAACGAATCCGACGTATCAGTGGCAGCGAAACGGAATCGATATTGCGGGCGCGACGAGCGCGACGCTGGCGTTGACTAACATTCAGATTTCCGATGCGGGAAGTTACGCATTGGTGGCGACGAATGCGGGCGGCTCGGCGACGAGCCGGTTTGCGCGGCTG
>DASYDH010000026.1:0-99708 GCA_036499685.1 Lacunisphaera sp. | reverse complement strand
ACCACCGCGAAAACGCCGCCCAGCAAGTCGGAACGCGCCCGTCGCGGCGCGATAAATCGTCTTCCGGATGCGATTCTCAGAGCCAAATCCAAGAAAATCAGCGCCATGATTCAAAATCATGCCTTTTTCAGCAGCCTGCTAATCGGCACTGGCAGCCGGATCCCGCCCGGGCCCAATAGCCGCCTCCCGCCGCCGACCACTCGTTTTTGCCGTCCACAGACGAGCTCCCACAAAAAAGCCGCGTCCGCCTCGACTCTCTCCTCCTCAGCAAACCCTCACCTCGACAAAAACCCCTTTTCCGACAGTCTCGTTCGGCTTATGAAGATTATAAACTGTGAATGGCGTTACGCACCTGAAATATTGGCGATTTTCAACCACGAGATCATGAATTCCAGTGCGTTGTACGACTACAAGCCGAGGACGATGGCAACGATGGCGGAGTGGTTTGATGTTAAGCAAAAGAAGAACTATCCCGTTATTGGTCTGATCGACGACGATGGCACTCTAGTTGGGTTCGCAAGTTATGGTTCGTTTCGTGCTTGGCCCGCGTACAAATATTCGGTTGAGCATTCAGTTTACATCCACAGAGACCGAAGAGGGCAGGGGCTTGGGAAGACTTTAGTCCGAGAAATATTGGCTTCGGCGCAGAAGCAGAACTACCGGACCGTTATCGGAGGAATCGATTCGCAAAATACTGCGAGCATCCGATTGCATCTTTCATTGGGGTTTAGCCATTGCGCTTCCATCAAACAGGCGGGATTCAAGTTCGGGCGATGGCTTGATTTGGAATTCTATCAGTACATGCTCCCTACGCCCGACCATCCCGTCGACGGTTGAATCATGTCTAGCGAATTTAAGATGGTATTTCCCGATCCGCCTAACCAATCGGCTAGAGCCGATGGCGAGATCTGTCACGCCCCATGCTTGCGCACGAGTCACGCCAAGCAAAGACGTGGTTCATCATAAAACGTTAGGCAGTCTCTAATCTGAAGAATTGCGGTTATGCCTTGTGTCGTCACGCGTGGATGCTACCGAAACGACTCGCTGGTCTTGAAAGAAAGCGACGCGAAATGAGCCTTACATCTGCGCTTTGGGATATTTATTTCAAACCCCGCAGTTGGGAAAGAAGCGGTAGAGTTTACAGGGCGTTGGGAGTGCATAAGATTAAAGAGATCTATTTCTACGGTGGCTACATGAACACTTTAATCGGCACCATTCGCGGTCGCAGATATCGTCCTTTTGAAGGACCTAGGTGGTTGGAACACTGGTTTGCGTTTACATTTATCGCTGAAATCGGGCACACAATTATCGGTCTGGTTGTTATTTGTTACAGCGCGGATTGCCTCGTGCGAGGACGTGTGATGGTTAGCCTATTCACGTTTAGCATAAATATCATTTTTAATGCATATCCTGTCATGTCGCAAAGATACAACCGTGCCCGGCTGATGCGGGTTCTTCCGCCAACGTTCTTTTCATTCACGAAAACGTGAGGGACGAGCGACTATGTGTTTTGAAATCAAAAATAAATTTGGGCCCAACTCCGAGGGTTCTGATTCGCCGGAGCGCGAATCGGGACCCAGGTTGAACAAGCCCTGATTAACGGGTGAGGTGGCGGGCCCTTATGCGGTTTGTGTTGGTGACGGAGATGACGCCCACTTTTCCTGTGATCTGTTTTCCGCAGCTGGAGTGCGCGGATCATGTGGCATGAGAAGTGGAGCGTTGAGCGGAGGATCCGGCGCGCGGTCAAAATTCAGATGGAGTCAGGCCGTTAGGTGCTACTGTTCAATTCCGCCTTCGCCAAGGCTATGGCGGACAAGAAGGGGCCCACTCCACGCTCGCCTGCACATGTCTCACTGGTAAAGTCGGGGGAAAAAATGACGAGAGCCGCTAAGTTCAGGGTAGCCGCATGGTTTATCTGCCTCATTGGCATCATAAGCACGGGCCTCGCATTTCGATATGAAGGAGAGCCTGATGAAATGCTGGAGGAGCTGAATCGGCCGACCAAAGCGTCGGTGTATCAGCTTGAGCGCATGGGCGGAAAATCTGAGGTGCTGATGGCTGAGTTCACCAATTGGTGGGCGGCGCAGTGGCGGGCACCCAACCTGCCCTACTCGATTTTGATTTCTGCTTTCATCGGTACCGGCGCTTTGCTGGTTATTGCCAAGTTAGATGAGAGAGCCAGTAACTAAAAGATGGCCCGCGCATCAGCGAAGACGGCATCCCACCAATCCAATTCCTGAGGGCAAACCGACCCTTGAAACAATATTTTCGACACGCCATATTAAGAGAGACGGCACAGACCACTCCGGAACTGCGCTCTTCCGTGTCTGACCTTTAACTGGATAAACAGCGCCATCAACCAAACGCCATGGAAACAGACGAAGTACGTAAATTGATTGAACAGTGGGCCGCGAGCGTTCGAGTTCACAACCTGGATGGCGTGCTGAAAGACCACGCGTCCGATCTCCTGATGTTCGACGTCATCGGCCAGGTTCGACTGAACGGATTGGAAGAATATCGACGCACATGGGTCGAACAGTTCTTTCCCTGGCATCGCGGGACCGGACGTTTTGACCTCGTAGATTTACGGATCACTGCGGGAATAGACGTTGCTTTCGCCACGGCATTGATCGAATGCGCGGGAACCGAGGAAGGAAAGAAAGTTGGATTTACGCTGAGACTGACCATCGGGTTGGAAAAGCGCGCCGGCCGATGGACTGTGGTGCACGAACATCACTCGGAGCCAATCGACTTTGATCTCTCGCGTATTGACGCATAAGCAGGAAGAAACCCATCAATCGCGAGAGCCAATGTCGAAGCTGCGCCCCGCCATGACTCAGCTTGAATGCCAGCCAAAAAAGATGCCTCGATTGTTATCATCATCTACTTCGTGGTTTCGCACGGGTTTGCCGCTGCTCTGGCTTCTGACGTGTTTCGATCTTCCCTGGACAGTTCGTTCCCATCCGACCTCACGGTTGGACAGTTGCTTTTGTCCAATGCTTTTGTTTTCACTTTGGTATCTTGCATCGAGGACTTTCACCCCGTCAGTTCACTCCCATGCCGGGCACACTCCATCCGCCACATAAACTCCCGGGCTTTCGTCCCCTCCGCGCCTGACCAAGGACGTTGAGCTGGGCGAAGCCCATCAATAGATCATGACGCCACACACCAAGGAGGAGGAAATTCGCTACCGTAAACTGGATGCGATCGACGCTAAATGCGCCCCACTGCTCGCTGTCACTTCCATCTTGTTGGTCTTTATCGGGCTCCCCCCAATCTTCGAGACCATCCGTCCCGCCCATCATATTATCTTCAAGATTTTGGTCCTCTCACTCCTCGCCTCCTGTCTGGTCGCACTCATCGCCCTGTTTTTCAAGGATCACACCTCTGATGGATTTGTGACGGTAAGAAAATATGCACTGAACACCGCAGTAGCGATTACCGCATTTTGCTGCCTGGTCGTGACAATGATTGTCGCTGAGACCCTATGAGGAAATTGGAATTGCGATGGTCACTCACACCTCGAGTCGATCATCCGGACGCGCTACCACGGCATAAAGTGCGGGCATGAGAAAGACACTGATCAGGATGCGGGTGAAGAGGCCGCTGACGATGACCAGGGCGAAAGGTCGCTGGGAATCCGTTCCGACGCCGGTGGCCATCGCCGCAGGTAACAGCCCAAACGCCGCCACCAGCGCCGTCATCATGATGGGCCGGAGTCGCAGGATCGCAGCCTCGCGGATGGCTCTGGTCGTGTCCATGCCGGTGCCGCGCAGTTCGTTGACGTAGGAAATGTAGACCACGGCGGTTTGCACCGACACGCCGAACAACGCGAGGAATCCAATGCCCGACGAAACCGAGAACGGGGTATTCGTCAGCCACAACGCCACGATTCCTCCGACCGGTGCCGAAAGCAAAACCCCGAGCACGGTGATCAACGGAAATTTCAAATTACTGTAGAGCGCAAACAGCAGCAGGAAGATCAGACACAGCGTCAAAGGCAGCACGATGCGCAACTGATCGCGGGAATTCGTGTACTCCTTGTATTCCCCACCCCAGTCGAGCCGGTAACCTTGGGGGAGCCGCACCTCGCTGCCGACCTGCCGCTTCGCATCATCCACCGCGCCCGCCAAATCGCGGCCTTCCACGGAAAACTGCACACCGATGTAGCGTGAATTATTTTCCCGGTAGATAAACGAAGCGCCAGTCGCGACTTGGATATCGGCAAATTCTTTCAACGGGATCTGCTGGCCGTTCGGAGTAGTCACGAGAATCTTTCCGATCTCTTCCGGCGTCTCGCGAAACCGATCCTCCAGCCGGACCACCAAGTCGAACTGCTCCTCGCCCTGGACCACTTGCGTCGCCACCGCGCCGCCGACAGCTGCGCCGATCAGCCCATTGATATCCGCGACATTCAGACCATAGCGCGCAATCTGGTCGCGCCGGATCTTGATCGCGAGACTCGGCTGCCCGAGTTCCTGCACGAGCGTAACTTCCTTGATGCCACGCACGCCCTCGAGGACGTGCTTGATCGCCTTGCCCTTGGTTTCGAGTGTCTGAAGATCGCTGCCAAAAACTTTGACAGCCAGTGAACTTTTCAGGCCCGTCTCCGCCTCGTCCACCGCGTCCTCGGCCGGTTGCGTGTAGTTGAAAATAATTCCCGGGAAAGCCTTCAAACGCCCGTCAATGGCCGCGATGAGCCCGGCCTTGGTGCGATACGATCCGTTCCATTCCGCGTAGGGCTTCAAGCCGACATAAAATTCCACGTTAAAAAAACCCGTCGCATCTGTGCCATCGTCCGGCCGGCCGTGCTCCGACGCGACGGTGGTGACTTCCGGGAATGAGCGCAGGATGCGCCGAACCTCCGGCGCAATCTTCTTCGATGCCTCGAACGAGATCGTGTAAGGCATCGTCGCGCGCACCCACAACGCCCCTTCGTCGAGATGCGGCATGAATTCGGCCCCGACCCCCGGGATGAGGAGCAGCGCGCCTCCGAGCAGCAGCGCAGAAACGCCGATCGTCCACCGGCGGTGCGCGAGGCACACGTCGAGACCACGGACGTAAACCGACTTGATCGCCTCAAACGCGCCATTGCGCCGTTCCTTCACGCCCTTCCGCAACGCCCAGGCACACAGCACCGGCAACAGCACCAGCGTGATCAGCAGCGAGCCGATCAACGCGAAGATCATGGTGTCCGCCATCGGGCCGAAAAGTTTTCCCGACGGACCCGAGAGCACATAGATCGGCAGGAAACCCGCGACAATGACCGCGACTGCATAAAAAATCGGCCGGTCCACCTCAGCCGCCGCATCGACGATAATCCGCGGAATCGACACCGACTGGCCGCGCCGCGCCGCCACTTGGCGGAAAATATTTTCGACCATCACGACGGCCCCGTCGACGAGAATACCGAAGTCGATTGCACCAATCGACAGCAGGTTGGCGGACACGTTTTGGATATCGAGGCAGATGAATGCAAACAGCAGTGCCAGTGGAATCGCCGTCGCCACGATCAGGCCCGCCCGCAAATCGTAGAGGAAGAAAATCAGGATGACGATGACCAGCAGCATCCCGCGCAGCAGATTGGACTTCACCGCCGTCGTCGTCACATCGATCAGGTCGCTGCGGTCATAAAAGGCGTGAACCTTGACGTCCTTCGGCAGGATCTGCTCGTTAAGCTCCTTCGTTTTGGCCTCGACCCCGCGCAACACATCCTGGGTTTTCGCGCCGGTCCGCATCAGAATGACGCCCTCCACCGCGTCGTCCTGATCCATGTAACCGAACTGACCGAGTCGCGGCGCATGGCCGATCACCACACGACCGACATCCTTCACCAAAACGGGCGTACCGTCGTGCACTGCGAGCACCACGTTGCCGATGTCCTCCATGGTCTCTATCCGCCCGAGTCCGCGCACATAGTAAAACTGGCCGCCCTGCGAGTAGAAACCGCCGCCGGCGTTGCCGTTGTTGGCCCCGAGGGCATTCACCACCGCGGATACCGATAGGCCGGAGCCGGCGATTTTCGTGGGGTCGAGCAGCACCTGATACTGCATGGTTTCGCCGCCGAGACTTGAATCGTCGGCTACCCCCGGCACCGATTTGTACTGTCGCTCAAGGATCCAGTCCTCGATCGTCTTCAATTCCATTGGCGAACGATCGGGGCTTTGCACCACGTACCGGTAAATCAGGCCTGACGGGGAAAACAGCGGTGCCACCGATGGCGTCACTCCCGACGGCAGGCCGAGATCGCCGATGCGTTCGAAGACTTGCTGGCGGGCAAAATAATTATCCGTGCCATCGCGAAACGTGAGCGTGACATCCGACAGGCCGTAGAGTGAAATCGAACGCTGCACCGTCACGCGCGGAATTCCATTCATCCCGATTTCCACCGGCACCGTGATCAGCCGCTCCACTTCCTCGGCGGCGTGGTCCGGCCATTGAGTAACAATCTCGACCACGGGCGGCGAAAGATCCGGATACGCATCGACCGGCAGTCGCTTCATCGACCAGATGCCTACACCGACGAGCAGAAGCGTCATCAGAATGACCAGGAACTTCTGCCGCATCGCGGAAGCCACGATCCGATTGATGATCGAGGCCGTGCGGGGCGGATGATCAGGCGGCGGCAGGGAGGAATCGCTCACAGGTGGCTTCACTGGTTTTGCTGGAATTGGACGAAGAGACCGCCGTCGGCGACGAATTGCCCGCCGTCCTTGAGGCCCGCCGTGATCTCATAGGTGTCGCCGACGCGGGAACCCAGCGTAACATGGCGTCGGACAAAACTGCCGTCAGTCTGAACGAGGTAGACAAAGGGAAGATTCTCGTCGTCACGTAAGATCGCCGCGACTGGCACCAGCACGCCCGTGCTTGGTCGGCTGGAGTGGATCAACACGCGCACGTACATCTGTTTTTTGAGCACCTCGCCAGGATTCTTCGCGACCACGCGCACCGCGATCGACCTGGTGGTGGGATCGAGCATCGCGGAAATATTTTCCACGGTGCCCGTGAAATGGTCCGGACTGGCGCTGGTGATCACCTCGGCCTGATCGCCGACGGCAATGGAGGAGAGTTGCGATTCGAAAATATCCGCCAGGACCCAGACCTGCGAAAGATCGGCCACCGTAAAGCACGGCGTCGTGCCCGCCTGCAACAGCTGGCCCGGAGTAATCAGTTTTTCGACGACCGTGCCCGTGAGCGGCGAGCGGATGACTCCGGCGATGCTCGCCGCCGGCCGGTCGGCCTGCAGATTCTTAATCGCCTCGTCGGTGACGCCAATCGAGCGCAACTGCTGCAACGCCGCGTCGCGGTCGGCTTCGCCATTGACCGCATCCGTTTGCGCCTGCTCGACGTCGCGGCGGGCGATGGCATCGTTGTCGAACAACTGCTGATCCAACTCGGCGATTCGACGGAGATTTTTGGCGGTGACGACCGCCTTGCGATAGCCGCTGATGGCCACGGCGTAGTCAGGCGAATCCACGAAAGCGAGTGGATCGCCGGCTTTGACCTTGGCGCCGAGTGAAACCCCCAGACGCGACACCGGCCCGGAAATCGGCGCGAGCACCGTGGTCGCACGGTCGCCGTCAAAATTTACCGTGCCAGTCGTTTCGATCGTCCGGTAGAACGTCGATGACTTGATCGTTTGCACCTGCAGTCGCTGGCGCTGCGCAACGGTCACGGTCAGGTTGCCAGCGGTGGCAGTCGGTGGTTCCGTGCTGTTTTCGGCCTTGGGCGAACAGCCCGCGAGGACGGCGGCGGAAAATGCGGCCATGAGAATGGCGGTGATTTTATTTTTCATGCGGAGTCCCGGGGGAAATGGCAGGCAATGGCGCGCCCACGGCGCGTTCGAGGTCAGCGCGCGCGTCGTTCACGGCGCCCAAGGCATCGGTATATTGGCTCTCGGCATCGAGGAGGGTTCCTTTCGAGTCGAGCAATTCGAGGGCGGAAGAACCGCCGAGGCTGTAACTGGCAAAGGCCGCCTTGTAAGCCGCGTGGGCCTCGGGCAGCAGCTCGTCGCGAAGATACACGGCCTGCCGCCAGGCAGTCGTGGCCGCCGAGTAAGCGGTCTCGACGTCGAGCATGACTTGGTTGACGAGATCGGATCCGGTCGCCACCAGCTCACGCTCGTGATGCTTCGCTTGGGTGATCGCTCCCTTCTGGTGCTGCCAGAATAACAACGGCAGCGATATGCCACCGTCGAATTTATACGAATCCGGCGCGCCGACAATATGACTCCGCCACAACGTCAGGTTCAGGTCGGGGACCCAGTATTGTTTCGCCAAAGTGGTCGAGTTGCGGGCGGCTTCCTGCTGGACCGTCATGCTCAGCAATTCCGGTCGTGAATTCATCGCCAGTTCCCTGAGCGCGCTGAAATCAGGAACGGGTTCGAGCACGTCCAAGGCATCCGCGAGCTCCAGTTCGGAGCGCCCCGGACGGCCCAGGAGACGATTCAATCCCGCCCGGGCCGTCGCGGTCATATGCTCGTTCGCAATCAAATCATTCGTGGTCTTGGAAAAATCCACCCTGGCCTTCAGCGCATCCAGTTTTGCCGCCGTACCGGCGCGGTAGCGGGCCTCGGTTTTTTCCAGGAACTGCCGGGACATTTCCTGGCTTTGCAAAAGATCGTCGTGATGCCGCAACGCGACGAGAATCGCATCATAGGCCTGCACCGTCTGGGCCGCGGTCTGCTGCTGCAATTGCGTCAACGCATACTGCATTTGTTGCCAGGCGGCGCGGGCGACCTTGCCGTTCAGGCGCGTGCGATTCGGGTATGGCACGGTAAATTGCAAACCATAGTCGCGCTCCGAGGCGCTGTGCGGCTTGAAGAAACTGGTCAACTGATCCGATTCCGTGACCAGCGCAGGATCCGCCCAGGCGGTGGCAATTGTGACGCCGGCCTTCGCTTCCTCCACTTGCTCGCGGGCTGCGATAATGGCCGGATTGTGCGCCAGCGCCTCCTGCACCGCCTGCACACGCGACAGGCGGCGCAGCGGGGTATTTTCGCCGACGCGACTCGCCGGTGTGGTTGCACCTAATTCCTGCGCCTGCGCCGCTAGAACGAGGCACAGCACCGATGACCAGACAATGATTGCACTCCATTTCATAGGAATTCCAAAACGCATGATTGCGGGGAAACACTAACGCCTCTTTCACAGCCGAAGGCGGCCTGCAGGCACACCCTCGCGCAACTGACACACCATGCCACCGTAGAACCGGGGACAGGCTAATTCAGACAAACTCAACCAACCGGCGGCCCGCGTTCCGGGTGCAACAGGTAACGCGGCGAATCCAAAATAATTTCGATCGAGGGGTGATAGGCTTGCTCGATCCACTCCACCGCCGTCGGCGGCGTGGCGATCACCGCCAGCGGTACGGACACGCCATTGGCAAACAGTACGATCGCACAACCATCGTCGGCGGCCAGATGCGTGTCGTGGTGATGAAGTTGCTGGTGAAGAATCGGACTGGCCGCAAACAAGCCCAGGGCAAAAATCATGATCGCGCCGCCCGCCGCCAAAGCGGAACGGAAAAAGCTGACCAACCGGGACTGGCGGCCGAAAACCATTGGGCCTACAGTCACGAGTATGCCGCGGGCGTCAAGACGGCATCGTCATGGGCGGTCCATCCGTCCGGGAAACTGGCGCGGCGTGGCTTGTGGTTATTGCCACGCCACCTTCAAGCGGCGGTCCGGTGATAAATTAGCCGTTTCTCTTTCAACACAGATTCCCTCTTCTCCAAGAGCTAAATTTGATCGAACCATACATGATAACGTTTCCCCCCTTGTTTCGGCCTTCGACAAACTGGCGGTTGAATTCCAGCGATTTATTCCATTAATTTTTGCGATGCCGCGAAAAACCAAACATCGCCTTGGTTGATGTGAACATCTGATCGGCAATATCATCGGAAAACAATGCGCCTCTTCGATCATCTCGATCTACGTGTTACCAGTCTCATGGAAGTCGAACCGTTCTATCGTGTTGTCTTACCTGCTCTCGGATTCCCGGTCCGAGTAAGCGTTGAGACGTGGGTATGTTACGAAGCATCTCGAGATCATTCGAAGCCGGAATTTGTCGCGTTGATCGAGGATCGGAATCATACGCCGAACGCCACGCGTATCGCATTCTGGTGCGAGTCCAAAGAAGAGGTTGATCGATTTGCCAGGGTCCTTCCGGGTTGCGGAGCCAAAAAAATCGAAGGGCCGGAGCTTTGCCCGGAATATACTCCGAATTACTATGCTGTATTCTTCGAGGACCCATGCGGAAATAGATTTGAAGCTTGTTGTCGCACTTACGGATTAAAAAATGCCTAGTCGGATGGCGGGGGAGATAATTTGCTCCCGGCCCACACAGAACCGTATGGCGGCGGTTTCTGGCTTGGTGAGGTCGGTTAATTTTTTTTCGCCCGAAATTTCTCCGAGCGGCGATTGAGTTTCATGTGGGAAAAAGGAAATCCAGCAACAATGCCAACTCCACTTTTGATGATCAAATCTCGCGGATGGATTCACGGATTTGTACCGAAGTTTTGTTTTTAAAATCTTGGAGGTTGCTGGGGCAGGAATTGATCGCCACGAATCTCCCTCATGGCCGACGCAATGCCCCCGCCCTCGTCCGGTTTTGCCGCGGAATCGCGGCTGATGTCGCTCGATGCGTTGCGTGGATTCGATATGTTTTGGATTCTCGGGGCCGACGGCGTGGTGATGGCGCTGGGCAAAATCAGCGACGCTGCGCCCATCCGGCTCCTGGTCCGGCAAGTCGACCATAGCGCGTGGGCGGGCCTGACTTTTTACGATCTGATTTTCCCGCTGTTTGTTTTTATCACGGGAGTGTCGCTCGTGTTTTCAATTGGGAAATCCCTCGAACGACGCGGACGCGCCGTCACGGTCAGACGCATCTTAAAACGCACGTTGGTGTTGTTCGTTTTGGGCATACTCTACAACGGCGGACTGAGTCACGAATGGCCGAACGTCAGACTGATGGGCGTGCTGCAACGAATCGCCCTCGCCTACGGCACTGCGGCCCTCCTGTTTTGTTTTTTTAAGCGAAGCACGCTTTGGATCACGGGCGGACTGTTCCTCGTCTTTTACTGGGCGATCCTCACCTTCATCCCGATTCGGGCTATCGCGCTGGAAAAAAATGTGATCGCCAGCCGTGTCGGCTCCGAACACCCGACCGTCGAACAAGTCCGGCGACTCTACGATGATACGGCCACGATGGTGACCGGTCGCTACGATCCGGGGCTCAATGTCGCCAACCACTTCGACTTCCGTTGGCTGCCGGGCGCCAAGTACGACGTCTATTGGGATCCGGAAGGACCGCTGAGCACACTGCCTGCAATCGCGACCTGTTTGCTTGGCGTCATGGCCGGAGGCTGGTTGCGGCGGAGCGATCTTGATGAAAGGAAAAAAATCCAGCGTTTGCTCGTGGCGGGAGGACTTTGCCTCGTGTTGGGTTACGCGTGGAGCTTTCAGTTTCCGATCGTAAAAAAGATTTGGACCTCCTCCTTCATGCTCGTCGCCGGCGGCTGGAGTGTGCTCTTGCTGGCGGCATTTTATTACGTGGTGGATGTCAGAAAGTGGCGGCGGTGGTGCCGTCCATTCGTTTGGATTGGCCTCAATCCCATCACGCTGTACCTCGCCACCGCGCTGGTCGACTTTGACCGGATTGCCCGGCATTTCGCGGGTGGAAGTGTTGCGCGTTTTATCGATCTTCATTTTGCGCCGGGAATGGGCGAATTGCTCGTGGCCGCACTTACCCTCGCGCTTCTGGTCGGACTGGCAGGTTTTCTCTGCCGAAAAGGAATATTTCTTCGCATCTGATTGGCAGACGAGTTGGAGAAGTCGGGTTAGAGTTGCTCGTGCTTGCGATCCGCTGATAATACCCGCCAGCGGCCTCGACAATCTGCATCGTCCGGCAAAATAACTCCCATGAAAAATCTCCCTCTTCTCTCGATTCTCGCATGCAGCGCGGTGACATTTGCGACGGTCGGATGCACGACGCCCGACATCGCCAACACGAAGAAGAATCGAGACGACGTCGCGCGCATGAAAGAGGAATCGCAAGGCTACGAGAAAAAGGGCGGCAACTTAAGCGGCGACTATCTGGCCGACCTCATGCTGAATGGCAGCGGCAAGAAATCGAACAAGCCGGTATTCGATCAGCCACGTGGCGGCGACAAGTCGCCGTAAGCAAGAGCCGTGTTGGAATTCGGCACGTCTGAATGTATAGAAGAATAAACCATGTGGCCTTTTACCGATCCCGATGATGCGTTCCGCTCTGCGGTGCGGCAGGTGTTCGGGCCACTGGCACGAGAGTGCAATGCAAGTTTCAAGCAGATCGAACCGCTGATCTATGGCTTCGCCACCGATCACGCCGTTCTCACGGTCGGCGCTTACCCCGGACACTTTCGTGGGATTTGCGTCAAACTTCGTCGGCGTATCGCTAGGGAGAGAGTTTCAGTTGACGACCGAACTGACATCGGTCTCAAAAATTTCGAGGAGTTCGTTAGCGGGACTTGTACCGATATTTATTCAAAACGGCAGCGATGGGCAGCAGAAGAAATCCGAGAGGAGATTTCGGGCCTGGCATTGGCTGTTCGCCAATTCGCCATGCCATACCTCACCACCCCAAATGGTGATTGGGCGGGGCTCCGGGCGTTTATCGATGAGAAGATCGAGCAACGTGCGAGAACGCCGATGAAAAAGAAAAGCAACCCAATCCGTTGACCGAAAGGAAAGGTTCAAACTTTGCCAGCGCCATGGCAGACCAAGCCGTACCCGGCGGTTTCGATCCCGCCACCGCATCGTTTCGCACGATTCAGCGAATCCCAACGAATTTTTTGGTGACTCAACCAATCCCAGACCATTAGCCTTTCCCTGCTGAAACGCGGGCTCTTCATCTTCACTGTTCGCCGTGCGCTACTTGTCGCCTGCGTTGCGCTTGTTGGCGGCACGGCGGTTTGCCTGACCGCGTGCCGGCCTTCCGCATCATCCAACAAACGCACCCCGGCAGCGGATCGCCCAGCAAGTCCGTCCGAAACGCCCGCTGAACCGGCCCCCGGCGAAACGCCCGCAAAATTCGCCGGCATCGCCCAGGCGCGAATCGAAAAGGGTTATGCAGCGGTGGTCTTCGAGGATGGACGCAAACGCATGTTTCCCTTCAGCGGACTGCAGGATGCGGAGCGGGAGTGGCTGACGGAATTCGCCGGCACGCATCCGCTCGCCCATGGCAAATCGACCGTCACCATCACGCAGGCCGAGGCCAAAAAGACCATCGTGCGCCAGAGCCACGAAGGCACGACGGAAGTCGTCCAGCTCTGTCCGCCAGCCGTCATGCGCGACCAGATTGGCAGCACTTGCGCGCTTTATGCGCGGGTCCATCTTCTCGACATCGCGGGCTATCCGCTGGACAACGCCGCGATCTACAAGGTCATCGATAAATCACCGGTCAACAATCCGTGGGCGGATCCGCTCTACCGGGTGAGACTGGACCGGCTTTATACGGAAATGATCCCCGCCCCCATCCTCCATTATCCGAAAAATGTGGAGAAACCATTCGACTGGGCGCGCGAACAATTACGCCTCGGACGACCGGTGATGGCGCTGTTGCCTGAGGATATCTGGCAGGCTTTGCCCGCCAGCTTCCTCGCCACCCATCCGTGGGACGGAGCCAAGGAGGGCCACGCGGTTGTCATCAACGGCTTCACGTTTGATTCCGCCGATGCAAAGAAGAGCACCTTTCACATCATCAATTCCTGGCGCGACCTCGGCGAGTTCGACGTGCCCGCGGACGTCGCCGCTAAAAATGTGGTGGTCATCGAGGAAAGCGTTTCACCGAAGGGCGAAGTCCAGGCAGCGACCGAACCGCTGATTATCAAGCAGGTCACGCAGCTCAGTCCGGTCGGAAAACAGTTTCTATTCGCCATCGAGACCAATCTGGGCGTGCGCCGGGTGGTCGCTGGGAGCGAAGAGGCCGCGCGCCGGCTGCTCGATGACCAAAATCAGCCGGCGCAACAAAACGGGCCGGCGGCACTACCTTCCGACGCGGAGCGGCAGGGAGAAATGGTACTCAACGCCTACGACGAGATCGTGAGGACGATCCCGAAGGATGTGCAGGCCCCCATGTTCGCGGACGTCGTGGCGCAGATCACCCATTTGCCGAAAACCGGAAAAACGCCCCGCGTCGAAGCAATGGTGAAGCGGAATTCCGGCACCCTGTTTTTTGTCCGCGTCGCACCGGACCTGGTACTCAAGATCGCGGCGGAAAGTACAGTGGAGGCATTGGAGACGGCGCGATCAACAATGCATTAGCCTACGTCCGGCGCATGAATCCCCATTTCCGAAAAATAGAGCCTGGTGATGTCGCGGAATTATTTGTGGTGCGAAGCAGCGTCCGGGAAAATCCATTCAGCGTGGAGGGCCTGGCGAAAATCGGGATCACGCCAAAGAGCGTGGTTGAATCACTGGGCAACGGACTCGACGGTTATTTATGTGAGGTTTCAGGGCCCATCGTCGGCTTTGCGATGGCCGACCTGAAAGAGGGTGAATTCTCCGTGATTGCGGTTTTTCCCGACTACGAACGACGCGGCATTGGCCAGGAACTGCTTCGATTGACGGAAAATCTTTTGTGGCTGGCCGGCCACACATCCATTTGGCTCTGGACCGGCACCGATCGAAACACCCGCGCCCTGCGTCTGTACGCCGGCGCGGGCTGGGTGGAAACGGGCATTCAAAACAGCCGCCTGTTCATGGCTAAGAAACGACCGGCTCAATAGAAACAGTCTCGATGAAAGACCTGTTTCTTTCCGCACTTCCCCACTAAACCACCGCGTAAACCTTGGCTTCCCAAGGAAAAATCGGCTCACGGCCATATTGGGCTGGGGCAACATCATAACCCTGCGACATCTCACGCCAGCGTTTGCCCGCGGGAAGATCCGGCCACGCCGGCACGATGTATTCTGCCGCGGGATCGAAGGGATCGGGCGTGCCGTAGTCGGAAAAATTCGCCAGAACCACCACCTGGCTGTCTGCACCGGCGCCACCCCGTCTCCACGCCAGAATCCGTTTTCCGCTGTCGAAATCGAGATGGATGAACTCGGTGTCATTCACCGAGAGCGCATCATAGCTTGTGCGCAGTTTGACGAGCCGTGAGACGTATTCCTTGATCTCCTGCCGCCAGTCGTCGCCGAGGCGGGCGAAGTTCACGGGATCGACTTGCTTGCCGCCGTCCTGCGTAACATTGCCCTTGGCATCAAAAAGGTCGTGCTGATCGGCAAATTCGTCACCAGCGAGAATCATCGGCACGCCCACCGCGGTGAGGAGGCAGGCGAAGGCGAGTTTTATCCGGCGACCGGGATCGCCGATTTTATTATTGAGCAGAAAATTGAACAACCGCTCGTTACCCATTCCTTCGACGTCGTGCGACGTGAGATAGAGCACCGCTTGGGAGAGATCGCTGTAGCCAAAGAGCCGCGCGTCAATCGCCTTGCGCACCGTCCACTCGAAACTCGGTTCGCCCGGATCGTTGCGCCCAACCACCGCGGCACGAATGTACCGTTTAAAACTTTCGTGCCAAAGCCCGTCGAGACGTTCCGTCGTAATCAGGCCCTGCGGTTCGCTGAGTTCCTCCCCCACCACGAGGAAACGCTCATCGGCGCCGGTTGCGCCGTTGGCCGCAAAACGCGCGCGATTAAGCGAACGTGCATGATCCCGGTACTCTCCGACAAAATCCCAATTCTGCACATTTTCGACACTGTCGAGCCGCAGGCCATCGACGCCGAAATCGTGCATCCAGCGGGTCAACGCGGCTTTCATGAGCTGCCTGGCCGGGAAGAGGACTGCGGTTTGAAGACCGGAAACCGGATCATAGCCCGCGACGGAACGCGCATAGCGGAACAACGAAGCCCCATAACCATCACGGAGGCCCGACCCGCGTGAATTGTTCGCGTCCGGATCGGCGGGAGTCGCCGCCGGATCGAGGATGAAGAAATCGTCGCAGGCCGCAGCGAGGTACGGGTTGTTTTTCGCAAAGGCCATCACGACATCGACGAAAAATCTCACGCCATGTTCGTGGCAGGTATTTACCAGGTTGCCCAAATCGCGATTCCCCGCCGGATAGGAATAAGTGAGGGGAAATCCGAGTTCGAAATCCGGCGCGCAGTAGTTGGTCGTACCGTAGCCCCATTGACGGTCGTAGACACTGTCCGCCGGCGGCAGCAGCTCCAGCGCATTGATTCCCAAGTCCACCAGGTACGCCGAGCCCAAGCGCGTGACGTCAAGGTCGGCGAAATTTTCGCCGCCAACATTGGCATCGAAAAGCGCAAGCACATCGCGAAATGTACCCACGCCCATGTCCCGTCCGCCCACTTCAGTCGAACGCGTCCAGGTGGTGGGCAATTCATAAATCACGAGCCGATTATTCGGCGGCAGCCCGGCCAGTGACGGCCCGGCCCGGCCACTGTACGCATTGCCGTCGAGATCCACCGTGATCAACTGGCCATTGGCATATTTGACTACTGCCGCCGGATAACGATCAGCGTCGCCGAAGGGCGGATTGACGCGCGGCGCGATCAACCGCCAATCCACCGTCGTCGCCATGGGATCGGTGATCCACAACCGCACAGCTGGTTGGTCCGGGTTGCTGACCGTCACCTCGAACCAATAATGATAAACCCCACCCTCAAGCAGACCGCAATTAACCGCGGGGATTGACCACAGATCGTCAAAACCCGGCACGAGCGAGAGGACCAGCCGGTCGGTTTGGGTAAACACATTCGGCGCACCCGCCGTAAGCTGACCGAGAATCAACACCGGAGGCACGGTCGCGTCACCCACGCGCCAGAGAACGAAACCGGATTGCTTAAGCAGCCAGATATCAGCGGCCATAACATTTACTTGGTTGAGCGGATTAAAACCTGCCCGTCGCTCGCGGCGAGTCCAACGGGAACCGCATCAGCCTGCCGCGACGGCATGAAATTTCCTGCAGCCGCAATCTTCGGTCGCAGGCCTGTTCCTCCAGCGCGACCGAGGTGACAAATCATCATGGCCCACTCTCCGCTCGCCCGCGTGCGATCCATCTCTAAGGTTCGGCAACCATGAAGTTCTTCTCGCCAAAGGTTCTGCTCCATCTCGAAGGTCTGGCCATACTCGCGGCCGCGGGTGCAGCGTATGCCGTGCAGGGCGCTTCGTGGTGGACGTTCGCGATTTTGTTTTTGGCGCCGGACCTGACGATTGCTGGCTACGCGTTTGGCGTCAGGATCGGCACGGCGGCTTACAACCTCGGACATACTTATGCGATGGTGGGCGCGTTTTGGTTGATTGGTCATTTTACTCATGCTTCAACGGCTTTGCCCTTTAGTTTGATCTGGCTGGCGCATATCGGCTTCGACCGGCTGCTCGGTTACGGGCTCAAATATCCGACCGCGTTTAAGGATACTCATTTGAGCCGGGTGTGATGAAAGCAAACAAAAGCAGACCGCACCCCATGCAGGGAAGAACAACCCGGAATTTCAAGCGCGACTTTCTAGGTCATTCCCCTATGAATTGAAACCCTCACCCTGAATGCCCGTGATCGATCCATCGCATCGAACACGTAGCTCCACTTACGCAAAACCAAAATCAGCAATCACGGAATTCAATCATGACCACAGCAATAATTTTTCACGAAGTAAAAAATGCCGCCATTTGGACGAAGGCCTGGCGAAAAGGACCTGGTAGCCGTCACGAAATGTTCGGCAAAATCGGAGCGAAAGCCCGAACCTTTCAGGATCTTAAAAACCCGAATATGACGGGCGTGTTCGTGGAGATATCCGACATGGCGGTGTTCGACAAATTGATGTCGTCCGCTGAGGGCAAAAAGGCAATGGAAGAGGATGGATTGAAAGTTGAGACAATGCGGGTGTTGACCGAAGTTACGCCGTAATCCTCATCTTGGCCAGGCCGCGGCCACTTATTCGTTTTATGCCATTACCCAAGGAACAAGCGTGGTTTCCGGCAAAGACCTATGGCTGGGGCTGGGGTGTTCCTAAACGCTGGCAAGGCTGGGTGGTGGGAGGCGGGTTTGTTGTTGGACTTGTTTTCCCTGGGATCAGGATAGCCTCGCGAAGCATTCCCTATTACGCCGCGTACGCAATCGCACTTAGCATTGTCCTGTCGTTGTTTTGCTACTGGAAGGGTGAGCGGCCTCGATGGCGATGGGGTGACGACAAATGATGGCATCCATTCTGGTTTAACGCGGAGCAGCGGAAAAAGAGGCAACGAAAAGTTCCGGCTGCTCATGCATGCTCGATGGGTTCTGTGATCAACTCCAGTTTTAGGTTAATTCCGCATTCTGGAAATTCATTTCCTTAGCCGAGCCGGGGCTCGGCGTTCCCCCAGAGATGCGGAATGCAGCGGTCGCGAGAAAGCACGCATCGGCCCAAAGGCGGCTTGCCCGCCGTGCAGTTGTCGTAATCCTGACGTCTTCTCTCAGCAATGAAGCCATTGA
This sequence comes from Lacunisphaera sp., assembly GCA_036499685.1. Lineage (GTDB taxonomy): Bacteria > Verrucomicrobiota > Verrucomicrobiia > Opitutales > Opitutaceae > Lacunisphaera. The sequence goes on along the minus strand of DASYDH010000026.1, from coordinate 81,232 downwards.
AGGAAATGATCACCCCACAGATGGTGCGCTGGATTGCCATCGGTATCGTGTTTGCGTCCATCAGCCTCGGTTTGATCAAAGTGATGGTCGGAACGCTCGCGTGGCCCTTCGCGCTGGCAACTTTGCTCTCAAGCGAAATCTGCACGCTGTTGCGTTTTGTTGCGGTCAATCGCTGGGTGTTCCCCCATCACCACCTGACTTGGAGAAGACTCTGGCGATACCATGTGGTGAACGCCCTCGGCTTTGCGATTTGGTGGGGAGCGGCGAACATCCTCAAACTCGTCGGCGTCGATTATCTTCTCGCTTCAGCTCTCGCGATATTTTTTTCCGTCGGCTTCAGCATGGTCTCGAATTTTTATTGGGTCTGGCGCAAACCCACTGGAAAAACCCGGCCGCCCCACGGCCACGTCAAGTCGCCGGTGGCGACACGACGCTAACCGGCGCTCAACATGAGAAAAAAACCTCTCCTCCTTCTCGGCTTTGCCCTCGCGCTCATCGGACTCACCGGCTGTTCGGCCATCCAGCGAAAGTTTCTTTTTTATCCCACCCATCACCATCGCGACAACGGACTGACGCCGTGGCTTCATGATGGGAAACTTATCGGGTATTCGCGACTGGTGGCGGCACCGAAAAATGTCTGGCTGATGCTCCACGGCAACGGCGGGCAGGCGGCGGATCGGGCTTACGCGTTGCCGTCTTTTTCGGCTCAGGATTCCATTTTCATCATGGAATATCCCGGCTATGGCGCCCGGGACGGCGAGCCGTCACAAGCGGCGTTCAATGGAGCGGCGACCGAGGCTTACAACTTGCTGAGAAAAAAATTTCCGACAACTCCGGTTTGCGTTGTGGGCGAATCGATCGGCACCGGTCCCGCGTCCACCCTGGCTGCTCAAGCGCAACCGCCGGACAAAATCGTGCTCGTCGTGCCCTTCGACACCTTGAAGAGCGTCGCGGCCGATCATTTTCCGTTCCTGCCTGTCGGCCTGATTCTCGGTGACAGTTGTGACAATGTTCAGGCCCTTTCCTCTTACAAAGGACCGGTCGAAATTTTCGGTGCCGAGGAAGACACGATCATTCCGATCAAGCACGCCGAGCAACTCAGTCGCAGCCTGCCGTCGGCGAAATTCCACCGCATCCCCGGCGGGCACAACGAGTGGTGGACGGACGAACGAGTCGAAATCAGGAATCCGTGAGAACGACGAGTTACGCGAAGGCGCGACTAGTGCAGGCTTGAAGAAGCCATGGTTGCCCAATGAGGGCGGCAGGGCTGTGAGAAGATGAAAATTTACGGGCGAGGTCGCCCGTGCTCCAGTTTGGTTTGGATTCGGAGAATCAGTCGGCGCGCGCAACGGCGGGGCTTGCGGAATGTGATACAAGATTTCGCGACTCCATTGTGCTAAAATCACAAAATGGAGCCACGGCGACCTCACCGTGGCTTTTTCCATTCCGCGACAATTCAAACCCGTAGCGGATTCGCGCCGACTGGTTCTTCCCAATGGTAGGAAACCTTCTCCGTGCCCAGACGCCACTCGCGCGGGGTCGTGGTGCCGAGCCAGTCGAGCGGCTCGCATCCGCCGGGGGTACCGCCCGACAACGCCGTCTGCATCGCGACACGGAACGTTTCCTTCTGCCCGGGTGTGACCGTGCGTGGATCGACCGAGACGAAAAGCGCCGTGCCGCTGCGCGCCACGAGATCGAGAAACTGCCGGTCGAATTCCCACGGCGTGCGTTCCGTATGCGCCGCGCAGTCGGGATCGCTCGCGAAAAACGTCCCGTTTTGCGGCAACCGGAAGGCGAGCGTATTGATGCCCATGCGACGCGTGCGCTCCCAGACGTGGCCCGAAGTGTCGTCGCCGGTGCGTTGAATTTCGAAAATTCCCGCGCCGAGATGACCAATCGTGTTGCAACCCAACAAAACCGCATCGCCCGCCCCTTCTCGCAGCGTGCGATAGAGCCGAAGGATAATTTCCGCGTTGGTCAGGGACTGGTCCGCGAAATGCCAGCCGGCATCGGTGAGTTCCGCTCCCATCTGAAACCCCCAGCGGCCAAAAATGTCGTAGGTCGAAAAATCGTGTTTGATGAGCTCGTAACCCCACGAGCGAACGCGGGCGACATCGTCGCGGATGAGTTTGAGATTTTCCGGCAACGTGAGGTCGAGCGGTTTTTCCTGAGCCGTACACGGACCGGCTCGCAGTCGGCGCGGATCGTCCACGGTCATCAGCGCGGTGGGACGCATCCAAATCCCGGGACGCACACCGATCTTTTTCATATCCGCCGCGAGCCCGGGCATGTCGGGAAACGCATCGGGTTTTCCTGCGGTCCAAGGACCACCGGGACACGAGGAACCGGGCGTCCACCCGGCATCGATTACACAATAAGGACGATTGGGATGAATTCCCGCGAGGTTGGCGAGAAATGCCGCGTCACTACGCATCGCATTCGCGTCGAAATCGTGGCCATACGCGTAATACCAGTTGTTGTTGCCGCAAATCGGCGCCGACGCCAGCCGCGGTTTGGGGCAGAGCACGCGACAAAAACGAGTCAACGCCGCGAACGGGGTTTCGCCTTTTTGGTTGGCGAGGGAAACCACCGTGGCGGCCGCGATCACCCGATCGCCCGGCCGGCATGGACTTCCGCCGTTGCGAAAATCAAGCCAGAGCGAAACACCGCCCGCATCGACAGTCCAAAAACATAGCGCCGACGGCTGGGTCTTGACGCCCGCCATGAACGTATCCCCGCTGGCCTGGTCGTGTGCGGCAAAATACCACGGCATCACGCGTTCGGGTTGAAGCGTGCGCCATTGCAAATCGCCGTAGCCCCGTTCCCAGTGGTCGCCGAGAAATATCGTGCCGGAAGGAAAACCCGTTTCCCATCGCAGCACCACGCGGGAAAGCAGGCCGGCCGGACATGATACTTTCACCGCGAGTGCGTCCGACGGCCCGCTGAATTCGACTTCACCTTGCGCGCTCGTGAATCGGTCGCCATTCCGTTGCGCAGCGACCAACCCGGCACCGTCGTGGTCGACAAACACCCGTACGGGCACGCCGGGTAATTGCGCCGGAAGGGAACGCGATGAACCAGGAGCCGTCGTGGCAGCAGACTTTTCCGCCGCGCGCACCGTCGAATTGAATGCGGTGCCCATGACGAGGGAACCGGCACCAAGCTTGAGGGCGTCACTGATGAAAGCGCGGCGTTTGGGATCGTGAGGCAGTTGGGACATGAAATTGAGGAAATAAGATTAGCACAAAGCCGCAGTAAAAATGCGGTGGCGCGTCACGCGAACCAAGCGCAAAACATCACCGAACAATCCGGGACAGCCAGCGCGAATCAAAGTGGCATTATTTTTCGCGCAAAACGCGTGACGCCGTCGCGGGGATCGCAACAATGGACGCGTCTTATGAACGCACTCATTGCCCGGACGCGCGATTATTTGGAGCGGAACCGGCTGCAGCCTGATTTGAACCGGGCGGCGCGCTCCACCGTTGCGTTCATGGTGCCAATCCTCGCCGCCCAATGGTGGCAATTGCCGATCGAAGCGTCGTTCGCGGCGATCGCGGCGCAAAATGTCGCCCAAGTCGACGTCCGTGGTTCCTATCCTCTTCGACTGAGTCTGCTGCTGGCGATGACCGCAATCCTCGCCGGTGCGACATGGTTGGGCGGCATCACCGGGACCGATCTGCCACTCGCCCTGTGCGCCGTAATTCTATTGATGGTATTAAGCGGAGTCTGGCGTCACCTGAGCAGCGAGTACGGACCGTCTCTCGGAATCGCCTCCATGCTGTTGTTCCTGATCGCACTCGATCACCCGGGAAATGCGAATGTGGCGGACCGCCATTTTCTCGCCGCGCTGACCGGTGGAATTTTGGGGTTGTTGGTGCAGGGAGCGTTGTGGCCATTCCGTGCACAACACCCGTTGCGCCGGGTGGTGGCGGATGGCTGGACGGCCCTGTCCGATCTGCTGGCCGCGATGGCGCCCGGCGAAATGTCCGCGATGGCGGCGCGTCATCAGCTCATTGCGGAACAACAGGCGGCGCTGCGGACCGCGCTCGATCAAGCCACGGCGACGCTCGCGGCGGCACCGTCCCACGACAAGCGTCCCTATCTCCGCCAACTCGAGGAATTGAATCTGGCAGCGGCGCGCTTCGCCACCCGCTTCATGGCGGTCAATGCATCGCTGGAAACCCTGATGGTGCGGCCGGATTTTGAAATGTGGGCGCCCAGCTTCGATCCCGTGATCGCCTCGCTCGCCAACAGCACGCGCACTGTTGCCCTTACGGTCGTGTCCCGCCAGCCGTCGCATCTCGCCGCGTGCGAGGTTCGTTTGCGCCGCCTCGGTACACTGCTCGAGGCCTTGCGGGAACAAGTTCTCACGCAGACCGATCATTCGCCGGAAGGTGTGCAGCTGGCGTTTCTCCTGCGCCAAATCGAGAATCTGCTCCCCGGCGTGGAGGCGGCGGTGCGCGCCACGATCGAGCGTGGCGACGAGCGCTCGGCGTTTTCCCTCGAACTCTTCGATCTCCAAACGTGGAGCCTGCGTCCGCTCGCCTCGGCGCTCAACTTTCACTGGCGGCCCGATCCGGTGCTGGTGCGGTTCATCGCCCGTGGCATCGTTTTGCAACTCGCCGGGGTGACAGCGTTCAAACTCTTCGCGATCGAAAGAGGCTACTGGCTGCCATGGACGATGCTCGTCGTGCTCCAACCGGAATTCGGCGCGACCCGCATCCGGGCCGGACAACGTGTATTCGGCACCCTGGCCGGCGGCGTCGCGGCCAGCTTGTTACTGTGGCTCTCGTTGCCACCGGCTGTTCTTCTCAGTGCAATGGCCGTGACCGTGGCCTTGTTCTCATTCTGGTTGAAGCGGAACTATGCAATCTCGGTTTTTTTCATCACGATTTTTGTGGTGCTCATCACCGAGATTTCCACCCACGTCACGATCGCCTTTACGCTCGAACGACTCGGTGCCACCGCAGCCGGTGGCGTATTGGCGTTGGCGGCGGCGTTTCTGTTCTGGCCCGTGTGGGAACGCCAGCGCCTGCCCGGGTTGCTCGCGACCGCGTTTCGGGCCAATCGAAAATACATTCTCACGATCGGGCGGCGTTTGACCGCCGGCGGCGCCTACGACGCGGAAGTCATCGCGGCGAAACGGGTGGCGGAACTGGCCAACGGCATGATTTTCGCATCGCTCAAACGCATGTCTGCCGATCCCAAGAGTCAGCAAAACCGCCTCGCCGGAGCGGCCACACTGGCCAACGGCAACCAGCGTCTGACTCAGGCCTTCACAGCAATTGCGTTACACCTTGCCGCCGGCTCGGCCGTCACCCGCCCGGAGATCATCGCGCAAGTTGACCGGATCGCCGAAGCATTTGAACTCCTCGCCATCGGAACGGAAGCCACGCAGCCCGACACCGGAAAACTTGCCGCCATGCGGCAGTCGTTGGTCCGTTCAATCCCGCGGGCGTCAAAGGGGTCACCGGTCGGTTCGCTGGAACAGGTGGTTTGCGGCCAGTTTGGCCGTTGCACCACCGAACTCGGGGCAATGCTCATCGCCGCAGCCGGCGATTCCGCCCCGGATGAAAATGAGCGCGGGGCTGGCTTGCCAATCGCGGCCTCATGAGTTTGCCTGCGCATTTCCTCTTCCGTTTCTTCAAGCGATGAAAGTTTTCCGAGTTCTGTTTCCTCAGGTCATCGGGCTTTTCTGCCCCCTGATGGCAGCCTTCATTGCCGGCTGCGCGACGGCTCCGAACCTTCCCGCCGGCAAAACTTCCCAACCGGCTGCAATCCCGGCTGTGCCACCGGTGCACAACGAACAGCCCAAACCGCCGGTTGCAGAACAACCCCGCCGTCCGGCCCCCGCGCCCGTGGAGACATCCGCTCCAATCAAACCGGAAGCCGCTCCCACCGTCGCCACCCAGCCGCCCGTGCCGAAGGTGCAATATGCGCGAATCGTCGGCACGCAGGAGTCGAGCATCCTGTTCGACAATTTCACGGCCTTCATCACGGCAATCGATGGCAGGAAAATCGCCGTCGGACGCGATGGTTGGAACGTGCCGCTGGAAATCGAAACGGGGCACCGCACCTTGAACGTCGAATTCAATCGCGGGGTTTTCCTCGCGAAGGGGCGACTGGAGTTCGACGCGGTCGCCAACGCACATTACGAACTGAAATTCAAAACCGACGCCGAGGTTTTCGGAAATAACAGCTATTGCAATTTCTGGGTGATCGACACGGCGACCGGCAAGACCGTGAGCATGATCAGCAAGGATTCGGTCGAAAAGATCGCGGAAGCGTCGGCGCGATGATCTGAAATTTGGAGCTGCAGCGACCGCGCTGCAGGATACCTCAAATCCACGGCGGGGTCGCCGTGGCTCCATTGATAAGACGCGACAAACCCTCCGAACTTACTGCACAGGCAGGCGCAGTTCCATATCCTGCGGCACGATGCTGAGAGCTTCAGCGAGCGAGCTAAGACCATCCCTAACCTTGAGGAGACTGTCCTGGTGCAGGGTTTTCATTCCGCCTTTCATGCCGATGCGTTTCAATTCCGACGTTTCCACGCCCTTGTTGATGCCTTCAACCAACTCCTCGTTGTTGACGAGCAATTCGTGGATGCCGACGCGGCCCTTGTAGCCAGTGTTGTTGCATTTCGGGCAACCCTTGGCGCTGGCCTTGAAAATCTGGCCACTCCAGCCGATGGCGCGTTGCAGCACGTCTTTCTCGCGGCCTTCCGGTTCATAGGGAACGCGGCAAACCTTGCAAAGTCGGCGCATCAGACGCTGCGAACAGATCGCCACCAGCGACGATGAAATCATGAACGGCTCGATACCCATGTCGGTCAAACGGGCCACGGTACTTGGGGCATCGTTCGTGTGCAGCGTGCTGATCAGCATGTGACCGGTCAACGCGGCTTCCACGGCGATGTTCGCCGTTTCCTTGTCGCGAATTTCGCCGACGAGAATGATATCGGGATCCTGACGGAGGAAAGAGCGCAACGCCGTGGCAAAAGTGAGTCCGATCTGCCGGTGCATCTGCATCTGGTTGATGCCGGGAAGCGTGTACTCGATCGGATCCTCCGCTGTGCGGATCACCACGTCGGTGGTGTTGATTTCGTTCAACGCCGAGTAAAGGGTCATCGACTTGCCGGAACCGGTCGGGCCGCAGTGCAGAATCATGCCGTAGGGCTGGCGGATGCACTCGCGGTACTTGGCCAGGTTTTCATCGGAGAAGCCGAGCGCGGTCAGTGGCAGCGTCGATTTTTGTTTATCGAGAATACGCATCACGACGCCTTCGCCGTGGTTGAGGGGCGCGGTGGAGACGCGCAGATCGATATCGATATTCTTCTTGTTGTACTGCTTGAAAACAATGCGTCCATCCTGCGGCAGCCGGCGTTCCGCAATGTCGAGGTTGCACATGATCTTGACGCGAGCCACGAGCGCACCGGCGACCTTGGCCGGAAGGCGAAGTTTCTCCTGGGTCAAGCCATCGATGCGGTAACGCACCACCACTTCCTTTTCCCAGGGTTCGATATGAATATCGGAAGCTCCCGCAAAATAGGCGTCCTCGACGATGCGATTGCTCAACTGGATGATCGGAGCCGATTCCTCGTTTTCCAGATCCTCGTCCTTGATCTCGGTTTCGACCTCGTCGAACTGGGCGCCAAGCTGATCGACCACGTCCGAGAACTGCACCTCGTCGTGAACCTGATCCTTTTTGAGTTTTTCGCGGATATCAGGTTCGCGGCCGAGCAGGCGAATGACGCGCTGACCGGTCTTGTCCTGAATCTTGGTCGCAACGGTTGTATCGAAAGGATTCGCGAAGGCGACGAGCAGAAAATCACCGACCTGCCCCACGGGCAAAATCATGTTCTTCTGGCAGAATTCGAGATCGATTTTCTCGAACGTCGCCGGGTGCACGCGATAACGCGCCACATTGTAAGGCGCGAGTCCGAGCGCGCGACACTTGGCGAGCAGGAGCTGGAACATCGTGATCCGATGATCCGCCTGCAAAATCTGGTCGAGTTGGTCGCCCGTCGGCTCGTCCGGGCGCGCGAGCAACACCGTCTTGTTTTCGGCGGTCAGTTTCCCCATCTCTTCGAGCTTGTCGATGATCTGGGTCTGTGTGCGTCCTAAAGGCATGACTACGTCGAAAGTGGCGGCCGGGTATTGCCGGTAAGTGGACTGGCGCGTTTGCCGGATTCAGGAAACGGGCCCTTCGTCAGTGAAGGAATCCCGAGCGGCGGAACCGTGGTTCCCCGCGGGAAAGGTCCCTTGCTCGCCCCGGCCAGGGTCGATGTACCGCCAACGGCAAAAGGCGGACGCGTCGAAGGCCTCGACGGGGTGGCTGGATTGGTGGCGCGTTTGCTGGCCTCTCCGCGCTCGGCGACGATCCGATCGAGAAAATCCGCGATGATATCCATCGTCGTCGCCTGCCAGATGATCTGGCCGCCGAGCGTTTTTTCCCAATGCGACCGCACGGCCGGGCTCAGATAATAGGCCGTCGCGACAAAGTGGAAATCCTCTTCCTTGTCGAAGGGTACGCTCCACGTCGCCCAACAGGCACCAATGTCGACATCGCGTTTCACTTCGTCGGGAACGTCGTAGGACCGCAAATCGATCACCCCCACGCCATGGTCGTCCACCACGTGGTGCAAAATGTCCTCCTCGCGCAACACCTTGGTCTCGTAGGCGAGGATGCTCAGCACCGAACTGCGCCGCATGTCGCCGGTGGCGGCGATTTCCAACAAACGTTCATTGGCGGCCTCAAGGTCTTCGAACTTCACCAGGCTGTGTTCGATCAACGCAGAACCCAACAAACGGTTGGAGCGCATCAATAATGGACGGTGTTCCGACATGTGAAAGTAGAACGTAATCCGGCTTAGGCCGCTGGCGAATTCTTTTCCTTGGCACGCATTTTCTTCACCCGTTTTAACAATTCTTTTCTGAGCTTGGGAATTCCTTCCTCAGTCAGGCAGGATATCGGCACCAAATCGACCTTGGCATAACGTTTCTGAAATTTTTTCAAGTTAGCCGGCGCAGCTTCCTCGTCCATTTTGTTGGCGACCACCAAGCGGGGCTTGTCGAGCAAATCGGGATTGTAGAGCTCAAGTTCCTTCAACAACTGCTTGTAATCGTCGCGTGGATCGCGCGTGTCGGTCGCCGCCATGTCGAGAATGAAGACGAGAAGCTTGCAGCGCTCAATATGCTTTAGAAACCGGTGGCCGAGTCCCTTACCTTCGTTCGCACCGGCGATCAATCCCGGCACGTCGGCCATCACCAGCCGTTCATATTCTTCCTTAAAATCGATGACGCCGATCTGCGGATGCAGCGTCGTGAACGGATATGGCGCCGTCTTGGGCCGGGCGTTCGTGATCAAATTGGTCAAAGACGACTTGCCCGCATTCGGGAATCCAACCAGCCCGATGTCGGCAATGCTCTTCAATTCGAGCCGGTAATTTCCGATCTCACCGGGCTCACCCGGTCCGGTCTTTCGCGGCGCGCGCGTAACGGACGACTTGAAACGGGTATTGCCGAAACCGCCTTTGCCGCCCTTGCACAGCACAAACTCCTGATGATCTTCGAGGATTTCCGTCACGATTTCGCCGGTGTCGGTGTTATAAGCGACCGTTCCCAACGGAACGCGCAACACGGCCGGTTTGCCTTCGCGGCCGTTGCAGTCCTTGCCCAATCCGTGTTCGCCGCGTTCGCCGGTCCAGTGGGGCTTGAATTTGAAATCAACGAGATTGTTCTGGTCGTCGTCACCGCGAAGAATCACGTCGCCACCCTTGCCGCCATCGCCGCCATTGGGTCCGCCCCACGGCTCGTATTTTTCGCGGCGAAAGCTGGCGCAACCGCGCCCGCCGTCGCCCGCCCGGGCCTTGATCGTGACTTCGTCGATGAACATAGCAGCCTAACACGCGCAAACCGCGCGATATGTAAAGGTGTAACTCAAACCGTGATCTTAATCCCTTTCCGCAGATAAGTGGGCACGTCGAGGTCCTGCCCTTCGAAGAGGTTGCGGTCGGACTTGTCGAACGAACCGCGGTTTTCGACCGGTTCGCCCTGAAAGCCAAATTCCTCCTGCATCGCCTTGGCGGACCCGGCCTTCGCAACTTCGCGTTCCGTCGAGGTGCTGGCTGTCTTTATCGCGGCCTGGGTTTCCACGGTCACCGAACTCGTACTGATCACGGCGGATTTCTCTGATCCCTTGCGCATCGGCGGAGTGGTGGGCCGACGGGTAAAATTGCGACTGCCGAGATCGGTCGTCCCGATCACGCAAATCTCCACCTGGCCGTGCAACCCCTCGTCGATGGCTGCACCCATGACCACATGCGCCTCGCGGCCAAATTCCTCGGTGATTGCCGTCATCAGTTCGTTGACCTTCGTCAGGCTGAGGTCAGCGCCGCCGGTGATATTCACCAGCAACCGGTCCGCTTTGCGGGCATATTCCGGAGTGTGCAGCAACGGACATTGCTTGAGATCCTCCAGCGCGGCCTGAGCGGGATTTTCGCCGCCACCCACCCCGAGGCCGAACAGGGTCTTGCCACCGCGTTGCCGGAAAACCTGCCTCAGCGCCGTGAAATCGACGTTGATGAGCCCGGTGCGCGAGAGCATGCCCCAAATCGATTTCACGCCGCGGCCAATCCACTCGTCCGCGCGCGCGAAAGAATCGAGCACACTCGTCTGCTCCGTGCCTTCCTGGAGCAACATGTCGTTGGAGAGCGGGATGACGGCATCGCACACGCGACGCAATTCCGCGAGCGCTTCCTCGGCCTGTTTCCGCCGGCGACCGCCTTCGAAACTGAAGGGCAGCGTGACAAATGCGATGACCACCGCGCCAGCTTCCGCCGCGAGTTCGGCGACGGCGGGTGCGGCACCGGAACCGGTGCCGCCACCGAGACCGGCGACAAGAAAAATCAAATCGGTGTCCTTGACGATCTCGGCGATCTTGTCCGCGTCGGCCTCGGCCGCCTTGCGTCCGATTTCGGGATCGCCACCCGCACTCAATCCGCGGGTCAGCGAAGTCCCGATCAGGATCTTGTCCTGCACCGGCGAGGTACTGAGCGCCTTGAAGTCGGTGTTAATCACGGCCAGCTGCAGCCGGTCCAGGTTTTCCATCTTGAGACGGTCAACCGCGTTGGAGCCGCCGCCGCCCACGCCCACGAGTTTAATGCCGACGTCGCGATCGGTCAGCGCTTCGAGGGGAAGTTCATTTGGGGTCTGGTCCATGGCTTAGGAAGAGGCGAAAATTTTGGTGAGATTGCTGAGGAAACCGGTCTTGCGGCGTGGAGGCAGCGCGTGCTCATGGGCCCCGCGCAGGCCAAACTGAAAAATGCCCAGCACGGTGCTGAACATGGGATCCTTCAATTCATCCTTCACCCACGAGGGCGATTCGCCCCGGCGGGCGTTCAAGCCAAAGACATTGGCCGCCACCTCGTCGATGCCGGGCAATTTGGATGTACCGCCGGTGAGGATCACGCCGGCCCCACAATGCTCGGGCGCGAAAGCGGAACCGAGTTTCTGTTTGATGACCGCCAGCAATTCCTGGGTGCGGGCGGCGGCGATGGTCTCGATGGCGGTTTTCGAAAATTGTTTGTCGCCGAAGGAGGCATCGCCGTTCAACCAGACTTTTTCGCTCTTGTCGCGGGTCTGGATCGTCGCGCGCCCGTGACGCAACTTGAGCATTTCCGCCTGCGCGGTGGTGACGCGCAGACCGATGCTGAGATCGTTCGTCAAATGATCGCCGCCGACCGGCAGCGTGCCCGTGACGAGCACATGGCCGTCACGATAGAGCACATAATCGGTGATGCCCTTGCCCAGATTGACGACGAGCACGCCGTGCTGACGTTCCTCGGCCGTGGTGAGCAGCGAACCGTTGGCGAGACTCGACAAAACGAGTTCACGCACCTCGAGGTGATAGCCGCCGACGACGTGAATGTTGTCGCTCACCTTCCCTTCGTGGCCGTGCACAATCCAGTAACCGACTTCCAGCCGCTGGCCGGAAAGATGTTCGGCATCGGGCACCGCGCGACCATCGAGCCGGAAAGGCCGGCGGATTTCGTGAATGCGGGACCGGCCGGCGGGCAATTCCTTTTCCTTGGCGAGGTCGCACACCGTCGCGATATCGAGCGCGGTCACGGTGTTGTCGGCCGACTTTACGTTGACTGACGCTTCATTATAAAAGCCGTCCAAGTGGCCGCCGGTTTGCGCGAGCCAGACTTCCTCGATGCGCGCGCCCGCGCGCTTCTCGGCCATTTCCAGCGCGTGGTGAGTCGCCTCGCAAGCCGCCTTATAGTCGACCACTTCGCCCTTCATGACCCCGCGCGACGGTGCCACGCCCACACCAATGATGTTCAGGCTGCGCCCGCGGGAGATTTCACCCACGAGGACGGCGACTTTGCCGGTGCCGATTTCGACGGCACCGATGATTCTGCTGCTGTTAGAGGTCACGTTTGCTTTTCCGTTGTTGAGAAGGTTGAGGAGAGAAACTGTCAGCGGGAAACCTGGCGAGTTCGTCGGGCGTGTTGTGCATCCGGACCGGCACCTGCCCATCGAGCGTGAGATTGACTGAAAGCAGGGCCGGATCCGAGAGCACGTGCACCCGGTCGACCACGTAATCGAGCTCGGCGAGTTGTTTCGAAAAATCCTGTTTCCGGGTGAAAATGATTTCCGGGATGTCCCGGGCCTTCACGACAATCTCGTCGCGCGCCTCCAGCCGGTCCAGCGAAACGATCTGCCAGGTGTTGTAGAGCCACTCAGTCTGGTGCTTGGCCGACGCCAGCAGGTTCGCGACGTCCACCATGCCGGCGATGGGTTCAAAGCCGTGGTCGGCTTTTACCAGACGGATGCCGGCGAGCCAGGGCAAAACCATGGGCTTGTAGTTCACGCCCTCGTAGACCACGCCATCCCTGGCCACCATGAGCTGCTGCGCGGAACCGTCATCGGACCCGGCCTGCACCCGGGCTACCGGAGTGCGCTCCTGCAGGGTAACCACCAGGGTATCGGGGAAATTCCGGCTGACTACTGCGCCCCATACCTGGCCATTTTGCAGCAACCGGCTGCGGAGTGCCTCCAAATCGAGCGACATCAGACTGGCCGTCTTCGGCAACGCCAGCACTCCGGCCGCCCATTTTTTCGTCAATACGCCGTCGGTGATCAACGCGATATCCCGCACCGGTTCGCTGTGCACCGCCGTGGCCAGCGCCGCGCGGTCGGTCTCCCACGAGTGAACCAGCGAATAAATCCCCCACCCGCCCGCACCCAATAGCGTTAACAGGGTACCGACCTTGAACCATTCCAGCCGTCGCCGTGACCGGCCCTGGCGCGACATCGCCAACGGTGTCACTTCCTGGCGGATATCGCGCCACGAGCGACCGGCGGCAGACAGGGAATTGGATTCGGCTGAACTCATTTTTTTCCGGCGAGCGCCTGCTGGAATCGTTCGATGGCGGGAGCGGCCAGTTCACGACACAACTCGATAAAATCCAATCCCACGCAACGCGCACTCATCGGCAGCAGGCTCGTCTCCTTCATGCCCGGCAGCGTGTTGATTTCGAGCAAATACAGTTCGCCATCCGTCGAAAGCATGAAATCGATGCGCGCATAATCCCGGCAACCGCAGGCCGCAAACGCCGTCTCCGCCGCCGCGCGCACCGCCGCCGCCACCTCCTCCGAAATTTTCGCCGGCGCAAAATATTCCGTGAGTCCCTTGGTGTACTTGCTGGTGTAATCGAACAAGCCCGACTTCGGCACGATTTCCACCACGCCCATGGCCCGGCCGCGCAAAAGGCCGACCGTGAACTCGCGACCAAGGATTCGCTTCTCCGCGATCCAGTCGCCCTTCCGCAAACCGGAAAGAGCGATTTCAAGGCCGACCTTGGAAGTGACAATTTGCAGTCCCACGCTGCTGCCCTCGCGATTTGGCTTGAGCACCACCTGCTCGCCAAATTCAGCGGTCAACGACGCGGCCGTCGGCTTTTCCGCCGCCTTAAAATACCGGCCGGGCGCCACCTGGACGCCAACCGCGGAAACCGTCAGCCGCGTGCGCCATTTGTCGAAACACAGATCGCTCCCATGCGCATCGCAACCCGCATATTGGATCCCCGCGGCGTCGAGCAACCGCTGCATGCTGCCGTCCTCGCCAAAGACGCCGTGCATCGTCGAACAAACAATATGCCGCGTCGGATCCAGTTTAGCCGGCAGGCCATCGGCATCGACCATCACCAATTGCGTGGGATGCGAATAGGCCATGGCCAAAGCCACGGCGCGCCCGGATCCCAGCGAAACTTCGCGCTCGGCCGATGTACCACCCGCCAACACCGCCACTACCGGATCATTCATAAAACGTCCCTCCATTCCTGCCCGTAAAGCAACACTTCCGGCTCGAGATCGATGCCGCGGGCGCTTTTCACCCGGGCGCGGATTTTTTTCACCAAGCCAATGATATCCGCGCTCGTCGCGTGGCCGCGGTTCACGATGAAATTGGCGTGCACCGGCGAGACCTCCGCATCGCCCACGCGTTCGCCTTTCAGTCCAAGTTCGTCAATCAATCGTCCCACGGACGTCCCGCCCGGATTTTTAAAAATGCACCCCGCACTCGGTTCGCGCGGCTGGGATTCGACGCGTTTCTTTTGGTACGTGTCGATCTGCCGCCGGATGTCGGTCGAATCGGCGTTGGCCGCCGGTTTCAAATACGCCCCAAGCGCAATGGCGTCCTGCAACTCCGCGCAGTGCCGGTAGTCGACATGCATCTCCGTTTTTTTCATCACGCGCACGTCGCCCTGCATCGACATGAGATGCACCTCGTCCACCACGTCGAACATCCATCCGCCCATCGCGCCGGCATTCATTCGCAAAGCGCCGCCAACGGAACCGGGAATGCCTTCGAGAAATTCAAAACCCTTCAACCCGGACTTGGTGGCGAGTCCGCAGAGATTTTTCAACCGCAAGCCCGCCGCCGCCCAGATGCGTCCGTCCGATTGCGGTTCGAACTTCTGCCAGCTTTCCTGTGCGAAACTGATGACCAGCCCGTTCACGCCGTGATCGGGAATAATAAGGTTGGATCCGCGACCCAGCAGCAGCACCGGCAGGTGGCGGCGATCGGCCTCGAGCAATAACTGTCGCAAATCCTCCCGATTCGCCGGCTCGGCATACACGCGCGCCGGACCACCGACGCGCATCGTGGTTTTCGGCCCGAGAATTTCGCGTTCGGTCAGCTTGGTCGCCGCGCTGAGACGCACCCGGATCGCCCCCACAAATTCATTCCATGTCGCGTTGCGCTGTTCTTCGTCTTTTAAGCCGGACACAAACTCGTGCGCTGCTTGTTCGATATTACCCGCGCCGACAAAAGCCACGGTGTCGCCCGGTTTCAGCGCCGATTTCAGCGCGCGCAACATCCCGTCGTCGTCGCCCGGCAGATAGGTGACGTGGCTTTCCACCCCGGCTTTTTTCAACTCGGCGTAAATATCCGCCGCGGTTCCGCCCGCGACCGGCGACTCACTGGCCGCATAAACGTCCATCAGGAAAAGCGCATCGGCGCCGCCTAATGCCGCCGCGAATTCCGCCTTGAACTGCGCGGTCCGACTAAAGCGATGCGGTTGAAAAACCACAACCAGCCGCGCCGGCTGGTGCTGGCGCAAGCTGCCCAGCAACGCGCGAATTTCCGTGGGATGATGCGCGTAATCCTCGTAAACCGTAATCGTCGACGCATGCAGCAGCGCCTGCCGGCGGCGCACCCCGGCAAATCCGGCGAGCGATTGCCCGTCGATGTTTGCGCCGAGGTAATGGGCCACCGCGAGCGCGGCGGTGGCATTGTGGGCGTTGAATGCGCCCACCGCACGAACGGTCGCCTCGAAGGCGGGCGAAAATCCGCCCTCCAGTTTCAATTTCAATTCGGACTGCGATTCCAACGAAACCGTGTAGCGGTAAAATCCATTTTTCCCGAACGTGTGCGCGTCGGTTTTCAATTCAGCCGCCGCTTTCACCGACAGATAATTCGCGGGATCGAAAAACACCGCGCGCTTCGTTCGCGCAAACAGCGCGGCAAACGCTGCCTCGAGATCGGCCAGTCGCGCGTAGTGATCCGCGTGATCCCAGTCGAGGTTCACCGCCAGCGTAATCTCGGGCGCGAAGCCGTCGATCGTGCCATCGCTCTCGTCGATTTCCGCAATCACCCAGTCGCTGACGTCCGCCCGGGCCGGGGGGAGCGCGTCGTTTTGAAAAAGTCCGCCGAGAATCCAACCACATGAAAAATTGGCGCGCTGCAAAGCGGTGATCAGCATCGCGGTCGTGGTCGTCTTTCCATGCGAGCCGGCGATCGCGACCAACTTTTTCCCTTTCATCACTTCGGCCAGCATTTCACCGCGGCGCACCTGAGGGAGAGCCGACGCCATGGCGCGACGGCGTGACCCGTGCGTGACCGCCACCGCCGAGGAAAATACGACGAGTTGAGCATCATCGGGCAGGTCGCCCGCCGCGGTGATCGTCGCACCGGCCCGTTCCAGCAATTCACGCACCGCCGGATTCCACCCGTCGTCTTCGGCGCTCACTCGAAACCCCAGTTGCGCCAGATAGAGACCGAGCGGGGCCATGCCCATTCCGCCTGCGCCGAGCAGATGCACCCGTTGAAAGTTTTGTCCGAAAATGATGGGTGGCGTTTTCATACGACCGACGGTGCGTGCCGCAAATGCCGGGTCGGCGGAACGCCCGACGCCAGGTCTTCAAGATCGTGCACAATGATTTCGATGCTGTTTTCCTGCGACATGCGCCGGAGATTGCCACGGAATTTCGCCAGCAGCCAGTCGTTGAAAATCACATCCATCACTTCCTCCCGGAGACTCGGGAGCGATTCCTCCGAAACGACCACGCCCCCGCCCTGTTGCTCAAAATACGTCGCGTTGGCCCACTGGTGATTGTCCGCCGCGTGCGGATAGGGAATCAGGATGGCCGGGGTTTCGCAGCGCACCAATTCGGCAATCGTGCCGGCGCCGGCGCGGCTGATCACGAGGTCGGCGGCGGAAAGCAGCACGCCCACGCGGTCGCAAAAAGCCTCGAACCATGCGTGGACCACCCGGCCGTTTTTTCCCCGGACTTCGCGCCGGCCCGCGGTGCCCTTGCCCATGCCGGTGACGCAATAAATCTGGATGCCCTCGAGCGCGAAGGAGGAAAGATTCTGTTCCGCCCACTGGTTCAGATTACTCGCGCCCTGGCTGCCGCCCATGACCACAAGTAATTTTTGCGTGGGATCGACGCCCAGTTGCGCCCGCGCTGCTTCGCGCGACAGCCGTGAGATTTCCTGACGCACCGGCAAACCGGTATGGCGCACCATGACCCCGCGAATTCCCGGCATGCGCACACCCGGCGGCAGGTATAACCGCGCCGCGAGTCCCGACAGCTGGCGAATCGCGCGGCCGGGAACGCGATTCGCCTCGTGCAACGCCACGGGGACCCGCTGCAAACGCCCCGCGAGCACCACGCCGGCATTCGTGAAACCGCCGAAGCCAATGATCGCGTCGGGGCGGTTTGCTTTCAGAAACCGCCAGCTGAAAAGCAGCCCCTTCGCTTGTTTCACGATAAAGCGCACCAGCACATCCGGACGAATCCCAAACGGCGCGCTGGCCACGCGCTTCGCCGGGAGATGCGGGTATTTTTCAACGAGACGGGTATCCACCTGCTTGTGACTGATAAAAAGTATCGCCTCGTGACCGCGCGCCAAAAGCGCCTCCGCCAGCGCAATGCCGGGGGAAAGATGTCCGCCCGTACCTCCGCACGCGATGATGAAGCGACTCACGCGACCACCTCCGTGAGCGAGCGTTTACGCACGAGTGGCTTGGGCCGGTCCCACGAGCGCTGGCTGTTGATGATGATGCCCACGAGCAGGCCCATCAGCAAAAGATTCGAACCACCCGCGCTGATAAACGGCAGCGACATGCCCTTCGACGGGAGGAGACTGGTGACAACACCGAGATTAATGATCGCTTGAAGGGAGATGAGCAACACGCAGCCGGTCACGAGCAGGTATTGGAAAAGATTCGGCGCGCGCCGCACGTGCATCAGTCCGGCGACGAAGATCGTCACAAACAATCCGACGGTCAGCAGCGTGAAGATGAGTCCCATTTCCTCGCCCATGATCGCAAAAATATAGTCGGTGTGCGCCTCCGGTAAAAATGCATTTTGCTGCCGGCCGTTGCCGAGACCGACTCCGGTCACGCCCCCGGCGGCGAAGGCCAGCAACGCCTGCCAGGGTTGGTAGCCCGTGCCCTGACGGTTCGCCTCGGGATCGAGAAACGACATCACGCGGGCCATACGCACCGGATTGTTCATCACGAGAATGACAAATCCAAATACCGCCACCCCGATGGACGGGAGCAAAAACTTCAACCGCGCGCCGGCCAGGAAAAGCAAAATTACCCCGATGGTCCCGAGCAGAAACGCCGCGCCGAAATCGGGCTCAACCAGCACCACGAGGACAAACACCCCAATCCACGCGGAGGGAATGACAAATCCCCGCCAGAAGTCATGGAGCCGGCTCTGGTTGACCGCGAGATAGTGGGCCAGTGAGAAAACCAACGCGATCTTGGCAAACTCCGAAATCTGCAGGCGCACGCCACCGAGCCCGAGCCAGCGGCGTCCGCCGTTTACCTTGAGACCCACGCCGGGGACCAGGACGAGAATCAGCGCAACGATCGCGATCCCCGCTGAAACCCACGCAAATTTCCGCAATTGTTCCAAATCAGCCACCGCCACCGCCCAACCGCCACCCAGCGCGAGTGCCAAAAAGATGAACTGCTTGAAGAGGTAGGCGTAAGGTCCTCCACCCTTGATGGGCGAACTCGCACTGAACAACACCACCAGCCCGATCGAGACGAGTGCCGCCACGCATACGACGATGACGCTCGCGGGAGTGATCGTGAGAGATCGGCGGGAGGCAACAGCACTCGGCGAACTCACCATGGGCGTGGTGGCGTTATTACTTTTTGGCGTCGGGATCTTCCACCTTGATCGTCGGAACGTCGGTGGGGGTTTCCTTCAAGCCCGCGTCGAGATCCTGTCCAGGCGGCGGGGGGGTGACTTCGAAGTGAGTCGAATCTGCAGCCGGCGCGGGCGTCGCAGCCGGCGTTTGAGCTGCAGGTGCCGCGGTGCCGGCCGAAACCGGAGCGGAAGACCTGGCCGAAGACGTGTTGCGACTGGTCGAGGACGTCGTGCTCTTCGACACGCCCTTGCGACCGGGAATAACCAAGGTCTGTCCCGCACGCACTTTTGACGGATCGGTGATATTGTTGGCTGCAGCGAGCTCGCCGACGGAAATTTTGAATTTATGGGCGATAACGCCAAGGCTTTCGCCGGAGGCCACCGTATACTTGAACGGTTCGCCGCCGGATGCTGAGGAGACGGATTTTTCGGGAGCGCTCACTCCAGGTTTGGCAGCGGCAGCGGACGTCTCCTTCGGCGCGGTGCGTGAAACTGGTTTGCCGGGAATCATGAGGGTTTTGCCCGGCTTGAGGGCGGTGCCAGTCGTGAGCTTGTTGGCTTTGGCCAACGCGGAAACAGTAATGTGATTTTTATTCGCCACACTCCAAAGGCTGTCGCCCTTGACGACGGTATAGGTCGAAACCGACACCACATCCTCCGTCACGTGTGCGGGTGAAACAGCGGCGGCGAGCGGTGAACCGGGACGCGTGGGCGTGTCGTGACCGGCGGACGAATACGCCGGCCCGGTGCCAAGGTCCACCGGTTGTGGCGCCGCATTTGAGTTGTAGCTGACCGGCGCGGGCGCAGCGGCGGATTCGACGGGCAAAGTGGCGTCGGGCGTCGGCACATTGTGTGGACCGGACTGGCAACCGGGGCTGGCAAAAATGAAGATAAACGCGAGCAGGTGCACGGCGACAACAGCTCCGAAGATCTGGAGAATTTTCATGACGGGAATATGAGTGGCAGGGTTGACGATTTGCTATCTAAAAATGAGAGTTATTCACAGGTTTTCCACAAGGCTTTCGAACTGGAGGCCGCGATCATCGTAACCGTGGAACATGTCGAAACTCGCGAAGCCGGGACTGAGCAAAACATTATCTCCCGTCGTCGCTTCGGCAAACGCGGCGTGGACCGCCTCCTCTAGACTGCCGCTGGGCGTAACCGGCAACTGGTGATTGCGCAACAGACCGGTCAGTGCCGGTTGGGTTTCGCCAATGACGTAGGCGTGGCGGATTTTCGCTGAGATCCGGTCCACAAATCCCGGCAGGTCCCCACCCTTGGCCTTGCCGCCACCGATCCAAAACACGGGCGCGGGAAACGTCGCGAGCGCTGCCTCCACCGCGTGGAAATTGGTTGCCTTGGAGTCATTCCAGAATGTCACGCCCCGGCGCGAACCGACTTTGGCCAGCCGGTGTTGGCCGAGACGAAAAGTTTTGGCGGCAAAATAAAGTTTCGATTCGGGCAGCCGGGCCTGACGCCACCACGCGGCGGCCAACAGGAAATTCTCCAATTGTGGATAATGGTCGAAAACCGTACCTGCGAGACGGGCATCGGGTATCTGGCCCTCGGTCGCAACCGCGGCAGCAGGAGCGAGGTGGTGACCGAATTTGGACGCAGATTTCTGAACCGACGACCCTGCAAAGACGGATTCGGACGGCGTGCGGTCAACCAACCGCCACTTCGCGTCAAAATAGGCACGCATCCCGGGGTGCCGCTCCAGGTGGTCTTCCGCGAAATTGGTCCAGAACGTCGCATTCGGCCGGAAGTGTTGGAGCGTCTCAGCCTGAAACGAGCTGACCTCGCAGACCGCCGTTTCGACGCGCCCGGTTTGTTCGATGACAAAACGACTGAACGGATAACCGATGTTGCCCGTCGTGTGCGCGGCGCGCCCGGCCAGGATCAGCGCGTGCGTCAGGAATTCCGTGAGCGTCGTTTTTCCATTGGTCCCGGTAATGGCCAGAATCTCACCGCGCCAGAAAAACGAGGCGAAATCAAGTTCACCCAGACAGATACATCCCACTGCCCGCGCCGTCGCCAGCCACAGGTGTTCGACCGGGAATCCGGGACTGAATATCACGAGCCCGTGCCGGGTGGCGTGCGCAGCGGTGAATTGGTTTTCCGCGTCGGGAGATTTCTCGTCGTACAACCGACCCACGCCCCCGATCGCCGCCAGCAACGAAAGCACACCCTGACCGCTCACGCCCCCGCCGAAAACGGCGACGGGGCGCTGGAGCAGCACGGCAATTTCGTCGGGAGGCGAAGGAATCATGAAAGGGAGTAGCAGCCCGCTGACAGCAATAAGTTAAGGTTCCAATTGATGGTATAAAGAACCTGTCAGCGGGCTCCTACGAAAGTCCTGGCGGTGAGCAGCAACGGGCCTTCCGGGACGGATTGGCCTTGGCGCAGCCGCTTGAGCTTGGCGATCGAACGCACCACGGGTTTGCGCAGCAGCAACAGTCCGTTGTGGGTGAGGTCGCGGAAATTGGGAATGGTTTCGAAACTGAAATCGATGGGCATAAATTAGCGAAGTTTGAGGGTGGCAAGACCCGCGAGCGCGCAACCGAGCGAGAGCACCCAGAAACGCAGGACGACCTTGGTCTCGGGCCAGCCTTTCTTTTGAAAATGGTGGTGAATGGGCGCCATGAGAAACAACCGCTGCCCGACGCCGGCTCGACGTTTCGTGTACTTGAACCAGCCGACTTGAAAAATCACCGAAAGCGCCTCCATCACAAAAACTCCGCCGATGAT
Organism: Lacunisphaera sp.; assembly: GCA_036499685.1. Classification (GTDB taxonomy): domain Bacteria; phylum Verrucomicrobiota; class Verrucomicrobiia; order Opitutales; family Opitutaceae; genus Lacunisphaera. Next base: position 59,522 of record DASYDH010000026.1, on the reverse strand, counting down.
GACGAGGGTGATCGGTTGATGAATCATGAACGCCATGACGCCGATTAATCCGCCCAATGCGAGCGAGCCGGTGTCGCCCATGAAAACCTCTGCCGGGTGGGAATTGTACCAAAGAAACGCCATGCACGCACCCGTCAGTGCACCGCACACCACTGTAAGTTCGCCCGTTCCCGGGACATGACTGAGCAAAAGATATTCCGAGAGGAAGACGTGATCCGCGAGGTACGCCATGATGCCGATCACTATCGTGACCGTGATGGTGCATCCGACCGCGAGGCCATCGAGGCCGTCGGTCAGGTTGATCGCATTGCTGAAACCGACGATCCACAGATAAATCAACACGAGCAGCAGCACCCACGGCATGTCGTGAATCAGGGCGGTCTTGAAAAACGGCACCCAGAATTCGTGGATTTTTTGACTGCTCAGCGGATGCCAGAGCAGGATGCCCAACGCGATGATCGTCGTGAGCGACTGCCACATGATCTTTTCCCACGACTTGATGCCGTCCTTGTTCTTGTGGACGACCTTCAGGTAGTCGTCGCGCCATCCTGGGATGGTGAGCGCTGTGTACACAAACAAGGCGACCAGCACCCAAACGTTCGGTTCGGCCCACAAGATGGCGCTGACGAAAACGGAAATGAAAATAATCAATCCACCCATCGTCGGCGTGTGTTTCTTGTCGAAGTAGGTCGCGCCCAACGAACCGGTGCGCTCATCGATATAGCCGTGCCCGAATTTCAATTCACGAAAACGACGGATCATCCATGGGCCGATGATAAACCCGATGACTAGCGCCGTCATCGACGCGCCCATCGTGCGCACGGGAATGGACCGCAGCAAACGCAACGGTCCAAAGAGGTGGGCGTATTCTGAAAGATAACTCAGCATGAACGGCAAAGCCCACCGGGATGACGCGCGGATTTTTTCTCGATGAACAGCGGGCGTGAAAATTCAACTTCAGCGCGAACCGGCACGACGGAGCGAAGATTCGGCGCGCCATTTTTTTTCACCCCGGTCGCCCATGGCGACGAGCCTGCGACAACCGTCACCGGGCGCGGCATGGCAAAAGCATCCTCCTGGACAGGAGCCGGAAATGGCACTGCGCTCGACCACGCCGGCGAACTCCCTTCCCGCGCCAGCAGGCTGGTCACGCCAACCGACGATCTTTTCAACACCAGTCCGTTCGATTTCCGTTCAGGTGCCGGCCAGGACCTGGCGGAATCAGACGATGCCTGCGACGCGTCGCTGACTTTCGTCGGACGGAAGAATTGAAGGAAACGGTCTTTGGCCGTGGGGAGGTGCATGGGATATCGCGGGGGTTGGTAACGATGGTGGATAATTAAAATTTAATGCGTCCGGGCAAGTGACGCATCGAGCGCCGTCTCCAACTGATAACGCCGGCTGCCTTTCAAAAATACCGCGCCCTTGAACGTCGCGAGGCGTTCGCGCACCGGAGCTAGATCGGCGAGTACGGCCACTTGCACGGGATCATTGCCGTTTTCCAGCAAGCCTTCCCGGAGCGCGGAAGCTTGATCGCCGATGATGAAAATAAAATCCCCGCGACGCAGGTGCATCGTCCGCCCGAGTTGCTGATGGTAATCCGCCGACGCGCTACCCAGTTCCTCCATGCAACCGAGCACGTAGAGTCGCGGAAGTTCCGCCGACACCGACCGGTTGAATGCATCGATCGCATCGGTCATCGATGCGGGATTGGCATTGTAGAAATCGCAATAAACCGACGCGTCACCCACTTGCCGGAGTTCGCCGCGCCATTTCGATGGCTGCCAGTTTTCCGCCCGCGATTGCAGCGCGGCGTCCGCCACTCCGAGTTCGGCGGCGAGCGCGAGGGCCAGCGCGGCGTTTTGCGCCATGCCGCTCGACAGCCGCCGCAGGATGAACCGGCGTTTCCCTTCGAGGGTTACCTCGGTGCGATCGGGCCGGTGAAACACATTAAACTTCACGCTGCGTCCGGAGATCCTGGTCACGCCTTCGTTTTCCGGCACCAGCACCAGCGGATTTTTCAGTACGCGAAATTCCTCAAAGCTGAGACACGATGCCGGAAAAACCTGCCAGCCACCAGCGCGCACGGCGGCGGGTAACACGGATTTCTCCGCCGCCACGCCGTCAATGGTGCGAAGTTTTTCCAAATGCGCCGGGGCCACCAGCGTGACAATCACGTGATCGGGTTCGATCATGTCGGCGAGTGGGGTCATGTCGCCGGGATCGCTAATTCCCGCTTCAATCACCGCCGCGCGGTGCTTCGCCGGGTCGAGCTTGGCCAGCGTGAGCGGAACGCCGAGGTGATTGTTCAGGTTGCCCTCGGTCGCAAGCACGTCGGGAGCGCCACCGAGCAAAATTGCGAGCAGATCCTTGGTCGAGGTTTTGCCGACGCTGCCGGTCACACCCACGACTGTTCCATGAAATTCGCGGCGATGTTCCCGGGCGATGCGCTGAAAAGCGGCCAACGGTTCGGCGACCACCAATTGCGGCAGCGCGGATGCCGCTACTTCATGTCCGACGATCGCTGCGACGGCTTGGCGGCTGCGCGCTTCCCCGAGAAAATCATGCCCGTCGCGCCGCTCGGTTTTGAGGGCAACGAAAACCTGACCGGCTTTCAGCTGGCGCGTATCCTGGGTGAAACCGGAGAGGGTCCCGTCTGGCATACGGGTCCAACGGCCGCCAGTCCAGGCGGCCATTTTGTCTGCGGCGAAAGTTGGCATGGGGTCGGTTTCAGACCGTCTTGATTTTTTTGATGCCGATCAGCTCGCGCACCACTTGTCGGTCATCGAACGGCACCACGGTGTCGGCGAATTCCTGGTAAGTTTCATGACCCTTGCCCGCGATGAGCAGACAGTCGCCCTCGCGAGCCGCATCGAGCGCGAGGCTGATGGCCCGGCGCCGGTCCTCGACAAACGTGATTTTGTCGGGTGCGACCACGCCGGTTTTCATGTCTGCAAAAATCTGTGTCAGGGCCTCGGAACGCGGGTTATCCGCCGTCGCCCAGGCGAAGTCGGCGAACTCTTGCACCGCAGCCGTCATCAACGGGCGTTTCGTGCGATCGCGGTTTCCGCCGCAACCATAAACCACAAACAGGCGGCCGGGCGTGATCGCGCGCAACATCCCGAGCGCATTCCGCAACGCGTCGTCCGTGTGCGCGTAGTCGACAAGCACGTTGTACGGTTGTCCTTCCTCGATGCGTTCCATGCGGCCGGGCACGCCGCCGAAGCTCTTCAACCGCGCCGCGACGACTTGCGGATCGCGCTCGAGCGCGTAACAGGCGGCGAAGGCGGCGAGCAGGTTGCTCACATTGTATCGGCCAATAAAAGGACTCTCGATTTCCAACGAACCCTCGGGCCAGACGAGCCGGAGCGCGGTGCCCTTGAAATTCAACCGGACATTTTCCGCGCGCACGATTGCGTCCGGCGACTCGCCAAACGCAACCGTCTTCACGTGCGCCGGCGTCATCGCCGCGAGCTTGCGACCATACGGATCGTCGAGGTTGATGGCCGCCGCTCTCGGCGCCACGCCCGCTTCGCCGGTAAACAGCCGTGTCTTCACCTCGAAATACGACTCCATCGTCTTGTGATAATCGAGATGATCGCGCGTCAGGTTGGTGAAGACCGCGACGCCAAACTGCATGCCGCGGATACGCTGCTGATCGATGCCGTGGGAGCTGACTTCCATCGCCGCCTGACGGCAACCCGCGTCGCGCATCTGGGCGAGCATGCCAAAAAGCTCGAGCGACTCGGGCGTCGTCCGGTACGACGGCACGACGCGGGCGCCGAGATCGTAATTCACCGTGCCGATCAAGCCGACGCGTTGCGTGGGCGTTGAGAGCAGGTGTTTGATCAGGTTGGCGACGGTGGTCTTGCCGTTCGTACCGGTGACGCCGACGAGATCGAGCGACTTGTCCGGAAAATTATAATAACGCTGGGAAACCTGCGAAAGACAGCGCCGCGCGTCGGCCACCTGGATGTAAGTGACGCGCGCCGCCGTCCCCGAGGGAATTTTTTCCGCCACAATTGCAACCGCCCCGCGATTGATCGCCTCATCGATGAACGAAATACCGTCCGACCGCCGGCCCGGGAGCGCAAAGAAAAGATTCCCCGCCATCACGCGGCGACTGTCCATCGCGAGACCGGAAATCGGACGGTCGAGGTCGCCCTTGCTGGCGACGATTTCGTCATCGTGGAAATAATCTGAAAGCTTCGGGGCCATTTTAAAAATACGCTGGGTCACGCGCGAAGCAGCGCGTTTGCGATGAAGCGGCTGGGAACGGAAGGCGGCGATGAGGGGATGATTTTGAGTGAGATAACCAATCACAATGCACCTCCTTGCATCGCGAGCAAATCGCCGGACAGAGGTGCAACGGGTTTGATTTCGTAATACTGGATGAGTTGCTCGGCGATATGGTGGAAAGAGGGCGCCGATACATTGCGGCCCGAAGCCATTTCGCCCTTCGGCAACTGGGCGTCATCGACGATGACCGAAAGCACCACCTGCGGCCGGCTCGCGGGAAAAAATCCAACAAATGAAGCCACGTAACGGCTGTTCGAATATTTGCCGTCGATGATTTTTTGGGCTGTGCCGGTTTTTCCGGCGAGATCGAATCCCGCGATGTCATAGCCCTTCGCAGTCCCCTCCGTGAGGACACCATGCAACAATTGCGCGAGCAAAGCCGCCGTGCTGGGCTTCAACACCTGGCCGCGCTTTTCGGTCGGAAAAGTCCGGATCACGTTTCCATTGCAGTCGCGAATCTCCTTGAAAATGTGCGGACGAAGCAGGGTTCCGCTGTTGGCCACCGCGCTCATCGCCATGTGAATCTGGAGTGGTGTCGCCGCCACGGCGTGGCCCATCGGCATGCGCGTAATCGTCAGCGCATCCCAGTTCTTCGGCGGTTCAAGTATCCCCGGCTCCTCCACGCCAAGCGAAAGTTCCGTGCGGCGGCCAAAACCATAACGTTTCACGTATTCGTAGAATTTATCGTCGCCCATCGCCATCGCGAGCTGCGCCGCACCGCGATTACTGGAATGACTCACGATTTCCGCCACGGTCAGGCGCTCGAACGGATGGTCCTCCTTGGGCAACTTAAGGTCGCGTCCCTTGTAATTGATCGTGGTGATGCCGCAATCGAAGCTCGTATCGGGAGTGACGATGCCCTGGTCGAGCGCCGCGCCGGCCGCGACAATCTTGAAAGTGGAGCCGGGCTCGATGAGGAATTCCGTCGCGGCATTCTTGAGCGAATCGGGCGTGGCCTTGTTGAAATTATTCAGGTCGAAACTCGGGTAGTTGGCCAGGCCGAGAATCGCACCAGTCTGCGGATCGCTCGCAATAATTGTGGCGAAATGCGGGTTGAATTTCGCGGCGATGATCTTGAGTTCGTCCTCGAGGACGTGCTGCACGACGGAATCGATGGTCAGCACGACATTATCGCCGTCTTTTTCCGCGACTTCGCGCGAACGAAACTGCGCAAGTTCGCGGCGCGCACCGTCCTTTTCGGACTCGATCCAGCCATCCTGTCCTTTCAAATACAGATCGAGACGACGCTCGACGCCAGTCTCCGGTGTTCCCGCCTTGTTGAGATAGCCAATGACGTGAGCCGCCAGACCGCCACTGGGATAAACCCGGCGGTAAACGCGATCAAAGGTGAGTCCCTGCACCTTGGTGACTTTGCCGTCGAATTTCAACTGCTGGATCTGGGCAAAAACGGATTCAGAGACACCTTCGCGCAACTTTTCCCAGCGATCCTTGACCTCGCCGTCACGCGTGCCGTCACGCGTATCCTTGTCGATGGCCACCGATCGCATCTTCGGTTCGAAAAGTTTCTCCATTTCCGCCACCGGCACGCCGAGCAGGCCGGCGCACTGCGCCCGTAAATTCTGCTGCTCGATCCGGCGGCGCTGGCGCTGGGCCTCCGTCTTTTCCTGGGCAATATAGTCGATCAACATCCACGGATCGACTGCGACCGTCAGCTCCGACCGGCTGGTCGCCAGCAGACTTCCATTTGTATCAAGAATCGTCCCGCGGCGCGCGTGTTCGACCACGATCTGACGGCGCGCTTTCTCGACAAACTGGAGCAACGAGTCCCGGTCAACCACCTGCAAAAATACCAGCCGCACGCAAACGCCCATGAAGCAGGCGATCACGCCCAGGGCGAGCAGCGTCAGACGGTTGGAGGCGAAACCCTTCGACATGGCTTAGCGGAGGGAAGCAGTGAGGAAATTAATGGAATAGGGTTTGCTCGCTGAAGCGCGGGTCGAACCAACGCGCGCTGCCTGGATGTGGAAAGCGTCCCGGTTGTTTTTAGCCGCGAGACGATCCTCGGGCGATTCGTCGACGCGTACGATCTGGGCCTCATGGGGCAGCGTCAGGCCCAACAACATCACCTGATTCTGTTGCAACAGCGCGCTTACGTTCAACGCGGAGGCAACATTGGCGTTCGCCTCGTCCAGCCGCCGCTCGACGTCGGCAATCTTATTCTCAATGGCGTGGCTGCGATTGGCCGTGCCGGAAATTTCCTGCCGCACCCACACGGCCCCGAGACCGAGCGAACCGGAGAAAACGAGGAGCAACAACGTCAGTGCCATCAACTGGCTGACAAAAGCGCGGGCGGGAGGTGGTCTCATGAGCGTCAGAGTTTGCGCAGCGCCCGCAATTTGGCGGAGCGACTGCGCGGATTGGCGGCGATTTCGGTGGCGGAAGGAGTGACGGGTTTGCGCGTAAGCGCGTCGGCGGATTTCACCCGGAGTTGCTGCGGCGTCGCGTCGTTGGCGTCGATCGGCAGGCCGCAGACTTTGCGGAAAAATTGTTTTACCGGCCGATCTTCAAGCGAATGAAAGCTGATGACGGCGAGTACGCCTCCCGCCCCAAGTTTTTCAAAAGCGGCCGGCAGCGCGCGCTCGATGGCGCCGATCTCGTCGTTCACCGCGATGCGAATCCCCTGAAACGATCGTGTGGCGGGATGAATACGTGTCTCGCGCTTCAACGCGGCGGGAATGACGGAATCGATCAGCTCGGCGAGCGACGACGTGCGCGTGAGTTGTCCCGTCCCGCGCGCCCCCTCGATCGCCTCGACGACGCGCCGCCAGCTTTTTTCTTCGCCAAAATCACGGATCGCCCGCACGAGCGAATCGTGGCTGGCAACTTCCAGCCATTTTCCGGCCGCCTGCCCTTCGCGCGGATTCATGCGCATGTCGGCGTCCGCGTCCTGGCGAAACGCAAAACCGCGCGCGGCTTCGTCGAGTTGAAACGACGAAACGCCGAGATCAAAAAGGATGCCATCGAAGTCGCCGTCCGCGAGCGTGGCGAGATTGTCGAAATTGAGATCCACAAAACGAAAGGTCTCGGGAAATTCCTCGCGCAGCGCGGCCGTGCGTTCCTGCGCCGCCGGATCGCGATCGAGTGCGGTGACATGCGCACCGGTTTTCAAAATGGCGCGGGTGTGGCCGCCACCGCCGAACGTGCAGTCGACAAACCGCTGACCCGCGTGAGGTGCGAGGTATTCGAGCACCTCGTGCAACATGACAGGCTTGTGTCCCTCGGTCATGACTGGCGGATGAAGCTCAAGAGCGCGCGCGGACATGTTGTTTTTTCCACGGGGCGATGACCGACATCGGTCCGCGGAGCAGTGAGCGCCGGTTCGCGGAGAATACCGGCCAGAGTTTGGGGAGCGGTTGGGAACGGATCAGCGTAAGAGTCTTCATGATTGTTAAAGTCCAACGCGGCGCATCATGTCGCCGTAGTGGGCGCCTTCGGTCGCGCGTTTCATCTCGGTCCAGCGAGCTGGGCTGAGGATGTTGAAAGTGTCGCCCATGGCATTGAGCACCGCGTCCTTCGTGATGCCCGCATGGCGCAGCAGATCGGCGGTGATTCCGAAGCGGCCCTGTTTGTCGAAAGTGAAAGACATCGCTTCCGAGAAGATCCGGGCCTTAACCGCCTGGGCGTCGCTATCGGAAATTTTCGATTCCGAACTATCGGCCAGCAACTTCGCGATGCGCGCCGGCGGCAGCACCGCGATATAACCGTCGGGATGCGGAATGGCCAAAAACATCTCCGAATCCGTGTGCGACCAGCGCCATGCCGAAGGAACCGTAAGACGGTTCTTGTCGTCGAGCGTGTGCTCGAAACGACCTGAATAAACGATGGTGCCTGCTTGCGACATTAAGGGGTTTGTCCCAGAGCCCCTCCTCCAGAACGCCCCATTTCTCCCCATTTCACTCCCTACAGTCAAGAAAACACCGGACAATTGCACGTAAAATTATTCACAAATAACTCTCAAGTTTCCCGGCCGACGTCCGAGCCGCTGGCAAGCGCGACAGAAAACCGGGATCAGGGAAACCGGAAGCCCGGAAAGATTTTTGATTTCGAGCGTCCTCGCGATGCAGGTTTTGGGGTCGATGGGAAGATTACGTCTCTTCGGGCCACGGTGGAAATATACGTATGAAGGAACTCCCGACTGCCGATTATCAAGTGTCGGTTCTCGAAGTCGCCTCGTCCTCAACCAGCATCGAGGAGCTAATCCTGCTCGAATCCCGTTGGAAAAATAAATTCCTAACCCGCAAATTCGGGTTAAATGCAAACTAACGCGTGGCTGCTTTCGGCCCAAAGCGCAGTGGAAGAAGTATCAAGAAAATAGTTGGCCAAAAAACCCCGTCAGTTCGCCGAGTAGCAGACGAAAAGACGCGAACTCGGCTTATGAAATACCACTTGGATGCCGCCACCGTTTTGCTGGTCGGTCGAATACAGCAGAGCAGACTCATAGGTGTCGCCATTTCCTCCCACGCTCGGCAAGTGCAGAAGGTGTCGCCATTGAGAAAGCCGAACGGGTGATTTTTCAACGAGCGTCCAGCCGCTTTCCCGCGCAAATTTGAGCATATCCTCGTAGGGAATGGTGCATTCGTAGCAATCCATCGGAAATAACGAATCACCGTTCCAATAAAAACTGACGTCGCTTGCGGAAGCAGGAAGCCAATCCACGTGCGCAAGGTGATTACCGCTATTTGGCCCGCGCGACGATTCACTATTCCGGAAATATAATAAAACTGCACCAAGTCCGACGATGATAGCCAAAGCGATGACCGTGATTTTTACGCGACGTTTCATGAGCCAATACTCCAGTTTGTGCGGCGCCGGCTCGATTTCATTGCAAATCTTCAGCGTTTTCTGACCTGACTATGCCGGCTGGAGCCGTCGTCGAGATCGGGATCGGCGGCGCGTGGGGCTGGGACCTGGCCAGCAGGTGACCCAGAGAATTTCCACAGGTCGCTCGCTTGGACCAGGGTCAGGTTTGCCGTGGGTCGGAATTTGTCACTCACGGCATAATCGAGCAACGAACGGCGGAGTTGTTGCGCACCAGCTGAAGCATTTGCCGCTGGCAGGGGAATCGTGGACACGAGCAGTTTGCCCGGACCGACCTGACACTCAAAAATCACGCCGAGCCGCCAGTTGCGGTTCCAGTCGTCGATGGCGGCGACGATCGGTTTCAGATCGCGCGGGGCGCGGCTCAGGTTCACCGAGCGCACGCCGTTGACGAGCGAAGTCCACTGCCAGTCGCAGCTTTCCGCGGTCGGAAATTCCGCGAGGGCGGGATGAGCGACGTCGCACCACAGGCCGAGCATGGCGTCAAACTTCGGCAGCGGATTGCGCGGCGGTCGGGCGGTCATCTGGATGTTCCAAAAAACCGGCACCGTCGCCATCGCCGGACTCCTCACTGGATCAAGGCTGTCGTCGCCCGGCGTGAACAGCACTCTCCCACCCGCCGCGAGCCGCGCTTCCGCGTCCGACCAGCGATCGGTGACGAGCACGCCAGGAGGAATGGTGGCATCAATCGCCGTGGGATAGAGCCAGAAATTCCAACTGTTCTCGATGTCGGTTTTTTCGAGACCAACCACAAGCCGGTAAGCGGCCGGCGCGGGAAATTTTCCCAACGCCTGCGTGATCGTTCCCAGCGGAATATTTTTTCCGAGCGGAATATTCCGCGCCGCCCATACCCCTTGCGCCACGCTGCGGCCATTGGCATCGACGATTTTCCAGAACGGCGTCGCATTTTCCAACGGTTTTTCCGCGAAGTGATAAAGCTCCACCTCGGAGGTCAGCGTATCGGCGGTCGTGAACGTTCGCTGCGCGAGTCGCGCAAGCGGGACTGTCGGACCATTGAAGTGACGGAACTCCGCGGCGGTGACATAACTCTTCGGCTTCCAGAACGCGTCAACGAGGCCAATCAGCGCCGTGCCCTGGCCGAGATAATCGTGCAGATCGAGCAATTGATAACCCGACAGCCCCGGCGTGCGGAGATTGGCCTCGATGTCTTCCTTGTAACACGCGAGCTGAAACCGGCCGGAAGCGCAGGCAAATTCATGATCGTATTTCAGCACGCCCTGCTGCTTCGCGATGTATTGGAAAATGCGATAGTTGCCCGGTTGCAGATAGCCCGTGAACTCCTTGATCACGTCGAAATCCGGATACGCGCACCATTGCCCCACTTCATGCGCGAGCACGGGAATATGGACGTTTTCCACTGCGCGTCGGTAATCGCGACCGAACCAACCCGCGACATTGCGCAATTGACCGCCGTCGTAGCGGACCATGCTCGCGAACTGCGCGCCACCGTTCACTTGCGCCGGATCGGACCAACCAGTGCCGGCGGAATACAACCGGCGATTGTCCTTTCCATACCATTCCGCCGCCCAAGCGGGCGTGACCAGCTGGTAGTGTCCGCCGGGCTCGTTGCTCGGCGAGAGCAGGATAAATGAGGGATGATTGCCAAACGCCTTGAGCAACCGCGCCGTCTCCTCCTCCAGATAAACCGAGTAAACACTGCCAGGATTGAAGGGCGCCCACAGTCCGCATTCCGGTTGAAGATAAAAACCCATTTCGTCCGCCGCGACAAACGCCGCTTCCGGCGGACACCACGAATGAAACCGCATGCCGTTCATCCCGTAATCCTGGCAGACCTTGATGATCCTTTCCCATGAAGCGACATCCGTGGCGGGATAACCTGTGAGCGGGAAATCCCCTCCAAAATGGGTGGTGCGCAAATTGAGGACGCGGCCGTTAATCAACAGATCGCGGTCGCGGTGCGCGACTTCCCGGAGCCCAAATGTAACGGAGGTGGAATCGTCCGCCCCGCTCCCGCGCAAAGTCACCGTCATGTGCTGCAACGCCGGATGAAACTCATCCCACGTCGGCGTTTCCGCCGGCAGTTCCACGGCAATTTCCGCCGCCCCGCCCGTCACACCCCACGTCACTGGAACGAAATCTTTCCCCACTGAAATTTTACCCGTGCCCGGCTGACCGCTGATATTTCCAATCTTCACCTTGATGCGCACCGCGTGTTTCGCGACGTCGGGAAACACCTCTGCGTCATCAATCCACACCGGCGACGTTGCGCGCAGTTCGATGCGACCCACGATCCCGTTCCACGTCGCGCCCAACGCGTCGGAGATGCTGTGCCCGTCAACCGCGTGCCCGTCGTTCCCGGGATCGCGCACGATCTGGCGGTTGTCGATGCGGATGCTCAACCGGTGTTTGCCTGGCGCCAGAATTCCGCAATCGAACACATGCGGCGCCACGAGGCTGCGATTCGAGGACAGCGCGGTACCATCCACCCACACCGTGGTTTCCCAGTGTGCCCGTTCGAGAAACAATTCCACGCGGCGATTTTTCCACGAAGACGGAATGTCGAGGTCGCGTTGATACCACGCAGCCCCGAGGTAGTGTCGCGGCGGTTGCGCAAGAAACGGCACTTCGACGTGCCCCGGTTGCGAAAAATGCGCGCGCAACGCTTCCGGTTGCAACTTCCACCACGCATCACCGAGCGTCACGACCCAAGGTGTGTCCGTCCGGATTTCGTCGCCATATCCCTGCGCCTGCAAAATCCCCGGCAGCGCAATTTTGTCCGGCAGATCGCGCGCAAACCAATGCTCTTTTGTGCCCTCGTCCCCGCGATCCATTTCAAATTGCCACGTCCCGGCGAGATCGACCGTGGGGCGCTCCCGCGCCTGGCCAGCCAAATCGCAGCAAACCACCGCGAGAAACAGTGCAACGCCCGCGGCCCATCTCCGGTGAATGTATCGGGACAACATGATCCCGCGAATGAAACACTCGCACCGAAGCGACGCCAGCCGTTTTGACCGGTCCCAAACACCCCCACTGCCGCGATCATGATGATTTAAGCCCCCAAGCTTCGGAATTTTACACCAAGAACGCAAAGGCCGCCAAGGTGGATCAAACTCCTGGTAAATTCTCCTTCTTAGCGTCCTTTGCGCTCTTGGTGTAAGAAATGTTTTTCTACCAGCCCACTAACCAGCGTTCTCAACGGTCACCCCTGCCACCCAATGAAACCTAAGTCTCCGTTACCACGTAATGGCACCCTTTGCTCACCGGGTTCAATGATGCGGCGTGCACGACGAGCAGCGCGGTTTGGACGGCGTTGCGGAGCTCGATGAGTTCACGCGTGGGCCGGCAATCGCGGTAGAAGGCTTGAATGTCTTCGCGGAGCTCGAGCAAAATCCTGCGCGCGCGCGCCAGGCGCCGGGGCGAACGCATGATGCCCGCGTAATTCCACATCGTCGTCCGGACCAGTTGCAAATCCTGCCGGACCAACATCGGGTCCGCCTCCCGCACCGGACTCGTCCACTCGCGAGGCTGCGCCGAAATCGCCAAACCCGCTTTCAATTCAGCAATATCCGCCTGCGCCGCGGATTTCGCCGAGACGAGGCATTCCAACAACGACGTGCTCGCAAGCCGGTTGGCGCCGTGCAACCCCGTGCAGGCCGTTTCACCGATGGCGCTGAGGTGACGGACATTCGTCCGGCCATGCAAATCAGCGTGAACCCCGCCACACGAAAAATGCGCGGCCGGGACAACCGGAATCGGTTGCCGGGTGATGTCCACTCCACTCGCAAGGCAGCGTTCGTAGATCGCGGGAAACCGCTCGCGGATAAAATCGGCCGTCAACGCGGACAAATCCAGGTAAACGCAATTATCCCCCGTTTCCGTGAGGTGCTGCTTGATCGCGCGGGCGACGACGTCGCGCGGCGCGAGTGATCCCAGCGGATGCACCGCGTCCATAAAACGCCTCCCTTGCGCATCGACGAGCACCCCGCCCTCGCCGCGCAATGCCTCCGTGATCAAAAACGGCTGCGTTCCCGGCTGGATGAAAACGGTCGGATGAAACTGCACGTATTCGAGATCGATCAGCCGTGCGCCCACGCGATACGCCATCGCCACGCCATGACCAACGCTGCCGGGTTGATTGGTGCTGTGCAGAAAAATTCCGCCCAATCCTCCCGTTGCGAGCACGGTTTTTTTCGCCACAAAGGCCACGACCTCGCCGGTCGCCGTCTCGAGCGCATAACAACCAAAGCAAGTCAGCGGCTCATAGCGGTCGTGATTATCCGCAGCGTTGTGCGAAAGGGTCAGCAGATCCACCCCGGCAAAATTCCGCCGGCGCGTGATCCCCGGCGTCGCGTCCACGCGCCGCACCACGGACGCCATGATCGCGTGGCCGGTCGCGTCCTTGGCGTGAATGATCCGCCGCTCGTGGTGGCCACCCTCGCGCGTCAGATCGAGCCGCCCCGCTTCATCGCGGTCGAAGCCCACCTGCAATTCCTCCAGCAAAAGTTCCTTCACCGCGACCGGACCTTCGCGCACCAGCTGCGCGATCGCCGCCGGGTTCGCCGTGCCGTCGCTCGCCTCAATAATATCGCTGGTGAGCTTCGTCGGATCGGGATTCGTGTCGTAGATGATCCCGCCTTGCGCCCAGTCACTGTTGGCCTGGAGCGGTTCGCCCAGGGAAAGCAATTCCACGCGAAATCCCGCCCGCGCAGCTCGCAACGCATAAGTCGAACCGGCCAGCCCGGCACCGAGGACAAGACAATCGGTCTGGATAATTTTCACGGGATAAATAATCAGTGCGCCGCGCGCGAAGATAGAAGCGTCAGGCTCAGATCAACCGCTGTCGCGGAATGCGTCAGCGCGCCGATACTGATCACATCCACGCCGGGCAACGCGTAATCGCGCAGCGTCGCGAATCGCACGCCACCCGAAACCTCCACCGTGGCGCGTCCGTCGATCACTTTCACCGCGGTGCGCACCTGGTCGGGCGTCATGTTATCGAGTAAAATAACGCCGGCACCGGCGCGGCACGCCTCGCGCACTTCGGCGAGGGTCGTCGTCTCGACTTCAATCTTCGCGGCATGGGGCGCGGCGGCACGGCACATCGCCACCGCCCTGGCCAGCGAGCCGGCGGCGGCGATGTGGTTGTCCTTGATGAGAACATGTTCGCCCAGGGAACTGCGGTGGTTGAAACAACCGCCGCAACGCACCGCGTATTTTTCCAATGCACGATATCCCGGGGTCGTCTTGCGCGTATCGACCACGCGCACGCCGGTCCCTTTCACCGCGTCGGCAAACGTGCGCGCCAGCGTGGCGACGCCGCTCAATCGCTGCAAAAAATTTAACGCCGTGCGCTCGGCGGTGAGCAGCGATCCGGTAGGCCCTTCGATGCGCAAAACCACCGCACCCGGTTTCAGGCGGTCGCCATCGCATGCGAGCAATTTGGTTTTGAGCCGCGGATCGACCCGGGAAAAAACCCGCGCGGCGATCTCGAGGCCGCAGAGAACCAGATCCTGTTTAACATCGATCACGGCCCGGCTCCGGTGGGAAGCGGGGAAAATCGCCCGGCTGGTAACATCGCCCAGCCCGGCGTCTTCGTCCAAGGCGAGATCGATCAAATGTTCAGTGCGGGGAGTGAGGATGGACATTTTATTAAAAGTTTTCAGGTAGGGCGGATTATCCCTAATCCGCTGCTATCTGCTCGGCGAAGACAAGGCGCGTTAGGGATAATGCGCCCTATCCTCAGACAATTTCGATCCAATCGGGCGCGAACGCTGATAGTCACCATTCGACAGCAATGAAGTTCTCGTGAGCATGTTGAGGCAACGCGTCAGCTTTTCGGCGTGAGTTCGAACATGCGATCAATGCAACGGGCCGCACGAACGCGCACGTCCTCGTCGAGCGTGACAATTTGGTCGGGCCGCGGCGCGAGCAGCGCATCGCGAACTTTCTCCAGCGAGTTCAGTTTCATGTAGGGACACAGCCGGCAACCGCCGATAAAACGCTTCTCGGGATCCTCAACTTGCAACCGGCCGACCAACCCGCACTCGGTCAACATCAGGAAATACGGAGCCGGCGTGCTTTTCACGTATTTCATCATTCCGCCTGTGCTGCCGACGTAATCCGCCGCTGCCGCCACTTCAGCGGTGCATTCGGGATGCGCCACCACCTTCAACCCGGGAAAACGCGCCCGTGCCTCGACGATGGCCGCGGGATCGAATTGATCGTGCACGATGCACGTGCCGTCGGAAGCGATGACCTCCTTGTTCACGCCACGACGCTTGAGCTCGGCCCGGACGTTTTCGGCCATGAGCCGGTCAGGCACAAAAAGCACACGACGTTGCGGCAGTCCCGCCACGATGTCGTACACGTTGGCCGACGTGACGCACACGTCGGATTCGGCTTTCACTTCAGCCGTGCTGTTAATGTAGCAGACGACCGCCGCATCAGGATAAAGCGCCTTCAATTTTCTCACGCCTTCCCCCGTGATCGAATCCGCCAGCGAACACCCCGACCCGCGATCCGGCACCACCACTGTGGCTTGCGGTGAAAGGATTTTCGCCGTCTCCGCCATGAATACCACGCCGGCAAAAACGATCTTCTTCGCCTTGGATTCGCGCGCCTTGAGACTGAGAAAATAGGAATCGCCCTTGAAGTCACCGACGCCGTAAATGATTTCCGGTTCAACGTAGGAATGCGTCAGAATAACGGCATCCTGTTCGCGCTTCAGCCGGTTGATTTCCAAGGTGAGCGGCGCGATGCGCTGACACGCTTCCAGATTCCATTGCCGGCCCGGCTCGCAGTCCACGTGCAGAAGCGTCCGGAAAAGCCGGTCAGTCTCGGCGTCGAGTTCAGTGGGAGAATAAGCGGCGATGCCAGTCGCAATCATGGCTGATTGATGCATTTATCTTCCACGGAGTGAATCGCGTTTTTGTCGCCGAGCAGGACGACGCGGGCCGAGTGGTTCGCCACCTCGGATGCGTCCAGTTGCACGTAACCCGCGACAATGATGCGGTCCCCCGGTTGTACCAGTCGTGCCGCGGCACCATTGATCTGCACCTGCGCCGGTTCGCCGTAGATCACGTAGGTCGTGAAGCGCGCACCGTTGGTCACGTCGTAAATGTCCACCTGCTCGAACTCGATCAAACCGGCGGCACGGCAGAGGTCACGGCCCAGCGAAATGGAACCTTCGTAGTTGAGGTCGGCCGACGTGATGGTGGCGCGGTGGAGTTTGGTTTTCAGGAACGTGCGTTGCATAAAAATATCAAAGCGGGCGGGCTTATTTCCTTTCTGTTTCCAACTCCTGGTTCATGCCATCGGCGTATTTGAGACCCCACAGCACGAGTTCGGAAATTATTTCGTCGAACAGGCCTTCGCGCTCGAACATCCGAGAAAAACCGCCGGTGCCGATCACGCGGGGTTTGCCGGTGGGAAACGCCTCGCTTTTCAGTGCGGACAAAATGTGCCGGATCGCGCCGACGTGACCATGATACAGTCCTGACTGAATGCTTTCGACGGTGGTGCGCCCGAGGACGTGCTCCGGCGGCGCGATTTCCACGCGGGGAAGTTTCGCGGTATTCGTGGCGAGGGCCGAAGCCGATACGCCGACACCCGGCAGGATGACGCCGCCAAGATAATCGCCGTCGGCGGTCACCACTTCGACGGTCGTCGCCGTGCCGCAATCCACGACCAGCAAATCCTGCTTCGGATGACGGCGCGTCGCAGCGATGGCGCCCGCGATGCGATCCGCTCCCACCTCGTGCGGGTTGCGATACCGTACCTTCAAGCCGGTTTTGACCCCGGCCTGCAAAACGAACGGCTCGCAATGAAAATACTTCACGGCCGCCCCGCGCAAGGCATGCAGCGCAGCCGGCACCACCGAGCAAATCGCGACGCGCTTGACGGCCCGGGGATCGACGCCGTTCTCACGCAACACCGCGGTGAAAAAAATCCCCAGTTCATCCGATGAATCGGGCGTCTTGGTGGTTTTGCGAAACTGGCAGCGCAACGTTTCGCCGTCGAAAACTCCGCCGTGAATCTGACTGTTGCCGATGTCGAGACAGAGGAGCATGGGGAAATAAATCAGGCGAATTGCGGACCGGTGGCGACGAGCGCCTGCTCCAAGGCTTCCGCGAGTTCCGTCCGCGTCGCGCAAGACTGGATCGCGCCACCGCCCCACTTGTGAATGGTCGCCGGAAAATCCTCACTGCTCGACCGCCGCGACAAGTCGTTATGGACCACGAAATCCGCGCCGGTTCGCTGGAGCAACGTCTCCACGGCGGTCGCCACCTCCTCCGGCGTGGCGTTGGCGGTCAATTTAAATGCCACCAGTTTGAGCTCCGGATTGCGGCTCAGATTGCGCAGCGAATCCACCAACTTGGGCAACACGCGCAGTCGCACGGTCACGGGGGAAGGACCCGATTCGATCTTGGCCGCACCCGGCGGATTGCTGCCAGCGGCGGTCACCACCGACTCCACGCCGAAATCGCTGACGGCCGCGGCATGGACAACCGCATCGAAATCTTCACTGCCGAGAAAACGGTGCAGCGCAGAATCGAGCTCCGCAAAGGACGAAAACGTTTCCTCGCGGACACCGTTGTCCGCCCTCACAGCTGACCTTGCCCGCAGCAAAATCACGTCGTGCCCGCAGCGAGTCAGATGCGACGCAATACCCGCGCCCGTGCTGCCTGTGCTCGTGTTCGTCAGAACACGCACGCCATCGATCGGCTCGGCGGTGCCTCCGCTCGTGACGAGCACCCGCAGGCGCCGGACCGGTTTGGCCAGGCTGCTTTCAACCGCGATCACGATTTGCGCCGGTTCGGCCAGACGACCCTCGCCCACTTCACCGCAAGCCGTGCGCCCCTCGCCCACCGGCAGGAAGTGCACGCCCCATTGCATGAGTTTTTCGACCGCGCTTACTGTCGCCGGATGCGACCACATCGCCGGATTCATCGCTGGCGCGATCAGAAACGGCTTCGAGCGATCATGGGCCAGAAACAGAGAGCCGGCGAGATCCTCGGCCAGACCCGCGGCGAAACGAGTGATCGTGTGGGCCGTGGCCGGACACACAATCACGGCGTCGGCCCAACGCGTGAGGTTGATATGCTCGAGCGCCGCCCCGGGTGCGAATAGGTCGGTCAGGACCGCGGAGCCGGTCAATCCTTCGAGTGTGGCCGGCCCGATGAATTGCAGCGCCGCCTTCGTCGCGACCGTACGCACGCGATGACCGCGCTGCACAAGTTGCGAGATTGCCTCGCACGCTTTGAAACCGGCGATGGAACCGGTGAGGATGAAAAGCAGATTAGATCCGGACATTGTCGATTAAACGGATTCCTTCCAGCCGCACCGCGGCGAGCCGGATATTTTCGTGATCGGCCACATAATCCACGCCAAAACCCGCTGCCTCGAGCAACGGAGCCGCGGTATCGGCGGTCGGGGATTCGCGGAGAATTTTCGGGAAGACGGCTGCCTGCGCGCGACCGGCGGGCGAAAGGCGGGCGTTGCGCGAACTTAGCGCGAGGCCGTCCGGCGCGCGCTCGGTGGCGCAGGCGATAATTTCGGTCGGCACAAACAATGCCCGCACCATGCCGCGCACGAGTTGCAGTTGCTGCCAGTCCTTTTCGCCAAAATACACCCGGTGAGCCTGCACGAGATTCAGCAGCTTGAGCACGACCGTGAGTACCCCGTCGAAGTGTCCGGGACGATGCGCACCTTCCCAACGCAGGCTCAGCTCGTTTTCCGTGATGCGATAATGATAGCCATCGGGGTAAAGTTCGTCGGAGGAAGGCGCGAGCACCCCATCCACCACTCCCTCCGCCAAAGCCAGATCGGCTTCGAGGGTGCGCGGGTAGCGTTGCAAATCCTTCGGGTCGTTGAACTGCGTCGGGTTAACGAAAATGCTCAGCACCACGATATCGTTTTCTCCGCGCGCCCGTTCGAGCAAGGCGCGGTGGCCGGCGTGCAGCGCGCCCATCGTCGGCACGAAACCAATTTTTTTGCCGGCAAAATCGGCGCCGCGCCGCGCCAATTGCCAATCGGAGAGTCGATGGAATACTTTCATCAGGCTAAAATTTCCTCGGGGGACGGAAACTTCCCCGCCCGCACGTCACGGGCAAATGAGTTCACCGCCCCCAACATCGTCGCGTGTCCCTCAATATAACGCCGGACAAATTTCGGGTGAAACGTCGCATCGAATCCCAACATATCAGTGAGAACAAGAACCTGTCCGTCCGTTTTCGCACCGGCGCCGATGCCGATGGTGGCGATCGAAAGCGCATCGGTGATTTCGCCCGCCAGCGCTTCCGGCACACATTCCAACACGATTGAAAACGCCCCGAGCTTTTCCAACGCCACTGCTTCCGCTTTGAGTCGCTCGGCCGTTTCGGGAGTGCGCCCTTGTAAGCGATAACCGCCGAGTTGGTTCACGGATTGCGGGGTCAATCCAAGATGACCCATCACGGGAATGCCGCTGCCAATCAAATGCGTGATGACGTCCTCGTGGCCGGTCACGCCCTCGAGTTTCACGGCTGTCGCGCCCGCTTGCATGAGCGCACCCGCCACGCGAAACGCTTCGTCACGTCCCTGCCGCACGCTGAGGAACGGCATGTCCGCAATCACGACCGACTTGGGTGCGCCGCGACGCACCGCCGCAGTGTGCAGGCACATCATTTCCGTGGTCGCGTGAACGGTGGATGGAAACCCGTGAACCACCATCGAAACGCTGTCGCCGACAAGAATGGCATCCACTTCTGAAGCCGCGAGCAGGCGCGCCATCAACGCGTCGTAGGCTGCGACCAAAACGAGCGGCTTTTCCTCACGCTTGGCGCGGGTGAAATCGAGAACGCTTTTCACACGGCCTCCGCAGTTTCCTCAACAAGGAAGACCTGCCGGTGGCCTGACTGGAACATGGGTGCTTTTCGCATGGCGATGAAGCCTCGGGTCCGAGGAGAGAGTTGGAGTTGAATGTCCGGTCGCGATCGAGTTCGCGCTAGATCCGGTCATAGATGGCCAGCTCAACGTCCGGCGCAACTCAAATGAGCGCCATCAACCGGGCCGGATGGAGTGCGAATTTTCAGGACACGACCTCCGATAACTTCACAAAATCCACCCAGTCCTTGAGCTCGATTCTTTCTCAATCGGCCGTGGCCAGCGGTAGTGCGCAGCACGTTTCCAACCATCTATTTAGATCGCTGCTTTTGGGGGCCGGCTGGAAAGAGAAGCATCGAGCTCTGCAAGTTTGAGGAATGGGAAACCACGAAATACTCAATGGCATCTTCGCCCGGAGGAACGAGCGGGCTGGAAAGCCCGGCCAGTCTTTGGGCCAATCGAAATAACCATCAGGAGCATAACCATAATCACTCCAACTGACTCAACCTAGTGTCCTGAGTGATTAATTCGTGAGCAAATTGCCTGGACTTTACCGAGGATGAGGTCGGCCGAGGCAGTCCAGATGAACGGCGTCGGATTTTGGTTATTGGTTTCGAGATAGTGGCGGATGGCGGTTTCCAACTCGTCGACGGAGCGGAAGGCGCTGCGGCGTAGGCGCTGGTCGGAGATCTTCGCAAACCAGCGTTCGACTTGATTGAGCCATGAACTGCTGGTCGGAGTAAAATGCAGGTGATAGCGAGGGCGGCGCTTGAACCACGCCGCGACCTTCGGTGCCTTGTGCGTGCCGTAATTGTCCAAAACCAGATGCACGTCGAGGCCTGGGGGCACCGTCTGCTCGATCTGTTGGAGAAAGCGCAGGAACTCCTGATGGCGGTGTCGCGCGTGGCAGCGGCCAATGACTTTGCCGGTGGCGATATCCAACGCGGCGAAGAGTGAGGTGGTGCCGTGACGGTAATAATCATGGGTGCGGCGTTCCGGCTGCCCGGCTCGCAGTGGCAAGATCGGCTGACTGCGATCCAACGCCTGAATCTGGCTCTTCTCGTCGACGCACAGGACAATCGCACGGGTTTGCTCCGGCGGATTGAGATATAGCCCGACGATGTCGCGCACCTTCTCGATGAAGAACGGATCGGTGGAGAGCTTGAAGTTCTCCTGCAAATGCGGCTTCAGCCCGAAGGCACGCCAGATCCGCACGATGGCGTTTTGCGTCAGGCCGCTGGCTTTCGCCATGGAGCGCGTGCTCCAATGCGTGGCCGCCGTGGGACGCTTTTCCAGCGTGCGGGTGACCACCGCCTCGATCTGCCCGTCGGTAATCGTGCGCGGTTGTCCGGGCCGTGGGGCATCGCCGAGCCCGCCGAGGCGCTGGGCGATAAACCGCTCGCGCCATTTGCCGACCGTTTGGGCCGTGACTTCGTGCTTCGCCGCCACCGCCGCATTGCTCATCCCGCTGCCACAATCCAGCACCACCATCGCACGAAACGCCGTGCGCGGATCCGACTTAGGCCGCCTCGCCATCATCTTCAGCTTCGCGATCTCTTCCGCACTCAACACCAATTCCGATTTTGGGCGTCCCATGATCATGCACCAGATCATCAGTCACTCTCACTTATTGCACGCTTTAATCACTCATGACACTAGCTCGGATTCCAGGAAGTCATTTCCGTCAGATTCAGTGCCGCGAGGAGACCGACCTTGGAATGGAAACGGTTGATCGCTGTTCCAGCCCGTTTTCTACAAAAGCGTTGCCCGCTGACGGCGCGCTCCCTAGGCAGGCCGAGTGTTTTCGTTTCCCACTGTTCGTCCCGCCTTTCGCTTAGCTGGCGTATGCACGGCACTGTTTGCCGGGACGATGCTTTTGTTTAGCCGCAGTTTGGATTATGGGTTTCTCACGTATGACGATCCCCGGTATGTCACCGATAATCCGCACGTCCTGAGCGGACTTTCCTGGGCTGGCGCAAAGTGGGCGTTTACCGGACTGACCGACTACTGGCATCCGCTCACGTGGTTGTCGCATCAACTCGACTGGCAGTTTTATGGGGAAGCGGCCGCGGGACACCATCTGACCAGTGCACTCTGGCATTCACTCAATGCCGTGCTCGTATTGGTGTTGTTCCGCCGGCTCACCGGAGAATTCTGGACCAGCGCTTTCGCTGCGGCTTTTTTTGCCTGGCATCCGTTGCGCGTCGAATCCGTTGCTTGGATTACCGAACGCAAGGACGTCATGAGTGGCTGCTTTTTCCTCCTCACGTTGCTCACCTACCTCAATTACGCGACGCGGCGGCGGGCCAGCCAGCCCGCACGCGGAACCTATGCGCTGACCCTCGGCCTCTTCATCGCCGGCTTGATGAGCAAACCCATGCTAGTGACTACCCCCATCGTCCTGCTGCTGCTGGATTTCTGGCCTTTGAGACGCGTTTCTAAACTTTCCCTCAACGCTGCGGATTTTCGCAAACAATGGATGCCCTTGTTGCTCGAGAAAATCCCGTTCTTTTTCTTTTCGGTCGTGATCTCTCTCGTTACGATCTGGATGCAAAAAACGGCTGGTGCGTTCGTGCTCACCCTACCCTTTTCCGCCAGGCTCTTGAATGCGATTGTAGCCATCGCGTGCTATTTGGGGCATTTTTTCTGGCCATTTGACCTGGCCGTTTGCTACCAGCATCCGGGTTACTGGCCGATCCTCACCGTGGTCGGTGCCAGCTTGCTGATGTTGGGGCTGTCGGCGCTGGCTTGGTGGCGGCGAGAGTCGCAACCCTGGCTGCTTTTCGGTTGGGGGACATTTCTCGCGGTCTTATTGCCGGCCATTGGCCTGATCCAGGTCGGTTTTCAATCCATGGCAGACCGCTACACGTATCTCCCCTTGCTGGGCATCGAGCTGGTGGTCTTCTGGTCAATTAGTCACGTCGCCAATTCAGTCCGGGTCCGGGGTATCGCGGGTGTTTTTGCCTGCCTGTTGCTAGCCGGACTCGCGATGCGAACTTGGAATCAGGAAGCGGTCTGGCGCGACACAGTGACACTTTTCCGTCACGCAACTCAGGTCACCGGTCGCAATGACGTAGCCTATGGGTTTCTTGGCTACACGTTGCTCAACGAAGGCAAGGTCGACGAAGCCGCTGAACAAGCCGGGAAGGCCCTCGCGATTAACCCGCTCAACACGACCGCACTCGAAACCCTCGCCACCACCCGCAAAAAGCAGCTGCGCTTTTCGGAAGCAATCACCCTTTACCGTGCCGTCCTCGCCGTGGATGCCAATAGCGCGCCCAGTCTCTATAATTTGGGATTATTGTTACACCGGGCCGATGCCAGCGAGGGAAAATCTCTTGTGCTCCGCGCTCTCCAGATTGATCCCACTCTGCAGAACGGCAGCCTGATCATCATCTCATCCGCTTTACACGATCATCAGCCCGCCATTGTTGCGTGGCACGCAGCAATCTTATTGGAGATAAATCCCGACGACGCCTTCGCTCACTTCACTCTTGCCCTCGCCTGTCAGCAACTCGGCCGAACCAGTGAGGCGTTGAACCATTTTGAAACCGCCGCCCGCCTTGACGCGGAAATGAGTCAGGCGGACGTGGAAGCTGGCAAAATCATGGTTAAACAAGGCGACAACACTGGCGCTCTGACACATTTTCGTGCCGCGGTCGATCATCACCCGACGCTGATCGAAGCCCAACTAGGCCTCGCGCGCACCTCAGAGCTTCTTGGAAATCTCGAAGCAGCCATTGACGGGATCACGCGGGCGATTGCCGTCAACCCGGATAATGCATCCTTGTATAGCCGGCTGGCCGAGTTGACCGCCCGTCATCAAGATTTTCCCTCCGCCGCCCGCTACTATCAACGCGCCATTTCGCTGGAGCCGGGCAATGCCAACACCCATGCCGGGCTTGGATACATGATGATGCTGACTGGTGATCGCCCGGCAGCGCTCAAGGAATGGGAACGTGCATTGGAAATTGATCCCTCGCTCACCGAGCTGCGCGGTAAGATCGAGCAATTCCGTCGCTGAACCCGCGTACGGATTGGCTCGAATTGCAACGGTCAGGCCGATGTCCACTTGCCACCGGGCGGATCCGGGCAATTTTCAGGACATGGCGCTGCGGTATCTCACCATTGATTTTAATTCCTTCTTCGCCTCGGTCGAGCAACAGGAAAGGCCGGAGTTACGGGGAAAACCCGTGGCAATCGTACCCGTACTGGCGGAAACCACGGGGGCAATCGCGGTCAGCATTGAAGCCAAACAAATGGGACTCACGCGCAATGCCCGGGTGGCGGACGCGCGCAAACTCTGCCCCGAACTTGTAGTGGTGGAATCCCGCCCTGAAGTCTTCATCGACTATCACCGCAGGCTGGCGGCGGTCGTCGAAAGCTGTGTTCACGTGACGAAGATCCAGTCGATCGATGAAATGACCTGTGAGCTAACCCCGAGATTTTCCCCGCGAGACCAAGCCGAGGCTCTGGCAAAACGCATCAAGACCGCGATCGCGCGCGAAGTGGGACCGCTGCTGCGCAGTTCCATCGGAATTGCGCCGAACTGGTTGCTCGCGAAGGTCGCATCGGACATGCAGAAACCCGATGGCCTGACCATTCTCGACGAGCCGGATTTACCGGCAAAACTGTTGCGCCTTGTGCCCGGCGACATCGCCGGCATCGGTCCCAATATTCAGAGGCGGCTCAGCGAACGCGGGATCATCACGATGGCGCAATTATACGCCGCCACCAAGGATGACTTTCGCGCCATCTGGCAAAGTGTGCGCGGCGAACAGCTCTGGCGCCTGCTTCACGGCGAGGACCTGCCCTTCTTCGAACAGCAGGAAGGGAAAACCATTGGTCACGGGCACGTGCTTCCACCGGAAAAACGCAATCCTGACGCCGCTCTCGCCGCGCTGCACCGCCTCCTGCAAAAGGCCGCGATGCGCTTGCGTCACGGCGGCTATTGCGCGGGCGGACTGACCGTGACGATCGACTACCGCGACGATACGAATTGGAGCGCGGCCCTGCGCCTCACCGAGACGCAGGACACGATTTTGCTCACGCAAGCCTTGAATCGTTTGTGGAAAAAACGCCCGCCGGCCGACCGCAAACGGCAACCGTTCCGGATCGGGGTTCACCTGGTGGATTTGCTCGACCTGCGACTGCACACTCCGGATTTATTCGAGCAAAAAACCGAGGAGACGCATGGACGTTTGTTCCATGCCGTCGATCACCTCAACAAGGTGCTTGGGAAGAACACGGTGTATTTCGGCGGAGCCCATGGCGCGACGAAAGATGCGCCGATGCGGATTGCGTTTACGCGAATTCCCGAACCGGAGATCGAGGAAATCGACCGGAGTTACGAAGGGCGGTTGAAAAAAACAGTTCGGAAACCACTGCCGGAACCGGACGCGTGGTGAAATAATCGCACGTGAACATGGGCGCGGTCGACCACGCTCCAGTCATGGCAGAATCATTTTGCCGCCGGCTTGCCTGATCCTTCGCCCATGATGATGCGGGCACCGCGACGGTAGGTGAAATAGGCGTAGATCCATTGCAGAAACACCGCGATGCGATTGCGCATGCCGACGAGGAAAACCAAGTGAATGCTTAGCCACATCATCCATGCGGGAAATCCGCTCAGATGGATTTTGCCGATTTCCGCGACGGCGGCAGAGCGGCCGATCGCGGCCATGTTGCCCTTGTCGTTATAGGCAAAGGCCTCGCGCTCTTCCGGCACGCGTGGACCAACCGCAATGTCGTAGGCGATGAGTTTCGCGACATGCGCGCCGCCTTGGATTGCACCTTGCGCCACGCCCGGCACGACCACGCCCTTCGCATCCTTCAACGCGGCCAAATCGCCGACGGCGAAAACCTCCGGGTGCTTGGGGAGGCTCAAATCGGGCAACACTTTCAAGCGGCCGGTCCGGTCAATGTCGGCACCGAGCGTCTGCGTGACAGGACTGGCGCCGACGCCGGCGGCCCAGACAATATTGCCGGCGCGAAGTGGATGGCCATCGAGTTCAACGACGTTTTCGCGGATGGACGTCACCTTCGTATTCACGCGAACGTCGACGCCGAGCTTCGTCAACTGGCGGCGTGCGCTCGCCGACAAATCCTCCGGAAATGTCGCCAACACCCGCGGTCCACCTTCCACGAGAATGATTTTTGCCTGACGCGGATCGATGTGATCGAAGTCGCGATAAAGCACCGTGCGGGCCAGCTCGGCAAAAGTACCGGCTAATTCCACGCCCGTCGGACCGCCGCCGACGACCACGGTCGTCATCAATTCCGCCCGGCGATTTTCATCGGGCTCGAGTTCGGCGTGTTCGTACGCGAGCAGCATGTTGCGACGCAAGCGCACGGCGTCATCGAGCGACTTCAGGCTCGGTGCGAATTTTTCCCATTCGTCGTGACCAAAATAAATGGTGTGTCCACCGAGCGCGATGACGAGAAAATCGTAATTCAACCCGCCGTGGTCGAGCACAACGCGCCGGGCGTTGAGATCGATTCGTTTCACCTCGGCCATGACGACCGTAAGATTGGGTTTTGTCCGCAGAATCGAACGGATTGGCTGGGCAATGTCCGGCGCCGATAGACCTGCGGTCGCGACTTGGTAAAGCAGGGGTTGGAAAACGTGGTGATTTTGCCGGTCGACCACCGTCACACGCGCCATGTGGGACGGGAAATCCTGGGCAAAAGTGAGGCCACCAAAGCCGGCTCCCAGTACCACCACGTGAGGCAATTGCGCAGGATTGGTTTTCATGGCAAGAATCAGGTTATACCTTGGACTCCCAAAGTAAACGGAAGTGGCCCGGTATTTTCCACGCTTCACTTCGTGGTCGGATTGCTAATAACTGGCACCATGCATTCCCCCGTGGACGTCCAGATCATCGGCTCCGAAGTCGCCATCCGCTGGGACGATGGCAAGGAAAGCTTTCTTTCCTTCGCCACGTTGCGCGCCGCGTCGCCGAGCGCCGAGGTCAAGGGCGAGCGCGATATTTTCGGGCATCACTATGGCGGTGAAGTACCGAAGAATTTCGTCGGCGTCGAGGTGACTGGATGGGAAAGGGTCGGAAATTACGCGATCCGTTTCGATTTCAGCGACGGCCATCGCACGGGATTGTACAGTTACGAATTATTGCGGCAGCTGGATCAAAATCCGCCGGTGGAAGGGACGTAATCCCCAAGATTGCGCATGAGCTTTGACGATCACGTCGACTGTTGCCCGTTTATTACCGAACTTTGGAGCCACGGCGACCTCGCCGTGGTCAGCGCGGGTTCCGCAGCGGGGTCGCTGCGGCTCCAGTTCCAGACAAGAAACTATTTGCTGGAGATGAAGCCGCGCTCGCTGGCGTCGGCGAAAGCGAGAAAATGTTGGAACTCCGGTGTGCCGGACAGGGCGTGTTCGCGCAATTTCTCCAGTGCCTGCGTACGGTTGTAGCCGGCACGGAAGACGACGCGGAACAGCTGTTTTACTGCCTCGAGTTGCTCGACGCTGAAGCCGTTGCGTTCCAGTCCCACCTTGTTGATGGAACGGGCCACGGCGGGATTGCCGTCGGCGATCACGTATGGCGGAACGTCCTGGACGATTTTCGACATCGCCCCGAGCATCGCGTGGGAACCAACGCGGCAAAACTGATGAACTCCAGTACCCCACCCGATGTTGACGTGATCCTCGACCAGGACGTGACCAGCAAGCGCGGTCTGCGAACTCATCACGAGGAAATTGCCCACCACGCAATCGTGCGCGATGTGGCTGTAGGCGAGAATCACGTTGTCGTTGCCCATGCGGGTAAATTCAGCGTCGTTGGTCGCACCGTGCACGCTGACGTATTCGCGAAAGACATTGCGGTCGCCAACGATGAGGCCGGGCTCGCCGCCTTTGAATTTCAGATCGTGCGTTTTCGTCCCGACGCAGGAAAAGGGGAAAATCTCGCACTGCTCGCCAATGGTGGTGCGACCCTCGACATTGCCGTGATGATGAATGACCGTGCCGGCACCGATGGCCGCCTTGCCGCCGACGTAGGCGTACGCGCCGATGACGACATCGTCCGCCAGCGTCGCACCGGGTTCAATGATTGCGGTGGGGTGAATCTGCTGCGCCATGGGCCTAGTCCAATTCGCTGCTGTCGACGGTCGCAAACATCAACTCCGCCGAACAAACAGTCTGGCCATTGACGGTGCATTCACCTTCCGCGCAGGCGATGCTGCTGCGAACCTTGGTGAGCTTGACCTTGATACTAAGCTGGTCACCAGGGCGGACGGGTTTGCGCCATTTCACTTTGTCACAACTCATCAGTAGCGCGGTCTTGTTTTCCATGGTGATCCGGCGAATCATCAAAATGCCTGCCGCCTGCGCCATCGCCTCGACCTGCAGTACACCGGGCATCACCGGATTGCCGGGATAGTGGCCTTGGAAAAATGGCTCGTTGATGGTCACATTCTTGATCGCCGTGAGATCCATCTCGGTCATTTCGACGACGCGGTCGATCATCACAAAGGGATAACGATGAGGCAGCGTATCGAGGACGCGCCGGATATTGAGGGTCGTTTCCGTCGCAATCTCAGCCTTGGGTGCGGCTGGTTTGGCCGGTTTTTTCCCGCCCTTTTTCCACGCCTCGTATTTTTCAAAAAGGATCTTGGTCAACTCCGCGTTGACCGCATGCCCGGGACGCGTGGCGACAATGTGTGCCTTCAGCGGTACGCCAAGCAGGAGAATGTCGCCAATGATATCGAGGATCTTGTGCCGGACGAATTCGTCGGCGAACCGCAGCGGTTCCTTGGAAATGATTTTGTCGCCTTTGATGACCACGGCGCAGTCGAGACTGCCGCCTTTGATTTTACCCAGCTTGATGAGCTCCTCAATGTCCTCATAAATCGTGAACGTACGGGAAGCGGCGACTTGCGCGATGTAGGTTTCCGGATCGATGACGAGCGAAAGATGCTGCGTATGGATGCCACGATCGTCGGCCGATGTGCAGGTGATTTTCAAACCGTCATAAGGCAACGCGATGATCGAGGAATTCCCACGAGCCACGGAAACCGTGTCGGCGAGGACAAAATATTCGCGGTCGGCGTCCTGCTCGACCGGCTCGCCTTGCTGGATCAATTGGACAAAAGGCCGCGCGGAACCATCCATGATCGGGGGTTCGCTGGCATCGATTTCGATCAGGAGGTTGTCGATGCCGCAGCCATGGAGCGCGCTCAACACATGTTCAACCGTGTGCAGCTTGGCGTGACCGACCTGAATGGTGGTCGCGCGAACCAAGTCGGTTACCTGGTCAACCCGGGGTTTCAGCTCAGGGTGACCATGAAGATCCACCCGGCGGAAGACGATTCCGTGATTTATTGGCGCTGGTTTAAAAGTCATGTGCACGGCGTCGCCAGTATGGAGGGCATTGCCCTTGATGGAGACCTCGCGCAGGAGGGTACGCTGCTTCATTTGATATGTTTCGCCGGAGTGTCGGAAACCTCTTGAAAATGACAAGCTTGGAGATGGCCGCCCGGGTTACGGTAAGTTTTCACGGAACGCGTACGCGTTCGCCGAATGAGTCACGTTTGATTCCAAACCATCCACCAACGGTACCCGCGGAATGTCGATCCACGATCCCGACGTCGTGGTGTTACAATTTGGATTTTGGCTTTCGCAAAGAGTTTATGGATTGGCACACCGGATTGGCTCCCTCAACGCATTCTCACTCCTACTGGCTCGCTTTTTTCACGGTGGGCGTGGAGAAATTTTTCGTCCAGTCGGCGATAAAGCTGTTGAAGAGAATTTCCATGGTTTGGCGTTTCTGGATCTCCAGATCCGCATCTTCGGCAATAATCCTTTTGATGTCATTTTCAGTGACACCACTGTTTTTGCGCAGAGCCGCATTGAATTTCTTAACGATAGCCTTGTCATAGTTTCTCACGAGATAGTCGAGAAAGCAGGCCGTGGTTCGATAGGAATCAGTATACTTCGACTGACCGGGCCGAATGCATCCCTGGAGCGGATCTGTTTCATAAAGATAAAAACGCGTGTAGTCGGCGATTCCTTCCACCAACCAATCTACGTTAGTGACCCCGGGATATTCTTGAACCGCATGGGTCAGTTCATGGATCATCATTCCATAATTCGACAAATCGCCACAGAGGTCGTCAGTGCTAATGAAAATGCGGCCTTTGTAATACTGCGCCGGAGCAAAGTAGTGTCGCAGGAAAACAAAGGTGATTTTCCCACGAGGTTTGAAATTCTCACTGCCAAGCTCTGCGCAAAGGACAGGAAACCATGTCTTGCAGACCGTGGCTGCGTGCTTGGCCCACAGTTTGATGTATGGTGCTTCATTTTCGACACGAGAAACATCGATGATAATGTCGAGAGGCACCGCCGGCATACCCATCTCGCTTGGCGCCCTAAGCTGAGTGGGCCCGAGAATCCGCACAGGTTCCGGGACCAAAAGGTTGGCTGGAAGCCGTACCTCATTTTCAGTCACGCACCCTGCGAACGCAAATACTCCCCAGAACAAAACACCGGTGATATGCTTCATTTGCTTTGCCCAGACATTATAGCTGCGAGCAGAAGCCACGAAGGGGAAAAGTGTGCTCGTCCCCAAGGCGCAGGTTACTTGGTGAGAGGCGGAGCCGCAGAACTCTGGTTGGAGCGCGAACAACAACCAAAGACGGAGGCAAGCACATGAAGGATGTTAAATAAATACTGGGCCTGAATGTCCATAAAGATACCGCCTTGATCGTCATCGCTGAAAGCGATTGAACCGGAGCGGTTTCCCTGATCCTGAAACGGGCTTTGATGAGGGCGGGACGCGCGGCGCAGTCCATTTCCCCTTCCAAGACTGCGGAACTTGCGATGATCGCAAAAGTTGGTGGATGAAAGGGGGAAGCAAATTGCGACACTATCCCTGAAGGACGAGGGTTGACATCGCCGAAAACCCCTCGGTAATCCTATCCCCTTACGTAACTAAAAACCCTCCACCTGTATCTGTTATGCCCGCAGCCAACGACCTCCGCAAAGGCCAAGTCATCAATTTCAACGGTGAGCCGCACCTCATCATGGAGACCCAGCATCGCACGCCGGGAAATCTTCGCGCCTTCGTTCAGGTAAAGATGCGCAACCTGCGTTACGG
The DNA here is from genome assembly GCA_036499685.1 of Lacunisphaera sp. GTDB lineage: Bacteria > Verrucomicrobiota > Verrucomicrobiia > Opitutales > Opitutaceae > Lacunisphaera. The sequence goes on along the minus strand of DASYDH010000026.1, from coordinate 28,425 downwards.
CAAATCGCTCGAACAACGCTTCAATTCGCCCGACCCCGTGGAAGTGCTTTCCACCGACCGCCGCACTCTCGAATTCAGCTATGCCGATCGGGATACGTACTCGTTTATGGATCCGGAATCCTTCGAGACCTTCGAGATCAACGCGACGATGATCGGTGATTCCAAAAACTACCTCGTGGCCAACGGCAAGGCGGACGTGCTCTTCATTAATGACGTGCCAGTGACCATCGATATTCCTTCCTCGGTCGTCCTGAAAATCACCGAAAGCGCGGACGGCATCAAGGGTGACACCGCCAGCAACGTGCAGAAACCCGCCACCTGCGAAACCGGTCTCGTCGTGCAAGTCCCGCTGTTCATCAAAGCGGGCGAAATGATCAAGGTCAGCACCGCCGACGGTTCCTATCTCGGACGAGCCTGAGTCAAACATCGGGCAACAAACGCCCTTTTTTCCAGCCCGTGGTTTAACGCCACGGGTTTTTCGTTGGCGCTTGCCGGCCAGCTTGCGCCGATGAGCTCCATTCCCATTCGCATGAGAGAGTGGCGGCGACCTCGCTCCCTATTTCGCGGGCGCGGGCGTCCGCGCTCCAGTTACAATGTGTCCGGTATGGCGGAGAACCTCACCACGGTGCTGTCGTAAAACCCCGGTCATTTACCGAGGCAATGGCTGATTTGTACGACGCCTTGGCCTCATCCGCATTCGTGGCATACATTTTGAGATCGCGCAAAAGACCGTCCCTCAACCCGTAAATCCAGCCATGCACCGCCACCGATTGGCCGCGATTCCATGCGTCCTGCACAATCGTCGTCGAACACACATTGGCGACCTGCTCGATTACGTTCATTTCGCAGAGCCGTGCAATGCGCGCCGTGTCGTCGGGTAACATGGCCATGCACTGGTCGTGTTTGTCGCGCACGTCCTGTACGTGCCGCAGCCAGTTGTCCGCGAGACCGACGCGTTCGCAGCGGATGATCTTGCTGACGCCGCCGCAGCCATAGTGACCGACGACCATGATGTGTTTCACTTTCAACACATCGACGGCGAACTGGATCACCGAAAGGCAATTCAGGTCGGTGTGCACGACCACATTCGCCACATTGCGATGAACGAAAACTTCGCCGGGCAAAAGGCCGATGATTTCGTTGGCGGGCACACGACTGTCGGAACAGCCGATCCAAAGATACTCGGGGTTTTGCTGCTGGGAGAGTGTCTTGAAGAATTGGGGATCCTGCTGCTTGATCTTCTCCGCCCACGCTTGGTTTTGTTCGAATAGATGCTTCAGACTCTGCATGCGGCCAAATGGTTGTTCGCGACGGGATTTTGTCCATCCGTAATATTCCAATCAAGGAACCTGCCGGGAATTGTTGAGCGTGTCTGGTTGGATGGTTCCGCGATTGCGCTCCCCGCTCCATGACAATTCACTGACAAAGTATTACAACGGTCTGACTATTTTCCGAATGTTTCCTCTAAGACAACGGTGAATTGAGTGTCTTACTCAATACACCTTAACCATTCTACCATGAAGTCCGTTCTTCGATTCAGTCTCCTTGTTTCGTTCATCTTCGCGATGGCCAGCGGTGTGTCCGCCAAATCGCGCGAGGCGCAGTGGGATAAAGTCGAAGCTGCCCAGCAAAAAGGCCTGCCCAAAACCGCGATCGAGGAATTAAAACCGATCATCGCCGCAGCCATCGCCGACAAAGATTATCCGGAAGCGATCAAGGCCATCGGTGAAAAAATCGCGCTTGAAGGCAAAATCGAGGGCAACAAGCCCGAGGAACAGATCGTTCGCCTGCAAGCCGAATTGGAGCAGGCACCCGCCGCGATGAAACCGCTGATGGAAGCGATCCTCGCGCATCTCTATTGGGGGTATTTTCAACAGCATCGCTGGCAGTTTATGCAGCGCACGCAACTTGCCGCCGAGTCGGGGCCGGATATGAAAACGTGGGATCTCTCGCGCATCCTCACGGAGATCGACCGGCATTTCACTGCGGCCCTCGCCGACAAAAGGAAACTGCAAACCACGCCTATCAGCGACTACGACGAGTTGCTGCCCAAAGGCACGGTCCCCGACCAATACCGGCCGACGCTCTACGATTTTCTCGCATACGAAGCCCTGAAATTCTACCAAGCCGGCGAACACGCCGCGCGCAAGGCGGAGGACAATTTTGAGGCCGATGCGTCCAGCCCAATTTTTGGCGACGTCGCGGCATTCGAGCAATGGCAACCGGTGACCACTGACGATACATCGCCTATTTTAAAAGCGATCCGGCTTTACCAAGATCTGCTTAAATTTCATCAGGCCGACAAGGATAGGTCCGCCTATTACGATGCCGATTTGGCGCGCCTGACTTATGGCCACAATATCGCCATTGGTGAAAACAAGGACGATCGTTACAAAGCCGCCCTCGAACGATTCGTCGAAGTTACCGCCCGCCACGAAATCTCCGCCCGCGCACTCGCCGTGCTCGCAAGCGTTATCAATCAGGAAGGTGATGCAGCCAAAGCCCACGAGTTGGCCGGGCGCGGTCTTTCCGCCTTTCCCAAAAGCGCCGGCGGCGCGCTGTGCTTTAACCTCATCCAGCAAATCGAGGCCAAAACCGCGCAGCTCGAAACAGAAAGTGTCTGGAACGCACCGTGGCCCACGCTGAATGTGACCTATCGGAATGTAACGAAAGTTTACTTCCGCGCGGTGTCGGCGAACTTCGACGACTATATCAGTCGCGCTCGATGGGGATTCGGCAATCTCGACGACGCCCAACGCAAGGAATTGCTCGCCACCCGTCCCACGCTCGAGTGGAACGCCACCCTGCCCCAGACCGCGGATTATAAGCAGCGAACGGAGGATCTGCCCGCTCCGACAACGCTCAAGCCGGGTTTCTATTTTATCGTCGCCAGTCACAACGCCACTTTTGGCGACAAGGAAAATCAAATCAGTGTCGCCGCCATTTGGGTGAGCGATCTTGCTCTGATTATCCGGTCGCAACCATACGGTAATTCACATGGAGGTTTTGTCCTCAAAGCCAACAGCGGATTGCCTGTCGTAGCGGCGACCGTGCGCTTGTGGCAACCGAACAATCAGGGAGCGTTTATCGAACAGAAATCCACCAAGACCGACAGCGATGGCCGCTTTCAGCTTCCCGACAACGGGCGCAATCAAGGCTACCTCCTGCTCGCCGAATCCAATGGGCAGGCCGTGTCCAGCGACGGCATAAAATATTCCAATCACTATCAGGATCCAAACCTCATCACCTCGGAAACCGTCTTCTTCACCGATCGCGCGCTTTACCGCCCCGGTCAGACGATCAGCTATAAAGGAATTTGCCTCAAATCCGACCGGGTTCACGGTAGCTACAAAACACTCGCCGACGAAGAGGTCGAAGTGTCGTTCCGCGATGCCAACGGCAAGGAAGTCGCCCGCGCGAAGCACACGACCAATGACTACGGCTCCTTCGCCGGCACCTTCACCGCGCCGCGCGACCGGCTGAGGGGAAATATGTCCATTGTGGTGAGTGATGGTCCGAAAGGAAACGCCGACTTCAACGTCGAAGAATACAAACGGCCCAAATTCCACGTAGAGTTGAACGCTCCTTCGGAAGCGCCGAAGCTCAACACCACGGTCAGTCTGCGCGGCAAAGCCACGGCCTACACGGGCGCAGCCATCGGTGGGGCCAAAGTAAAATGGCACGTCGAACGCGCCACCACGCTTCCGTGGTGGCTGTGGTGGTGGCGGCCGCCAGCGACAAAAGCCATCGCCCACGGCATTGCCGTCACCGCACCCGACGGCACATTCACGATTGAATTCACCGCCGAGCCAGACCGGACCATTCCAGAAAAAAATGAGCCGACGTTTGCCTATTCCATCCATGCCGACGTCACCGACACCACAGGGGAAACCCGCTCGGAAGATCGAACCATTCGCGGGGGTTACACCGCGTTGAAAGCGTCGCTGACCGCGGAGGAATGGCAGACTCCACAAAAGCCCGTCGAGTTCGCGATCGAAACCGCTTCACTCAACGGCGACGCGCAGGCCGCGAGCGGGAAATTGACCATCAACGCGCTCAAACAACCGCTCAAAGTCGAACGTACCTCCTTGCAACGCACCGGTTATTGGTGGAACAGCAACCAAACGGAACCCAGGGTTGATCCGGCAAATCCCAATTCATGGGACGTCGGGGCGGTCGTCTCCGAGACGCCATTCGCGACCGACGCCCTGGGCAAGACAAAGGTCAGCGCGACACTTCAAGCGGGCATCTACCGCGCAACATTGGAAACCAAGGATCGTTTCGGAAAAGCGGCAACCGCGCGGTTAATCGTGGAGGTCGTCGATCCGCACGAAGCCCATTACACCGTTAAATTGCCAAACCATTTCTCCTCGCCAAAATGGTCGGTCGAGCCTGGCGAAACTTTTCGTGCGCTGTGGGGCACAGGCTACGACTCCGGACGGGCGTTTGTGGAAGTCAAATCCGACGGCGAAGTATTTAAAAGCTATTGGACCGACCCCACACGCACGCAAGAACTCATCGAACTTCCCATCACCGAGGAAATGCGCGGAGGAGTAACGGTGCGGGTAACCTATGTTCGAGAAAATCGCGCTTACTTCAATGAGCACATCGTGCAGGTTCCCTGGACGAACAAGGAGCTCAGCATAAAATGGGAGCATTTCCGTTCAAAATTGATACCCGGTCAAAAAGAAACCTGGACAGCGATCATCAGCAGCTCCGATTCGAAACGCGCCGCAGCTGAAATGGTCGCCACGCTTTATGACGCGTCATTGGACCAATTCCGGCCGCATAACTGGCCGGAACGATTCAACGTATTCCGATCCGAACGCACGACTCCATCTTCGGACTTTACGAATAAGGTACTCAACTTCGGACGATTCACCGGGAAATGGTCGGAACCCTCTCGCGATGATGAATGGGAATATCGGGAGTTTCCCGAAAGTATTTTCACAGCTATTTGGGGTCCAGGAGATGACATAATCGTTTTGAGCCCATTTGCGATCACGACCGGGACCAAGGCTAGCCTTGCAGGTAGCAGAATCGGCGGAGTGAGCCGGAAAGAGACATTTGCGATCTCGGGTATGGGCGAACCGCTCTACGACATCGCTACTGGCAAGCAGCCGATCAAACCCGACCTCAACAAAGTCATCGCCCGCAAAAATCTGAACGAGACCGCATTCTTCTTCCCGCAACTGCTCGCGGACAAAGACGGTGTTGTGAAAATGGTGTTCACGATGCCGGAAGCGTTGACGGAATGGAAATTCCTCGGCTTCGCGCACGATCAGGAACTCCGCTCGGGTTTCATCACCGCCAAGGTCGTCACGGCCAAGGATCTGATGGTCGAACCCAATCCGCCGCGCTTCGTCCGCGAGGGCGATGAGATCGAATTCACCGTCAAGGTCAGCAACCAGAGCGACCAGCCGCAGAAGGGCACGGTCAGACTGACGTTCGCCGATGCCGCCACCTTGAAATCAGAGGACGCCGCGCTGGGCAATCTCACCGCCGATAAACCCTTCGATGTGCCCGCGAAACAATCGCGCAGCTATTCGTGGCGCATCGCGATTCCGGATGGAATGGATTTTCTCACCTACAAGGCGGTCGGCTCCTCCGCGCAACTCAGCGACGGCGAAGAAGGCTATCTGCCCGTGCTCAGCCGGCGGATCCTCGTGACGGAATCCCTGCCGCTGCCGATCCGGGGTAAGACGACGAAAGAGTTCGATTTCAAAAAGCTCCTCGACTCCGGAAATTCCACAACGTTGAAAAACGAGTCGTTGACCGTCCAGATGGTTTCACAACCGGCTTGGTACGCAGTGATGGCGCTGCCTTACCTGATGGAATATCCGTACGAATGTAGCGAGCAGGTCTTCAATCGTTACTATGCCAACGCCCTCGCCCGCCACATCGCCCAGTCCGATCCGAAGATCCGCCGCGTTTTCGATCTCTGGAAAAACACTGCCGCGCTCGAGAGCCCTTTGGCGAAAAACCAGGACCTGAAATCGGTCATGTTGGAGGAAACCCCGTGGGTGCAGCAGGCAAACTCCGAGACGCAGGCCCGCCACAACGTTGGCCTGTTATTCGATGCGAACCGGCTCGATGCCGAATCGGCGCACGCTTTGCAGCAACTCGCTGATCGCCAGCTCAACGATGGACTCTGGTCGTGGTTTCCCGGCGGTCCTCCCAGCAATTACATCAGTCTTTACATCATGACCGGCTTCGGACGCATGCGTCATCTCGACGTGGACATCGATCCTGCTCCGGCGCTCAAATCCCTCGACGCGCTGGACGCGTGGATGGAGGAAAACTATCGCGAGATCCAAAAGCTCAAACATCCCGATCAATACGTGCCGACCTACACCGCCGCGCTTTATCTGTACGGCCGCAGTTTCTTCCTGAAAGAGCGTCCACTCGCGAAGCAAAATCAGGCGGCGCTGGACTTCTTCCTCCGCCAAGGCCGGAAATACTGGTTGTCCGTGGACTCACGCCAATGTCAGGCGCAACTCGCCATCGCGTTGCAACGTCTCGGTGATCAGACCACGCCGCAGGACATCATGAAATCGCTGAAGGAGCGGAGCGTCAGCAACAAAGAGATGGGAATGTTTTGGCGCGACACAGAGTCGAGTTGGTGGTGGTACGAAGCCCCGATCGAGACGCAGGCGATGATGATCGAGGCGTTTGACGAAGTCGCCCACGACGCGCAAGCCGTCGAGGACTGCAAGGTCTGGCTCCTGAAACAAAAACAAACACAGGACTGGCGAACCACGAAAGCCACCGCCGAAGCCATTTATGGCCTGCTGTTGCATGGCGAAAATCTCCTCGCCAGCGACGCGCTCGTACAAGTGTCGCTCGGCGGCAAAACGATCGAACCCACGAAGACCGAAGCCGGCACGGGTTTCTATGAGCAGAAATTTATCCACGACGAAATCAATCCGGCCATGGGTCGGATCACGGTGACCAAATCCGACAACGGGATCAGTTGGGGCAGCGTTCACTGGCAGTACCTCGAAGACATGAGCAAGGTCACCCCACACGAAGGCACGCCGTTGCGGTTGACAAAGACCTTGTTCGTCAAGGAATCAACGAAGAGCGGGTCCGTGCTAAAGCCCGTGACCGGACCGCTGGCGGTGGGCGACGAACTCGTGGTCCGTCTCGAATTGCGCACGGATCGCGACATGGAATTCGTTCACCTCAAGGACGAGCGCGGCAGTGGCACCGAGCCGGTGAATGTGTTGAGCGGCTATAAATATCAAGACGGGCTCGCCTATTACGAAACGACACGCGACACCGCGAGTCACTTCTTCATCGATTACCTCCGAAAAGGCACGTACGTGTTTGAGTATTCGACGCGCATCCAACTCAAGGGCACATATCAAACCGGCATCGCCGAAATCCAGTGCATGTACGCCCCCGAGTTCAACAGCCACTCAGAAAGTTTCACGTTGGAAGTAAAATAAAGCAAAGTTTCCGTTCCCCTCATATGCCACCGCCTAATTCACTTTTCGATCTTTCGGGGCGTACTGCTTTGATCACCGGATCCAGCCAGGGACTGGGCCTCGCGTTTGCCCGTGGCCTGGCCCAAGCCGGGGCTGCAGTCATCTTAAACGGTCGCGATGCGACCAAACTGAACAACGCCGCGGAACAACTGCGCGCAGAAGGCGCTCGGGTGGCAACGGCCGGGTTCGACGTCAATGACAGCACGGCCATCGCCGCGGAAGTGAAACGCGTCGGGGCGGAATTCAGTCCCATCGACATCCTCGTCAACAACGCGGGAATCCACCGCCGGGCACCGCTGCTCGAAATGACCGAGCTCCAATGGCGCGAAGTGATCGACACCAACCTCTCAAGTGCGTTTCTGGTGACGCGGGCCGTGGTCCCGGGGATGATCGCCCGTCGCGCCGGTAAAATCATCAATATCTGCTCACTCATGAGCGAAATCGGACGACCGACCACCGCCAACTACGCTGCGGCCAAGGGCGGACTCAAGATGTTGACCCGCGCGATGGCCGTCGAGTGGGCCAGGCACAATCTACAGATCAATGGCATCGGTCCGGGATATTTTATGACCGAGCTCACGAGACCACTGGTCGAGAATCCGGAATTCAACAAATGGATTTGTGATCGAACGCCAGCCGGCCGATGGGGGCAGCCGCAGGAACTTGTCGGAGCCGCTGTCTTCCTTGCGTCCCACGCCTCTGACTTTGTCAACGGTCAGGTAATTTACGTGGATGGTGGTCTCTTGGCCGCAATATAGGTCGCAACCAACGATCGGGTATCGATCTCGAGGCCGCCATTGATAATAGAAGTAGGACATCCGCCCGCCCGACCAGATGCCTCACTCGAAAAACAAACCACCGCCGCCGTCCCGTAACGGCGTCGGCCCGAGTTCCGTGGTGCTGCCGGAAGGAGCGTGGCCGACGATCGCTGAATTTCTCATGGCCCGGTTTCCCGGCATTCCGTCCGGCGTGTGGGCCGCGCGATTGACGGCTGGCGCCGTGATCGATGAAGAGGGGATCACGGTTGACCGCGAACGGCGCTATCAACCTCACGCAAGAATTTTTTATTATCGGGCAATCGAAGATGAACCGGCGATTCCGTTCGAGGAAGTCGTGTTGTTTCAGGACAAAACTCTGGTCGTCGCTGACAAACCGCATTTTCTTCCGGTGATTCCGTCGGGCCGCTACCTGCAGGAAACGCTGCTGGTGCGACTCAAACGCAAACTCGGAATCGAGACGCTTGCGCCAATCCACCGCATCGACCGGGAAACCGCCGGCTTGGTAATCTTCACAATTCAGCCCGCCACGCGAAAACTCTATCAGGATTTATTTCTCCAGAAAGCAGTACGGAAACAGTACGAAGCCATCGCGCCGTGGAGGCCTGAACTCAAATTCCCTCTGACCTACTGCAGCCGCCTGGAAGATCACGGCGAGCATTTCATGCAGGTCCGGGAAATTGAAGGTGAGCCCAACTCGGAAACACTCTTCGAGATTTTGGCCGTGAATGGAGATGAAAAAAACGCGCGGTATCGACTGACGCCGATCACCGGACGGAAGCATCAACTCCGCGCACACTGTGCCGCGCTCGGCCTTCCGATCCTCAATGACCGGATTTATCCCACACTCCTGCCCGAAAATACCGACGACTACGCGAATCCGCTTCAGCTGCTCGCCAAATCCATCGTGTTTCCCGATCCGGTCACGGGGCAGCCACGCAGTTTCACGAGCAAGCGCACGCTGCTGTCAGGCGTTTAAAAGAAACCGGCCTTCCGGGTTGATTGAATCCGGGAACGCCGAGCCCCAGCTCGGCCTGAGGATTACCGGAGCCGAGCCCGGGCTCGGCGTTCCCAGGCCAATCGATCAGACGCTAAATCACAGCTGCATGCTTTGCGGCGTATATTCCATCAACTCGATCGCGTTGCCATCGGGATCGTTGATCCACGCCTGCTTCGAGTGATCCATGCCGACGGAGATCGGCCGCACCTTCAGCCCCCTCGCCTCCAAGCGGGCGACAAAGGCTTCGAGGCCCGTGACCTCCAGGCAAAAATGATTATAGAAAGTGCCTTGGTTAGGCTTAAGCGTCCCACCTTCGCCGCCCCATTGTTTCACCGCTCCGGCCTGATCGAAAATTTCCACGAACGTGGTGTTTCCCGCCGCCATATAGAAACCGAATTCCGTGCCATCGTCGTGCTTCAAACCGAACTTTACCGTCAGTCCGAGCACGTCGCGATAAAATGCCACCATCACCGGTAGTTGATGCGTCCTTAGACAAATGTGGCCGAGGCTTTTGATCATGGGTTAAGGTCTAAGGAAAGATCTCACTGAGATCAATGCGAAGGTGGAACGCGACCTCCGGGCGCGTTTTTCTTGAAGCAACGTCAAAGCAAACGCGCCCGGAGGTCGCGTTCCACCAGCGTTCGCCTCTTTTTCGTTCACACCACCCGAGACCACAGCAATTTGAGGTAGCGGCTTTCGAGACAGTTCGAAAACACCGGATGATCCACGCCGGGACCGGTGCGGTCGAAAATCTGCAGCCGGCGGTTTAAACGGTGCACGCCCTTGATCACGCATTCCTCAAACACTTCGAGTGACACCAGACCTGAACAGGAACAGGTCACAAATAGACCGCCCGGATTCACCAGGCTTGCGGCGAGTTGGTTTAGATCACCGTATTTGCGCATGCCTTCCGCGGCAAAAGCGGGCTCGCGTGTCATGACAAATTTGGGTGGATCGCAAATGACCGCATCGAATTTCTCGCCGTTCTTCTGCATCTGCCGCGCGTACGCAAATGCGTCGGCGTGCACCCATTTCAATTTGTTGGGCGAAACCTGATTCAGGTTCGCGTTGCGCCGGCCTTGCGCGATGACCGCCTCGTCGAGGTCAACGGCGGTAACTTCCGTCGCGCCACCGAGGATGGCATTAATCGAAAATCCGCCGGTGTAACTGCAAAGGTCGAGCACTCGCATCCCTTTCACGAGCTGCCCGAAACGACGGCGGTTATCGCGCTGATCGCAGAAAAAACCCGTCTTGTGCCCCTCGGCAAAATCCACCTCGTAGCGCACGCCGTGTTCGCGGATTTTAACCCGATCCGGCGCGCTCGCGGTGATCTCCTTCATCTGCGACGGCTTGATCCCCTCGAGACTCCCGAGGTCGTGATCGACGTGAACGCGCACATGCTTCGTGTCCAGTAGACCGTGGAGCAATGGAAGCCATTTCGGCAGACGCAGAAAAATCCCCAGGCTGTAAACGTCGCAATACAACGTGTCGGCGTAACGGTCGATGGTCAGCCCGCTGATCCCATCGCCATCGGAGTTGATTACGCGATAGGCCTCGGTTTGTTCGTCGAGTTTGAACATCGCGCGGCGCAGCGCGACCGCGCGCCGGATCGCCATTTCGAAATATTCCTCGCCGATCGATTCACTCGAATGCACGACGACGCGCAGCGGCATTTTGGCGCGCGGATTGAAGAGACCCGTGCCGACGCGGTGGCCGAATTTATCGTACACCGCAACGAGGTCGCCCGGTTTCGCGTCACGCGATACTTCGCCCAGCATCCGCGGGAAAATGGCCGGTTGAAAGCTGACGAATTTCAACTGTGCCCAGGGTTTTGACCACTGCGACTGCGGCAGCGGCGCAGATTGGTCGGCCCAGGTAGGGGCATTCTCAGGTTTGGCGATGGAGTCGTCGGGCATTGACGTCAGAAAAACCGCATTCCCACGAACGGCGATGCATTTTTGAATCCAAACGCACGTCTCGCGACACTCACCTTTGACCCAAGGAATTCATGTTCGCCACGCAAGCGCCGCATTTTTATCCTCTCAAATCAAACCTCCTCTCTCGCCATGATCCACTTCCCTCACGCCTTGGCCGCCATTGGTAATTTTTCCAGTATACCCTGGGTGGCCATCATTTCCATCATCGGTGCATTCATGATCGGGCCGATCGTGATCTTCATCGTTTTCAGCTCGATCCACCGCCGTCACCAACTCTGGCACGAGACCGCCCGGATCGCGCTCGAAAAGGGGCAGCCGCTGCCGCCAATGCCGGCGGACGTTGCGCCTCCACCTTTCGAACCGGCCAAGCCCGCCAATGACATTCGGTCGGGTTTGGTCCTCATCGCCGTCGGCGCAGGTCTCTATATTTTCCTGGGATCACTCATCGGTCAGAGTATGGGCTATGTCGGGGCCATTCCCGGATTCATTGGCATAGCCCTTCTGCTATTTGGATTGTTGACCGCACGCTCAAAGTCTGACCAGCCACCGGCCGATCGTTCCTAACGTGAACGATTCCGAGCTGATCGCCCGTGCGCTGGTTCGGCAGGACCAAACCGCGTTTGGGGAATTGGTGCGACGACACCAGTCCCCCGTGCGCCATTTTCTCCGGCACCTCACGCGAGGCGATACCGCTCTTGCCGACGATCTCGCCCAGGAAACATTCGTGCACTCCTGGCGAAACCTCACCCGATTTCAAAATCGCTCCACGTTCTCCACGTGGCTGCTCGGAATCGCGCATAATCACTGGCGTAACGCGCGACGACGTCAGCGCACGCAGCCGTTGGAACCCGAGCACCTCGACACTCTCGATCCCACGCCCTCATCGGCGCCCTTGAGTGACCTGCGCGCCGACCTCCGCGTGGCGTTGACTTCGCTCGCGCCCGACGAGCAAACCGCACTCCATCTCTGTTTTCAGCAGGGATTCTCGCATGGCGAAATCGCAGAAATTCTCGGCTGGCCGCTCGGCACCGTCAAAACCCACCTCAATCGCGGAAAGGAAAAACTCCGCCCACTCCTCCTCTCATGGAATCCGAAAACATAAATCCATCTTTCCCGGAAAACGATGAATTCGAACCCCAATGGCGGGCCCATTTCTCTGCGCCTGCCATCCCCGATGAAGGCTTTTCCGAACGCGTGCTCGCAGCGTTGCCGAGCGTCGAAAATCGCCCGATTGAGCGTCGTCGCCGTTGGTTCTGCGCGGTGGGGTTGGTCGCCGGTGTTGCGATCTCCGCGCTTGGATTGATCATTTCCAATGATTCGTCGCCAAGCCTGCCGCAATTCGTGAACGGTGGCACCGCGGCGGCGGCACAATTCTTTTCCGACCCCGTTATGCTCGCCCTCGGCCTGACGGCGTGCTCGCTGTGGTTCGCATTCCGCGACCGCTGGCGCTTATTGCCGCGTTGGTGAACTGTAGACCCAAAACCCGCCTCCGCCGCGCGCCGAAAACAACCAGAGCGTTTAAAAAAAACTCCGCATGCCTGCGTCCGATGCCGGTGAAGCGCCAGCGACCCCCGTTCCCGTGCTCTTGCGGGCCACCTCGCCCAGCGCTCCAGTTTTCGGTTTTTCGAGCAATCTCGGAAGTTCTACCTCGAAATCTCATTCTCCTCCGATGGAACCGGACCCAGATAACTGGGGGTGAGTCCACCAAGATCGACGATGATTTTATCGACGACCACCCCCGCATCGATTCCGTAAACATGCAGCGTGTGCGCTCCGCCCGCCGGCACCACCAAGCTCGTCGTCGCCGTGCAAACTTCGTCCAAAATACCACGAGCCCAAGTCGCGCTATTGTCGACGAAGGGAAAAGCAACGATCTCGGGCGCGCCGTCATCCAGCGCAACCGTCACGCGCAACGACTCGCCACTGACCGGGTGCGTCGGCAGGAAATTCACCGAGAGAGTAAATTTCCCGCGCTTTGGAAACGTGACCGCATAATCGAGCCGCGGAGCCAAAGCGGCCACGTCAGCGAGAGTGATCGGTGACGAATTTGTCGGCAAAACAGAAACGGCATTCCCCGTTCGCCCGAGTCCGGGAATAACGGTCCAAGCCGCACCGCGCCGCTTTACGTTTGCCGAAAACTCCGCGGCAGCGCGCGCAATGAACGTACCGGGAGTTGGCGAAGACACCGAAGGACGCGCGGTCTCCGGCGGTTTCCAGCGCGCGATGCGCATGGAAGCCCACTCGTGGTTGGCGGGTTCGAGGGTCATGATCCCGCGCCACTTGCCACCGGCGAGGTTCTCGTTGAAAAAGCGTGTCTCCTCGGTGAGCCGCGCATCCGCGGCGTACGCTGCGTCGAGATGACCGCGCTCGCCTTCAAAAAAACGAGCATTAGCCAGACCAGAACCTTCGATGGGATAGTAAACAAGCTCGTAAAATGCATCCTGCAGTGACGGCGCGATCTTGGCCCGAAGCTCCGCCGCGCGGGCACGGAGGCGCGAGAAAGCATCCAAGCGCCCCTGCACTTCGGCGTCGGTCAAAGCGCTCGGGCGCCGCGATTCGCGCGGGAGCCACCATTGCAGTTGCTCCGGCTTACGCTGGAAATTCAACAAATAATATTCCGAGAGCAACGACGCGATTTCCACCGCGTGTTCTTTTCCGAATTCTCGTTCAGCCCATTGGGGCAAAAACTGGTTCAACGTTTCTGGACGCCAACGGTCAACATTCCAGGCCAGCTGGAGAAAAAACTCCGTTGTGATTTCCGAAGGCTTCAAATCGCCCACATTCGCGATCCAAATGCGATCGGTGCCGCGTTCGTATGCCTTATGCATTTCCTCCCAGATGAGTGCAGGCGGGATGGTGCTGAGCCAGAGATAACTCATCGGCGCGCCAAGGTAGGACAGGTGATAGTAAATCCCGAAGCCACCGCGGCGGGCGCGTTCGCTGTCCGTCGGGAAATCTCGAATATAGCCGAAATTATCATCCGGAAACATCACCGTCACGTCATCAGGCACGCGCAAGCCGCCACGATAGAGCGGCAGCACTTCCTTGTACGCGCAAAAAATCTGTGGAATCTTCGAGACGTCGGGAGCAACATGCTTCGCGAGCAACTCACGCTGATCGGCAAAAATTTTCTCCAGTGTCGCGATGCGGGCTGCGTCCGTCGTTGGACCTTGCATCGCGGAATCGTGGATGCCGCGCATGCCGAGTGTGTAGATATTTTCGTAGGCCCCATTTGCGACTACCCGTTCCTCCCAATAGTGACGGACGCCAGCGCGATTCGTAACGTAATCGTAGTCCTGCTTGGGAGCGGTCCATTCGCCGACGTTGTCGCGCAGCATGGGTTCAGCGTGGGAGGAACCCATGACGATCCCGTAGTCGTTGGCAAGTTTCGCATTTTCCGGGAAACTATTGAACGGCTTCGAGACCGCATGCATCGCCGGCCAGAGCGTATTGGCCTTAAGCCGCAGCAACAGTTCAAAAACTTTCGCATACGTCTTCGGGCCAATGCCACCGTGCTCCGGTTCAAACGTTTTTCCCGCCCACGGGTGCAATCCCCAATCCTCGTCGTTGATAAAGATCCCGCGGTATTTCACCGACGGTGGACCAAAGCGGCGCGTACCCGCGGCGATGACCAGTTCACTTCGCTTGGCGGGAGCAACATCAGCCCACCAGTACCACGGAGAAATCCCAATCCCCGCCGAAATTTCATAGAGGCCGTAGATCGCGCCCCGCCGATCGCTCCCCGCCACGACCAGTGCACGGCGCACGTTGGGAAAAGGCGATTCCACCACCTGCAAAACAAACGTTTCCCAACTCCCCTTCACTCCCGCGACATCAACTTTCCCCCGCGCAACCAGGTCATCAATCAACGGGCTCCGGCCAACGATGCCTGCGATCACCACGTCATCCGACAATTTCGTCGCATCGCGCACCACCGCAGGCTTCCGACCCGTGACGCGCTCGATGTCAGCAGCAAGGTCCTCCGCCGCCCGCACCACCGCGCGATCAGTACCCGGTTCCATGACAATCGTCGCCGACTCCTTGGTGCCCGATAACACGAAATCAAATCCACTCGGATTTTTCGCCAGCAGAGGTTGTGCGCTGACGCGACCAGCCACCCAAATGGTCACAATAATAATCATCGTCCAAGACCCGATCCAACCTCCGGGAGAACCTGTTTTTTTTGCTTCAAACATAATTTCGGGCCAGGGTGTTTAGGACCGAGATCAAATGACTTTAAATTCCCGCAAGTTTCAAGTCCATCGACAGGTACCGCGCGAAATTACCCCGCCAAGCTTGTTAGTCGAATACGCGATGGACGCGGCGATGGGCGGCATTGAAGCGCGAAGCATGGGAACGTTCCCAGCGGAAGATACTCGAGCAGCCCTTTTTGATCTTCCCCAGCCATCAGCTCCTCGCTCGATTTCAAATAGCGCTTTGCCACGATCGATACTGGCCGGTAACTGGAATGTCGCGGATTCGACGATCCGCCGCGAATTTCAGCTGCCACCTTTCCACCTTTCGCGAAAACCCGTGGCCGCTGCGCTTGAGGTGGACGGTAAGTTCACCCGAAGATCAATGCTCCCTTGCGTTCTTGATGTAAATCCCGTCCGCAATCGAGTTCCCGAATTTGGCGGCCGGTTTCCAACAGTTTTGCGCATCGGACGCGCCCAACAAAAAGCCCAAAAAGCTTATAACTTCCTGGGCTTGAAAACTGGCGGGATGGACGAGACTCGAACTCGCGACCTTCTGCGTGACAGGCAGACGCTCTAACCAACTGAGCTACCACCCCGTGAATCGGGAAAGAGCGCGAAACGTAGATTCCGACCTAGGCAAGTCAAGCGTAGTTTGGAAACTATGCAGTGCATTATTTTGCCAGCAACTGGCGCGCATTTTCGACGTCCACGACGATCTGTTTTTTCAATTCTTCCAAGCTCTCGAACTTGCTCTCCGGCCGCAGGAAATGAAGCCAGTTCACCTGTACCTTGTCTCCATAAGTGAGAGTGGAATTCTCCAGCAGATGCACTTCCAAAATCGGGCGCCCTGCCGCTTCAACCGTCGGTCGCGTTCCGTAACTGGCGACGCCCTTGCATCGCGTTCCCGCCGCATCCAAGATCTCAACGGCATACACTCCAAAGCGCGGTTTCAACTCGGGCTCCCACGCGATATTCAAGGTGGGAAATCCAATCGTTCGCCCCAGTTGCCGGCCGCGCTCCACCACCCCTTCGGCAAAATAAGAATACCCAAGCAGGGCATTGGCTTCGACGACATCGCCCGCCACCAGCAATCCCCGGATGCGCGAACTGCTAATGGGCTCGCCGTTGTGAGTGAGGCGTTCAGCGCCATAAACCGCCACGCCCGATTTCTTCCCTTCCTCAACCAGCGTTGAAACATCGCCTTTCCGGCCGCGGCCAAAACGAAAATTATCCCCGACATAAATCGCGCTCAACTGCGGCAGGCACCGCCGCAGAAAATGCACAAACTCTGCGGCCTCGATCCCGGCAAACTCACGCGAGAAATTTTGTTCGATGACAAAATCGATGCCAAGTTCGCCCAGTACCTGGCGCTTCATTTCCACCGGCATCAAAAGCGCCGTGGGATTCTCCGGTCGGAACAATGCGCTCGGATGGGGCCAGAAAGTCAGGACGCCCGCGAGTCCCCCACTCCGCCGGGCCGAATGCACGGCGGAATCGATCACGAATTGGTGACCGAGATGGACGCCGTCGAACATGCCGATGGCCAGATGCAACGGCCGTGCCGGCAGCGTGATTCCTTCCAGCCGATCGAACTGGAGTACTTCCTTCACTGTGCCACCGGTGGCGCCGCTTCGTAAACCGGAATCAGGCGCTTTTCGATTTCCGGCAGGGAGAGTGCTTCGATCTGATCCAGCGGCAGGCACTGGGAAATATTGAACTTGCCGCTGCCAGTGCGGCGCAGCGCCGAGAGATGCGCACCACAACCGAGCTTCTTGCCCAGGTCATGTGCGATCGTCCTAACGTACGTTCCCTTGGTACAGTGCAACGTGAAGGTGAGCGTTGGCAGGGCAAAGGAATTCAATTCAAAGGAGGCGATACGAATAAAGCGCGGCTCGCGTTCGATCTCCTCGCCTTTGCGCGCCATCTTATACAGCGGAACGCCGTCGATTTTGATCGCGGAATGCATGGGCGGCATCTGGTACTGGTCACCGAGAAATCCATTCATCGCGTCGCGCACCTGTGTCTCGGTCAGCGATGGCACCGGGCGCGTTTCCATCACCTCGCCCTGCGCGTCCTGGGAATCAGTGACGACGCCCAGTGTCGCTTCACCTTCATAAATCTTGTCGACGCTGATGAGATATTGGGAAATGCGCGTGGCCTTTCCGATCAACATGACCAGCAAACCGGTCGCCATCGGATCGAGCGTACCGGCGTGGCCGATTTTCTTCATCTGCAATTTCCGACGCAGGTGATAAACGACATCGTGCGAGGTGAGTCCGCTTGGCTTGTCCACCAAGAGCACTCCTTCCATTTCTCTGGCCGGTAATAAACTCATGACTTGGTTGCATCCACTTCAGCCAGACGCTTTGTAAGCGCGGCGAGCAACTTCGGATAAAAATCAGCGAGGGTTGATTTATAATTCAAACCTGCGGCGTTGGCGTGTCCGCCGCCGTTGAATTCCGCTGCGAGCGTGTCCATGCGGAACGATGCGTGACGGGAGCGCAGGCTGCCCTTGATCATACCGGCGCGTTCCTCGATGAGCACGCCGATTTCCACGCCCTCGATCGAGCGTGCGTAATCGACCAGCCCCTCGGTGTCCTCGACCGTAGCACCGACCGCTTCAAAAATTCCATTGGGCAACACGCCGATGCAAACGCGTCCATCCACTTCCAATTTAAGCGATCCGAGATAGGACTGGAGCAATTTAAGCTTACCGAAGGATTCCCGTTCGTAGAGTTCCTGTCCGGCCAGCGCGGGATCCGCGCCGTGCGCCATCAGATCGGCGCTCAATTGAAAAATCCGGACCGACGTGGAGGGAAAACGAAACTGGCCGGTGTCCGTCATGATGCCCGTGTAAAGCGCCTGGGCGGTCGTCCGGTCGACGGTAAGATCAGCGTCAAAAAAGATCCCCGCCAAAACCTCCGCGGTCGCAGCTGACGCCGTGTCGACAAAATTCAATTTCGCGAAGCCGGCATTGGACAAGTGATGATCGAAACAAGCCCATGGTGCCGGATAGAGCTCGCGCATGCGATCGCCCGCCCGCCCGTGATCGGCACAATCGGTGTAGAGTGCAACGCGTCCCGTATGCTGGAGTTCGTCGCGTTGATAAAAGGGCGTGTCCCCGATCAAAAATTTGATGCGGCGTGGAACGGGATCGGCGTTGACACAAATCGCGTCGATTCCCTGGGACTGGAGCACGCGACAAAGCGCCACCTGCGAACCGATGCAGTCGCCGTCCGGGCGCTGGTGTCCGATCACCACGACGGACTTGTCCTTGAGTTCCTGAAGAAGAACCGCGAATCGGCCGGCAAACTTCGGGTAGTGGCTCACGGCTTTTTTTCTTTCTGGTCGATTTCACCGAGCAATTGCTCGACGCGCAGGGTGCGGGGTGCGTGATTGTCGTGCACAAAAGTCAGGAGCGGCACGTGGCGGATGATGACGTTTTTTGCCACGGTTTCGCGAATTTCGTTTCGCTTTCCGAGCAGCCATTTGCCGGCCTGGGTCGCATCCGTTTCCTTGCCGAGCACCGAATAGTAGATCTTCGCCTCGCGCAGATCGCCGGTGATTTGCACCCCGGTGATCGTGATTTTAACCGACTCGGAGCTGTAGCGCGAATGCAGGAACGCGCTGATTTCGCGCTGAAGCAGCTCGTTGACGCGAATTAGTCGGTTGCTCATGGCGAAGACAGACGGGAAAACCGTGGCGGCCTGATCGGGCGGTGAAGATCAGAGCGAGGCCCGGACCTTCTGGATTTCGTAGCACTCGATCCGATCACCCGGCTGATAACCGTCGAAGCCATCGAGGCGGATACCGCATTCGAGTCCGGCCCGCACTTCGTTGGCGTCATCCTTGAAACGACGCAAGGTGCCGACCTTGCCTTCGAACAACGATTCCTTGCCGCGACGAACGCGGGCGGTGGTGCCACGGTTGACCTTGCCTTCGGTGACCAGACAGCCTGCGACAAAACCCTTCGCCACGGGAAATACCTGGCGGACTTCCGCGACGCCGAGCTTGTTTTCCTTGAGATCGGGTTCGAGCAAATCGGCCATCAGTTCCTTAACTTTGTCACCCAATTCGTAGATAATGCCGAAGCTTTGGATCGTGACACCATGGTGCTTCGCCAGCGCGACAACGCCGTTTTCCTGCTTGGTATTGAAGCCGATGATGACGGCCTTGGATGCGCTCGCCATGAGGACGTCGTTCTTGCTGATAATGCCGACATCCGACGCGACCACATCGAGTGAAACCTTGGCGCTCTTGATTCCTTCGAGCACGTTTTGAACCGCTTCCAGTGAACCAAACACGTCGGACTTCAGCACGACCCGCAAGGTCTTGGCCTGGGCGGCCGCGATATTTGCGAAAAGCGCGTCGAGGGACGTGTCTTTCGGTACCGCGGCATCGGTGACATTGGACTTTTTCAGGAGATCCGAGGCCTCCTCCGCCTGACGTTCGGCATCGCGCGCATTCTTCGCCGACACAAATCTGGCTCCGGAATCCGGGGCACCGGACCAGCCGATGACCCGCACCGGCATCGCTGGCGGGGCCTCCTTCACGTTGTTCCCCTGATCGTCGAACATCGCGCGCACTTTCGCGTAGTGAGAGCCACAGACAATCGCGTCACCGACGCGAAGGGTTCCGCGTTCGATGATGACCGTTGCGAGCGGTCCACGACCCGGATCGACTTGAGACTCGATCACCACGCCACTCGGCTCGGTCTTGGGATTCGCCTTCAACTCCAAGACGTCGGCCTGAAGCAAAATCATTTCCAACAACTCGGTGATGCCCTGCCCCTTGATGGCGGACACCGGCACCGTGACGGTTTCCCCGCCCCAATCTTCGGGCGCGATCTGGCGCTCCTGCATCTGCTGTTTCACGCGATCGAGATTGGCGCCTTTAACGTCCATCTTGTTGACGGCTACCATCAGCGCGACCTTGGCATCGAGCGCATGCTTCAATGCTTCATCAGTCTGCGGCATAAACCCGTCGTCCGCGGCCACCACGAGGACGGCGATGTCAGTCACGGAAGCGCCGCGGGCGCGCATCTTCGTGAATGCCGCGTGACCGGGAGTGTCAAGGAAAGTGATTTTACGGCCGTTGTGCTCGATTTGATACGCGCCGATATGCTGGGTGATGCCGCCCTCTTCGCCGGCGGCGACGTTCGCCTTCCGGATCGCATCGAGCAGTGAGGTCTTGCCGTGGTCAACGTGGCCGAGGATACACACAATGGGCGCACGGGGGGCGAGATTTTTGAGGTCTTCCTCGCGGGCTTTCTCTTCCTTGGAAATTTTGACCTTCTCCGGGGTCATCACCGGCGCCTGGGTTTCGCCGCGATGCTTGATATCCAGCATGAATCCATGCTTCTCCGCCACTTTCGTCGCGACTGCGTCATCGATCGACTGATTCATCGACGCAAAGATGCTCATCTCCATCAACTCGGAGATCAGCTTAAATGGCTTGAGACCCAGCGCGACCGCGAATTCGCGCACGATGATCGGCGGCTTCAGGTGGATGATCTTAACGTCACCTTCCTGGGTCACCGTAATGGCCGAGGCCGGCGCCGGTGTCGCCGGCAAGGCCGGGGCGGACTTGATGATCGACGGCGGAGTCGAAAACGAAGGGCGGGCCGGGGGCAACGGCGGCGGCGCAACCGGTGACTTGGCGGCGGGCGGCGGGGGCGGCAGCGGAGCGGATTTGGCGACTGGAATCGGCGGCGTGGACAGAGGCGAATTGGAGGCCGAACGGGAAATCGGCGGCGGCATCGTGGGCGAACGCGAAGCCATCACTGGCGGCGGGGGCGGAACTTTAATCGCCGGAGCCGAGGGAAATTTTGGCGCCATCGGCGTCGGAACCACCGGAGGATTCAACGCCGCGCGCGCGGCGGCCGCGGCCTTGATCACCTCTTCCTTTTCGCGAACGACATCGTCGGCGGATTTAACGAAAACACCGGGCGGTAACTTTAGTTTTGGCTGCTCCGCTTCGGGCTCGGGCGCGGCGGTCGCCACTGCCACGGCAGCTTCAGTTGGTTTTTTGCCGTATTTTTTTTCGATCTCGTCGTAGTAGATCTTACTGACCGTGCTCGAAACCGACCGGGTATCCGCCGAGACATAGCCCTGCTCCTTGAGCCACCCCAGCATGTCTTTGGGCTCAACATTGTATTGCTTGGCTATCTCGTGGATGCGGGAACTCATTCAGTATACTTGGGATGCGGTCGGATAATAAGATGATTAGGAACCGGAAACCTTGGCGATGATACCATCGGCCTCCGCGGCGGTGAATCCGGAATCCGCCAGATCGGAGGCTTCGACTCCTTCGAACGCCGCGGGGGAATTGATGCCTTGAGCGACCAAGCGCTCGGCAATGCCATGGTCGAATCCAAAGGTGGTCACGAGCAGGTTGATGGCTTGTGCGCGCGGATCGGCGGCAACCTGGCGGAATTCCTCGATGTCGAGGCGCCAGCCGACCAGGCGGGATGTCAAGCGGGCGTTTTGGCCCTTTCGGCCGATGGCCACAGCGAGGTCGTCATTCACCACGCGGACCAATACGCGCTTGCTCTTTTCATCGAGGATAATTTCGCGCGGCACGGCGGGCTTCAACGCCTCAATGAGCATTTCCTTCGTATCGGCGTGATACGGGATGATGTCGATTTTCTCACCGCCCAATTCACGGACGATGCTTTTAACGCGCGCACCTCGCGCGCCGACGCAGGCGCCGACCGGATCGACTTTCGGATCCGTACTGGTAACGGCAATCTTTGTGCGGTAACCCGGCTCGCGGGCGAAGGCTTCGATTTTAACCGTGCCGTCGGCGATCTCAGTCACTTCAAGCTCAAACAGACGGCGGACAAATTTCGGGCTGGACCGGCTGAGGATGATCTCGGGACCACGACTGCCACTTTCGATTTCGAGGAGGATGCAGCGGATGCGTTCGCCAGGCGCGTATTCCTCTCCGGGGACTTGTTCCTTGCCGGGCATGACCGCCTCGGCTTTTCCAAGATCGATGAACAGATCGTTGCGTTCGCGACGGCGGACGGTGCCGCTCACGATGTCACCCACGGAATCCTTGAAGTCGTCGTAGATGCGCTCCTTCTCGAATTGACGGAGCTTCTGCATGATGGCCTGACGGGCGGTCTGCGCCGCGATGCGACCCAAGTAAGACGGATCGATTTCCTTTTCCAGCATGTCGCCGACCACCGCGCCCGGTTTAAAGGCCTGGGCTTTCTCCACGTGAATCTGCGTCTTCGGATCCGCCACCGAATCCACCACCTTGAGGACTGACCATGCTTTCATCTGCCCGTTCTTCGGACTGATTTCGATTTTCAGGTCCTGACCCGAATTAACGCCTTTCAACGCGGCAGTTTTGATCGCGTTGACGATGGCGGAGATCATATCGGCACGTGGAATGCCTTTCTCCTTCTCCATGTACTCGAGAACGGACAGGATTTCGCTGCTCATGGTGTGTTTGTATTAATGGAAAAAAAAAGCGGACCCGAGGGCCCACTTTTAGAAAAGTGAACTAGTTGTAGGATGATAACGATATTGAACGGTCCGAACGCTTGTCAAGCCCCCGCAAATTTCAACCGAATCAGCCACTTGCGCGAGCTTCCGATTCCAGAAACCACCCTAGAAGACCGCGAGCATATCCATGGCAAAAAGGTTGCATTTGGCCGTCCACCAATCCGAGCTTCGGCATCATTCTTCTGATTTGGTCCGGAACGTCGCCGACGAACCAGTGAAACCAAACGAAAAAGAGGTCGCTGCCAGTGTTGGCCGAGAGCAGCGGAAGCAAGCCATCGCATATCAAGTTGTCAAATCGCGTGCCCCCGAGGACGTCGCCGGTGAGTGCTTCCGACAGCAATTTCCGCCATTCAGGAAGATCGATCAATTTCCGAGCTGCCCGCGTAGACGGTGCCGCGGGATTTGCCGCCAAAGGGCTGGCAAACAATCCCGTCACTTTTTCAGGCCAGTCGGGACGATAGTTGATCCAGCGTTCATACTGGAGAAGCCGATGCAGCGGCTGGTTCGCAGGCCGGATACCATGGAATTGCCACTGCAGTTCGTGCTCGGAAAAGACCGTCTGGACGTCGACGCCCTTTCGCCAGCTCTCGATTGGGTATCGCGTTGCCACGCTCAACATCGGCGCCCGGTTTCGTTTATAGCCTAAAATCTCCAATGCGGTGTGATGTAACGCCGCTTCCCATCCCAATTTCCCGATTCGCAATTTCGCAAAATAAACTTTCTGGCGCCAGCGCTGCTGCGCCCGGTCACGAATCAGCGACTGCATTTCCCCAAATGGCCGGCCCGCCAGCTCCGCAAAAAAGCGCCACTCATCCCGCTCGGTAAGTGCTTCCAGCGCGTCGTCCGAGGCGTATTCCTCCAGGTCGCGGTACAACAGCGGCAACAATACCAGCGTTGGAATCGGTTCTCCACTTTTGTTCAACGCCGGTCGCTCATCAACTCCCGGCGGAAAAAGCACGACGTGCAACGCGACCCGGTCATAAGCAGCGTCGCGCACGTGCCCGTGGGCGTCCCAATCACCCGCATGGAAATGCACCTCGACATCGCCCGTGCACTCCACGCCACCGATTGCCAGCCGCGCCGCCCGAAAATCAGGACCACCCAATAAATTCCAAACGCCAGTAGTGCGGATCTGCAATATCCGCCCATCAGTTAAAATCGCGTGATGGTGATCGAAATCCCGCTGCAGCCAGATCTTTTGGACCACCCGTTCAGCCATCGTGAACGGACCGTAAAGTCCCTGTATCTCCGCAACGTGAGTAGTTGAATTGGCCATGAGTACGCGTGTGCGCCGCATGGCCCTGCGGTGAACTTGCAGGCGTACCGTGAGCGATGAGACTGCCCCGGGCGAGTCGAAATCCGCGCTTTTTCATCGTGCCTTCATCAAGACTTCATCGGCGTCAGCAAATATAGGCGGATGGCTCAATCAAATGACGGCATCGAACAGATTAATGTCCACCGCGTGAAACCATCGGCCCGGTGGTGGTCCCATTTCAGAACGAATCGGCATCGTGATTGGAACATACCGTGGCAAACAAAAGAGCCGTTGCACGCGACTGCGTTGCAGCGCATCGCGGCGTCCATTGCGGAATTCCAGCGCGGTGAGTCGTCCGAAGCGCGCGTCTACCTGGCGAAATCGGAACGCTTCAGCATGCGCACCGGCGACAGCGCGTTTCACACGACTTCGATCCTGTTCGTTCAGGAAGAGAACAGGCACGCGTCGCTATTGTTGCAGTTCATGCAACTCACCGGAATTCCGGTGAGTACCGGAAGTTTTGGCGATCGGGTTTTTCGCGTACTCCGGGCGGTGGGCGACATCGGCTGGGCCAGCCGCGTGCTGATCATCGCCGAATTGATCGCGCAGGAATATTATCCCTGCCTGCAAGCCGCGACGGATCATCCCGTGCTGAAACGAATCTGCGACAAGATCGTTTTCAACGAAGAATCGCACATTTGTTTTCAGGTCGAACGCATCGTGCGGGTCGAGGCTTCACTGGGTTCCTGGCAAATCGCCCTGCACGACCGATTGCAAACCGGGCTGATGGCCGGTGCAGCCTTGATGGTTTATCGCGGCCACCATCGGGTGCTGGCGTCGCGCCTGGGCTTCGCCGCGTTTCGATCGCGCGCTTTGTTGCGCAATCGAAACGCGATTCTCACGATGCGTCTCCTTCGCTTGGGCGCCGATCAAAAGGCAGTCGCCTGCAAACCACTGACGAGCCGGCGAAAATCAGGGTGATTAAAAGGCGGCCCTTAAATTAAACCGCGATCATTTGCGCCGTTGACCTGAACTCCAACATCACCAATTTGAGTTTTCAGTTTCGGAGGAGTGGCTGAGTGGTTTAAGGCACCTGACTTGAAATCAGACGTGGGCGCAAGTTCACCGGGGGTTCGAATCCCTCCTCCTCCGCCAATTCTCACATGAGTGAGAAAACTCGTTATCGGCGCGCGCTGACGCGCGTGTGGAATTGAAATCCGCCACGAATTGCCAAGGGGTTTTGAAAGTCAGCGCCAACGATTTTTCCGCGATTTGAAAGTTCGAACCGATTTTTTTGAGGAAATCGCGTTTTTTCTCCGGATTTCCCTCTATGGGCAAAGTTGCCCCGTGTTTAGCCTCTAAAACGAATCGGATGGCCGGTTCGAACCGATTTTGTCGGTTGTGCTCAAACGACTCTAATTTGCCCCTGAGTTCCGCCTTTCGGTTAACCAGAATATGTTTTTTGGAAACATATTCTGGTTCGTTGATCTGCTCCGAAAGACGCATATCTAATAATAGGTCCATTTTCGACTCGCAGGCCGCGATATCGATCTTGGTTGCCGCTGTGGCAGTCTCAGTGGCTTTGAGAGAGAGATTCCGCTCTTTTTCGAGTTCAACCACCATGGCATCAGCTACGGCAGCCTCTAGGGCCACCTTGCTGATGACCCTATCGACCTGTTCAGAAATAACTTCCTCTCTCACATATTTTTGAGTGCATCGAGAGACTCGTTTGGTGCAGCGAAGGTAGTTGTGACCTTTTTGGGTCTCTGTAGTAATAATGCAGCCACACTCGCCGCACTTAAAAAAGCCACGATAGATATACGGTTTGAGTTCGGGAGTCTTGGCCTTGCTCTTTTTGTCCATGACCGCCCGCACTTCGTCGAAGAGGCGTTTCGAGATGATGGGGTCGTGCTTTCCTTCAAACGTCTCACCGCTGGAAAGCATCACGCCATAATAAAAAGGGTTCTTGAACAATGCTTGGTAATTCGAAACGGAAAACCGTTTTCCGGTATACGCGACGAACCCGACCTCGCTCATTCGTGCTCGGACCTCATGGAGAGCATAGTTGCCGGTGGCATACAGTTCGAAAGCCTTCCGCACGAGCGGTGCTTTCACGGGATCAACGACGATGCCACGAACGTTGCGATCATTTAAGTATCCGACGGGGGCGCGGCTTGGCCAAACACCATTGCGGAGTTTTTGGCGGATGCCGCGCTTGATGTTTTCCGAGAGATTATCGACGTAGTATTTGCTTTGCGAGAATGCCACATTGAGCATGAATTTTCCGTGTGCAGACGGCTCGAAGCGAAAGGTGGGGAAACGCAGATCACGAATTTTCTGAATGTCCACGAGATAGACAATTCTACCCCCGTCTATGCTGTTGCGAGCAAGGCGGTCTGGGTGCCACGCCAAGATGCCTTGAGCTTTGCCTTTTTCGATTTCGGAAAGCATGAGGTTGAATTGAGGACGACCGGGCGCTTTGGCCGTACGGCTCTCCTCGAAGATATGTGAGACCAAGAGCCCTTCGCGCTTCGCCAACTCGCGCAATTCGAAAAGCTGAGCCTCAATCGAAAGAACTTGCCGGTTACTTTCGTCGGTCGATTTACGGACATAGATGAAAAAAGTTTCGGAGTTTTTCATGGCCGTAATTTATCACGTTATGCTTGCCCGTGCAAGCATGCAGAACGCTGCAATATATTTCTATTCGTATTAGGAAGCATCATATCTCGGTCTAACGTATTGCAGCAGGGAGGTTCTCCCCTGAATGTGCAAAACGCGCACCTGCATGATAACGCCGTTGCAGTCTTCTAGCTCGAAACTCGCGTTAATCGCGAATGTGGCCGGTTGCTGTGTGCCGCCATTAATCGCGATATTATCCGCGTAAAGATAAGTGCGATTTCCCGTATCAAGAATTGGATTCAAACGGCCTTCCAGCCCGGGAATATAACCGGTGCCACCGATACAAACGGCCGACCCGGTATTTTCTGTGACAAACAAGGTAATGCTAACGTCGTCTTTTGGGTCCCAAGATTGAACAATGGCACCTGGGTAGTCAGGATGCGCAATAAGCAGTTGGTATAGTCTACGGGTGGGAATAGTCAGGACGGCCCTGCCCTCATTGTCTGTGGTTGCCTGCTTCGTCGTATTATTATCGGCAATGGCAATGACTGTTGCCTTCGCCACTGCGCGACCTTCTGACGAAACTACCTGTATTCGAGACGTGATCGGATCGACTCGCGGAATCGTTGCTGTGGTGAACAGTGAGCGTCGGATAGAATCGGACGGAACCGTGCGCCCGCTGTAGATAAGTTTCTTTTGGATTACGTCGACAAACTGTTGCGGCGAACGATTCGCGAGCGAGATGTATCCCACGGTAGGAAGAACGCCGGGAATGGGCGTATCATCAAATCGGGCAGGAAGAATGTATTCCTGATGCTCCTGAAATGCACGAGCCTGCATGGCTTGTCGTTCATGTGTGGGCCACAGCTTTTGAGCATAGGACGCTGAAATGAACATAATCGTGTAGAGGGCCTTGTCCTTGTATATCTCAGAAAGGTAATCGTATAAATTCTTTCCCCAGAGGTTGGCCTCCTCGAATAGATCGTAGAAGACTTTGATGCCCGAATCGCGAAGTAGATTCGCCACTTGATCCACGTACACTCTATCCTCGCCAGCGAAAGAAAGTGCTATTTCAAACTCGACTGGCCTGCTCATGGTCGCTTCGCGCTTTTCTCTGAATGCTGGCTCCAGCGAGCCTCGGCGGCAGCGCGAGCGATTCTAGTTCGATCTTTTGGGGAAAGTTTCTTTGCCCGCGCCACACCACCCTTCGAAGCGCCGAGTCTCGAAAGTGCGACCGCAGCAGCATTTTTCTTGGCAGGAACATGTAAGCGTTTCTCCATAGTAAGATGTTGGTATTATAACAGAGTTTCACCAGCCGAAACCCGTCGGCAGTACAATGAGGTAATCTCTACCTTTAACGTGGGTGTCACGAACTTTCAAATCGCGGAAAAATCGTTGGCGCTGACTTTCAAAACCCCTGGGCAATTCGTGGCGGATTTCAATTCCACACGCGCGTCAGCGCGCGCCGATAACGAGTTTTCTCACTCATGTGAGAATTGGCGGTGCCTATTGGACAAAGTTCGAACACATTTTGCCGAAAACCCAGCGTAGCGATAGTTGGCTTTTGGACTGCTGGAGCTGACGGGAGTTGAACTCAAAATCTGGTGTAGAAGCCCGCAAAGGCTATCCCCACACCCT
>DASYDH010000025.1:0-152623 GCA_036499685.1 Lacunisphaera sp. | reverse complement strand
GTACCAATTCGCATCTCTGGCGAAATACCGAAGAGTCTTTCCATGGCATAGTGCCCCCAAGCTTGCGCGCCCTCACCGCTGTCAACGATCCCATGGCAGAAACTGTCAACAATCCTAGGGCACCGTGCCGGACGCCTGTCGGATTCCGGCAACCTTTCTCAACGGGCAGGGACACCCATTGCCACTTGGCGACCGGATGAACGACGGATGGGCATGGGGAAAATTTCACTGAAAAAAGCGGTCACGGTTTTTTCCGTCGCTATTTTACCGGGCTCCTGAACGTTTTCCCGCCATGCCTGTGTCTTCCGAAACAATAACTCCCGGTGCAATCCGGCAGTGGGGTGCGTCCGGCCCGGTCGCGATCGTCTTGTCATTCTGGCCACCGTTGGGCGGTTTCGTGTTGCTGGCATTTCTTACCGCGCTGGGTCCGTGGCTGCGAACGCATGGCAGCGCCGGGATGGCGATCTATTTCCTCGTCGCGGGCATTCTTCTGGGCGTTTCATTTGTCCCGACGTATTCCTGCGCGATTCTCGCTGGATGGGCGTTCGGCTTCTGTGCTGGATTTTCGCTCGCGGCGGTGACGATCACGGCGTCGTCGTTAATGGCTTACGCGATTGAACGCTGGATTGCCCGTGACCGGGTGCTTGAAGTCATGCGAACAAAGCCAAAATGGAACGCGATCCATCGGGCCTTGCTGGGCGGCGATAAACTCAAAACGATTTTCGTGGTGACACTGCTGCGAATTCCACCGACCTCACCATTTGCGTTTGCGAACTTCGTGCTCGCGGCCTTCGCCGCGGCCAAGCTTGAGCAACTCCGGTTTAAGGACGTGTCGCAAACGTGGATGGTAATCGCTGGGATTGTAGCGACGATAGTGGTATGCGTCGTTCTCGGCGTACTGGCGAACCGGGCGCTCCGACAAATTACAGTGGATCAGAGGGTGTTATGACGAAAAAGCCGTTAAACGCCTAGGTTAGGTTCTGAGATCAGTCCAAAGGCGGGTTTACGCGGTGACCTTTTACCAGGTGAACGACGAGCTTGAATCAAAATGGAGAATTCATAGGTTTCGGTCATGAGCAAAGCCGAAATTATTGCCGAGCTGCCGAGATTGTCTGCACAGGAGCGCAGTGAGATTCTCGCTCAACTTTGGCGTTTGGAGGAGGCGGACGGCCCGACCACGGAGGAGAAAGCTGCCCTTGACGAAGCTCAGGCGGCGTATGACGCCGACTCGGTCGCAGGAGCTTCGTGGTCTGAGGTCGAAGCGCGGTTGCGCAAGCGGACATGATGTGGCTGCTTTCGCTCCGCGCTGAAGCCGAGCGTGATTTAGCGGTTGCCTGCGATTGGTATGGAGAAAAACGGCCGGATTTGGAGGACGAGTTTCTCGAAGAAATAGGCCGGGCGATGCGTGAGTTGGAACGCGATCCCACACTCCATCCACTTTATTACCGTAGTTTCCGACGCGTGCTGATTCGGGCGATTCCCTTACAAGTTGTTCTATCAGGTGATCGACGATCGGATTGTCATCTTCCGATTGCTGCACGCGAAACAGGAACACAGAGCTCGGCTTGAGTGACGGGGAGAATTTTTGCACAAAAACAAATTTCAGGCCCGTTCATTTGTGCGACTTACCATGTCTCTTGCCTCGTCCAATCGTCTTCGTTCGGTAGTGGAAAATGAATCTCCGGATGCATTTGGTTAAGATCGATCAAGACGACTTCATGCGGTTGAGCGCTGGCTAAAAATGCATTTAGTTCAGCAAAATCTTTGGAAGGGATGAATACACTGTACGCCGCAATCCCGCGTTTCTTGGAGGAGGTATCGTACAGTCCCGGCCATTTTTTTGGCCATGGAACGACGCCCTGAACCATATTCAACTCTCCCGAAAACTGCACCTCGATTCGCTTTGGCAGCCACGCAGGACCGGCTGCTTTGCGCAACTCGTCGATCTTTGATAGAGCGTGCCGCAACGAGGCGGGCTGTCGCAACCATTCCTCTCTCATCGAGGCGTTGTTTTCCCGGATGGTCTCAGGCGTATAATCCGTCGTGTCATTTGGGAAAACCTTGGGTTCGCGCCATGGCCCGTAAAGTTCGACGGTCTTTCCGGAAAACCAGAATCTCGTAATAACCTGATCTGTGGCACTCGACAGTTTGTAGCGCGTCGCGAGGCTGTCAAAATCGGTGGGGATCAAATCCACGAACAAATCCTTGGTGTCTGCCGGCTCAATCATGTGAAATGGCGATTCAGGATTCGCCGGAATCGATCGGCAGATGGCTGTGCCGTCCGCATAAAGGACGAAGACGGTTCCGGTTTCTGCATGGTCGAAAAAGTCGTATTCCGTCACCGCTAACAGCGGTTTCATTTGCGATCGGTTGTCGGCGACCATCGGCTTTATGACGGGTGGGCGTCTTTGTGCCTCGGAGGCCGGCGATTTTACGAGCCCATATTTTTTCATGCGTTGGGCGATCATTGCGGCATATCTTGCTTTTCGAGCGTCGATATGGTCGTACCAACGGCTCCGGGATTCGCTGTTGATCCGCTCCAACCAGACCTCCCAAAGATCCATTACACGCGGATAGTGGTGTTCGTTGCCGTCTTGATCGCGAATTACCATTTCGGTCCGGCTGAAAGTTAGCGTACGATCAAACTCTGCATGGTCGTCATAGAGAAAATATTCTCCGGCTGAGCCTCGTACGATTTCCCATTCCTCGAAAAAGCGATCCCGGTAAAAAGAGCCCGAGACGAGGTTGCTGCTTTTGATCATCCAATATTCCCAGCGAATGCCGTCTGCCTCGGTATCCCGATAGTGTCGAAAATACCCGTATTTTGCTGGAATGATCGCGTACGAGGCAACTGCTGGCCCATAGCGGCCAATTACCGCGCCGAGGGCCATGAGCAGGGTCGCGATGGCGATGGGTTTCATCAACGCCATTGGCGAGAATTGAAAGGGAACCTTCATTTGCCGGATAACTGCTTTTTGATCCGATCAGCTACGATGTGATGAATTCCTTGAGCTCTCGATTTTTTGAACCAACGGCGCGTATTGTCGGCATCCCCGCGCTCATGTGCGAGCTTCGCCAGGTAGGCGGCGCTAATGGTCTTGTCCAACGCAGATTTGCTCTTCTCGAAAACCTTAATCAGGACTGACTGTGCCTCATCGACTTTTCCCGCGTCGACGAGAATCCCGCCGTAGGTGCCATCAAGGGTGATTTTATCGGGCGCAGCGTGTTTCGCTTCCAGAATCCAGTTCTCCGCCTCGGTCAGCCATTCCCAGTGTTCGTGATAGATTACCAAGGAAGCCAATCCGTCCAACACTGAGACTCGCGTGTCGATGGAAATTGTTTTGAGTTTCAATATCGCTTCATAAAGTGCGCGCGCCGTTGCAAAGCGTCCTTCTTCCATCGCCTGATAAGCCAGCGCATGGACCTCGTCAAACTGGGCGGAATGTTGTTCGCAGAAAATGTCCAATTGAATGACGGCAGTCTCGTGGTTACCCGTATCGAACGCGTCATAAATTCGAAGCAGGCGTTCGAGCCGGCCCCGGTGTTCACGCAGGGTCTTGCGTTTTTTCCACAGTTGGATGAGCTGCAATCCGTCGTTCGCGAAAGGTTGGCCTTCCATGATTCCTTTGCCTGGAATGGTGTTTTTAACGGCCACGTAGGTTCCAAAAAGTAGAGCGGCGAGTCCGACATAGAGGACGGGGTAGGGTTGCCTATCCAGATTCACCGACCAATGGGGGAATAAGTACCAATAAATAAGACCGAGGAAGACGCCTTGTACAGTCAGTCCCCCGGCGAGGAAACAACTTTGACGAAAGAACGAAAAACTCCGCGGGCAGAGATCGGAGAGTACAAACCCGTGGGTGGGGAGGTGACAAAGGGAAACATGGAGACCGCCGATCTCAAGTTGCGTGCGAAGACCGCTGCCAACGACGAGTTTTCGTACGCGGATACCAACCAGTTTCGCCGCAGTATAATGGCCCAGTTCGTGAACCAAAATCAGAATCCAAAATGAAACATATCCGAGGATCAGCATTTCCAGCACGCTAGTGATTTCTATCACGGGACCGGGTGACCGAAAGTACTCCAGGACGAAGAACGGCAGAAACAACCAGGGAAGTAGGGAAGCGATGACCCGCCCGCTATAATCTACCATCGGAGCAAACTGGGTTTGCCCGTGATTTCTTCAATCATCAATTTCTCCGAGAAAGCGGGTTTACATGGGATTTCTGCGATCCATCTCGGAACGCTATTTTCAACCTTCATCCAAGCCGGAAATCACGCAGGCGGATTAGTGCTTGAAACTATAAATGGATCGATGGGTCGGGCATCAAATTTAGATTCATCACTCTAATTTCTGTGTGTTCTGCGTATTCTGTGGTTAAATCCGAGGGTATGGATACGGGGTAGACGAACGAAAATGCAAAATCGGCTACGACATTTCGAAGATTTTTTCATTTTGTCCGCGGGCGGTACAATTCGCTCGACACAGCTGCGTCGTTGACCGCGAGTCGTAGGTGCCCGTGCGGCTCCCGGCCGCTCGCGTTTACCCTGCAGTGAGTCCCCCCGAATCAGAGCAAGCCCGTTGGTTTACCGAAGAGGTTCAACCCCATGAATCCTCATTGCGGTCCTATCTGCGCAACGTCTTCCCCTCGCTGACGGACATCGACGATTTGGTGCAGGAATCCTATGCGCGCCTGATTCGCGCCAAGGATGCCGGCCGGATCAGTTACGCGAAGGCTTTTCTCTTCGCGACCGCGCGCAACGCCGCCCTCGACCTCGTGCGCCGGCGTCGGGTTGTTTCCATCGAATCGATCGGCGATATGGCCGGGTTGTCCGTCGTGGAAGACAAGCCCGATGCGGCCGATGCCACCAACAAACAGGAAGAGCTCGAACTCCTCGCCACTGCTGTGCGCGGCCTGCCCGAACGCTGTCGCCAAGTGCTGACGCTTCGCCTCCTTTACGGACTTTCCCATAAGGAAATCGCCGTCAACCTTCGGATCTCCGAGCACACCGTCAAGGCCCAGCTGGCCAAAGGCACCCGCCGCTGCGCCGACTTTTTTGAGGAGCGTGGTTTGCTCGACCGTCCTTCGTCCCTTGCACCGTGAATAGAGTCAATCATCAGCATCCGTCCGATAACGCCATCGAGGCGCAGGCCGCCGCCTGGCTGGCGCAGCGCGACGATGGGCTGACGCCCGACGAGGAGGCCACTTTCGCGCGCTGGCGTGAGTCTGACCCGCGTCACGCCGCCGCTGTGGCCCGCCTTGAAAAAATGTGGCAAGCGCTCGGTCAACTCCGCGATTTCCGTCCCGCCGCCCGCGTGCATCCCGACCGGGATCTCCTCGCACCGCCGTCGGGGCCGCGTCGCTTTTTTCCGGCGGCCGCCCTTGCGGTCGCCGCCGTGCTGATGATTGCACTTGTCGTTCAAAAAGGCAGGGTGGAAAATCGCGAGCCGCTTGACGCAACCAAAGTTTATTCGACCACCGCCGCCGGTTATCAACGGCTGACGCTCGCCGACGGATCGATCGTCGAATTGAACGAGCGGAGCGAGGTGACGGTTCACTATACGGCCGCCGAGCGCCGCATTCGTCTGGTGCGCGGCGAAGCCCATTTCACCGTCGCCAAGAACAAGGCGCGGCCGTTTTTCGTGGAGACGCCAGTGGTCGCGGTGCGTGCGGTCGGCACGGCATTTGACGTTCGCCTCGAAGCGACTCAGGTCGCAGTCTTGGTGACCGAAGGCCGGGTGCAGTTGCAGCGGCACGACATCTCGCCTTTGGGCAAGCTGCCCGGGGTGGTCGCCGCCGGTGCGGAACCGCCTGAGTTGGGTGCCGGTTGGCGTGCACTCGTGCCAAATCGTTTCGATGCCTCGCTGGTCGTCGAACAGCTTCCCACCGAGCAGGCGCGCGCGATTCTTTCGTGGCAAAGCCCAAGTCTCTATTTCGTCGATACACCGCTCTCGGATGTCATCGAGCAATTTAATCGCCGCAACCACGTGCAGCTTTCCCTGGCTGATCCGGCCTTGGCGAGTATTCCGGTGGGCGGCCGGTTTGGTGCGGAAAATGTTGAGGCGTTTGTCCGTCTGCTCACAAGCAACGGTGATATCGTTGTTGAGCGTTCCGGCCCGGATCGCATCATCCTGCGCCGGGCGCATAATTGAGCCGCGGCATTGTTTGGCCTCACCCCGATAGCTTTTATCGTGGGGCAAGGGCCGCCTCGCTCGCGGGAGCGACGCAGCGTCGTCCGGTGTAGCCACACGCCTCCGTGTGTGTCGGATTGGAAGCGCCCGACGGAACCGACGGGCAGGGACGCCCGTCGCTACGTGGCGCTTCATCACACGTCACGCATCTTGCATCTGGGAGTCACGCGATCCTCGCTTGCTGCAAAAATATTTTCGGAGAAAATGAAATCGCAAATAGCCCGTCGCACGGGTTGGTGCGTCTGAAACTATTGACCGGCCACAACCCCCGCCGATCGCGTATGACAAATCACCCCATGTTTTTCCGCCAGCTTCGCGCTGCAATTAAACAGGCTTCCGTCGCTCTGCTCGTGCTGGCCGCGTCCGCCGTTCTCGCTCCGGCCGCCGAGCCGGTGCAGAAGGCTTACGATATTCCCGCCGGGGACGCCGCGACGACGCTGAAACAATTCGTCGAACAATCCGGCGCGGAGGTCGTGTTCCTTGTGAACAAGGTTCACGGCGTCACGACCAACGCACTCCACGGCGAATACGAGGCGCGCGTCGCGTTGGAGCACATGCTCGCCGGCACTGAACTTTACGTCGTGCAGGACGATAAAACGGGCGCTCTCGTCATCAACCGCGGCCCCGCCGCCGCTTCGCCCGGTGATCCAAAAAACGGAATGGTCCCGGTCGTTCATCACGCTAGTGCGACCGCCGCCGCCGCGGAAGGGACCTCGTCCGCCGAAAGCGTAGTTCACCTGCCGAAGTTCATGGTCAGTTCGGACCGTGACGTCAGCTATGTCGGCAAGGAGGCGATGAGCACCACGCGCACGGGCATCGATTTGCTCGACCTCGCGCAATCGGTGAAGGTCATCAACCGTGCCTTCATCGACGACATGAGCCCCGGTATCATCGTTGATACCCTCAAGTACGTCGGCGGCGGCCAGGCGGGTAATATCAACTTTGCCGACGACCGCTTCACGTTGCGCGGTTTTAACAGCCCGGCGAACATCGGCGATTTCGTCGACGGTTTTCGCGGCACGACGGATGCCAACACCGATTCTGCGATCATTGAACGCCTCGAAATCATCAAGGGTCCTTCCGCCATTTTTGTCGCGAACGGTCCCGTCGGCGGCGTGATCAATAAAGTCACGAAAGGTCCCGTCGATTACGACATTCATTCGTTTAGACTTCAAGTGGGAGCCTTCGACGGCAATCGCGCCGAGCTCGACGTCGGCGGGCCGCTCACTGAGAATAAAAAAATCCTCTATCGGGTGGTGGCCGCCGGTCAGTATTCCGACGGCTGGTATGATCGCACTTATAGTCATCGCTTCATCTTCGCGCCGTCGTTGGCCTATGTTTTCAACGAAAACTCCCGGCTGACGGTCAAATACAATTTCTCGTTCTACCGTTACTCTTCTTACAACGGCCTGCCGTTCGACGAACGCACGGGCGAGGTGATCGATATTCCCCGTCAATCCAGCATCAGCGAGGCCTCCCCGTTGAACTGGCGCAAGGACATCGTTCACCGGGGTAGCATCGAATACACCAACCGGTTCAACCAGTATCTCGCGATGCGCGTCGCGGGATTTTATAGTTACAACAACGCGCCGCGCGTGGAGTCGGTTTACGGCAGCGACATTCCGTTGAACTATGTTCCCGGCACGCTCCTGAGTCGCAGCACCACGGCGCAGGATCCGGTTCATCTTCGCCGCCAGCTGCAGGCGGATCTCGTCGGGACATTTTCCACCGGGGTGTTCAATCATCGTCTGCTCGTCGGCGGCGAATGGGCCGACGCTCCGGATATCGTGAAAGGCTATTCCGGCACGAGCAGCCCGATCGATCCATTCAACCTCACTTTTCCCGGCACGGTCACGGTCAGTGACACGACACCTGCGAGCGACCTGCGGACGAACAACCGCCAGCTGAAAGGCTACGTGTTGGAGACGGTCAGTTTTCTGAAGGACAAGGTCATCGTTTCCGGCGGGGTTTCGCGCATTGTCGCCCAGACGTCCTCCCACAATTTCCTCAACAACACAGACACGGCGCCATTGTCCCTCGGCCAGAATCTCAAGCAATATGGCGTGGTGTACAAGGTCACGCCGGAGGTTTCCCTGTTTTATGGCTACAACGAGAACTTCGCGCCGAATTTTCTGAACGGCCTCGTGTTGCCCAGCCAGACCGGTCGCCAGAATGAAATTGGCATCAAGACGGATGCCTTCAACGGACGGCTGCTTGGCAACGTATCGTGGTTCGATCTGCGGCAGGAAAATGTCCCGGTGCCTTCGTTCCCGCAAACGACGCCGCCGACTTATGTCCTCGTACCCGGTGAAACATCGAAGGGTTTCGACGGCGACATCACCTACCGGGCGTCGAAGAACCTGGATATTTTGGCCACGTTCGCATCCTTCAACGCGCAAGCCAGTTCACAGGCCAACACCGCGTCGCCGGTCATTCACGCGCCGGTGAACAACGTCGCGGAACACACGTACGGGCTTTGGACGCGCTATAAGTTCACCGACGGAGAGCTGAAGGGTTTTTCGATCGGCGTGGGTCTCAGCCATCTTTCCCGCCGGGCAGTCGCGAGCAACAACAACGCCATTATTTATGGCTGGCTGAAACCGTTCACGACCGCCGATCTCGTCCTCGGCTACGAAACCGGTGCCTTTCGCTACGGTCTGAATGTGGACAACCTTTTCAACACGCGCTACGACGCCGCCGTGCGGAACCAGAGCATCATCGTCCCCGGCATGGGTACAAACGTCAAAGCCTCGGTAACGTGGAAATTCTGAGGCGAAACAATTGAGGAAGGGGCACCACGGAATACGCTGAATACACAAAATCGAGGCAGGGCGGGTTATCCTTAACCCGCCGGGTCAGGAGGTTTGCACAGATGACTCTCGTGATCGGGAATCCTGACGGCGCTTTAATGATAAAGCGCCCTACCTCAATCGGCTTCGTCACTTTTCAATATAATTTTCAATCGATCTTTGTCTGCTCTCAAAAATGTTTCATTCCATGTGTTCTGCGTTTTCTGTGGTTAAATCCGGCTGGGTGTTTTCGGCCGGGATGATGCCTCGTAGTCCGGGCGAGTTTTCCGTGAGGTAGGGCGATCATAGTCGCCAGAGAGGCGGAAAAATGGGGGCCGGGGTGGGCGGGTTTTGTTTGGAACCTGTCCGCCCCGGCGCATCGCCACTTGACGCC
Organism: Lacunisphaera sp.; assembly: GCA_036499685.1. Taxonomy (GTDB): domain Bacteria; phylum Verrucomicrobiota; class Verrucomicrobiia; order Opitutales; family Opitutaceae; genus Lacunisphaera. The sequence continues at coordinate 143,247 of DASYDH010000025.1, read as the reverse complement.
ATAGTGCGCCGACTGTCCGCTTTGCGGCGTGTCCACTCCTCTCTGGCAACCCCGCACTGATCTTGCTGCGCGTCTCCTCGGCCTAGGCTTCCTCCTGGGCGGTGCGGCGTTGCTCGGTTATCAGGCGAATGTCATCGTCCGCGAGGTGACTGGACACGCGGAGCAGGTGGATTATTTCATGTCGGCAATTGCACTGGGATTGCTGGGCATGGTGCTGGGTTTTTATTGGATCGTTCGCGGGCTGGCCGGTTATACTTCGGTGCGAACGCTGCCAACCGATCCGCGGCGCCTGCGGATTTTGTCCGTAGTGGCTGCCGTGGTCCTGATCGCAATCCTAGCCGGAATGAAAGTATGGCTTTCGTCCCGCGGCTATTCGTAAAGCGCTCTTTCCCCCGGGCCGCACTATTCCTGGAGCGTGGGCGGCGCCGCCCACGAAGGATGTGGCCTACGACAGCGGGGTCGCCGCCGCTCTAATTTCCCGACAACGGTTAAATTCCAATGCTCCAGCGCACCCATAGGTTAGAATCCCGCACAAAATTGGCTGAAAATCGAGGGACTCAACGGGAAAAATAGCGTATGGTTTTTGTTTCGCTCCGGCGAAGCCCCTTCGCTGTCGTTTATTCCCACCTTCGGCGCGGAGTGAAGCTCCCGCCGGTGCCCCGCTTTACCTCCCTCTCCGCTGTCATGAAGTCGTTCATCTTCTCCGCTTTGGTCCTGCTGTCGGCGGTTTTGTGCGCATCCACGGCTCGCGCGGGGGAACGTGCCTTGGTCGATCTGACCCGGTCGCCGCACGCCGTGATGTACATGCCCGACCTGGCCGACGTGCGCTGGAACGGCGGTCTGTTGGGCGAACGTTTCGACGTCGCACGCACGACCATGATACCGCATATGTGGGACATTTTCCGCGATCCGGTGGCGAGCCACGCCTGGGACAACTACCTGATCGCCGCCGGGGAGGAGCCGGGCAAGTTTTCCGGGCCGCCGTTCAACGATGGCGATTTCCTGAAATGGTTCGAGGCGCTTGCCCAAATGTACGCCGTCACCAAGGACCCGGCGATCGACGCGCAGATGGATAAAATAATCGCCGTCGTCGCGAAGGCCCAGCGTGAGGACGGTTACCTCCACACGCAAACGATCATTCCCCAACGCCAGGGCGGCAAAGTGAAGGAATTTGCCGACCGCGAACATTTCGAGACCTACAACATGGGTCACCTCATGACGACAGCGTGCATCCACTATCGCGCGACCGGCAAAACGACGATGCTCGCGCTCGCGCGCAAGGCCGCGGACTACATTGACCGGCTCTGCGACCGGGCGCCACAGGAGCTCGCGCGCAACGCGATCTGTCCGTCGCACTACATGGGCGTCATGGAGCTTTACCGCACCACCCGCGATCCCCGCTATCTCGCGCTCGGCGAAAAACTCATCAACATCCGCAGCATGGTGCCGCCGGAGGAGGGCAGTGACTACAATCAGGATCGCATGCCCTTTCGCGCGATGATGGAGGCCGTCGGCCACGCCGTCCGCGCCAACTATCTTTATGCCGGCGTGGCCGACGTCTACGCCGAGGACGGGGATTCGACCTTGCTCAAGACGATCGGCTTGATCGCCGACAATGTGGCCGACAAAAAACTTTATATCACCGGCATGACAGGCGCACTCTACGACGGCGCCTCGCCCGATGGCGTGGATTATACGCAGGCGAAGGCCATCAAGCTCACTCACCAATCGTACGGTCGCGACTACCAGTTACCCAATCTCACGGCGTACAACGAAACCTGCGCGACCGTCGGCTACAATCTCTGGAACTGGCGCATGCTCGCGATCACCGGCGATGCGCACTACGCGGATCTGTTCGAACAGACGCTCTACAACGGCGTGCTCCCGGGCATCAGCCTCGACGGAAAGGATTATTTCTACGTCAACGCGCTGAAAAAACTGAAGGACTTCGACGTCCCGCTGCGTTGGTCGCGCACGCGCGAGCCGAATATCCCCGCGAGTTTCTGCTGTCCGCCCAACATCGTCCGCACGATCGCGGAAATGCATAATTACGTTTACGCGCTTTCCCCCGCCACGCTTTGGGTGAATCTTTATGCCGCGAGCACGCTCGACACCGCGTGGATCGACGGTGCGCACATCAAACTCCACCAGGAAACGGATTATCCGTGGGCCGGCGCGGTCAAACTCATCATCGACGAAGCGCCCGCGAGCGACGTGACGCTCAAGCTCCGGGTTCCCGGCTGGCTCCACGCGGGCGGCGCGACCCTCCGCGTCAACGGTCAGCCCGTCGTCACCGCACTCACTCCGGGCACCTACGCCGACGTGGAACGCACGTGGCGCGCCGGCGACACCGTCGACTTCACCATGGAATTCAAGCCGATGCTGTGGGAAGCCAACCCGTTGGTGGACGACACCGTCGGCCAGGTCGCGATCAAATATGGCCCGTTGGTTTATTGCGTTGAATCAAACGATCTGCCCGCCGGCGTTCGGCTGGAGGATGTCGCAATCTCGCTCGGTTCTCCCGCTGGTTTTAAGGCCGAGCGCGAGACTATCGATCACGCCCATATTCTGGCGCTCGAGCTCAACGCAGTAGCAATTCAGCGCAAACCATGGACCGGTCGCGAACTTTATCGCGAGGTGGCCGCAACCGCGCCGCAGCCAATCAAAATCAAGGCGGTGCCCTACTACGCGTGGGGCAACCGTGGCGACACCGAGATGAGCGTCTGGCTTCCCGCGCGCTGAACGATTCAGGTAGTCGAAAAGTTTCTCACCCCAACCCCGTTCGTTTCCTTTCATGACTTCACTTACCCCGGCGGCCGATCCCGCTGCCATTACCCGCCAGCAATGGAAATGGTCCGCGCTGGCCGGCATGGCGTCCTATCTCGATGCGGGCTCGATCGTCGCTCTCGGTGCCGGCCTCGCCCTTTTCCAAAAAACATTTGGCCTGAGCGACACTGCGATTGGCACGCTCGCCGCGATCGGTCCCAACGCCATCGGTTGCGCGCTCGGCGCGTTTCTCGGCGGCTGGCTCGGTGACAAGCTTGGCCGTAAGCGCATCTACCAATACGACCTCCTGATTTATGCCGCCGGCATTCTCTGCATCGCCTTTGCGATGAACCGCGAAATGCTGTTCTTCGGCACTTTTATCGTGGGCCTCGCAGTCGGCGCGGATGTGCCGACCTCGCTCGCGCTCGTCGGCGAATTCGCACCGGACAAGGCGCGCGGCAAACTCCTCGGCTTTACGCAGGTGGCGTGGTGCCTCGGGCCGGCGATCGTGCTTTGGCTCGCAGTCGCGCTCGCACCGTTCGGCCTGCTCGGCATTCGCATCGTGTTCCTGCATCTTTTCGTGATCGCGATGATCACGTGGGCCATGCGCCGCGGGTTGGCTGAGTCGGCGCGCTGGACCTCCGCCGCGAAGACGGCGGGCGCGATTAAAAACAAGGCGGGCGCGCTTTTCTCCGGCGCTAATTTCCGCGCGCTCGTTTGGACGGGCACGATCTACACGTTTTGGAATCTCGCCGCCGGTACCGCCGGAGCGTTCAATTCCTATCTCATCACCAAGAACAGTGCCGCGAGTCAGGCCGTCAGCGTCGGACTTCCGAGCGTGGCGTTTGTCACGATGATGATCGTGACCGTCACGATCTTCATGCGCTATTCGGATCGCAATCACGCGACGCGAAAACGCCTGTGGTTGATTGGCTCGTTCGTGCAAATTGCCGCCTATGCTCTCTTGATGGTAGTGCCATTCAGTATTCCTGCGATCCTCACCAATATCGTACTGTTTGCCGGTGGCGCTGCTCTGGCTGGCGAAGCGTTCTACAAGGTCTTCAGTCAGGAACTTTTTCCCACCATGCTGCGCGGCACCGCACAGGGCTTCACGTTCGGCGCGGCGCGCATCTTGGTTGGCGTCTGGAGTTTCTTCGTGCCGCAGCTTTCCAACCACGGCATTGGATTGCTCGCGGGATTGTTAACGCTGTTCCTGGCGATCAGTGGCGGGGTGGGCTTCTTCTTCATGCCGGATACTTCCGGAAAATCGCTTGAACAAATTGAGACGGAACGAGCGGCCTGCTAATTTCCCGATATGTCCGACCTGCAGATTTCCCATCTTCGCTGCGAATACCTCGTCAACCCTCTCGGGCTCGACGAGCGCGTGCCGCGCCTGAGCTGGCAACTCGAGGGCGCACGGCGCGGGGCGCGACAAGTTGCATGGCGGGTGCGCGTGGCAAGCACGTCGGAAATCCTCGCCGCGGGCGGTGCCGATCTGTGGGACAGCAGTCACGTCGAAAGCGCGCAGACGACGCATATCGCATACGCCGGCCGGCCATTGCGCTCGCGCGAAAGCTGTCACTGGCAGGTCGAGGTGCGGGATGAAACCGGCGCTGCGCTTCGGTCGGCTCCCGCATTTTGGACGATGGGTCTTTTGGAAAAAAAAGAGTGGAACGCGCGCTGGATTGCTGTTGATCCGGAAATTATTCGACGCGATCCGGCGGCGATCATGCCGACGCTGACGGAGCCCGGCACGCCGGATTGTTTTCGTCGCGAGTTCGAAATTTCCGGCGCAGTCCGGCGCGCGACAATCTATGCTACCGCGCGCGGTTTGGTTGAATTGCAACTCGGTGGCCAGCGGGTGGGGGAAGATTTGCTCGTGCCGGAATGGACGGACTACGACAAACGCATTCACTATCGCACCTACGATGTCACCGCACAGGTGGCTGCTGGCCGCAATATGCTCGAAGCGACCCTCGGCGATGGCTGGTGGTCCGGCTATGTTGGCTGGCAGGAACAACGCGGCCGTTACGGCTCGCTGGAAAATTCGCTGCTGGTCCAGCTTGAGATCGAGCTGACCGACGGAAAGAAAATCACCCTGGGCACGGACGCCTCCTGGCAATGCTCCACCGGACCAATTCTCAGTTCCGACTTCATGATGGGCGAAATCTATGATGCGCGTCGCATCGCGCGCGACTGGCGCCCCGTCCGCGAAGTAGCGGCACCGATCGTTCCGCTCGTCGCGCAACGCAGCGAGCCTGTGCGCCACGCGGAGAACCTATCGCCGGTCTGGGTAAATGAAATCGCCCCGGGCGTTTGGATTTACGATCTCGGCCAGAACATCAGCGGTTGGGTTCGACTGCGCGTCGATGCGCCCGCCGGCACGCGCGTCCAGTTGCGCCATGGCGAACGGCTCAGCCCCGCCGGCACGCTCTACACCGCGAATCTCCGCCGCGCGAAAGCTACCGACGTCTACATTTGCCGGGGGGGAGGCGTCGAAACGTTCGAGCCGCATTTCACCTTTCACGGGTTTCAGTTTGTCGAACTGACCGGTCTTCCGGGTGCGCCAAGAGCGGATGCAGTGACCGGTCGCGTGATCCACTCGGCGACGCCACCGGCCGGACATTTCACGTGTTCTAACTCTGACGTGAACCGGCTCTGGGAAAACGGACGTTGGTCGCAGAAGGACAATTTTATTTCCGTTCCCACCGACTGTCCGCAGCGCGATGAGCGTCTCGGTTGGATGGGCGATGCCCAGGTTTTTTTTCGGACTGCGACGTGCAACATGGACGTCGCTGCATTCTTCACGAAATGGATGATCGACGTCGAAGACGCGCAGACGTCCGAGGGTATTTTTCCCGATGTGGCGCCGCGTTTGCGCGAGGACATTAATTTCGTTGGCCTGGGCAATCTGTGCGGGTCGGCTGCGTGGGCTGACGCCGGCATTATCATTCCTTACACGTTCTGGCGCGTGTATGGTGACTTGCGGCTCGTCGAGCGCCACTGGAACGCGATGGTCAAATGGCTCGACTGGATCGAACACCACAATCCCGACGGTCTCCGCGTCAACCTGCTCGCGAACAACTACGGCGATTGGCTGTGCATTCCGAGCGACACGAGCTTCGGCACGCATTCGCCCATGAAGAACCTGCTCGCGACCGCCTATTGGGCCGACGACGCTGCGAAGATGGCGCGGCTTGCGCGCGCTCTTGGCCGTACCGCAGAGGCCGCGCGATTTGAGGCGATGGCTGCGCGGGTCCGCGCCGCGTTTCAGCGGGAATGGCTGCGGCCCGACGGCGAACTCGTCGTGCCCACGCAGACCGCGTATCTGCTCGCGCTCGCGTTTGACCTTCTCCCGGAAAATGTCCGCGCTCGCGCGGCGGAGCGGCTCGTGGCCAACATCCGTTCGCTTGACTGGCACCTCAGCACGGGGTTCGTCGGCATCAGTCATTTGAATCCGATCCTCACGTTAACCGGTCATGCCGATGTCGCGTACCGGTTGTTGTTGCAGGAAAGTTATCCGTCGTGGCTTTTCCCCGTGAAGCAAGGTGCGACCACGATCTGGGAGCGCTGGGATAGCTGGACGATTGCCGGCGGTTTCAACAAGGACGGGATGAACTCCTTCAACCATTATTCGCTCGGCTCGGTGGGCGAATGGTTGTTCCGCCACGTGGCTGGTATCGAACTCGATCCCGAGCTGCCGGGCTATCAGCGCTTCCAACTGCGTCCTTACCTCGGCGATGGCCTCGATTTTGTCCGCGCTTCCTACCGCTCAATGCACGGCGAAATTGTCAGCGATTGGCGGCGCACCGGGGATCAGCTGACATGGAAGGTGACGGTGCCACCAAACACGACGGCGGACATTTCCATCCCGAGCGAACCCGACACCGCACTAGCAAGTGACGGGCTGGTTATCACTGGCCGCGAAGGACGCACCGCCCGATGCACGGCCCCGGCGGGCACTTATACTTTCACGAGCACGTATTGCCCCTGACCATGGAACGCGTCACCGCTACTTATCTGATTGAAACGCCGCTGGCAGTTGCAAAGGCAGCCGAGATATTGGCGGGCGAACAATCCTCTGGCACCTTCGTCGCCGTGCCGGGTGAAACGGCCGAGCTGAAACAGCGCTTCGCCGCGCGGGTGGAAAAAATCACCGAGCTGGAAACGGTGACGACGCCCGCGATCCCGACGGGGCGCGCGCTTGCTGCCGCGTACCATCGCGCGGAAGCGGTCGTGTCGTGGTCGATCGATAATTTCGGTTACAATCTCCCGACGCTGGTCTCGACGTTGCAGGGCAATCTTTACGAGCTCGCGCAGTTTTCCGGATTGAAGTTGATGGATTTCACCGTGCCGCCGTCGTTCGCGACGCATTTCCGTGGACCTGCGTTCGGAATCCCGGGCTGTCGCAAATTGACGGGCGTCACGAACCGGCCGCTCATCGGAACGATCATCAAGCCGAGCATTGGCCTCACGCCGGAACAGACTGCCACGATGGTGAAAGTGCTCGTCGAGGCGGGTATCGATTTTCTCAAGGACGACGAATTGATGGCCGACCCGCCGCATTCACCGTTCGACGCGCGCGTCGATGCCGTGATGCGCGTGATCAATGCCCACGCCGAGCGCACGGGCAAGAAGGCGATGTACGCCTTCAACATCAGCGACGAATCCGACGCCATGCGCCGCCACTACGATAAGATTGTCGCGGCGGGCGGCACGTGCGCGATGCTCAGCCTCAATAGCGTCGGGCTGGTCGCGTCGAAGCAGATTTGTGACCGGGGCGCACTCGCGATTCACGGTCATCGCAACGGTTGGGGCATGCTCAACCGGCATCCGCTGCTCGGGATCGAGTTTCCTGCTTACCAAAAACTCTGGCGTCTTGCCGGTGTCGATCAACTGCATGTCAATGGCATCGCGAATAAATTTTGGGAGTCCGATGATTCCGTGGTCCGTTCGATTGCGTCGTGTCTTGCGTTCGATCCGCTCGGCCAACCGATTTTGCCCGTCGTGTCGTCCGGACAGTGGGGTGGGCAGGCTCCCGAGACGTGGCGCCGCACGCAAACCGTGGATCTGCTTTATATGGCCGGCGGTGGCATTCAGGCGCACCCGGACGGTCCGGCCGCAGGCGTGGCGTCGCTGCAACTCTGGTGGCAGGCGGCGACCGAGGGGCTCGATTGTTCAGCAGCGATCGCGCGTTATCCGGCGCTGGCAAAATCAGCCGCGAAATTCGGAGGGACTGTATAGGCGCTATATGACCTATCGGACCTATACGACCAATAGAATCTATCCTCCATGCTTCAGCTCGCTTATTTCGCCGACGATTTTACGGGCTCGACCGATGCCCTCGAGTCGTTGGCTTGCGCTGGATTGCGCACGCGACTGTTTCTGAACCCGCCAACCGTCGCGCAATGCGCCGGGCTCGATGCCATCGGCGTGGCCGGACTCACGCGCTCGCTCGCACCGGATGCGATGGCGGCGGAACTGCGACCGGCGTTCGCGGTCCTGCGCGCGCTTGCGCCGCGATACGTGCACTACAAGGTGTGTTCAACCTTCGATTCGTCGCCCACGGCTGGCAGCATCGGTCGTGCGATCGACGTCGGCGCGGAAATGTTTCCCGGCCATCCCGTGCCGCTGCTCGTCGCGGCGCCCGCCCTCGGGCGCTACTGCGTTTTTGGCGAGCTCTACGCGCGTTTCGGCATCGGCAGCGCGGGCGCGATTTATCGGCTCGACCGGCATCCGGCGATCAGCCAGCACCCGGTCACGCCGATGACGGAGGCGGATTTTGGGGTGCATCTCGCGCAACAAACAAAGAAGCGGATCGGCTTGCTCAACGTGACCGATCTCGAGCTTCCGTTCGCTGAATCGTTGGCCGCGTTCGATGCGATTATCGCCACGGGCAACGAGGTCGTGTTATTTGACGCGCTGAACGAATCCCACCTCCGACGAGCTGGTGCGCTCATGGAAACACTCGCGAACGGTCGCCCGTTGTTTTCCGTCGGTTCTTCCGGCATCGAGGCGGCGCTGACGTTGCATTGGACGGGTCCGAAAAAAACGGACTGGCCGCCGCTCGTTCCTGCGCAACCACTGCTCGTGGTTTCCGGCAGCTGCTCCGCCGTCACGGTCGGGCAGATTGACTGGGCGCTCGCGAACGGATTTGTTGGCGTCAAATTCGAAGGCGATCGTAGCACTGGAATAACGGTTGCCGCGCTCAAGTCGGGCCAGTCGGTTGTTGTGTACAGCAATCGTGGCGAAGCCGGCGCGCCGGTTCCAGCGAGCGTGTTGGGCACGCAACTGGGTCAACTCGCGCGTGACGCGGTGGCGCAAACCGGACTGAAACGCCTCGTCATCGCCGGTGGCGATACGTCCAGCTACGCCGGTCGTGCGTTGGGCATCGAGTCGTTGGAAATGCTCGCTCCATTGGCCCCGGGTGCACCGCTCTGCCGCGCGGCCGCGTCGGCTTCACCGGTCGACGGAATCGAAATCAATTTCAAGGGCGGGCAGGTCGGTGCGCCGGATTATTTCGGCACCGCCCGCGGAAAAATTTAATTTATCATGTCACGCAAGACACTCGCTCTCATCCACACCTCCGCGACCCTCGTGCCGGTCTTCGCCCAGCTTTGTCAGTCGAAGCTGCCGGCAGTGGACACTTTCAATATTGTCGACGACAGCCTCGTCCGGCAGATCGGCGAAAAAGGTGGCATCACGCCCGAGATCGCAGCGCGCGTTGCTGGTTACCTTGGCTCCGCTGCATCGGGCGGTGCGGATCATATTCTTGTCACGTGTTCTTCGATCGGGCCAGCCGTCGACGCCGCCGCAGTTTCGATCAAGGTGCCGGTGCTGCGCGTGGACCAACCGATGGCTGATGCTGCCGTCGGCAAGGGCCGGCGCATCGGCGTCATCGCGACGTTGCGGACCACACTCACTCCCACCGCGGACCTCGTGCGCCGCCGCGCTACGCTCGCCGGTAAAAGCATCGAGCTCACCTCACGGCTCTGCGACGGCGCGTTCGAGGCGCTCATGGCCGGCGACGCAGCGAAGCACGACATCCTCGTGGCCGCGGTACTGCGCGAACTATCGACCCAAGTGGACGTGATTGTTCTCGCGCAGGCCTCGATGGCCCGCGTGGTGGATACGCTCGCGGAAGCCGATCGTCGCATTCCAATTCTCGCGAGCCCGGGTATCGCGGTGGATTTCCTCGCGACCGTGCTTTGATTTTTCGGCCGTCCCATCACTCGTCATGATTGCCTTCCGCAAACTTGGCCTTGGTTTGTCGGCGCTGGCACTGCTGGTTTTTCTCGCCAGTCTCGCGACCGGTTCAACGGCGCTTTGGCAGCCCGCAGCTGTGATTGCCGTCGTGGCGCTCGCCATCGGGCTGGGTGCGGTGTCGGCGCTCAAAGGTTATCAATACACCGTGTGGATTGTGGCCGCGGTGGTCGCGGCGCTCATCTATCCGGCGGCGTTTCTAAAATGGGGCGATCTCGACTTGCGCAACAAGTGGCTTGTGCTCGGCGTCATCCAACTCGTGATGTTCGGCATGGGCACGCAAATGAGTCTGCACGATTTCAGCGGCGTGATGAAAACACCGCGCGGCGTGATGGTCGGGCTCATCTGTCATTTTTCAATCATGCCGCTGGTGGGGTTCGGTCTGACGCGTCTCTTTTCCTTTCCGCCGGAGATCGCGGCGGGCGTGATCCTGATCGGCTCCTGTTCAAGTGGTCTCGCCTCGAATGTCATGGCCTACATTGCGCGCTCCAATCTCGTTTTGTCCGTGTCGGTCACGGCCATCACGACGTTGGCGGCGCCTTTCCTGACGCCGTTCCTGATGAAGATTTTTGCGGGCACGCTCGTCGAGGTGAAATTCTTCAACATGATGATGGAAATTATCAAGATTGTCATCGTGCCGATCGCGGCGGCGTTGTTGCACGATTGGTTAAAGCACGCTACGGCGGAACAGCGTCGCCGGGTTTTCCTCGTCGCCGTCGTCGGTGCGGTGTGGCTCGGCCTGCTACCGCTGGGGCTTTGGACGTGGCTCGCGATGCATTTTGGTCCACAGGTGCAGCTATCCGCCGAGATGTTTTCATTTGGGGTCGGAGCGGTGGTGTTTGGGGTCTGCTACCATTTGGTCGTATCACGGTACGCGATGGTCGACCGGCTCATGCCGCTGGCTTCGATGGCAGGGATTGTTTATTTCACGACCGTCACGACGGCAGCAGGTCGCGATAATTTATTGAAAGTTGGCTTGCTGCTTTTTCTTGTTGCCGTGATTCACAACGCCGCCGGCTATTTCTTTGGCTACTGGCTGAGCCGTCTCGCCGGGCTCGACCGGAGTTCGGCGCGGTCCGTCGCGTTCGAAGTCGGCCTGCAAAATGGTGGCATGGCTTCCGGTTTGGCCGGCGCGATGGGCAAGTTCGGGACGGTTGGCCTCGCTCCGGCCATTTTCAGTCCATGGATGAACATCTCTGGCTCCATCCTCGCAAACTATTGGAGCAAACGTCCACCGGTATGAAGTCCATTCCCAGGAAATGCGGCTCCGACCGCTACTCGGTATTTGATCGAGGACATCCGTTGATTGCCATATCTCTCTCTCGGTTCGTTTGTCTTTTTGCTTTGATGGCCGCCGTTGCGGTGAAGTTCCCGTTGTCAGCTGCCGAGGTAGCTGATCCGCTCGCGGCGGGTTTTGCGCAGCCGCCGGCGTCGGCCCGGCCGCGAACGTTTTGGTTTTGGATGAACGGCAATGTGACCGCCGAAGGTATTACGCGAGACCTTGAGGCTATGCACCACGTTGGCGTCAACGGCGTGGTGATCTACGACGGCGGGACATATCTGCCGGTCGGGCCGGCCGGCTATCTCGATCCGCTCTGGCGCAAACTGATGACGCACGCGATCAAAGAGGGCAACCGCCTCGGCATCGACGTCGGTCTCCACAACAGTCCGGGCTGGTCGAGCAGTGGCGGTCCGTGGATCAAACCAGAGCAATCGATGCAGCAACTGGTGTGGACCGAGACGACCGTGCCGGGCGGGGGACGCGTGGACACGGAGCTCGCGCAGCCGCAGACGAATCTCGGCTATTATCGCGACGCCATGATCGTGGCGTTCCCTGCGTTGGCGGCGGAAAAAATTTCGTACGAGGAAGCGGTTGCGCAAATCACCACGGGCACAGGCCGCATAATAAAAAAAACCGATTTGAGCGACGGGCAGCTCGCAACGAGCGTGGCGCTCACGCCGGCGGATTATCTGCAGATTGAATTCAAGGACGCGGTGGAATTGCACGCGCTCACGGTGCAACCGACCGCCACTGGTCACTTCCCAACGCTGAGGGTTGAGGTCTCGACCGATGGCGACAGGTTCACGACGGTCGCGACCGTGACGAGTCCGGGTCATCACGGCATACTCGCGCCGGCCGTTCGCAATTTCGATCCTGTGATCGCGCGCTACGTACGGCTCGTGCCGTCCGCCGCGGGCGAAGTCGCCGAGGTCGTGCTGCACCGCACCGCGCGGATCAGCGATTGGGTGGCGAAGGCGAATTTCGATTATCGCGTCGCTGGCCAGTTGAAAATGCCGGCCGATGTCCCGGCGAGCGATGCCATCGATCCGCGTTCCGTCATCGACCTAACGTCGCACTTGGTCGGCGGACGACTCGTGTGGGACGCTCCAGCTGGTACATGGACGATCCTGCGCCTCGGGCAGACGACCACAGGTCAGGAGAACGTCGCCGCCTCCGCCGCCGGGCGCGGACTCGAGTGTGACAAGTTTGATCCCTCCGCCGCGGAATTCCATTTCGACCACGTGGCCAAGCGCATCCAAGCCGATGCCGCCGCCATCGGCGCGAAGGGACCGCAGACGTTGACGATCGACAGCTACGAAGCCGGCATGCAGAACTGGACGGCAAATTTTCCAGCGGAATTTCGGCGACGCACCGGCTATGACTTGCTCAACTATGCCCCGGCATTGTTCGGTCGCGTGGTCGGCGATCCCGCGCGGTCCGAGCGATTCCTTTATGATTTTCGTCGCGCGCAGGCAGACCTGATGGCGGAAAACTATTACGCGAAAATGGAGGCGCTTGCGCACGCCAACGGCATGAAGTTTTATGTCGAAGGCTACGGTCCGGGAAATTTCGACGAGCTGCGCGTGAGCGGTCTGCCGGACGTGCCGATGACGGAATTCTGGACGCGCACCCCATGGACTCCGAACCGCACGGTGAAGATGGTGACATCGGCGGCGCACGTTTATGGCAAACCGATTGTCGCGGCCGAATCGTTCACCGGCTGGTCTGAGACCTCACGCTGGCTGGATTATCCGTACTCACTGAAATCCCTCGGTGACGACATGTTTTCGCAGGGAATGAACCAGATGATTTTCCACCGTTACGCGCACCAGCCGCATCCGAGTGCGGTGCCGGGGATGGCGATGGGACCGTATGGTTTTAACTTCGAGCGCACCAACACTTGGTTCACGGATTGCGGCGCGTGGATCGATTATCTCAGCCGGACGCAGTTCATGTTGCAGCAAGGCACCTTTGTCGCCGATGTGCTTTATTTTACTGGCGAACGCTCGCCGGATCCGTCGCAGATGGCGATTCCCGTGCTGCCGGTCGGATACACCTACGATCTGATCAACGCCGACGTCCTGTTGCACCGCGTGACCGTGCGCAACGGCGATCTCGTTTTGCCCGAGGGCGGTCGCTATCGCCTGCTCGTGTTGCCGCGAGACCTGAAAGCCATTAGCCCGCAACTCGCGAAACGGCTAGCCGAACTGGTCGCGGCCGGAGTCAACATCTTGGGACCGAAGCCGGTGTTTTCGCCGACCCTCCAAGATTTTCCAGCCAGTGAGAACGAGATGAAACGCACCGTTACCGCGCTCTGGAATCCAGCGCGAAAGGGTAAGGGGCGCGTCATGCCACCGACCTCCATCGGTGCGGCGCTCACCGTGCTTGGCGTGCCACCCGATTTCACTTTTCGCAGTGGCAGGCCGGACGCTTCGCTCTCCTGGGAGCACCGCAGACTCGCGGATGGCGATCTTTTCTTTGTGGCAAACCGGCAGCGGCGCGTGGAGGAAGTTACGGCGTCATTCCGCGACATGGCGGGAAGACAGCCGGAGATCTGGCGAACGGTGACACCGGAAAAGGAATTCGCGGCGGTTTTTTCGACTGAGAGGAATCGTGCGGTTGTGCCACTGCGGCTTGAGCCGGCGGAGTCGGTGTTTGTGCTGTTCCGTCATCCGGGCGCTGGAACGCCGGCGACTGCGTTGATGAAGGATGGCCAACCGGTTATCTCGGCGAACGTGTCCGCGTCCAAGGTAACCGAAGTCGCGGACGTCGCGCAAAATTTCACCATGGCGATGTGGGTGAAACCAGACACGGACTTGCGCGCGATGCCGAAGGAGTCGACTTCCGGGCGGATCGACGAGGTCGGAAAATTCTACGCGATTCCGGCCGATCCGGGCGACGTGCGCTTTGGCGCGGGGCACGCGACCGCCGGGCTCGCAGTGGGACGGAACGGGATTTTTGTGGTCGAGCGCTCGATGGAAAGTTGTCCGGCGGTATTGGTGTCGCATGTGCCGGTCTCCGGCTGGACGCATGTCGCCGTCGTCTATCGCGACGGACGACCTCGGCTTTATGTTAACGGGAAGTTCATCAAGGAAGGACTGATCTCTGGGAAGATAGTGCATTCGGGAGTGGGCTCGCCGCCGCCGCCGGTGGATTACATGCTGCATTTTCCAGGGATTGAGTCGCTGACGCGCGCGGCGGGCGAACCACCGCCGCCCTCGCGCGGGCAGGTGTTTGTGTTCGAGGGGAATTTCACGCCCGCCGAAACGTTTGATCATCCGTTGGCGGACGCGGAGATCGCCGCGCTGGTCGCGCGCGGCGTGCCGGCACCCGAGGAGCCGGTGGTGACGGATCTTACACGCGCAGCGGATGGAACCGTTAATGCGCTCTTTTGGGAGAGTGGCAATTATATCTTGGGCGCAGGCAAGTCGGTGACGGCGACCGTCGCAGCGATGCAAACCCTCACCGGCCCATGGCAGGTAGATTTCCAAAAAGATCGCGGGGCACCGTCGCACATTGCGTTGCCGGAATTACAGTCGCTGCATCTCAATGCCGATTCCGGCGTAAAGTATTTTTCCGGCACGGCTGCGTATACGCATAACTTGGAAGTACCGGTGGATTTTCTCCGCCCCGGCCATCGTGTGGTCCTTGATCTCGGACGCGTTGAAGTGCTCGCACGAATTGTGGTGAACGGTCGCGATCTTGGCGTAGTCTGGAAGGAACCGTACCGCCTCGATGTCACCGACGCCGTGCATGCCGGCGACAACACGCTGGAAATTCGAGTGACTGATCTTTGGACGAACCGGTTGATCGGCGACGAGCATTTGCCGGCGGAGGATGACTTTGGTTTGTCTGATGAACGCGGCGTGGAAGCCGCCGGCGTCCGGAAGCTGCCCGATTGGTACGTGCAGGGAAAACCGAAGCCACCCGGCGGCCGGACAACATTCACGACGTGGCGTTTCTACAACAAAGATGACCCCCTCGTCGCCTCCGGCCTCCTCGGCCCAGTGCGCCTGCTGAATCCGGTGCGCGTCGCTTTCCAGCAGTGAAAACGGGGTCGGTTTGGAACCACTAATTCACACTAATGGACACTGATGCCGATCTTCGAAATAAATAGATCGATGGTAGGGGACGTTGCCTTCAACGGCCCTGCCTGTACGACGTTGGTGGAAAAGACGCGCATACGGTCAGCGTTCCGAATCGATCCGGTCGTCTTTATAAGTGTTAATTAGTGAAAATTAGTGGTTAAAAAAACTCCGATTCTTTACTTTCCCTTGTTCGCAAAAGCTGCGTGGAGCTTGGCCCATTCGAGCGTGCCGATGTAGGCTTCGACCTTTACCTTGTGCCGTTTGAAAATAGTGACGATCTCGCGATCGGCGTCGGTGAGCATCGCGTCTTCCCGCGCCTGATTCATCCGGTCGAAAATTACTTTTTTCTGTTCGTCATTCAAATCGGGCACCATCTGGAGATAGACATTGTAAGTGCGCATCCTGCCGGGGCTGCGACTCCACTTTTCCTTGATCGCATCGACCTGCTCTGGCGAAAGCTCGGCGGAAAGCTGCGCGATGAACGTTTGGTAGGCCGGCTTGAGCGAGGCGTAGGCATCATCGATCTGGTGGGCGATGACTTCGGCTGGGAACTCATCCTTCGGCACGACGGCACGGGCCTGGTTCCACTTTGACCAGAGTTCCTTCAGCTGTGGATCATTCACCTTGTGCCAGTTCCAAATCGTAACGATCCAGCCACCCAAAAGACTCTTCGCGCGTGCCGCTTTGCCCGCGTCGTCGAACTTGATCGAGCCGAGCAGATGATCGACCTTGGCATCGACGTGCTTTTGCGTCGCTGCATCAGTCGCGGTGACGGTAGGGGTGGCGTCGCTTTCGACCGCCCGCAGTGGACCACTCAAACCGCAGGCCAGTGCGAGGGAAGAAATGAGGAGGAAAGATCGGATTTGTTTCATGGCGTGGCGGGTATGCGATTGTTGAAGTGGCTGCAGCGTAGTCCGGGTGAGGGTAGTAATCAGGGGCTTTTACTCAGAGTAGCGTAACGGCACGAAAAACTCTCCCCGCTTTGGGGAAATTACTGCTGGAATAGTAGTCACTCGAATCGGTGGAACAGATCTACCGTGGTGCGATCGAATGCACTCCCACGCCCGGATTTCCCCTCGGCGTTCCCTAGTTTGGGCGGATTTTGAATTGAAAGGCGACGTGGAGGGGACCAACGTGGATTGCACCTCCGTGCTCGGGTTGGTCGGGCCCACCGACCTGTTGGCGACCCACAGCATTTTAAACAATTCCTCCACCCCGTTGCTTAGCTTGCTTTTGATTTTGCCACTCGTGCGGTCGTCGCTACTGTTGCAACGATGGCATCCCACGGGCCACGCCGCTGAGTTTGGATCGTTCCAAAGAATTCACATGCACCTCACTAATCGGAATTTCCTAATCACTGCTATTTGTTTTTTTTCTCTTTCGGGCGTTAGTTTTGGGGTTCCGTCCGAAAGTGATAAGATACAGATTCTTGACGCCAATTTTGCGGTCGTGATGACCGTTCCCGTCAGCAACCTGACAATGCTCATTCCGAAAGAAGGTTTGTCTTTGAGGATAGTTCCGAGCGGCGTTGTCTCGGAGAGTCCGCGTTATTTTTATTTCGAAGACGAAAAGTTGGGCATCATTCTTTCCGGTTGGTTCGAATCCGCGGACCAATATTCAAGCGCGAAGAAAGTCTGGGCGGGCGATACAAAGCAATGGAAGCGGCAAGGATTGCCTGATCCCAAGAATGTCTCGTTCGAGAAGATCGGGGGATGGGACGCTGTTGTTTACGACATGCCCGTGCCTGTCGGAAACAACACTCATATCCGTGCGCATTGGATCGAAGCCGGAACTTGGATTGACCTGCATCTTTCCATCACTTCCGAGCATCCAATCTCCGAGTGCCGACGCAGAATAATGTCTTTGCTGAGGAGCGTTCAGGTGAAAGCGAAAAAATGAAAACGGGAGAAAGAGGAGGCGTGGGACATTTGAAAAGGCGTCGAATCGGGCCGGAGCAGAAGCATTTCTGTGAACACACGTCCTGATCCCATCTGGAGCGCGCCAATCGCTACTGCATAACCTCGTCGATGTTACCGGATTTCTGCTATGTAACGGATCGCTTTGGCATGTTACCAAATATCACATTGCGGCCACTGCAAATCCTACTGCTATGAAAATCATTTCGTTTCCCGAACGTATCGTCGGATCAACCGTCACTTCGCTCGCGGTGGCCATGTGGCTGCTTGCTTGCACCTCACTCAACGCCGCGATCAATCCCGCCGAGGCAAAAATTCCCGATAAGATTTTCAGCATCGCGAATTATGGTGCGGTTGGCGATGGCACCACCACAGCTACCGCGGCCATCGAGGCGGCCATCAATGCGTGCAAGGCCGCCGGGGGCGGCAGCGTTGAAATGCCGCGAGGCGTTTACCTCGCTGGTCCATTTCATCTCTTCAGCAACGTCAACCTGCACCTCGATGAAGGGGCGGTGTTGCGTATGCTGCCGTTCGACAAGTATCCGGGTGGGACGGACGATCCGGAGAGCTTCATCAGTGGCGCGGACCTGCATGACGTCGCCATCAGCGGCAAGGGCACGATTGACGGTCAGGGTGCGCCATGGTGGCCCTTCGCCAAGACCAAGGGTGCCCGCCGGCCGCGCATGATCGCACTGAGTTCCTGCAAGCGCATTCTCATCGAAGGAGTCACGCTCATGAATTCGCCCATGTTCCATATCGCGATCGGTGGTGCCGACACCTCCGACGTCATTGTGCGTGGCGTCACGATCCGCGCGCCGGCTTCCACGGATCCCGTGCTTCCCAGCCATAACACCGACGCGTGCGATGTCAGCGGGCGTAACATTCTCGTCGAGAACTGCGACGTGAGCGTCGGCGACGACAACTTCACCTGCGGCGGCAACACCCACGATGTCCTCATCACTCACTGCACTTATGGTTACGGTCACGGCGTCTCCATCGGCAGTTATACGAGGGGAGAAGTTTCTAACATCACGGTTACCCATTGCACGTTCACCAACACCGAATGCGGTATCCGCATAAAGACCGACCGCGATCGCGGTGGCCACGTGCATGACATGCACTATTCAGACCTGCAGATGACCAATGTGAATTTTCCGATTTTGATTTATGCCGCCTACATGGCACCTGAGCGCAAATATCGCGACCTCACCAATATCTCGGCGGCCACCGCGACCGCGTATCCCCCCGCGCCGGTGGGAAAACTCACGCCCTTCTACAGCGACTTCGTCTTTAAGGATATCACCGCCACGGTCGTTCCCGGCGGTCGCGCCGGCCTGATTTGGGGACTGCCCGAAGCAAAGGCCACCAACATCGTCTTGGAGAACGTGCACATCACCGCCGACAAGCCGTTCGGTATCTTCAACGCGGAAGGTGTCCGTTTGATCAATTGCCAGATCACCACTCCGGCCGGAGTGAAACCAATTGTGACGGGTAACGCTGAAGTTTCGGTGAGCCCTTGAATCGAAACAATGCAACGGGAGCCGCCCACGAAACACACGAATGACACGAAAAGAAACAGTTCCGGGCAAAACCAATCCGGATTTTTCACCACAGAAGACGCTGAATACACAGAAATCGGAGTAATGAATTTTGATCTGAGCGACGGATGCGCACCTTGTTTAGTCACGATCGCTCGATCTTATTTTGATCTTAAAAATCTTCATTCTGTGTATTCTGCATCTTCTGTGGTTAAATCCCACTAACCCTGTTCCTCCACCACTTCGATCAATTGTACGAATTGAACTTTGGATCTGATGAATGACGTTCCATACTCAAAGGCCGAGATTGCTGCGTTGAGCGAACGCGCAAAGCCCGAACGGGGTATTTACTGTCCGAGATGCAAGAACTACATTCCCAAGTTTGCCGATCTTAGCCCCAAGGAAGAGACGAAGCTTCGTAAGCCGGGACCAGCAAGAATGGCGGAGCTGAGAGCCATTACCGGGTGCAATAGCCTCTTCGCAAAAATCTGGTTGAACCATCCGAACGGGGCTCATCCGGAGAAAATCAGACCGTCGTGTCCCCATTGCGGGAAGCCACTATTTTCTGATCGAACGAAACAGTGCCTTAGTTGTGGCTGGGACTGGCACGATGAAGCTAGGCCTGTCCAACATTCAGTGCGCAAAAAGACCTGACGCTGCTGACTTGGATGGGGGAATCAAAAAGTGAGTGTAATCGGATTCACTTTCGTTTTATCGAAATTTACGGGCATCGTTTTCTTGCCGTAGCGCACGGCGGCTGCGGTACCTCCGACGCTGCGAATCGTTGCAGTAGTCAAGCGGCCGGCGGACCAGGCAAGGTCGACTTCGAAGCCGCCGCGGGCGCGGAGGCCGTGAACTGATCCTTCGGGCCACGCGGTGGGCAGAGCGGGGAGGAGTTCGATTTCGTTTGCTGGGCCTGAGCCGGCTAGATGTGTGCGGCTTTGGAGGAGCATTTCGGCAATGGCGGCGGTGCCGCCGAAGTTGCCGTCGATCTGAAAGGGTGGATTCGAGTCGAAGAGGTTCGCATACGTGCCGCCGCTCCAGCGGATTTTCGTCGAGGCGGCGTCGGCGGGCTTGAGCGCGTTGCGCAGGATGAGGTGCGCGTGGTCGCCATCGGCGAGCCGGGCCCACATGCCCATCTTCAACGCAAGACTCCAGCCGGTGCTGGCGTCGCCACGAACTTCGAGGGTTTTTCGGGCGGCCGCGGCTAGTTCCGGTGTTTCCTGCGGCGTGATTTCATCGCAGGGATAGAGCCCCATCAGATGAGCAACATGCCGATGATGCGGATCGACCTCCGGATATTCTTCGAGCCATTCCATCACGCGACCGTCGGAGCCGATGCGCGTCGGGGCGAGTCGGGCGCGCTTGGTCTTCAGCTCGGCGCTGAACGCGGGATCGACTCCGAGCAGGTCGGCGCTTTCGGCGCATGCGGCGAAAAGATAACGCAAAAGCTGCATATCGGCGGTCGGTCCGAGGCAGACGTGCGCGGGTTTGCCGTCGAGAAGAAAGGCATTCTCCGGCGAATTCGACGGCGCCGTGACGAGCCAGCCGCTCTTCGGGTCTTCGATCAGCATGTCGAGGTAGAACAAGGCCGAGCCCTTTAAAATTGGATAGGCTCGCGCGAGAAACTGACGATCGCCGGTGAAGAGGTAGTGATCCCAGAGATGCTGGCAGAGCCACGCGGAGCAGGAGACGGTAGCGCCCCAGTCCGCCGATTCGCCGGGCGAAGTGAACCCCCACGGATTGCCCAGCAAAAACGCGACCCAGCCGCGCGCGGCGTAGTAGGCCTTCGCGGTTTTTTCGCCAGGCTCGACGAGCGATCCGATGAACGCGAAGAGCGGCTCGTTTAGTTCGCTCAAGTTGGTGGTTTCCGCCGGCCAGTAGTTCATTTCCACGTTGATGTTCGTGTGCCAGTCGCCGTTCCATGGCGTTTGGATTTGGTCCGCCCAGATGCCCTGCAGATTCGCGGGCAAGCCGCCGGGACGCGATGAGGAGATGAGCAAGTAGCGGCCGAAATTGAAATAGAGCGCGGCGAGAGCGGGATCTGCCCCGCCAGCGTGGAAATCTTTCAGGCGCTGTGCGGTGGGGCGCACGGCCGCGGCTGGCGCGGTTGGACCCAGCGTCAGATCCACCCGGGAGAAAAAATGTTGATAATCGGCGACGTGCTCGGCCCGCAGTTTGGCGAACGGCTGGGCACTCGCGCCAGCCAGATCGGCTTCCGCCGCGGCGCGCGCATCGGTCACGTGCCGGCCGGCAAAAGTCTTGATATCGGTTGCGGCGGTGACGAACAGGATAACCTCATCGGCATTGCGCACCGCCACGGCGTCGCCGACAGTCGCAATCGTACCGCCGCGGGCCACAACTTTCAGCCGCGCGGCGTAGCGTACGCCAGCGCCGCCTTTGCGACCGTCATTGAGCTGGCCCGCCATGAGCAAGCCGTCTTGTCCCACGGCTTCGAAGGCGAAACGTTCCGGACGGGTGAGTCGGGCGTCGAAGGAAATGGCGCCAGGCCGGCTGGCGGTGAGATGAATCACGATGGCCTCGGCCGGTGCGCTGACGAAGGCCTCGCGCGCATAACGCACACCGTTTTGTTCGTAGGTTACACGGCCGACAGCTTCGGCGAGGTCGAGCTCGCGCCGGTACTGCGTGACCGGAGCGGCGACCGAGTCACCGATGAATTTGAGCCGCAGATCACCGAGTGTCTGGTAGCAGCCGAAAGGCACGTTGGCCCCGGAACCGAACCCGGAACCCGCGCCGTCGCAGGTGAAGTTCGCATTTACCAGTGCCTCGGCTTCGTGATTTTTTCCTGCCAGCAGGAGACGGCGAATTTCGGGCAGCGCCTTGTGCGCGTCGGGCCGGTCGGCGTCCTGTGGCGAGCCGGACCACATGCCGCTTTCGTTGAGCACGATTCGCGTTTCGGCGATGCCGCCATAAAGCGAGGCACCGAGCCGGCCGTTGCCGAGCGGCGTCGATTCGAAGAGTTGCGTAGCGGGCGCATCGAGCCAGATGTACCGCGATTCGTCGCGCGGCACGGCATTGGTGGTGACCACGATGCCAATGACAGTGATAAGCGCTGAAATATGGCGAAGCTTCATCACGGTTTCGGGTGACCAAGATCTTTTGATGTCGCGAGGGCAATGACGCGACCCTCGGTCCCGACGGCGCAGTAGAAATGATAGACGACACCATCCTGTTTCAGCAGCCATGGTTTGTGCGCGAATTGTTTGTCGTAGGGTTCACTCGGCTCGATGAGATGCGGGCCGTCCCATTTTGTCCAGTGGACCAAATCGTACGAGCAGGCGAACGTGTCGAAGGCGTTCGGTTGCCAGAACGCGCCGAAATAAAACATCACCCACAAGTCACCGATGCGGGTGAGCTGCGGGTCGCCGCTGATCGCCCACGGTGAAATGCCAATGTTCGATACAACCGGGCCCGGACCGAATCGCCGCCAATTGTGCAGGTCGTCGGAGACCGCGATGCCGATCGACTCGTTGCCGTAGGGTTGTGATTTTCCGTTGTAGAACATCACGAACGGCGCGCCGAGGGTTTGCTGGTCGTCGCGAATGATCGAAGTCTTGTAGAGCGTGACGCGCTCGAAATCGCGCACGTCGGATTGCGCGGGCGAGAGAACGGGATTTTCCGGAAGGCGCGTCCATTCCTGCGCCAACGATGGATCGTCGGTGTGCGCAATGCCGGTCGCGAGAGGATCCGGCTCGTAACCCTGCCGCGCGCCGCCGAGGTAGGACATCCAGTAGTGGCCGTCGTAGGTGCCGAGTTCATGCGAGGCTCCTTCCCAGCGCGTGTCGTAGAGCGCGGGACCTCCATCGGCCTGCCACGCGTCCCAGCCATCCGGACGAAACGAGAGCACGCGGCCCATTTTTTCCCAGTGCAGCAGGTCGTCGCTGCGCGCGAGGCAGGTCTGGTAGCCGATCCGATCCTTGTTGGCGACGTAGAGCATGTACCAGCGTTCCTTGTAGCGAAAAACATTGGGGCAATCGACGAGTTCGCCCGTCTCGCCCTTGAGGACCACGCCATATTTAAACGGCGTTTTCACCTCATCGTAAACGTGTCGCATGGTCGTCGCATTTACCATGCGCGGCTTGGCGGTGGGAAAAGGCACGACGGAGGGCCGCTCGGCGGCGGCGGCTCGGTGAATAAGGGAAAGCGCTGCGAGAAGACCGAAAGTGAAGGTGCGAATGACGCGACTTAGTGTAGCGGCCAGTGGGCGGGATCCGGCAGGATGAGCGTCGACTGGCGTCGTTGATGGCATTCCCAGTATCGGCGGAACAATGACCTTCATTTAGAAATTCAGGGTAGCAATGAGGAGTGCTGAGTGGAGCGTAAAGAGAGACCGGTCTGCTTATTTTTTCCTCAACGGCTTCGACAGATGCGTCGATCGTGCGCTTCTTGCAGTGATGGGGAACAAAAATGGATGCACAACGTCGGAACAATTCCCCGGATTCCAATGTTTGGAGGTTAGTATCCCGCATATCTTATGAAGGTTCATGGGAAGACTGAACCATCAAAATATTGTACCATGAGCGACGCCACAAATCCCGCCGTCGCTTCACTCGCTTTCGATTCGTGCGAAATCGGTTTTCCAATATGCCCGTCATTCAAAAATCCAGCCGGTTGCGCGCTCTGATTCTGTCCATTGGATTGGGCGCTTTTTCGGCGTCCGCCGCTGAGGTGAAGCCGTCGCCGATTCCGCCGCTGATGCTGGGCTCCGCGTGGTACCCCGAGCAATGGCCGGAAAGCCAGTGGGAGACCGATCTCACGAATATGCAGAAGGCTGGCCTCACCATGGTGCGCATTGGCGAATTTGCCTGGAGCTCGCTCGAGCCGACCGAGGGTCGTTACGATCTTGACTGGATGGAGCGGGCTGTCGCTGCTGCGGCACGGCATGGCATTGCGACCGTTATCGGCACGCCGACGGACGCGCCGCCCGCGTGGTTGACCTCGAAGTATCCGGAAGTGCTGCGCGTGAGTGAGGACGGGAAACAAATGCAGCACGGCTCGCGCCGGCAATTTTCCATTGGCAGTGCGAAGTATCGTGAACTTTGCGCGGACATCGTCGCCCAACTCGCGAAACGCTTCGGTCACGATCCGCACGTCGTGGCCTGGCAAATCGGCAACGAGTACACCGAGGATTCCTTCGATGACGAATCCCGTGGCCGTTTTCATCGCTGGTTGGAGAAAAAATACGGCAGCTTGGATGCGCTCAACCGACATTGGGTCACGGCGTATTGGAGCCAGACTTACAACGACTGGAATCAGATCCCGATGACGACCGGCCGCGCGAATCCCGGACTCTTGCTCGACTACAAACGTTTTGTCACTGACACGTGGCGCGATTTTCAACGCAATCAAATCGAGGTGTTGCGAAAACAAGTTGAGCCACGGCAGCTCATCACGACCAACCTCGGCGGTCTCGGTTGGGCGAACCGGTTCAACCGGCGGATGATCGCGGCCGATCTCGATATCGTCTCGTGGGACGAATACCTTGGCGCGGGCTGGTTCGATAATGCGAAGAACGGCACCGGCCACGTCGACCCGGTCCGCAGCGGTGCGACGAACGATCTCGTGCGCGGTTGGAAGCAGAAAAATTTCTGGGTGATGGAAATGCCGCCCGGCTTTGTCGATTGGGGCTCCGTCAGCAATTCGCTCGATCGCGGTGAGACGCGTGCGATGGCATGGCACGCGGTCGGTCACGGCGCGGACGCGGTGGCGTTCTGGCAATGGCGCAGCGCGTTGAACGGACAGGAACAATATCACGGTTCGCTCGTGGGACCGGATGGTGAACCGCTGCCGGTTTATGCGGAGATTGCGCAGACCGGAAAGGACTTCGCCAGGGCCGGACCGGTATTGCAAGGTACGCAGCCCATTTCCGAGGTTGCGCTGATCCACGACTACGACAGCCGCTGGGCGATCGATTTCAATCCGTTCAGCCGGCGTTATGACCAGATGCAATTGCTCATGGATTATTACCAGGCGTTGCGGGAACCGACGCAGGCGGTGGACATCGTGACGCCCGCGATGGACCTTTCGCGCTACAAGCTCGTCGTCGCGCCGAGTCTGAACGTGATCTCGCCCGAGCTGGCGAAGCAGCTCACGGACTACGTGAAGCAGGGCGGACATCTCGTGCTCGGCCCGCGCTCGGGGATGAAGAATGGATTTAATGCTCTCAATCGCGAGCGCCAGCCCGGTCCATTGGTGCAGGTGTTAGGTGGACGCGTGGAGCAATTTTATGCGCTGCTGGACGATGTGCCGGTTGGGGGCATTTGGGGCAAAGGCTCGGCCACTGTCTGGGCCGAGCGCCTGGACCGACTCGCGCCAGACGTCGAAGTGCAGCTACGTTATGGTGTGGGCAACGACTGGTTGACTGGCGAGCCCGCGGCGATTTCCCGTCGGGTGGGGCAGGGCACAATCACCTATCTCGGCGCGACCTTGGATCCGGCATTGATGGCATCGGTGGCGAGACGATGGCTCAAGGATGCCGGTGTGGATTCACCTGTAATTTCCGCCGCGCCCGGTGTAAGTGTTTGCCGTCGCGTGGGCGCGGAGCATGAGGCTTACGTGATCACTAATTTCTCCGGCGGACCACAGGAAATCATCCTTCCTGGCACGATGACGGACGTGCTTGACGGCGACGAGGTATCGCAAGTGAACCTCGTCCGCTACGGGGTGGCTGTGCTGTCTCGACCGTTGAGATAGAAGCGGGTCGGGATGACAGGCGTTCGACGCGATCATAGCCACTTGTTGTTTTTTCGTTTCTTCTGCGCTGGTGGCGGCATCATGTTTGACGGCCCGCTAGAACCGCTCCAATGTGCATCGATGAATCTCCGCCGCTTCCTTCCCTGTCTCATTTTTCTTGTCCTTACTATGACTGCTACTGCCGCCAGCCCCGATCTCTACACCGTCGCGCTTAAGAATATCGATGGCGAGCCCGTGACCCTTGCTCCTTACAAGGGCAAGGTGATGCTGATCGTCAACGTCGCCTCGAAGTGCGGATTCACTCCGCAGTACAAGGAACTTGAGGCGACTTATCGCGCCCATCGCGATGCCGGCCTGGTCGTGCTCGGTTTTCCCTGCAATCAATTTGGCCACCAGGAACCGGGCACGAACGCCGAGATCAAGGAATTCTGCTCCCTCAATTTCGATGTGAATTTCCCCCTCTACGACAAACTCGACGTAAACGGCGAACACCGGCATCCCCTCTATACTCTCCTCGCCGGTGCCAACTCGCCATTCCCCGGCGACATCCAATGGAATTTCACCAAGTTTCTGGTTGGGCGCGACGGTCGCATTCTTGCGCGATTCTCGTCGAAGGTGAAACCGGATGCGCCCGAGTTGGTGGCCGCAATTCAGTCGGCGTTGGCCGCGAAGTAGGGTGGGTTTCACCCGGAGTTAATGGAAAACGTTCCGGCGTCCCATCAACTCCGGTTTCGGTCCGGCGTCCGCGAATGTCATCGATCCCGGTGGCGGGATTGCCATCGTCACCGGTGGCTATTCCGGCTTGGGCCCGGAAACGGGGAGAATCTTTTCTCGCCGAAGGCGCACGATCATTGCCCCAGGCTCGTGAAACCACGCGCGCGACCGGCACTGAAGAATAAAAGAGTGGCGCGGGCGCTTGTCTTGCCTCGCACCGCAAGCGACTTTGGGTGGTAATCCCGCATGCTTGTGTGTAACCGTTTCGCTCCCCGCCCATACCAGACGGAACCTAACCCTGCCCGGACTGACTGAATTAAATATTATGCACCGAACCGTCTTCACCCCACTGAGCTCCAAATTCAGCGCCTGCATCAGGCTGGGCGTCATGTCTCTCGTGCTAATGCTGTCCGGGATACCTGACTTCGGCGCAGACATACCGGCTGCACCTGCGAGTGAAGCTGCGGCGGCGCAGAGCGCCGCGCTCAACGAGGCGGAGCCAATCGTCTCGAAAAAAGCGCTGGTGCTCGAGGCGGAGGACGGTGGCGTCCATGGACAACTCCCGGTCACCCCTGAACTTGTTGGCCCTGATGCTGGCAGCGATCTGCTGTTTGCCATCACAACGGAGCCGAAACACGGTCGCGTCGGAATGGCCGGGGGCGACGAAGGCACGGATTTTTTTGAGAACAAAACCTCACGTCTTGGGTATTTTGCCTATCGTGCCAACACGGACTACGCGGGGGATGACTCCTTCAGTTACAGCGTGCGCAATGAAACGACGGGCTTGGTGTTTACAAATACCATTGTGATCTCGGTGAAGGCTCCCGTGTTGGTGCTGGACAAAGTTGAGGTCAGCGGAGCCCGCGCGCACGCGGTGAAGGCTCGGGAAGTCTCCATCATGACGCGCCCCAACCAGCCGGTCACGCAGAAGGTTCCCAGCCATGAGGATTTCATGAAGCCCGAGGATCAGGTTGGGCTCGCCCAACCCAAGGTCGCGTACATCCTGGATGAAAAAGCGAAGCCACAGAACGGCACCGTCACACTTAACCGCACCACCGGTCAACTCACCTACGCGCCCAACCCGGGTTTCATCGGCGAAGATCACTTCCGTTATTACACGGTGGATGAAAACAATTCACAGCTCGGCATGGACGGCGCGGTTGCGGTCAAGGTTGAGCCGATCCGCATTGCGAAACACATGGCGGTCGATCGCTCGCGCAGCCGCGAGGTAGACCTTGTCTTTGTCATCAATAATTCGCCTTCGATGGCCTCGCATCAGGACCGGATCGCGGCCAACCTGGCCCGGTTCCGGCGGCTCTTCCGCGAGCGCGATCTCGACTATCGCATCGGCGTGCTGACCACCGATTTTGTGAATGCGGATCCAGGTCGCGAGGCCGGAGATCAGACGTATTACAAGGAGGTTCGCTCCATTCAACTTGACCGCGCGGGCAAGCCGGTCCTCGACCGCAATGGCCGTCCAAAACAAATCACGAAGCGCGTCGCCAGCAACGGCCTGCTCGTGACGCTCCCCGTCATGGATCAGCCGTGGGTTACGCCGCAAACGCCTGACAGCATCTTTGCCGAACTCGTAAAGGTTGGAACCAAGGGTGACAGCAACCGCACGGCGTTCACCGCAGTGTATAATTTTGTCGCGGGTTACTACAACAAGCAGAACACGCTCCTGCGCCCCGAGGCCGCGACGATTGTCGTGTTCTTCATGGACGAGGAGGAAACGCGCATGGCGGTGTGGAAAGACAACAAGGATGGCACCCGCCAGGCGGAGTGGATCGAGGATGGAAAACTTCCCGACCTGCTCAACCAATATAACGCTCGCCATCCCGAGAAACGACAAACGCTCGATGGCTACATTAATTACTGGGTATTGCGTCCCTTCATCATCGCGAAAGGCAACAAGCGTGGAAACATCGAGATCGATGCGGTCGTGGCCCCGGACAACATCTCGCACCGCCGCGCCGCCGAGCTCACGGGCGGCACGGTGTTGAACATCGAGAGCGATTTCTCAGAGCCACTGGCGGCGCTCGGCGACCGGATTGCCGACACCGTGGCCGTTGCGCTCGATCCGGTGCAAGCAGGAGCGACCTTTTATAAGAAGAGTCTCCGCGTGCTGGTGGACGGGCAGGAGGTTTTGCCGGATCCAAAGAACGGTTACATCTACGATGAGCTCACGCACAGCATCCGTTTCCAAGGGACGGCCAAGAAAAAAGCCTTTGCTGCGAAAATCGACATCACCTATGAGGAGCATATGTGAGCGCCAACGAGTTCGCGGCGTTGTTCACGCCGGCGTTTCTCGAAAAGGCGCGATAAACCCGCGTAGGCGACTGGGTGGCTGTGAACCTAATGCCCGGGCGCCAGCGCGAGAAGCTCTCAAAGGCGTGTTTTGGTTGTGAATTTTTCCGTGCCAAGAGGATTTGATCCTGCAATCCTGAACCTGTGACCAAGCTTCCCCTTTCCACCGTCGAGCACCGACGGCTTGTCGAAGATGCGCAGCGCGAAAAGAACTGGAAACGGTGGGGCCCGTACCTCGCAGAGCGGCAATGGGGGACGGTGCGGGAGGATTATTCGCCCGATGGCGAAGCGTGGACGTATTTCAATTTCGAACAGTCGCGCAGCCGCGCCTACCGGTGGGGCGAGGACGGTTTGCTGGGCATCACCGATCGCGAATGCCGGCTGTGTTTCGCGGTGGCACTCTGGAACGGGCGCGATCCGATTCTAAAGGAGCGGCTGTTCGGGCTTACCGGACCGGAAGGAAATCATGGCGAGGATGTGAAGGAGACTTATTTCTATACGGAGTGTACGCCGACCCACAGCCACATGCGCGCGGTTTATCACTACCCGCAAGCCGAGTTTCCCTATCAGCGACTGCGGGATGAAAATCGACGGCGGAGCCGTCACGAACCGGAATTCGAACTCGAGGATACCGGGGCTTTCGCGGACGGAAAATATTTTGAAGTGGAAGTCGAATATGCAAAAGCCGGTCCCGACGACATTTTGATTGAGATTTCCGTGACCAATTGCGGTCCCGAGCGGGCGGCGCTGCACCTGTTGCCGACCCTCTGGTTTCGCAACACGTGGTCGTGGGGTTGCAAGCACGAGGGATGTGAAGTGAAGCCGCGGCTGTGGCAGACGGCGCCCGGCCGGGTGAAGACCGAGCACGCGAGCCTTGGGAACTTCGTTTGGGAAATCGAGCCGGTGAGCGGCGTCGTGGCGCCACTTTTTTTCACGGAGAACGAGAGCAACTTGCAGCGGTTGTTTAACGGCACGAATGCCAGTCCATTTGTGAAGGACGCCTTTCACGATTTTGTCGTTCATGGACGACGGGACGCCGTCGATTCGCGACAGAAGGGAACGAAGGTTGCCGCGCAGCAGATTTTCGATCTGGGCGCCGGCGAAAAAAGCCGGATACGCCTGCGCTTGACAGCGGAAAGCGAAGCGCAGAAGCAGGCGTTCGATGGTGGCTTCGCGCGGGTTCAAACGATGCGCCGGAACGAAGCGGCGAAGTTCTACGATGCGGTTCTTCCCGCGGGAATTGGGGCGGAGGAACGGAATGTGGCCTGCCAGGCGTTTGCGGGACTCTTATGGTCGAAACAATTCTATCACCTGGTCGTGAAGGACTGGCTGGCGGGCGATCCGGACCAACCGGCGCCGCCCGCGGAACGGCTGCAAGGACGTAACTGCGATTGGCCCCATCTTTTCACGCGGGATGTCATCTCGATGCCCGACAAGTGGGAATATCCATGGTTTGCCGCCTGGGATCTGGCGTTTCACACGATTCCGCTGGCCCGCGTCGATCCCTATTTTGCCAAGGAGCAGCTCAACCTCTTTCTGCGCGAATGGTACATGCACCCGAACGGACAGATCCCGGCGTACGAATGGAATTTCTCCGACGTGAATCCGCCGGTGCACGCGTGGGCCTGCTGGCGGGTTTACAAGATGACCGGCGCCCGGGGCGGTCGGGATCATCTTTTTCTCGCGCGGGTTTTTCAGAAGCTGGTCGTCAACTTCACATGGTGGGTAAACCGGAAGGACCCGAGTGGGCGGCATTTGTTTTCCGGCGGATTTCTGGGACTCGACAATATCGGCGTGTTCGACCGTTCGAAGCCGTTGCCGACCGGCGGCCAGTTGGAACAGGCCGATGGGACGGCGTGGATGGCATTTTATTGCAGCACGATGCTGGCGATGGCGCTCGAACTCGCGGAGCGCGATCCGGCCTACGAGGATATCGCGTCGAAATTTTTCGAACACTTCGTCGCGATCGCCGATGCGACAAACAACCTTGGCGGCGCGGGATTATGGCATGAGGAGGACGGGTTTTATTACGACCAGCTTTTGCTTGATGGGAAGGCGTTTCCTCTCCGCCTGCGTTCCTTCGTGGGCATCATACCGCTGTTTGCGGTGGAATTTATCGACGAGGCGCGGCTTGACTCGCTGCCCGGGTTCGCAAAACGGACGCGGTGGTTTTTGCACAACCGCAAGGATCTCGCGTTTCAAATTTCATACATGACGAAAGGCGGATCCGAAACGGGCCGCAGATTGCTTGCGATTCCCTCGCGAGAGCGGCTTGAGCGCGTGCTGCGTTATGTTTTCGATGAGAAGGAATTTTTGTCGCCCTACGGGATCCGATCCTTGTCGCGCATCTACGAGGACAAGCCGTTTGTACTTCAAGCCGGCGGACAGGAATATCGCGTCAATTATGTGCCTGGTGAATCGGATTCCGGTTTGTTTGGGGGAAACTCGAACTGGCGGGGACCGATTTGGTTTCCGACCAATTTTCTGCTCATCGAGGCACTGGAGCGCTACCATCACTTTTATGGCGATACGTTCACGATCGAGTTTCCGACGGGAAGCGGGCGAAAGGTTACGTTGCAGGTTGCCGCGCAGGAAATCGCCCTTCGTCTGCTGAAATTATTCCTGCCGGATGAGACCGGGGAGCGCGCCTGCCATGGAGAAAGACGCGAGTGTGCGACGGATGCGCACCGCGCCGACAAAGTTCTCTTTCACGAGTATTTTCATGCCGAAACCGGCCGCGGATTGGGGGCCAGTCATCAAACAGGATGGACGGCGCTCGTGGTTCGATTCATCGAAAATTTATCGCAAAAAACGGCTAAAAAGGATCAAAAATAATTGGGCAAGAAAGGCACGTAAAAAGCCTTGGTTTTACAAGAGTTCAGAGGGAAAGAGTAAAAGGCGGGACAACCCGGCGCGAGTGGATTTTAGGGGACAAAATACTGCTTGTCCGTGTCAGAGATATGACCTTCCTGACCACTCAAGTTATCAAAAAGTATGAAAAAGAACCTGACCAGTTTACTGATGATAATTGCGATCGCCTTCGCTTTTACAATTAGAGCCGAAGCCACGAATCGTTCGGAGATTCTCCGGGCGATTAATTGGGTGGAAAATCCGACCAATCAGACCCACGTGGGCCGTTTTGGCGAACTGGGGCCCTACCAGTTCCGTCCGGCAACTTGGAAGATGCACACCAGCAAACCGTTTAATTTGGCCATTCGCCGGCAAGAGGCCGACGAGGTCGCGGTAAAGCATTACGAGTGGATTAAGCGCACCTTTGAGACAGCTGGCGTGGAGGTGAACTCCTTCAATATCGCGCTCGCGTGGAACTCGGGCGTGGACTCGGTGCTTTCGGGGCGTGTACCCGAGGCCAGTTATCATTATGCGGAGCGCGTGACCAATTTGGTCGATACGTTCCATGAAAGCCGCAGCAATCTCGCTGATCGCAAGGCGGTTTCAGTGGAAAGTAAAATCGAGGCGGCTCCTGCGTCGAATGGCGCGGACGAGATTCGCTTCCGCATCCTCGACAATCCACCACACTTCGAAGTGGCGGCGGGTTAAGTATCGATTTCCCGGTTACTCCAGGAACGACGACTGCTTCGGCTGCGGGAGATTTTTCTTTCGCGCGGCTTCCTCTTCCGGTGACGCATTCAAGTGGCGTGGCGGCCGGCTGACACGCGAGGCCATCGTCAACTCGCGATCCGCGACGATCCGATCGCAGATCTTTTCGATGTGCAATTGAAGCCAGTTTGAGGTCGCGCTTGATTCGGTGTAATCGGCCGGACCGTAATGGTCGATGCGACCGTTTTGGCGGAGACGGTCGTTTTGTTCGAATTCAGCGCGGACCGCGGGATTGTACACCGCATAGGTTTTGCCGCCGCCACTTTTGACCACGGAAAAACTTGGGACATCGCTCGGACCGTCCGCGATGTAGATCATGTTTTGAATCGGAATGCGCCGGTCTTCTGCAGTGACCTTGGCGTTGACGTCGATGGCCGGGTTGCGATTTGTGCCCTTGTTGATTTCGAAAATCGCGCGGGTCTTCGTGGTATTATCGACCATAACCCCGATCTGGGCGATTTCCGACGCGGCTTCGATCATAAGTTCCTTTTGACGGAGGAACCCGGGTTGAAGCGGATTCTCGATGAATTCGCAGGCCCAAATACCGTCGAGATAGGGCGCCAATGCGCTCCCGCGGACCATTTCAGCCAGGCCCGTGCTGACAACGTAGTGCTCAAGCACGATCTCGTGTTTGGCATATTCGGGTTTGTTTTTCACCCACAACCGCGAGGTCTCAAAAAACCGCGGCAGTCCCGGATAGAATTTAATTTCCGCGCCGCATTCCCGCAGTACCTTGTTGCTGAGGCCGGTCATTTTCCCGGACAACACGTAGGTGAGCAGATGATTCAGGTAACTGATTTCCGGGGAAATGTGGTAACCGCGCTTGCGGTAATTTTCAGCGAGACCGTTGGTCTCCGCCCAAAAGGTCGCCTCGTCCACGCCGAAGCGACGGAAGAGAGGAGCCTGCATATAATCCGGGATCAAAGTCTTGTCAAAATCCCAGACGCAGGCGATGATGTTCTGAGTGAAGAGCGTTGAGGCCATCGCGAATGTTTTCTACTAGACGACGAGATTATCGCCGTTGATTGGTCATTCATAAAGCCGTGGCACACGGCTGACGCAATTCGCAATTTCCCTCTTCATTTTCCCGCATGGACACACTTCCGGATATCTTCTCGTTTCAGCTTAGGCTGGACGAACTTTCCGCCCAGATGGCGGAACCCTCGTTTTATGCCAACGCCCGCAAGGCAACGGAAATTTCCCGTGAACAACAGGGCTTGCGGCAAATGGTCGACGACTACCAATTATACGAAAAAGCGGGGATGGAAATGGCGGAACACTCCGCGTTGATTAAAGATCCCGCGGCCGATTCTGAGTTGAAGGCGCTGGCCCAGGCCGAACTGCCCGAATTGCAGGCGAGGCGCGATTTACTGAAGGAAAAAATCCTTGGCGCGATGATTCCGCCGGACCCATCGGATTCGCGTAATACGGTCTTTGAAATTCGTGCGGGCACCGGGGGGGATGAGGCCGGACTGTTCGCCGCCGATCTTTATCGGATGTACGTGCGCTATGCCGAGGGACGCGGCTGGAAGATTCAGCCCATGAGTTCGAGTGTGTCGGATCGTGGTGGGTTCAAGGAGGTGATTTTTCTCATCACCGGTCAGCAGGTTTACAAGCAGTTGAAATATGAGAGCGGCGTTCATCGGGTGCAGCGAATTCCCGTGACCGAGGCGAATGGGCGGGTTCACACCTCCACCGTGACCGTGGCGGTATTGCCCGAAGCGGAGGAAGTGGACGTGGAAATTGATCCGGAGGATTTGGAGATCACGGTGCAGCGGGCCAGCGGTCCTGGAGGGCAGGGAGTGAACACCACGGACTCTGCCGTGCGCATTGTGCACAAGCCCAGCGGGCTCACCGTTTACTGTGCTGACGATCGATCTCAGATTAAAAACAAAGCCCGTGCGATGGCGGTGTTGCGATCGCGTTTGCTCAAATTGAGGGAGGACGAGGAAAAGGCCAAGTATGCGGCCCAACGTCGCGACCAGATCGGCACGGGTGGGCGCAGCGAACGCATCCGCACGTATAGTTTTCCACAGAACCGCGTCACCGATCATCGGATCGGCCTCACATTGTACAGTCTTCCGTCCATCCTTGAAGGGAACATTGATACGATCATCGAGGCGCTGCAACGCGCGGCATTTGAAGAGAAACTTGCCGAACTCACCGGCGGTCCGGTACCGGTTCGGCCCCGCGGATCGGATGAGGATTGAGCCATGCTGACGGTGCTCGAAATCATCAAGCGCACGACGGATTTTCTCGAAAAGCGCGGGGTGGAATCGGCGCGGCTGAACGCGGAGTTGATCATTGGCCATGCCCTCGCCTTGAAACGAATGCAGCTTTATCTGCAGTTCGAACGACCGTTGTCCGAAGCGGAGTTGGAAAAAATCCGGCCGCTGGTGAAGCGCCGAGGCAACCGAGAGCCGGTTCAATATATTCTCGGGGAAACCGAGTTTGGCGGATTGAAATTGAAGGTCGACCGGCGGGCGCTGATTCCACGTCCGGAAACGGAGTACCTGATCGAATTGATCACTCGCCGGCTGATGGGTGCTCCCGCAAGCATCCTCGATCTCGGCACGGGGAGCGGAGCGATTGCGCTCGCGCTGGCGAAGGCGTATCCCGGAGCGGCGGTGACCGCCGTGGAGAAAAACGCCGACGCGCTGGCGCTGGCGCGGGAAAATGCGGTTGTTACCGGTCTGGCGCCGCGCGTTCGTTTCCTCGAGTCCGATTGGTTCACGGCAGTGGGAGAGGAAGAGAGATTTTCGTTGATCGTCGCCAATCCGCCCTATCTTTCCGACCGGGAAACGGCGGAGGCATCACCGGAGGTTAGGGAATTTGAACCGATGACGGCACTCTCGTCAGGGGTGGATGGCACTGCCGATTTGAGCCAGATAGTTGCTCAAGCGCGCGTCCACTTAAACCCGGGTGGAATGCTCGCCTGCGAAACGGGTATTGCCCAGCGCGACTTCCTTGTGGAAGCGGCCGGTAAGGCCGGCTACGCACGATCGGAATCGTTGCAGGATTTGACCGGACGCAATCGGTATTTTCTAGCCTTTGTGTAGACTGGCCGCAGCTGTGGCGGGGACGGTGGCGTCGGCCCAATATTCCGGATTGGGATTTTCGTGCATCGCGTCCTTGAGGATCCGCAGGGTTTCGCGAAGGTGGACATCCAATTTGCTTTCGCTGTCACCGTCTGCGGCGTCGGCGTCGCTATCATCCGGATTTGCGGTGGCGGCGGTTGCCGTAGCGTCTTTCGGTGCGGCGCTTTCGGCCTTGACCACCGAATCAAGTTTGACCGGGCGTGTAACATAATTCGCCTTTGCCAGAACGTCGCGTTCCGCATCCATCTTCTTTTTGAAATCTTCGTCGGTTTGCTTCAGCGTTTGCCGCTGTTGCAGGTTCAGTGAGATGGTTTTTTGCTCCTGCCGTTCCTTAAACCAGTCGATATTCTTTTTCAGGTACGAAAACTCCGCGAGGGAGTCCTGGCGGGTATGGCTGGCTTCCAGCAACGGTTTGAGGAAAGTGGGAGCGAGGGTTTTGCCTTGGAACGAAGTTGACTTGATTTCGTCCCACATCAACGCGTGCGGCAGGCTGGCTTCGCCGATTGGGAGATAGTCGTCAATCGACGGAAGCGAGATGTCCGGGATCACGCCTTTCATCTGGGTGGAGGAACCGTTGGGAAGATAGAATTTCTGCACCGTGAGTTTCGCGGCGCCGGTGTCGGTTACGTCCTGGCTCAAGCGCGGCATAAAACGTTTCATTTCGAGCACAGCTTGCACGGTACCTTTGCCGTGGGTCGAGCTGTCTCCCACAATCACGGCACGTCCGTAGTTCTGGAGCGCCCCGGCAAAGATTTCCGAAGCTGAGGCGCTAAAGCGGGACGTGAGCACGGCAAGCGGACCATCGTAGGTGACCGACGAATCGGTGTCGCTGTCCACGGTAACTTGTCCGAGCGAATCACGCACCTGCACGACCGGGCCCTGCGGGACAAACAAACCGGTGAGATCAACCGCTTCGGAGAGGAGGCCGCCTCCATTCCGACGGAGATCGATGACCAGGCCCTTGATGCCCTGCTTCTTCAGCTTGCCAATCAATTCCGCGACATCCTTGGTCGCGGTGCTCTTGGCCTCGGCGTCCGTTGTTTCCTCGGATGGACCATAAAAGGAATTCAACACGATGACGCCGACTGGAATCGTCGCGTTGTTGTCTCCGGGAACGTCATAGACCGAGGCTGACGCGCGCGACGAGTTCAGTTTGATGATATCGCGGGTGATGACGACTTCCTTGGTTTTGGTCGCGTCCAGTTCAGCATGTGGCAGAATGGTGAGGGTGACTTTGGTGCCCTTGTTGCCGCGGATCATGTCCACGATGCGACGTAGTTTCATTCCTACGACCTCGATTGTTTCTGCGCCGTCTTGTTTGACCGCGAGTATCTTGTCGCTGGCGTGAATTTGACCGCTGTTGAAAGCGGGACCGCCGGGAACAACTTCGCGGATGACGCAATTGCCGTCGTCTTCAATGCTGAGCACGGCACCGATTCCGATGAGGGACAGTTTTATCTGGATGCTGAAATCCTGCAAGGTGTCGGCGGAGAAATAGTCGGAATGCGGATCGTACATCCGGGTGAGGCAAGTGAGATACATTTCCTGAATGTCGGCCGCTTCAATATCGCTCAGGTTTTTCAGCATGCGGTCATATCGTTTGCGCACGGTGGTTTTGGCATCTTCCGCCGGTTTTTTTGAGAGAAGATCCTGCAGAATTTCGTATTTAATCCGCCGGTGCCAGACGTCGTCTGCGGCGGCAGCGTTTGCCGGGAAAGGGCTCTTGCTCCGATCGGGGGTGTACGATTCCTGGGAGTTGAAATCGAAGTTTTGCTTCAGCTGTTCGAAAACCCACGCTGTGCGCGACTGGACGCGTTGCTCGTAAACGCGATAGATATCAAATGCGATGTCGATGTTACCGAGGTAGGCGAGGTCGGTCTCGATGCGGGTACCATATTGGCGCCGAAACGCCTGTTCATCTTCCGCGGTAAAAAACAAGCGCTGGGGATCCAACTCGGCCATGAAATCCGAAATCAGCTGGGGATAATTCGCGGCCGTGACGGCGTCCTTGTTGTAGTGATACACTTCCAACATTTGCATCAACGCCCGCGTTTCGAGGCGCATGACCGGCGTGGTCTTAAAGTCGCGATCCAAGGCGGCAGAGGCCGCCGTCAGAAGAGCGAGCGAGAGGGCGAGTATCTTGGGGAAGCGCAAAGAGTGGAAGTTCACAAAGTTAAGAAAAAGGTATAGTAATTAGTCGGCATAAAATGCCATTTGTTGCGAGAAACCTCTGCTTTGGGTGAAGATTACAAGTGATTTGCCCGAATGGCATTAGGGGATCAGGAGCGACTCAAAAGGTCCTTTGCCTCGTCCAGAAAGCGTTTTTCGTCGTCCGTTAGTGCCCCAAAGCCATGGCTGTTAATCTTGTCGAGAATAAGGTCGGCTTGCGCCCGTAGCTCCGCGGATGACGTCGCTGACTTATGGGTTGGTTCGGGGACCATTGCTTCCGCTTTCGCGTTTCGATGAAGCCAGACGGGTAGCTTTAGCGAAGGAGCGCGGTCCCACCCGTTATTGGCGTGAAAGTACTTGAAATAAACCCATCCGGCTAACATTCCGCCCAAATGGGCAGCTGGGGAATAATTAAGAAAGACGGACTTCCCGGGAATTTCATAGGTGCCCAGCAGGAATAGGTTTATCAGCAAAACGGCGGCGATCACATATTTTGGCCGGACGGTGACCGGGAATAGAAAAAGAAGCAGGAAGTTGATTTCGTGATCCGGATAAAACAAGGCCAGCACCGTCAACAATCCGAGCACAGCGGCGCTCGCGCCCAGATAGACGCCTCCGTGTCCCCAATGGACCGCAGTCCATGCCAGCCCGCCTGTCATGAGCGTGGAAATATAAACCGCCAAAAACCTCCGCCGGCCCAACAATGGCTCCACCTCACGCCCGATGAAAATGAGCCCGAGAACGGTGACGAGAATATGGAATGGATTTCCCGTGCTGTGCAGCAGGCCGTGGGTAAGGAAAATCCAAACATGGCCCTCCTTCACACCGCGGATTGTCAACGCGAGTTCACTGACCAGATTGTGGCCACTGGAGCCAAACCACGGGGAAAGAAGCAGCAGTTCGATGACAAAGGCGGCAACGAGCGAAGCCAGCAGCCAGACCACGGCGGAGGTGTTCCGGTGGGGATAATCGCTGCGAAGATAGGCGTGATCCGTTAACACTGCGGAAAAATTACGCAGCAAATCCCCAAATACAAGCACCGTGCGGATCGCTTTTTCCCGCTTCAGTTATGACCGATTCGACTACTTGACACGATAGATAATTATCCTTCTTTTGACCCGAATGGCTAACAAAGCAGAGAAATGGAAGGACAATGCTGCCGGCAAATTCTATGTCGATCAGCAGTGCATCGATTGCGATCTATGTCGCGAAACGGCACCCGCTTTTTTCAAACGCCAGGAAGAGGGCGGATATTCATTCGTTTTCAACCAGCCCACAACGGAAGAGGACGTGCAACTTTGCATGGAAGCCCTTGAGGGTTGTCCAGTTGAGGCGATTGGTAACGACGGCAATGAGTGAGAATTAACGGGCCGCTGATTCCCAGCGGCCTCTTTTTGAGGCCTCTTGTTAAGTAAAATTTAATTTTTATCTAACAAATCCTCTCTATGAGTCGATTTAGTCCAATAACACTGCCTCTTATCGGTGGAATTTCATGCGTTCTCACGTTTGGGGCCACTCTCCGCGCCAATGACAATGCCTACGCATTACCCACGCTGGAGATTTTCTCCGCGCAGGTTGCCAACCAGACCCCAACCGTGAGCTTCGCGATGCCGGTATCGGGTCTTCGATTTGAACCGCGCGTCGACGTGCAGGAACGGAATTTGGCGGAAAGTCAGGCCGATATTTCCATTCGCGGTGGCTTGTTTGAAAATACGGGTTTCAAGGTCGGTGCGACCTCTCTCTATGATCCTCAAACCGGGCATTACTTCGCGGAAATTCCAGTGGCCCCCGCCATGTTGCAACCCCCTGTTGTTCTAACTGGTGCGGATAATGCGATTGCGGGGTTTAATGCCGAGGTCGGAACGGTCGCTTACGGTTGGCGTCCGATCGAACAGCGCGGTGAACTCTCCGCTGCTTTCGGTGACTACGCGAGCAACCGGCAAAGTTTGTATCAAGGTATCGTTTTCCCCAAAAACAGCTCCACGGAAACCGTTGCGGCGGATTTTGAATTGTCCCGCTCTGAATCGGATGGGTCCGTGCCTTACGGCGATCACAATTTTAAACGCGCGAGTGGTCGCGTTCAACTCCGCGGGCCGCAGAGCCAGACCGATTTTTTTGCCGGTGTGCAGAAGAAATTTTTCGGTTGGCCCGACCTGTACACGCCATACGGCACCAACGAAACGGAAGACCTCAAAACCCAACTCTATGCGTTTAACCATCGGGTACAAATATCGGCTGACAGTTTTTGGGAGATGGGCGCGTTTTACCGGCAAAACTACGACGATTATGAATACGATCGATTGGTGCCGGGTGAATTCAATCCCTACCAACACACCACGAAAGTAACCGGAGCGGCGTTGGACGGACGCAGCCAGTTTGATGACTATTCCGTTGTCTATAACGCGCAGGCGATGCACGACGGTCTTGAATCGACCTCGCTGACTTCCGGCCGGTTCAACACGCGGAGCTACCTGAAATTATCGGTGGTGCCGGAGCGCGAATTCCATACTGGCGCGGGCAAATTGCTCGTGCGGGCGGGCGGGACCTACGACGATACGAATCGCGATTCGTCGGCGCTTTCGCCGATAGTCGATTTGGAACTCACCCGCGCGGACGGTTCGCGCTGGTATGTGCAATACTCCGAAAGTACCCAGGTGCCGACTTACACCGCACTGAACTCCAGCGCCACCAGCGGACTTTTCCGCGGCAATCCCGATCTGGGCCGCGAGACGAGCCGGAATCTTGAGTTCGGAGCAAAATTGAAATCCGATGGGTGGACCATCGAGCCCGCGATATTTTATCGGTGGGACGATAATCTCACCGACTGGACTTTCAGTCAAGCAGTGCCGGCCCGTTCAGCCAATGCCGTCGATGTGGGAACGTTCGGATTCGAGATCGTGGCGTCTCGCAAGACACCTCGTTACGATTTGGTTTTTGGTTATACCTACCTGGACAAGGATGCGAACTATGGTTCGGCCTCCGTCGATGCGAGTTTTTATGCGTTGAATTTCGCGAGGCACCGTCTAACTGCGGCTGCCGTCGTCCGGCTTGGGGCGGGTTTTGAAGTTCGTTTGGACAACGAATATCGAGTGCAGGAAAAAAATCTTTTGCGAACCATTGGTGGTAACGATGCGTTTATTTCCACGTTCGGTTTGTATTATCTGCCGGCTCGTTTCCGTGAATTGGAATTTTCCGCCCTCGTCGATAACGTTTGGGACAGCAGCTTTCAGGAAGTGCCGTCCGTTCCCGCCGCCCGTCGTCAGTTCTCCGCCGGCGCGACGCTGCGCTGGTAATTCGCCAGTCCAATTCGTTTGACAGAATCATCTGCTGCGCGGTCATTACGCAGCAGATGGACAATTCCTTTCTCGATCGATCCTTTCATATTCGTTGGTCGCAGCTCACCGCGGACAAAGTGGTGGGTGCCGTCGAGCATGCGCTGGCTGCCGCCGGGAAGGCGATTGAGCGCATCGCGGCGCAGGATCCAGCCCGCGCCGATTATGCGAGCACGTTTCTGGCCTTGGAACACGCGACCGATTTGCTCAACGAAACGTGGGCCAAGGTTTCGCATTTGGTGAGCGTGGCCGATGCTCCCGACCTGCGGGAAGCACACAACGCCATGCTCCCCAAAGTCTCCGCGTTTCAGGCCTGCATTCCGCTGAACGAACCGCTTTGGGTCTGTTTGAAGACGGCGTCGCTTCAATCCTCTTCGCTATCGCTGCAAGGCGAGCAGCGCCGTTTCCTCGAGGAAACGGCGGCTGATTTTATTCAGCAGGGCGCGGATCTTCCACCGGACAAAAAAAAGCGGCTTGAGGCGCTGCAGAGCGAACTCGCGCAGATCACGCAAAAATACTCGGAAAATGTCCTCGATGCGACGAATGCGTGGGAGTTGTTGGTCGAGGACGAAGATCGTCTGCATGGATTGCCGGAGCACGCAAAGGATGCCGCGAAACAAAATGCGTTCCGAAAGGGTCATGGCACGGCGGCGCGGCCCATCTGGCGTTTTACGCTGCAAGCGCCCTCGCAGGAACCGGTGATGTTGTATGCTGAGGACGTCGCGCTTCGCCGGCAGGTTTGGGAAGCGGCGGTCGCGGTCGGCTCGCAAGCGCCGCACGACAACCGCGATCTCGTTAAACGAATCCTTGCGCTGCGAAACGAAAAGGCGGCTTTGCTCGGTCGCGCGCACTTTGCCGACCTGGTGCTGGCGCGCCGAATGGCCGGCACGGGGCAAAAGGCGACAGATTTCATCGAGGATCTGCACCGGCGTGTGAAGGACGCGTTCCAACGCGAGTGCGAAGATCTTGAGAAATTCAAGGCCGACGCCACTGATTCGGTGCGATCGGCACCGGCCCCTTGGGAAGTTCCTTTCTGGGCGGAGAAACTGCGACGCAAACGCTACGACTTCGATGAAGAACAGCTGCGCCCGTATTTTTCGGTGACCGGGGTCTTGGCTGGGATGTTTGAGATTACCCAGCGGGTGTTTGGGATCAAGGTAACAGAGCTTCCCGCCGGCACGGTGGAAGTCTGGCACCCCGAGGTTAAATTCTACGAAGTACATGACCGTGCGGGTCGCCACATCGGGTCGTTGTATGCGGACTGGCATCCACGTGAATCGAAGCGTGGCGGCGCTTGGATGAATTATCTCATCACTGGCGGCCCGCGCGCGGATGGCTCGCGTGCGCCCCATTTGGGGTTGATTTGCGGAAATCTCACGCCGCCTTCCGCTGATCGACCCGCGTTGCTGACCCATCGCGAAGTCGAAACTATTTTTCACGAATTTGGCCACTTGCTGCACCACTTGTTTGGCGAGGTGGGAATCAAATCCCTCAACGGCGTCAATGTGGCGTGGGACTTCGTCGAGCTTCCCTCGCAAATCATGGAGAACTGGTGCTGGGAAAGGGAAGGGCTCGATTTGTTTGCGCGGCACCATGTGACGGGCGAAAGAATTCCGCAGGAATTGTTTGATCGCATGACGGCGGCCCGGAATTTTCGAAGCGCTGTCGCAACCATGCGACAACTCGCGTTTGCGCGGATGGACCTCGAACTGCATGCGAATCCCGCGCCGTACCTTGATGGTGACCTGTCGGCACGTTTAAGGGAACTGCTGCGCGATTATCTGGTGCCGACGGTGCCGCCGTCACCCACGGCCGAAAATCGTTTCACACATGTTTTCGCGGATCCTGTGGGCTATGCGGCGGGGTACTATTCTTACAAGTGGGCGGAGGTGCTCGAGGCCGATGCGTTTACCCGGTTTAAGCGTGAAGGCATTTTCAATGGTCAAGTCGGGACGGAATTGGTGGACAGGATTCTCAGCCGGGGAAACTCGGTTGATCCGATGAAGCTGTTTGTCGATTTCATGGGACGTCCACCGGATCTTCAGGCTTTGTTGACGCGTGCGGGTCTGGGTTGATTTGTCCGGTGGTGGGCCACGATCAGGACAGGGCACTCCTTACAACGGATCGCGGCATTTCCATCGGCGTTTTTTTCACTCGCAAATAGCCAACTACGGATAAGTTATTCTGTGTATCGTTTCAGTGCGAAACGGCCAGCTGATGGCCGGTTGTACTGGGAAAATAATCACTCTCATTTTCAATTCATTCACTCACATGCTTATCTGGATTGCACTCATCATCGTTCCGCTGGTCTTTGGGCTCTATGCGCAGATGAAAATATCGAGCGCCTATGGAAAAAACCTGCGAATTCCGTCGCGCGGACGAATCACAGGCCGTGAGGCCGCCGCTGCCGTGATGGAAAGCGCGGGCATCACCGACGTGGAGATCGTCGAAATTGAAGGCAAACTTTCCGATCACTTCGATCCCGTGAAAAAGCGGCTGGCGCTCTCCTCCGAGAATTACCACGGCTACAGTCTGGCCGCGGTTGGCGTCGCGGCGCACGAATCGGGCCATGCGATCCAGCAAAAAGTGGGCTACTCCATGATGAAATTCCGCCAGACGCTGGTTCCGGCGGTGCAGATCGCTTCGCCGGTGGCGATGGGCGTCATGGGTTTCGGCATTTTTCTCGCTGCACTGCTCGGGGCGAAGGCGCTTGGAATTATAATTCTTCAGCTCGGCGTCGCGGCGTTGCTGGTGCTCGCGTTGTTTCAACTGGTGACACTTCCCGTTGAGTTCGACGCGAGCCGTCGCGCGAAAGTCCAATTGGTCAATCTGGGCATTTTACAGTCGGACGAGATGAAAGGTGTAAACGAAACGCTCGATGCCGCGGCTCTGACTTATGTGGCTGCATTCGTCGCCACATTGGGCAACCTGCTCTACCTGCTGATGCTGCTGTCGGGCAATCGGCGCAGTGACTGAGTTCCGGACGAACCGTGGGTTCAGGTCGGACGGGTCCCGTTGCCATCGAACTGTCGGGTTCCGCCGGGAAATTCAACCTCGTCCGTTTTTTCCGGCGAGGAATCGAGTAAACTGGTGATGTCGGCGAGCTGCGCCTGGACATCCGCCGCGCAATTCTCGAGGTGCTTGTTTCCAAGGCGCAGCGGTTGCAGCAGCCACGGATCAAGGGGTGCAGGCATCGCGGCAGGATTGGGAGCGCAGATTGTGCCCCGGACCCATTTTGCGGCGTGGAGCAGGCACGCCATGCGCTGATGGCCGGCGGTGCTTCTTGGGAAATATTG
This sequence comes from Lacunisphaera sp., assembly GCA_036499685.1. GTDB lineage: Bacteria > Verrucomicrobiota > Verrucomicrobiia > Opitutales > Opitutaceae > Lacunisphaera. Next base: position 99,146 of record DASYDH010000025.1, on the reverse strand, counting down.
CCACCGTACAGGCTCGGACATTGCCATCGGAAAATCCCAATGCCGCAAGAGTGCCGCGCCCGCTTCCGCTTGCGTGAAACCCAGCAACGCCCGTTCATTCTCGCAGGCTTCGCGCGGGAGTCCGTGATTGGTTAATCGCAGCCCGGGATGATTGCGGACGAGCCAGTCGTCGATGGCGATCATTCCCACTCCGTGCAACAGTCCTGCCGTATAAGCGATATCACGTTCCTCACCTGTAAGACCGGCCAGCGTTTCTGCGGCGAGTCCGCAGGCGACGGCCGACAGCCACATTTGGTCTGGCTCGATTTGATAAGATTCGAGTGGCCGAACGAGAACTTGCGAGGCCACTGCATAGGCCACCAATTCATAGACTTGATCGTAGCCCACCCGATTCACGGCGTCGTCCACGTTGGAGCAGCGGGCGCCTTTGCTGTAATAAGCGCTATTCGCGGTCTGAAGTACCTTGGCGGAAATTCCCGGATCCAAGTGGATCAATTGGACGATTTCGGCCATCGACGAATTACCGTCCGATAAGAGCCGTTTCAGCTTGGGCAATACTTTCGGTGCCGACGGCAAATGCCGCAATTCACGCACCACCTGTTCTGGAGTGACGGGTAAATTTTTGGACGTGGTGGCAGGGACTACCATTGGCTCCCATGATAATCGGCGTTTTTTTGCCAAACTTTTGCAAAAAGTGGGGTAAACGTCTCACGTTGCCCGGGGGCGGTCTGGGCTGTGTTTTGTGCATTTCTTGGAGGATCAAAATTTTGGCAAAAAATTGTTACTGGGAGCTAGAAAAACATGGCAAGTGCGCCTCAGTGCTAAATTTAGCGACGGAACGGGCCGATAGAAAGAATCGTGGTCGCTGACACCTCTCTTCGCCCCATGAGCCCGCACGTGCTGGCTCGCCGCCTCGCGCTGATAAGCGTCTGGGGAGTCGTGCTTATTTCGGCCGGAGCGCTGGTTGGCTGGTGGCTGGATATTTCACTACTCAAAAAACTGGGGCATAATTTTCCGACAATGAGGCCCAATACCTCGGTCGGTCTTACGTTGGGGGCGACCGGGTTGTTGTTGTTGTGGAATCCGGCGGTCAGTTACGGACGTCGCTTGGCAGCGAGGATCGTGGCGGGCGTCATGAGCGCCGTCTGCGTTCTTTCCCTGGTCGAATATCTCACCGGATATGATCTCATCGTTGATCGCATTTTCGTGCCATCGGGGATGGTCCGGGGTCTTTCGGTTTCAGACGTGCGAATGAGTGTGATGTCCGCTTTTGTGCTGCTCCTCATGGCGGGCGCGCTGCTTTCCCTTTCGCACACCCTGCGCCGGATTCGTTGCCGACATCAGTGGCTGGCGATCGCCATGCTGGCTCTGGCGATGCCGGCCACGCTGGCTTACCTTTACAGTGTCTACGACGGGCGATCGTTGCGTGGAACCATGCAACTCTCTTTCAATGCGATCGTGAGTCTGCATATTCTTGTCCTTGGTTTGCTCGCCTCCCGTCCGGACGAAGGCATCGTACGCCGCTTACTTGCTCCCGATGCCGCCGGACTGCTCAGCCGGCGCATGGTCTTCGCGCTTCTGTTCGTGCTGCCGTTTTTCGGCTGGTTGGGATTGCGCTGGGGAAAAATGGGTGCATGGCCGCTGGAACTGAGCGTCGCCGTGCTGACGGTGCTCTGCATGGCGTTGATGTTGGTGATCACCGCGGTAACGGCGCGGGCCTTGCATTTGATCGAGCGCCGCCGGGAGGAGGCCGAGCAGGACAAGGAACGCGCCTTCGCCTGTCTTCAGCAACAGGCGGGAACTTTGCAGCAACAGGTCGTCAACCGGACGATGGAACTCGCTGACGCTGTCACGCGCGCGGAACGTCTGGCCTTGGTTGCACGCCACACCACGAACGCGGTGATCATCACCGATGCGAACGAGCACATCGAGTGGGTGAACGATGCGTTTACGTTGATGACCGGCTACACCAACGATGAGGTGCGACACTGCAAGTCCGATGATCTTTTGCTGGGCCCGGCTTCCGACCTGAAAGTGGCGGGTACGATGCGCGCACGCTTGAAGGCCGGTTCCAGTTTCAAAGGTGAGATTTATTGTTATGCGAAGGATAGTCGCGGCCTCTGGCTGCGGCTCGATGTGCAACCCGTGCAAGACCAGGGCGAACTGCGGCATTTCATCGGCATTGCGACCGACATTACGGAAGAGAGACGCGCGGCCGAGGCGTTGCGGCTCAGCGAGGAGCGCTGGCTGCTTGCGCTTGAAGGCAGCGACGACGGCGTTTGGGATTGGGATATCGCCGCAGACACCAGCTGGTATTCTCCGCGATGGAAAGCCTTGCTCGGTTACACCGAGGATGAGTTTGAGAATAATTACAGCGCGTGGCGCAAGGTGCTTCATCCCGATGACTGGCCTTGGGTGCAAGCCACGCTGGATGCCTACCTGACGCGACGGACTGAGGCCTATTCGGTCGAGTGCCGGATGCAGCACAAGGACGGTTCGTGGCGGTGGATTCTTTCGCGCGGCAAAGCCCGCTTCAGTCCCGAGGGGCGTCCGCTGCGCATGATCGGCACACACACCGATGTCACCACGTGGCGTGAAACGGAGGCGGCATTGCGTTCCGCCCGCGAGCAATCCGAACAGCTCAACGAACAATTGGAAGCCGCGATCGGTCGCGCACAGCAATCCGCCCTGGAAGCGAACCTGGGCAGCCAGGCCAAGAGCGAGTTCCTCGCGGTGATGAGTCATGAAATCCGCACGCCGATGAATGCGGTGATCGGCTTCACCAGCCTGTTGCTCGACACTCATCTCACGGTGGAACAGCGCGACTGGTTGCGCACGGTCCGCAGCAGCGGTGAAGCGTTGCTCACGATCATCAACGACATTCTCGATTTCTCAAAGATTGAGTCGGGCCGGCTCGAACTCGAACAGCAACAGGTCAGCGTTCGTCAATGCATCGACGACGTCGTCAATCTGCTCGGAGAACAGGCACGGCGGAAGAAACTGGATTTGCGTTCGGTGGTCGAGGCGAGGGTGCCGAGTTGGGTCACCACCGACGGAACGCGTTTACGCCAAGTGTTGCTTAATCTCATCGGCAACGCGATTAAGTTTACCGAGAAGGGCGAAGTGGAGGTCAGCATTTTCTGCGAGACGGGTCCTGCCGGGGAATCGTTGTTGGGCTTTGACGTGCGTGACACCGGCGCGGGCATTGCGCCCGACCGGCTCGACCGGCTTTTCAAGCCATTCAGCCAGGCTGACTCGTCGACGACACGCAAATACGGTGGTACGGGACTGGGCCTCGCGATCTGCCGGAGTCTCGCCAAACTCCTCGGTGGTTCCGTCGAGGTCAGCCAAACGTCGTCGGCCGGCACCACGTTTCATTTCAGCATTTCCTGCATCCCTTGCGACATGATGCCCGATGTGTTGCTCAGCGATCTTGCACCCGGTGCCAATGGCCGGGCGACGCGTCCGCCGATGATGACGTTGAAATCTGACGAAGGCGCACGCCAGCAACCGTTGCGGATAATCGTCGCTGAGGACAACGTGGTGAACCAGAAACTGCTTCAGCACCTGCTCAAGCGGCTTAAGTTTGAGGCGGAGTTCGTTGCCAACGGCAGCGAATGTTTGAAGCTTCTGCGCGAGGCGACGTACGACATCATTCTCATGGATTGCCAGATGCCCGAGATGGACGGTTACGAGGCCACGCAGCGGATTCGCGCGGGTGAAGGCGGCGATGGCCACCGCACGATTCGCATCATTGCGCTCACCGCACATGCGATGGCCGGCGATCGCGAGAAGTGCATCGCTGCTGGCATGGACGATTATCTGACGAAGCCAATCCAGCCCGCGCAACTGGTCACCGCGCTCGAACGTTCACGTCCGGCCGCCAACGTTTGATTTGTTACCCGGCCGCCGCCCACGGTTTGATCGGCGGCCTATCGATAAAGCCAGTATTTATGACTCTGTGCCTGGAAGGCATCCGCTTGTTTGCGCCACTCCCGCAACCAGCGATCGACATCGATGCTTGCGCCCTTGGCGGCGAGATCAGTGAAGAACGCGGTTGAGCCCACATGAATCAGAAACGTCCTTTTTTCGGCGGGGGTTAATTGGGCGAACGGATTTTTCCGATCCAGCTGGCAGGCGAGTTTCATCAGCTTGAAATCCAATTCGGTCGGCCGCCACGCGCCGCGATCGACAATGGAGATTAGAAAACCGATGCTCGGGGGTTGGTTTGGTTTTGTCGGTGGAACGGTGATGCGATGGAATGTTATTCCCGCCACTTTCAACGCCTGCAAATCACGCTCAATGATTTCCGGTTTAACGGAAGGGTAACTCAGTCCGCGGAAAATATACTCGCTGCCGATTCCATTGCGAAAACCACCGACCATGCAGCCGAGTCCAGTCATGGGGTAGGCCTCGCAGGTTTCAAAGTCGCGGATGTTTGTCGAGGTGGGAACAAACGCTAGTCCGGTGTCCGGCCACAGCATCGTCCGGCGCCAGCCGCGCATCGGTATCACGGTGATTTTTCCGTGTGCGCGAAGTGCGCTGGTTACGTCGATTCCGCCGGGTGGCTTCAAATCGCGGGCCATGAGCGCCAATTCTCCGATGGTCAGACCGTGAACATAGGGCACGCGAAAACGGCCGACGTCGCTCATCCATTTCGCATCCATCGGCGGCCCGTCCACCTTCATGCCCCCGAGTGGATTTGGGCGGTCGAGCACGATTACCTCCTTCCCATTCGCGAAGCACGCTTCCAGCGCCGACTTCATCGCGCCCGCGAAGGTATAACTGCGCGTCCCGATATCCTGGAGATCGATCACGAGCGCGTCGATGCCTTGGAGTTGGGCGCGCGTCGGCACAAAGTTTTTAGTTTTCCCATTGTAGAGGGAAAACACCGGAAGTCCGGTTCTCCGGTCGATTTGATCGGGGAAGGGCGTCTCTGCTGGCATGTCGTTGTAGAGGCCGTGCTCGACCGCATAGAGCGCCACTAATTTTATGCCCGGGGCATTTCGCAGGATTTCGATCGTGCTGACGCCGTCGCGGTTTACGCCTGCAGGATGCGTGAGCAAACCGATTCGTTTGCCCCGCAGAGCGGCAAATCCGTCCGCTTGGAGTACGTCGATGCCGAGCATGACGCGTGATTGTGTGCTGATGTTGGAACGCGGCGTGGCGACGGTCGATCGTGACAGTGGTATTTCAGTCCGCCCGCGCGATGGCGATTCATTGCTGATCCTGGGAGCTGGCGTTGGGGTGTGACACCCGGAAAATCCGAGGGCAAAAAGGAAAGGAACGAGATAGGATAGGGAAAAATGACGCGCGGTGCCGGGCATGTTTATCCCTCACAGTGTGCCGGCTGATTGCTCCGTCGATTCTTTTTCAAGCAAATGAAGCCCTCAGCGGCTCAAATCCTCGTCCTGTACGATGGCCTCAAAAATACTGCAGACGGGGTGGACGATGGCTTTGGGATAAAAGAAACACTTCACCGCGAGGAAGGTCGCGTGTCCCGGATGTCCTTTGGCACCTAGTCGCGGCGCAAATTCATTCCAAGTCGCAATTGATTCCGCCGTGACGGCGCTTCGCCCGAGAAACCATCCGGCCAATTGTGCGTCTTCCGGCGACGCCCGGACCGCTGCGATTATTTTGGATCGGGACAGGCGAAAATGACGGAAGAAATAACCGTCGACGCCGATCCTGCTGCCAAACGCCAAACGATAGGTGAAGGGCATGTCACCGAGCAGATACCCTCGCGTCTTGGCCGCAATCCGCGGCAGCCAGCAACAACCCGCAAGGGTTTCAAGTGGATGGGGAAGATTTTGCATCGTGCCGGGAATTTAAATGCGGGGAAGCGATTTTCGGCAAATTCTTGTTCGGTTTTGGATTCGGCGATGTTAGGTAAAGCCAATGAATTGCGGATCGCCGCCGACGGCGGCAGCTCCCGCGAAGAAACGCGCGGCGATCACCATCGCGCGCTGACCGTTACCTTGCTCGCCTTCTGGAAAACCAATGCCGATTATCAACCGCTCCGCCAGACCGCCTAACCCCAAAATGTTTTCCCGACAGGTCTTGATTCCTTGGCGACTGCGCTCCGGTGCCAGCGTGAGTTTTACTCAATGCGCTAACTAGTCGGCAGCCCTCCCTCTTTTCCAAATCCTTCGGATTTCTTCCTGCACCGTGCGGCCACCATTGACGCCGCCAGTTCGAGGGCGTATAGAAGCCTGACCAATTGGGAACGTTGCCGGCCACAACCCACCAAGACCAATCACCAAAAAGGTACACTTTTTTAAACGCTATCGTCGACACGCCTCCTCGTGGAAGAGCACTAGAGACAACTTCGGGGCTGAGCCCCTTCGTGCCTGCGTTCAATCGGTGGGCAAAAACTCTCCGGCGTGCGCCGGCTTCAACCCAAATAAAAATGAGCAGCACCGCAAAAAGTAGTTCGAATATCACGATCGGGTCACTCCAAATCGTTATCGGCCTCGTCATTAGCTTTTTTACCTATGCACATCGACCGCCTGACGGTCTTATGGACGCGATGCAGCGTTCCGACTCGTGGGCGTTTAAGCCGCAAGTCTATTACGGCATCCTGCTTATCGCAGCGCTCTTTGGTCTCGCTGGTATCCTGCGTATAGTCAAAGGAACGGCGAAGAGTGTTAACTCTGCTGCGACAGCTCCGAGCGGGACGTCTAATTTAGAAGAAATTAAGAAGGCGAAGGAGTTGCTCGATGCAGGCGCAATTACTTTTGCTGAATTCGAAAAGATTAAAAGTAATGCTATAGGACGATAAATGCTGACCTGTTATTTTTGGAGGACTATCCATGACGAAGTAAAAACAATACTGATGACGTTTTAGATTCCGAGTATGCATATGCGCCACTCGGTCGACGAACTTGATGGCCGGCCTGCGTGGCGCGAGAGGTTGGGTTTGGGATAGGTCGCCTCCACGCCCATGAGCCGCATCAGTCGTTGGACGCGCTTCCGATTGACCTTATATTTTTGACGGCGCAGCCAACGGGTCATTTGCCGGGGAACCAAATACCGGATGCACCAGATACTCGTTCTGCTCACAATGGAAACAATTCTCCCAACGAGGAAGCGATTCTGCCCTTCTTCTCCACTCCGCAAGAGGGTGCGGACTACGTGGAGTTCATAGAGGCGAAAAAAGCGGCGGGATTTTAGATCAAGTGAATTCACTACGTCAGCGACTTGATCTAAAGTCGAGGCGTGTTGGAAGGAGTCGCGAGCCAAGGCACGGGATCGACCTTCAATTCGCGCGTGAGCAATTCGTTTTCACCGAACCGGATGACAACGAGAGACAGGTCGTCCAATCGGATTGGAGACGATCCCATGAGAAACGTCAGCCGCCAGCACGTCACCTTGGCTTGATTGAGTGCTGTGATTGCTTCAGGTCCGCTGCGGACTGGATCGCTCAGGAAAAATTCGCCTGTCCGCCGGTTCACCAAGACACCCGTCGACTGCCAACCTCCGGCTGATCTTTCGGTGAGAAGTAATGATACGCCGTTTTGTGCTGTCGCCATTTTGGCGGCGGTTGTGGCCGGCCGCTTTTCCTTCAGCGATCCGCTCGACAGAAATGATACCGTGAAGGCTCTCGTGCCTTTCTGGGTAGCAGTTTCTCGCAAGGGCAATTCAGCGGCAATTTTACCGTGAGTGAGATGGAGATCCAGATAGCCGTGAAACGCCGCCGGTTCATGCGTGGTTTGTTGCGCAAGCAGCGGAGAGAAGGGCCCAGTGAGGATTGTTTGGCTGTCTGTTTGCGGCAACGGCTTGGGCTTGATGCCGAGGAGGCGACGAATGGTGTCCTGCCGCAAGCCGGAGCTGTCTGCCTCGATCCGTGAAGTCCAAATCGGCCTGCCTGCAAGACTCCATTCGCCCCGGGCACTGATCCATACCACGGCCACCGCGTCCGGTAGTCCGCCGATTTGGACGGGCAAGTGAAAATAAGGCCGTCCTTTCACCCGCTGATAGCGGGCAGGGCCGGCAAGCTTCAGAGTCATGCCCGTGTAGCGCGGGTCATCCGCGGCCAGGCGAAGTGGACGGTCACCCACGAAATTCCACCGCCATGCGCCGCTGACGAAGCCGACCATGAGCAAACCGGCGGCGACGAGCGCCAGGGATTTACGATGACGGCGCGTGACGAATTGATAAGCGGCGATGACCAGACTGATGATGCCGCAACTGAGGCCACCGACCAGTAACCGGCTGAGGCCAAAATTGGAAAAATCACTCCCGCTGAAGTTAAAAGTCAGCTGCAGTACGACGAAGACGATCAAGCCAACGAGACTCCACAGAATGAAGCGGGGGTAGCCGTCGGTAAGCGCGGCGCACGCCAAACCCAGCGCGAGCAGCGGTGGGTTCACTATGACGAATACTCTGGACGCGACGAGGAGTTCGGGCCAACCGAACCCGCAGGCCGACCACCAGAGAAGATTCAGTATCAGCGGCCAGACCACAAACATCAGAGCGGCTCCGGTCAACTTCGCGGCGAATAGTTGACCGCCGGAAATGGGACGGGTGATCCAGTGGGCATCTTTTTCGACTGGCGAATCCTCGAAGACCAGCCAACCCACCAAAAAATACGCGATGAGCGGTTCTGCGAGGATGCTCAGCAAAAGTTCGGGAATGTTTTGCAGGCGGTTTAACCAGCCGAGGTCCGGCGTTTGAAACAATCCTCCAATCGCTGCGTAGAAAAGGTTTTCCCCGATCATCAGCAGGCTGAACAACGTCAGCGGCGTACGGAGCCGGTAGAGGTCCTTTTTGACGAGATGCCAGGTGAGATTCATGGGGAAGATCTTCCAATACTCGTTACACCGCGAGCAGCCGCCGGTTCAGCTGGCGCAACTTTGACGAGTACGGCGTCCTGCAACCATGTGGCCAGGTTCGCGGTGGGTTTTCCTTGCCAGTTGAGTTCAGGTCGCGCGCTGATGGTTGCGTGCGAAAAACGCAGGGTTGCGACATCGAGGTTGTAGCCGGAGTGAATAGGCGTGACCGCAAACACTCCTCCCGCCGCGCGATTGATGATGAAATAATAATTGGGCTCGACCGGCGACCCCGGACTTCCCGGCAGGAGGTCGCGAAATGTCCCTGACAATTGCGGGGTCGCTTCACTGAAGGTAACCTGCAACTCCCCGGTAAAATCGCGCAACACGCTTTGAATTTTTAGCATTCTTCCGTGACGAAATGAGCTGGCTCCTGCTGTGAGCGGTACCTCCGCCATGACGACCATCCGTTTTGTTTCGCCGGCGATCTCGACCGAAATGACCGGTGCGTCTGGTCCGGGCTCAGTGGGAGCAGTCGCTGGTTCGGCGGATGCGGGCTGCAGGCCATCAAGTTTCCAACGCCACCACTTCGCTATACTGAAACCCGCTGCCACCGCGATCGCCAGCATGGCGATGGACTGTCGTGTTTGTCGCCGCAGAAACTGGTTGAGGGTGACAACGAGGACGGTGACGAACCAGAGTCCTGCGATCAGCCACGCTTTCGATTCGAGCAATGCTGGAACAACGGGTGCCTCCTCCCTCGAATTTCCGAGTTGAAAGAGCAGGACGAGGAGCAAAAGAACTCCCGCGCCAACCATAACGTTCATGACGAACTTGCTCGCACTCGACGAAATCACGGCGAATGGGAGTGCCAGCATAACGGGCAGAAAATTCATCCGAATGGTTTGTCCGGAAGCCTGAACGATTTGGCTCCAGCTATAGTCATAGTTCAACCAAAAGGGGATCCAGATTAGTACGGGAACGAAGGCGAGCACCATCAGGGCGGTCAGCTTTGCCAGCAGCAGTTCTCCACCAGCGATCGGTCGGGTAATCCAGAACGCATCGATTTCGGCCACCGGATCGTCGTGCAGCAGGCCCATCACCAAACCGAAGGCAATAAGCGGCAGAACGCCCACGATCATTGCACTCGCTGCAATCCAAAAGGGGAAATAGGTCCCGTCGTCCAGGCCAGCCTGGATCGCGGCCAAGCCGAGGGCTGCAATCAGCACCATGACCCAGAGGAGCAGAATCCACCTGAGTCGGAACAGATCTTTCCGGACGATATGCCAGACCGGCTTCATGCCACCGGAATATTTCCGTGCGTGCGGCTTTCGCGGGCCTGAACGACAAAGATCTGGCGCAACGTCATCGGTTTCGCGACCGCTTCCATCTTTTGCAGTCGATTGATGCGGTACTGTTCAAATCGATCGGCGTCGTAGCGTGTCTCAATCGCACGGACCAAATTTCCTTCGCGTTGCACCTCCAGCCATGTTTCCGGCGCAGACGGAAGAGGAAATTCTCCTGCGGTCACCGTCACTTCGATTCGGCGGAAACGGGCCAGCAGCGATTCGGTGGGTTCGGAAAGGGTTAACCTGCCCGCCTCAATCATGCCCACCCAGTTTGCAAGTTGTTCGACCTCGTTGATGTCGTGCGAGGAAATAAAGATCGTCCACTTCTCCTGCTGTGAAACCTCCAAGGCGCCGGCGATGAATTCGTCCCTGACCAGCGGGTCGAGACCACTGAATGGTTCATCCAGCACGAGTAGTTCCGGCCGGTAAGCCAGCGAGGATAACAGGGCCGTCTTCATCATCATGCCGCGCGACAGATGTTTCAATTTTCGATCGACAGGCAGTTCAAATTTTCGCAGCAGTTTTTTCTCCAGCTCCCGATCCCAAGTTGGGTAGAGCGGCTGACAGTAGCGCATGAGCTGATCGATGGTCATCCAATCCGGCAGCTTTTGATTTTCTGAAACATAGCCGATGCGTTGACGCTCCCGCGGCTTGAGCTTCCGTGAATCAACGCCCAGAACGCATGCTTCGCCGCTGGTCGGCTCCAGCAAATTCATGAGCATTCGGATGGTGGTCGTTTTGCCGGCACCGTTGGGTCCGATAAAAGCGAAGATTGAACCGGCCGGTACCGTCAGCGTCAGACCGTGCAAGGCTTCGGCGCGGCCGTAGCTGCGACTCAGTTGATGGGTTTCTAAGGCATTCATCGAGGGGAAGGATGTTTGTTGGTTCCGGCAAGTTTCCGCCAGTGGGTGGCGATGGCGGCGTGAACGTCGTCCTCGTCGAGGCCGAGTTGCTTCGCTTCGACCACCAGGCGTTCGACTTCTCCACCTAATAATTTCTCGCATTGCTTGCGCGCTCCGGGCTCGGGTTCAGCGACGAAACTCCCTTTGGCGGGGCTGGTGATCAGCACCCCTTCCGTCACGAGCATGGTCACTACTTTTTGCGCTGTATTCGGATTGATGCGGAGCTCCTCGCTCATCACCCGCGTGGATGGAAACCGGTCACCGGGACGAAGCTGGCCGGAGACGACGGCCTTTTTTACCGCAAAAATAATCTGCTCGGTGACGGGCAGGCCCAGCTTGAGTTCTATGGAGAAGGGAAGCACACTGCACTAGTTCTACTAGTGCAGATAGGGCGGCAAGAAAAATCTGCGGGTACTTCCAAAATTAGAACCCTTCAAATATCGAAGCGGCGGAACAATGATATCGGATGCCCTAAGGCAAATGGCAATCAGTGGGCCAGCGATATCCGAGCACCATATTATTGGGGTAGAAGTGTTCGCGAACTTCGTCCAGTTGGTTGCCACCCCACAAATGGACGTGCTTGGAATCCTGTTCCAAAAACAATCCAACATGGCCCTTTGGCGAATCGGGTTGTTCCCGCCACAATACGACAACGCAGCCGTGACGCGGTTGGTCAATCGGACCGCCCCAATAAAGCCATGATCTCGCCAATGCCGAGCCGGTTCCATCGAGTCCTGCCTCACTCATACTCCAATGCAAAAACGATGAACACCATGGGATTTTGTCGCTCCATTTGCAGTTTGAAATCGACCGGTGATATTCCTCGATTCGCGGGTTCGATGTTCCCGCAGGAAAACTTTTTACGCCACGTTCGTTAAACGCGATATCCAGCCACGAAGGATTTTTCATGAATGGATTTGCGGGTAACCTGTACGCGTGAGGATTTATTTCTCCACATGCATGATGCCATGCATGAGCACGGAGTGGCCGGGGAAGCTGCAGATGTAGTCGTAGTCGCCGGGAGCCGTTGGCGCAATGAAGTAGATGGTGTCGGTTGAATCGGGCTGAGTCAGCGCGGTGTGGTAGAGGACATCCGGGCTATCGGGAACGTAATTCTGGGCTGCTCCATCGACGCCGAGAGTCAGTGCGGCGGCTCCGACGGACTGGCCCTTGCCGGGGGCGCATAACACAAAATTATGCAACATGTCGTCGGCGTTGCGGAAAACCAACCGGATGCGTGCTCCCGTCTTAACCGTGAGCTCGGTCTGGTCGAATTTCAGACCGGGCTTCGTGCCGAGGAGAATCGTCTGGTCTCCGTCCTTGTTCGACCAATCATCGGGAACCTTGGCGGGATGTTTGGCAGTGACCGCGTTCGCAGCCGGCGGAACCGGCACGATGCAAAGCTCGGCTTCCTTGGGGTCGATGGGGATGATGCGATCACCCGCGGGAATTTTGTTGAGCGTGTAATACGCCGTGTTGTGCAGCAGTGGCAGATCGCCGTTGGCCGAACGCACACCAGCGGCCTTGACTTCATGAATGTAGCCTTCGCGGAGGCAAACACTCGCGATGCGGACGCTGAGACGATCTGGTGCCACCACGACTTTGCGGATCGGGCAACCGATGCGATTAATGGGCGCACTGCCATAAATGCTATGATAACGATAGGTGAAACCGGCGACGGTGTAGTTGGCGGGATCGGAGGCGGTCTTGAGATCGACTGGTTGGGTAAAGGAGATCGTGAAACCATCCGGCTCGGCCTTCACTTCCTTCATTTCAAACGGCATCTGGCCGGTCCACACGAGGCGTTCGAGTCCTTGTTGTTTCGGTCCAACCGAACCCCAGCCACGCGCCGTTTCGCCGGCGAAGAGCGTGGCGTCGTCGCCCATCGTCAGGCGGATGATGCCGCAATCGAATCCCTCACGGAATGCGTACGAGGCGCCTTGCCAGACGCCTTTCACTTTCTCAAGCGACATGCGCATGACTTTGCTCTGGCCCTGATCGCCGACATAAAATTGCCCGGCGAACGGCCCGAACTTCCCCTTCGTCAAATCCTCGATGAGACCGGAGGTGGAAATGCCGAGAATCGTGTGCGGAAACCAAACAGCGGCGGTTTTGATTTCGGGGATTTGTTTGGCGACGTCGTACATCGGCTCGCCGGTGCTTTTAATATCCTCCGGGCGCAGCTTGACGGTCGATCCGGGCAGTTTGCTCCAGGCGAGGCTCGCGGGATGGCCGAGAAAATCTCCCGGTTCGATTTGCGCGACGCGACCGGAGCCGACCCATTCACCCTGGTTCTCTGCCGCGAACCAATCGCCGCTCGAGGAAAGCATGAATCCGCAAGGCGAGCGCAAGCCGGCCGCGATCGGCGTCATCTGACCGTCGGGCGTGATCTCGACCATCCAACCCCGCCAGGGAGCGGGAGCCTGGGTGGGGCCACCGAATGCGACGTTGAGGGTGACGCGAAGATTTCCATTTGGTGCCATCACCGGACCAAACGCATATTCGTGATACGCACCGGAAATCGGAAGCTTGCAGACGGTTTCAAAAAGGTCGGCACGACCGTCACCATTGGTGTCGGCGATGCGGGTGAGTTCCTGGCGCTGGGCGACATAATAGCCGCCGGGTGGCGCGACGATAACACCGAGCGGAGTGTGCAGTCCCGAAGCGAACAGCGTGTACTTCGGATGCGGATCCTGATCGTACGCGCCGTCGATGAACCACATTTCGCCGCGTCGCGTGGTCACAAGCAGGCGTTTGTTGGGCAAGGGAAGAATCCCGGTCACCTCGAGGACGATATCATCCGGCACCGGAATCGGCGTGCGTTTCCAGTAACCGTTTTCGCGCACGACCAGATCGCCGGACGGCTGGGCGAACCGCTCGGCGGCGGAAGGATTATCGGTCTGCGCGATGCTGAGCGGCGCGAGAGTGGCGAGGACGAGGCAGAAAAGAAAAAGGCGCTTCATGGCGGGGTGTTACCAAACGAGCGAATAAGTGATGGGTTTTCCGAGGGTCTCACGACCGATCGGAACGACGAGCTGTTGAAGCCCATTGCGCGTACGCAGGATGGGCTGAATCGGCGAGTCGGCCGGCAGATCCAGGTAATACGAGCGGTCACCGATAATGTAGCTATGCCCGTCCGCTTGCGGCGTGATCTGGCCGGCTTCGGCCAGGAGCACCCACGAACTCCAGGAAGTGGTTTCGCCGCTGACCGTCAGCGTGCGTGTCAGCCCGGTGTCATCGGCGATGGGTGCGATCCGATCGGTGGCCGACAGGCTGGACAACTTGAAGAAGAAAGTCGGCTGGCCATTCGGTTCGAGCCGGTAGCCTTGCGAGGACCACATGGCGTCGGGTTGATCGGGCCAGTCGTAGGCATAGCGTTCGAGCAGCGCGAGAACAGGTTTGCTGGAGAGCGTAAGCGCCGGGCCGGCCGGTTTGCCGATCTGATTTTCGCCGCGATCATCCCACATCTCGTGCGTGTCGAGAAATTCACCGCGCCATACGCGGAGAATCGCGCCCGTTTCGAAATCGTAGGCATAGTGCCGACCCGTGGGGGTCCCGACGTTGATGGCGTAAAGACGTTTCTTCGGGCTGAACGGCACGAAGCTGCGTTGCATCCGAATGCGGTCGGACGTGGGTTCGATGATCAGGGTGCGCCCGTCTCCGTTCCATGATTTCATCTTCTTTTCGGGCTTCGCCGTCAACAGATGGGACGGGAGCGCCGGGCCTTCGACCGATAAATCGAAATTAGGCCGGCCCCACGAACTGCGATGAATGTACTCCAAATGAAAGGAATGCCGTCCGGCCGTCAGGACGCGGGCTTCGGTCTCACCGCCGCCGTCGAAGGCGATGATGGCGGGTTTTCCATCGATCGTCAGATCAACCGACTCAAAGCTGTGGGTCGTGAAGGCGTAGTTTCCATCGCGTGGAATCACGAAAGCACCGGCGAAGATGATCGCGAATTTTCCATTCGTTTCAATCGCTTCGGTCGAGAAAGCACTTGGCTTTCCCTGCGACTTGGGCGGGACCGAATCGTATTTCTCCTTCTGGTCCGGATCGATCGGATACAACTTGTAATTGAGATCGTCGATCGTGACCGGCGTCGCGGCCAGATCGAATGATTTGACCGCCAACGCCCGGATCGCCACCGGCCCGTGATCGCCCTGAATCACGAGAGGGCCACTTTTGTTTTCATTGGTGAAAAGCGCACTGCGGGTGGGCCCGGTGATCTCGACATTTTCCTGAACCGTGAAATCGTTGAGCACGACCTTCGTAAAGCGGGCGTTCGCGATCTTTTTGCCGGACGGGTCGAAACGCGGCGCTTGGAACTCAATGTGCAGGTGTTGCCAGAGACCCGGGGCACGGCTGGCGTTGGCGATTGGAGCGTGGCCTTCGTAGCCCTGTTTGCCTTCGCCCCGGGCGTCATCCCAGCGTTGATAAATCCCGCCGCAGTCCGCGAAGGTCGGCATTTTGGTTTTCCAGCTGTCGAATAATTGCACCTCGTAGCGGCCCATGAGATAGACGCCCGAATTCGCTCCGGGCGTCATCAGGAAATCCAAGTCGACCTCCACGTCGCCATACTCCGTTATCGTGACGAGCTGGCTGTGGGCGTCCTTGGTCGGGTTGTTGATCACGATACCGCTGCCGGGCGCGGCGATGAGAACCTTGTCTACTCGGGGATTGCCGCCAACTCCGCCGGCGGTTTGCCAGTTGGACGCTGGTGATTTGAAGGCGGCAAGGTTATTCAGCGGAATGGGGCTGGGCGGCAAAATCGATTCGGCGTTCGCGAGGGCGACAAGGGTAAAAGCTGCCAGAAGGGCCTGCGTCACCCGGAAAAAGGGAAAGGATGGAATAGACATGAAAACTCGTCGAGGTTCGCCCCGGTCCGCAGAATTCGCAATCCGGAATATAAGTCACCGTCCGGATGCCGTTCGAGCCTCGTGCGATTTCCTTTCCGCAAAGGATATTCGCAGACTTCTTTTATCGATCGCCGGGTCGCCGCTTTAATCAACATCGCTGTTGCCCTATTCAGTGGACGAATTGAGCATCTCCCGATGGCCAAGCCAAAAATCAAATGCGGAGTCGCGGGAGTCGGTTCCCTCGGTCAGCATCACGCCCGCATCTACGCCTCACTGCCGGACGTGGAATTCATCGGTATCTTCGAGACGAACGAGGCCCGCGCGGCGGAGATTTGCGCACGCCACAACTGTCAACGTTTTGCCACGATCGGGGAGCTGGGCGATGCGTGCGACGCAATCAGTGTAGTCGTGCCGACGGACAAACATGCGCAGGTGGCGCTGCCGTTGCTCGCCAAGGGCTGCCACCTGCTGATCGAAAAACCGCTTTGTGCCAATTTGGAGGAAGCTGAGCAGGTCCTCGTTGCCGCACGCCAAAACAACTGCCTGGTTCAGGTCGGGCACATTGAACATTTCAACCCGGTGATGAGCTACCTCGAAAAACACACCGGGCGTCCGCAATACATCACGACCGAACGCCTCGCGCCGTACCAGACGCGCGGCACCGAGGTCGGCGTGGTGCTGGACCTGATGATCCATGACATCGGCATTGTGCTCGCGCTCGTGAAATCCCCGATTCGCAAGATCGACAGCGTTGGCATCAATGTGCTCTCGAAGACCGAGGATATTGCGAATGCGCGCATCGAATTTGAAAACAACTGCGTGGCCAATCTCAGCGCGAGCCGGATGAGTATGAAAAAGAACCGCGAGATTCGCGTGTTTCAGGACAACGCGTATCTTTCGCTCGATTTCATGAACCAGAAGGGGCACCTCGTGAAGAAAAGCGATATCATCGCGTACGGGGTAAAATTGAAAATCGGTCTCGCCAAGGCGGGCGACGCGGGTTCCTCGATTCCCGTGCACGAAATTCCGATTGAAAAAGGCGAGCCGCTCGCGATCGAACTCACGCATTTTATTGAGAGTGTGAAAACTGCCGTGCAACCCAAGGTGGGCGGTGCGCTCGGGAAATCCGCGCTCGAGGTGGCGATCACGATCACCGACCAGATCAGGAAGGCTCAGAAGTGATGGCTACCGGACGCCAGAAGAAACCGCCGGGAGAATTCCGATGAGCGAAAAAGTCTCCCTGCCATTTGGCTTGCCGCCGCCTGCGTCGGGCGCGGTCGATCTGCTGATCGTTGCCGGCGAGCATTCCGGTGACGAACATGCGGCGCGCGTGGTGCGCGAGCTCAACCTCACGCATCCCGGCTTGAAAATCTGCGCGCTCGGCGGACCTGAACTGGCGTCGGCCGGGGCGCAATTGCTGCACGATCTCACGGCAACCTCGGTCGTGGGTTTCGTCGAGGTGTTGAAACACTATTCGTTTTTCAAGACACTGTTCGAAGCGACGGTGCTCTGGGTGGAACAATACCAGCCCAAGGCGATTTGTTTCATCGATTACCCCGGTTTCAATCTGCGTCTCGCCGCGCGCTTGCGGGAGCGTGGGTTGAGCGTGAAGGGCGGCGGGAAGGTGAAGTTGCTCTTTTATATTTCACCGCAGATCTGGGCGTGGAAGGCAAAGCGGCGTTTCACGATGGCCCGCGATCTCGATGCGCTCGCGGTGATTTTCCCGTTTGAACCGGCCTGTTACAAGGACACGACGTTGCCCGTGGAGTTTGTCGGGCATCCGTTTCTTTCGCCCGATTATGTGGCGCCCGTTCGCTACGACCCGGCGGGTCCGGTTTTACTGCTGCCCGGCAGCCGGGTTCAGGCCGTGGGCCGGATTTTCCCGCTGCTGCTCGCGGGGTTCGCCGAGTTTGGCCGGACCGCGCCGGCTGCACGTTCAGTGGTGCTTTTTCCCAGCGAGGAAGTCGCAGCCGTGGCGCGGGCGGAACTCGCCCGATGGCCCCAGTTGGCGGGAAGAGTGGAATTTAGACCGGTCGACGCGGAAAAGGGCGGTGATTCGTTTGGCACTTGTGCGGTGCTGACCAGTTCCGGCACGATGTCGTTGCATTGCGCGCTGGCGGGGATTCCGGGGGCGATTGCCTACCGCACCAACGCGATCACCTACCTGCTTGCGCGCTGGTGGGTGAAAATTGAATATATTGGGATCGCGAATCTCCTGTTGAAAGAGCCGATGTACCCGGAATTTATCCAGGGCGCGGCGACGCCGGCAGCACTCGCGGCGCAACTTCGCGAATGCACCGGCGATCCAAAGCGTCGCGATCGTACGGTAGCGGAAGAGACGCGGTTAAGGGATCTCCTGGCACGTCCCGCTGGCGGGACAGCGGCTGAGTGGCTGATTCGGAAAATGGTCCAACCCTAACCCGCGCGAGTGCCAGACGGGCTGAAACCAGCCGCCGGGTTGTAAACAAATTTCAAATCGGTTGTCGCGACGAGAACCCGGATGCGGTGCGCCGGTATTGGTCCGCGTTTGCGCAAAAACGATGTCGCTTTGAAACGGTTGCCAGCCACATTTATCCGATGCCCTTTTCGTCCACCCCCAAACCAATTTCCCGGCACAGTGCATTGCTGCCGTGGGTGGTTTTTGTCGTCACGTTCGGGCTGACGATGGCGGCTTGGTGGCTGACGGGGCGCGAAGTTCGTCGAACGACGCAGGCGCGGTTTGAACGGCTCACCGAGCGCGTGCAAGGAACGTTGCGGCGGCGCTTCGATACGGCGGCGCTCTTGCTTCAAGGCGCGGCGGCGTTCCCGCTCGCCAGCGACAATGTGAGCGCGGCGGACTGGTCGGTTTATCTGCGCACGGTGTCGGCGCAGTTGGGTGACGGCGTGGTGGGCTTGGGTTATGTGGAAAAGATTCCCCGGGATGGCATCGACGCGCTGGAAGCCCGCATGCGGGCGGATGGGGAGACCGACTTCAAAGTTCAGCGAGATGGAACCGATGACATGCTCTATGTGGTGGTGGCGATCGAGCCGCGTGGTCACAATACGGACGTGCTCGGACTCGACATCGCGTCGGGGGTGACGCGACGGCAGGCGGCGGAAATGGCGGCGGCGGAAGACGCGCTTATTCTCTCGCGACGCATCCGGGTGAATTATGATGGGAGGGACGTCCCCGGTTTTTTGCTTTTTCAACCGGTTTATAAAAAGGGGCCGGTTCCGGCGACGCGGAAGGAACGCATGGCGGCGTTGAAAGGCTGGGTGTATGCGCCAATTCGCATCGATCAGTTGATGGACGGCGTCGCGGAAAGCGCGGTGCAACAAATCGATTTCAAACTTTTCGAAGGCGACGGGATGCGGCTGGGAAATTTGCTCTACGATTCAGAAGGCCGGCTTAACGGCGGGCCCGACCGGCTGATCACCGAACGCGATTATCCGGCAGACTTGCCGCGGACTGTGCAGGCGATGGATATCTACGGACAACGCTGGACTCTCCTGCTGACCGCCCGATCGGAATTTTCCCAGGCGGCGTTAAATTCGCTGCCCGCCTGGGTACTGGGCGTGGGCACGGTGTTCAGTGTTCTCGTAACCTTGCTCACATGGGCGTTGGTGAACGCCCGGACCCGGGCGCTGATACTGGCCCGTGACATGACCGTCGACTTGCGCCGGCTCGCGTTGGTGGCCAGTCACACAGGCAGCGGCGTGATCATCACCGATCCCGAATGGCGGGTGGAGTGGATCAACGAGGGCTTCACGCGAATGTTTGGCTTTACCCTCGATGAGATCAAGGGACGCAAGCCAGGCGAGTTTATGGTTGGCCCTGACAGCGATCCGAAGGCGCATCAGGCGATGGACGATGCGGGAAAAATGCGCCGGCGCTTTCTGGGGGAAATCCTCAATTACACCAAGGACGGACGAAAGGTCTGGATCGAACTGGAGATCCAGCCCGTCATTAACCAGGACGGCGAAGTTGAAGGTTTCATGGGCTTGCAGCTGGATATCACGGCCCGCAAGCGTCAGGCGGAGCAAATGCGCGAGGCGATGGAAGCGGCGGAAAAAGCCAACCAGGCGAAGAGCCAGTTTCTCGCGATGATGAGCCATGAGATTCGGACGCCGATGAACGGGGTGATTGGAATGACCAGCCTGCTGCTCGACACACCGCTGAATCCCGATCAACGCGAGTCGGCGGAGATCATCCGCCAAAGCGGCGAGTCGTTGCTGACGATCATCAATGACATTTTGGATTTTTCAAAAATCGAGTCAGGCCGGCTGGACCTTGAGCAAACCGAGTTTGCGGTAAGCGATTGCGTTGAAGGCGCGTTGGATTTGCTCGCCCAGCCCGCCGCCAAAAAACACCTCGAATTACTTTACGAAATTGCCGACGACCTCCCGGCGATGGTCGTGGGCGACGCAGTGCGGCTGCGACAGGTGCTGGTCAACCTCGTGGGCAACGCGGTGAAATTTACGCAGAAGGGCGAGGTCATTGTGACGGCGAAGGTGGTCGCACGCCAGGAGCAGACGGTGGATCTGCGTTTTCAGGTTCGCGATACCGGCATCGGCATTTCCGCTGATGGCATGGAGCGTTTATTCAAAGCGTTCAGCCAGGTCGATGCATCGATGACGCGGAAATTCGGAGGAACGGGGCTCGGGCTCGCGATCTCGCGGCGACTGGTTGAGCTGATGGGCGGACGGATTACGGCGGAAAGCGAGTTGGGCCGGGGTTCCATCTTTTCATTTACGCTGCGGCTCGCGGTCGTGGCCGACGGAGCGGCCGTGCCGCCGGGCGCACCGGAAAGCCTGTCCGGTCGATGCGTCCTTATCGCGGAATCGAACGACACTGCACGCAGGATTATGGTCGAACGCGTCAAGACCTGGCGCATGCAACCGGTGGAAGTGGCATCGGCATCTGCTGTGCTCGAACAATTGCGCGGTGACGGAAAATTCGACGTCGCCGTGGTCGATGCGGAAGCGACCGGGATGGATGGGAAAAAACTTATGGCAGAGATCAGGGAATTACCGGGCCGGGCGGAATTGCCGGTCATTCTGCTCTCCGCGCAACGCCAGCGCGACAACACGGGCTGCGGGGCGAGCGCAGTGCTGACAAAGCCGGTCAAGCCCACGCAGCTATTCGACGCGTTCGTGGAAATATTCTGGCCGAGCCGCGGTGCCGCTGCCACTGCGCCGACCAAGCCGGTCGCTCCGCTTCCGCCGCCGGCCGAGCCGGTGCGGGTGCTTTTTGCGCAACAAATCGGTGCTGATGACGTGGAATTGAGGGAGCAATTTGCTTCACTGAATTGCCACGTTGATTTTGTTGGCGACCGGGCGGCGGTGATCGACGCGGTTAAACGTCGAGCGCACGAAGTTATTTTCATCGACGTCGCAATCGAGACCGATGGCGGAACGGAAATCGTCCAGCAAATCCGTCATGAGCTTCCGCTGGCGAGTGAAACGTGGCTCGTAGCGTTGACCGGCGACATTAGGCTGGAGCAAAAGGAAGCGATTCGCACCGCCGGGATCGACGATTGTCTTGATCGCTCATTTACGCAGGCTCAACTTGCCGCCGCCTTGGAGCGCGCCAAGTGGCGTTTGCCGGGTTAAGGCAGTGCCAAAGTTCTTCTGACATCCGAGCCTATTTCTACGTCGGGTTTGAGAGCGCGATTGGACGCGCCGGTTGAGGGGGTTTTGCTTGCGCCGAAATAGAAACGTTGGCTCAGTCTCAGCCTACTATGAGCGCACAGTTCGGCCGAGCGGATCGATTCATTTGTGACTTGCAAAAAGTATGTGCGGCGTCGCAAGCATTCACTGGGTCAGAAAAGTTTTTGAGCAATTTAGATAGGGTCCATCAAGTGGAATTGGGGATGGGCGGGATGATCCCTCAGATTGCTCCGAGTACACTTGGTGAGTTGGACAAAGTCTTTAAGCAGGCGAAAATTGAAGCGATAAGCCAAATCGGAGGAAGTGATTATCTGGAAAAGTTGCCCGCAAATCATCCTTTGCGATGTTCCGTCAGTCTGTTCGGATCTCTTGACTTCGGCCTTCGCGAAACGGCGCATACTCGAACACTAGCTTGGTTGATGGACCCTTTTGCCAATCACGGTTTTGGTGTGAGCCTCCTTTGGGTATTTTTGAAGTTAGTGTTTAGCTTGGATGATGACTTCCAAATTGAAAAAGCTGAAGTCCGAAGCGAAGTGTCTGGCGACGAAAGTCGGGATCGAGTCGACATTCACTTGAGCGGGATGTGGACGCGGTCAGGTGGTAAAGTCGAGAGTTGGCTCGTGCTTGTTGAAGCAAAAATCGAAGCGGATGAGAGCTTAGATCAATGCGGAAAATACGAGAGTCAGTTTCGACAAGGTATAAAATCTGCCGATATGGCGCGTCTCATCTTTCTAACGACCGATGGCCGCCGCCCTACTTCGGCGTCCCGGCATAAATGGGATTCCCTTTCATTTATTAGACTCGTGAGTGTTTTCTGGAAGGAGTCGCATGCTTTGATGGGGATGCAGGGGCTGGAATTTCTGCGGCTATACGTGACGGGGGTTTTAACGGACGTGTACAATATTCAATGCGGAAAACTTAGCAGCAAGGACCACGTCTATCTAATCGGCGATTTTCTCTCGCCCGGGTCTTTCGGAGGAAAAAGAGATGAGTGAAATTGGAAAATCGCTCGTGTTTTTCTTTCAATATTATGAGGAGATGACTCGTTTGTATTCTGAGGGAGGAACGATTCCAGGCATTGATGCGAAACCTGATCGGAAATCGATTCTAGAAAAGGTTGATGAAGTTGGCCGAGCTGCCGGAGTTGAGGCTTACAGCCTGTTGATAGCATGCACATCAGATTGGCTAACAAAGCTGGAGGCAAAGAACGTCGCGCGAATTAGTTCTCCGCGACGCAAAGCGATTGAGGCCAATTTTGGGATGACATTGGACGTTCGTTCTCCCAACGAGAAACAGTCATTGAGTCCCCTAAAACGACAGATGGGTCTTCATTTCGGTGATGATGGTCTACTTCCTTGGGTGTGGAGTCGGGGGGGAGTGCAAGTTGAGCGAAAAATATTTGGTTTGCTGCCGGCTAATGTTGAACGATTCGCCTCGAAGGCTTACGGCTGGAATGGAGGGGCAGTGGTGTTTAGCCCGATCAAAATACCGTGGGAAACTGCTACACACTTTACGTTGGACGCAAGTGCTGTAATCGACGAGGCGAAGCAGGCTTTAGAGATTTTAAGTCCACAGTTCCTCGATGCATTCCTGAATGGCTGGTGACGATCGAGGAGTCTCCGACCAACCGATTCGCTCGGTCTTCCGGTTCTGCTAAGGTTTCGACCTATCGAGTCGTCGTAGCGCGTTTCTCGTGGCTCGGCCTAAAGTTCCTGAGACCTTGGAGCGGCCGGGCCCTTGCTCCTGCCTGTAATTCATCGTCGTTAGCTCCCGCATCGGTTCAGGACGGCGACTTCGCTTCGGATATTCTCATTTTTATCGAGCGTGCCCGAGCGAATGTGCGACTTGCGGCCAGAGGGCGGCGGTTCGCTCTGCGAGGATGGCGCGACACTTGGCGACTTCGGCTTCGCGCTGGGCGAGGTTTTCCTCCGCGATTTCGGCCAGATCGTCGAGGTTGTAGAGAAATACATTCGCTAGTTGGGCGGCCGCGGGATCGACGTCGCGGGGCAACGCGAGATCGATGAGAAACAATGGACGCGCGGGCCGGCGTTTGACGCTCGCGGCGATCAAATCGCGCGTCAGGACGAAGTCGGGTGACGACGTGGAACTGGCAATAATGTCGGCACCGGCCACGGCATCGGGCAGGTCATCCAGCGTCGTGGCCCACCCACCCGCGAGAGCGGCGGCTTCCTCGGCCCGGGCGAGTGTGCGGCTCGCGATTGTGATCGAGCCCGCGCCGCGGCTTTGGAAAGCCTGCACGGTTTTCAGGCCGATCTCGCCGGCGCCGACGACGAGGACTTTCGTGGGAGCCAGGTCGCCGAAGATGCGTCCGGCCAGATCCACCGCGACGGTGGCCACGCTGATTTGGCCCGCTCCAATCGCGGTGTGCGTGCGAATATGTTTGGCGGCTTGAAATGTTTTTTGGAAAACCCGATTGAGCACCGGTCCGGTCCACCGTCGGGCCAGTGCATGGTCATAGGCCTCCTTTACCTGGCCGAGAATTTCCGTTTCACCGACGATCTGCGAATCGAGGCCTGACGCCACGGAAAAAAGGTGCGCGACGGTGTCATGGTTGTGCCGGAGGAAACCGGCTGATTCGAACTCGGCGTGACTGACGCCGGTCGTCTCGCACAAGGCGTTTTGCAGGACGGACAAGGCATCGCCATCCTGGGCGACGCCGTATATTTCAACGCGGTTGCAGGTATTGAGCAGGGTGAATTCCCGTACCCCGGGAGTTTGCTGCAGGCGGGCGGCGAGAATGGCGGCGCGGGTGGCGTCGAGCGCGAGTTTTTCGCGCACGGCCAGCGGGGCCGTGTGATGGCTGGCCCCGAGGAGAAAAAGTACGGACGGATGCGGCTCCATCGCTCAACGTTCCGGGACGAGAATCACTTCATGGTGACGGCTGGAATTAACCGGCCCCAGCGACATGAGCGCGACGAGAAACATCATGAGACAGACCCAGGCGAAGCGCGCGGAAACCAAGCGCGAACGCCAGCGCAGAATCAATAACACGAGGTAAACGAACCAGACGCTCACCGTCATGATGAGTTTGGGCAGATCCACCGACGCGGTGTCGCGCACCCACCACGCGGCGCCGACGCCAAGCGAAAAGGTCAGCAGCAAGACCCCCAACATAAGCATCCGGTAATTGATCTGGTCGAGTTGGACGACCGACGGAAGAAACCAGAAGAGGCCGTTCAGTTTTTTGTGCTTCAGGCTCCAGTTTTGCAACAGGTGCATGAGTGAAGTCAGCGCCAGCAAACCGAAAACTCCATAGCTGAAAACCGCGAGCGCCGCGTGAAGTTCAATCCATGGATTGGGCCCGAAAATGCGATCCCCATGGCCGACGTCCCAGCGTCCGACCAGCAGTGAAACAAGGGAAAGTGCCGTTGCATAACCGGCGGTAAAGAGGCCGAGGACGCTCAGACGAAACGCCGTGCCGACGAAGAAATATAGAACCATCGCCGACCAGGCAACGAACTGAACGATCTCAAATGTATTGCTCAGCGGACAGCCGCCGACTGCCGTGCCGCGCAGGTAAAGTCCCGCCATTTGTACGACCCAACCCGCGACCAGAAATGAATTGAGCACGGTCCGAAGGCTGGCGGACGCCTGCCTCCGCGTGAGCGCGCCCAGACCGGTTAGGAAACCGGCGAGGTAGAGCAGGGCACTCACCCAAAGGAGCGCCCGATCGGTGAACAATGGAGACATGGACGCAACTTGGCAGCCTCTGCGCCCGCCCGCAAGCGCGCCGGCACAAGAATTAGCTGGATCCGAACGGGCGGCTGTTGCGCTTATCATTCCGCCTGGCTTTTCCCAGCGACATTTAGCCTGTTAAAATGGAGTTACTGTAATGGTCACGGCCACATTCTGGCTTGGGCTGGAAATAAAAATTCCCACTATTTCGGCCATGCCTTCCGTGTTCGATCCCCAGCCCGTTTTGCTCACCGGTCAATTTGTGCGGTTGGAGCCGTTGTCACTCAACCACGCCGCTGCTCTATTCAAGGCGGCCCAGGAAGAGGACATCTGGCGCCTATTATCGATTCCGATGTTCCATTCCATCGCCGCGGTCGAGACATGGATTGACGACGCCCTGAAGGAGCAGGCGGCGGGAAACGCGGTGCCTTTTGCGACGGTGCGGCAAAGCGACGGGGTCGCGATTGGATCGACGCGCTTCCTCGACATCCGGCGTCCGCATCGCGCCTTGGAAATTGGCTGGACCTGGCTGGCCGTCGAAGCGCAGCGGACCGCGATCAACACCGAGGCGAAATTCCTGATGCTCCGTCACGCGTTCGAGCGGCAGGGCGCGATTCGCGTGCAATTGAAAACCGACGAAAGAAACGAGCGTTCACGCAGGGCGATTGCGCGACTCGGAGCCGTGTTCGAGGGGATTTTGCGCAACCATATGACGCGGGCCTATGACGGTTATGTGCGCAACTCGGCGATGTTTAGCATCACCGATCTGGAATGGCCCACGGTTAAGGCAGGTCTTCAGACCAAGTTACTTGGTTGAGTGTTGGGGACTCAGCCTCGGCTTGACTTTAAGGTGTGAGAGCGAGGTTGCTCGCGACTTGGGATTTGCGGAGTTGCGAGCAAGCTCGCTCCCACATGGTTTCATCGAATAGCTTTTCGGGATCGTTCTGCAGCGTGCCCAGGGCTCTTGACCGCGACCCAAAAGCGGCAGTTGTCGGAAAAATTTCTTACCTTTGGGGTTTCGCTGGCGAGCTCGTTGCGGGTGATGTCGTACACATGCGACCAACCCGTTGCCGCCATTTCTTCGAGCACTTCCTTGCGATCGGGCAAATGCATGAAAGTGTTGCCAGTATCGTCGGAGAAATACCGGTCGCCGAATTCCAGCAGTCGTGAATCCTGTTCGCCGGACGCCCAGCGAGCGGCTTCCTTCGCCCACTCCTTGGCGTCCCGCGGATCCTCGCGGTCGTGGGTGGTAAAGAGGCAATGCGCTCCCGCGCGGCAAAGCGTGTGCAGACCGCGCAGCGCCGCACGCCGATTTTCGCGGCCGGGAATTTGCATGAGGCCGTTAAACATGAACAACGCACCGTCGAATGAGTTTTTTTTGAGGTGGGGGCCGTTGGGGGCAATGGCCGCCACCATGGTGGCGTCGGCTCGCAGGAAGGTGATACCGTCGATCCCCTGTTCCTGTGCGAGATTTTCCGCCTGCTCGATCAGCTCCTGCGCGAAATCGAAGGCGGTGATGTTGCGGTAGCCTTGGTGCCAGAGTCCGACCGCCACCCGGCCGGCGCCGCAACCGGCTTCGAGGAGAGCCGATGATTTGTCCGGAAAATATTCCTCGATCAATTTCAACTCGGACTTCCAGAGACCGATGAAATGCGCGGCCCGCGTGTAATGCAGGACTGTGTTGATCGCATTGAAATCATCGCGGACAATGTCGCCGGTGATCTTGGGTTTCTGCTCGCTCATCGTTTGCCTAGCGCCTTCGCCACGCGGCGATGAACATGCCGTTTGCGTTGAGGTTTTGTGGCCAGAGAGTCAATTGCGCCGTCCGTCCCAGCACGGGTTCGGGCGTCAATTCGGGATGCGCTGCGGAAAATGCGTCCGCGATCGCCGTCGTTTCCCCGCGCGAGAGCGTGCAGACCGCATAGACGAGACGGCCGCCGGGCTTCAAGGAACCCGAGACATTTTCGAGCAGTTGTTTCTGCACTGCGGCGAGTTCATGGACGTCCTTGGGTGACGTTGTCCATCTCGCGTGCGGGTTGCGCTGCCAGGTGCCGATGCCGCTGCATGGCGCGTCGATCAGGATGCCGTCGAATTTGGTTTTGGTCGGGAGTTTTGCGGTTCCTTCCCATTGTGCGGCGCGGAAGTTGAACACCTTGGCGCGGGCGGCACGTTCCTTGAGTTTGACGAGGCGGCGCAAGGACCGGTCGCTCGCCCAAATCAAACCTTTGTTCTGCATGAGGTCGGACAGATGCATCGTCTTGCCACCTTCGCCGGCGCAGGCGTCCCACCACGTTTCGCCCGGTTTAGGCGCAGCAGCATGGCCGACGAGTTGCGAGGCAAGGTCCTGGATTTCAAATTCGCCGGCCTGGAATTCATGCGTGCGATAAAGATCCGTGATTCCGCTGTAGCGGTAGGCGTTGGTTTTTACCCCGAAATTTTCAACGGCGGCTGGTTCGCATTTGCCGAGGGCCGGCACCACGTGCGTTTCCAGTCCTTGTTTTGGGCGGATCCATAAAGCGGGTTCGCGTTGCAACTGCTGGAGCCAAGCGACCGGAACATCGTCCATTTCGGCTTTCAACCAATCCGGAACTGCCCGCGCCGCGAGTGTCGCGGCTTTGATGGCATCGGGCGATTGGTCGAAGCGCGCCTGCAATCCGAGCGCGGCGGCGAGTTGCTTTTGCGACGATTCCTTTTCATTCAGCCAACGCCACCACCGGTAGTAAGTGAACACCGCCCGGCTGATTCCCCGTCTCTCCCCGGGCGCGGTATAATGACGGGTCTGAGTCAGCGAATCGCGCAATGCCTGATCAGCCGGTGTCCCGGCCTGGACCAATTTTATGATGCGCGCGGCATTGTTGAGAATGGAGGAATCGGACATGGGCAGTCCGAACAGAGGCCGACTGCGGCGTGAGTTTCAAGGCCGCAAATTGGATACATCTGTTTCGGCCGCGGGAGGCGAAGGTGATTTCGTCAGCTGCGCTTGGCCCAACGACGGGTCTCTTTTATTTCGAGACGGCGTACCTCAACCTGGGTGCCAGCGACCGCCGGATGCTGGCGCAAGGCCTGAAATGTCATGCTATTCACCCGCCAGTTGAGACTGGTGGCGACTTCAGCGACGGGTGCGGCCCGATTTTCGAAAAGAAATGCGAGCCGGATACGGGTGTCGCCACCTGCGCCAGTGAGGGTGTCACGCAATTTTTTGAGGAAGTCCGGTAATTGCGGATGCTCGGGCTGAAGCGCCCAGGTGATTTCGCGGATGGTGCCAGGCAAATAAGCATCGAGCACGTAGCATTCCTTGACGTTCAAGCGTGCGCCATCGTCTCCGCGCATCACATTGCCGAGGATTACCACCGGCTGGTTTTCGGAAAGATTTTTGCCGTAATTTTCAAAGGCCTCGGAATACATGTTGACCGATACCGTGGCTTTTTTCGTCGCGAGATTGAAGAAGGCCCAAGGGCGATTATCCTTGCGGGAAAGCTTTTTCGTAATGCCGGATGCGACCCCACACATCCGGAATTCCATGCGGTCCCCCTCCGCGAGAATTTGCTCCTCGGTGTGGGTCGTGAGCGCATCAGCCAGCCCGGTGTAAGCGTTCATCGGATGGCCGGAAATATAGAAACCGAGCAGTTCCTTTTCGAATTGCAGGCGGTTGGCCGCGGTGAGTTTGCGCTCAGGCGCGCCGGCAGGTTTGGTTTTGCCGTTGCTGCTGGCGGTCTTCGCCTGGCCAAGGTCAAACATGCCGTGAGAATCATGACCGTTCGACGCGGCCGCTGCCATGTCTGGCGCGACCACAACCGGTGCGCGACGGGTGTGGCGCTGTAATTCCACGAACTCCGTCGCCAGCACCGTGCGGTCGGGAACGGGCATTCCACCGGCGTTGGCACCGAGATCGAAGAGCATGCTTTCGGCAGGCTCCTCGATTTTGGCCGTGGCGGCGTCCTTGCGCAGGCCGGGATATTTTCGCTGAAGTTCCGAAAGCACCGCCAGAACGTCGTCAATCTGCGCGAATAATTCCTCACGAGCGATGCCGCTGAAATCGAAGGCGCCGGTCGCGATTAAATTTTCCAACACGCGTTTGTTGATCGCGCGGGGATCCGCCCGCAAAATGAAATCCGCAAAGTCGCGGTACGGTCCGTTGGTCTCGCGTTCAGCAAGGATTTTTTGTGCGGCCTGTTCGCCGACGCCCTTGATGCCGGCGAGACCAAAACGGATTTTTTCCCCGACCGGCGTGAACATTTCGCGCGATTCGTTGACGTCCGGACCGAGCACCGTGAGTCCCATCGATTCGCACTCCGCGACGAAGTGGGAAACTTTTTCGGAGTTGCCCAGTTCGGAGCTGAGCATTGCGGCCATGAATTGCACCGGGTAATTCGCCTTCAAATATCCCGTCTGATAACTGAGCACCGCATAGGCGGCGGAGTGGGACTTGTTGAAACCGTAGCCGGCGAATTTGTTGAGGATGTCGAAAATCGAATCGGCGGTTTTCGCGTCGATGTTGTTTACGCGTTTGGCGCCTTCGACGAACTTCGTGCGTTCCTTTGCCATCGCGTCGACGTCCTTTTTGCCCATAGCGCGGCGCAACATGTCCGCGCCGCCGAGCGTGTAGCCGGCGATCACCTTGGCCGATTCCATGACCTGCTCCTGATAGACCATGACGCCATAGGTTTCGCGGCAGACCTCCTCGAGGAGTTTATGCGGAAACTTCACCGTGCTGGGATCCTTCTTTCCGCGAACATAGTCGGGAATCCAGTCCATCGGACCCGGACGATAAAGCGCGATCAGTGCGACGATTTCGTCGATCGAGGAAAGTCCGATCTGCCGGCAAAGATTTTGCATGCCACCGGATTCCAACTGAAACACGCCGGTGGTGCGTCCGGAGTTGAGCAGGGCATAGGTTTTCGGATCTTCAAAGCCAACCGCTTCGAGGTCGAACTTCGGGTCGGCAGTGCGCCGGACATTGTCGACCGCATCGGCGATTACGGTGAGGGTTTTGAGGCCGAGAAAATCCATTTTCAGCAGGCCAAGCTTGCCGACGGCGTTCATGTCGAATTGCACCGTGACGTCGCCTTCCTGGAGCGTCAGAGGAACGAATTCGTCGAGTGGTCGATCGGTGATGATGATACCGGCGGCGTGTTTGCCGGTATTGCGGACCATGCCCTCGAGGACCAGCGCCTGCTCAATGATTTTCTTCGCGACCGGATTCGACGTGAATTCGTTGCGGAGTTCGGCGGATTTTTCGATCGCGGTCTTGAGCTCGATGTTAAGCTCGTCGGGAATCATTTTCGCGAGGCGGTCGGCCTCAACATACGGCAAATCGTGGACGCGCGAGACGTCGCGGATCACCATCTTCGCGCCGAGTGTGCCGTACGTGATGATATTGGCGACGCAGTCGTTGCCGTATTTTTGGCGAACGTAATCGATGACCTGGCCGCGGCGGCGCATGCAGAAATCGATATCGAAGTCGGGCGGGGAAACACGCTCGGGATTCAGGAAGCGCTCGAAGAGCAGTTTGAAGCGGAGCGGGTCGAGATTGGTGATGCCGAGAAGATAGGCGACGATGCAACCGGCACCCGAACCGCGGCCGGGGCCGACGGGAATATCCTGCCGCCGCGCCCAGTCGATGAAATCCCAGACGACGAGAAAGTAATCGATGAAGCCCGTCTTGCCGATGATTGAGAGTTCGTAGTCGACGCGTTCGAGGAGGGTTTTTGCCTGGGCGGGGTCGGCCGCGGTTTCGGGCGCATGGTAGTCGACATTGTAGCGGTGCTTCAGCCCGGTGACACAAAGCTCCTTGAGATAACCCGCGCGATCGGTTTTCACCTCGGGCGGCAGAGGATATTTCGGATAACGTTCCGAACCCTTGGGGAAGGGAATGGCGAGATCGCACATTTCCGCCACGAGCTGCGTGTTGGTGAGGGAATCCGGTACCTCGGCGAACACCTTCGCCATTTCGTCGCGGGATTTCAGGTAAAACTGCTTCCCCGTGAACTTCATGCGATCCGTTTCGGCGACCTTGGAACCGGTTTGGATGCAAAGGAGGGTATCGTGCGGACTCGCGTCAGTGGAGTTCACATAATGAACATCGTTCGAGCAAATGACCTTCAGTCCCAATTCCTCGCCGAGTTTCAGTAGCCCGGGAATAATCTGCAATTGCTCGGGAATTCCGTGGTCCTGGATTTCGACAAAATAATTTTCCCGGCCGAAAATTTCCACGAAGCGGCCGCACGCCTTGCGCGCTTCCTCATAACGACCATGCAACAAGTGCTGCGGTACCACCGACGCGAGACAACCGGTGAAACCAATCAGCCCCTTCGAATGTTTGGCCAGGGTTTCGATATCGGTGCGCGGCTTGTAATAAAAGCCCTTCAAGTGCGCGTCAGAAACGAGTTTCAATAAATTTTGGTAGCCTGTGAGATCGCGCGCCAGCAGACCGAGATGGAAAATCGATTTGCCCTCGTCCGAGCGGCCTTGCCGGTCGAGTCGCGAATGAGCGGCGAGGTAAAGTTCGCAACCGACCAGAGGCTTGATGCCTTTTGCCTTGGCTTGGTTATAGAAATCGATCGCGCCATAAAGGTTTCCGTGGTCGGTCAAGGCCAGGGCTTGCATCCCCAGTTCCTTGGCGCGTTCCATCAACCGGTCGATCCGGCAGGCCCCGTCGAGCAGGCTGTAGTCGCTATGAACATGAAGATGGACAAAATTTTGGTCGACGGAACTCACTCAAGGGGATGGAAAGCCCGTGGGTCTGTCGAGCAAGCGCTAAAGCGTAAAGTTATTCGCAGCCGGGGCTTAGCGCGGCGATGCTGGGGCGGACTGCCTGGGGTTCACTGGCTTGAAAAATAGGGGTTGACGGAGGCGGATGAGGCTGGCTTGTTGCTCCTTTTCTCCACCGCCAATCTGTCTATTTCCCATGTCCATCGAGATCAAAATGCGTAAGAATGAGCCAATCGACCGTGCGCTGCGCCGCATGAAGAAAAAGCTCGAGCGCGAGAACATTATCAAAGACGTGCGCACCAAACGCTATGCCGAGAAACCCTCGGAGCGCCGCCGTCGCAAGGAAAAGGTTATGGCCTTCACCTGCATGCTCCGCCGTCGCTACGCCGAGTAATTTTTGCCAGGGTTTTTTCCCATGGCCGTGCATCACTGGATGCACGGCCTTTTTTTTGCCTGAATACGGATCGCTGGCCGGTGCACCGGCTTGATTTCGTTTCGCTTGCCTGTCGTAGTGACTGGAGATGAAGCCGATAATCGCTCTCTCTTCCTGCTGGTGTTCGCAGCGATACCAGGATGGTTACGCAATGCTGCAGGAAATGGCAGGCCTCGGCTTTGAGTGGGTTGAGTTGAGTCATGGCATTCGGATTACGCTCGTCCCCGGAATTTTGAAAGCGGTGGAGGATGGCGTGATTAAAGTCTCTTCGTGCCACAATTTTTGTCCGCTTCCCGCGGGGGTGACGCGTGCGGCGCCCAATCTTTATTTGCCATCTGCCTCCGATGACCGGGAACGCGACCAATGGTTGCGGCACAGCCGGCGGACCGTCGATTTTGCCCGTCAGGTCAAAGCGCAGAAAGTCGTGCTCCACCTGGGGTCCGTGCCATTTTTCTGGGGAAATCCAGCGCGGAAACTGGAAGATTACGCTGCGGCTTGCGCCGGCACCGATATTTCGCAGGACGTTTCCTATCAGAAGCTCCTCGCGAAAAGTATGTCCAAGCTAAGGCAGCGCCTGCCGGCGTATTGGGGGAACACCCAAAACGGGCTGACCGCGTTGTTGCCGTATGCGCGGGAAAAGGGCGTGAAGCTTGGCTTTGAGAATCGCGAGCGGTTTGACGAATTGCCGTTGGATGCAGACCACCCGGCGTTGATTGCCGCGATGGCGAGCCCCGATGCCTGTGGTTACTGGCATGATACAGGACATGCCCAGATCAAGCAGGGTATGGGCGTGTTGAACCATCAGGAACACCTCGAAAAAAACGCCTCGAATGCGATTGGTTTCCACCTCCACGACGTAAATGCGGCGGGCGACGACCATCAAGCCATCGGGTCCGGTCAAATCGATTTTGAGATGATCAGCAGTTTCTGGCGGCCCGAGCACACGCTCGTGATCGAACTGAGTCCGCGTTTGTCGACGGAAGAAGTGGTGGCCTCGAAAAAACGCGTGGACGAACTCGTCGCCATGCGCTTTGGAAACTGAGAGTAGCGCGCGGGCTGCGGAAACTACGGCTTGGTCCGTCCGTAGATTTTTTGCAGCAGGGCAGTTGCCGGAGCCGGGCCGACGGCGGGCTCGATTCCGCGACTGAGGCTGACTCGTAACAGCAGTTGTTCGTTTTCCTTGTCCAGCTGGAGGATTTGGAGAATCCGGCTGCGCAATTTTTCGACGAGCGGACGCGTTTCGCGACCGGCTTCGCCGTTTGAATTGCTGGTACGCAGGGACGTCAGCGTTTGATCGAGCTGCTCGAGCAAAGCGCGTTTGCGATCGAGTGAGGTGGCCCCGGGGGCGCGCCGATGTTGCTTGAGATGGCGGTTTTCCTCTAGGGCGAGCTGATATAGCTCGTCACAGACTTGCAGATGTTTTTGCAGCGTTTCCTGAGTGCTCATTGCCGGGAGCAGGAGTAGGGTCGCTCGCGACATTGCTGTCAATGTTCGGCGCGGGGGCGTGGGCGTCCGGCGCACTCTTCGGCATGGTGTCGTTGGGCGTGGTGAAAACGGCCGCGAGTTGCTTTTCGGTCTGGGTGTTCCAGTTCAACTGACCGAGCCGCCAGGCAGCCATGCGCGAGAGTTCGGAAAGTTCCGGGTTTGCTTTCGGTGCGTCGGGGCCGGCAGTCGTCGGAGCGTCGGAAGGTTTTTTGGCGGGTGATTTAACGCCGTCGATAATGCTTTGGTACGCCGTCGCGGCGCGATCATACAGGCGCATGCGTTCGTAGCAGAGTGCGACTTGATAGGTGACCGGGAAGCGCCATTCAGGCTCCTTCGACAAGGACTCCAATCCCTGATAGATCATAAGCGCGTTCATCGTGTCGCCGCTCTGGAAAAAATCGTTGGCCAGTTGGTTGCCGGTCTTGCGCTGCCAATAAGCCCAGCGCTTCGGATCCTTGACGGATTGCTCGGTGCGGAGAAGCGCGAGGGTGGCGTCGAGCGCTTCCTGTTTGCGTCCGAGGGCGCGAAGCGAAAGTGAAAGCAGGTAACGCGCTTCGGGGACGTTTTCGTCGTCGGTCCATTCCACCAGGTAGGAATTGATTTTTTTGATGGCGGCCTCGTAGTCCTTGCCGCGATAGAGTGCCTCGGCGGATTTGAAGTGGGCGCGGGCGCGGTCGGCAGGAGCGAGATCGAGCAGTTGCAGGCGCGAATAAAATTTATTGGCCTCGGCAAAATTTCCCTCCTGGAAATGGGTTTCGGCGATTTCGAACTGAGCCGTTTTGGCGAGAACCTGGTAATGCTCTGAATTGTCCGAGGTGAGCTTCAAGGTGGAATTGATGACATTATAGAAATGCGAAAGTGCGAGTTGGTCGGCCCCGAGTGCGCGCTGGGTGCGTCCGAGCTCGAGCAGGGCATCGGGAACGGCCACGGCGTTCGGATAATCCTTGAGGTAGCGCTCGTAGACCGCTGCCGCCTTCGTGAGCGAACCCTTTCGGCGATAAACCCTGGCGAGTCCAAGCAGCGCATTCTCGATATCCTTTTTATTGGCCCGCAGCGAAGCGAGGATCTGGCGAAAGGCGATTTCGCCCGCATCCCAGTCTCCGCGCTCGGTCAGGCTCACGCCGAGCTTTTGCAAGCCGATGATCTCGCGGCGCGGGTCGTCCACCGGCGGTTCGGAATCGGTGGCGTTGGCCTCCGCTATTTTGGCAGGCTTTTCTGCTTTCGGTGCTTCGGCGGCTGCCGGTTGGTTGGGGACGAAGGGAATTTGGCGGACGGTCGCGACTTCGGGCGATTTTGCGTCCGATGGCGAACGGTCGGCCGAAGGCAGCTCGGACGATTCTATTCCGGCGCGCGCAATCAACGTGCTGGTTAAACCCAGAACGAGCGAAAACAGGAGCGTTGAAAGCGTGCGGCGGGAAATCATCTTTGCTGGTAGGTGGCTGAGCTGGCCGGGAGGTGACCGGGCGCAGGCGCTTGGGCGGCGCTGGCCGGTACGACGACGGTTACATCTTTTCCGGACGGAAACTGGAAGAAGGGGAGAAAATCTTCGGCGCGCGTGGAAGGATGGGTGTCATCAGGCAAAATGCTCGGGACTGATTTATCGTTGGCAGGAATGGTGGTGGGAGAAGTTTCGACCGTTGGCGCTGGTGTCGCCGGTTCTTTTACTTCCGCAACCGGTGCGGGAGCCGGGGCTGACACGACCGGCGCCTCCACTGGCGACGACGAAGTCGATGCAGCTGGGACGGGTTGAGAAATTTCTGCTGCGACTGCGGCCTTTACGGGGAGAAGTGGAATCGGGCGTGGCGCGGCGGCGAAGCGCAGCGGGAGATTGCCAGACACTTTCAAATAGGGACGCGAGTCGGCGTCGTTGCAGTCGTTTTCCGGATTCGACGGCAGACGCATGTGAGCGTGCGCATCGATTCCGAGCGGAACCAGGGCGTGCTGGAGCAGTAAAAGGGAAATAACCCGCAAAGAGCGGTGGAGGCCGCCCTTTGGAGTAGGTGGATAAAGATTCATAACCGTGTAAACGTTCCATGGTGTTGGATCGTGATGATTCGCCCTGACCTATTCTTTAACGGCACGCCCGCAGTCGCCTGTAGCGTTAATCCTGACGAATTTTACCCCCGACGCTCCTCCCTAACACTTTCATCTAGGGGGTTTTGGCATCGCCTGCTGAGGACGTTTCCAGCGGTTCAGCGCGGTGCAATCGCAGTCTGTCGTGGCGAAGAAATCCCTTAAAATTTGATCGCGCCCTGCGTCAGGTTTTCCCCGAGACGCTTCGCTGCACGTTCCACTGCCACGAGCATGGCCTCTTCGAGGACATTGGAGGTGAAATTCCATTCGGCCAGCAGGTCGGCATTTACTTCAAAGAGAAATCCGTCTTCGGAAATTCC
The DNA here is from genome assembly GCA_036499685.1 of Lacunisphaera sp. Lineage (GTDB taxonomy): Bacteria > Verrucomicrobiota > Verrucomicrobiia > Opitutales > Opitutaceae > Lacunisphaera. The sequence continues at coordinate 62,901 of DASYDH010000025.1, read as the reverse complement.
CGGTCCCATGCTCGCGGCAATGTAACGACCGGCATGCAAATGGGCCAGCAACGGCCGGGCGGCGGCGGGAGCCTCGGTTGGCCGGTGTTGATATTCCGCTGCAAGAACCATCAATTCCGGGAAGTGCCATGCGCGCAGCAAACGTGCGCCGACTTCGGCGTGCTCATAGCCAAGCACTTCCTTTTCCGCCTGCTCCCATGTGTAACCGCGTTGTTTCTGGCAGGCGCGAATAAGAGGGAAGAAACTCGCGCACGCGTGGGCGACGGCGAGTTTGCCCATTTCGTGGACCAACCCCGAGGTATAGGCGAGTTGCGGTTCCACCTGCTCGGTGGTTTCGGCGAGCACTTCGCTGGCGATGGCGCAGCACAAGGCATGGCGGCAAAAATCCCCCGGCTCCAGTTGTGCGCCGGTATTGTTGGTCGCGGGCCAGCGGCCGATGAGTGCAAGCGCGGCGAGACGGTAAATTTCCTTGGCGCCCAGGCGCATGATCGCCTGTTCGACCGATTCAACCGATCGGCCGGCACCGCCAAAATAAGCGGAGTTGGCGAGCCGGATCGTGGCGCTCGCGAGCGCGGGATCGATCTGGATGATTTTGCTGATCTGCTCGGTCGAACTCGATTCACTCTGCAACGCCTGCGAAAGACGCGGCAACAACGAGGGAGAGCAGGGTAGCTTGAGCGCCGCTGTGCAGACGTCCTCGATGGCGGGGGGATGAGTGGCTTCGGGCATGGATTGATCAGGCAGCTTGCAACAGCGAGCCCGGATCGAGAATCAGGGCGATGTTGCCATCGCCGAGAATGGCGGCCCCGGCCACGCCGGGCAAGCCTTGCATGAAGGCACCGAGACTCTTGATGACGACTTCCTGTTTGCTGATCATTTCGTCGACAAAGAGCGCCGATTGGCGACCGGACGTCTCCACGATGACCACGATTCCCTCCCACGGATTCTCCGAGTCGGAGGGAATGCCAAAACGGCGGTGCAACCGATGCAAAGGCAGGAGTTTTCCGCGAACTTCGATCAATTCGCCCTGGCCTTGAACCGTGGTGATCGAACCACGGGCGGGACGCAGCGCCACTTGAACCGACGTGGTGGGAAGAATGAAACGATCGGCACCCACGCGAACGACGAGGCCATCGATGATGGCCATCGTGAGCGGGAGACGGATTTTGAACACGGAGCCGTGTCCCACTTCCGATGAAATTTCGACGATCCCGCGCAATTTCTGGATGTTGCGCTTGACGACGTCCATGCCGACGCCGCGACCGGAAACGGAGGTGACTTTTTCCGCGGTCGAGAAACCTGGTGCAAAGATGAGCGCGAGGATTTCGTCCCGGCTCAGGATGGCACCAGGAGCGACAATGCCTTTCTCAACCGCCTTCCTGTAGATTTTTTCCGGGTCGATGCCGCGACCGTCATCCCGTAGTTCGATGACGATGTTGCTACCCTGATGGTAGGCATGAAGGTGAACCGAACCGGCCTCCGCCTTGCCCTTGGCCACGCGTTCGGCCATCGGTTCGAGACCGTGGTCCATCGCATTGCGCACCATGTGCACGAGCGGATCGCCGATTTGTTCGACGACCGTGCGGTCAAGTTCGGTGTCTTCGCCGCTCGTGGTGAAATTGACTTTCTTGCCGAGATCGCTCGCGAGATCACGCACCAACCGTTCCATTTTCTGGAAGGTCGGCTTGATTGGAATCATGCGCAGCGCCATCGCGGTGTGCTGCAATTCCTTGGTGATGCGGGAAAGTTGCGTGACGTTGCGTTGCAGCATGGTCCCGGTGTTCCCGATTTCGCGCGCCGTTTCGATCAGCTGGCTTTGCACGATCACCAGTTCGCCCACGACGTCCATGAGGGAATCGAGTTTGTCCGTGCTGACGCGCACCGTTGCACTCACGCTCGAAGTTTTCTGCGCACCTCCCTCGGACTGCGCCGCAATTTTTGCCGGCACGGGCACCGCCGGTGCGAGGGGAATCACAGGAGCAATTGCCTCAGTGGCTGCGGCGACGACCGTCTCCGCGATCGGCGCGGGTTTCGAACCGGCCGAGGGAAGAGGAAGAATGCACACGTCGCCTGACGGCGCGTCGGAGGCCAGGCGTTTGACCGCGCTGATCAAATGGCTGACTGGAATAATTTGATCGGGCAATCGGCCTGTTTCCAACGCGACGGAAACCTGTTGCACTTGGGCTTGAAGCGCATCACGGCTGCGAAGGATTTCGGTGATGATCTCGGAGTTGAGCAGAAGCTTCTGGCTCCGGGCTAGGTCGAGGAGCGATTCGACTTCATGCGCGAGCTTGTGCATCGGCATGAGTTGAAGAAAACCGGCGTTACCCTTGATCGTATGGAAGGAACGGAAAATCGAATTGAGGGCCTCGGGATTGTCCGGCTGGTGTTCGAGGGCGAGTAACGCCGCCTCGATTTGCTGCAGGTGGTCGACCGCCTCGGCGTAGAATTCCGCGAGCAATTCGCGATTCTCATCGAGGGTGATCGTCAGAAGCTCGTCGACGCTGATCGCGGCAGCGGTTGTCGCGGGCGCTGGCGCTGCCGCGACCATTTCGTGGGCGTCGCTGATACCGCCGAAAGGCGCCACGGTCTTCGAGGCTTTTGCGGCCGTGATCGCGCCGGGCAGCCAGTCGATCAGGTCACGCAGCTGGCCGAGCGTCGCGTCATCGAACGGTTGGGCAGCGTCGAGTTTTTTATCGAGCGTGCCGTGAACGAGGGCCAGGGCTTCGCTGAGGCTTGGCTCTGCGCTGCAAAGCTCGCGGATTTCGCCCAACAAACTGTAGGAAGGGATAAGACCGTCGTCGCGACCGGCTTGGGCTAGGATGGACTCTGCAGCGAGACGGTTGACCGCGTCGTCGAGGGCCTGGAAGGATTCCGGGGAAATAGGCATAGGGCCAAATTGGCGTTGGATTTAGAGGACTATCGTCACCTCCGTGAGAAACTTAAGATAGGTTGCAGGTGGATTTTAACTCCTGAAAATGCCCGTTCGTTGCATTGAATTCTTAAAAATTTCGTCAGGGTGCATTTCTGCACTTTGAATGATGGTTTCGACTGCCAAATCGCTAAAGCCCGGCGATCAACGAGCCGTTAATAAAGGAGCGCCCTTGAACTGTCGCGCCCAACAATTTCCATGAGCTCATCACCCGTTTCTGCCTCCGCACCGCTTACCGCCACCGCAAAACTCGCCGGCAAATACCTTACCGTTGTGCTCGATTGCGAGGCTTACGGACTGAACGTGCTCAAGATTCGCGAAATCATCCGCCTGCAAAAAATCACTCCGGTGCCCCAATTGCCGCCGTACGTGAAGGGCGTCATCAATCTGCGTGGCCGGGTAATCCCGATCGTCGATTTGCGCGTCAAATTCGGACTGAAGGCGGAATTTACCGAGCGTACCTGCATCGTGGTGGTGCAAGTCAAATTGCCGACCGAACAGATTGTCCAAATGGGTTTGATCGTGGATAGCGTGGAGGAAGTTGTGACCCTCGCTGGCACCGAAATTGAACCGACACCGGATTTCGGCGCGAAGATCGACACCACGTATTTGCTCGGCATGGCCAAAGTCAAAGGCCAGGTGAAGACGTTGCTCGATATCGATCGCGTCGTATCACCTGAAGCAGTGCAGGCAATGTCGGAAGCGGCCTCCTGAGGCGTGTTTCGAAAAGATAAGCGAGCGATTCTGTCGCTCGACGCAATGTGGTTCAAAATTTGAACCGAAGGCGCCGTTGACGGCGCACAAAGCGGATGGTCCTTTCTGCTGCAATGGGCAGCGGCCGTCTCTGACGAAGGTCAAAGCCTTCGGTGACACGTCAAGAGGAACGTCACCCGATTGGCATTCTGAGAGGAGCGAATGATGTACGGTAAAGAGCATGATAAAGTCGGCGGTAGCATGGATTCTTCACTGCGTTCAGGATGACAAACGATTTCGAAAATACTCCCTGGCTGAACCGGGGCGAAGTCGGGCGTTGACTTCCGAATCGGTCGGTTTCGCTTCCGATACTGGCGCGATGCGCGAGCCCAAAAAAACGGGCGGCGTGTTTTGCACGCCGCCCGCCCCACACAATATACCCAGCAAAATCGAAATTATTTCGATGAACGAATCGGTTAAGCGGTGGCCAGTTGGGCCGGGCTCGCGGCTTTGCCGAGATTGGCTTTCGCCTCGTCGATAGAGTTGTAGAAAACCCAGTTGCGGGTGTCTTCAAACCCTTTGCACTCGGTGATGATCTGCGCGTTGCCGACGAGCGCGAATTGCAGCGTCAGCTCGCGGGCGGTTTGCATCGTCTGGAAGAGGAGTTTGATGACGCCCATGTGCAGCGTCTTCAGCTCGTGGATGTCGATGACCATGCGGGCGTGGCCGGCGTCGACGGCTTCTGAAATTTTCGGTTTCACGTAGTTGCTGACTTCGGCGACCACGGAAGGGGAGGAATTCTCCGGCAGGCGGAGGATCAAAAAGCCGGCATCGTGCGAGAAGTAGCGTTGGGACGTGTCGAGGTTCATCGCCTTGCACATCTTGGACTCAAGTTCGCTGACATCGATCGGCTTCGTGATGATTGCGGTGAAACCTACCGTCTGCGCCTGCTGTTGCTGACCAGTCTCGGTCTTTACCACCAAGGCGAAGATCGGAGTGTACTTCGTCTTCACATTGGTGCGCATCAGGCGGAAAAGCGTGAATGCGCCTTCCTCGGGCAAAGAGAGACTCATCAGCATCAGATCCGGAGGGGTTTTCGTGCAGAAGTCCAAGGCTTCGCCCTGGGTGCTCACGCCGTGGATTTTCCATGGGGTGTGCTTCAGGCCTTCCTGGATCTGTTGGATGATGACTGGCTTGTCCTCGACGACAAGAATGTCGGCCGAATCGTAAATCGATTTGGCCTTGGCAGGCTGTTCGGACAGAGGCTTGAGATCGATGACGCGACCGGCCTTTTCGATGAGCGCATCCTCCTTGAACGGTTTCACGAGATAGTCGCGCACGCCAATCTTGGCGATCTTGAGCACGTTGTCCCGGCCACCTTCGGCCGTGAGCATGATAACCGGAATGCCTTTGAGGGCCGGGTCGGCTTTGAGCTTGGTGAGCATTTCGACGCCGTCCATGACGGGCATGGTAATGTCGAGAAGAATGAGATCAGGAGTGTCTTTGGCCGCGACCGCCAAACCTTCGACGCCGTTGCCGGCCTCGAGGATGTCGCAGTCGTAGGTCTTGAATGCCTTCCGCACGATGATGCGAACGGTTTTAGAGTCGTCGACGGTGAGAATTTTGTAGCGCATGGGCAGGATTGGGGAGGGAAATTAGTCGCCGGCTTTGAGCAGGATATCCGCCACGAGTTTGTGGCCGCCGGAATCAAAGTTGAAGGTATGACGGGTGGCCGAGCTGATGGGCTCGATGGAAAAATTGCTCCCGCGAAGGATCGATGGGATCGTGAGTTTGCACGGATAACCCGCGTCGCAGAGGCCGTTTTTGAATCCACCCACTGTCATGTTGGTGAGTTCGCCGATGGCGTCGTTGATCACCTCGTCGCCGGCGGCTTCAAGTTCGGGCTCGCTCATGCCGAGGAGCTGGCAGGTGCAAAGTTTGGCAAATGCCTCCTCGAGGTAGAGGTAGATCAAGCCGTTCACTTCGCCGATGAATCCGACGGTGCCGACGACGTACAGCTGGCGATCGGAAGTGGGAACGATGGGCGAAGTTGACCCGTTGGGTTGCGGCACACTGCCGACAAATGCCGGTACGCGTCCCAGCATGGTTTTGAAAACATCGCTCACAGCGCGAGTAATATATTCGCGTATCAGCGGCTCATTGATTTCGGCGGCGGCGGGCATAGGTGGCGGTTGTATTGGGGAGTTGCACCATTTATCGGCGCGTCCTCGCGCAAACTTTACCGTTTTTCTGCGAGCAACTTTTGCGATTGATCACCGGCCCTTGAAACAAGGGAAATCACCGCAAACGAGCGCTTTTGGCGCAGTTTTTCCCGGGCGACGGCGGAATCAAAAGCCGGTGGCCGCGTACCGCCGAAATTCGCCGTTTTTTTACCCGGTTTGCGCGAGGGAAATGACGTTCGCGCGTGTCGCTGTCAGGCTTCGGCGGATTCCATTCCGGCATCGATGGGATCGCCGGCTTCGCGGTATTCCTGCAATTTGTTGCGCAAGGTGCGAATGCTGATACCGAGCACGGCGGCGGCTTGCGTCCGGTTGCCCTCGGTTTGAACCAATGCGGCCTTGATCGCCTGTTTTTCCAAATTCGCGATTGTTTGAACGCCACCGCTGCTGTCGGTGAGGGATATGGAATTGCCGGCTGGCGGTGGGCTGTCCGCTCGGACCTCGAATGGCGGGGTCGACAACGACACCATCGGCGGAGCCGATTCCTCGAGGTGATAGTCGACACCAGGCAATCCGAGCGCAGCTGCGGTAACAGGGCGTCCGCTTTCGGTTAAAATCACCGCCCGCTCGATGGTATTTTGCATTTCGCGCACATTGCCGGGCCAGCGATAACCGGCGAGCGCGGCCCGTGCCGAGTCGGAAAAACCGTTGACCTTGATGCCGTGTTTGCGGGCGCATCGGCGGAGAAAATGTTCCGCGAGCAAAAGCATGTCTTCAGCGCGTTCGCGCAACGGCGGCACCTGCACGGGAAATACATTCAGGCGGTAATAGAGATCCTGGCGAAAATCTCCCTTTTCGACGTAACTGAGCAAATCGCGATTGGAGGTGGCGAGCAGACGCACATTCACTTTGATCGTGCGATTACCCCCGACGCGCTCGAACTCCCGCTCCTGCAACACGCGCAGCAGTTTCGCCTGAAGGTTGAGCGGAATCTCGCTGACCTCGTCGAGCAGGAGTGTGCCCTGGTTGGCCAATTCAAAACGTCCTTCGCGTCTTTCCGTGGCGCCGGTGAAGGCGCCGCGTTCGTGGCCGAAAAATTCGCTTTCGATCAGGGTTTGAGAAATGGCCGCGCAATTCACCTTGATGAAGGGATGGCTGCGGCGCGGGCTGGCGCGGTAAAGTTCGCGGGCGATCATTTCCTTGCCGGTGCCGCTCTCGCCGGTGATCAAAACGGTGGCGTCCGTGGGAGCGACACGCTCGATCATCTGACGCAGCCGCAACATGGCGGAACTGCGCCCAACCAGACCGCCATCTTCATTTTCCTCGGGATTGCTGAGGTAGCGGTTCACTTGGAGCAATTGGCGATATGACTGCGCTTTTTTGAGAATGATATCGATCTGGCTCGGCGAAAAAGGCTTCAGCACATAATCGAACGCACCGGCGCGCATGCACGCCACGGCGGATTCGATCGTCCCATAGCCGGTGACCATTACGACCAGCGGATGCTCCGGGATCGTGGCCACGCGCTCCAAAAATCGCTGGCCGTCGCCATCGGGCAGCCGCAGATCGAGCAACATCAGGTCGAACGAATCCGACATTAACAGTGTCTCTGCTTCCGCCAGCGTCTGGGCACATCGCACCTGGCATTTTCGCCGTGTAAAAATTTCCGTTAACAGGTTCCGGACAACCGACTCGTCTTCGACGACCAATACTTTTTCGAACGAAATAGCCATGCTGATTAGTAGGACGTAAAGCTATACTCACTCACGCCGCCTATACAACCAAATCCTTATGTCCGACAGCAGGCTACAACAGAAATCGAGCCCCCCGAAAAATCAGGCAGTTCGTCCGCTTAACCCAGCAGTTTTTTCAATTTAACGAGTACCTCGTCCAGGGGATACGGCTTTTGCAGGAAGCAGGTCGGGCCACTGCGTGCCAGAAATTCCTCCGCCTCGCGCTGATAGCGTCCACTGGAAAGCAACACGGGCAGGCCGGGTTTCAATTTCCGCAACTGGATGCACATATCGGTACCATCCATGTCCGGGAGTTTAAAATCGGCGACGACCACACAGACATCGTTGGTATTGGCGGCCAGGAGGCGGACACCTTCCTCGCCACTATTGGCCCAGAGCGTCTTCGCACCCAACCGGCCGAACCAGCTCACCAGCAGATCGGCGATAAAAGTTTCATCCTCAACCAACAATACCGTTCTTCCCGCCAGCGGCGCATTGTTTGTGGGGTTGACAGCGGTCAGGTTGGTTTTGTCGGCCACGGTGTTAATAAGGAGAATTCGGCCCGCGGGTTAAAGGACTTTAGACATTTAAATTAAACTCCCGGAGATTCTGGTCGATGTAAGAGATAACTTTTCCCCGCCTTACCATGTCCAATCGACTCCTTACGCTGCTAACCCAAATTGAGCGGGCGGTGGTCGCCAACGATCCAAGTCCGGGGGGCGGTACTTGGGATACTTTGCGGCTCGTTAATTTTCACCAGGGTCTGGCGCGTCTCACGTTTTCGATTCGCTCGATGACGGGCGCGACCTCCACGCAGGGCGTCGTCCTCCTGCAGGATTTTACTCTCGCTGACGGAACGCAATGTGTGAAGGCAAACCTGAGCTGGCAGGGAATCGAAAAATCCGCGCTTTACTCAATTTATTCCAAGCCTCTGTTGGACTGGAATCGTGAGGCGGCTCAAATCGGCGCCCAATGGCTCGACGGCCATTCGGCTGCGATGGAAGCAAAGGCCCTGGCGGTGGACGGCTCCGATGGATCGCTGATGTCAGCGACCGGTTAAGCCGGAACGGTGCAGTAGGAATATGGTGGAACCTGACCTCCGGCCAGGTTTTCCCTGCGAGCACCCATCAGCCCGCCCGGAGGTCGGGCTCCACCTTTCGGTGCACCCAAAACGATTTGCTCATTGCGCGGTGCTGATCGAGGCACTGGACTGCGCCGCTCTATCCCACCGAACTCGCTGCCCGCAAATCTCAGAGCAGGCCCTTCAGCATCGAAGGCAAACGCTGAAGCGCGTTGGCCACGTGCGCGCGGGCGATGGAAGTCGCATTACTGTCCGCACCGTAAAGAATTTTCCACCCGTCGAGGGAGACCCACGCATCCGCTGCGATCGGCTTTATCGTCTCGAAGCCACCCGTGATTCCGGCGTGCCGGACAACATAGTCCGCGACTTGCACGGCGGCGGCGAACATTCCGTGACGCGGAGCGACGTTGGGTTCGTTGTGGTAGAGGACCGCAAAAGTGATTTCATCCGACAGCTGGTGCCGGCCTAGATAGTAAGCCCCGATCTTGGCGTGGTCCCAGCCGATGAGCTCTCGCTCTTTCTGGCAGACTTCTCCGGGATCGCGCAGCGACGCGGCCATGATTTGGCGCAACTCGTCGGGAAAAGCATATGCAATGACGACCTTGCCGACGTTGTGCAGCAGACCGGCGAGATAGTCGGTGTCGTCATCGACCGTGATTCCGGTCGAGATAAGAATCTCGCGCGTCATCGCAGCGGTGCCGATGCTGTGCCGCCACAATTCCGTCCAGGGCAAAGGCGTTTGGCCGGCCTTGGTCGGATGCAATGTTTGCATTTCCTCAATGACGGGAGTCGCGGTGGAGAGCTCGCGAATCTGGCGGAGGCCGAGAAAAAACACGGCTTCCTCGATGTTGCTAATGCGATTTGAATTTCCGAAATAGACCGAATTCACCATGCGCAAAAGGCGGGCGCACAAAGAAGGATCGCGCCGGATGACTTCCGCGATTTGCGAGTTCAAACTCTGCTCGGAGTTCATCAGCTCGCGAAGTGCACGGTTGATGGTCTGAAGCGAGGCCAGTTTCGGACACGCTTCCAGCCGGCGCTTTATCTCGTCGTCGCGATAGGGGGCGACTTTTGGAGCCGCAGGTTGAGAAGTGGGCGTGAGCGTTGCTTGCATCTAGGAAACGTTCGAAGATCGCGTCTGGTTATAAATAGCCGGATGCGCTCTCCCTATATCGACGCAAAGTTCTGTAAAATGAGACGGATTTTGTGCTGAAGCCCCACTCGGGAATTCCGCCGATATCGGCATGGGTGACTCAGGAAACAATTTCCGCCATTCGATGCTTCGTCTTCTTTGACTGTGCTTTGCCAAGATAGTCCCTCAGTTTATCGTTTTGCGGACGATGGCCGAGTGCCTCGCGTACCCGATCACGGGCGCGCATTTGTCTCGCTCGAGCGTTAGCTCAAAAGATCGTGGGTGAATTCGTTGCGGCGCAGAATTGTTAGAAAAAATCCCTCCGCCCGGCCCATAAATTTATGGCGGGCGTTTGTGCGGCGACGGGGGAAGACCTTGATGGAAATGTTCGCGAGGTGTCTGGTGTGCTTTTCGACGGTGTTCCAGGTCCGGAAAATAGGCGCGTTGCTCCTTTAGCATCGAACCCGCCCGGTTTTTTCACAGCGTGGAGAACCCCTATGGAACTTAATCGCGGTATTCTCCTGGAAGATTTTCGTCAAATTGCTGCCGCACCGTTGCCTTGGTCTGAATTTGCCGGTGCGCGGGTGCTGGTTACGGGCGCGACCGGTTTCATTGCGGCCTACCTGATCGAAACGCTGCTCTATCTAAACGATCACGTGCTGGAGCATCCGATGGAGGTGATGGGGCTCGCTCGTAGTCGGGAAAAAGTGGAGAAACGTTTCGGATCGCTGGTCAGCCGACCTGATTTGAAATTCCTGATCCAAGACGTGAGCGTTCCCACGGATATTACCGGGCCGGTTGATTTCATTGTTCACGCCGCGAGCCTCGCGAGTCCTAAATTCTACCGGACCAACCCGGTGGACACGATGCTTCCGAACATGATTGGAACATATCATCTTCTTCGGCTGGCGCAGGCGGCGGGGACGCGGAAGTTTGTTTTTCTCAGTAGCGGAGAAGCAGTCGGGGCGTTTGCCAAGCATCCCGTCGAGCCGATCAAGGAATCCGACTACGGCTCCATTGATCACCTTGATTTGCGATCGGTCTACGCCGAGGGAAAGCGCGCCGGCGAGGCCTTATGCGGCGCATGGTGGTCGCAGTACGCCTTGCCCACCGTAAGCGTGAGGTTGAGCCACACCTATGGGCCGGGAATGGATTTTGCCGACGGCCGGGTGTTTGCTGACTTCGTGGCGAATGTCGTCCGGGGGCAGGACATCGAAATTAAAAGCGCGGGCCTGGCGGTTCGGCCATTCTGCTATTTGGCGGACGCGACACTTGGCTTGCTGGTCTTGTTGCTCAAGGGTGCCGGCGGGCAGGTCTACAATCTGGCCAATGATGAAGCGTACATGTCCGTGCGCGACCTCGCCACGACGATCGCAGAGCTGTTCCCCGAGCGGAATATCAAGGTGAACATGGCCCCGATTCCAGTTTCCTCCGGACCATCGGTCATGGATCTGAAGGTGCCGATCAATACCGGAAAAATCCGCGCGCTCGGTTGGGCGCCCAAGATTACGATTCCGGATGGTTTCAAACGAACCATCCGGTCTTACGGAATTTGATTTAAACGACAGCGGCGGCAGGCCGCAGCGTCACAATCGGGTTATTACACCGCAGCTGATTCTGGATCTGATCGCGAATTTCGGATTCGAAAATGAGCGAGCTGATCAGGATCGTCTCCGAGTGGTTCGGAACTTCGGAAGGGTTGATCACTGGCACGCCTTTGAGCTTTTTGCCGTGGTAGTGAGGATTGGAATCCACGAAAGCCACGATCTTGGCAGAAGGCAGCTTGGTCTTTTCCATCAAGCGCTGGGTCATGGTGCCGACGCCCCAGACCAGAACCGGTTCCTGGCTATCGACCAATTGCTGGATGCGCGCCGCCATGGCGGCATCGAGTTCGGCGGAATCGCTCAGGTATTCGCCGATCGCGCGATTGCCGTCGGCATCGTAGGTGCCTTCGGTGACTGCGGCGGGCCGGAACACCATGTCGACCGACGGATAATTGTAGGTGCGGGTGTAGAGCGAGTCCGTTTCGCGCGCGCTCACTTTTTCGAAGCCGGCGGTGCGCAACAGATTCTCGAGCGAACCCGGTGTGAAATACATAATGTGCTCGATGCTGAACTGCTGGAAGGGCGAGTCCATGTATTGGGCGAACCGGCTCGCATCCGGGACGGAAACATACAGCAAGCCCTTTGACGAAAGCGCGGCGCGGATGTCGCGCAGGGTTTTCTGCGGGTCAACAATGTGTTCCAAGACGCCAAGAATGGTGATCAGGTCGAAACCAGGTTTGAGATCCGGAATGGCTTTGACCGCGCCCGTGTGGACCGCGATGCCGTAATTTTTGAGCGCGAGACTGGCGCATTGGGGCGACGGATCGAGGCCGAGCAATTGATGATAACCGCGCTTCTTCAGCGCGCCGAGCATGCCGCCCGTGGCGCAACCGATGTCGAGCACGCGGCCGTTGCGATCGGGCATCAATTTGACGACCGTGTCGGCGACGACGGAAAACCGTTCCTGATCCTGAACCGATTCACGGCCGCCATTGTCGAGAAATTCCCATTTGGACATCTCGGCGTAGTACTGGTCAAAAGCCTCGGCGGGTGGCAGTCCATCCGCGTAAAGGAAACCGCATTTCTTGCAGGAGCAGACATCGTAGCCGCGCAGGAAAGTACCGGCGGAAAGGCCGGTGAAGGATTGACGATACAGATTTTCCTTGGTGTCGCTACCGCAGGCGGGGCAGGGGCGTTTTGAGTAGTTCATAGATAAAGGGAAATTGTCGGAGTGATGGGCGAATTAATGGGTGGCGGAAAGATTCAGTTCCTTGACCATGGCTTGAAGCTTGGCCCCCGCATCGGGCAGGATTTCCGCAAGTGCGTCCGCGCGTTCGAGTAGTTTCAGCACCGTGGCTTCGGCGCCGGTTTCCACCAGCCGCCAATACCATTTCATGAATTTTTCCTGAACCGCCGGGCGAAGCATCGCCGTGGGACGGTGGGTGTTGGTGCCAAGCGCTGTCTCGCAGAGAATCACGGCTGCGGCCGAATCGGGCTGCGAGGCCGGATCCAGTTTGGTCCAGACGTCGAGCGCCGGCTCGAGGTGACCCACGAGAAGCAATGCTTCGGCGCGAGCGGCCAGGAGTTTGGAATCCTGAGGGTGCTGCTGGCAGGCGACGTCGGTCCAATCCAAGGCAACCTCAAACAGGCTCGGGTGGCTCAGAGTGATCTGCGCACCTGCCAGCCATGCTTCGGCGGCTTGGGGATTGGCACTCACGAAGCCATTGAGTAATTGCAGCGCGTCGGGCGTTTTTCCGTTTTCGTGGAGAAAACGGGCATAGTCGATATGCAGTTTCATCGCCGCGGGAGCTTCGGCAATGCCGGCTTGGAACGCTTGGTGGGTGCCTTCCACGTCCTTCATTTGCCAGAGACAGATGGCGATGCTGTGCTGCGGAATTACCGTGCGAATATCCGGGTTGATCGGGGTGAAGGTTGGCAGATTGCGCTTCGCCAGGCAGTGGCGCATTTGCTGGGCGGCCGCGGGGAAGTCCTTCAATTCGATATGGGCGAGGCCCGACAGGAAATGTTGCGTGGCGGTGAGTTCGCCGCTGCGGGCCAGTGGTGAGGTCAATATCTTCGCCACGTCCGCCTGGCGCTTGCCGATGCGGAGATAGGTGCAGTATTGCGTGAGCATGGCCTCGCGCGTTTCCGGCGTCACGGTGGAGGCCGGCTGCTGCGACATCTTCTCGAACGCGATCTTGTATTGCGCCAATCCTTCCTCAACGCGATCGGACCGGCTCAATTCCAGCCCGTAATTCATGAACAACAGCGGATCATCGGGGATTTCCTCGATGGCACGCTCCAGCAGCCGCAGGTTGCGGTCCACCTTGCTGCGTTCCTTGATGAGTTCCTTGGTGTAACCGTAATGGCGCAGCGCGGCGTCACCGATCCGGTTCTCAAGACCCCATTCCACGCGGCGGGCTTCGACGCTGTAGAAAACCTGCTCGTGTACGCGGCCGACAAAGTGCAGGCCGGGGGCATTCCGGAACAGGCGGGGCACGTAGTTGCAGCCCTCGTTTTCACGACCGATGTCGAACAACGGCAGGCGCCAGCTGATGACGGATTCGTTCTCGAGCAACTTGAGGAAGGCCGCGCGGTTTTCCACCGGCAGCTCTTCGTCGGCGTCGAACGAGAGCACCCATTCGCCCGTGACATGTTGCAGGGCGGCATTGCGCGCGGTGCTGAAATCATCGCACCATTTGAACTCGTGGATTTCCGCGCCGAATTCCTTGGCGATGGCCACGGTCGCGTCGGTCGAGCCGGTATCGACGACTACGATCTGGTCGGCCAATTCCTTCACGGACGCAAGACATTGGCGGATGAAGCGCTCTTCATTCTTCACGATCAGGCAGACGGAGAGAGTGGGTTTTATTTTATTTGCCCGGCGTTCGATCGACGGCGGTAGCGTCAGCCACTCGGGCTTCGTGTTGCCGTGGAAACTTCCTTTGAGGAATTTTTTCGCAGGCTTGAAGGCCGGAGCGAGACTAAGCGCGTGCTGCGCGCAGGCGCGGGCGCTGGTGGAATCGCCGACCATACGGGCGATTTCTGCGAGCAGCAGGAAAGCTTCCGGGTGATGCGGACGCATGCGGATCGCTTCGATCGCACTTTCCCAGGCGGCACGCGGACTTTTCTTGCGGAAGAGTTCGTCGGCGTGGGACAAATCGCCAAGTTTGGCCACCGCGGGCAGTGCCTTGGGCGCTGCTTTACGGGCGACGTTCGGTGGCATGGTTTTTGATGCCGACGTTTTTTGCTGGGCAGTGATCGCCTCGATTCGCTCCTGCGCTATTCCCGCGGCACGATCCCAGCTCCACTGAGTGCGGGCGTGGACCGAGGCGCGTTGGCCGAGGGCGCGGGCGTCGTCGCGATGAGCAACCACCCATTTCATCCGTTCACCGAGCGCGACGGCATCGGGTTCCAGCATCCAGCCATCGCCGGCCAGTTTCATGCCACTGACGTTATTGCCGATGGACTGTCTGCGGGCGGGAATGTGGTAGGAAAATGCGTCCGTGGCAAAATCGTCGGTGCTGCCGCCAGCGGTGACGATCACTGGCAGTCCGCAGGCCATGGCCTCGAGAACCGGCAGTCCGAAACCTTCGCCACGATACGGATGGACGAGGCTGTCGCAGGCGTTGTACAGCGCAGGCAACGCCTCTGCCGGCAGTTCTTCGTTCAGATAGCAAATTTCCGGCGCGTTGAGATTCGCCTTGATCGCCTTGATCTGCGGTTCGAGGGTCTGGCCGGCGTAAACGCTCTTGCCGCCAAAATCCTTGATGACCAGACAAACGTCATCAGTCGCGGTGAAATTGGCGAGATAGGCTTTGAGGAGAACGTCGGGACCTTTGCGTCCGATGGTGCCGCCCACAAAAAGAAATTTAAAACGTTTGGTCGTCGCCAAAGCGAACGGCCTAACGTCCGGACGAAAAGCCGCGGGATCGATGCCGAGCGGCACAACTTTTACTTTTGACGCGTCCACGCCGGAGGAAATGTAGACTTGCCGGACGTAGTTCGTATACGCCCAGAATTCATCGACCTGTTCTGATTTTTTCACCCAGTCCTCGGGCAGCGTGCCAAATTCCCAAGGTTGCATGACCACCAAACTGCCTTCCTTCGGACGGCTCCAATCCGGTGGCCATTGGTGGCGCACCGTGATTTTCGCATCGTGGGGTGACTTGGCGTGCAGCTGCTTGGCCAGGGCTTGCAACTCCGTGCTTTCGGCGGCTGAGCCGGAAAGGGTGGGATTGCCCACGCGATTGACCTTGGTGTGGGGCAGTTTCACCAACGCACCGGTGAGGGCGCGATTGACGAAAGAAAGGCTGCCATAGTCGAGGAAGCTGCCCTCCCAATTTACTTCCACGCCACTTGCGGCGGGCGAACGGCTGTCTTTGAGTGCTTTGTTCATCGCAAGGATAAACTCAGGGGTCACCACGGCAGGTCCGTAGCAGCATTCCATGATCAGGGCTGAAACGCGGCCCATCTCACGGCGTTGATCGAGCGGCAACGCGTAGGCCGAACGCAGTGCACGGCGGACATCGTCCGTGCGCAACAATGGCATTTCGCGGCCGCGATGGTGCGGTTGATATTTCAACATCTCTTCGGTCATCGGGCGCGATAATTTGGGGTCGACCGGAATGACGAGAGCGCCTTCGCAATAAGGCAGCGCTGCGCCGTAACCGTCGGGAATCACCGTAATCTTGCCGCGCACAAATGCTTCACCCACCGGGGCGGTCAGGGTCGTGTCGGTTGACGCATAGGCATCGCAATTGTCGATCAAGCGACAGATGTCAGTGCGTGTGCCGAGATCCTCGTCCAGAATGATGCTTGTGTTGGAGCCGGTTTTTTCCCGAAGCGTTTCGATCAGGCGGCGCAGATCCTTGGGTGGTTGGCCGGGTTCGGGATGCCACGACGGATAATTAACCTTGAGGTAGAGTTCCACGTCGGGCGTGTCCTTGAACTCGGTCAGGAACGCTTCGATTAAAGTATCCCAGCGGCGACGCGGCTGGAACATGGCGATGCTCATGAAACGGAACTTCGCTCCGCTGGCCTTCGGGGTGGGTGCAGGCAGGGATCGGTTGTGAATCCACGGGTGCGGTGGCCTGAGCGCGTGAATTTTGCCGCGCGGTACGCCGGCGGCGACGAATACATCGGCTTCTTTTTCAGTCTGAAGCCAGAGCTGGTCCATTTTATTGCACACCGCGACCCAATCCGCTGGTGGTTTTAAGCCCTGCGCGGTGCCGTCGAAAGTGGTGTAGAGAATCCGAAGGCTCCCTGGTGGCAGCGAAACTTGCACCCAAGCCGGCGAAGCGATGTGGAAAAACACGGCGATGACGGGCGTGGTCACCGGGGTTTTTTCCAACGAGCGAATCCACTCCATATCGCAGTCGTCCACGCCTTCCTCCACGTTATCCACGGGGACGATACGAATTTTAACACCGGCAGAACGCCAGGCGCTGACGAGAGAGCGGGCGGCTACGCCGTAGCCGCTGCGATTATAGAATGGAGCATAGACGACCACAGTCGGACCGTCGGTGCGGACGGAAAGCGCGGAGTTGTCGGCCTCCGCCAGACGGACGGGTTTGGTCCGCCGATCTTCGTTTGCGAGGACTGTTTCCATCCGTCCGAGCACGATATCGGCGGATTTTTTCCAAGTGAAGTTCTCACGGATGTGGTGCCCGCTAAGAGCACCGAATCTGCGGGATTCACCGGCGTGGCGTACGACATGGCTCATGCGTTCAGCGAGGGCTTTCTTGTCCACCTCGGCATGCAACTGGTCGCCCGCTACATTCCAATGGCCGATTTTGGCGGGCCGCTGGCACACAGTTTTTCCGGGAATAAGGTAAGCCGTTTCCGAAGTGGCGAAATCTTTCACGCCGCCAAAGTTGGTGGCGATGACCGGCAGATCGCAGGCCATGGCTTCCATGACCGCGAGGCCGCTGCTGGCGGTGCGATGAGGTTGAACAAAACAATCGCACGCGGTGTAGAGACCAGCGAGGTCCGCATCCGGCAACATCGTGGTGATATATTCGATCTCGGGTGAAAGCGGGTTCTTGCGGCATTCCTCAACCACGCGGCGCAAGCCCAGCTTGGCGTAGTAGTCTTCGCAATCCATGTCTTTGACGACGAGACAGACGTCATCCTTCCTGCTGAAGGTGCCGACGTAGGCGCCCAGCAGCGTGTCAAACCCGCGACGTGGGGAGGTTTCGCCGACGAAGAGAAATTTGAATCCCTTGCGGGTTTTCAGAGGGTAGGGAGCAGCCTTTGGATGGAAGACCTCGGGATCGACCCCCATGGGCACGACGCACACGCGGTTGGCTTCGATGCCGCCGGCGATGAAATTTTCGCGGACAAAATTACTCGGTACCCAAATTTCGCTTACGCTTTCGTTGATCGGGCGAATCCAGTCGACGGGAATTGAGCCTGACCACCACGGATTGGCCAGGATCTGACGCGCTGCGGGCTGTTCGTTGAAAATCGGATGCCACCGCGAGCAAACATTGATGTCGACGGCGCGGGAAAACGGGTGATGGAAGCGCTCGGCCAGTTCGAGAAATTTGGGGTTCTGAAGAAGATCGAACTCCTCGATGTGGAAAGGTCCGTTGCCTGGCGAAAGCGTCAGTTGATGACCGCGACGCATCAATTCCAATGAAATCTCGCGGTTGAATTTCGGGATTTTGCCGTGGAAGAGTTGCAGTCCACCCCAATGAATAAAAAGGGGCGAAGATTTCTTGCTGGCGGCGGAGTCTGCGGAAACTTCGACCTGGGCGATTGGTTTTGAAGGGGTGAGATCGATGACTTTGTTTCGCGCGGCCCAAGCTTCCCCGATGGCCTTGATGGCGAAAGGGGTGGTGGCGGCAGCCGAGAAACGATCGCGCATGTGTTTCACCGCCGCTTCGAGGTGGAGCTGGCGTTCTGCTCCGCGCAGGTTGAAAACACGACGCAATGCCTCGCGCATCAAACCCACATCGAGCGCCGGGAACTCTGCGCCGCGCTGGTGCGGCATGTACTCGGCCATTTCCGGCGTGATGGGAATCATCTCCTTGCTGTTCGGGACGACCACGGCTTGGGGTGGCAGATCTATTCCCCAACCATCGGTGATGATCACGGGCAGGTGGCGGAAAATGGCTTCTGAAACAGGCGCGGTGTTGGTCGTGTCGGGAGAAACGTAGGCATCGCAGCTATCGATCAATTTGACCAAGCCCAGACGTGTCCCGAGACTTTCGTCGAGTACGACGGAGGCATTCGATCCGGCGGCCTTGCGGGCTTTTTCGATCATCTCGCGCATGTCCCGTTGCGGTTTCCCGCCAATGGGGTGCCACGTCGGATAAGTCATCTTGAGGACCAACTCCGCTTCATCGCTTCCACGAAATTCTTCGAAGAACGCGCGCAGGAGAACGTCGAGCCGACGGCGCGGGAGGAGTAGCGAAATATGGAGAAAACGGAATGGACCGGTGCGTTGCTTGTCGGTTTTGATCGGCGGCAGGACGGTGCTGTCCAGCCAACTGTGCGGCCAGTTGAAGTAGCGGATGCGGTGAGGATCGATTCCTCCGCGCAGCCACGCCTTTTGTTCGGCCTCATTGGTGACCCACACCTGATCCATCCGGTTGCACATATAGATGAGCCGGTTGGGCGGATTCACCGCTTTCGCGGTGCTGTCGAAAGTCGTCAGCATGATCCGCACATGCGGCTCAGGCAGGGGCATTTTGGTCCAATAATAAGTCGGCACATACGCGTAAATGGCCGTCACCGGTCCTTCGATCGGGGTGTATTGGAGCGAGCGCAGCAGATAAAGATCACAGTCATCCAGATCGCCGGCGATGGTCGGATCGTTGCAGTCCACCGGAACGATGCGCACGCTTGCTCCGGCTAAATGGAGGGCGAACGCCCAACCCCGGGCCAGCAAACCAAAACCCGACCGCTGATAATGCGGGCCGTAAATAATGATGGTGCCTGCAACGGGAGAGGAATTCATTGCGGCTCGTTTTTATTCTTCCACAGGCGAGACGATCATGTTTTCCAGAAATTCGGCCCGATCGAGTAGCGGCGCCATGTCTTCCATTGGTTTGGAATACATCGAACCGTCTGAACGCTGGCCGGAGGCCACGCGCGGTGCGGTGGCTTGCGAAGGAGTGATCTTCACCACGCAAATTACGGGACGGTCGTGATTCAGCACCGCAGCGACTCCCGCGGCGAGTTCATCATGGTTTGCGATGACACACGATTCGATGCCATAGGATTCGGCGACCTTGGTCATGTCGGGCAACGTGAGCCCGCTGGAAGGTTCGCTGGCGACGAGACGGCCTTTGAAATAAACGTTCTGGCTTTGGCGGATCGAGCCATAGCCGTTGTTGTCGAGAATGAAGAATTTGATTGGCAGCTTGAGCCGGCGGACGACTTCCAATTCCTGGATATTCATTACGAAACCGCCGTCACCGTCGAGGCAGATGGTTTTGCGTCCGCCTGAAGCGATGCATCCACCGATTGCGGCCGGAATGCCAAAACCCATTGGTCCGAGGCCTTCGGAATTGAAGACGCGTTGTCCGTCTTTGCAGCGAAAAGCCTGCATGGTGGTTTCGCTGCATGCGCCGGAACTGCCGGGAATCAGCAGATCGTCGGGACGCATCACCTTGGAAAGTTCTTCGATGAGCACATAGTTGCTCACGCCATCAGTAATGTTGCGATACTCTGGCAGACAGACAGGATATTTTTTAACCCAGGCATGAGCTTGGGCCAACCAGCTACTGTAGTCCGGCAGCGAATCGGAAGTGCGGATCGTTTCACGCAGGGCTTCCATGAAGGCGCCGGCTCCAGCCACGACTGGAACATCGACATTCATCTGAAGTTTTCCGATTTCCGCTGCATCAATGTCGACCACCACCTTGCGGGCGCCACGGGCGAAATTTGCATGGACGTACGCGGTCTGGCCAAAATCCAAACGCGCGCCGATAATGATGATCAGGTCGGAGTTTTGCTGTGTGAAGTTGGCACCGCGTTGACCGACGCCGCCGGGCCGCCCGACATACAGCGGATGATCGTCCGCCACGAAATCGAGGGCTTTCCAAGTGGTGAGCAATGGAACTTTCAAGACTTCGAGCAAGGCGTTAAAAGACTCCAAGGCACGATCAAGACGTACGCCGTTGCCCACGAGCAGGGCGGGGCGCTTGGCGGTTTTGAGCAGTCCCAGCACTTGCGTGGCCGCGAGGCGAACGGCGTGGGCGGTGTCGGGTGGTGCCACTTCAGACGGATCGAAGGCACGCATGGCGGCCTCGTCGACGTTGGCGGCTTGCACATCGAGCGGGATGTCGATCCACACCGGCCCGGGACGACCATTGCGTGCCAGATAAAGGGCCTTTTCGACATGATAGCGAATGGTCGACGGATCGGTGACGGTGACGGCGTATTTGGTGATTGGTTCAACCATGCGCACGATGTCGATTTCCTGAAAACCTTTTTGCCGGACACCGCTGTTACCCTTCATGTCGGCGCGTTTAACCTGGCCGGAAATGAAAAGACATGGGGTCGAGTCGAGCCACGCGGCGGCGACGCCAGTCAGAGTATTGGTGCCGCCGGGACCTGTGGTCACCAGGGCAACACCGAGATTGTTGGTGAACTGGCCGTAAGCATCGGTGGCGATGGCCGTGGCTTGTTCGTGCAGGTTGCAGATGAAGGTAAGCTTGGGATGGCTGCCCAGCGAATCAACCAAGTGCATGCAGCCGCCGCCGGGCAGCATGAAGACGTGCTTCACACCCGTGCGGGCGACCATATCGATAACGTAATCGGAGAGTTTCATTTGCTGGCGTGATGGGAAAGTTCGTTCAAAATCTCGGGGACAGACTGTTCGGAGGAATTCCACGGTTGTGGAAAAATAAAGGAGCGGATGCCAAGGGCTGAGGCAGCGGCGACGTTTTCCGATGAATCGTCGATGAAGAAGTCGACCGGGCCGATCTTGGCTAGGACTTCGGCCTTGGAGGTTTCGTAGGCGGGAAGGGCTTCGCCGCTGCGGGGACTCGGGACAAAATGAAAGTGACGGGTCCAACGGCCGAAGTGGGTGAAAACCCAGGAAGACGCGGGAGCCACCGTGCTGACCGGCCGTGCAGTCAGGACATGATGGTGAAAACGATCTCCGTTCGATTGGAACCACTTCAACACGGCAGGATGAGGGAGAAGTTTGTCGGCCAGCTTCGACAGGCGAAACCGGTCGAGCGAATGAAGATATTCGGCGGAAGTCGCCGCGAGGATTTCGTGGGGCGGATTTTTTTCCAACTGAGCAAAGACCACCGTGGAATCCGGCCTCTCAATCTGCCAGGCTTTTTCAAGCCAGGCTTCCATGAGATTGTTGAGCACATCATCCAAATCCCAGACTATGGTTTTTCTGGTGGTCGTTGCAGTCACGGCTGATCAATCCATCCAGTACGTCAGCGAGGTTTTGCGGGACGCATTCTTCATGATCGATTCGTCGGAATAATACGAGTCGTTCTTGTAGTGCGTTGAAGAAATCTCCTCGAAGATCACGCCGCCTTTCGTGGCCATATGATGCTTCACGCCGCGGTTTACGAGGATGATGTCACCGGCCTTGTAGGTTTTCTCCACGCCGTCGAGCGCGATGGTGATGTCGCCGTACACGACGTAGAAGGTTTCTTCCTTCTGCCGGTGCGCATGCTCGGGATGGCGCTGGTTGGGGAGCATCACGAGGACTTTTTTGCAGTACTCGCGATTGATGAAGTTGAGGATGACCGCGCCGGTTTCTTTGAAATTCTCGATGCCATAGTGGTGCGAGATTTCGAGGTCGCTGCGAGTGGAGGGCAGGGTGATGCGGCTCTTCTTGAGGACCTTTTTGACGTCGAGCATGATGTCGCGGACACGGGCCTGGTGGTCGACGTGGCGCAGTCCGGATTGGGCCAGCGCGGTATTCGGCGTGAAATCCTGCTGCGCGGTGAAGACACGGTATTTTGAAAGGTCCTTGGCGAGTAGCTGGCCTTTCTCAGACGGCATGGCGAGAAAGTAGTCGTCGGCGGTCAGCTGTTCGCCGGCCTTGATGGCGCGTTTGGCGAAAACACCGCGGCTAAGGTCGGCGAGTTGAGAAATTTCCGCGGGCGTGCCGGCCATGCGATCATTGGCGACGCCGGAAAGCTCGAAACCCTTGCGGGCGGTCTCGATCCATTTGCGGAACTGTGCGGGCGTGGAGCTGTAGGCATTGATTGGATATTTGTCCGTCACCACGGCGACGTGGCGTTCGAAGACCGTCGCGCCTTTGCCGATGGCGGCGAGTACGACTTCGTTGTCGTTGGGATTCTCGTGCGTCGAGAATCCGATGCGATGCGCGGAGTAGCGCTGGCGCATTAGTTCGATTTGATTGAGCTGAAGATCCTTCGTTTCCGTCGGATACTGCGCGACGCAATGCATCAGCGTGACGTCCTTCAGGCGGTGGTCGAAGAAGCTGATGACGCGGTCGATCTCCTCCCACGACGCGCCGGCGGCCGAGGCCACGATGGGCAGGTTGGTTTTGACGATGCGTTCGAGCAGCGGCCAGTCGGTAAAGGAGCAGCTGCCGATCTTGAGGAAATCATAACCGTGTTTCTCGATGAGATCGACGGAGCGTTCGTCGAACGGCGTGCACATGGTCTTGAAGCCACACTTGGTCATCTCGTCCTTGAGCGCGACGAAATCCTCTTCACGGAGGCGGGTTTCCGAGAAGCGTTTGACGAATTTGACGTCCATTCGCTTCTGGAAATCCGGGTGGATGAAGGTGTCGAGGTGACGGTACTGCAGCTTGAAGGCGAAATCGAAGTCGAAACCCTTCGCGGCTTCCGCGAACTCGCGGATGATGCGTTTGCCATGTTCCAAATCGCCCATGTGGTTGTTGGCCATTTCGAGAATGAAGAGCGGGCGGCCTTGGGTCGTGGGGTTGGAATAGACTTCTTTTAACTGCGTTGAAACGATCGGATTGGCCGAACGGGTGGTGCTGCGTTTAGCGATACTGGGAGGATAAGCGATCATGGTTGGAGTTGCCCACAGAAGGCGCGGATGGTTTCGGTGATATATTCAAGCATCGCCCCGTCCAAACCGGGATAGACGCCGACAAATATGGATTGGTTCATTATGCGGTCCGCGCCGGCGAGGTCGCCGACAACGCGGAAGGCGTCGGGTTGGGTCCGGCGCAAAGTGGTGAAGGCGGGCTGGCGAACCAGATTCCCGCCGAAAAGCATGCGACTGCCGATTTTGGCATTGTCCAGGTGCGCGGCGAATTCCTTGCGGCTGAACGGCGCATTGGGTTTCACGAGCATCATGAAGCCAAACCAGGAAACCTCGGTGCGATGACCGGAGTTGTCCCACGTGAATCCGTCTGGCGTCCAGCCGGTCGCATGGGTCGGGAGCATGAAATCGAAAAATTCCTCCAGGTCGGCGAGTTCGCGGCGCAGGAACTCCCAGTTTTGCTGGCGAGCCTTGATGAACGCCGGAAGTTTCTTCAACTGCTGGCGGCCGATGGCGGCCTGAATGTCGAGCGGCTTCAGGTTATAGCCGAAATGAGAGTAAATATATTTGTGGTCGTAGCCTTCGGGAAGCTCGCCGAGCTTCCAGCCCCAGCGCTTGTGGCAGGTATTGTCCTTGCCGCTCGCGCACCAGCAATCGCGACCCCAGTCGCGGAAGCTTTCCACGAGTTTGCGGAGAGGCGCATTGCGAACGACATTCACCGCGCCGCCTTCGCCGAGGGTCAGGTGATGCGGAGGATAATAAGACTGCGTGGACAAGTCGCCGAAGGAACCGGTGAGCTGATTGTCGTAACGACTGCCCAGTGCGTCGCAATTGTCCTCGATGAGCCAGAGATTGTGCAGTTTGCAGAAATCGTGGACGGCGGTGAGATCGAACGGATTGCCGAGGGTGTGCGCCATCATCACGGCTTTGGTCTTTCCAGGGACGAACGCTTCACCGAGCTGTTCGATGCGTGCGTTGAGCGTGATCGGATCGTTGTCGATGAAGACTGGAACGAGGCCGTTTTGCAGGAGAGGGGAAACCGTCGTGGGAAATCCCGCTGCCACCGTGATCACCTCATCACCCCGGCGCAGACGGCGATCGCCGAGCGTCGGACTGGTGAGCGCGGAGACCGCGAGCAGGTTGGCGGACGAGCCGGAATTGGTCAGCGTTGAAGACTTAACTTTGAGATAGTTGGCGAACTCCGTTTCGAAAGCGTCGCCATGGGCACCGAGTGTGAGCCAGAAATCCAGCGTCGAACTGACCGCGGCTTCCACTTCGTCTTCGTCGAAAACGCGGCCGGCATAAGGGACCGTGGTCTCGCCCGGCACAAAAGGCAGGCGCGCGTCCTGGGGATCGCTGGCCGGCCGGTTGGCGCGGTGGGTGAGGGTGGAGTATTCGCGGCATAGGCGCAGAATCTCGGCCTTGAGTTTTGCTGGGTTGTCCATGGAGGTGATTTTTCAGGCGGCCCAGGCGAGCTGGCTGATGCCCGCTTGACGGCAGTAACTGGCGATCTGGGCACGGGTGAGTTCGGCGGCGTTGCCTGAAATATTGGTTTCGCGATACCAGATCGCGGTGTTGGCGACGGCCTCGGAAAAATCCCAGACGGGCGACCACTTGAGTTCGTTACGGGCCTTGTCGGTGCAGAGTTGGAGCAAGCCGGCTTCGTGCACCGCGTTGAGATCACGGGCGTCGATCCATTGCCCGGGCCAATGCTTGATCAACTCCTCGACGAGATCGACGACGGGACGGTTGGCGTCCTGAGCGGGACCGAAATTATACGCGGTGCGCGGCTCATAGCCGTCGAGAGCCCGGTTGCCATGGCCGGCGAGTACGCTGGCAAGCAGAAGGTATCCGCTCAACGGTTCGAGGACATGCTGCCACGGACGCGTGGACTGCGGATTACGGAGTGAAATCGCGCGGCCGAGTTTTAAATTGCGGATGCAGTCGGGGACGATGCGGTCCATGGCCCAGTCTCCTCCACCGATGACATTTCCAGCGCGAGCGCTGGCGATGCGAATCGATTTCTTTTGGAAAAAGGAACGGCGGTAGGACTGGATGGCAATTTCTGCCGCCGCTTTACTGGAGCTGTAGGGATCATGGCCGCCGAGCGGATCTTCCTCACGGTAACCATAAAACCATTCGCGGTTTTCGTAGCACTTGTCCGTGGTGACAAAAACAGCGGCGCAGGGACGATCAAGGCGGCGCAGCGCGTCGAGCACATGAATCGTGCCTTGGACATTGGTCGCGTAAGTTTCGACCGGAGTCACATAGGCCTCACGGACCAGCGGCTGGGCGGCGAGATGGAAAACATAATCCGGCTGGGCGGCCTGGATGGAGCGATCGACGGCGGAGAGATCGCGCACATCGCCGATTTCGCTGTGCATACGTTCCGCCAGACCGAGCTGATCGAACAAAGAAGGGGAAGTAGGCGGATTGAGGGCGAAGCCATGCACTTTCGCTCCGAGGCCGAGCAGCCATTCGGACAGCCATGCGCCTTTGAATCCGGTGTGACCGGACAACCAAACGGTTTTGTTGGCAAAGGCTCCCTGGTACATTACCAAACTCTCCAGGGGGCCTGACCGCTGTTGTACATTTTTTCCAGCATTTGCTGCTCACGGAAAGTATCCATGCACTGCCAGAAGCCGTCGTGTTTGAAGGCGTGAACGCGTCCCGCCTGCGTCATGCGAATGAAAGGTTGTTGTTCGAGAACTGTGGAATCGCCTTCCAGATAATTACCAATTCCTTTGCTGAAAACAAAGTATCCGCCGTTGATATACTGAGTCTGGGACTCGGTCTTTTCCTTGAAGGCGGTGACTTTGTTATTGTCCAACTCCAGCTCACCAAAGCGCGCCGCATTGCGGACAGCGGTAATGGTCGCGAGGCCACCGTGCTGTTTATGAAAGGCGATCGACTCGTTGATATTGCTGTTGACCACGCCATCCCCGTAAGTGGCGAGGAAGGTGTCGGAATCAATGTAAGCCAGAGCCCGCTTGATGCGGCCGCCCGTCATCGTTTCCTGACCGGTGTCGAGAAGGGTGACATTCCAATCTTCCTCGGAATGGTGATTGTGATGGATGATTTCCGGCTTTGCGCCCAACCGGAGAGTGACGTCGCTCGTGTTCCAGTGATAATTCCGAAAGTATTCCTTGATGACTTCGCCTTTATACCCGAGGCACAGGATGAAGTCCTTGTGGCCGAAGTGAGCGTAATATTTCATGATGTGCCACACCATCGGGCGTCCGCCGACCGGCACCATGGGCTTGGGCCGGAATTCGGTTTCTTCGCGCAAACGAGTACCGAGGCCGCCGCACAAAATGACTACTTTCATGGATAAACTGTTGGTTTGGAGAGTTGACGAGGGCTCGCGGAATGTGAGCTGTCCTTATTAAGCAAACGGGAAGCCAATTCAGATTATCATAATTGCAAGTTATTGATTTATATTGAATAGAAATTATTTTACTGGATGATCGATTTTGCGATGCGGTGAGTTTTGACGAGAGCCGGCAAAAATTGCTGGGTCCCAATCGGACGGAATATTTTTCGTCCATTGCTGGCGCACACGCGGTTGTGCCTGGCACATTGTTTCCGCTCCGGTGACATGGTTCCGGCTACCCGTTCGGTGCGGAAGAGAGAGATTACACAACTGCAATGCAGTCGGCGCCGTCCGGCATTCGCCTGAAAATCGACCTGAAGCTTAATGCAAAAACCGCGTGGCCAATTCTTGGATACAGCTCAGGTCGAGTTGCGGGCCAGCTCAGCAAGTTCGGCGAACTCGTCTAGCAGCGTCTGCCAGTGAGCGTGATCGCCTTCGATGGGCGGGACGAGGTGAGGCATGAGCCGGAGGGCGTAGGCACCGAAAGCGCGACCGATATCCGGGTCGAGCACGAGCGGAGTAAATGCGGTCGCGAGAGCGGCCGGGCCGCGGCGGTCTAAGGCGTGACGAAGTCCCGGGATCGCTTGCGCACACCGGTCTCCCACCGTGTGGAGAGCTTTGCGCGTGGCGGCAACGGGTTCATGGGCTGCTTCCGCTTCGAGCGCAGAGGCGAGCGCGGATCGATCAAGCAACGGGAAGTCGAGTGTGAAGCCGTCGGGATGGACGACGGTCGTGCCACGCAGGCGGGCACCCCGGTCGGTGACATTGATAGTCCTGGGAGCGGTGCGCGCGGCAAGACGGGCGTCGAGTTCGCGCCAGTCGCCCAAGGCGAAGCACGGCACAGTGTCCGTGTAATTGCCGGGCACGAGGGGGAGACGGGCTGTGGGATCGAAATTCGATCGGACGTAAAGCGTTGCGTCGGCGTCCCGCTGGTGACGTTGGACTTGGTTTGCAGGGTCGACGGCAAGATCGAGACCAAAGAGATGAATGGGGTCGCAGCCCAGATAGCAGGCGAGCTCGAGCGCTGTACTACCACAACTTTCGGCGACGGTCGGCGCACTGCGTGCGACACCGAGCGTGGCGAGCCAGTCGTCGGTGAGCTGGTGGCCGGAGAGAAAGAAGGGGGCAATGGGAACGGCGGTCTGCCACGTGGGTGGGCTGACGCTGGCGAGGATCACGCGGACGGGCGCAGGACCGTCAGGGGCGAGGCATTTGGCTGGAATTTTTGCGACGTCGATTGAGACAGCAAAGTCGGCGGTAACGCCATGGCGGGCGAGGGCGCGTAGCGCGGAGTCGGCGGAGAAAACCACGGCACGATCGGCGTACGCGGTGAGCTGCGGAATCGAGACGTCGAGGGACGGTCCGGCACCGACAACGAAAGCGGGTTGCCCACGCAAGGCACCCGCCCAGCTCGCGGGCACGCGACGCCGCGCATAAGCGGCGACGTTTTGCAGGATGTGTTTCTGCCAGGTAAATCCATCCTGCTGTCGGGTGACACGCGAGCGCCGGGTACTTTCCAAGAGGGCGTGGGTTTCGGCGATAACGGTTTGGTAAGTTTCGTGGTGTGGTCCCCCGATCGAATCGGTCACATAAAGCGAGGGAAGCTGGCGGGGATTAAGCCGGACAAAATGCTCCAAGGTCTGCCCAATGCCGGCGGGCGTGGCCGCGACCAGATCGCCGAGGCGTACCCGATTGCGGCCCAACCGGGCGATCGTGGCTTGGGCGTGGGATGGTTCGGCCCACCAGAGAATGGATTGGTAGTGGTCGAGCGCGAAGCCGACCGGGTCGGGCAGTTCGCCGATCAGCAGGCAGGTGGTGGCACCCGGGACGGTTTGATCGAGAAGAAGCCCGGACATTTGATTCGTTCCAAGTATCGGCGCAGGACGCGGCTTTTCGAGGCGAATCGACGGCGAGGGTGGAAAAAGCGAAGGCCCCGGTGGTGAAACCGGGGCCTCCTTTCCAACTTTATTTGCAACCGATGCTTTTCCTGCTGCACCAGTCTCAGACTGGGGCCTCCGCTTGGGGTCCCTTTGGTCCGCCTTGTCCGGGCCGCCCTGTGGCGGCCCGAACTTGGCGAATCAAAACAACCACTAGGGAGACTACATTACTGGAGCAACTTGAGCGCCGACTGGGAGCTCTGGTTGGCTTGCGCCAACATCGACGTACCGGCCTGCACCAGAATGTTCCAGCGAGCGAGCTGGGTCGATTCTGAGGCGACGTCGACGTCGACGATCTGACTGTTAGCGGCTTCGAGGTTGGCCTTGTTCGTCGTCACGAGCTCAGAAGCGAAGCCAAGGCGGCTTTGTTCCGAACCGTTGGTGGCGCGCATCGTGGCCACGTTCTCGATCGCGGTCGAGATCTGCGCGACGCTAACCGCGCCGAGCGAGGCTGCACCCGTAATCGTGCCAACACCACTGGTGGTGCTGGTGAGATCGCGGGCAGCAATGGCGACCGAGGTGCTACCGCTTTCAGTCACGGAAACGCTGCCGATGCTGGAGGCACCGAACATCGACACACCGTTGAACGATTCATTCGAGTTGGCCGTGAGCTGGGCCTGCAACGCGGTGAATTCCGCATTGTAGTTCGCCTTGTCGCTGGAGCTCTTGGTTACGTCGTCATTCAGCACGCGCAGTTCGCTGATACGTTGGAGGACCTCACCGGTAACCTTCAGCGCACCATCCTGAGTCTGGAGGAGCGAAACGGCGTTTCCGATGTTCGTCGCAACCGCGCCCTGACGGACGGCGGCAGCAGACAATTTCATCGAAACCGCCAGACCGCCCGCATCATCGGATGGGTTGACAATCTTCGAGCCACTGGAGAGCCGGTTGAGGCTCTTTTGCAGCATCGAATTTGATGTGGCGAGATTGTTGGAGGCAATCGTCGCCGAGTAGTTGGTATTAATCACGACTGACATGGTATCTATCCTTGATTTTGCGACATCCGTCGTCGCCACGTATCCGGTTGAAACGGCTCCGGATCGCGCCGTTTGCGGCTTGGGCCGCAAATTGGTTCACGCTTGTAGGCGTGAGAAAGAGAGAGAGTTCAGGTTTAGGTACCAGTCGGGAGGGGAGGGAAACAGGAGGCCGGGCCGGTTCAGGTTACCGGCCTCCGAAGAAAGAATCTACCGAGGTAGACGGACTTACTGCTGGAGCAGCTTCAAAGCGCTCTGCGGGCTTTGATTCGCTTGCGCGAGCATCGACGTGCCAGCTTGCACCAGGATATTCCAGCGTGCGAGTTGGGTCGACTCTGAGGCGACGTCGACGTCGATGATCTGACTGTTAGCGGCTTCGAGGTTCGCCTTGTTCGTCGTCACGAGCTCGGAAGCGAAGCCGAGGCGGCTTTGTTCCGAACCGTTGACGGCGCGCATGGTGGCCACGTTCTCGATCGCGGTCGAGACCTGCGCGATGCTGACCGCGCCGAGGGAGGCTGCGCCCGTAATGGTGCCGACGCCACTGGTGGTGCTGGCGAGATCGCTGGCTGCGATGTTGACCGAGGTACTTCCGTCTTCGGTCACAGAAACGTTGCCGAGGGACGAGGAGCCGAACAGCGAAACGCCGTTGAACGCTTCGTTCGCGTTGGCCGTGAGCTGGGCCTGCAACGCGGTGAACTCTGCATTGTAGTTCGCCTTGTCGCTGGAGCTCTTGGTTACGTCGTCATTCAGCACGCGCAGTTCGCTGATACGTTGAAGGACCTCACCGGTAACCTTCAGCGCACCGTCCTGCGTTTGCAGGAGTGAAACGGCATTTCCGATATTCGTCGCAACCGCGCCCTGACGGACGGCGGCAGCGGACAACTTCATGGAAACGGCCAAACCGCCGGCATCGTCGGCGGGACTGACAATCTTGGAACCGCTGGAGAGCCGGTTGAGGCTCTTTTGCAGCATTGAGTTCGAAGTAGCGAGATTGTTCGAGGCAATCGTCGCGGAGTAGTTGGTATTGATTACGACTGACATGGGATCTTCCTTGATTTGAGTTAGCGACGTCCGTGCCGCCATTCGCCCCGCGAGATCGGCTTCGGGTCGCCGGTCGTGAACATTTGCTCTCGACAAAGGGATTATCGTCGCGCTTTCGAGAAACCTTTATGCGAATCGCGAAAGTTTTGCGTGTATCGAAAGTTCGCGGCTCAAAATGCTGGCGGTACTTTGAAAGGAAGGTGGCGGCCTTCATGAGGAAACATTTTTTACCGCCTGTTGTATTCCTGGGTGGATTATTTTTCGCTTCCATACCCCACATCGACGTGGAGCCGATGATTTCACAGCTTCAGGTTGGGGCGAATCCAGTGCGCGTCCAGGGAAGCTGATTCGCGAAGATACGCGAAAACTACGGCAGGCGGTTTTGGGTCCCGTGCCCCTGTGGGGGAATCTTGAACCTCGCCCAATCTATTTTTCGCGGTCGGCTCGTCTAGAGCTTCATCGTGTTTTTCAAAATAAATCACATTTTTTGCCGAAAGGGCTAAATCAATCCGGGCGGGGGTCGATACAGGGTGTGGCTTATTGCGCCTACTCTTACTCAAATGGACCTCTCAATCTCAGGACTCGCTTCCGGTTTCGATTGGAAGACATTTATCAATCAGATCATGGCGGTGCAAAATGCGCCGATCGACACGCTCAACGCGCAGAAGGTCACGAACATCAACAAAAATGCGGCGCTCAACGACCTGGCGACCAATGTAACCGCACTTCAGACTGCCGTCACCGCGCTCAATTCGCCAACGCTTTTTAACTCCGTTCAGGCCGTGTCGACCACCAGTGGATCGACCTGGGTCTCGACCGCTGCACCTGGTACTGCCCCGGGTAATTATACGGTTGCAGTGTCCCAATTGGCGACGGTGGCTCATCGCGACGGTTCGTCGAACGTCGGCCAGCCGATCAGTGCCACGGATGATGTTTCGGGGCTCACGGTGGCAAATCTTCCCACGGCGGTTCCCGTCACTGCGGGCACCTTCAGCGTTAATGGTCAAAAGGTGACCGTGAACACGACGGATTCCCTTGATCAAGTTTTTGCGGCCATTTCCACGGCGACGGGCGGAACGGTGATCGCGAGCTACGACCACACCACGGATAAGATCAGCCTTACGGGTACAACAGGTGAAATCGTTCTCGGCGCCGCCAACGACACCAGTAATTTTTTGACGGCGATGCACCTTGCCAACAATGGCATGTCAACAATCACCGGTAGCGGCACGCTGGGCACGACCAGTCAATATGCGACGCTGGCCAATTCGCGCCTGGCGACACCGATCACCGCAGTCGATGGATCCGGCAACGGTTCATTCACGGTTAACGGGGTAAACATTACGTACAATGTGAACACGGATTCCCTGAGTGCCGTGCTCCAACGCATCAACCAGTCAACCGCAGGCGTGACCGCAACGTATGACGGGGTGAACGATCGGGTTGTGATTTCGAACTCCAAGACCGGCGATACTGGCATTGCCGTGAGTGAAGCCTCCGGCGGACTGATGGATGCTCTCGGGTTGTCGAGTCCCACCTCGCTGGTCCACGGGAAGAACGCGCAGTTTTCCATCAATGGTGGCCCAACCCTGACCAGCACGAGCAATACGCTGGACTCAACGGTGCATGGGATCACGGGACTGAGCGTCACGGTTAACAGCCCGACCACCGAGACCATCAACGTGAATGGCGACACCGCGGGCATGACCACTGCGATCAATAATTTTATCTCCGCGTATAACACGGTCCAGACCTATATCGACACCCAGTCCAAGGTGAGTACGGACGTGACCGGGAAGGTGACCACCTCGGTGCTGTCCAACGATCGGGAGGTCCAAAGTTGGGCCGATTCACTTCGGAGCATTGCTTTCGGTGCCGTCTCGGGACTTTCAGGTTCGGTTAGCAGACTCGACAACCTCGGCATCGATTTCACTGCGGGCACTGACCAGCTGGCGGTTCAGGACAGCACGAAACTGGCCACTGTGTTGCAGAACAACGCCAGCGATGTGGCGGCTTATTTTCAGACCTCGGGCACGGGTCTCGCGGCGCAGATGCAAACATTTTTGACGAATATCGCCGGGCAAAACACCAATGAGCAGACCCAGCTGACCAAGACTAACAGCGATATTGATACCCAGATTGCAGCGATCCAGCGCCGGCTTGACCAGCAGCGTCAGTTGTTGACGAATGGTTTCATTGCGATGGAAGATGCGCAGTCCACGATGAAGACCCAAGCTGCTGCATTGACCAGTGCGTTCGGCGGGACATCTTCGACTTCTTCGTCATCTTCTACCAGTTCGTCATGAGGAATACCTTTTCAACCCAGTGCCGCCGACTACTCGTCCGCGCGCTGTGTGGAGCGCTCTTTTTGGTTTTTGCGGGCTGCGAGTCGTCGCCGGTGGCTTTTTCACACAAGGCGAAGGCGGAGAAATATTTTACTCCGACCAATTTCACAGGAGATACCCGGCTCCCGGTTAATTTGCACCGCGTAGTGTTGCTGCCGGTATATGGGGGCACCATCGTGCCACCGGAAACGGCTGCGTCGATCGAGGAGATATTCGCCACCGAACTGCAAAAACAGATGCGTTTCGAAGTGGTGCGTTTTTCCAGGGAAGACTGCATGCGGGATTTTGGTTCCCCGGCGTTTTCGTCGGTCGGCGCATTGCCGCATGATTTTCTTACCCTGCTCGGACGGGAATATGCGGCCGACGCCGTGCTTTTTATTGATGTGACATCTTACCAGGGCTACCGGCCATTGGTGCTCGGTATTCGCTCGAAGCTCGCGACGGTGGAGCAAACGCGCCTGCTGTGGAGCTTCGACCAGATTTTTTCGGCTGACGACGCGGCAGTGGGCAACAGCGTCCGTCATTATTACGGTGCTGCCGATCCTTCCGGGATTCCTGTCGATGCCAGCCACGCCGGCTTGCAAAGTCCGGGGAAATTCGCGGCTTACGTCGCGGCAGCAACTTTTAAAACTTTGCCGCCCCGTTGATTTTCCTGGAAGAATTTTGTTAAAGTCCGGTTTATTTCGGCCGATAAACCTTAGTATCCAACCAACGGCGTTCCCTGTATCTGTTTCCGTCAGCGGCTGACCGTTCCCGTCCTGCACTATGATACATTCCGCTTCATCTTCCTCCTCGGCTTCCGCGAACGCCCGTCAAGTGGCGATTGCGGCCGCTTTGCCTGCGTCCACGGCCCCCGCCAAGAGTCGCCCGATCGATCAGATCCATATCGACAAAGCCTCGGCTTTGCGCAGCAACCTTCAACAGGTGCCTGAGATTCGCCCCGAAGTGGTGGAACGCGCCAAGGCACTGGCAGCTGATCCCTCTTACCCGTCCGACGGTATCATCCACGAGATCAGCAAGGCCATCGTTAATTCGCCTGACCTGTCCGAAGACCTCAGCTGAGCGCCGCCATGCTCTCTCAGGGTTACGCCCGCACTTACCGCTCGAACGCGGTGCTCACCGCCAGCCCCGGCCAGCTCGTCCTGATGCTTTACGACGGGGCGCTAAAGGCCCTCGCCATCGCGCGGGATGCACTGGGTCGTCCGGAATCCGATCGCAAACGCCTTGAGGTCGTCAATCAACAGCTGCTGAAAGCGCAGGCGATTGTTTCCGAGCTTCAGGGTGGTTTGAATTTTGAAGCCGGTGGCGAGGTGGCGAAGTCGCTGAATAGATTGTATGACTATTACAACCGCCGCCTTTTCGAAGCTAACATGCGGAAACAGGTCACCCCGGTGATCGAAGTGGAAAAACTGCTCGGTGACCTTCGTTCAGGCTGGGCCGAGATGCTCAGCAAGCAGGGTGCGGCGCAACCCGCCGAACCTGTGCGGGGAGCCGCGTGAAAATGGAAACGCCCGTTCAATGCGCCGCGCGGTTGCTTGCCGCCCTTAACGAACTGGTTGACCGCGAAGGCATGCACTTGCGCGCCGGAGCGTTCGACCTCGCGCTGGAGGTCCGCAAACGCACTGATCCCATCGTGCGGAGGCTGGTTGAACTGGCGGGGGAGCCTGGAGTAAATGAATTTCGTGCCGAGGTCATGGCCGTGGTGGAACGCAACGCGCTCCACGCAGCGATCCTGCAGGACAAAATGGACGAATTTAGCGCGGAGATCAGGCGCACCGATCAGGCCCGTCGTCGCACGGCGCAATTGGTGCCGGCCTATGTTCGCTCGACGGCAGGAACCAAGGCCCGGTTCGTGGCGTGAGCCGGGGAATTCCGATCGCGCCACTGCCCGCGGAAGGGAATGATTTTGTGATGCCGGCGCGCGGCCATGCGCCCATGTGCGACAGGGTTAAAGTCCGGCGCGGAACAACCGATTATTTTTTCAACAATGTCCTCCACTTTTCCCAGCGTTCCCATGGACGCGGCGCATTCGCTATTATCGTTTGACGCGCTGCTCGGTCCGTGGGCCAACAGTGCCGATCCCGCGTACTGTCGTGATCCGGAGGGCCGGCTGCTGGCGGTGAATCAGGCCTTCGCCCGCAAATTTGGGCGCGCCGCTGCCGAGTGGACCGGAACGCCGATCAACGCGATCATTCCCGACGACGACGCAGCCTTACTGGCCTCCGTGACTGCGGAACTGGCGCGTCCACCGCACCGTTTGGTGCGCGAGCATCGCTGCGATACACCGCAGGGCTGGCGTTGGTTTGCCTGGGAAAAAACCCCGCTGCGTGACAAGACCGGCCGGATCTTCGGTCTGCGCTCCGTCGGCCGCGACATCACCAAGCAGCGATTGGCGGAAGAGCAGTACCTTAAACTTTCCCGTGCGGTTGAACAGTCACCTGTCGCGATCGTGATCACCGACGCCGAGGGTCGAGTGCAATACGTCAACCCGAAATATACGGAAGCCTCGGGACGGACGCTGGAGGATATTCTTGATCGCAACACCGACGTCCTGCGTGACGGACATCCCGACGACGCTTCCTATCAAGCGATGCTCACGGAAGTGCGTGCTTTTCGCGAATGGCGCGGTGAACTCGTCAGCCACGGCCCGGATGGCCGCCAGGTTTGGGAATCAGTCCAAGTGTCGAGTCTCCGCGGTCCAACCGGTGATTTGACGAATTTACTTTGCCTGCGTGAGGACGTCACCGAGCGCAAGCGCCTCGAACAGGATCTGCGCCAGGCCCAAAAGATGGAAAGCCTGGGCACGCTCGCTGGTGGGATCGCGCATGACTTTAACAACCTGCTCGCGATCATCAACGGCTACGCGGAATTCTGCCTCGTGCACAATGCCGATGCGGCGCAAGTCCGGAAAAGCATGCAGGAAATCCATCGGGCGGCCCAGCGCGCCAGCGGCCTGGTTCGTCAAATTCTGACGTTCAGCCGGAAGAATGAGGTTCGCTACGCGCCGTTCGATTTGAACCAGCACGTCCGCGATCTCGTGGCGCTGCTCGCGGAAACGTTTCCCCGCACCGTGGCATTTAATGTGCGACTTGCGGACAAACTTCCGGCGTTGCTTGCCGATCAGAACCAGGTGCAGCAGATCCTGCTCAATCTCTGCGTCAACGCGCGCGACGCGATGGCGTCGGGCGGTACAATCACGGTCAGCACGGAATTGCGGCACGGCGCCGACCTGGCGAACATTGCCGGGGTCGACGCCCGCAAAAGTTATGCGTGTCTCCGGGTTGCAGATACGGGCACTGGCATCACGCCGGCAGTCCGCGCCCGTTTGTTCGAACCTTTTTTCACGACGAAGCCCGGCTCGCAGGGAACCGGCCTTGGTCTCGCGGTGGTTTACGGAATCGTCACCAGCCACAAGGGATTCATCGACGTCGAAAGTACCCCGGGCGTCGGCAGCACCTTCATGGCTGGTCTTCCGCTGGCGGAGGAAATTATTTCGATGCCCGCACTTATTGTCGGTGGTGATTTCCCCAGTGGAACCGAAACGGTGCTGGTAGTGGACGATGAGATTTCGCTGCGCCACCTGTTGGAAGCCACGCTCGTTTCAAAAGGCTACCGGGTGGTCACCGCGGCCAACGGCCTCGATGCGATCGAGTACTTGGGCCAGCCATCCAATCCCGTCGACGCGGTGCTGCTCGACTTGAACATGCCCGGCGCCAACGGCGTGGATGTTTTCAAGGTGATCCGCATGGGCCGGCCCGAGATCAAAGTCCTGATCCTGAGTGGCAATCTTACCCGCGAAGCCCGTTTGGAACTGCAGGGATTGGGGCAGAATAATTTCATTCAGAAACCATACGCCCTCGACGACGTCGGTCGCCACCTGCGTGCGTTGTTGGATAAAAAATAAACCGCGCAGACTGCGGTTCCGTCGAATTCCGTGAGGAGATTGGGGTGGTGTGGAAAAAGTGGTGACCACCGGGGAAATTGGCTTGGCGGCAAAAATTTCCCGACGAAAGAGATCTTGTCGACTGGTGATTCGAAATCTGAAATTGGGAATGCTCATAAACTTGGAAGTTAATGGGAACTAGTTGTTAGCATTGGGCTGCCGGTTATTGGCATCGGCATTGCTTAACCTGACGTCCGCATGTCCGACGTCGATCAAGACCAAAAAACCGAACAGGCTTCAGAAAAGAAGCTGTCGGAAGCGGCTGAACGCGGGCAATTCGCGAAATCCCCGGAATTGCA
Source organism: Lacunisphaera sp. (assembly GCA_036499685.1). Taxonomy (GTDB): domain Bacteria; phylum Verrucomicrobiota; class Verrucomicrobiia; order Opitutales; family Opitutaceae; genus Lacunisphaera. The sequence goes on along the minus strand of DASYDH010000025.1, from coordinate 25,727 downwards.
GGTGTTATTGTCGTTGGGCGCGGCGCTTTGCGTACTGGCGTTCACGGCCGAGGCGACAGCGCGGACTGTGGCGGAATATGCGATCGGGATGTTTTCGCGATTCGCCATGACCACGGTCTCGCAGGATACGATTCAAATGCAATTGTCCGAAATCATGCTCGCCTGCGGCAGGGGATTTGGCCCCGTGTTGCTCGCCTGCGTGATTGCTGCGGTGGTGGGCGGCGGCTTGCAAAGTGGATTCCGGATGTCGCCGGAAGCGCTCGGATTTAAATTTGAAGGACTCAATCCCGTCGCTGGTTTCGGCCGGGTTTTCTCCAAGGCGGCGCTCGTTCGCGGTGGCATCGACTTGTTGAAAATCATTGCGATCGGCATGGCGCTTTGGGCCGGGGCGAAAAAGCTTGCGATGGATCCACTGTTTTCGGCGCCCATCGAAGTGGCTTATCTCGCCCAGTTTTTGCAGCGCGCCACCCAGGAATTTTTTGGCCGCCTACTGCTGTCGCTCGGTGTCATCGCGGCCATCGGCTACAGCTACGAGCGCTTTAAAACTTCGCGCGATCTCATGATGACGAAGCAGGAAATCAAGGATGAGCGGAAAAATGCCGAGGGTAGTGGCCTGATGAAGGGCGCGCAACGCCGCTTGGGTCGCCGGCTCATGCAGAAACAAATGCTCGCTGCCGTCGCCACGGCCGACGTCGTCCTCACCAATCCCACCCACTATGCCGTGGCGTTGCGCTACGAGCGCGGACGCGATCAAGCGCCGGTGGTTCTGGCGAAGGGTGAGAATCGTTTTGCGCAGCGCATCAAGGCCCTCGCGGCGGAAAACGGGGTGCCGATGGTCGAAAACAAACCCGTCGCCCGCATGCTGTTTGCGCTTGGGCAGGTCGGAGAACCGATTCCCAGCCAACTTTACCAGGCGGTCGCGTCAATCCTCGCCGTCGTGTACCGCACGCATCGTTACTATTTCCACCGTTTGAAATCCCGACGGTTCGAAGCCGCCGCCTAAGCCATGCCCACTCCCGCTCCCGCAACCTCGCCTAATTTTGTCGCGCAGATTTTCAAACGCGCCGATTTGCTGCTCGCGGGCGGCCTCTTCGGCACGGTGTTGATGCTGGTCGTGCCGGTTCCGCCGTTCATGATCGATGCGCTGTTGGCGCTGAGCATCGGGCTTTCGTTGCTCGTGTTGCTGGCGATTTTGTACGTAAAGGACCCGCCCGAATTTTCCGGATTTCCCACGATGCTGCTGACGCTGACGCTGTTCCGGCTGGCATTGAACATATGTTCGACCCGCCAGATTTTGGGCAACGGTTATGCCGGCCAGATCATCGAATCGTTCGGGCACTTTGTCATTCAGGGAAACTACATCGTCGGTGCGGTGGTTTTCCTGATCCTGGTCATTATCAATTTCGTGGTCATCACCAAGGGTGCCGGCCGTATCGCCGAGGTAAGTGCGCGTTTCACCTTGGATGCGTTGCCCGGTAAACAGATGGCGATCGACGCCGAGTTGAATGCCGGCATCATCGACGAACCAACCGCCACTTCGCGCCGCGTGAAAGTACAGAAAGAGGCCGATTTCTACGGCGCGATGGACGGTGCGTCGAAATTCGTGCGCGGCGACGCCGTCGCGGGCATCATCATTACGCTCGTCAATGTGATCGGCGGCTTTGCCGTCGGTGTGTTGCAAATGGATCTTTCGCTCGGTGAGTCGTTGCAAAAATTCACCCTGCTCTCGATCGGTGATGGACTGGTGTCGCAGATTCCCGCGCTGATCATTTCGGTGGGTGCCGGTATTCTCGTCACCCGCGCGACGGACAACAGCAATCTCGGTACGCAAATCGCCGGACAACTTTTCCGCTATCCACGGGCCCTGGCGATTGCGGCGGCGTGCTTGACGGTTTTTGGACTGATGCCCGGCATGCCGGCGATTCCGTTTCTGCTGCTGGCGGCGATTGCCGGTTACGCGGCGAAAACCTTGAAGGATCACGAAAATCTTTTTCCGACGCCACAAGCTGCGACCGCGGGGGGCAAGGAAGCGGGCGACAAAGGCAAAGCCGGGAAGGCAGGCGAGGGGGCGTCGCCGGCGATTCCATCGGCGGCGATCGCGGGCACGGAGGACGTCCGCAAGCTCATCGACGTCGATGTTTTCTCCATCGAGATTGGTTACGGATTGCTTTCGATGGCCGATGCAAAAGTTGGCGGCGATTTGCTGGCGCGCATTACGGGAGTTCGGAAAACGCTGGCCCGGGAGAAAGGCGTCATCGTTCCCCCGGTTTCGGTGCGCGACAATCTCGAGCTCGAGGCCAACGAGTATCGTTTCCTTTTGCGGGGCAGACCGCTGGTTCGCGGGCAGCTGACGCCCGGTCGCTGGATGGCGATGAATGTTTCCGGCAGCACCGTGCGATTGCGCGGCACGCCCACGCGCGAGCCGGTGTTCAATCTGGAAGCCACCTGGATCGACGAGGCCGAAAAGAAGACCGCCGAGCTCAACGGTTACACGGTGGTCGATCCGGCGTCCGTGCTCATCACCCACCTTTCCGAGACGCTGAAAACGAACGCGCACCTGTTGGTCTCGCGCCAGGACGTCCAATCGCTGATCGACCACGTCAAGGTCACGCACCCCGCGTTGGTGGCAGAATTGTTGCCGGATCTGGTGAACATCGGTGTTATCCAGCGCGTCCTGCAGAACCTGTTGCGCGAAGGCGTCGCAATTGTGAATCTCCCGCTGATCCTCGAAGGCATTGCAGACTTTGCGTCACTCTCGAAGAATCCCGACGATCTTTCGGAACTCGTGCGTCGCCGACTGGGAATCTATTTTGTGCCTGAGCTGGAATGTCGCCCGGGCATCATCAAGGCGATCACGCTGGATCCACGCCTCGAGCAGGTATTGACGAGCAAGGTGCACCGTACGCCGACGGATATCGGCCTCTCGCTCGAGCCGACGATTGGACGTCATTTGCTTGACGAATTCAGCCGGCGCACGACGGAACTCGCGCAAGCCGGTTCCGCCGCGGTCTTGGTGGTTTCAGCCGACGCGCGCCTCCCGTTAAAGCGATTCTTCGAGCCGTCGTTCCCGAGGTTGATCGTGCTTTCGTTCCAGGAATTGCCGGCGACGAGTGAAATTGAAAACGTCGGAATCGTTCCTCTCCCGTTGAATTACGTGCGGACGGAGGTCGTGCCGATCAAAGCCGCGGCATGATCGAGCGAACCTCCGGCGATATTGAAGTTAACTGAAACGCGGTCTTAGGACCGCGTTTTTCTTTTGCGGTCGATTCATTTTGCGGGAGCAGCAGTGACCCCGCTGCGGTTGCCCGGACGCCTGACGGCGCATTCACCTTGAACCCTGAAAATGTCGGCCGGCCTCGCGGCAAATATTTCCCGTTTTGAAAACGATCGTCGGCCAACGTTGAAAATAGTTAAAAATTAAATCCTCAGAAACGTGTAATATGCTTGTGTGTAGATACTAATATTAACGTTTAAATGGTTGGCATCGCCATTGCTATTAGGCGGGAACCACATGGCTGCTTCAGCTCAAGATCAACGAAACGGACAGGCCGCAGGGGACTCTTTCTACCGATGAATTTGCTTGCGACCAACTCCGCTCCCACGCCCGGCGCTTGCTATCGCTTCGTCGTGAATTCCGCGGATCAGGCGGCGGCGCTGATTCGCGAGCGTCTGGGCGAAAACGCACGGGTGTTGTCGGTTCGGTCAGTAGCTGGCGCCGGTTGGCGCCGGCTGGTGTCTTCGCCGAAATTGGAAGTGATTGCGCAGATCGATACACCGTCGGAAAATCCGGCGCCCGCTGCCGTCTCCGTTGAAATTACTACACCGACGATTTCGCTGTCGCAAGTTTCCGAGCCACGCCGGGTGCAGCCGGAAAAATTCCGTTCGCTGCCAGAATTGCTGAATCGTTCCGGTTTTTCGGAGAACGTCGTCAACCGTCTTCAAGCCACGCCGACCTGGACCGCATTCGCTTCCGCTCCGCTTCACCGCTCGCTCGTGGAAGTTGGCCGCCAACTTTGTTCCGAAGTCGAATCCCGTCCCGCTCGCGCTCCGCTGAGCCGCGCCGCTTTTCTCGGCGCGCACGGAGTCGGCCGCACCACGGCGCTTTGCAAATGGCTCGCTGCCGAGGTATTTCGCCGCGCGCGTCTTGGCCATGTGATCACCGCTGAGTTCGACCGTCCGACGACGCCGGGTCCGTTGCCGGTGTTTTGCGAGGCGCTGGGTGTGCCACTCGCGCATTATCCCGCCAGCACGGAGCCGTCGATTCCCGGCGGATTTGTTTATTTCGACCTGCCTGGCCTGTCGCTGCGCAATCCCGAGGAGAATGCCGGCATCGCGTCATTTTTGGAACAGGAAAATATTACGGAGCGCGTGCTGGTGTTGAATGCCGCCTACGAACACGCCGCGCTTCGCCGGGCGTTTGCGGTGGGCCGCGATCTGGCCGCCACGCATGTGATTTTCACGCATCTCGACGAGACGCCGCAATGGGGCCGGCTATGGGACTACCTCCTCGAGAGTGAACTTGAACCGTTGTTCCTCTCGACCGGCCCGTCGCTGACCGGTGACTACGAGCCCGATACCGCGCAGGCCCTCGCGCGCCGCACGCTGCCAATTTCAGATTAATCCCGAACCACACCCATACCCATGCGTTTTGTATTTTTATTTGGCGGAGTCCTCGGATTCGTCGTCGCGGCCCTCACCGGCTGGCTCGCGGATCGCCCCGCTGACCGTATTTTGCTCGATGCCGCCATCGGTTGCCTGGTGGGTGCACTGCTTTTCCGCTGGTTCTGGTCCGTGCTGCTGCGCGGCCTCCGCGAAACCATTTTAATCCGACAAAAGGCTGCTGCCGTAGTGGCTGCCCAGACCGGTAAACAACAATGAACCCAGCCAATGCCATGAACAACGTAGCTGTTCCCACAACAGGCACGGATGCAGCACCCGCCACCGCGTGGCGCGCCTATCAAGGTGCCAATACCAGCGATCTCGATCAAAAGGATTTGATCCTCCGCTATCTCCCCCTGGTCCGCAATGTCGTCGACCGGATCAAACTCAACCTCCCTTCGCATATCGATGCGGACGATCTTTACAGCGTCGGCGTCACCGGCCTGATCGCGGCCGTGCGCAAGTACGACCCGGAGCAGGGCAGCACGTTCGCCGCCTATGCCTCGATGCGGATTCGCGGTGCGATTCTCGACGAACTCCGCCGCATGGACTGGTGTCCTCGTCGAGCCCGCGCCCGCGCCCGCAAGATGAAGGAGGCGATCAATGTCCTCGAACAGAAACTGGGTCGCGTCGCCAAGGAAGAGGAAATCCGCGCCGATCTCGGCCTGAGCGAGAAGGAATTTGCCAAATGGCTCGAGGATTCGAAGCCCGTGACCTTTATCGCCATCGACCAGCGTTCCGAAATGGAAGACTCCGAGGGAGCTTCCCTGCACGAAATGCTTGCCGATGATACGGATGTGACGGGTCGCGATAAACTGGAGAAGGAAGAAATGATGCAACTTGTCGCTCAACGAATCAAGGAACTGCCCGATGTACCAAGGAAGATCCTAGCCATGTATTATTTTGAAAATATGCGACTTGCCGAAATTGCCGCCGTTTTCGGCCTGACGGAGTCGCGCATTTGCCAGATTCACTCCCAAACCATCCTCGGACTGCGGGCTTTCCTCAGTCGCGCCCAGAACCGGTGATCCATCGCGCATGCTGATCATCGTTGGAGCAATCATCGTATTTGGGGCGACCCTCGGCGGCTTCATGCTGGAGGGTGGTCATCCCGGCGTGCTGCTCCAAGGGTCGGAGTTTGTGGTTATCCTTGGAATTGCGTTTGGGGTGCTCGTGATCGCCACCCCGATGCACGTGATCAAGGAGATCGTGCACAAAACCAAGGAAGCACTCGGAGGAAAAACGCCCGGCAAAAAGGATTTTTTCGAGATGCTTAAGTTGCTCTACGAAATTTTCATGATCGGCCGTCGCAACGGCCTGATCGCGTTGGAAGAGCACGTGATGAACCCGAAGGCCAGCACGGTGTTCCAGAAATATCCGGCGGTATTGAAACATCATGAGCGCCTCGAATTCCTCTGCAATGGCCTGAAGCCCGTGATCGACGGTAAGATCAAGCCGGACCAGTTGGAGGAATTGATGGGATCGGAACTCAAGGCCAAGGAGGTCGAATTCGATCATCCCGTGCATGCGCTGCAGATGATTGCCGATTCGTTGCCGGCCATCGGGATCGTGGCCGCCGTGCTCGGCATCATCAACACGATGAGCTCGATCGCTGACGGACCGGAAGCGGTCGGTGAAAAAGTGGCGGCGGCGCTCACGGGCACGCTGCTCGGCGTTTTTATCGCTTATGGATTTATGGGCCCGCTGGCCGGACGCATCCGCTCCAACAATGCCTCGGATCTGCAATGTCTGCGTTGCATCATGCAGGCGGTGGCCGGATTCGCCAAAGGCCTTGCGCCGTTGACCGCCGTCGAGATCGCCCGCCGCTCGCTCGACAGTTCGGTCCAACCCGGCGGCGAGGAACTGGAAACCGCGTTGAAAAACCTCGGCGCCAAGTAAGGAATTTAAAACATCATGGCCGGCAGTGGAGGAGCATGGAAGGTGGCGTTCGCGGACTTTATGACCGCGATGATGGCGCTTTTTCTCGTATTGTGGATCTCGTCGCAGGACAAAAAAATCCTCATCGCGACGGCCCAGTATTTTAAGAATCCGTTCAATTCGCCTCTCGACAAGAGCGCGGGCGTGATGCCGTTCAACAACCGCACCACCAGTTCCACGAGCTCTGACGAGGGGGCGAAGGCGAGCGAAAGTAAGCGGATTGAAACCGTTTTTCTCAACACCGTGGCGGCCGATTTCTTCAAACTGCTGCACCTCGACGAAAGCGCGGTGAACAAACCCGTGGACATCCAGGTCACGTCCGACGGCCTTCGGATCACGCTGTTTGATCGCTCGCAAAAACCACTTTTCGAAAAGAACACGGCGAACTTCACCGAGTGGGGGACTTACGCGATGCAAGGGCTCGCGTGGACGATCGACCGGCATCATTTTCGCGTGACGATCGACGGCCACACCGTTCAACCCGCCGAGGAACAAACGGGCAATTATACCGACTGGGAACTCTCCGCCGACCGGGCGAACGCGGCGCGGCGGAGCCTCGTGCATTATGCGGTCGAGCCGCAGTATATTGAGCGGGTCACCGGTTACGCCGGAACCAAACCGCTCGACGGGGAAAAGCCCGGCGCGGAGTCGAACGACCGGATAACGCTCAGTCTTACGCTTACGGCCAAAACACGAAAGGCCCTTCCGCTCGCAAAGAACAATGCCAGTGTGGCCACCAAGCCTGGTGGTGCGACACCCGGCTCCGGACCCCAACTAACTTTGTCGGGTAATAAAAACCAGCCATGAAATCTTTTTTGCAAGGCAAGCGCTCGTTGGATATCGCGGCATTGAAGGCTCCCCATACTGGAATTATTCCGGCGACTGAGGGAACCGGATCGACTGAGAATCCGGCGATTGCGGGCGTGTCGCCGCAGGTGGAACTCATAAAGCAGGGCGACAAGATCGTGCGCATCATTGTTACGTGCACTTGCGGAGAGCGCACCGAAATAGACTGCCTTTATCCGCCCGGACAGTGAATTCAGATGCGGGCACAATCTGCCCAACAGAGGGTGGGTAATTTTTTCCCGAAGAGAGTTCATAGACCATAAGTAATTGATGAATTGGGTTTAGGGATCTTGGCATGGCCTTTGCATAGGAGGGATCGGATGAATATTGGTCTCTATCAAAGTGCCTCAGCCCTCAACGCCTTGGAGCGTTGGCAGGATGTCGTGGCGCAGAATATTACATCCAGCCAGACGACGGGTTACCGCAAGCGCACGATCGATTTCAGCACGCAACTCAGCGGCGAGCTTCAGACCGATCCGCAGGGCGACAACAGCGCGGCGATGGCGACTATATTTCCGAAGGTCACCACCGGAATCAATTTCACTTCGGGGGAAACCGAGCCGACGCGCCGCAACCTCGATGTTGCGATCCAGGGAGATGGCTTCTTCGAGGTTCAAATGCCCGATGGGGCCAAAGCCTATACGCGCAGTGGCGAGTTCAAGCTGCGGAATGATCGCACCCTGATTACGACCGGCGGGCAGGAAGTCATGGGTGAAAGTGGAACTCCGATTGTACTTTTGCCCACGGGAGAACCGCTAACGATCAATCGCGACGGAACTCTCGTGCAGGGTTCGACGACCATTGGAAAAATCGCGGTCGATAATTTCAAGGATACGTCCAAACTCACCCCCGTGGCCGGCGGTTATTTTCTCGCCAATGGTCAGGAACCCACCCCGGTTGCCAACCCGGAATTGATGCAAGGTTACCTGGAGGGCAGCAATGTCGCTCCCTTGCGCGAAATGGTGGACATGGTGCTGATTTCGCGCGCTTACGAGGCCAACCAAAAAATCATCACCAGCTTCGACGATACGATGTCGAAGACGCTGGACGCACTCGGATGACCTTTTTCGCCAAACACTTTGCAGCCGCTAGTCAGACAAAATCACGACTGCATGGCCGTGCACGCTTTGGAGGCGTGCCGGCCCTTTCCTTTCCCTCCCGCCTATGAACCTATCACTGTATTCCGCCGCCACGGGCATGGAGGCCCAGCAGCTCAATCTCAACACGATCGCGAACAATCTCTCGAACGTGAATACCCCGGGATTCAAGCGCAGCAAGATCGAGTTTCAGGATTTGCTTTACCAGAAGCCGCGTGCATCGGGTGCCGATTCGGGCGGTGGTAACCTCATCCCGACGGGTATCGAGGTCGGTAATGGCTCCCGGGTCTCGGCGACATCCAAGGATTTCACTCAAGGCCAGCTTACCCAATCCGCCTCGAAGCTCGACCTCGCAATCCAAGGCGACGGATTTTTCGAAGTGCAACGCCCCGATGGCACGATCGCTTACACGCGCGATGGTTCATTCAGTCAGAACGCGCAGGGCCAGGTGGTTACCTCCGACGGCCTCCCGGTGTTGAGTGGTTTTCAACCGATTCCCGTCGGTGCGACCTCGGTCAACATCGCACAGAATGGCCAGGTTACCGTGGACACCGCCAGCGGTACCCAGAGCTTTCGTTTGACGATGACCCGCTTCGCCAATCCTTCCGGCCTGCGCAGCATGGGCGGAAATCTTTACGAAGAAACCGCCGCCAGCGGTGCGCCCGAGACCGGTTCGCCCAGCGAAAATGGTTTCGGCAGCGTCATGCAGGGCTACACCGAATCGTCGAACGTCAACATCGTCGAGGAGATGGTCAACCTCATCACCGCCCAACGCGCCTACGAGATCAATTCCAAGTCCATCCAGACGTCCGACGAAATGCTCCAGAACGTCGCCAACATGAAACGCTGATCCCCATGCCACGCTTCACCCAAATATTTTTTCTTCCCGTTCTTGCCGTTCTGCTCGCGGTTTCCGCGCGTGCCGTCGAGAGCCAGGCGGTTGCCGGCCCGCTTACCCGCGAGGATTTCATCAAAAATCTTTCCACCAATTTCACCGCTCATTTCAATCTGGAAGGTGACTTGCAACTGGAATTGTTGCGCGAGTGGTCCGCTCCGGACCAGGTGGCTCGCGAATGGACCTTGGATGTGACGGAATATCCGGTGCTGGTTTCATCCGCGATGCTCGCACGTTGCCGGGTGCTCGCCGACGGCAAGGTTGCCGGGGAATATACGATCACGATGCATGCCTGCTTGTGGCGCGAGGCTTGGTCGGCCCGCCAGCCCATTGCCGCCAACAGCACCTTTGAACCGGCCGAGTTGGAAACACGCCGCGTGGATTTTCTCCGCGAGCGGGACGCATTGCCGACGGCCGTTGGCGACCACAGTTTTATTTTCGCCCGCGCCATCCAATCGAATCGCCTGCTCAACTGGCGCGACGTGACCCGCCGTCCCCTCGTGCGCAAGGGTGATTTCGTGGAAGTGGCCGCGGTTGACGGCATGCTTCAGATCACGATGAAAGGCCTCGCCATGGAAAATGGCGCGCAAGGCGACACCGTCACCATTCGCAATCCGGAGTCGAGAAAGGATTTCGCCGCCCAGGTCGTGGCGGAAAACCGGGTGTTGATCCGCTTCTAATTTTTCCCCCCATGCGCGCCATCGTACTGATTTTTTCCGCCGTCCTTCCACTCGCCAGCTTGCCGGTATTGCGGGCTGAATCCTTGTGGAGTAACGCGGGTAGCGATCGCGGCATGGTCGCCGATCGCAAGGCCGCCAAGACGGGAGATATTCTCACCATTGTCGTCAGCGAATCCGTGGCGGCGCAAAGCAGTCAGAGCACGAAATCGAGCCGCGATTCCTCAGTCTCCGACGCAGTCCAAAGTTTTCTTTATCCCTCCACCGGCCTGCACAAGGGAGCGCTCCCCAGCATTCAATTCGGTGGCAAGGCGGCTTATGACGGTGGCGGCGACATCAGTAACAACCAGAGTCTGAACAGTCGCGCGGCGGTCCTCATCACCGACGTCTTGCCAAACGGCAATATGGTGATCGAAGGCGTCCGGGTGGTGACCTTCTCCGGTGAAACCCAGTATGTCGTGCTGCACGGCCTGGTGCGACCGGACGATGTCGAGAGCGCCAACACGGTTCAATCGAGCAACATTGCGGAAGCCCGCGTCGAATTTGTTTCTGAAGGCGCCCTGACCGACGCCCAGAAGCGTGGCTGGCTCTCCAAACTCTACGAAAAATTACGGCCATTCTGATCCTGAAATACCTCAATGAAACGGATCCTCTCCATTTTAATTCTCACCCTGTGCGGCACGACCTTGGCGTCGGCCAGCCGCATCAAGGACCTCACCATGGTCGAAGGCGGACGGGACAACCAGCTGGTTGGTTACGGCATTGTGGTTGGACTCGCGGGTGACGGCGACAGCAACGCGACGACCACGCTGCGCAGTGTGGCGAATGTGCTGCAACGCTACGGACTCACGGTCAACGCAACGGACATCAAGGCCAAGAACGTCGCGGCGGTCATGTTGACGGCCGACATCAGTGCTTTTCTCAAACCCGGCGCGCGCATCGACGTGGTGGTTGCGTCCATGGGTGACGCCAAGAGCCTTCAGGGCGGCGTATTGCTGCAAGCTCCCTTGCTTGGTGCGGACGGACGGGCTTATGCGGTGGCGCAAGGTCCGATTGCGATCGGAGGATTTCTTGGCGGATCGGGTGGAGCAGGTGGCGCCACCGTCCAAAAAAATCATCCCACGGTCGGCACGATGAGCAACGGTGCGATCGTCGAGCGCGAGATTCCCGCGCAATTCGTCCATAACAACACGATGCGCCTGCTGCTGCACAATCCCGATTACACCTCGGCGACGCGCATGGCCGACGCCATCAATGCCGTTTATCCCCAGTCGGCGATTGCATCCGATGCGGCGACGGTCTCGGTGCATCTTCCCAAGGATTTTGTCGGCCGCGAAGTTCCCTTTATTTCTGAAATCGGCGGCATCGACGTCTTCCCGGACACGCTCGCCCGCATCGTAATCAACGAGCGCACCGGCACGATCGTCGCCACCTCCACCGTCCGCTTGTCCCACGTGGCGATCGCGAGCGGCTCGCTTACAATTACCGTGACTTCAAATGTCGGCGTGTCGCAGCCGAACGCGTTCAGCAGTGGCGGCACGACGCAGACGGTCCCGAGCACGCAAACCAGCGTGAACGAGCAGAAGGGTGGTTTCACCGTCATCAACGAGCCACCAACCATCGAGCGTCTCGCGGCCGCGCTGAATGCGCTTGGAGTGTCGACCCGCGACATGATGGCGATTTTCCAAACCCTCAAACGCGCCGGCGCCATCCAGGCCGAGCTGATCATCAACTGACATGCAGGTGCCGTCCATCAGTTCATCGCCTGAACCCAAGCCAGTTCTCGATCTGGCGGCGTTGAAGCGCGGCAATCTCAGTCCTGCCGATCAGCGGACGGCAGTGGCGAGCCAGTTCGAAGCCATCCTCCTCCGGCAATTTTTGCAGGATAGCGTGGGTTCGATGATGGGTGGCGGTGGTGACAAAGGCGGCGGCGGTGGCAGCGTTTACAGCTACATGTTGACCGACACGCTGGCCGACAAACTTTCCCAAGGTCGCGGCATGGGCATAGCGCCGATGATCGCAAAACAACTTACTCCCCGCGGCGCCGTTGAAAGCGCCGCCCAACCAGAGGCCAAGGAACCATGAGCCCGACAGATTCACTTAATCCCACGTGGCAGAATATCGCCGAATGCCTGCGTAACGAACTCTCCGAGTACGGCGGTTTGCTCGCTCTTTTTGCCGAACAGCAGAAATGCCTGTTCAACCGCGAGGCCACCCAAGTCCTGCACCTTTCTGGTGCGATTGAACAGCAGGTACGCACCCTCGAGCAATGCCGTCGCCAGCGCGAAAGCATGGTTGCGGATTTTGCCGCGATGCATGCCCAACCGCCCAGTGCCACATTGCGTTCGTTGCTGCCGCTGATCGACAATGTGGCGCGTCCTTTGATCGAGGCCTTGATTGGCGAAATCAATCGTCTGCTCCATCGGGTGCGCCGCACCAGCCGGCACAATCACACCTTGCTCGCGCGCGCCGTCGAAGTGCACCAGGACGCGCTGCAGCAGCTGCGGCCACAGGCCTTCACCAAGACATATTCGCAGGCGGGCCGGGTATCCATCGGCGCCGGAGCCCCTGCCTCCACGATTCGCATCGCCGGTTAAATCCTTTCACCCTTACCTGCCATGTCCGGACTTTTCAGCAGTCTTAATTCAGCGGTCAGTGCGCTCAGCGCGCAGAGTCTCGCGGTCCAAATTGCAGGCAAGAATCTGGCGAACGTCAACAATCCCGACTATGCCCGCCAACGGGTGGTGATCGGCTCGATCGGCACGATCATGACCGCGCAGGGTCCGGAGAGCATGGGCGTCGCGGCGCTTTCCGTCCAGCAGATGCGGGACAGCCTGCTCGACCAGCAAGTCAGCCGGGAATCGGCATTGACGTCCTATTACAATGCGCAGCAGCAATCCTACCAGCGCGCCGAATCCGCGCTGGGCCAGACCATCGATGGTACGCAGAATTCCAGCGGTACCAGCAGCACCAGCGACAACGGCGTGGCGGCAGCAGTGGATGATCTTTTCAATTCCTTCCAAAGCTTCGCCGCCGACCCGACCGATCCGGGCCAGCGTCAGACGCTCCTGCAGAATACCAGTATTCTCACCGATCGCATCCAACTCGCCAACCAGCGTCTCACGCAAGTCAGCAGCGATCTGGATTCACAGATCACCAGTGATGTTACCAGCGTCAATCGTCTCGCGCAGACGATCGCCGATTTGAACGGGCAGATTTCACGGCTCGAAGTCAACAATCCCGGATCGGCGGTCGATTTGCGCGACCAACGCGAGGCGGACATCGAGCAGTTGTCCGCACAGTTACCGGTTGAATCACAGACGGACTCCTCCGGCAAGTTGCAGCTCGTGGCGAAAGATGGCAGCGGTAACAACGTCGTTCTCGTGGACGGTTCCAATGTGCAGGGAACCGTGGCCTTCGACGGGACGCAAATTACCGCCGGTAGTCCCGCTACCACGCTCGCGCTCAGCTCGGGTGCCATCCAGGGCTATTTGTCGGCGCGCGACGGTGGCGTAAAGACCATCCGTGACAACCTCGACCAGTTGGCCAAGCAACTCGTGACGTCGGTCAACGCCGCGTACAATCCTTCCGGCACGACCGGCGATTTTTTCGATGCGTCCGGCACGACGGCGGCGACCATCTCGATGGACTCGAGCGTCACCAGCGCGAACCTTAAAGCCAGTGACGGTGGCGCGGCGGGTGACAACACAGTGGCACTGGCGGTTGCCCAGCTGGCGACCCAGAAATTTTCCGTCTCCGGCGGCGACGCCATCGACGGAACCTTCGGGAACTTTTTGTCCTCCGCGGTCAGCAATCTCGGCCAAGCCGTGGCGGGTGCGACCGCGCAGGCGACCGATCAAAGCAGCATCGAACAGCTCGTCCGTTCCCAGCGTGACGGCGTGAGCGGTGTCTCGCTCGACGAAGAGACGGCCAACCTTTTGCAGTACCAGCGGGCATTTCAGGCCTCATCCCGGGTATTCAACACCATCGATGATCTGCTGGACACCGTCGTCAATCACCTCGGCGCCTAATTTTAACCCTCACTCCCATGCGTGTCGCCACCAGTACAGTCTCGGATACGATCATTCGTCAGATTCAATTGCTCAGCAGCCAGCAGAGCAAACTGCAGAACCAGGTCGCCACGGGTCAGCGCATCAGCCAGCCCGAGGACGATCCGGCTGCCGTGGGCCGCGTGCTCAACTTGGAAACCGAGCAGCGCAATATCACCCAATACGGCACCAATACCGCGAAGGCACTGGAAATTGCCCAGGCTTCCTTTTCGGGACTGCAAAGCATCAAGACGATTTCCGACCGGGCCGGCGAACTCGGCACCCTCGGTGCCGGTGTGCTGGGGTCGGACGCCATGGCGGCTTACGCGACCGAGACGGATCAGTTGATCGAACAGGCAGTGCAGTCGGCTAACACCCGTTTTAACGGAAACTATATTTACGCTGGAACCGCGGTGGATTCGCCCGCCATCACCGTCACCCGCGACTCCAGTGGGCAGATCACAGCGGCGACTTATGCCGGAAATACCGCACAGGCTTCCATTCCACTTTCCGAGGCCGCGAGCGTTACGCCCTCGACGAATGGCACCACGAATGCGGGTCTGGCCACTTTCATCAACAATCTGGTCGCGCTGCGCAACGCCCTCAATAGCGGCGACACGACCGCGGTCACCGCGGCTCAAGGCGGGCTCACGAGCAGCGAAGACCTGCTGGTTGGCGCCTTGGCGGACAACGGCGGCGTGCAGACCCGGATCGAGGCCAGCCAAGCCCAGCAGGCGGATCGCTCGACGAGCGTCGATCAATTGATCTCGTCCGAAACCAGCGCTGATTTGCCCGCCACCATTGTCCAATTGAACCAAACCCAAACGGCCTACCAGGCCGCGCTGCAGTCCGCAGCCAACATCATGCACCTGTCGCTGCTCGACTATATCAAATAATTCCTTCCGCCCCTTCATCCATGAAAGTCACGCCTGAACTCTATCCTACCGATTTGGAGGCCCCCTCATCCAATTCGTTCACCTTACCCAACGGCCTGATCGGCTTCGAACAGTACAAGACGGCTGAGTTGCTCTACCAGACCGACCACCTGCCGTTTCTCTGGCTGAAACTGATCGGCCCGAGCGATACCCTGCACTTCGTGGTCATCGAACCGGGCGGCCTCATCACCGGCTACGAACCCGAATTGTTCGAGAACCATGCGCTGACGTTGGACTTGAATAATCCGGCCGAAGCGATGATCCTCAACATCGTGACGCTGAAACGGCAAACCCCGCTTGAGGCTACGGTCAATTTGGTCGGCCCCATCGTCATCAACCGCCGGACCCGCGTCGGGTACCAGCTGGTCATTTCAAACTATTCACGCTACAGCGCCCATCATTCCCTCGTCGAGAACTCGCAGGGCGCACGCGTAGCTTCCCATTAAACCATAAGACAAGGAGGTCGCCATGTTAGTTCTTTCCCGCAGAGTAAACGAATCCATCGTCATCGGTGGAAATATCGAAATCCGGATCACCCGCATCGAGGGAGATATCGTCAAAATCGGCATCGATGCGCCCCGTGAGATTCCCATTTTTCGCAAGGAAGTCCTGAATGATATTGGCGCGTCCAACCAGGCCGCCGCCATGAATCCCGCCACGCTGCCCGCGCTCAAGCTGCCGAAGCTGTCCCGCAACAAGGACACCACCACCGGCGGTCCCGCCAATCCACCGCCGGCCGACGGCTTGAAACCCACCGCGCGGACTTGAGATCCGTTTTACCTGCTCCCACCCACCCGAAAAATTTCCGCCCATGAGCTCCATCAACACGAATCTTCAAGCGATGCTTGCCGCCCGCAGCCTGGATCAAAATCAGGCACTGCTCGGCCGTTCCCTTGACCGTCTTTCCTCCGGTTCGAAAATCGACGATCCCGCGGACGATCCCGCCGGTCTGGCGGTGTCGTCCAAACTCGACGCCCAGAGCCTGCGCGTCAACGCCGCGATGACCAACGTGCAGAATGCCGTTTCCTACCTGCAGACGAGCGACGATTTCATGTCCAGCATGAATCAGGTGCTTTCCCGCATGAGCGAATTGAGCTCGCTGGCGAAGGACGTCACCAAGAGCCCGTCGGATATCGCGGTTTACCAAAAGGAATTTACCTCCCTGCAGGATCAACTCCGGACCACCATTGGCGGAACCACGACGGAAATTGGCGGAACGGCGGATATTACGACCCCCAGCGGTTCGTTTAACGGCACCCAGCTATTCGATTCCTCGCCCGGCGTCACGATCAGCATCGGCCAGTCGGTCGGCCAGACGATCACGATTCCCTCGTCCAATCTACGCACCGGATCCATGCTCAACCTGATCCAGCAGGACCCGAGTGGAAACTACACCCTGAAGTTGACCGACGCCAACACGCTGTCCGACGTGTCCAATACCGTGCAACAATTGGCGACGGAACGCGCAACGATCGGCGGCGTGCAATCGCGTTTGAATCTGACTGCGGCAACGCTCCAGACAGAGGGTGAGAATCTCTCGTCGACAATTTCGGGCATCCGGGACGTCGATGTCGCACAGGAATCAACCCAGCTGGCGAAATACAACATTCTTGTGCAAGCCGGTACTTCCATGCTGGCCCAGGCGAATCAGGCTCCGGCCAGTGTCCTCAAGTTGCTCGATCGCTAATCTCCGGTCGAATCGATCGTGATTACTTTTCGCCGGTGACCCGCAAGGGCACCGGCTTTTTCGGCGCGGACTTGATAACCGGACGCCGGGCCGCTACATCGGTGGCCATTGTCCGCAATGTTCGATGGAAATGCTGGTGTTCGATCCAGAAGCACGTAACCATAAGGCAGTTTCATGATCAGAAATTTCGCCGCACCTCTCATGCGTAATTTTGCCGTCGTTTGCGGCGTGACGGTCATGCTGATCGGGTTGAGTTTTTTCGCCGGAATCGCGGGGGGCATTCTCGGGGGAAACCCCGTGGGCTCGGTTTGTTTTATTTTTCTCGGAGCGGCCTTGTGTTGTTATGGCCGGAGAATTCCATCGTTCCGTTCATCGGGCCGCATGCTCGCCGCAGTGGTGGTGGTGGTCGCGGTGTTAAGCGGGGTGCAAGGTTCAGTGCATATTTGGACCACGGACGGAGGTGCGGCTTTCACCGGAAACTGGCCGGGGTTGCCGAAACCCATGGCGATCGGCACAGCGGTGGCGTTCATCCTTGGCAGCCTCGCTTTGCTCACCTCCAGCGAGTCCGCGCGGCGGCGCCGCGCAGCGTGGTCGGCGTGGCTCGGAATCGGCGAACTGGTGGTGGCGCTGGTGTCGTTGCTGGCCTTTTTATTCGGTTCGCAGATGTTGCTCAGTCTCGACGAGCAAATTCGCATGAGCCTGCAACCAGCCGTTGCCCATTTGTTGCTCGGTATGGGAATCCTGTCCCTGCGGCCCGAGGACGATTTCATGCGGGTTTTCACGTCGAAGAATGTGGTCGGGATATTTGCCCGGCGCATGATTGTAGTAGTCTTGTTGCTTCCGCCGGTGCTCGGACTTCTGCGCCTTTATTATCTGCAATTCGTCCAGCTCGGGGAACGCGAAGGCCTGGCCGTTTTCACGGTGATCTACATGCTCGCTGGTACTTTGATCACGCTCTGGGCGGCGCGGATCGCCGGACGGTTGGAGGAAGCGCGGGAACAGGCGGAGGATGAGCAAGGCCGTTTGCTCGCGCGCTTGCACGAGCAGGCGGCCGGATTGCAGCACCAGGTTGCCACGCGCACCAACGAACTGGAGGAGGCGAACCTCAGCTTGCACGCGGCAGTGCGGATCAATGCCCAGCTTTCACTGGTTGCCAGTCACACGACCAGCGGTGTGATCATCGCGGATGCGCAGGGAAAAATCGAGTGGGTCAACAAAGCTTGGGAACACATGTCAGGTTACAAACTCGAGGAAGTGGTGGGCCGCCGTCCCGGACAATTTCTGCGTGGACCTGGAACGAACTCGGGGACGGCCCGGCGGTTTTCCGAATCGATCCGGCAGGGCCAGTCGTGTTACGAGGAGATTCTCAACTACGCGAAGGACGGCCGGCCTTACTGGCAGATTCTCGACATCGAACCGGTGCGCAACGAGACCGGCACGATCGTGAATTATATTTCGGTTCAGACGGACATCACCCAGTACCGCGAATCCCAACAGCAACTTCAGGGCCTGACGGAGCGACTGCAACTTGCGCTCCATTTTTCCGGTTTTGGTGTTTGGGAAGTGGATGTGGGATCCGGCCACATGACATGGGACGCGCGCATGTTCGAAATCTACGGCCTCAACCGCGATCAATTCGACGGCACGCGCGACAGCTGGCGGCGGTGGGTGCATCCGGACGACCTGCATTTGTCGGAGCAGAAATTCACCGAGCTGATTTCGCGGGAAGCGGCAAGTTACCATATCGAATTTCGCATCCTGCGGGCGTCCGACGGCTCGCAGCGTTACCTTGAGGCGCGGGGCTATTTGCAGCGGGACGAAGGCGGACGCCCGTTGCGCGTGGTGGGCCTGAACCGCGACATCACGCAGGAGCATGAACAGCGCGAACAACTCCACGCCTACACGGAGCGGCTCCAGCTGGCGTTGCGCGCGTCGGGTTATGGGGTGTGGGACATGGACCCGGTCAGCGGAAAAATTTATTGGGACGCGCGCCAATGTGAGATCTACGGCGTCCGACCGGAGGACTTTGCCGGAACCTATGCGGCGTGGACCGCGCTGATCCATCCGGAAGATCGTGAAAAAGCGGAGTCGAACATCCAGGCCGCGGCGGATTCCGGCGATGAATTCAACAACGAGTTTCGCATTGTCCGGCCCGATGGGGTTGTGCGCCACATCGAGGATCACGGTTATCTCCGGCGCGATGCCGCCGGGCGGCTGGTTCGCGCAGTTGGCATGGATCGCGATGTGACGGCGGAAAAGGAGATGCAGGAAGCCTTGCGCCTCGCGGAGGAACGCTGGCAGCTGGCGTTGACCGGTACGAACGACGGGGTGTGGGACTGGAATGTGACGAGCGGCAGTATTTTCTTTGACGAACGGTACGCGGAAATCCTGGGTTATCCGCTGGAAGAACTACCGCACGATGATCGTGGCTGGATGGTGCTTGTTCACCCCGACGATCTGTCGGCCGCAATGGCGGCGCGCGAAGCACACCTTGCAGGTCAGACAGCGCTTTATTCCGCGGAGCACCGGATGCGGACAAAATCCGGCGCTTGGAAATGGGTGTTGGGGCGAGGCAAAGTTGTCGCGTGGGATGCCGCGGGATTGCCACAACGCATGGTCGGCACCTTCAGCGACATCACGGAACGGAAGGAATTGGAGCAGACGCTGCGGCGCAACCAGGAGCTGGCCGACCATGTGGGCCGGTTGGCGATGATCGGCGGATGGGAATACGATTTGCGCGATAAAAATCTCTATTGGTCGGACAGCGTGCGGGCCATTCACGAAGTGGCGGGCGATTATATTCCGCAGGCGGAAACGGCCATCCAGTTTTATGCGCCTGAAACCCGTCCGATTTTGCAATCCGCCTTTCACCGCTGCTTGACGGAGGGCGAACCTTACGACTTGGAATTGCCTTTGATCACTTATACGGGTCGTCGGATTTGGGTGAGAACCTTGGGCCGTGCTGAAGATCATGGCGGGCGCCGGGTTCGGCTCTACGGGGCGTTTCAGGATATCACTGCGCGCCACGAGGCCGAAGAGGGCCGGCGTCAATTGGAAACCCAGCTTTTTCAGGCGCAGAAAATGGAAACACTCGGCACACTCGCCGGGGGTATTGCCCACGATTTCAATAATCTGCTGACAGGCATCATGGGTTATCACGATCTCGCGGCCGATGTTTTGCCGGAAGATCACCATGTGCGCGGTTATCTTTCCGAAGCGAGACAGGCCAGCATGCGGGCAAGGGAATTGGTCGAACAGATCCTCACGTTCAGCCGGCAGCAGGAAACCCCGGAAAGAATGCCGGTGGACATGGCGTTATTGGTGGCTGAGGCGCGACGGTTCCTGCGCGCCACGCTGCCTTCGACGATCCAGATCCAATCCGAGGTAGTGGAGGAATGTCCGCGGGTAATGGCGGACAGCACTCAACTTCACCAGGTGTTGTTGAATCTCGGTTCCAACGGCGCGCAGGCGATGGGCGATCAGGGCGGCGTTTTGAAGTTTACGCTTTCCCGCGCGACACTCGATCCCGCGCATGCCGGTACCCTGGGCGGCATCGCTCCTGGGAAATATGTCTGCCTATGCGTCAGTGACGTCGGACACGGCATCGACGAACCGACGCTCAAGCGGATTTTTGACCCGTTTTTCACGACGAAAAAGCCCGGCCAAGGCACCGGACTGGGCCTTTCAGTGGTTCACGGCATCGTGCGGAGCCATCAGGGTGGCATTGAAGTCGACAGCCAGGTGGGGATGGGCACGACGTTTCGCATTTATTTGCCCGAGGCCGACAGCACGACTGAAGCACACAGCCAGCAGAACTTTTCGGTGCCGCAGGGCCATGGTGACAAAATCTTTCTCGTGGATGACGAGGAAGTCGTCGGGAAATTTGCCGCAATTGCGTTGGAACGTATCGGTTATAAGGTCACCACTTTCGATTCGGCGTTACCGTGTCTGGAGGCGATCCGGGCCGACCCGCGCGTTTGTGACGTGCTCGTGACCGACCAGACCATGCCTGGCCTGACAGGCACCAATTTAATCGAGGCGGTGCACAAAATTAATCCCGACCTGCGCGCGATCCTGATGTCGGGTTACTTCACAAAGGTTTCGTCCCAGACGCTCGATCAGCTGCGCAATGTCGAACTGCTCAACAAACCGTTTACCTCTGATGAACTTG
This sequence comes from Lacunisphaera sp., assembly GCA_036499685.1. Classification (GTDB taxonomy): domain Bacteria; phylum Verrucomicrobiota; class Verrucomicrobiia; order Opitutales; family Opitutaceae; genus Lacunisphaera. The sequence goes on along the minus strand of DASYDH010000025.1, from coordinate 4,773 downwards.
CCCTGGCGGTCCAAAGGGCGGTCGCTTTAACCAGAAAATAGTCAGCGCGTTCCGGGCGCCACGAATCCGGCCGGCACGATCAGGACTTGGCGACTTGGCGGCGGGCGGAGCTGATGCGATTGGCCGTAAACGGCAGGGGGTCAAACATCACGCGCGGATTCTGGAGGGAAGGTGGCCGAAAAAGTGGACGGTCCCAAGTAACATCGTGGGTCAGGCCGGCGGCGAAATTTTGGGACGAACGGGGCGGGACAAATTTTTTCAGGGTAGAGAGGGGCATGGCACCTGATTAAATCGGCCCTTTCCGCGTGAAATTTATCGGAAAAATCAGGCGCCCGCCCGTTCCTGGCGACATCCCAAGATGACGCCGATATACGACCCGGACGGGCGCTGCTCCCCGGACAAATTGATCAGCTGCTGCTCTTATCCGACGATGCCACCCGATCTTTAGCCGCGACCTGCTGCGTCAGACCGTTCCGAAAATTAGTATCGACGCTGGCGTAGGCCTGAACGACTACTCCGACCAAATTGCCCTCGTTGACGGCTTCTGCATCGGCTTCGTCATTGTTGATCCCCTGAACCAGGTAGCCGTCTCGCGTTTCCCCGATCACCGAGTGCGCGACGCGCCGTCCGTTGCGTTTCACGTAGACGATCGTCATGCCTTTTTTGATGTCATCGTATTTGATCGGGGCAACCACGACGGCGGTATTCGGAGCGTAAAGCGGCTCCATTGACTGGCCGACGCCCCAAAGGGTGACAGCATTTTTGATCTGCGCGGCCGTTTTTTCGGCTTTCTTCATCTGCTCGCCTTCAGTTACCAAATGCGGAGCCGGAGTCTGTTTGAGAATCGCGGCCAGCTGGCGTTTGGATTTGATGCCCGCGTGAACATGGGTGGCTGAGAGCCCGAGGACAAGCGTGGCAAAAACCACTGTCGCGCGGAAAAGACGCGAAAGATTTCCGAGAGGGGAAACCGGGTGGGAATGCCGTGCGTGGTACATGGCATAAATTTACTGGAATCAAAGGGTTTCCAGAATACGTCCGCACCCGGATAAAAGGCGGGGAATAGCCGTAGGGACTTCTCCTCCCGAGTGTAAAATCGTCGCAAGGCGAGGCTTGGGTTTTTGCCCAAACGTGCCGATATTCGGCTTCCATGGTTCGCGTTCTCTACGCCGAAGACGACTCCCAGATTTCCCAGATGGTGCAGCTGTATTTTACGAGCAGTGCGCCCGACTACCGCCTTGAAGTGGTCAATTCAGGGCGTAAATGCCTCGAACGCATGGCCCAGGAACGCTTCGACGTCGTGATGGTGGATCTGATGATGCCCGAATTGGACGGGTTGGAAGTGCTGGGCCAGCTTTCCGCCCGGCGTGATGCCACACCGGTGATCATGGTGAGTGGACACGGGCAAAATGACCTTGCCGTTCAGGCATTGCGGGCCGGGGCCGTCGATTGCATCGATAAAAATTCCGCGGAGTTCCGGCAGATTGCCCAAATTGTCCAGCGCGTGCACACGCGAAATCTAGCTCGCGTTGCCACGCCCGAATCGGACGGATTGCCAGCGGAAGCGCAGATCACGCTCGTCGAATCTTCCGAGCGCGAGGCGGCGATCATCCTCGGTTTTTTCCGGCAAAGCGCGCGCTTGCTGCACCTCACCGTCGTCAGTCCGGAGAATTTTGAAGCGGAATTGGGGAACGATCTCGCATGCGATGCACTGGTGCTCGGGCCGGGTTTGGGCGCGGAGCCCGCCTTGGAATTGTTGCGCAAGGTGCGCACGCGTTCGGTTGATCTTCCCATCGTCGTGGTATCGGCGATCCCGCGAAGTGAAACAGCGGTGGCGACCTTCAAACTGGGCGCGCAGGATTTCCTCGTTAAGAAAGAAGGCTTCCAACTGGAGTTGGTTTTTTCGCTGAACAATGCGCTGAAACACGCCGCCACGAAGCAACTGAACGTGCGGCTCACCCGTGAACTCGCGGAGTTGAATCGTTCGCTCGAAGGACAAGTCGCCGCACGCACCCAGGAGCTGCGGGCGCTGTCCGGCCGTCTCCTGCACATCCAGGAAAGTGAACGCCGCGTCATTGCGCAGGAATTGCACGACCAGATTGGCCAGATGCTGACCGGCCTGAGATTTCAGCTCGAAGCCGGCCAGAAAGGCGGCGCGAATTTGACGGACGCGCTGCAATTGACGGACGAGATTCTCCGTTACGTGCGCACGCTGACGCTGCAGTTGCGGCCGCGAATCCTCGACGATTTCGGACTTCAACCGGCATTGGAGTGGCACCTCGGTTTGTTTAAGCAGCAAACGGGAATGACCATCGGTTGCGAGTTTGCGCTACCCGCGAAACGGCTGCCGAGTGCGATTGAAACCACGGTGTTTCGCATCGTGCAGGAAGCGCTCACCAATATTGCCCGGCACGCGCGTGGCGCGGAAACGAACATCGCCGTGATCCTTGCGGACGACGGAAATCTGATTGTGGAAATCAGCGACCGCGGACCGGGCTTTGACGTGGATCGTGCACTGGCAAAAAGGGATTCGCTCGGGCTCGCCGGTTTGGTTGAGCGGGTGCATCTTTCGGGTGGACGCATTGAAATATTTTCCCGTCTCGGTCAAGGTACGCGCATCCACGCGGAATTCCCCATTCAAGAACCTGAGGGCATGGTAGCATGACCACTGTTGTCATCGCTGATGATCACGAAATTGTGCGTCGCGGATTGCGCAGTCTGCTCGAGGCCGACGGTTCCTGCCGCGTGGTCGCCGACGTGGCCGATGGACTTTCCGCCGTGCAAACGGTGGACAAGTTGAAGCCAATGCTACTCGTGCTCGATTTGAACATGCCGCGAATGCACGGCCTCGAAGTGTTGAAACACGTGCGTGCGAACAGTCCCAACACGCGCGTCATCGTATTGTCGATGCACAACGACGAGCCGTATGTCATCGAGGCGTTGCGCGCCGGTGCGGCGGCTTATTTGCTGAAAGGATCCGAGTCGCAGGAGATCGCGCAGGCATTGAAGGAAGTGCTGGCCGGGCGGCGGTATTTGAGCGCTCCGCTTTCGGAGTGGGCCATCAACGCTCTGACGACGCGGGTCGCGGAAACGACCGATCCGCTCGGTTCGCTTTCGCCGCGCGAACGCGAGGTGCTGCAACTGGCCGCCGAAGGTTACGCCAATCCCGAAATCGCCGAGAAACTTTTCATCAGTCCCCGGACCGCAGAAACCCATCGGACCAATCTCATGCGCAAACTTGCGCTCCAATCACAGACCGACCTGGTGCGGTTCTCGATTCGCCGGGGAATCATCCAAGCGTAACCCGAATAGAGCGGAAACAGGGCGGGAAAGGTGGATTTCGTGCGCGGGCGCCTTGCCGTCCCGACCAGCTTTCCGACCTCAAGCGCGGTCAATTTGCGACGAATTAAAGGCTAATACTTATGGGCTTGGATCGCGCAACCATTGTCACTCTGGGTTCTTCCTTACCACCGGCCATCGGCATATTTGGCCGGCTTCAATCGTTGCTGCAAAATCCCGACACCGACCTCAACCAAATCGTCGATTTGGTACGGGTCGATTCGGCGCTCACCTTTCAGATCATCCGGTTGGGCAACAGTGCGTTTTACGGACTGAAAAGCGGTTGTGATTCGATCGAGGACGCGGTGGCGAGAATCGGCTTTGGCGACATTCACAGCCTGGTGGGATTGGTGGCGGCCAGACATGCCTGCCAGCACGATTTGCAAGCGTACCAGATTCCCGCGCGACGTTTTTGGGAAAATTCCGTGGCGACCGGCCAGTTGATGGCTGCATTTGCCGCGCGCAACGGGATCGATGTCCGCACCGCGTATTCGACCGGCTTGCTGCGTAATTTAGGTCGCGTCGTCATCAACAACTACGCCGGAGCGGTCCGTTATCCGGGAGCTTCCTCGGGCAAAGACCTTCCGGTTTGGGAATTGGCGACCTACGATATCAATGGTGCGGAAGTCGGCGCGCTGCTTTTGGAACACTGGCGCTTTTCGCCCGAAACGGTGGGTGCGGTTCGCGCTGTCTATCATCCTGCACTGACGACCGAAGCTGTTCTCATCACCGCCATGCTTCATTTGGCAGCTGCGGTGGCGGAGGGTTGGGGCGTGGGGCTGCCGGGGGAACAACGCTTGTGGCAGGAAGATCCGGCTATGCTCGGTCGCGCCGGTCTCAGTGAAGAGAGCGCTCGCGAAGCAATCGCCGCTGCCCAGGAAAAATTCGGCCGCCTCGCTGGTATCCAGTGGGCGGACGCGGCTTAAAAAGCCCTCTTTCGGTCAGCTTCACCGTCGCCGACGGTGGTATTTTTTGCCGTGCCTTGGGAATCCTTAATCAGACGAATTAATAATCGCATATCTTGCTTAATATAAGCCGATAATAGCCGACTTATAGAGCTGGCACGCTTCCCGCTGAAATAGGGGAAACAGCATGCCAAAGATGAATACATTACCCCTCAGTCGCCGAACGATCCGGAGTTCCATGGTTGATCGCTTGCCCAACCAGAACCGTGCACCGCAGCGTCCGCAAAACGCCCAGGCAGTCGCCGAGAAATTGTGCGCCGCCGTGCGCCTGATGCTCGCGCGATAAGCCATCCGAGTCCGCGTTTCCCCGGATTTTTTCCGACTGAAACGATGGCGGTGCCTATTGGACAAAGTTCGAACACATTTTGCCGAAAACCCAGCGTAGCGATAGTTGGCTTTTGGACTGCTGGAGCTGACGGGAGTTGAACTCAAAATCTGGTGTAGAAGCCCGCAAAGGCTATCCCCACACCCT
>DASYDH010000024.1:0-16284 GCA_036499685.1 Lacunisphaera sp. | reverse complement strand
GTTGGAAACCGCCATCCGCCACTATCTCGAAACCAATAACCAAAATCCGACGCCGTTCATCTGGACTGCCTCGGCCGACCTCATCCTCGGTAAAGTCCAGGCAATTTGCTCACGAATTAATCACTCAGGACACTAGTGTGGTGTCCCATAAGTAACCTACATAAATAACCGGTGTCTGTGAGGTATGCCAAAAGGACGACCCAAGAGTTTTGAGACTCAGTTGACGGCGAACGAGCGTCGGGTACTGGAGCAAATCGCGCAGTCCCGCTCGCTGCCGCACGGCGTGGTACGGCGGACGCAGATGATCTTGATGTCAGCGGACGGCCAGACGAACTCGGGCATTGCCGCGCGATTCGGAGTGACGGCGCCGACCGTGGCGCACTGGCGCAGGCGCTTTAAGGCACATGGCCAGGTGGGACTTTACGGTGAGCAACGCTCCGGGCGACCCCGCACCCATGATGATGATCGAGTCGCAAGTTTGCTCAACAAGGTGCTCTCCTCGCGACCGAAGCATGCGACTCATTGGAGTATTCGTCGCGTCGCGGCTGAGACCGGCGTCACCAAAAGTACGGTCCACCGTTTTTTTCGACTGTTTGGGCTGCAACCGCACCGGACCAAATCCTTCAAGCTGTCAAATGATCCCTTTTTCGTCGAAAAAGTCCGTGATATCTTGGGGCTCTATCTCAATCCGCCGGACAAGGCATTGGTGCTCTGCGTCGACGAGAAGAGCCAGATTCAAGCCTTGGAGCGGACTCAGCCGATCCTGCCGATGGGCTTGGGCCACCTGGCGTCACTCACGACTATGTTCGTCATGGCACCACCACGTTGTTCGCCGCACTCGATGTGCAGAATGGTAAGGTCATCACCCAGTGCAAGTCACGCCACCGCCATCAGGAGTTCCTTTCGTTCCTGCGGCATCTCAACGAAAATGTGCCGCCAGCCCTCGATCTGCACCTCATCATTGATAACTACGCCACCCACAAGCATCCCAAGGTTCGCACTTGGCTGGCGGCGCATCCGCGCTACCACGTCTACTATACTCCAACTTATTCCTCCTGGCTCAATCAGGTCGAACGTTGGTTCGGTCTCATCACTCAACAGTCCATCCGCCCCGGCTCCTTTCGCAACGTCAAGGAACTCGTCCAGCGCATCGACGCCTACGTGAAACACCACAACCGCCACTGCGGTCCCTTTCAGTGGACCGCCACCGCCAACTCCATCCTCGGCAAAATTGAACGACTTTCGAAAGTTATTTCTGGGACACCACACTAGATCTAAATTCATCATTCCGATTTCTGTGTATTCGGTGATTCCGTGGTGAATTCACTCCGGTTCAGACAGATTCGGTGGGATTTTTTGGTCCAGGAAATCCTGCAGGATCAGGCAGGCGGCGCGCGAATCGATCAGGCCGGAGTCGCGCACTTCCCTGCGCGATTTTTTCGCGACACTCGATTCTGCGGTGTAACTGGTGAGCGTTTCGTCGACTAGGTGCACCGGCAGGCCGAATTGCTTTTTCAGCTCCGCCGCGAAGGTGTCCACTTCCTTCGCCTTGAAGCCCACGGAACCATCCATGTTGTACGGATAACCGAGGACCAGATCGGTGATCCGCCGTTGCCGGATGGTTTCGCCCAGCTTTTTCCAACGCATCGTAGGATCCGCATCGACCAACGCCGGTAGCGGCGTCGCGACGCCAAGATCATCGCCGTGAGCAAGACCGACGCGTTTCGTGCCGTAATCGATGCCGAGACAGCGCATGCCTCACAGGTATTTTTTGCGCACCGGATCGTCCGCGAGCCGCTTCAGCAACGCCTTGATGTCCTGCGCCCGATCCTTTGGACAAACCAGCGTGGCTTCCGGCGTGTGCACGACGATGAGGTCGCTCGCACCCACGACCGCGGTGAGATGCCCGTCGTCGCTGACCACGATATTGTCCTTCCCGTCCTCGACCATCGCCACGCCGCGCAACACATTGCCTGCGGCATCCGGCTTGAAATGTTTCGCGATCGCCGGCCACGCACCTACGTCGTCCCAGTCGAAGGTCGCCGGCACCACGACCACGTTTGTCGATTTTTCCATCAACGCATAGTCGACGGAAATTTTTGGCAGCGTCGGATGAATCGTCTCAAGCGCTTTATCCCAGTCTCCGGTTTCATTTACGAAAGCCTCAATTTTTTGGAGACCTGAATAAATTTCTGGAGCATGAGATTTAAACGCCGCCTCCACGACAGGAACCCGCCACACGAACATGCCAGCATTCCAAAAATATTCCCCCGAGGAAACGTAAGCTTTGGCTTTCTCCAAATCAGGTTTTTCAACAAAACGTTTCACTGACATTATATTACGTCCACTAACTTGACGCCATAGATTGGCTTGCTGAATGTAACCAAAACCAGTTGCTGGTTCGGTGGGTTTAATACCGAGCGTAACCAATGCGTCAGCACTTTCCGCTGCCTCAAATGCAACGGTCAGCAATTTTCGGTATTCTGGTATATCGTGAATTACGTGGTCCGCAGGAAGCATTGCGAATGTAGCATTTGGGTTCCGTCGCTTAACCATAAGCATCGCCAAGCCAGTAGCTGCTGCTGTGTCGCGACCAACCCACTCAGCAACGATATTTCCAGGCGGCAGATCAGGGCATGCTTTTTCGCAGCCCTTAAATTGAGCTCTCGTTGTAAGCACACATATGTTTTCCCGTGGGACGATGCCGACCACCCGGTCAACGGTTTGGGCCAGCATCGATTTGTCGCCCACGATGGGCAGCAAATGCTTGGGCGTCGCCAGACGACTCTGGGGCCAGAACCGCTCGCCGCGGCCGCCAGCCATGATGACTACAAAACGTTCAGACATTCTCTCCACGATTTGGCGACGGAGGATTGCGTCAACGGCGAACTGGACTTGCACCGGCGACCGGCATCCACACGTTAGCCCGTCCCATCCCATGGATATTCCAATTGAGATCGAAGTGACCGAAGCCGCCCGACTGGCGAAACAGCCGGACACGGTGCTGCTGGACGTACGCGAACCGTACGAGCTGGCGATCTGCCAGCTCAACGGCAGCCTGAATATTCCCATGAGAAGCGTTCCCGGACGCCTCGCCGAGATTCCCCGCGACCAACGGATCCTCGTCCTCTGCCATGTCGGTGCCCGCAGCCTGCGGGTCACGGAATTTCTCCGGGCCAACGGCTACACCAACGTCAGCAACATCGCCGGCGGCACCGAAGCATGGTCACAGGAAGTGGATCCGGGTCTGGCCCGGTATTGAGGCTTATCCTGGAGCGGCGGCGACCCCGCTACCGTTCTATCGATCTCGCGGGCGAAGTCGCCCGATCCGTTGAACCGGGCAACCAAAGTTGGACACAGAGTACACTGAGCTCGGCCGGATCCGTCCACGAAAAACACGAACTACACAAAACCAGACCGACGCATACTGAATCAAGTGTCCCACTCAGCTCACCCCTCATTCCCATCTGTAGGCACAAATTGCTGACGAATTTTCTTAATCCTCTCCAGAGTGTCACGAAGAAGCCTCATTTGGTCGTTGCCGAGGAGCACATCGCCAGCCCGACCGCGCGGCGACCAAATCAATCGATCGCCAAAATCGAACGTTTTTAAGGTCTCCTTGCCATTGGTGTAACATACGAAGAGCGGGTCGCCCAATACGATCGATCGCGCCCCCATCGCTACAAACCGGCTCTTCGCAAAACAGCGTGCTACGGCATCGCGGTCCGCTTTTTCGGTGATGCGGACAGCCACTCGTTTGGCTCTGACTACTTTGCCAGCTGAATTATACTCGGTCGGCACCAGGAACGGCAGTTCAACGTAATCACACTGCCGAATAAAAGACGGCAGTAGGATCGCCGGCGACAAAACAATCTTTCCATCGGACTGCACTGACGCTGCGCGGCACAATGGACATTCAAAGAACAATCCCAGGATCACACTACTGAGAGCGAACGCGAATTTCATTTTATACGGCTTTGGCTAAAAAAATGACGATGATCGTTTGGGACGTCATCAACCTGAAATATCAACCTTCGCCGAATCCAAAGCGAGGGCCCACAAAAAAACGCTGATGGAAAGAAACAACCAAAGCCGCCAGCTTTCGGCTTCGGGTTGTACTTCTTGTTTGAGTATGTTCATGGGGAACCCGTTCTTTGGCGAACGTTAGAAATGTGCCGGGCGCGGACAAGCGGAGAATGAGACCTTCTGAACTGAGGCGATGCCGAGCGGAGTAAAAACCAAAATGGGACACTACCCCTTCTCCGGCGCGCTTGACTCCCGGCGGCGATTTTGAACAGTTGGCCGCTCACCTAACCGCTTTTATGGGACAACAATTCAATAAACACATCAAAAAGAAACGCCGCGTCGCCTACCTGAAACGCAAGAAAGCCCGCATTAAAGCGGCTATCGGCAAGAAGTAACGCTGCGACCCGCCTTCCCAAGCGCGCGTCCCTTCCCGGACGCGCCTTTGTTTTTATAGGCCCATGATCAAAGTCAGCCTCATCTCCCTCGGTTGCGCCAAGAATCTCGTCGATAGCGAGATCATGATCGGTCACCTGCATCAGGCGGGCATGACCGTCATCCCGGAAGCGGAAAAGGCCGACGTGGTCATCGTCAACACCTGCTCCTTCATCGATTCCTCCAAGGCGGAATCCATCGGCCATATCCTGGAAGTTCACCAGAACAAGGGCATGAAAAAGCGACGCAAGGAGCAGAAACTCATCGTCGCCGGCTGCATGTCCCAGCGTTTTTCCAAGGACCTTTCGACTTCGCTCCACGACGAAGTGGACGCGTTCATCGGGCTCGACCAAGTGACGAAAGTTGCGCCGATCATCGAGGCGATTTACGCCAAGGAACGAGGCAAAACGGAAGCGCCCGCCAATTTCATCGAGGGAAAATCAACTTACATCCCCGACTACGACACCCCGCGATTCCGGCTCACGCCGAAGCATTTCGCGTACATCAAGATCGCCGAGGGCTGCAACCACCCCTGCACCTTCTGCATCATTCCCCAGATCCGCGGCCGTCACCGCAGTCGCACCGTTGATAGCGTCGTCCAGGAAGCCAAACGCCTCGTCGCCGAGGGTGTGAAGGAAATCAATCTGATTTCCCAGGACACGACGTTCTTCGGCATGGACACGTGGGAACAACGTCCCAACCCGCGCACGCCGGTCGATTCCTCGCGCGGCACCGCACTCACGACGTTGCTCCGCGAATTGAACGCCATCCCGGGCGATTTCTGGATTCGCCTGCTCTACACGCATCCGGCGCACTGGAGCGATGAGCTGATCACGACGATCGCGGAGTGCCCGAAGGTCGCGCGCTACATTGACATCCCGCTCCAACACATCAGCGACGCCATGCTCACGCGCATGCAGCGCGAGACGAGCGGCGATTACATTCGCGATCTCCTGAAACGCATCCGCGCCGGCATCCCGGGCATCGCGATCCGCACCACTTTCATCGTCGGCTTTCCCGGCGAAACCGACGCCGACGTCGACGAACTCTGCGAGTTCATCCGCGAAACGAAATTCGAGCGTCTCGGGGTTTTCCGTTATTCGCAGGAAGAAGGCACACGCGGCGCCAAGATGCCCGACCAGATTTCTCCAAAGGTGAAGGAAGCCCGCTGGCACAAGACGATGGCGCTCCAGCAAGAAATCGCCGCCGAGGTCAGCAAGAGCCACGTTGGCCAAACCTTGAAAGTGTTGGTCGAGGAACCCGGCGTCGCCCGCGGTGAAGCGGATGCGCCGGACATCGACGGACGGGTGTATGTGCCGCGGGAATTACCCATCGGCGAATTCGTGAACGTCGCGATCACCGGCTACCAGGATTACGATTTGCTGGCGTTGCCCAAGGGTGAAACTCCCGCCGAGTTCAAAGTCGCCAAACAGGCGCAATAAACGTGCGCCGCAGCGCACGGTGAGATCAGCTCGATCGAACGGATCCGCCCGATGGTGGTCCGTGCTTTTTGGAGCAGCAGCGACACATCACGCACTCGCCGCTTCAACAAACTCCCCGATGATTCCGTCGAACGAACCATTGGAGAAAAACACGACGACCTGCGGTTCGTTGCGCGGCATCAGCGGACCCGCGATCAGCCGGGTAAGCAGCTCGCGATTGGTCGGCGCGGTGTAGGCGTGAATCCCTTGAACGGCCAGCTGCTCAATCACCGTTTCCGCATCAAAACGATCCGCCTCGGCCAGTTTCGCGGCGCGATTCACGGCGCCAATATAAACTTCATCCGCCATCGCGAGCGCCCGCGTGAAGCCCGCCTGCATGACCTTCGTGCGGGCCGTGTTGCTTCTCGGCTCAAACACGGCGGTCAATACCGCAGCCGGATAGCGATTGCGCAGGGAACGCAACGTCTCGGCGAGCGCGGTTGGGTGATGCCCAAAATCCTCAATGACGCGCAGCTTCGGCTTATCGACGAGCAGTTCCTGCCGGCGCTTCACGCCGCGAAATCGTGCAAGGGCATCGAGCTTGATCTCGGTGGGATCATTGGGATTCACCGCAAGGCCCGCCGCGAGCGCGGCCATGGCAGCATTCCGCACGTTAAAAAGTCCCGTCTGATTCCATTTGATCGTGCACCATGGACGCCCGAGCCAGATCAGGCCGAACGTCACCCCGCTGCTGTTCTCGGTAAAATCCACGATGCGCAGATCGCTACCCACGCTCGTGCCGACGCGAACCACATTGGCCCAGTCCAGCGCACCGAGCGCACGCAGATTGTCGTCATCGCTGTTCAGGAGAATCCAGCCCTTGCGCGGCACGATGCGCGTCAGGTGCAAAAATGTCCGTTGCACGTCCGCGAGATCGCGAAAAATATCCGCGTGGTCGAACTCCAGGTTGTTCAGCACCGCGATGTGCGGTGCGTAATGGATGAACTTGCTGCGCTTGTCGAAAAACGCGCTGTCGTATTCGTCGCCCTCGATCACAAACGGATCGGACACCGCCCCGAGATGGTTGCCCACCGGCGGATCCTGCGGCACGCCGCCAATCAGAAACCCCGGATCGAGCCCATTTTCGCGCAGCAAAAAAGCCGTGAGCGCGGTCGTCGTAGTTTTGCCGTGGGTGCCCGCAATGACGATGTTCTTGCGACCCTTGAGCACAAAATCCGCCAGCAAGGCCGGCAGCGACGTGAACGCTATCGCTCGCGTATCGAGCAACCATTCGACCTCGGAATTACCGCGCGACATCGCATTGCCAATCACCACGAGGTCCGGAGTCAGCGTTTCCAACCGGGCCGGATCATAGCCCTCGTGCAGGGTGATGCCGGCGTCTGCGAGCACCGTGCTCATCGGCGGATAAACGCCCGTATCCGCGCCGAGCACCTCGTGGCCGGCCGCGCGCGCCAAAAGTGCGGCGTTGCCCATCGCCGTTCCGCAAATTCCCATGAAGTAGATCCTCATATTCGCGGCGCTTATCTGGAGGAATCCGGCGCAGAGGACAAATGGATTAAGGGTTTTCCCCTAAAAAAATTACAGGCGGGGCGACGTCGAGCCGGTCCAACCTCCCCGCAGTTCCCGTTGACATCCGCTGACCAAACCCGTTTGGCATGGAGTAATGGCTTTGTCTTCCCCCGCCAATCTTTCGGTCCGCGATCTGACCAAGCGCTACGGCGCGGTCGAGGCGGTTCGCGGGGTGTCTTTTGAAATCGCGCCGGGCGAAATCTACGGGCTGCTCGGGCCGAACGGAGCGGGGAAAACCTCGATTATTGAAACAATCCTCGGCCTGCGCGCACCCGATGCGGGTGCCATCACGCTCAACGGCGTCGATGCGCTCGCCCATCCCGCCCGGACGCGCCGCGAGATCGGCGCGCAACTGCAATTCGCCTCGCTCCAGGACAAGCTCACGCCGCGGGAGGCACTCAACTGCTTTGCCGCCTTTTACGAAAACGCCGTGCCCGTCGAGGAATTGCTCGCGCAATTTTCCCTCACCAACAAGGCCGCGGCATCGTTCGACTCGCTTTCCGGCGGACAAAAGCAGCGACTATTCCTGGCGCTCGCCATGGTCAACCGGCCAAACCTCCTCGTTCTCGACGAGCCGACCGCCGGTCTCGATCCAAAATCGCGCCGTGAATTGCATGACTTGATCAGGCAACTCAAGGCCGACGGTCGCTCCGTTCTCGTGTGCACGCACTATCTCGATGAAGCGCATTTTTTCTGCGATCGAATCGGTATTCTGCACGAAGGCCGTCTCGTCGCTTCGGGCAGTCCGGAGGAATTGATCGCCACTTCCGTGGCAAAAACCCGTCTCACGTTTCGCACCCGCCAGCCATTGAACGCGGTGGACGTCGGCGCGCTGGCCGAGGTGCTCGATCAATACGTGCACGACGACGGCTGGCGCGTGAGCACCGCCGATGCGAATCGCACCATCAGCGCGCTCGTGCAAAAACTCGCCGCCGATGGCAATGAAATGCTCGATCTCCAGATTCAGCGGCCGTCCCTCGAGGATGTTTTCCTCGAGCTGACCAAGACCACCTGGTCCGCATTGCCATGAAACGCGGGTCCACTTTTTCCGGACTGATCCAGCATTTCCGTCTGGTGCTGCAATTGAATTTCCGGAGCACGCAGGCGTTGATCTACGGTTATTTGATGCCGGTGTTTTTCCTGCTGGCGTTTGGCAGCGTCTTTCGCGGTGACACGCCTCCACTGCTGCCGGAAATGGGCCAGATTCTCACGATCACGATTCTCGGCGGGGCGTGTCTCGGGCTGCCGACGGCGCTCGTGGCCGAGCGCGAGCGCGGGGTGTGGCGACGTTATCGCCTGCTGCCGGTGCCGACGCTCACCTTGGTCCTCAGCACGCTGCTGGCGCGGCTTTTGATCATCGGGTCGGCGATCGTCCTGCAGATTTTTCTCGCGCGACTCGTTTTCCACACGCCGCTGCCGTCGCACTCCGCGCAACTCGCACTCACGTTTTTGCCAGTGGCCTTCGCTTTCATGGGACTCGGATTGCTGGTAGCCGCGCTCGCGAATGACGTGCCGGCGGTGCAGGCGCTTGGCCAATGCCTGTTCCTCCCGATGATTTTGATCGGGGGGGTCGGCGTCCCGCTCGCGGCGTTGCCGGCCTGGGCACAAGAGTTCTCCGGTTTCATGCCGGGACGCTATGCCGTCGATGTGTTGCAACGCTGTTTTACGGATCCGTCCGCTGGACGGGGAGCCGGATTTAGCCTGGTCGCATTGGGCATCATCGGACTCGCGGCCGGCGTGGTCGGCGCAAAACTATTTCGCTGGGACGTCGGGCGTCGCGGGGGTCGGTTGGCGGGTGCCGGGCTGGCCATCGCGTTGCTGTCGTGGATCGCCGTGGGCGCGGCGGCCGCGTGGACCGGTCGATTGCAACCGCTGCCCACTTCTTCCGGCTATGAAACCATCACCGCCGCACAGATGGACCAGATCACGTACGATGACTTGCCGGGAGACAATGAACTGGTCACGCGGCTCGCGCCGCCGTTCGCGCGCTCAAGCGAACCGCATCAGTCCGACGAAATTGCGTACAAACTCAAAGCGTGGCCGCCCGCCCACGTCGCCGACGCCGGGCAAGCCGCCAGAAATTTGCTCAGCGTCGCCGCAATTGCCGACATCGCCGCCGACCTGCACGAAGCGGAGATCGGCCGGGCGGTGTTCGACGAATTGCAGGAACGCATTGGTCGCGATCAACTCCGGCGCATTTTGGCGTGGGTCATTCTCAGTCCGGACGCAGGCACGGTGATCACCACTGCGCCCGAACTTGGACTCAAAAGGCACCCGCCGGAGCGCATCGTGCGCGAACGCAGCGTGCTTTACGCGAAGAAATACCTCGGGCGCCTGCTCGGTAAAATTAGGGATAATTGAGACTAGCGCAACTAATTGCCGAAGCAGGCCGTGCCGTAGCAACGGGCGTCTCTGCCCGTTGGATCGGTCGGCTGCACTCGATCCCGCAGGCACGGAGGCCTGGGCCACGCCAAACCTTGTTGTTCACCGAATCGAGCGTCGCGCTTTCCCCGATGTAAAATTACCGGCACCCACATTTCTAGGGGATTATTTTGCCTGCAATCTCACCGATCTGACGTAGCACTATTTTGGTCCGAGAAACCCACCCCAAAACCGTGAAACACTCATTTCACCGATTCCTGTCAGTGACCGTCGCTTTTCTCGCGACAGGTACACTTGCCTGGTCAAAGACCAACTTGGATCTTCCCGTTTTTACCCCGACCGGTGAAATTGTCGTTCCGGCTCTGGAAAGCGTTCATTGGGAAAACCAGCTGATTCGCAAAAACGAAGGGAAGTTCGGACTGACGGACATCTCCGCGCCAGAAGTTGCCCCGCCTCCCGTCGCGCCAAGGTCCGATTTATTGATCCTGGAACGATTCGTTGTCACGAAACGGGCGCCGGAGAAAGTTGCCATGCCCCCGCCGGAAACGGTAATGGAGTCGTTCTTTCGCACTGGCACGTTCGCGGAACACGTCGGCAAAAAAGTAACCACCCGTCTTTGGATGCATCCCCGGAAAGGGCTGATGCTGAGTTTCGAATTTTAGCCTGAGTTCGAACAATTCAGTGGAGAGATAACCACTGAATACTGAGTACACAGAAATCGGAGTGATGAATTAAGTACTGAACCGATCGCCCTGCTCGCACCTTGGTGCCCGGTCAGTCGATGCCTTTACGATTTCAAAACCTTCATTCTGTGTATTCTGAGTCTTCTGTGGTTAAAATCCACCCGGTATTCCTTTGACCGCTTTCGCTCACACCAGACTCATCGGATCCACGTCGAGCACTTGAATCACGTCGTCCGGCCATTTGATTTCGGCCTGCAACTTCACTAGCTCGGGCACTATTTTTGTCGCGCGCGCGCAGAAATACCAAATCTGGAAACGATACTCGTCCTTCACCTTCTCGATGGGCGCCGGCGTCGGCCCGCGAATCTCGACCAGCGAGCCGAGCTTCGCCTCCACTTGTTTTGTCCAGTGCTCGGCGAAGAACTTGATCTTCTCCGGATTCTTTCCGCGGAAAATATGGTGGATGAGGTGGCGGTAAGGCGGGTAATTGAATTTTTTCCGCATCGAAAGTTCCCCTTCCGCAAACCCGTTGAAATCGGCGTGGCGCGCAAACTGAATCGCTTCGGCTTGCGGCGAGAAGGTTTGCACCACGACCTCGCCCGCCCGGTCTCCCCTGCCCGCCCGACCCGCGACCTGTACAAGCAATTGAAAGGTGCGTTCGTTCGCCCGGAAATCCGGCACGTGCATCGACATGTCGGCGTCAACGAGGCCGACGAGCGTCACGTTGGGAAAATCCAGCCCTTTACCGATCATCTGCGTGCCGATGAGAATATCGATTTTGCCAGCGCGAAAATCCCCGAGGATTTGCCGGAACAGATGTTTCTTCGACATCGTGTCAGTATCCATCCGTTCCAGTCGCGCGCGCGGGAGCACGCGTCGCACCGCTTCCTCGACACGTTGCGTGCCCATGCCGCGCCAGCGAATATCCGGCGCGGCGCAGGCCGGACACACCGCCGGCGCACCTCGCGAATGCCCGCAGAGATGGCACTTCAGCGTTTCGTCGGCCCGGTGATACGTCATCGAAACGCTGCAATGCGGACACTCCTCCACGTGGCCGCATTTCCGGCATTGCATACTCGACGAATAACCGCGCCGGTTGATGAATAGAATGATCTGTTCCTTCCGTTCGAAGCGGCGGTGCATGTGGTCGACGAGCAGCCGCGACAGCGTCACTAATCCCCGCTGGCGCATCACCTCGATGCGCATATCCACGACGTGAATGTCGGGCAGCTTTTTGTCGTCGACGCGCTTCTTCAGCTCGTCGAGCCGGTATTTCCCCGAGCGAACGTTGGCAAAGGATTCCAGCGACGGCGTCGCCGATCCGAGCAGACAAACCGCACCAGCCAGTTTCGCGCGATAAACCGCGACGTCCCGACCGTGATAACGCGGAGTCTCGTCCTGTTTGTACGCGGGTTCATGTTCCTCATCGACGACGATCATCCGCAAATCCTTCACTGGCGCGAAAACCGCCGAGCGCGCGCCGACCACGACACGGGCCTGTCCGCTCGCGAGCGCCGTCCAGCCATCGAGCCGTTCGCCTTCACCCAAATGGCTGTGCCAGACGACCGTTTTGTGACCGGCCGCTTCGAACCGTCCGCGCAACCGCGCCACGGTTTGCGGGGTCAAAGCCACTTCCGGCACGAGGTAAATCGCACTGCCGCCGGATTTGAGCACCTGCTCAACCGCGCGAAGATAAACCTCGGTTTTTCCCGAGCCAGTGACGCCGTGCAGCAGATGCACCGCAAATTTTTCCTTGGTGAGGCTTGCGCCAACCGAGTTCACGACTGCCGCCTGCTCTTCGTTCAACTTCGGCGGCAGGCCCGCAACGATTTCGCCTCCGGTCCAATTATCCGCGTAGGCGACGCGTTCCACCGAGCGCAGTTCCTCGCGTACCCAGCCGCGCTTGATCAGCGCCGCCGCCACGGCCGCGGTTAGATCGAGCCGGGAAAGCACCAGCGATTTTTTAACCGGCTGAAATTGCTGTTTGAGAAACTCGCAGAGTCGCGCCTGCTGCGGCGCTTTCTTGGTCAGCGCCGCCAACTCGGCAGCCGAAACGGCGTGGACGAGACTCAGGTATTTTTCCGTTTTCAACCGCGCGCCATCGCGCACCGCGCCCGGAATCATCGCTTCCAATACGCTCTCCATCCGCGCCGCGTAATAACTCTGCATCCAGCGCGCGAGTTCGAGGAGATCGGCCGTCAATGCCGGGAAATCGTGAACCACCGCGCTCACCAATTTGAGTTTTTCCGGCGGGCAATCCGGTGTCGCGTTCAACTCCATCACGAGTCCCAGATGCAGCCGGTGGACGATCGGGATGCGCACCAACGACCCGGAGCTCACCGACGCGACCAGCGTTTCCGGCACTTTGTAGTGCAGAAGCTTGTCAAAACCCGCGAGTGGTTGAACCCCGACGATCATCGCTCCCCAGTGAGCCCGCAGGACCCGGCGAAGCAATGCGTTTTGTGGCAGAACCGTTTGCAAAAGCCCTCGAAACAATTCGTGGACCGGACCAATAGTAACCCAATAGGTGACTATTGGTCCGGAGGATTTTCGCTCTTCCGCAACTTCTTCGTCAGGCTAAAATGATTTTCGGGCCGGAAGGGGCCCTTTTCCGGCCGAGGTTCCGGGTTGACACCCTGAAACTGCCGCGACGACATACCACCAGTGAGCGACGATCTCCCCCGCGAAAAATTCCAAGCCTACCTGACCCAAAAGGGACTGCGGGTGACCAACCAGCGGGTGGCGATTTTTGATGCCGCCTTCGCCCAAAAGGAGCATTTCACCGCCGAGCAGTTGCTCGATCACGCCCGGGCCATCGACGATTCAGTTTCGCGCGCCACCGTTTACCGGACGCTGCCGCTCATGACGGAGAGCCAGATTTTGCGGGAAGTGGATATCGGCACGGGGGAAAAATATTACCGGCCGGCGACGAGCAACAGCACGCAGGTTGCGCAGGTCGTTTGTGTCGATTGCGACAAAATTTTTGAAATCAGCGCGCCGTTCATGGAATGGTACGGCAGCACGGTTTCCCTTAAGCTCGGCCTCAAACCCATTTCGCAGCGCCTGCAGGTCAGCGCGCAATGTATCGCGTTCCGCCAGGCTGGTCGCTGCCCCAATCGCACCAAGAAGAAGTAACCATGGCCAAAACGTCGAAACCCGATCCACAATTCGAGATTGGATTTTATGAAGCCGTGCACCGCCGGTGTCCGGACTACGTGGATGTCGTCGGTTTGCTGGGCGGGCTGTACACAAAAGCGGGACGGATCGCGGACGGCTTGAAAATGGATCGTAAGCTGGTGCGCTTGGAACCCAAAAACGCCACCGCCCACTACAATCTCGCGTGCAGCCTCGCGCTTTGCAAAAAACGTCCGGACGCCCTGCGTTCGCTGCGCAAAGCCGTCTCGCTCGGCTATGACGATCTCGACTGGATGGAACAGGATCCCGATCTGGAAACACTGAAAACCGATCCGGAGTTCAGAAAACTGCTCAGCCAGTTAAAGCCCCAAAGCTAAGCGTGGCCACGTACCTTGTCACCGGCGTTGCTGGCTTCATTGCCGCCCGCACCACGCAATTATTGCTGGACGCCGGCCACATCGTGATCGGCGTGGACAATCTCAACGATTACTACGACGTGCGGTTGAAGGAATTTCGACTGGCGCAATTGAGCGGCCGGCCGAATTTCCACTTTTCGCGCATCGACATCGAGCAACTCGTCGCCGTGGAATCACTGTTTGTCCGGCACAAATTCGACGCCGTACTCAATCTCGCCGCCCGGGCCGGCGTCCGCTACAGTCTGGAAAACCCGTTCGTTTATCTCGCCACCAATGCGCAGGGCACGCTCAACCTGCTCGAGTTGATGCGTCGGTACGGGGTAAAGAAACATGTCATGGCGTCCAGCTCCTCGCTCTACGCCGGACAGAAGATGCCCTTCAACGAGGAACTCCCCGTCAACACACCCATCTCGCCCTATGCCGCCTCGAAAAAAGCCGCCGAGGTGATGGCGTATTCGTATCATCATCTTTACGGCATCGATTCGACCATTCTGCGTTACTTCACCGTTTATGGTCCGGCGTCGCGACCTGACATGGCACACCTGCGTTTTATGAAGTGGATCGACGAAGGCACGCCACTCCAGCTCTTCGGCGACGGTTCGCAATCCCGGGATTTCACCTATGTCGACGATATCGCCCGCGGCACGATCGCGGCACTGCCGCTGCCCGGTTACGAAATCATCAACCTCGGCGGCGGCCGCAATCCCGTCATGATCACGACCATCATCGAGAAACTGGAAACATTGCTCGGCAAAAAAGCGAACTACGACCGCAAGCCAATTCATGCCGGAGACATCAGGGAGACTTGGGCCGACATCGCCAAAGCCGGACGAATGCTCAGCTGGAAGCCTGAGACGACGCTCGATGAAGGCCTTAAACGGAGCGTCGATTGGTATCAGGCAAATCGGTCATGGTTGAAGGATTTGAAATATTAGCGACAGGCGTCCCGGTAGTGAGACATAGGATTGTTTACATTTTGTTTTTCAGAATTGAAAAATTGGGGAGGGTGCGGGGGAGGGGGCTTGGCTCCCTCCCTGCTCTTGAGTGGATGGATTTCAGAAGACGGGCAGAACTAATTTTCGGTTTTGAGTCAGGTTGAGGCGGCCGGGATAGAGCGAGCCGAAGTAAACCCGGTAAGCACGGTGGCCTGCGGAAGCGAAGCCGACGGGTAGACCGCCAAAGGCGCGGCCAATACTTCCCGTCCAACCGAGTAATGTGACCTTCCCATTCTCCTGGGCCACCCGCACCAACCAACTTGGCGGATAATGTGGCGGATACAGCACGGGAAGCCGTTTGGGGCGCGCGGTGTCGGCAATGGCCAATTAGTTTTTCATCACCCCGTGCATTTGTTCGTGGGCATTGTTGTTGATGGAGCCGCGCCGCACAAACTCCACGCGGATGCCCAAGCGCCACCACCATAGACTCAGGCGGGTGAACCCGTGGGGCCCGTCGCCGAAAACCGGCGCACCCCGGTCGCACCGGATGACCCGCGGTTTGCCTTTGTGGCGGAACAACTCCCGGCAGATTCGCCGCACGTTAGCGTCGTTTTTTTGGCCAGTGATTTTGTCCAGAGCAAGTAATGCGACCACGCATCCCGCACCGTGAGCGGTTCAATTTTCGCCCCATCCCGAGAGCGAAACCATCCTTTCAGATCGATCGTCCAGACATCGTTGGAACGACGCGCAAGGGTCGGCGATAACCGGCGCGACGCCCGCAACCTCCGGCGGCGCGAGCGAGGTCGACGAATCAAGCCGCTCTGCTTTAGCCAACGCTGCACGGTGCGCTCCGCCGGCCCACGCTGCCGGGCAAAATGTTTTCGCAACCACCACCTCAACTTGCGCGCACCCCAACTCGGATCCATGCACCGTGCGCGCCACACCTGTGCGCGCCACCGTGGAGCTTGCCGGGCAAACGCCCGCTTCGGGGCATGGGAACGGTCCTGCAAACCCAACCGGCCGTCCGCTCGAAACCGGGCCAAAAACCGACAAGCAATCGTCCGGCTCACGCCCCACCGACGGCAAATTGCCGCCACCGGTTCAACGTTGGCCATCATCGCCCGTACCAATTCGCATCTCTGGCGAAATACCGAAGAGTCTTTCCATGGCATAGTGCCCCCAAGCTTGCGCGCCCTCACCGCTGTCAACGATCCCATGGCAGAAACTGTCAACAATCCTAGGGCACCGTGCCGGACGCCTGTCG
>DASYDH010000023.1:0-1554 GCA_036499685.1 Lacunisphaera sp. | reverse complement strand
TGCCGACGGACAATTAGACCCCTGGGCGGGCACCTCGTTGCAGGACGGCCACGCTCCCGACCGCCCGCGTCAGGGGAATCGCCCCGATTACTTGCGGGTAAGGGCGACGTATAGACGTACACTTTCCGACTACACCGGCTATTAAACAGAGCGTCTTAAGTAATTGCGCATAATCGTCGCAGGGTTTCGTTGGGTTTGATCCAGTCTGCGAATTGCTCTTCGACCGCATCGACGACGCCGTCAAGGAAGCCGAAGTAGCGATTGTGCAGACAAAGACGGCGTGTAAGTTTCCAGACTCGTTCGATGGGGTTCAAGTCCGGGCTATACGGCGGCAGGAAATCCAAACGGAATTGCCGCTCCTGGTGTTGCCGCCATGGCAGATGAAATTTGGAACGGTGGTATTGCGCATTGTCGCTGATCGCGATGACGCGGCGACCGGCCACGGGGCTTGCTTCGCGGAACTGCTTCAGAAACTCCCAAAAGGATTCGCCGTTGAAACGCCCCGTTTCGCGCCGAAACAGAAATCGGCCGTCTCGCAGGCACACGGCCGCGAAGTAACCCACGCTCTTGCGTGTCGGATGATGATACACGACCGGGTCCTTGTTTTCCGGCGGAATCCACATCCGGCATCGGGAACCCTGCTGCTGAAAGTGCACTTCGTCCAGCGCCCACAGGTCCACGGTGTCGTCCCGCATCAGCCTCCGGAGTTTTTTTTATGCACCTTCTGTCGTGCCGGGTCGGCGCGCGCCAAAACGGGCCGGGGCTTGCGGAGGCGGAAGTCGAGGTGTCGGAACAAGCGCTGGCATTGACGCACACCGAGTTGGATTTCGTAGGTCTTCTCGATCCACGCAGACAGCGTCTTGCCATCCCATAAGTTGACCCGCATTCCCGCGTCGCCCGGTTTGGCTCGCAGCACCCGATTTATCTCCACGATCTGCTTTTCGCTCAAACGCCCGGGTCGACCTGAGCGTTCTCCTTCCGTCAGACCGCTCAGTCCTTCCCGCTCGTAGCGGTGAACCCAATATTCAACCGAGCGTGGCGCGTCTCCCAGCATTCTGGCGACATCTGGACACGTCAGGCCTTGCGCCACGAGCAACACACCATGCAGCCGATGATCGTACCGCGACTCATCTGAGCGCTGAATCTCTTGCTGTAAGCCAAGCACAGAAGCGGCATCCGCAATCCGAAGTGGTCTCATGATTCTATGAGACCACTTCTTTTCATCATGCGCAATTACTTATGACGCCATGTTTAATAGCCGCCGAGAACGCTTTCGTGCGTAGCTCTTTCGAGAGCGCTCCTGTCAATATCCTGGGGGATTCCGGCGAAGGTGAACGCCCATGGCGCCGCCACGACATTAAGCTCAGAGCCGCCTGTCACCGATCACCGGAGGTGTAGTCATCGTGATCCGCCTTCATGAAATCGAGCCATTCGCTCAAATTTGAAATTCAGGCATCCCGTCGGACAACTGCGTGGCGAATCGTATATCAAGCAAGAAATCGGAACCAGCGCTGGAATGAAGACAACAGCGACAGCGGTATACGTGGAAGCCGG
>DASYDH010000022.1:0-74484 GCA_036499685.1 Lacunisphaera sp. | reverse complement strand
GCGCCATTGGCGTGGCGGCACCAATGGCAGCTCGCCCGCCCCCGAACGCCCGAGCGGACCGTGCGGCCCAAGTGACAACATCCCAGTTTCCCGACTGTTGTACCGGATCGCCGCCTCACTCTCTTTGCCTTCCGCTTGCCTCACGCTCAGACTCATCCCCAGTTCTGCCGCGCCCTGATTCGTAACGGCAAGGTTGCGAGACAGCCTCTCCTTAACGCGCCGGATACATGCGAGCGGAAGTCATAACCCTTTCCCGGCGGATAGAGGATAATCCGCCCTACCGCGGAAATCCACGAAGGGGGCGGAAAGATTTGCGTGAACTACCGGCGATTCGTAGTTAACTGCTGTTTCCATGTCCAAGAATTCAAAACTCGAACTGACCCATCGTCCCCGGCGCCTGCGCCGCCACGCCAGCCGTCGCGCCCTCGTGGCCGAGACCGTGCTTCGCGCGGAAGACCTCATCGCGCCGCTTTTCGTCGTCGATGGGAAAGGCGCGCCTGAACCGATCGCATCGATGCCGGGGGTTTATCGCTTTAACATCGAGGATCTGGTCGGGGAGTGCACTGAGTTGCAAAAACTGGGCGTACCCGCCGTGGCGTTGTTTCCGAAACTCGATGCGAGCTTGAAAAACGCGGAAGGCACCGAGGCGTTGAACAAGGAGACCGTCGTGCTGCGGGCAGTGCGGGCGGTGAAGGCCGCGCTGCCGGAATTGACGGTGATCACCGATGTCGCCCTGGATCCCTACACCAGCCACGGGCACGACGGGGTGTTGAACGGGAAGGGCGACGACGTGGACAACGACCGCACCGTGGGAATTTTGCGCGAGATGGCGGTGCTGCAGGCCGAGGCTGGGGTGGATTTTGTTGCGCCTTCGGACATGATGGACGGGCGCGTCGGCGCGATTCGCAAGGCGCTCGATGCCGTGGGATACACCGACACAGGGATTCTCGCTTACTCGGCAAAATTCAACTCGGCTTACTACGGACCTTTTCGCGATGCCGTGGGCAGCGCGAGCGCTGCGGGGACGCGTCTTCTCAACAAAGCGACTTACCAGATGAATCCCGCCAACCGGCGCGAAGCGATCCGTGAGGTCCAGCTGGATATCGTCGAGGGCGCGGACATCGTCATGGTCAAGCCCGCCGGTCTTTATCTCGATGTCATTCGCGAGGTGCGGAATTCGACCCGCACACCGTTGGCCGCCTATCAGATTTCCGGGGAATATGCCCAGATTCATGCGGCCGCGCAACTTGGGTGGCTGGACTTGGTTCGTTGCCGGGATGAATCGTTGCTGGCGATCAAACGTGCCGGTGCCGATATGATCCTGACCTATTTCGCGAAGGACGTGGCGAAGGCGCTGAAAGGGTAGATTTTATTCTCGGTGGGTCCAATGCCCCGGAGCTTGCTCCGGCTTGGATGAAAGGAAGACCACCGCGAGGTCGCCGTGGCTCCAGAAAGGGCATGAGTGGAGCGAAGGCCGCCCCCGCGAGAAGTTTGGCAAATGCCCCGGAGTTTGCTCCGGGGATCTTTTACTCTGGAAGATCCTTCGCGGGATTTTCCACTACTCTTTTTTCAGATTGTCTGCGGGTTTGGCGGGGACTGCTTCGGTGCCGAGGAGTCCGGGGAGTTTTATGCCGAGACTGTCCATGACTTCCCGCAGCGGGATTGTCCCTTTGAAAAGATCCTGCACCACTCGCTCGACTCCGCCTTTTCCTCCTGCACCGGTCCCGCCGTCCATGACGACGATCTTGTCGATCTTCAGTTTCGAAACAGAGTCGCTCGTTAACCGCACGATCTCAGTGAGCTGTTGGGCCACGATGAGGCTGATCGCCTCCGGACCGGTTGAGGCCTCGACCAATTCCTTGAAGCCTTCGGCCTTGCCTTTGAGCAGGGCCTTTTGGCCGGCAGCTTCACCTTCGAGGCGGGCCTGCGTGGCTTTACCTTCGGCGTTTGCCGTCGTGAGCAGGGCGGTGGCGCGACCTTCCGCTTCCGTTTTTGCGACCGCCGCGACCGCTTCGGCAGCGACGATGGCTTTTTGTTTGTCGACGTTTGCGCGGGAAACTTCGGTGGCGCTCAGCGCGGCTTGTTCGCGGGTGGCGCGGACATCTTCCGCGGTCTTCTGCGCTGCGTAACCGGCGGCAACAGATTCGGCTTCGGCGACGAGCTTGGCGGATTGCGCGACTTTGGTGGCCTCGGCCTGACGCTTGGCCAGCGCGGCGTTGGAGTCGGCGATATCCATCATGGCAGTGTTTTGTCCGACCGTCTGGCGGGCCTCGGCTTCGGCGACCTTGATCTTTTGGTCCCGCACCGCTTCTGCCTGGCCGATCGTCCCGCGCTGGTTTTCCTGGGCGACGCGAATCTGCGCGTCATTGATCGCCTTCGCGGCCGCTTCCTTGCCCAGCGCCTCGATGTAGCCGGACTTGTCCTGGATGTCCGTGATATTGCAGTTGATGAGTTCGAGACCCAGCTTTTCGAGTTCGCGCTCAACACCGCTCGAAATTCCGCCGATGAGTTTCTCGCGGTCGGAGTTGATCTCCTCAATCGTCATTGTGGCGATGACGATGCGCATCTGGCCGGTGATGATTTCCTGGGCGAGCTGGCTGATTTCATCGTCCGACTTGCCGAGCAGGCGGTTGGCCGCGGCCATCATCAGCTCGGGTTTTTTGGAGATCGCGATGGTGAAGTTTGACGGGACGCTGACGCGGATTTTCTGGGAGGAGAGGGCGTCTTCGAGCTCGATTTTGATATTCAGCGGCCGCAACGACATGAAGCCGTAGCTCTGAAAAATCGGCACGATGAATTTCGCGCCGCCGTTGATGCATTGCGAACTTTGGCCCGATCCCGTTTTGCCGAATACGACCAGCACCTTATCGGGCGGGCACATTTTATAGCGGCCGAGGGCGGTCGAGATGACGATGACGAGGAATAAAATTCCCACGCCGACAAAGACTAGATCGAGGCTCATTTGATTTTGGTTTCGACGAGAAGGTTCGGACCCTCGAGCTGGATGACGGTTACCGTTCTCCCGGTCGAAATGGGTTTGGTTTCCCTCGTGACGGCCGGCAGTGTCTCCAAGCCGGTGTTGAGGGCAACCTGGATAAGTCCGCCCTTTTTGGCGTCGATGGTCGTGTACACGATTCCGTCTTTACCGACCGCGCTTTGGATTTTCATGCTCCCGTCATTCTGGAACTCCACGAACGTGCGGACGATTCCCCAAATGATCAGCATGAAGCAAAAGCCGGCGACCAAGGCCAGGGCGAAGGCAGGCAAGAGGGCCATTTGGCCGCTGCTCGCACCACCAGCCCAGCCGAAACCGAAGAAAAAACCGATGATCGGTTTTACCGAGAACAAGCTCGCGCCGTTGTGATCCGGGTGGTTGATGTCGGCATGAATCTCCATCCCGATCAGTTGGAAGAGACCCAGGATTAAGATCAGGAACGCGGCGACGCCGCCGATTCCGTAGAATGCTTTTTGAGCCGGCAAATAGTTTGCCCAGTCAACGTTGATTCCGTGGAGATTCATGATGACACGAGTTGTTTA
Organism: Lacunisphaera sp.; assembly: GCA_036499685.1. Classification (GTDB taxonomy): domain Bacteria; phylum Verrucomicrobiota; class Verrucomicrobiia; order Opitutales; family Opitutaceae; genus Lacunisphaera. Next base: position 70,947 of record DASYDH010000022.1, on the reverse strand, counting down.
AATTACCGCTTCGGATTTGAGCCTGCGTTTCCGCAAACTCCCACTGTCAGCAGAAAGGCCCGGACTGATGCGACCGGTCCGTCCGCGAACGCAGCTCTCGCGAACCGGCGCGGGAAGCGCAAAGATCGTCCTGACCCGAGACGAACGGAGTAAACGGGGTTGTTACCCATAACGCTGATATAAATACCAATGTTCAGTTCGGAAATCATCTACAATAACAAAGACCGTTTCCAACCGGACGAGCTGTGGGGTCCCGAAACTAAGGACGCGCTGATCAAAGAGCGTTCGCGATGTCCCGGTTGTCACCTTTCGCCGCCGTTTTCCTCCGAAGACCCCGGTCGAACGGTACATATCCGGGGTTTAAACGGCAGCGGTGATGTCGTTGTTTCCTGGGGGGGCTGCACTACCGGCCATCCTCCGCGTCGAATTACGCGAACTGAAAGGCCGTGGAGGCGTCTAAAAGTTGTGTCGTCCCTCTTTGCCCTCGCGCCCGCGCACTCTGCGATTGCCGTGGGAGTGCACCTTTACTTAAACCGTGATTGCGCCGTACTGCATACAGGGTGGCGTCTCTCCTTATGACCCTTCCGGCAGACCCCTCCGTCAATGCCATTTCCGCGGACGCCCTGCTCGCGTCCATCGTCGATTCCTCTGACGATGCGATCCTGAGCAAAAACCTCGACGGTACCGTGACCAGCTGGAATCGGGGTGCCGAGCGCATTTTCGGATATACTCGCGAGGAAGCGATCGGCGGGCCATCCACGCTCCTGTTGCCGGAGGACCGCTTGCTGGAGGAGGAAGGCATTCTGGCCCGGGTAAAAAAAGGGGAACAGGTGGAGCATTTCGAAACCAAGCGGAAGGCGAAAAATGGCAAAATCATCGATGTAGCGGTGACGATTTCGCCCATTCGCAACCGCGAGGGCATAATCGTAGGTGTGTCGAAGGTGGCCCGGGATATCTCGGGTCAGAAAACCGCCGATCGTGCTGGCTCACTGCTCGCGTCCATCGTCAGTTCGTCGGAAGACGCCATTGTGAGCAAGAATCTGAACGGCATCATCACCAGTTGGAATTCCGCCGCGGAAAAGATTTTCGGTTACACCCCGGAGGAGGCCATCGGCCAGTCAGTCCTGATGCTGGTCCCCCAGGATCGCAAAGAGGAAGAGCCCAAGATTCTTGCCCGCATGCAAAGAGGGGAACGCATGGAGCATTTCGAAACGATCCGCGTGCGTAAAAACGGGGAACACTTTCCGGTGTCACTCACGATCTCGCCGGTGCGGGATCACAGTGGCACGATCGTGGGCGCATCCAAAATTGCCCGCGACATAACGGAGTTGAAGCGGATCTCGGACGACCGTGAACAGCTTCTCGCGAGTGAGCGTTCGGCGCGGGCGGCCGCGGAGCATGCCAACCGGATGAAGGATGATTTTCTCGCCACCATTTCCCATGAATTACGCACGCCGCTCAATGCGATCGTGGGTTGGACGCAGGTGTTGAAGGAAAGCGGCAGTCTGACCGCGGACGATAAAAGCGGGGTTGAAACCATCGAGCGCAATGCCCGGGTGCAAGCCCAGCTGATCGACGACCTCCTGGATCTCGGTCGAATCGTGTCCGGCAAGATGACCCTCGATGTGGAGCGGTTCGACCTGGGGCTCGTCGTGAGTGACGCGGTGGCTTCCGTGCATCACGCGGCCGAGGTTAAACAAATCAGGATCAAAAAAGTGATCGATTCCATTTCCAGCATGACCATGGGCGACCGGAAGCGGCTTCAGCAGGTGATCTGGAATTTGCTTTCCAATGCCATCAAGTTTTCACCCAAGGGCGGTACGGTGATCATTACGCTCAGCCGGATCAATTCCCACGTCGAGATCACCGTCTCCGACAATGGCCGCGGCATTGACGCTGATTTCCTGCCCCACGTTTTCGAACGGTTTCGCCAGGCCGATGCCAGCACGACCCGGAAACACGGCGGACTCGGCATCGGTCTGGCGATTGTGAAACAGCTGGTTGAAATGCACGGCGGGCATGTGAGCGCGGAAAGTCCGGGATTGGACAAAGGAGCAACCTTTACGGTATCGCTGCCGGTGGTCGTGGCCCATGCCCCCGAGATCAGGCAGGCCCCGCATGCCACCGCACCTGCCACGGATGAGCACGCTGCCTCCGAGAATTTAGCGGGAATCAAGGTGCTCGCCGTCGACGACGACGCTGATTCCCTGGGCGTGGTCCAACGCGTGCTTTCCAGCCGGAATGCCGAAGTGAAAACGGCGTCCTCGGTTGGCGACGCGCTGACAATTTTCCGTACATTTCATCCTGACATAGTTTTGAGTGACATCGGCATGCCCGGACGGGACGGTTACGATTTCATCCGAACACTGCGCGCTACACCGGACGGAAAATCGATCCCGGCGGCTGCACTCACAGCTTTGGCCCGCTCCGAGGACAGAATGCGCGCCTTGAATGCCGGCTATCAAACCCACGTGAGCAAACCGGTCGCCCCGGCCGAGCTCATCGCCGTGGTGCGAAGCTTGGTGTCACTACGCTAGCGAGTGCTCGGCAGGCGTTGGAAACTCGCCCGTTCTTTAAAATTCGTTTTTTCGAAACATCTGCTCGGGAGCAGTTGAAGTTGTACGCTCAATCAACGATGCCTGCCATTGGGTCCGCCGTCAAAACCGCAGGAATTATGATGGTGCGGCGCGGAGACCAAGGATTAAGCGAATGAACACGCACTCTTTCATTGATACTTCGATCCGACAGGGGTGACACAGACATTCCTGTCTGTGGACTTGCGCTTGGCACAGCGACAGGAATGCCGGTGTCACGGAATGGGCGCCGACGTCGGACGGTTTTACACCAAGGCGGTCTAGCGTAATTTCGAAATCGGAGGGAATTCACGAAGCCAGCATTTGGCGTCACCTCATTATTCTTGCCGCTATTATTCAGCTTACGTTTTCCTCATTTCCCGCATGTCCGAGCCATCCACGGCTGAGTTTCGCGTCCGCGTTGACGCCGTGTTCCGCACGGAATCCGGCCGCATACTCGCGACGCTCATCCGCTTGCTTGGCAGCTTCGACCTGGCCGGAGATGCGATGCACGACGCGTTTAGTGCCGCCCTGCAACGCTGGCCGGCAGAGGGATTCCCGGCGAATCCGCGCGCGTGGCTGATCTCGGCCGCGCGTTTCAAGGCGATTGATGCGATCCGTCGCCGCACCCGGTTCGATGCATCTCAGGGTCATATCGCTGACGCGCTGTATAATACTGAACCCGTCCCGAGTGCCAATGACGACGAACTGCCTGACGACCGGCTCAAGCTGATCTTCACTTGTTGTCATCCAGCGCTTGCGTCTGATGTCTGCGCCGCGCTCACCTTGCGCGAAGTGTGCGGGTTAACCACCGAGGAGATTGCGCGTGCTTTCCTCACCACGCCGCCGACGATCGCCCAGCGGATCGTCCGTGCCAAAGCGAAGATCCGCGATGAACGCATCCCCTACGAGGTGCCGTCGGGCGCGGAATTGCGGGAACGGATCGCCGCCGTGCTCGCCGTGGTCTATTTGCTGTTCAACGAAGGTTACACCGCTTCATCGGGTCCTTCACTCACACGCGGGGAGCTGTCGATCGAAGCGATCCGGCTGGACCGCGTATTGCTCGAACTGATGCCGGAGCCGGAGGTTATCGGCCTGCTTGCACTTATGCTGCTGCACGAATCCCGACGGCCGGCCCGCGTCAGTGCCGAAGGCGAGCTGGTGCTACTCGAGCAGCAGGATCGGTCGAGGTGGAACCACGCTTTTATCCGCGAGGGTATCGCGCTGGTGGAGCGGGCCCTGTCCACCCGGCGCTTCGGACCTTATACGCTCCAAGCCGCCATCGCTGCCGTGCACACCGAGGCGCTTACGCCGGAAGCGACCGACTGGCGACAGATTTGCGCGCTATATGCAGCGCTGTTGGCGATGCAGCCTTCGCCGGTCGTCGAACTTAATCGCGCCGTGGCCGTCGCCATGCACGAGGGGCCCGCCGCCGGGCTGGGACTCATCGATGCGCTCTTCGCACGCGGTGAGTTGCGGGACTATCACCTCGCGCATTCGGCCCGCGCTGATTTGCTGCGTCGGCTCGGGCGCCGCGAGGAAGCTCGGGTTGCCTACGAGCAGGCGAGGGCATTGGCGAAATCCGACGCCGAGATCCGCTACCTCAAAAAACGGCTCCATGAACTCGGTTGAAAAAAATTCTCCATCGTGTCGAAAATCGTCGACGCCAATCGACTAGTTGACGAACGGTGCCCAATTCCGGGCCTGTCATCTCCATTTCACCATGAAATACATCTGCCTCGGCTATTATGATCCCAACGCGTTCACTTCCGTCCCGGAAGCCACCCGCGAAGCAATGATGGACAACTGCTTCGCCTACGACGATCAGCTCCGCGCGAACGGTCACTACCACGCGGGAGAAGGGCTGCAGCCGGCGGATACCGCGATGACGCTGCGCTACACGAACGGCCGGGTCGTCGTCACCGACGGGCCTTTTGTGGAAACCAAGGAGCAGCTCGGCGGTATCATCATCCTTGAGGCACGCGACCTCAACCACGCCGTCGAGCTGATCTCGAAACATCCCGGCACAAAGATCGGTCCGTGGGAAGTCCGTCCCGTTGCTGATATGAGCGAGATCGTCCGGCAAAGCCAAGCGCGCCGCCGTCAGGTGGACCACCCGCGAAGCTAATCAAGATGAGCATCTAAAATAAATCCGTGCCCGAAAATCAGGGCGATGGTAGGGCGGATTGTCCCTAATCCGCCGCGCTGCCACCCGATTCAATCACGACGGATTAAGGATAATCCGCCCTACCGTCCAGAAACCGCATCCCCAGAAAACCCAAACGAAAGAACCATCCCATGACCAAACTACGTGTTGAAAGCTTCACCATTTCGATCGACGGCTTCGGCGCAGGCCCGGACCAAAATCTGGAGAACCCGCTGGGTGTCGGCGGCAACGCCCTTCATGCCTGGGCGTTCGCCACGCGCACGTTTCAGGCGGAACACTTCGGCAGCAAAGACGGCGAGACCGGGATCGACGACGATTTTGCCAAACGAGGTTTTCACAATGTGGGCGCCTGGATCATGGGTAGAAATATGTTCGGTCCGGTGCGCGGTTCCTGGCCCGATGAGAGCTGGCGGGGATGGTGGGGTGAGAACCCGGTTTATCATACCCAAGTTTTCGTGCTCACGAATCATCCCCGTGCGCCACTCGTCATGGAGGGAGGCACGACCTTTCATTTCGTGACGGAAGGGATTCGGGTCGCGCTCGACCGCGCTCGCGCTGCCGCCGACGGGAAGGATGTCCGCATTGGAGGCGGAGCGTCGACGATCAGGCAATATCTCCGGGAGCGATTGATCGATGAACTCCATCTCGCGATTTCCCCCGTCGTCCTTGGTGCAGGTGAACGGTTGTTTGACGACATCAACCTCGTGGATTTGGGCTACACCTGCACCCAGCATGTCGCAACCCCGCGAGCCACACACATCGTGCTCACCCGAACGTGATGGCGGGTTAACTTTTGCACCAAATTTCTCCGGGAGGGGGAATTTGATTTCCGTTTTTAGCATCTGGAGCGCGGGTGACTTCGCCCGCGAGAGCACGACACATGGCAGTTATGGCGATGTTAGGGTCTGTTTAGACGACAAATACCGCTGACCAACCGTTTATCCGCAACCGCAAATCTTTCCGTTTTTAACTCGTGTCGGTGCAAGCGCGGACCATGCCGCTAAGAATGATAAGAATCCAGACAACGAGAAAAATTTCCCGTGTATTCCGGGGACCACGCAACCATCCTCGCCATCCCGGCTTGACCATGCCCGTTTGGGTGATCTCTCCGATCCTGGCCGGCGGATAGTCTTCCGGGTTGGTGGCACCAACGTAGGCTGAGACGCCTTGTTCAACTGGAGCCAGTTTACCAAAGCTATCTGGCAACGATGGTCGCGCTATCCTCCATGGGAGGTACAATCGCCAGGAGCTTGCTTGTTGGATATCGGCTAGGAGAACTCGATATTCCGACAGTTCCTGAGCTCTTATCGCTGGAGTGTGAACAACAAACCGGGTCGTCTTCGACCATTCGCCGGACGCCCGCGGTTCATCGAGGGTTGTCGTAAACCACGGCCCCTTCCATTTTCTGCGAGGCCCGTTGGCGGATCCTAGGCTACGTCCCAATATCCGCCAGGAGTGCCGCGCGTCGATTGGATACGGCATATGCCATGGATTGCGACGGGGTTTCTCGTCGGGAACGGGAAAGTTCGTCGCAATTCCATTTCTGGGAACTTCAAAAATCGCCCGATTGCCTTCGCCGTGGGAATAAATCTCCCGGGCCGAGAAAACCTCCACGATTTCACATATATTTTTCTCGCGATTGTCACGCCAGAGGAGAGCCCCAACGCGATCGACTTTCCCATGCCTCTGTTGCGCCTGATGCAAACGTTCCTTCGCGTGACCATCCGGACCCAATCGCGCCCGGGTATTGCGGAGTCCATCGGCCTGATAGCCCTCTGCCCAAAGTCTGATTTCAATCAAGGACTCTTCACCTTTACGGGTGTCGACAACAAGGGTTTCGCGCAACGCATGAACGTTGGTAACTTGGGCGCCAGGTTGCGGCAGCAGTTCACCGGAATCGAGACCAAGCGGCAGCCCGAACCCAAACCAGCCGACCGGCTGTGTGGAAAAATTTCCACCTTGGTTTCGCTCGGTGAGGTCGAACCAGCGAGCCATTCCGTCGATTGAGACTTCCAAAACAGCATGATTGAAGAGGCCAATCGTCGGCAGGAAGTCGGCGACGGAGCTACGCAACCCGCTTCCCACCAGAATTGGGCGTGCCTTGACGCCCCAGCGCAGTAGAATCATATGCGCGAGCCACACCAAATCCTTGCAATCCCCAAACCGTTGTCGGGCGATAACCTCCGGAGTAGCTGGAATGCAGCCGCACGAGGACAGATCCATGCTCAGATATCGATAATTTTCCTGGATTTGACGGACCAATCCGTGCACTGCGGCTCGTTCCACATTCGCGGGGCGGGTAAATTCGGGAAAAGTTGCCAAGGTGAAGCCCGATGCCGTTAGTGTCCACGCATCCGCAATTTTTCCAGCCAGTACCCTCCAGCTAGCTATGTCGGAGTACTGCATCCAGACAAAGTCAAGATGACTGCCGGGTACGTTTGGTTCCAACTCGCGAAGTGTCGTTTGCGAACCTTTCCAAAGCCACATGCGCCGTCCATCCGGGAGTACCTTTTCCTCGCGGTCCGGAGCGTCCACTGATCCCTTCCAAGCCATGTTCGGCCGGTCTGCGTCAAACAACACACTGCAACGAAAGCATCCGACCACGATCTGGGACGGTACCGAGAAAAAGTTTTCACACCAGCCACTGGCAATAGGGTGCTTTGTGGCCAACGTATAACCAGACTCGATCAGATCGCCGGGCCGGACATCGGTAAGAACAACCATCAGGGTCCAGCTCCCGCTGATGACGTGGTGCTCCAATTGCGTTTCCCGCTGCAACAACCGCATCCGGTCCCGTTTTAGATGGTCGATTTGTTCGCCGTTCCGCACCACTCTCAGCCAATGAATTGTGAGATCCTGAAACCGGGGCTCGAGATTGACCCGCCACTGCGATTCATTCTGCACGGCGATGGCCGTTTCTAGCCTGACGGCGGTCGAGAAAAATATCTTTTCCAGCTCTGCGTCATGTTGCCGGCTGTGAAGAAGGTAGGTGAGATGAGCTCCGTTGTTAGCGGGGATATTCCGATCGAAGGCCTCCGGCTCCACCCATGGATCCGGTTCGGCGATTTTTATCTTAGCCCAAGGCAAGACCAGATCGTTGGGGCCTTCGGTTGCTTCCGAAGCGGTATTCCGTTTGTCAGGGGTTTCGATCATTGTAGCGGTAAAATTCAGTCGTAATCCGTTTCCTGAATCGGGCCAAGTGAGGAAGCGGTTTGTGACGAAAAGACGCAGGAGCTATTCCGATAACCCGAAAAATAGGATAGAAACAAAGCGTTTTCATTTTGGGCCCGCACCTGCAACCGTGATTTGAAATGATTGCTCAGGAACACTCGATTCAACAGTTTCGTTGCCACCTCTCATGGCAACACCTGAAATGCGCTTTTGCATATGCCAATGACCAAGTGGCAAGTATCGCCTGAACATCGCCACCCCTTTTTCTTTTTCCAGGATTTTGAGGGCGCGTTTCGGAGGTTTGGTCATTGCGACGTCGCCGAGGTGGGCGCGGACCACGAGGCTCCGGCGAGTGTGTGATGCTACGCGGCGAACCATCATAATTCCGCACCGATGGCCGAGTCACACGCTTTGTAGTGCCACCGATTAAATGGAGGTGCGGGACGGACTACGAACCAGGCGAGTGGGGCTTTTCATCGGCGACCATCACCTTGATTGCACCGCCAAAATAATCGCTCCTGAGAGTGAACCAAGCCTAATCTGTCGTTACTCCCAAACTGCTTTTTCGGGCTGGTTGGTGCCCGGTTTGATATCCGATACAGCGAGTATTGCGAACTTATCGGATCGTGGTATCGTGACCGATCGCGGGCAATTGTCCGCAGGGCGCGAGAACCAGCGGCGGTATGCTCGCTGCGAGTGCCAGCCTCCTCGCCAATCTTTCCGACACACGGCACCCGGGGCGAGCGTTCTAACTTGGACATTGCTCCAGCGGCCGCTCCGTCTAAGGGAGAGGGTTTATTCTGCTCTCATGGACTCTAAATCCGACGACTCCGGCATGCCCCATCGTTATTCGGCGGACCGCCCACTGGAGAGCCTGGCCGACGATCAGTTGGACCGGGCCGACTTCGCGGAGCGGCTGGCGGCCGACGTCATGGGATGGCACGGCAAGGATAGTCTCGTCGTGAGCGTCAATGGCGAATGGGGTTCCGGCAAGACTACGCTCAAAAATTTCATCTGCGAGAAGCTGGAAGCCAAGGGCAAGCCGGTCATCGTCGAGTTCAACCCTTGGGCGTGGAGCGGCCAAGATAAGCTGCCGGAGGGTTTCTTCAGTTCCCTGCACAGCAAGTTCCGAGAGTCTCCTGACATGGAGGCGATGGCTGAGCGCTGGGAGAAACTCGAGCATTGGATGAAGTTCGGCGCCGAGGCTTCCGAAACCGTGTCGAAGGCCCTGACCCCGCTCTTCGGCGGCTCGGTGATCGTTGCGCTCTTGAGCAACAACGCCTCAGACCTCCGCCTGCAACTGGGAGGCGTCGCGCTCGGTATCGCCGGCGTGGTCATCACGAGTTTCCTCACGGCATTTCCTGGCATCGTCGCCCACCTCGCGGCTTTTTACCGTCGTAAGACGAGCCCTTCGCTGGCAAAGCTCCGCCGCGAGATCACAAAGGATCTGAACCGACTGCGAGAGGAAAAGCGTCCAGTCATCGTCATCATCGACGACATCGACCGGCTCAACGCCGATGAAATCCGATTCCTGTTCCAACTTGTCAAGGTCAACGCCGACTTTCCGAATCTGGTTTATGTGCTGTTGTTCCAAGCCAACATCGTGACGAAGGCCCTCGGCGAGGTTTCCGCCGACAGCGGCGAGGAATACCTGAAGAAGATCGTGCAGGTGCCGATGGACCTGCCCCACGCATCACGGTCCCGAATGCAGGCGATTCTCGTCAAAGGACTCAACCAGATTATCGACGACGAGAGGGTGAAGATACGCTGGGACAAGAAGCGGTATCTTGAGCTGTTCGAGGATTACCTCTGGCCCTATTTCAACACCCTACGCGACGTAAAGCGTTTCCTCGGTACGTTCGATTTCCACTACCACGGTCAGATTGAGAACGGTGTCTTGCAAGTGAACCCGGTGGACCTCCTCGCCATTGAGATTCTCCGCACCTTCGACCACGACGCCTACCTCGCGGTTCGCGACTCACTCGGCTTCAACCTCCCGAAGAAGTTCATGCGACTCTTCATCGGGGACAGTGAACGCCGCAAGGAAATCACCGTGGAGATTGACGCCATCGCAGCCCAAGTCGCGGACAAGGCGCATCAGGACCGACTGCGCCATATCCTGAATGCGCTTTTCCCGGACACATTCGATGAAGAGGAGCGAAGCCATGCGGAGCGCGACCTGCGCATCTGCCACCCCGACCACTTCCCGCGTTACTTCGAGCACAGCCCCGACCGGAAGCCCACTTCGGCGAGCAACCTGCACAGCCTATTTGGCGCCCTTAGCGACAGGACAAAGTTCGCACAACGGCTCCGCGAGTTGAGCGCTGAGAAGCAAATCGAGGCTATCCTCGGGAAGATTTTCCTTTATTTCGAAGAGATCCCATCCAACGCCGGCGAAGGTTTCGTCGGCGGGCTTTTTGACGCCGGCGACGAGTTTCCCGAGGCATGCCTCGGCATGTTCAACCAGAGCCCGGACCTGATGGCTGGACGGATGGTCGTGGTTTTCCTCAGGAAGGACCGCACTTGGTTGGCGAAGGTCACAAATAGCGTTAGCCAACATTGGCGACAACGGAACCAGCGTAAGGCAGTTCATGTTGAACTGACGCCAAACGGTAACATGCCAATTTGATTGAGCGAAAGAGAGGTCGGCGTATGCATAGCTCCGCAATACGCGTCCCATGTCCCCCGAATTTGAGGCCAAGGTCCTAGCAGATTTGGAAAAAACAGGATTCCCATCGGAATTCCAAGTGCGGCGAGCCATCTATTTGCGGTCAGGGCGATGGGATAGCACGGGGACCATGGGATTTTTCGATCTCGATGAGCAGAAACTGCGGCAGATCGATGTCTATGCGTTCATGCCCTGTGGCGATCGTGTCTCTCGGACAAAATTCACCCACACTGTTTGGAATCTAATCATTGAGGTTAAGAAGTCGGAGGGAGGAAAGCCATGGGTAGTTTTCAAGGAGCGCCGCGACGTGATTCGCGAAGTTCTGCTTTGGCACCAGGATCTAGTCTCCTTCTGTAATCTTCCTGCTCCCTGGAAGAAAAATTTCAGCTGGCGAGTCTACGAAAACTCTCTCTGCAAAGGTCTAGAATGGATTGGCGCTGGGATTCACGAGAGTTTCAAGCAGCCAAGCGAGGCGTCTCGTCCATACACAGCAACCCTGCTTCATGTTGGTGAGCGTCTCGATAGCTTCCTGCCAGGTACGGCGGTTCACCTGGTTGTCCGTGCCGGATAGATATGCCTTTGCCAGTTGCAGGTTGAGCGCCGGTTGCTCCTCGGCCTGGTTCTTGGCTTCGACGATGCGCCGTGCCGCCTTGGGATCGGAGGTTTTCAGGCTGGTGCGTTTGTGGGTCCGAGCATCGACGCAATAAAACGTGTCACCCCGGTTGCCGCGACGAGTCAGGCGGTATCTTGTCTTCATGGTTTTGAGCAACCACGACGATAGACGGAAACGGTGCCGCCGAGTTAGCGGGTAGTGGAAGAGTTAGTTCCAGCTAGCCCAAGTTCTCCAAGAGTAGAGAAATTGGTGTCCGTTTTGGTGTCCGTTTCGCGCTCCGAACTTTCTACTTCCTTGCTAATCAGCAGTTGGAAGTGGAGGTGCGGGGCGGAATCGAACCGCCGAATAGAGCTTTTGCAGAGCTCGGCCTTACCACTTGGCTACCGCACCGAAGTCAAAACGCGCGCAACTTGGGTCAAATTCAGGCGTTCCGCAAGAACCGAAATTACCTTTTCAAAACCGGGGTAAATCGCGGCCGGGCACCATATTCGAAAGTGTCTATCCTGACCGGAAAAACAGAGGGAGGTTTGACCGCTGATGGGTTCGCCGAATGGGGAGGAGAACCCTTGGGAGTGTCCTCCGACTGATCGTCTCCGGTTTAAAATTGGGAGGAGTCCGCTGATCGCGGACTGGATCGTGTTTGTCGCGACGGGCTTCAGGCCTGCCGTTCGCGGTGTTGCGGAAGACAGACGGGGACGCCTGTCGCTACGCCGGATAGTACTTTCGCAGCGTTCACGGAGGAGATTGATGCATCGACTCCAGTCTGTAATGCGGGCTCCCGGAACGAACAGACGACGACGATCAGTCGGCGTACACTTTGAAAGGATTCACGGAAGTGAATCCATCAGCGGTTCAAAACGCTGGGTGATATGGGCAGCATCCGGCGCATTACGTGTGCCGTCCCTTAAATGTGAGCTCGGCGATGCCGGATTTATCGAGCGCGCCCAAGCCGAGCGTCACCATGCGATCGTATTGTTCCTTGGTCGCTTTGGCCAAGGGCGACGTTAAACCGCAATCCTGCGTGAGCTGGTACGCGATACCGGAATCCTTCGCGGCGTGCGCGGCGGAAAAATAACAGTCGTGCGCCCGGTTTTGCATGTCTTCCCCGTCGGTCTTCAACACCTGAGAATTTGCCCCAGTCTGGGTGAAAACTTCGCGCAATACATCGAGATCGAGCCCGAGCGCCTGGCCCAAGCCGAGTCCCTCCGCGAGCGCAGCGGTGTTGCAATTCATGACCATATTGACGAGCGCCTTCACTTGCGCGGCGCTGCCCGTTGGTCCGATATAACGGAGCGCACTGCTCAGTTTTTCCAGCAACGGTCGCATGCGATCGAAAGTCGCACGCTCTCCGCCGCACATCAGGTAGAGTGTGCCGGCGCGGGCCTGAGGAATGCTCGAGGCCATGCAGGCTTCCAACGTCAACGCACCGGATTTCTTCGCGCGTCGTTCGACTTCGACATGTGTTTTTGGAGTAATGGTGGCGCAGTTAATGAAAGTTTTTCCGCTCGCACCCACGAGGAGCGAATCCCCCGTTTCGGCGAAAACCGCGAGCTGCGCCGCATCGTCGGTCACGACGGTGAAGATGATATCCGCGGCGGCAGTGACCTGTGCGAGGGTCGGGCAGCTGGTGGCGCCGATCTCGGCCGCCAGTTTGCGCGCGGAGGAAGTGTGCGCATCGTAAACCGCGCTCACATTATAGCCGCAGTCCTTGAGCCGCCGCGCCATGTTTCCGCCCATGCGGCCCACGCCCACAAAGCCAATTTTCTCGTTCATAAATAAAGTTAAGCGATTTACACCAAGGTCGCAAAGAGAGCGAAGGTCATTACAGACGACAGATGCAGGTTTTTAACGCGGAGATCGTAGAGTGCGCAGAGATTCGATTTACCTTGGCTATCTTTGCGACCTTGGTGTGAAAACTGTTCGAGTCATGGTTCTCGCCGAATCCGGTCGTTTGCGGGCAACTCTTTTTTAGGGTCACCGCGCGAAGAAGGGATTGTGTTGTTTCTCCTCCTTCAAGCTCGTCAGCGGCCCGTGACCGGAGGCCAGGACCGTGTCGAGCGGCAGTTTGAGGATCTTCTGCTTGTTGTTGCGGAGTTGGATTTCGTAATGGCTCGCACTGCCGCCCATCGAACTGGCGAAAATGGCATCCCCGACGATCGCCAGTGGATAGGAAAGGCCGGTGATATAAAAAGTCGTCATCCCGGGCGAATGGCCCCATGTGAACAGCGTTTTGATCGAGAGTTCACCGAGATGAAAGTGGGCGTTTTCCTGGAAGGTCTTTGCCCCTGGAAAATCCACGGGCTCCAGTTCGCTCGCCCAGATTTCGGACTTCGTTTTGGCCAGCCGGGCGAGATCGGCAATGTGGTCATCGTGGGTGTGTGTGATGAAGATGTACTGCAGCTTGAGCCCTTCCGCGCTAATGACGTCCAGCATGCCCTCCACGTTTGCGCCCGTGTCGAAGGCGGCGGCGAGTTTGGTTTTGTTGTCCCAAACGAGGTAGCTGTTCACCGCCATGTCCTCGAACTGCGTGTTGAACATCGCAAATCCCCGTTTGAACAAATGCTGCGACGGGTACCATTCGCGGCGCGCCATCGCTAGCAGGGCATTGCGCCCGAGTCCCAGCGCCGGGGCGACGGCCAGAATGGCTGGCTCGATCACTTCGCCGCCTTTGATTGCGGTCAGCTCGTCGGTAGTGATGCCGGCTTTTTCGGCGAGCGTGGCGTCGTTGATTTTAAGGCCCCGTTGGACCTTGCCGATGACGTCGGTGAAATTGTCTTCGAGGGGAATGCGCGGCATGACGTTAATCAATCCCGCTAAATGCCTCTTTTCGCAAGCAGTCAGTGCGCGATTCTCCGGGTGAATCTCGTTTGTAGCATAGTCCTCCGGCCTGTGAGGATGGGAATCACAGGTCAGAGACCTGTGTTACGGTTTCCACATGACGTGCCGGGCGTAGCGACAGGCGTCTCGGCCTGTTGTCGTCCGGGAGTGGAGCGTTATTCGATCCTACAGGCACGGAGGCCTGTAGCTACGCCGGACTTCGTTGCTCAAGCATCAGGCTAACTCAATTTCTCCGCGATTTCCTCAAGCGGGTACGTGATGATCTCGGCGAGAGTGGGGTGGTACCATGGCGCGCGGAGCATGTCGCGAACCGTGGCGTGCATGGCCAGCGCGGTGGAGAAACAATGGATGAGTTCGCCGGCGTCCTTGCCGACGATTTCGGCGCCGAGGATTCGGCCGCGCTTCGGCTCCGCGAGCACCTTTACGTAACCATAATTGGCTTCCATCAGGATCGACTTGCCGTGGTCGTTGAACGGATAAGATGCGCTGAGGTACTTCTCGCCGCGCTTGTCGAGATCGCCTTGTGGCACTCCGATGGTCGCGAGTTGTGGGTCAGTGAAAACGACATTGAGGAGCAGAGAAAAATCCACGGGCTTGATGCCCTTGACCTTGAACGCGTGACGTGCGGCCAGATCGCCCTGGGCGATGGCGATGTGCACCACCTCGACCGGCCCGGAACAATCGCCGGCGGCGTAAATGTGCGGCACGTTGGTTTGTTGCCAGCGGTTGGTCTCGATCTGGCCCTTGGCATTGGCTTTCACGCCTGCAGCCGCGAGATCGAGGCCGGCGGTGTTGGGTTCGCGCCCCAAGGCGTTGAACAAATGCGCGGCGCGGCGGATCACTTTTTTTCCGTCATGCTGGAAGGTGACAGTCACGCCCTTTTTGTTGCCGGCGATCTGTTGGATTTGGGTGCCGGCAAAAAGCTCGATGCCCTCGTCGACAAAGGCCTGCTGCACGACATCGGACGCTTCGTCGGAATGGTCGCGGAGAATATTGGGACTGCGTTGAATCAGCGTGACCTTGCTGCCGACGCGGTTGAGGTACTGCGCCAGCTCGCACGCGACAATGCCGCCGCCGAGCACGATCACGCTCTTTGGTGCGAAGTCCAATTCCAACACATCATCGCTTGTCCAGCTCTTGGTTTCCGCGAGGCCGGGGACAGGCGGCACGCTCACCTTTGAACCGGTGCCGATGAGGAAATGTTTTCCCCGCAGTTGAGTGCCGTCCGAAAGCGCCAGAGTGTGCGCATCCACGAATCGGGCGTACGCATGGTAGAGATCGAATTTTCCATTGGTCAGCGCTTCGAACCGATGATGGGCGAAATCGTCGATGATGCGTTTCTTGCGGGCATGGACGGCGCGCATATCGGCGCGGGCGCCGGTGACTTTGAGCCCGAAGCGATCCGCGTGTTGGGCGTGATGCAAAATCTCGGCGGCGTAGATGAGCGTTTTCGATGGCATGCAACCGCGCAGGATGCAAAGGCCACCGAGTTTTTTGGCGCCGTCGACGACAGCAACTTTTTTGCCGAGCCCGGCGGCCACGCGAGCGGCGTTGAATCCGGCGCTGCCGCCGCCAATGCAGATGAGGTCGTAGGTTTTTGTTTTAGCCACGGTGAAAGTGATGCGTAAATCTGGCGATTAGTCCAATGCGCAGAAGTTTAACCGCTGATCTGCGCTGATTTTTTAGAGGAGATGTTTTGGAGGCGCACCTGTTGCCGGCTTTCCCTGATCGGGAAAGCGCGTGGGTTTTGCGGGTGGCGTGGATGCCCGGGAACGCCGAGCCCCAGCTCGGCCGCGTGACGCTGAGGCCGAGCTGGAGCTCGGCGTTCCCGGGGCTAAAGCACCGATGGACGGCTGTGAGAATTCTGGGAATACATTAGCATCGATCGGCGAAGATTAGCGGTTCAAAATTCTACTTTTATCCGATCAGCGTCCTTTCCCAAAAAGCATGATGTGAATCGTCTTCAGCACGATTGAAGCATCGAGCACAAAGGAAAAGTATCGGATATAATACAGATCGTATTCCAGCTTGTGGAGCGTGTCATCGAGGTTGGCGCCGTAAGGATAATTCACCTGGGCCCAGCCGGTGATGCCAGGTTTCACGAGGTGGCGAAAATGATAGCAGGGAATTTGTTTTTCGTAGTCCTCGACCAACCGCACCCACTCCGCGCGCGGGCCGATGAGACTCATTTCGCCGACCAGTACGTTCCACAATTGGGGTACTTCGTCGAGACGCGTGGCCCGCAGGAAACGACCAATCCCAGTCACGCGCGGATCGTTGCTTCCCGTATAGGCGTTTCCCGCCGCGTCCGGTCGCATGGTGCGAAACTTGACGATGTTGAACGGTACGCGATTTTTCCCGGCACGCGGCTGGCGGAAAAAAACCGGCCCACGATCGGTGAGGCAGATAACAGGAGCCGCCACGAGGAAAAGCGGGGAGGCCAGGACAAGTCCAAGGACGGAAATGATGATGTCCCCAACGCGTTTCAAACGCTCGAACACGGGTTCGCGCGCAATTTGGAATCCTTCCTGAAAAAGCCACGTCAGATTCAACCGGTAGAGAGGGATCTTGCGCCAGTAGACTTCGTGAAACAGTTCCAGCGTGTAGGTCGGGACGCCCGAAAAGTGGAGTTCGACCAGTTTTTGGGCGACTGCGGGAGGCAATTCCCGGTTGGATTCGCGAAGGATGATCGCGTCGATGTGATTTTCGTGCTGCTTCAGGTACTGCGCGGCATCGCCAAAGGGCGGGATCGTAATGCCGTCGGGCGCGGTTTGCACAATATCCGGGACGAAGGTTTGGTGGGTCGCGTACAGCACGGACTGCACCATGCCGTTGCGCCGGCAGTCCTGTTTGAAAGCGATGCAACTTTCCGGAGTGCCCAAAAACAAAAAATAGCGATCATGCCGGCGCGCGAGTCGTCGTTGGTAAATGATGCGCCGGTAACTCAACGTGAGCGGAATAAGCACGATGAACGCCGCGACGGTGACGAGGCGGCTGTCCTGCAATTGGAAACCGGCGGGGATTACAGCGTAGGTGAGCAGCAGCGTGCACAGCATCACCAGTAACAATGCGATGGCGTGCAGGCTGGTATAGGTAACCGACATCATGTCGGTGCGGCGACTGTAACCGTCGATCAGGTAAATCGCCAGCACGTGCATGATGACCGGCAACGCAAGGGGAAGTAAGCGGGCTCCATTCCAGGCAATCAGTCCGCGACTCCACGCGGCAAAATTGTAGGTCAACACCACTGCGGCGACATCCAGCAGGAGGAGCGTGAGGGTGACTTTTCTTCCACGGATCATGAAGTGGTCAGATTAACGGATGCGAGGGAGTCCATGGCAACTGAACTTGGTGTCGTGTTCGTAGACCCAAAATGGAGGCGGGGGGCCTTAACCGTTGAGATTTCCCTCTGCCGGGGAGGAAAAGTCATGAGCTAAGTTGGCCATCACGCGACAAACAGCATCTACGTTGGCCACATTGCAGCCAACTTCGCGGTACGATGGCCCGACTACGCAACTTGCGGGAGGGAACGGCTATTCCACATCGCTGCGGAGAAGAAGAAAACAGTTCATTGCCGCGACTCGACGCAGCGGTAAGCACAGCCCCACTCCAGCAACGCCGCCTAAAAAAACCGCGGCGAACGCAAGAGAGACAAAACCCGAAACGGTGATCTTAACGGCAAAATTGGCCCAGAGCGCTTCGCCACCGACCAAGAGTAAGACGCCAATCAGGAAGCCGCCGATCACCCCCCAGCGGAATCGAAGCAAGTGCACTTTGAGAATTTCGGACCAATGTGCCCCAAGGGCGAGGCGGACCGCAGCATCTTTGAGCGTCCTCGATACCGTGTAGGCTGAGAAGAAATAGAATCCGAAGGTGGTGATCAAAATGGCAAATCCCACCACCCAGAGGGTAATCTGAACCGTGGTCGCCAGATCGTCGCGAGAACTCTGGATTTGATCCTGAACCGATCTCAATTTTGGCACATTACGATAGGGCCACAGCCCGCTTAAACTTGACTGCACCTGCTCTCGGATGGAGCCGGAATCGCGATCAACCGCAATATCCAGAGTGAACCTCGTGCCGTCGGTGATGTTGTTGGAAAGATAGATGCGTGGCATTGGCTTCGATTCATCTGAAGAAGGCATATTCGCGACAATGCCGATTACCAAAAGTTGTGGTCCGCCGGGCCATGGTTGGAAGGTTTTCCCGATCGCATCCGTGGTTGGCCAGAATCGTTTCGCCGCTGTTTGGTCGACCATTACCACGTTGGAATTCACCTGCACATCATGTTTGTTGAGGGTATGGCCGCCGATCAGCGGGAGCCCAAGGGTTTCGACGTAGTTTGGCGTCATGAACGTCCATAAAACAAAATTGTGATCTGCTTCCTGGGCGGGATCTTTGTTGTCGATGATAATATTGGTAAAACCTGAGCGCCCCAGCGGAACGCTGGTGCCGGCCGCGACGCCGGTCACGCCCGGTACTTCTCGGATTCTATCCAGCATTTTGCGCAGGAAAGTTTGAGTTTCGGTGCTGTTCGCCGCATGGCCGGCGGCGCGCAAATCCACATCCATGAAAAGCAGGTTTTCAGTTCGAAATGAGTAATTGTGTTTAGCGGCGTCACGCAACGTGCCGACCAATGAAGCTGCCGTCGCAAGCATGAACAGGACGATCCCGAACTGGAGTGCGAATAGGCCGACGAGAATGCGCCGGCGCTTGGGGGCGGAGGCGGTTTCCCGAATGGCCGACACCAGATCGGTGCGTTGAACAGCGCGCAACGTAATCAGCCAGACGGTAAGGATGCCTGTAATTGCGGCCAGGACTACGACCGCTATCGACCGGAGATCGACTTGCACCTGAACACGGTCGAGCAAATTGGCAAAATGCGGGTTTTGCCTCAAAACCGAAACAAAAAGAAAGCTCAAACCGTAGCCTGCCAACACCGAAAAGGCTGAGACTATAGTCAGCTCCCCCAATAGCCACCGGCCCAGATCGGCGCGACTGGCACCCAGCGACAGTCGAATTGAGAGCTCGCGACGACGATTCAGCAAACGAACAAGGGTGAGGGCGAAAAAGTTGGCGAAGGCGAGGGCGAAAAGAAACCAGCCCAGGCCAAAGAGCAGGAGCATGGCACTTGATGAATGATCCTGATCCAATCGAAAACGCAGCACGGACTCGAGGCCAAGATCCGTCCCGAGATTGGTCGAGGGAAAGTCATGCTGCAGTTGCTTCCCAATGCCTCTTATTTCGGAGTTGGCTTGATCGAATGGGACCCCGGATTTCAGACGACCCCCGACGGTGATCCATTGATAATTTCTATTCGTGAGAACCCACGTTTGGTGCACGGCCGCGATTTGCCAGATGGGTATCCAAATTTCTATCCGGTCATTTTTTTCGATATCCTCGTAATTGGGTGGGAGGATTCCCACGACCTGAAACGCGGTGGTGTTGAGTTTGATCACTGAACCAATCTTCAATTCGAATTGCTGACTCAGCGCGGCTGAAACCACAGCAACCGGTGCCGCGCCCTTTACATCGTCCTCTGGCACTAGGACCCGGCCAGTTGAAGCTTGGACGCCAGTCGCGGTGAAATAGTTTCCACTTACCAGCGAATAGGAGGCCGGAGCCATATTATCACCCGTGGAAAAACTAATCTTGCCCGGTCTTTCAAAAGCAAAAATTGACGAAAACGAACGACTTCGCTCCTGCAGACTTAAATAGTCGGGATAGCTGACGATGCCACTCGGGAGCGTACTCTGGACAAGCGCGAGTTGTGATGGGGCGTTACCCGAGGGCGGCCGCAAGAGCATGGCATCGACGACCGACGTCAGAGTGACTTGAGCCGCAATGCTTGTCGCCAAAACAATCATGCTCGCAATCAAGTATGAAGGGCTCCTGGCCATGGACCGCATCGTCGTCACCAGTGAAGGCGGAATAGAGAGCATCGCTTTCTTTATTTCGGACAAACCGGGGCGTTCAAGCAATATCAGTGCAGCTCGCTTTTCAATGCCCGGCTGCCGATCTCCTCAATGGATCCGCACGTCATTGAGCATAGGGTCGACTTGCACCAGCAGCTCCCACCATTTGGGTTCTTCAAGCTCCACCAATGGCCCAAGTGAAGCTTACGCATTCCCGTTCGGTGTCGAAGCTCGGAGATCCCGAATGCAAGTCCCGTGATATCCCAACCTCCCGGATCGCCGGTCAGACGAGCGCGTCTTCCCAACGCGCGAGTGCGGACTCGAAGACGAAATGCTTTTTATGAATATCGCGCGCATTTTGCGCGATCCGCGTGCTTTCCACCGGGTCGGCCTGCCAGCGGGTAATCAACTGCGCGAGACCGGGCCCATCTGACGGAGCTACGGCGGCACCACAGTTTCCATTTTTCAACAACGACGCGATTTCGCCGTCGGGTGGTCCCACGAAAATCGTGGGGCGTCCCGCGGCGAGGACACCGGCCAGTTTGCTCGGATAAACCAACGGCGCGAACGCGGGGTTCAACGTCACCAATTGGACGTCGGCGCTCGCGAGTGACGCGGCCAGATTTTCCCGAGGAGCCGGCGGCAAAATGTGCAGGTTGCGCAGTCGCGTTTTCGTCGCGATGGACCTGACCTCCGCGAGCCGCGCGCCAGTGCCGAGGAACAAAAATGCAATATCCGGGCGGTCGCGGAGAATATCGGCCGCGCCCAGGATCGCTTTGAATTCATGGACTCGTCCGAGGTTGCCCGAATAGGCGACGACAAACTTGTCGGCAAGTCCCCATGCGGCACGCTGGGCGAAGCGCGCTTCTTCGGTTGAGGGGCGGTGCAATTCGCGCGGGGCCCAATTCGCGATTGTGATCACGCGATCCGCCGGGACGCCGTGACCCTTGACGGTGCCGGCCATGGTTTCACCCAGAACGACGCAACGCCCAGCCGCGCGCCACGCCGCATCGCGTCGGGCGCGCAGTGGAAATAACAATGCGCCTGCCAGCGCGCCGAAATGGGCGGCGACAATCTCCGGATAAATGTCCTGCGTCCAGTGGATCACCTGCGCTCCCCGTTTCACCGCGACTGGTGTGACCGCTGCACCCAAGAGTGGCGGATCGGTCATGACCACGACGCGATCGCCGGGTTGCACCAGTGTCTCCAGTTCGCGGCGCACCTGCCGGATGAAGCGGGTATAATTCCTCGCGCGCGAAATCAGGCCGCCGTGGCGATCCCCTTCGCCCGTGCGGTGAATGATCACGTCGTTGCGCGGACCCGCTTCGTGCCCCGCCGCGATGATGTGCACCGGCCAGCCGCGCGCCGCGAGTCCCTCGGCCAAATCGGTCAACAACTGCGAGGTGGCGGCGAGGGACGGCCAGTAAACGCGATTGATGAAAATGACCCGGGGCCTAGTCATTTTTCGCACGGTGCACTTTGCTGATTTCCTCGGCGGCGAACCGTTCGTAACGGGACAACAGCCGGCAGTAGCGGAGGGACCCGGCTCCATCGAGAAAGCCGCCACGCAGAATATATTGATAGATGAAACGCATCTGCGGCCGGAACGGCAATGCGTAGCTGAGCTGCTTCAACGCCCGGCGACGTTCCAGTGCTGTTTTGGGCAGAGGCTCTCTCAAGACACTGCCGACGGTCTGACGTTCAGTATAACTGTTAACGGCTTCCTTGCGCGCGTAGCTGCGGTGCTTGGCGTCCCATTCGTTCATCTCGGGCGCGGAAATGTCGTGAAGATAGGATCCCTGCAAAAATCCCATCCGCATCTCCGGACTTTCGCGCTGTCCGTGACCGACCTGGATAAATCGAAACCCTTTCGCGCGCACGCAACGCGCCTGCCACGCGGGAAAGTCGGTGCAGCGCTTCAGCCAGCGGCCATGAAACATCATGTGCGGTGCGGCAAAGTAGCCGTCGAGCGGTGCGTCGGGCGGTAGCGCGGCGCACTCGGCCAGCAGCTCCGGCATCAGCTGTTCGTCGGCATCGAGGTGGAAAACCCACGGGTGGCGAAATTCAATCGTGTTGTGGGCAAAGTTGCGCTGCCGGGCGAAGTCGGCGAACGGGTGGGTGAACACGCGGGCGCCCGCCGCGCGCGCGATTTCCGTCGTGCGGTCGGTTGATCCGGAATCGAGAATCACTACATCATCTGCATCAGCCACTGAAGCGAGGCATGCAGGAAGACTCTCCTCCTCGTTGAGCGTGAGGATGAGAACGGAGACAGGAATTGATTTTGACGTTATCACTCGTGCGGCGCAGCCGGCGTGTTTTGTTCGTTGCCGCTCAGCTTCGCGTAACGAACCGCGCTGTAAAGACAGCACCAGAAGGAGATCATTACCGTGGGATTGGCGAAGGGGAATTCGACCCAGGCGTAGAGCAAAATCAACCCGCACCCGGCGAGCAGATAGCGGGGGAGACTCGAACTCACCTGCCGCCACGACACGGACATCAATGGAAACAAAACCATCAGTCCGAGTAAACCGGTCCCGATGAAACCGACCTCCGCCAGTGATTGCAGCCAGTCGTTGTGGGCCTCGGCATAAAATGGAATCCACACCCAGCTTTCGATGGCCCGCTGCGTATTGAAAATCCGGAAGACATGCGCGTAGCTCTCAAGGCCCCAGCCAAACCACGGCTTTTCCGCAGCCATCCGCCACGTGTCGCGATAGAGTGTGAGGCGCGAATTGAGCGTGTCCTCCCTGGCGATGGAAGCAATCTGCTCCGAGGTGAGTTGTGCGCGCTGCGCGATTACATCCTGGCCCACATAATAAATCGCGCCGAGCGAAAGCGCGGCCACGACGAGGATTCCCGCCAGCGGCACCACGATGGAGCGGCGGTTGCGCCGACGCCGCCGGAATAGACCGACCAGCAGATGGATCAATGCGCCGAAAAGCAGCGCAGCCATCAGGGCGGTGCATGAGCGCGACGCGCTGAGCGGGACGCTGATCGCGAGGAGAAGAACCACGATTGCGACAAGTGGAATGGGCGTGTGCCAGAAAGGGCGTCCGGTGTTTCGCCGGATCAGGTGAGTGAGCAAACCGAGGCACACCGCGGTGTTGAGCACCGTGAACGCGCCCCAGTGATTGTGGTAGACGAATGTCGAAAAGAATTTGGGGTTGGGCGAGGGCACTGCACCGAACCATAAGGCGGTTGAGCCTGTGAGTTTTTGAAACGTGCCAAATACGGCGAGGATCGCGGCGTTTCCGGTGACGATCATCAGGACCATCCGGACCATTCGCCGGCTGTGCAAAACGACCGCGAGATTGAAACACGTCAGCACGATGATGTTGAACTGCCAGAGTTCCTTCCACGTCAAAACCGGCAGTGCCGAGCTGGGCAACCAGGTCAGTGGATGAATCATGACCAGCTCTGCTTCGCCGCCACCGGGGATCCGCGCGAAGCTGGGATTTAATCCGCTGACGCCAACCAGCAGATCATAAAACAACAACGGCCAGAGCCACCGCATCGCCGGATGAAACCATTTCGCGGGTGCCTTGCAGGCGTGGCTGCACGCAAAGAAAAGCAACACCCCGAGGCCGCCCCAGATCGCGATGACCTCGCGCGCCCATGGAACCTGTCCGCCAAATGCCCACGAGGTGAAAATCAGCAGCGTGGCAAAATGAAAAATCACCGCCTTCTCCAAAAAAAACGCACGACTCTGTCCGCGCCGCGGCGAGGAATAGGATTCAGCGGGAGTCATGTGAGGGAGAGTAACGTCACACGACGCGGCGAATTGATCGGCGTTGGTCGAGGTTGAATGCGGTGAGACGGATTTTCATACGGCGAAAAATCAGCCAAAGGTGCGGAGATAGGCGGTCAGGAGGGTGATCGCAAGTTGCGCTCCGCTGAGTAGGGCCAGCGGTTTGATCATCGGCGTGAAAGCCACCGGTCTTTTTCTAATTATCAGCATCAACCAACAGATGAGCATAACTAAAAGCGTGGGCTCATAATACCGCTGAAAGAGCTGACGGTTGACCAATGCCGATCCAACCCAGGCAGAGAATGCGACCAACCAGGCACCTGCAACCGCCGCAGTGGTTTCCCGCCATAACCGCAGTACGAGCATTCCCAACCAAGCGCCTCCGATCGGCGACAAGACCAGGAAGACGAAGGAGAAACCGCGGACTGAGGGCATCGTGGCCGCGAGATTCCACAAATAACCGCCCCAGCGTCCCGCTTCGTAATCGGGCGCGTTGGATCCGGCCGACGCCAGTCCCAATCCGATGATCGCTCCGGCGACCGTCCAGCGGCTGGCAATGTCTTCCCTCCATTCTCGGAACTGAATTGCAATGTAGTAGGCCGGTGCGAACAACGCCAGGACCGAGAAGATATAGGCACCGGCGGCAGGTACCACGCCTTGAGTCGCATGGGTCGTGGAACGCCACACGGGAGGAACCACTCCGCCCCAGGTAAGAACGAGCCATCCGAGGATGAGGCACGGTGGAAAAATGAAATAGAGTCTCCGCGTCTTGTTCGGCTCGCTTAATATCCGACCGGCCAATGGAGCGACCAGCCAGAGGCCCGATTGCCGGATAAAAACGGATAGTGCAGACCATAGACTGCTGCGGCGGAGGCCGAGAGGAGAGGGCATGAAAAATAACGCGAGCAACGTCGCCGTGATGGTGAGCAACGCTGCATTGTCCGTCACGAGATAAGCCGCCGATTTCACAAAAAAATTCGAGAAAGCCAATGGCATGATCGCGAAAATGGCGGTCGCTTGCGGACGTCCCACCGGCCAGGCATGGCAAAGCAAAGCCAATACGCCGGCGCTGACCAAAAAATTAATCAACCGGAGCGCGAGAAGACTGGTGCCTGTTACCTGGGAAATTGTGGCGAGAAAATAGTGATAGCCGGGAGCAGTGGCCGACAGGCTGTCCCGCAGCAAATCGAGCTTTGGCCAGTGGGCGTGGATTTGTCTGACTGCGGGCAGATGGTAGGAGGTCTCGTCCCACGTGTAGTTGGTGACGCGGGACGAGAGTAGCAGGGGCAGGCAAACCAGCGCAAAGGGCACTGCGAGCCAAACGAAAGGCTGAATCCAACCGTTCCTATTTCGATCGGTACTCATTTTCAGGACATCGTTGCTCACGAGCGAGACGACGTCTGGCCATTCGACGAGATCAGGCCGCCGAAGTCGGTGAGTAATGAATCGGCGTAGGCGGCGTAGTCGTAGGTCCGCACATCCAGTGGCGCGTTTTGCGCGAGGGTGGAGCGCAGCGCCGTGTCACGCAAAAGGCGGGCGAGAGCGGTTGCCAACCGGGACGCGGCATCGGGTGCGTTGTGATCGAACACCAGGCCGTTTTTTTCGTCGCGCACGAAGTCGGTGAAACAAGCGAGTCGCGACACCAAGGGAACGGCACCCGCCGCCATTGCCTCCGCCACAGCGACGCCGAAGGTTTCGCCCTGCGCGGCGATGCTGGGATAGCAGAAAATCGCGATGCGCCGGTAGACCCCTGCGAGCGCCGACTCGTCGAATTGGGGTTCGATAAAAGTGAACCGGTCCGCGGGTAACGCGGTGAGGATTTTTTCGGTTAGTTGCTGCCGGAACTCCGGTCCGGATCCGCCACGCTCAACATCCGATGGCCCGCAGAGCAGAAGCCGCCACGCTGGCAAACCGGGATATTGGCTGAGGACTTTTAGTGCGTCGGCCAACAATAGCAGGCCTTTCTCCTCGTGGATGCGGCCGACGTAACCGATCGTGATTTCGCCGGTGTCGCCGGCGGTGCCGGCCGGCGAGGTGCCAGACGTCGGATTCATCAATTGCCAGTTAATAGGATAACCCACGACGTGCGTGACGGGTGCGAGCGTGGGATTTTCCGCCACGACGCGATCGCGGACAAAACTGCTCGCGGCGAGCACGCGGGCGATCCCGCGATAGTGGCGATATTGTCCTTTCGGCATTCGACCGGTCATGATTACCACGCGACCGGCGCGGGGTTTCCATTTGCCGAGCCACGCGGGCAGCGCCACGGCGTTGACAACGACGATATCGGCGGTGGGCAACGCCAGGGAAACGCGCCAGCTCCAAAGGAAATCGAGCAGCAGATTGCGCCACAACTGACGGCGGTGATCGGCCCCGCACAGCCGGATGTGGCGGATGCCATCGCGGGTTTCCTCGTCTGGAAAACCCGGCCAGCGCCGCGAAATCACCGTGACCTCGTGTCCGCGTTCGGCGAAGATGTGGGCGAGGTTGTACCATGATTTTTCGGTCGCACCCCCGGCGACCGGCGGCAGGGGCAGGAAAAAGCCATTCACGATCGAGATGCGCATCGGTTAACGAATCTCCGGTCCAATCAGCGCCGCGAGCAAACCATCCGTCGTCTGTTGATAAGTATGGGCTGCGATTCTTGTCTTGGCGGTTTGGCCGAGGCGACTGAGTTCTTCCGCCGGCATTTCCAGCGCCGTGCGGAGCGTCGCAACCAACGCCGTGAAGTCATCGGCCCGAAAAAACCAGCCGGTTTCCCCGGCGTGAACGAGATCGGTCTGGCAACCGACCAGATCGGAAACGAGACAGGGCACGCCGAGATGCATCGCTTCGTTCACGGCGAGCCCCCACGTCTCGTAGTGGCCGCGTGACGGGAGTGCGAAAATATCGGCGAGCAGGTAGCGTGCGGGCATTTCCGTTTGATTTGCGAAAGGGAGAAATGTGACGCACACCTCGGAGTGCGAGGCCGCCAACGCTTTGAGCCGTTCTTTTTCCGCACCGTCACCGACAAAAACGAGGGCGGTATCGGGTGCGGCAATTTGAATGAAGGCCTCCAGCAATTCGACGGGTTGCTTCGCCGCCTCGAATTTTCCCGCGAAGAGCACGACGCGTTTCCCATCCAAACCGAGTGCTGATCGCAAAGAATCGGCGGCCACGCGTGCCAGCGGTTCGCCGGCCTGAAATCGCGCGGCGTCGACGGAATGCGGCGAAAAGAAAAGTTTTTCCTCCGATACTCCCAGCGACCTAAAATAATCGCGGTTGGCCTTGCCAACATAGGTGATCGCCTCGAATTGGCGGTAAAGAAAACGCAGCAATAGCCGCTTCGTTACCGGTAGCGGCCCCCGGCCGAGGAAATGCGAATCACCGCGGAAAATCAGCGGAATTCCCTGTGAACGCGCCCACCACAACGCCCGCTGATGAGAGAGCCAGTTGTAGCCAAAAAGCAGAATCGCGCCGGGATTCCATTCGGCAAGGCGGGCGCACAGCGCGGGATTGTCGAAACCGCGAAAATTTTCTGCGCCCGGCGACGACGATCGGTTCGCGACGAATTCGTTTTCGTAACCCGAGAGCAGATCCACGTCCCATTTGAAGGCCGCGGCAAAACGGGGATCGCGCTTTTCGGTCACGCCAAATTCCCAGAGATAAAAGACCTTGAAGCTGAGCGACGTGTTTTTCCGCAACCAGCGAAACCAAGGGCTGTAATATTGGATGGGATGCGACACGATGATCGCGAGGCGGGGCGGGGAATTCATGCCGGGTTCACCAACCGAGGATTTTCCGCAGCACGAGCGGGACGCCGAGGACGACGATCATTGCTTGATAGAGCGAGGAGATCCACGCGGCCATGGTCAACTCGGAGCCGAAGGACCATGCCGTGAGCAAAATCATCGTCAAGCCGCCCAGCGAAAACATCGGACTGCGCCAGGAAAGAACCTGAAGCTTCTTCAGGCTGAAGCCCCAGAATATACCCAGCAACACAGCGCCAAACATCCCGAAGTTCGCGTAGGCTTCTGCCAACATTCCGAACGCGATGGTGGTTTCGTTGGTGGAGTCCTCGTCCTGGAGGCCGTAATAGATCGCGAGCCGGTAAGTCGCGACGTGGGAGCGGGGTTTTTCCGGCCAGAAAATGCGCGGGATCAATTGTGGCAGCACATAGCCGTAGGTTTCACCGTGGAGGAAGGGCTGCCGGTCGGGCGAGTAATTGATCACGAGACACAGAATGTGAATCAGCGACGTGCGTTCGAGGAGTTTCTGCCCGGTGGTGATTTCCTGGGTCTCCCCATTCCCACTTGTTTTTTTCAGCCCATATCCAATCCATTCAGAGTAGAACGCGGGCAAATCCGTGATGCCCGGCTGGGCGGCACCCGGCTCCCAATATTTTTCCCGCATCTGGCTTTTCCCATTGTGCAGCACGGCAAAAATAAAAAACGAACCCAACATCAGCAACCAGGGAACGCGTTTGCCGCCGGAGAGGTAGCCGAGGAGCGCGATGCCCAGCAGCGAGAGGGAATCGATCAGGAGCAGTCCCATGGTTTCAATAATCATTTGCGGCACCAGTGTGCAGATCACGACGGCCTTGTCCGATTCGGTGAGTTCGCCGCGGCCCCAGCGCTGACAGCTGACGAAGGTGCACAGAATCCCAATCCCAAAAAACGCGGCTCGCAGCACGCTGCCGAGTTCATCGGGAATCCAGGTGGTGAAAGTGGAGACGGCGACGTACGCGCTGGACAGGATCAATCCGTACACAACGAATTTTTCGACCTGCTGGCCGAGCATTTCCTGGTTCCAGAAATTGCTTTTACCGGGGCGTCCACCCGTGACTTCATAAACTGCGATGGCGGTCACCTGATAGAGAATGACCGCCCAACCTGCCGTGCTGATCACCTCCGGCGCATATTGCAGCAATTGTTCCTGCCCTTGCAGCAGGGGGATGGCATACGCGTTGGCGCACAGGAGCATGATTGCCTCGAAAACCGGGAAGCGGGAGCCGCCCGATTTGGCCCAGAGCAACCCGGGAATAAACGACAGCGTGAAAATAATCAGCCCCTGATAGAGGTGAAGCGTGGCGGAGACCTGCGCGTTGTAGCCAAGGTAAATCAACGCCACCGCGAGCAAGGCAAGTCCGGTGTTGAATAGCTTTTCCCCGCGTCGCGCGTTGTCGCCGCCGAGCAGGGCATATTGCAGCTGTGGCGCCGAATCTTCGTGGCGGAGGTCAGACATTGGGTTGGGCCACCTCATTCCGGTGACCATGCTCAACGGAAACCCGCTCGAATATTTTTGTCTGCTGGCTGGCGATCATGCGGGCGGTGTAACGATCCGCCAACGGCGAATCCGTATTATTGGATGGGAATTTAATCAATGCTTCCAATTTGGCCGCCACTGTCCGAATGCAATTTTTGTCAGGACCACGGGACGGAATGAGCACGCTGGACTGGTTGAGATCGGACAGCCGCCGGGCCATGGCGCTCCCTTCAGGCACGAGGGCGAGGATGGGTTTCCGGGCGGCCAGCACCGTGGTTATTTTCGAAGGATTGAAGGCAAGGTCGTTCGAACCGAAGAGTAGATTGGCGTCAGCTTCGAGCGTCACCTGCAGGGCGTCAAAGTAACGGAGACGGCTGGGTTGCTCACGAACACAATCCTGCAATCCATATTTCGCGGCCAGATCAAGGGTGACCGGGTGGCTTTCGGACTGCGGCGAATAACTGGTGCCAAAGAAATGCGCTGACACATTCAATCCATTTTTTTTCGCTGCGGCGATTCCGGCAAAAAGAGTTTCAACTGATGGAAGCATGCCCGGCCCGAGGGCTCCCGCAAACACCAGGCGGATGCCGCCGGCCGGCAGCAAAGACTGGCGAGTGGCGAGCTTATTTGCGGCGTACGCAAGGTCGAGGTCGGGCGAACCGAAGGGTAATTCGGTGAACGGTGTTTCGTTGAGGAACGGATGACGCTGGCGCAACGCATCGATGTAGGCGGAAGACACGGTGATGAGATGGGAGACGCGACGCATGGTCCAACCCTCAAGCGTTCGGGCAAGCCCTTGGGAGACGCGGTATTTCCATCCGCCCGGCGGACGCGGAGCACCGGGTCTTTCGTAGTAATCGGTGACCCACGGATCCTGCAGGTCGATAAGGTAGGGAACGCCGTAAAGGAATTTCCACACGCGCCCGAGTGGGAACGTGATGAACATGGTGGTGGAGAAATAAACGACGTCATATCGTCGCCCCGCGAGCAGGCGGCAACCCGCCAGCAATAGAAAAGGCAGCGAGCGGAGCGCGACATTGTTTACCCCGAGCAACCGCGTCCAACGCCGGGAGAAACAAAAGGCGCGTTTAATTTCCGCCGAGGCGTGAAGCGTGGCGAGTAATTCCGGCTCAAGGGGAGCAGATGGAGTCGGGTCTGAGACGGTCAGCACTGTAGCGTCCCATCCGTCACCGGAGAAATAAGGCAGACTCATCCGCACGCGTTGCATATCCGGTGCATTGACCGGAGGGAAATGCGGACTGATTATGAGGACACGACGGTTCACGGGCCGATGGGAAACGAAGCCATGGAACGCCCCATTTTTCCGCAAACGAAGTTGGATCGGACGAAAACTTTCATTGTTTAGTTCACGCTGGTATTCGTCACCGGATATTTTGCCTTGGTGACAAAAAAATACTCGGGATCCCGCAGGCAAAATTCCTTCAGCTCGGCCGGCAGCGGCGGGAATCCCGTGGGTGAAATGGGTTCAACCTGGGAACGGTAACAGCTCAACGCCTTTTGCTTGAGAGCGTGGTAATCTTCCCCTTTCAAGCGGTGGATTTCACCCCGTTTAAAGATATTGGTCATTAATAAAACCGGATTCCACCAGCACCAGACCGGGTATTGCCAGATTTCAGACTGAATGCCCGCCATGGTCAGCGCTTCCTGGGCAAATCCGAGCACGGGATCGTGTTCGGAACTTCCGTCGGGACTGCAGGGGACAAATAATCGGCCAGGTTGGATTTCGCCGAACAAACAAGCCAGACGCGCAGTCAAGGCATGACGGCTCGCTCGAGAAAGAGCGTTAAGCGTTCCGTCAGGTTCATCACAAAAATGAACACAGGCGGGATCGACTACCAGTACCTCCAGGGCGGCCATCGCTTCACGACGACGCAAGGCAATCAATTCATGAGGCGGCAACGACGAATTTCCCGGATGGGAGGCCCCGCCGTCGGTAAGAAAGACTATGTGAACTTCGTGTCCTTCATGACGCTTCCGCGCGATAAACGAGCCACAGGCGAGGGTTTCATCGTCCTGGTGAGGGGCAAGAATCACGACCGGACTGCGCGAGATATCGTACGTCCGGCTGAACATCGTCATGACTGATCGGCTGAATACCACGGCAGTGCGGCGCAAAAAAACCTTGAAGGAAACGAGGTTCATACGGGTTGTAAAACGTTCTGCACCGCAATGAGGAGATGGGGTGCCTCATGTTCCCAACTGAATTTCTGTTCGGCCGAACGCCTGGCGGCTTCCTGCATGGAGCGCAAACGGACACGGTCGGCCAATAGTGCATCCAATTCGGCGGTGAGGCGGGTGGTTTCCCCGGCTTTGATCAACAGCCCGCACTGGGGCGCGGCATTCATCACTTCGACCTGCCCCGCGGTGTCGGTCGCGATTACCGCCAATCCGGCGTTCATGTATTGAAAAATTTTATTGCTGATCGTCAGGTCGCGATTCAACGGCCATTTCACTTCGATGGCCAGGCCAAGGTCGTGATTGGCTAGCACGCCCGGCAGGGCATCCGGGGGAACCAACGGCAAAACGTGCAAGTCCCCGCGCCGGTGTGCGGGCAGCAAATCACGGAGCTGGTCGCAATACCCCGGGCGTTCATCGCCGAGTAAGTGGAGTGTGCTGGGATTTTTAGTGCGGCTCCATGCAACCAAAAAAAGTTCCAAGCCGCGCCCGGGGCCGATCGTCTGGGAAAACCAGATGAATTTGAGCGGCAGATTTCCCACTGGCCGATCGATCCGGGAAACAGATTGCAGCGGGAAGACGTTGCGGAGAACCAATGGTGCCGGGCAGCCCAACGCACGGGCCAGGCCCTCCGCCATGCTCCGGGAAGTGGTGGAGGCGTAGGCGGCATTATGCAGGGCGAAGTTTTCCGCGCGTCGCAACAACCGGAGCGGGCGTGACCGGCGATCCCGAAACATCAAATCCTCCGAGTACCAGTCCTCGATGTCTACGGCGACACGTCGTCCGTCCTTGATCAGCTGTTGTGCGGCCCAAATCGGAATTTCCGTGTGTACGATGGTCAAGTCGGCGGGAATTGTTCGTGCCCGGCGCAATAACGTTCCCGCTGCGCCCAGCGCCTGGGCACTTTCGATTCGCAGGTAACGGATCATCCGGCGTGCGCTCCACGTGGCGGCGCGCTGTATGCCGCTGGCAAAGCGCGAACGCCAGTCGGCTTTTGGACGCCCCACCGTGAGCCGCGTGAAGGACTGGTTTCGCATGAGGTCCAGATCCAGCAGTTCAAACCGGGGCTGCGAGGAGATGGTCAGGACGGTCACGTCGTAGCCGGCGCCGCCCAACGTCATCGCTTCCTTCACCACGCGGGGATTGCGGCAGAGATTCGAGGAGGAGAGGATCAGGATTTTAGCCTTGCTCATGGCTTGGCGGGAAATGCCGGCTGGTCGGTCGCATCATCGAGGGTCAGTGCGATCCGGGCGTGTTCGACAAATTTAGCGGCGCAAATTCCGAGCCCAAGATTCTCGATGATGTACTGACGGGGGTTAAAATGTCCGGTCTTCTGTCGCCCGATAAAATCATCGAGTGCGGCCGGAAATTCCACCGCGCTGGCGAAGCGAACTCCGCAACGTTCATCCCAGTACGGTACGGAGCTGACCGGCGCGTAATGAACGCGATGAGGGTGAAATTCCGGATCGAGCCATTCCCCGCCATGATCCCACGCCAGCACGGGCACACCGGAAGAAAGCGCCTCCTGACAGGCGAGGCCTTGAGTTTCGTGTTCGCAGACAAACAGCATGGCATGGGCTGAACCGAGCAGATTTTTAAAATCCCCGGGAGCATACGAGCCATACTTGATCTCGACATAGGAAAGCTTCAACCGGTCCAACTCCGCACGGATCGGGGTGAGCAATATGGTCTCACGGGCGGCGTGGTCCCAGCGAATCTTATTATAGAGGATGAAATCCAGCGTTTTGGATTGTGGCGACGGAGCCCAGTGTTGGGTGTCGAGACCGACGGGCCAGGCGTGGACGCGGTTTCCCCAGTAAGGCTCGCACATTTTTCTCATCCATTCCCCGGGCACGAGAATTCGTCGTACCCGCCGGCGGCGAAAGAGATCGGGGTCGGTCACCGGATGATCATGAATGCAGGGTCCGAGTAGCAGCGGGTTGGCCCAGGGATGTGAGTCAAGGACGTGGCGCTTGCCGAGGACGCAGCACAGTTCGTCAGGATGGCACCGGGCAAACCGATAGTCATTGACCCGATAGGACTGGCCAATCTCATCCAGTCCGGCGCAAAGATTGAGGAAAACCCGCATCTGTCCGCCCGGTCGCAGAGCACCGCGCAGCAAACGCCGGATGGCCGCCCGCGGAAAGCGATCGAAAGGCAGCCAGCGATCAAAATCAGGTTCGCCATAAAACAAATTCAAGGGCGGCAAATGGCCCGCCGGGAAATTGACCGGAGCAGTCATGACGATTTAGCCCCGGCCAGCCGTTGCAACCAGAGGCTGCGGGCGTCCCAGGAGCGCCATGATTTGAAATGGGAAATAAAATCAGGCCGGCTGCGCTGAAGGTAGTGACCAGCCCAAAGCACATCGAACCGGTCGGAATCCTGCAGCAACGCCTGCACAAGATATTGCTCGGTCCAGTTCCAGCGCTGTTTGATCACCCAGTCACGGGGATATTCGTAGGGGAGAAAAATATCATGGATGTGCACGATCACGCCTGGCGCGAGGGTTGGGATTACCTTCAAAAGGAGAAATAGCACGTCGTTGCCGGTCTTGATTTCATGACTGGAGTCGATGAAGAGGATGTCGTTGGCCCGCAGTTGGGCGAACCAGCTGAGTGCACCGGCTCCTTCGACCCGTTCGCGAACGGACAGGTCGGCGTGTTGCGCCACATTTCGCCGCGGCTCGGGATCGATGGAGACAACCTGGGTGGCTATTCCGGCGTCAGTAATGGCTTGGCGAAAAAGCAGCGTGCTGTTGCCCGATCCAATTTCCACCACGAGACGTGGGCGATGGATTTGGACCATGGCGTAGAGCACCTCGGCGTCGGGGGTCGTGTAGTAATGATTGTCCAGCGAAAACCCGCCGTCCTCCGCCGCAGCTGGGGCAAACCGCGCAAGCTTATCCGCTGAACTGGCGACTGCCTTGAAAATCGCCACGGGATCGCAGCGTTCAAATTGGGGCAGGAGGGGAAAAACCGCCTTGGAAAAATGCCCTTCGGATTCAAGTCCGGCCAGACGCGTCGATTCAGCTTTTTCCGCAGTTAGCGATTCGAGCTTTACGTTGAATGGTCGGGCCAGACGGTTGAACAAATGTTTGGCGTTTCCGGGCAGACTCATGAGGGGTTCGATTTATCGTGAGGCCGGCGTCTTCACTGCCTCAATTGTCACGGTCAGGTGGGTGTTAACCCGATCAACGTGGGTTTCCACGCGGTTGAGCGGCGCGTGAATACTCGAACCGGCCTCGTTGCGAGTGCATGCACCAAATCCCGCCGCCAAGGTCATTTTCCGCAGGAGGGCGTAGTCGTAGAGAAAACGATGCTCGTAGTTCATGAAGATGTCGTTGACGACAAAGATGGGACTGTAGTCGCCGGACGCCGGGGCATACTGGCGGGCTTTGTGGAAGCCGGGGAAAATCCATGAATCAAAAATATCCCGGATGCAGTCCTGTCCGATTTCAGAGGGCGGATCACGGTAAAGCGACAAATACCGCTCGAGGTCCGGGGTGCCGATGCGCAGCACCCCGTTCGGGCGGAGAATTCGAAAACATTCGGCGATCATCCTTTCGGCATCAAGCCGGCTGATGTGTTCGATGATGTGCTCCGCCAAAATGTAGTCGAAGGATTGGTCCGGCAGCGGGAAAGTCTCGGTGACATCCAAATAGGCCAGCTCGGGGTCGTGTCTGGATT
This sequence comes from Lacunisphaera sp., assembly GCA_036499685.1. Lineage (GTDB taxonomy): Bacteria > Verrucomicrobiota > Verrucomicrobiia > Opitutales > Opitutaceae > Lacunisphaera. Next base: position 36,128 of record DASYDH010000022.1, on the reverse strand, counting down.
GATCAGTATTGAACCAGCCTTCGAGGAAATTGGTGCCGCAACCGAGGTGCAGCTTTCTTTCAGCGTGAGAACTGAGATAGGATTCGATTTGATCCCCTCTCTGTCGTTTCTTCAGGAAAATCTTCAGCCGATCATTGATCCTTTGAAGATCGCGGGATTTTTTTAGGAAGGATTTTAACATGGATGAAAGCCTGCTTTACCGGATCTGGCGAAAAAACCAGCGACGGACGCGGAAAAGGTATTGGGTCCCGGCAAAGCCCAACAGGGCATAAAGCCGTCTCACCGTCGGTGATTCACCGGTAGGAATGAACTGCGGATCAATCTGCCTGATTCTTGCGACGAGGGCGAGCGCATCGGTCAGGTGAGAGCGGGCGATGGCATGGCTGGCGCGCCAAAGAACCTGGCTCGCGGCGCGGGCGCGCCGGGGAGTGAGTTCTCCCCTGGCTTCCAATTGCGTGAGGGCTCGCTCATAGAGTTTCCACATCTGACACGCTGCCACCGTGGTTTGAAGCCCCTGATAGCCGGTGTGCATTTGCCGTCCGTGGCGTGTCCAGTAACCCGCACACCCTTCGACGGCAGCGAGCTTCGGATTCTTTAGCGCGACTTCGAGGAGAAACGCCCGGTCTTCGCGGAGGGCGAATTCAGGCCGCCGGGGAATATCCTCCACGAAAGAACGTCGAAACATCATGCCAAGAAAATGCGAACCATAGCCTTCGCCCAGCATCACGGCGGTGAAATCCTCCCACAGGGGCGGATCGGGATACTGTTCGACGGCGCCGGTTTCCTCCTCCCGAATATCGACCCGGCTGTACGTCACATCGGCGCCGCTTGATTCGGCGGCGGCGAATTGCCGATCGATGATTCCGGGCAGAAGATAGTCGTCAGAATCAAGAAAGCGCACATATCGGCCGGTGGCATCGCGGGTCGCCCGGTTGATCGCCCAAGTTTGTCCCTGGTTGTTTTGTTTTACCGCGACCAAATCCGGCTGTGTTTGGAGCCATTCCCACGTGCCGTCGGTGCTGCCGTCGTCACAGACGATGATTTGGGTGGCGCACTTTGTGCCGCGGCAGGAAGCAACCGCCCGGGGCAGACACCACAACCTATTGTAAGTTGGGATGATCACCGAAACATCGATCGGGTCTCCTGAAACCGCAGTGGTGGCTGGTAACGTACTCATCGTTTCTTCCCGACATTCCCCAGAGAGTAATCTTGAGCGAAGAGATCCGATGAAAAATATTCGGACGAGCAGGGGACGTTTTTCATGGGAGGCGTTCCGATCGGGGAATGTTGCGCATGCCGAAGATCCGGTGATAAAGCGGGCGAAAAATTTTTTTGGCGAGGATTTGGCTCCGGCCCGGCCACTCCACCGTCACGCGTGCGATGAGGTTGCCCAGCCAGTCGGGGATTTTTAGCGCGGCCATTTTGAGGCGGGCCACATCGGTGCGATACGGCGTGCGGTGCGTATGATCGTCGAGAAAATGGACGATCGCCGGCGAAACGTTTTCAAATGGATAACGCGCACAGTGCAGCGGTGAAGGCGGCGCGGGATTGAGCAGGGTTCTGCGGCCCGAAAGAATATTGCTGCTCATGGGGCCGGGGCACGATTGGGGATCGGAAGTGATGGTGCCGTCATCCTTCAAGGCACTCAGTCCGTGCTGCGCCATGGCCGACGCCATGAGCAACTCTTCGTTCGGTTGTCCGCGAAGACGGACCAAGCCCATCTCGTCGTAATGAGGCGCCATTTCCCGCGCGCGGTTGTAAAGTCGCGTGGCCGTCTCGCCGCGTTCGATATAATAAATGCCGCCATTGAACACGGGAATCGCCGGCACGCCCAGCCGTTGGCAGAGCAGGGCAACGTCACCGAACCATTCGCCTTTGTCGATCGTTCCACCAATGGTTGCGACCGGTCTTCCCTTGAGCAGGTCGAAGGTGAGGTCCAGTGATTCGTAGACGAGGCAATCCGAATCGATGAAAAGCGTCCGCGGAGCCGGGGCCAGCCGGTCGAGATGAAGCTTGGTTTCAAACCCCACTCCCAGTTCGTTGGGCCGCAATTTTATCACGTGAACACCCGTCAGGTCGGGTGGTACGGATAGCGTGCTGTCGGTGGCAATATAAACGGGCAAATCCGCCACACTATGCCAGCGTCGGATTGAGCGCGCGAGATTGACCGCCATGTTCCAGTAGACCGGCGGACCGAGGGCAAGCGTTAGCACGGCACGGCTTGCCGGCGATTCAACGGTGGTCACTGCAGGAAGGGAAAGGATTTTCAAAGGTGGTCGTTTCCAGTTCCGGGCTGGCCACGGCCGGCGTCGGGGTGGGAGGGAAAAACCGTGCAATCAATTTTTTGCCGTAACGGGACGAAGGCACTTCAACCCAGCGGTAACAAAGCCACGAGACACCGAGGACCAAGCCGAACCAGGATACGAAGATCAGGAGCTGGATCGGTTTCGCGTCGGACATGGCCGGCCTGAGGATCAAGCGCAGCGATTGCAGCGGAATGTGCAGGAGATAGAGCGAATAACTGAACATCCCGACGGTGGCCAGCTGTTGCCAGACGAATAGGGTGGCGCGGCCCGGTTTCCCATTCGCGAGTTTTTCGCCTGCGAGTAGAAGCATGGCCAGCGGACAGACGCAGAGGCAGATTGTAATGGGGAGGCGCGCATAAGTCCACTGGCCGGCATACGAATCGTGCAAGATCAGGGTGAGATGGATGACTCCGAGGCAGAGCGCTCCGATCCACCACGTCGGATGGCGCAACTTTTTTTTCCGGGGTGACATCCAGATTTCAGCGAGCACGGCACCCGCCACCCAGCCACACCAGACGTTCAGAAAAAACCACATGGACGGCCCCGTGGGTACCGGTTGCAGCCAGGCGGTCACGGTGCTGCTCACGGCGCTGACCGCGATGGCCAAGAGCACGGCAGAACTCAAGCCCGCCCGGCGTCGGAAAAGAAGCCAAAGGGGATAGATCAAATAGAGGAAGCTTTCAACCGAGACGGACCACAGCGCCGCGTTTAAGTGGTAATCATTAAAAAAACCATTGGTGAGGGTCAGGTGACTAAAAATCAGTCCTGGCGGGATGCGCTGGCCGCCCAGCCAAAGGACGATCATGGACACCATGACGGCCACCAGCCACGCTGGGTAAATGCGGACGAAGCGCTGGCAATAAAACCGGACAATGAAACCGGATGCGACCGGACGGGTCAACGTGCCGAGATGAATGCAGAATCCGCTGATGACGAAAAATAACGGAACCGCGAGATTTGCCCCCGGCCACGCAATCAGTTCAAAATAATTGCATCCGGTCGCCTGGACCATGACGTGGCCAAAACCATGGTGATAGACCGCCACGCTCAATGCGGCCAACCCGCGGGCGACGTCGACCGAATCAATGCGGGCGGTCCTCATCCAGCGACAGCGCGTTGAAGGCTCTCAATTTTTCGCTCAATTGCATCCAGATCCACCGTGATGGCGCCCCACGGTTTGTCAGGTCCGGAAGTGCGGACATCGAGCCAGCAATCATAGAAAAAGCCTGCCTGTCTTGCCAGGGTGAAATAGCAATCGGTCCTCGCATAGTCAGCGGAGAAAAGTTCCAGGATGCCGATGTTTGTCGCGAAGGCCAGATTGGCCAGGCCGGCACCGTGGCCGGCGACGACAACACGCGCGTCGCGAAAAAGAGCGACTTGCTGGACGAAGCTCAGCGTTTCGGGTGCAACCGCGCGAAAGCCGCGGCGTTCAAGGCGCGCGATCACCTCGCCTTCATTGAGTACCGGACGCTGCGCGGAAGCGCCACGCACAATGTAGATGAGGGAACCAAGGCCAGGCGTGGTCGCCGCGCCTGGATGGAATTTTTCCCGTAGGAATGGCAGCACCCAAGGCGGGGAACAACCCTCGCTGCCGGGCAGCGAGGGCGCGTAGAGATTCTGGCAACGCAGGCGCTTTTTTGGGGACAGAAAAAGCAACCGTGCTGGTTCCAGTCCAAGCAGTCGCAGCGACTCCAGTTGTACCGCGCTCAAATTGTCTGGCACGGCATATTTCTCGATCACGCCTCGCCAGCGTTCCAGGAGATGAAGTCGCGGCAGTACATCGAACAGCCAGTGATAATAATTCCACCCTTGTGGAGCGGCGAGCAATCCGACCGCTTCATTGATCCGCTGCACCGTGGCACTGGCGAATCCGAAGGGTCGTGAACGAATTGCCTTGGGCAGGGACTGCACCCCGAACTGGTGATAATATTCCGCGAGCACCCGATTGTCACGCGTCAGGATCAAGCCTTCGTTTGAAATCAAATGCGCACCGCTGAAAAAGCACACCGATGTTTCCGGATAGCGCCTCGATGCGACCTGGCCGAAAAAGGTCTGGGCCGTGTCGGACAATCCCTCGGGATGATCGTGAACTGACACGCCGCCGGGATGAACTGCCTCATGCCAGTCGCTGCGAAGTCCGACGTACCATCCAAGGCGGCGTTGAGAACATTTGATCCAATCCTGTGCTGAAGGTTCGATGCCGCGAGGATAGATCCACGGCCATTGGCGGAATAAATCGACCCACCGTTGCAAGGCCGGACGCGCGAAAGCATCGCGTCGCAACCGGGCCATTATGCGGGAAAACATCGGATCGGAATTGATTGAGACGGGAGAAAGGCCCTCGCGTAACGCCTAGCTGTCCTTGCGCAAATAAAGCACATCGGCGAAAAGCGCCTGGCGGCGTCCCCCTTTGGGCGCGGAGTAGTTGCCAATGCAAAACCCGTGTTTTTGCATGATGGTGTCCAGTTCGAAAAATCCGGCTTCGCCGTCATAGTGCGGCTGGAAGTTGACCTCCATGATGATGTAGTCCGTTCGTTGCAGGGTTTCCCTCGCTCCGGCGAGAACCTCGCGCTCAAAGCCCTGGGCATCAATCTTGAGAATGCTGATTCGGCCGGCGGACGGCGCGATGGCATCAAGGGGTTTTACCTCCACTTGAATCGTCTGCTTGACCTGAAATGGTTCGGGATAAATTTCGGCCATGCTGGCGGCAGGTTCACGGAAGGAATTTAACACCGGATTTTCCATGATCTTGAATTCCGCGGTCCGGGCTGCATCGCCCATCGCCACCTGTTCGATTACGACGCCTGGCTGGCGGTGAAAACGCCGGCGTAATTTGGACGCCAACGCGGGATCGGGTTCCACGCAGATGATTCTGGGTGGCTGACACAATGAAAGCAGATCCGCGGTCCAATCGCCAACATTGGCACCCACGTCGATCACACAGTCGAGACGGTGCAAAGCGCCGGCGGGCAGAAGATCGAAATTCAGCCGGTCAAGGCGGACCGCGGTTGCTGGAGCCATGGCCAAATGCCGGGCCTCTCTGGCCGGCAGCCCGATGCGAACGAGTTCGCTGTTGATTTGCGAAGCCCGAACCAATCCGTAGGGCAGGAGATGACGGAACCAGCTTTTCACGCGGTGGATTCGGGGTGTTTGATTGGGGTGATAATTTCCCCGCCGTTTTGCACCGTGACCTCGAACTTTGGCTCAAGCGCCACGCTGCCCAGGTGTTCGGCGGCGTAACTCATGAGCTGATTATTTTCGGCGGCATGCACCGTGATGGACCTGAGTCCATGATGATCGTTCATGTGCGTATTGGTCCGGAGATAAAAACCGACCGAGTAATTCCCCGGGACGAGGGAAATCCGCTGGAGCAAGCCGTGCAATGAAAGCGTCTGGCCTGCCCCCAACGCGTAGGATTGCGCCGCCTGGCGCAGATCCGCGATTGCCACCCGCTGGCCGAGTTCATTGTAGAGCAACAGGCACAGGTCGTGAATCCGGCAATCGGTTTGCGCGGACAATTGCAGGACGAAATTCAAGTCGGCGAAAACGCGAACGGGCAGCGGTGAAAATTCGAAGGACTCCAGCGTCAGTTCAGGTCCGAGGTTCACGGCGGGTTGCGCGTCGACGAAGGCCGATGATTGCGCCTGATAAGCGGCCAGTCCCGCCACTGTATCGGTGTCGTGGGTAATCCGGCCTTTCTTGAGCAGGATCACCCGGTTGCACAGTTGCTGGATGGACGTCAATTGATGGCTGACGAAAAGTATCGTGCGGCCCTCCTTCTTGGTGACGTCATTCATTTTTCGCAGACATTTGCGCTGGAAGTCAGCATCCCCGACCGCGAGTACTTCATCGAGGATGAGGATTTCCGGCTCGAGGTGCGCCGCCACGGCGAAGGCGAGACGCACGTACATGCCGCTCGAATAATGTTTTACCTGCGTGTCCAGAAAGCGCTCCACCTCCGCGAAGGCAACGATCTCGTCGAATTTCCGTTGAATCTCGACACGGGACATGCCGAGGATGGCACCGTTGAGAAAAATATTTTCCCGGCCGGATAATTCCGGATGGAACCCGGTCCCCACCTCCAGCAAACTGGCGATCCGTCCACGAATGGTGGCGCGGCCTGCCGTTGGCTCGGTGATACGGGAAAGAACCTTTAACAGGGTCGATTTACCCGCGCCATTGCGCCCGATAATTCCCACCACATCGCCCTGGTTGATTTCGAACGATACATCCCGGAGCGCCCAGAACTCCTCCATGCCCGAATTAATGCTCTCGCTGCGACCGGAAATTTTTTTGAAAAAACCGCGCGTCCCATCCATCAGTGAATCCCGCAGAGTACCCTGCTGCTTTTGGTGCGAGAGGTGGTAGCGTTTGCCGAGGCTGGCGACGGAGATGACTGGTTGGCCCATGTGGTTCAGATCAGGTCAGCGAACGTGCGTTCGGTTTGGCGGAAATACCACAGACCGGAGAAAAGCAGCACGAACATCATGCCGATGGAGATGGCGAGGTTGGCGGGGTTGAGGGTGGGTTCGCCGTGAAGCAGACACCAACGAAATCCGTCGATGACGCCAGCCATCGGGTTGAGTGAATAGAGCAGCCGCCAATTGGGCAGATTGGTCGAGCTGAAGCCCACGGGCGAAAGAAACAGGCCGACTTGCAAAAGGAACGGGACGACGAAACGAAAATCGCGATACTTCACGGTAAGCGCTGTAAGCCAGAGTCCGGTGCCGAGACCGGTCAGCAACGCGAGGAAAATAAACAAGGGAAGAAAAATGATCCGCCAGTCAGGCACAAAACGCCACCAAGCGCAGAGAATTACGAGGAGAACAAGTACCACGACGAAATCGATCAGCGCGACGGCGATCGATGAAAGCGGCACGATCAAGCGTGGAAAATAGATTTTCGAAATGAGGTGAGTATTGGCCACGAGGCTTCCGCTCGCGTTGGAAAATGCCGCGGAGAACAATTGCCACGGCAACAACCCCGCCAACACGAGCAGCGGATAAGGTGCGTTGCCGGAGGGAAGAGAAGCCAGCTTGCCAAAAACAAAAGTGAAAACGGCGAGGGTGACGGCGGGCTGGATCAGCGCCCAAAGGATTCCGAGCGTGGTCTGCTTGTAGCGCACCTTGATGTCGCGCAGCGCGAGGAACCCGAGCAATTCGCGATAGCGCCAGAGGTCGCCCCAGTAGTGGCGGTTCGCGCGACCGGCTTCGAGGACGAGTTCCGGAATTTCGTCGGTAGGCATCGGTCAGTTGAGGGCGGCGGCGAGACGCTGTTGGAACACGGGGAAAGCAAAAGCGGCGGCATGCTGGCGCACAATCTCCGAATCGCGGGGATGGCGCGTGAGTTCGACGATGGCGGTGGCAAGATTGGGAATGTTGCCATAGTCGACGAGCTGCCCGACGGTGGGGTCGATCACCTCGGGCGCACCGCCAGCGCGGGCGCCGATGCAGGCTTTGCCGCTGGCCATCGCTTCGAGATAAACGAGCCCGAAACCTTCCTTCCGACTCGGCAAGGCGAAGAGATCGCACGTTTCATATTCGGCCCGCAGTGTTTCATCGTCGACCTGGCCGGTAAAATCCACTGCCTCACTCATGCCCAGGGTGGCGGCGAGAGTTTGAAGTCGCGGAAGATCGTCGCCTTGGCCAACCACCCGGAGTCGTGCGATGGGATATTCCCGCCGGACTCGCGGCATGGCTTCGATGAGGGTATCGACACCCTTGTAATTGTCGGCCCGCGTGAGACGGGAAACGGTCAGGATCCGGGGCACGGCAAAAAGCGAACCGGCGAACGCTGGATTTGAATTGCGGGCGAAATACGGATCGAGCGCGTTCGGTACGACGACGATTTTTGTCACCGGTAAAGTCGGGAGAAAGCGCAGCATCTGTCGCCGGGTGAATTCGCTCACGCAGAGAATCCGGTGAGCTCTGAGCAGCGCGCGCCGTTCAAGCGCATTGTAAGGTCGCCAGACTTCAATGCCGTGTGCGACGAGGAAGTAGCGTAGGCGTGGATTGAAAAATTGAGCCAGCCGGGCAATCGGGAGATGATGCAGGTGGCCGCAAATCAAAATATCCGATTGGCGGCCGAGCTTGATGGCTTGGGTGAGGAAGCGAAGCTTGCGGCCTACGCACGAGACATGTCGATTCAGGCGTTGATTGGAATAACGTTCCAGCCGCCGATCGCCTCCGGGCGAATCGTTCAACACCAACGAATCAACGTGCCCATCCGCTCCGCAAATTTCGCAAAGCGCTTTCAAATAAACCCGCATGATCCGCGCGATGCCGCCATCGGCTCGAAACAATTCCGGGGATAAAAGCAAGATTCTCAAATGACAAAAATCGGCATGTAGGGCGGGTTATCCCTAACCCGCCGTTTTGGAGTATTAGCACATAGCTATCGTTGTCGTGAATCCTGAACGGCGCTTTAGGGATAAAGCGCCCTACCTTAGTCGTAAACTCCCTTCCGGTTCGCGAACGCGATCAGCATCGCGAGCGTCCAGACGCGTGACCATGAGCGTGTGTCCCCCGTCGTTTTAAATCGTTCCCACGATTGCAGGGCGGTCGCGGCGTCCAACCACGGACAGGCGGCGAGCGAGGATGCTGAAAAAATCTCCCCTAAAAACGGTCGCAATTCCGCTTTCATCCATTGCGCAAAGGGCAGCGTGAAACCTTGCTTGCGGCGATGGCGGATGGCCGCCGGCACCAGATCGGCAGTCGCGTCAGCGAGAGCGCGCTTGGTGAAACGTGAATTGAATTTGAAATAATCGCGCTGCGGCCAGAGCCACTCCAGCAATACCCGGTCCACAAACGGCACGCGCAGTTCCAGCGAATGCGCCATGCTCATCACGTCGCTATCGCGGAGCAACACGTCCGTCATGTACGTACGCAATTCCCACGCACTGATGATTTGAAACGGGCTCGCGCCGATGAGCTCGGCGGCGAAATCCTCCAGCATTGGATGATGCGGGCCGAGGCGCTCCGCCTGCCTGCGCGCATCGGGAGATAGCAGCGACAGCCGCGTCGTCTCCGGCAGCACGCGACGTTGGAGCGAGGCGAGTTCGTGGAGATCGCGGGCGTGCGTGAGGAAATCGGCGAGCTTGCGGGAACGTACGGTGGAGCGGGCTTGTAGACGACCGACGATAACGTTGCGCAGGCCCGTCGGCAGGGTCCGCCAAAAAGGAAGCATTCGCTGCAAGCGCGGCAATTGATGGAACGACGGATAACCGCCGAAGAGCTCGTCGCCCCCGAGGCCGGACAGGGCGACCGTCACGCCGCCTTGTCGCGCGGTCTGGCTGGCGTACCACGTGTTGACGCCGTCCCCCGTCGGTTGGTCGAAACTGGCGAGAATGCGCGGAAGGTCCGTCGCGACGCGAGCGCCGGTGACGAGCTCTTCATGATGCTCAGTGCCAAAGGTCTGGGCGGCCAATCGCGCACTCGCTTGCTCGGAGAAGGCGCTTTCACCGAAAACAAGGGAAAATGTTTTTAACCTCCTCGCGCCACTTTTCGCCATGAGGCCGACGACAGCGGTTGAGTCCATGCCACCGGAAAGAAATGCGCCCACCGGAACGTCGGCGACGCGATGGGCGCGAATGGAGTCTTCAAGTTGGTGCCGCAGTCCGCGTACGAAGTCGTGATAGTTGCTTGCGACGTGACCCGTTGCGGCGGGCAGAGGCAACCGCCACCACGGTTTCGTATTGACGCGTCCGAGCGCATCGACGCGGAGGGAGTGGCCCGGCGGGAGATTGGCGATGCCGCTATAGATGGTTCGCGGTGCGGGCACGCCAAACCAGGCAAGATATTCGCCCACAGACGCGGGATCGATTTCGCGGGAGGCTTGTCCGCTCGCAATCAGCGCGTTGACCTCCGAGGCAAACGCGATGCCCGACGCGGGCAATCGGGCATAATAAAGCGGCTTGATGCCGAGTGCATCGCGCGCGACGAAAAGAATGGTTTCACGCGCGTCCCAGACAGCAAAGGCAAACATCCCGCGCAATCGCGGAAGGCATTTTTCGCCATCGAGAGCATAGGCGGCGAGCAGGACTTCGGTGTCGCAATTCGTCTGGAACTTCCAGCCGCGTTCGGCGAGTCCGCCGCGGAGTTCGTGGTAGTTGTAGATTGCCCCGTTAAAAACCAGCGTGAACCGTCCGTCAGGACTGAGCATCGGCTGGTGACCGTTGGCCGGATCGATGATGGCCAGCCGGCACATGCCGAGTGTGGCCGCACCGTCAGAATGGAATCCACGATCGTCCGGCCCGCGGTGTTGCTGGCGGCGCACCATGCGCGCCACGGCGTCTTCACGCACGGAGCGATCAAGCTGCGGGGAAATAATTCCAGCTATGCCGCACATGTCATGCGAAGCGAAGAAAGACCGAATCCAAAATCATTCTGTTGATCCTAAATCCTGCGACAGAAAGCACGGATTTTACGGATGGGCACGGATGATCAACTGGGAAAGAGATCCGCGTCGTTCGTGATTCAATTGAACTGCGCCTTTACGTTAATCCGAACTCTGGAGCCGCAGCGACCCCGCTGCGGTTTTCCGAAAGACCGCGGCGGGGTCGCTGTGGCTCCAGTTACCGATCAGGTTCAAATCGATAGGGCGGGTTATCCTTAACCCGCCGTCGGATAGCCTAGTATTTTTTGAAAATTGTAACCGTGAAGCGCGGGTGCGGCGCGTTGGGGATAAAGCGCCCCACCAAAAGTGTAGCGGTCGCAATAAAAACGATTCGAGCGTATTCAACCCGAGACGGTGATCACGCAATGACCGAGTTTGGCTTTTTGGTGAAGCTCTCATTTTCCGTCCTGCGCGCCCACCTGTTTAACGATCAACTTGTAGTCCACGTCCGGATCGGGATGCTTTATCAGTAGCTTATAATCGATGCCGCCACGTGGGGTGATAATAAATTTGTCCAGGCTCACGATTTGTCGCTCCGGGACGATGACGGGTGCGGACGCGGCTGGCGCGTGTCCTTCGAACGGATGCAGGCTCGCTTTGGCGTTTTCTTTCAACGTGAGTGGAGGCAACGCAATGGTTTGCGGTGAAAATATCGGCAGCGCGGCGGATGCGGCAACGGTGAGAAGACTCGACACAACGGGGAAAAGAAAAGTTTTGAAAAGTCTCATGGGAGATCGACGGGATTGGGGTTATTTTACGAGAACTGAGTGAGAAACTGAAGTTCCTTGCCGCGATGGTTTTTATCAGAGACTGCTTCGCACCGTCGCTTCCCGATCAAGGAGGCGGCGAGGTAAAAAAGAGAGCGGGCACTCACAAACGGCGGTTCGGGGTGGAACCGGGGTGATCCAACGGCACAGCGCGGCGCGTAGCAATGCAGATTTCACGCAAAGCCTTAAATGCAAATGGATTTACCGATTTCCTCGGCTTTGCCGGGGCCGGTGAGCAGAGACACCAGATGCAACCCGAACTCCACCGCGGTGCCCGCGCCCCGCGAAGTGATGATTTTTCCGTCGGTGACGATGCGTTCGCCGGCGCGGATGTCGGCTAATTCGGACGCGACCGAGAAGTGGGCGGTGTACCGTTTGCCGCGCAGCAGTCCGCAATCGTTGAGCACCGTCGGCGCGGCGCAGATTGCGGCAAGCCATTTCCCGGCTTCGTGGTGCCGCATGACGGCGGCGGTCACGCGTGAGTCCGCGCGCAGGTGCTTCACACCGGCACCGCCGGGCAGGAAAAGGAGGTCGAATAATTTTCCATCGACGGCCGAAAGCGCAACATCCGCGTGCGCCGTTATTCCACTGCGACCGGTCGAGTGGCGGTTTTCGTTTAATGAAGCGACCGTGACTTCGATCTTCGCGCGTCGCAGGAGGTCGACGGAAGCGAAGGCTTCGATTTCTTCAAATTCGTCGGCGAGGATTGTGAGTACGGTGGGCGTGGTCATGAGGAAAGGTTAACCGCTAGTATACACTAATGAGACACTAATTTTTGGCGCTCGGCCGGATGAAGGAATATTTTTTGGATCCATTAGTGAAGATTAGTGTGCATTAGTGGTTTTCGCATGATTTCCCTCGAAGGCAAACGGCTCGTTATTTTCGGTTGTGGCTACGTCGGCAGTGCAGTCGCGCACGCGGCCGTGGCGGCAGGCGCGAGCGTCGAAGCGCTCACGCGAAACTCGGAAAAGGCGGTGGTGTTGCGTGCGCAGTCTCTGACCAAGGTGGTGGTCGCGGAATTGTCGTCCTCCGACTGGCATTCGCAGCTCGAGAGCGGCGCGGATTTTATCGTGAATTGCGTCAGCTCCGCCGGCGGACCGGATGGTTATCGTCAGTCGTATTTGGCGGGAATGGCTTCCATTTTGAAATGGGCGTCGTCGGGTAAAACGCCAATCGGCGCGATGCTCTACACGAGCAGTACGTCGGTTTATCCGCAAGGTGGCGGAGCGGTGGTTGATGAAACCGCGTTGGCCGACGGCGCGACGCCTAACGGGAAAATTATCCGTGAATCGGAAATGCTTTTGCAGGCTGTCCCTGAGGCGGTTTGCCGGCGCTGGTTTATTTTGAGGCTCGCGGGGGTTTATGGTCCGGAGCGACATCACTTGTTGAATCAGTTGCGGGCGGGCGCGACGACGTTGGGCGGGAGCGGCGGACACCACCTGAACCTGGTGCATCGCGACGACATCGTATCGGCGGTGATGGGATGCCTGACAGCGGCGGACGGCATTGAGAGTCAGATTTTCAATGTGGCGGACACCGCGCCGGCGTGGCGCGAAGACGTGGTGCGCTGGCTGACGAAACGGTTGGGTCGTGCGATGCCGGTCTTTGACGGAATTGCAGGGGCGCGCCGGGGAGGGGAGCCGATGCCGGATCGGGTCATTTCCAGCGAAAAAATTCAGCGCGTGCTCGGCTGGCGTCCGCAACACCCGGACTACCGTTCCGGGTTCGATGAAATCCTCGCCACGAATGGTTAATTTCTGGTGGCGTTGAACAAAATAGACGTGATTAGTACTCACCAGTGTACGTCAATTTTTCCCAACCTTAACCCCTTAAAATCATGGCCGGAGTAGGCACCCTTCTCAAGCAAGCCCAGAAAATGCAAAAGCAGATCGAGTCGATGCAGGCATCGCTCGCGACGCGCGAAATCGACGTCACCAGCGGTGGCGGCGCGATCCAGATCAAGGTTAATGGCGCGGGAAAATTCCTTTCGCTGACCTTGGATCCCGAATTCCTCAAGGAGGATAAAAAACTCGTTGAGGAAACCATTCTCAACGCCGTTCAGGAAGCTGCGCAAAAAGCCAAGGAATTGAATGATTCCGAAATGCAGCGCATCTCCTCCGGCTTCCAGATGCCTGGAATGTTTTGAAGATTCGATTTTGGAGCCCGCTTTGTAGCCGGGAGGCGCTGACCCCGGTCCGGAAGATTGTGATGTAGGCGGGATGCCTCACCCCCGCTTGCGAGGCGCGAAAGTCGAAACCAGCGGGGTGAGGGCACCCGCCTACAGTTTTTGCGAACCAATTCTCCTCCAGTTTTCGCTCCTTCCGCCAGTAAACCGAAAATCCCATGACTCCCGCGCTTGAACATTTGCAGAAGTTGCTGAAGCAACTGCCAGGGATCGGCTACCGATCCGCGGAGCGAATTGCGCTGCACTTGCTCGTGGAAAAACCAGAACGTCTGCCCGATCTGGTCGCGGCGCTGGAGGTGGCCTCCAAGACGGTGCGGCGTTGCGCCACCTGCGGGAATCTTTCCGAACAGGAACAATGTCCGATCTGCGCCGATGCGCGGCGGAGCACCGGTCAGGTCTGCGTGGTGGAATTCGTGACGGATCTGGCGGCAATCGAACGTTCCGGGGCATTTCGCGGACGCTATCACGTGTTGCACGGAAAACTGTCGCCGATTCGAGGGGTGACACCGGAAGATCTGAATCTCGATGCGTTGTTCAATCGCATCACCACCGGCGAAATCAAGGAGTTGATTCTCGCTTTGTCCAACGACGTCGAGGGCGAGGCCACCTGCCACTATCTCACCGGGCGGCTGCCGCAAGCGGGAGTCAAGGTGACGCGAATTGGTTTCGGTTTGCCGAGTGGCAGCGGTGTTTTGTACGCCGACGCGGTCACACTGAAAAGTGCCTTGGAAAGCCGTCGGGATTATAGCTGAATCGGCCGGGGCGGCGACTTAGCGTCCGCTCATCCGAAGAGGTCAATTTTGACGAAACCGGGGGAACCGCTGCGCCTCGACGGGATACCAACAGGGTGTGGCGCGCACTGTTTCCAAATCTGATTCGCGGTTGAATCCCGCGCAGTTCATTTCGCCCATGAAAGCGCTGGGGGTAACCGGGGTTCCGACCGGCCGCTGGTTTTGCGAAATTAAATATGATGGTTATCGGGCGGTGGCGGTGCTGAATCGCGGGCAGGTGGAATTGTGGTCCCGGGCGCACAAATCGATGACACATGACTTCCCGGAGATCGCCGCGGCGCTGAAAATGGTCAAATGCCGGAACGCAGTGCTGGACGGCGAAATCGTCGCGTTGGATTCCGCGGGACGCTCGCGGTTTCAGTTGTTGCAAAATCGTGAACTGAACGAAGCAAGGTCGCCATTGGTGTATTTCATTTTCGACGTCATACAGCAGGATGGTGACGCATTGACGGGGCTGCCGTTGGAGGAACGGCGAAAGCGACTACAGATGTTGTTGGACGGGACCAGCAATCCACTGCAATTGTCGCCTTCGTTTGAAGTCGAACCGGCGGATTTGATGAAAGCTGCGCGCAAACAGCGACTGGAAGGGATCGTGGCCAAGAAACCCGGGTCGTTGTACGAGCCGGGACGGCGGAGCGGGGCGTGGTTGAAGTGTAAGATTCTTGGAGAACAGGAATTCATCATCGGCGGTTTTACTCCGCCGCAGCGCAGCTGCCAGTATTTTGGGGCGGTTCTGATCGGCTACTATCAGCGGAGAAAATTGTTGTACGCGGGAAAGGTCGGCACCGGATTCAATGCGCGGTTGCTCGAAACCCTGCATGCACGCTTTCTCAAAATCAAACGGCAGCAGTGTCCATTTGAGAATCTGCCCATGGATCACAAATCGCGTTTTGGAACCGGCATGACGCGGAGGGAAATGCGCAAGGTGACCTGGCTGAAGCCCGCGCTTGTCGCCCAAATCAAATTTGCCGAATGGACCGACGATGGAATGCTGCGTCAGCCGGTTTTCCTGGGTTTGCGAAAGGACAAACTTGCGCGAGATGTCCGCCGCGAAGCCGATCCGGCGGGGTGATTGAAAGGAAGGTTAGCAGCGAAATGAAATGTCAAAGAAGTCCATACAGCGTCCTTTAACAAAACGGCGAGACGGGAGAACATTACGATCCCGTGTGGTCCCGTAAAATAACGCGTTGCCAAATTTGACGTTCAGTCGATGGGCTTATTCACAATTTGGGCACCGTTTCGCGCTGCGGTGAAACAAAACCTCCAGAACCGGCCTCCTTTTCAAACGTCGTGAGGATGGAGATTTCCACCAATAAATCGATCTCGTCGCGGGATGGAGTAAAAACAAAAGAAAATTTCTTCGCGTGAACCATGACATTTGTGCGTATTTCTTTAGTTTTCGTGAGGAAAACGTCAACCAACCGAACTGATCGATCACTTGCAGCAACCGAAAAACGCATAGTCATCACGCCGGGATCATCCGTTCTCACGATCGTAGTCCCCTGGTGCAAGCGTGCTTTGAGGCTGGGAAGCACCCGATCATAGATTGCGGATGGATTTCCCGCCACCACTATCGCTTTGGACTCCGGTATCAGGTGGGTTGAGCGGGAGCATCCTGCCGCCAATAGCAACGGAAGGATTACGACAAGCATGGCCTTCATTTTAGCAGACGTGATAGCCGCACGAACGCCAAATACAAATAGTTCCGAATGTGGGATGTAATTCAGCGCTTGTGGCTCTGCCATTGCGCGTCGTTGTCCTTGGCGATTTTGGCCATGGAACGGCGAGAGAGGGCCGAACTATCGTCCTGCCGGGCGCTGATGGGTTTTGCTGCGGTGCCGGATTTTGCAATCAGCCAGACGGGTTTGTTGTCGTCGCTACGAATCCGGAACATGTGCCATTCGCCTTGGAGTTTTTTGCCGGACAATTTGAGTTTGAGATTTCCGTCGGCGTAATCGCCGCCGAGCAACTCATACGTGCCGATGTCCCAGACCATGACCGTTCCGCCACCGTACTGACCTTTGGGAATCGTGCCTTCGAACTTCAGGTAACCGAGGGGATGATCTTCGACGGCAAAGGCAGATCGTTTGACGCCGAGCTCGGTCGGAATGCCTTTCGGAATGGCCCACGATTTCAACGTGCCGTCCATCTCCAAACGAAAATCATAATGTAGATGCGACGCGGCGTGCTTCTGGATCACAAAGCGCGCGCTGCCTTTTCCCTTTGACGGACGCTTATCCGTCGAACGCGTCGAGCGGGGTTCCGCGGTTTGGGTGAAATCGCGTTTTGCCTCGTATTTCGCGAGCGAAGACCCGGGGCGCGGCGCATCTTTTGCAGTGAATTTTGAGAATGCCTTGGGCAGTGATTGCTTTAATTTCAGCAACGGGGCGAATAAGTCGCCGGATTTCTTGAGGCGTTTCAACGCAGCTTCTGGACTGAAAAAAAGCGCCAGCTTCTTCTTGGTGCGCAGCGCGCGTCGCAATTCCGGCCAGGTCACGGGCATCGAAACAAAAGGCGCGCGGTGTTTTCCCCGCAACGAATAGACGGCGACCGTGGTTTTGGAGGGAGAGTTTTGGCTCCAATCGATGAGAACCCGCTTACGTCGCTGGATCTTGTCCATCTTGCTGACGATTAGCTCCGGATGTTTCTGCTGGAGCAGTTCCGCCACTGACTTTGCGAATGCACCGGTTGCATCATAGGTCACTTTTGAATTGAGCGGTACGTACACCTGAAGGCCCTTTGAGCCAGATACCTTGGCCAATGATTTCAAGCCGAGCCCGTCGAGGATTTCCTTGACCAAAAACGCCGCGCTGGCGCAGGTCAGCACGTCCGAGCCTTCGCCCGGATCGAGGTCGAAGACGACGTGCGTCGGTTGGCGCAGATTCCGGATGCGATGAAGAAACGGATGCAACTCAATGGCGGCAATGTTGGCGCACCAGGCGAGGGTAGCGGGGTCGTTGATGACGATATAATTGGTCTTGTCCGCGCTGTGGCGACGATCCACGGCATGGGTCTTGATCCAGTCCGGGGCGAAGGAAGGCGCATTTTTTTCGTAGAACTTTTCACCTTCGATGCCATCGGGGAAACGGATCAGTGTCACGGGACGATCTTTTAAATGCGGGAGAATGTACGGCGCAACTGCGACGTAATAACCGATGACATCTCCCTTCGTATATTTTTTCTCCGGGAAGAAAATCTTGGCCAGGTTGCTGAACTTAACCTCCCTCGATTTGGAGCGCGTGGGCACGGTGGAAAATTAATAGGAGCCGCGGACGGTTTAGTGGAGGGAAGAGCACGTCGGATCTAGGCGGCCCGGCGAGGGGGCTTGGTTTTCCCCGGTTTGGATTTGGTTTTCGTCGTTGAGGCACTGGCCTCGTCGAGGCTCTGTTGAAGGACGGATGCCAGATCGATGACGTTCGTGGCCCGCTTCGGTTTTTCGCCCGTTTCAGGAAGTTCCATTCCGCCACTCTTCCGCTTTTTATCGATGAGTTTCATGAGGGCGGAGCGGTAGTCGTCGGAGTAACGCTTGGGATCCCATTTTTCGGTCATCTGCTTCACCAAGGTTGCGGCCATGCCCAATTCGCGGGAGTTCGATTTCCGCGCCGCAGGAACGGTGATCGCGCTGGGTGAGACCAACTCGTCAGCGAACCGCATCAATTCCAGCACGAGTAGATTGCCGTTGGCTTTCACGGCAGCCAGGTGCTGGCGGGTACGGATGATCACCTTGGAGATTCCAGCCTTGTTGGTGTCGGCGAGAACCTGTCGGAGCAGCGTGTAAGCACCGGCGCCGCCTTTTTGCGGTTCCAAATAATAGGGGCGGTGGAAGTAGACCGGATTGATTTCCGCCAAGTCGACGAAATCCACGATGTCGATGGTGTCGGTGGCTTCGAGGTCCACGCGTTTAAAATCCTCATCCTTCAGCACGACGTACTTGTCCTTTTCATATTCGTAACCTTTTACGATTTCATCCCACGGGACTTCCTTGCCGTCGACTTGGGCGACACGTTTATAGTTTACGGGGCTCAGGTCTTTTTTTCGCAAAAGACGAAACTTCAATTCCTCGGTGCGGCTGGCGTTTTGCAAAGCGACGGGGATGGTGACGAGGCCGAAGCTGATGGATCCTTTCCAGATGGCGCGCATGAAAGAGATGACTTCGCCGGGCGCGTTCGGTTCGTCGCTTTTTTTCCGAGCGTAGGTACCGAACCAGCCCTGCACAAGTGCCGGGAATTCACCCGAGGAACCCACCGGCGCGCCGCCGGTCTCCAAAGGGATGAAAACCATCGGAACTCCTGCCACCACCGCTTCAAAGGCCGATCCTGAATTGATTCCGGATAAAACAGGTCCGAAGCCAGTGGGTCGGGCGGTAGGCGAACTCGTTTCAGGAAAGCCGGGAGCGGGAAAAAAATTTGCCCACCATGAGGCCCATTGGCGGGAACATCACCCCAAGCAGCAATTTTCCCAAGGCCGGCCATACGAGGAATTTCAGTCCGCCTACCGCGCGGGATATGAAGGTTATTCGGAGTTTGGCGAAAACGGCAAAAGTTTCGAAGAAACTGAAACCAAGCTTCGCGAACGCTATGAATCGGAAAACGGCTCGCCGCAGTTGCCGTGGACCGTGGTCCGGCCCGCGACGCACGCGGCATGGCATCATGCTGCGGGGAAGAAAAAGTAAGTGAGTCGCGTGGGTCTCCGACCCGTGGGGGAATCACAGGTCAGAGACCTGTGCTACGTGAAGAGCGGATCGGACGGCGCTTAAATCGGAACCGTGAAAAAGAATTCCGCGCCGCCCGTTTGCGGGATCTCGTAGCCGCAACGTCCGCCTTGGAGTTCGCTCAAACGCCGGATGATCGGCAGCCCAAGTCCGCGGGCGGCGCCGGAACGGTGAAGCAGATGGAACGGCTGAAACAATTGTGACCGGACGCCGGTGGCGACACCGCGACCGCTGTCGCGGACCCAAAACCGATATTCCGTTTTTTCCTTTTTCCAGCCCAGCTCGATATGTGGGGATTCCCCGGTATGGGTCAGGGCATTGGCCAAAAGATTCACCCAGATTTTTTCCAGCCAATGTTTGGCGGCTTTTACCCGGGGCCAGTCGGGAGGCTGGACGATGGAGGCTTTTTTCTCAGCGATCTCCCCGCTCAATCGATTGAGGGCGCCACTGACCGCGTCCTTCATGTCGCAGGGTGTTTTCGCGGCACCCATGGTGGAAGCTTTGGTGACAAAGCTGATTCGTTCGATGAGTTTCCCCAGGGAATCGACGGAATCGAAGATTGGTTGATAGAGTTCGGTTTGGTTGGGCTCGATTTCCTGCAAGAGTTCCCGGGTCAATTCAGCGGTGGCGAGAATGCTGGCCACCTGAGTCCGGAGATCATGGGTTAGCCGGACCCCGATGGCGGTGAGGTCACCCTGCGAACGGGCGAGTTCACGGCGAAGGGCATGTTGGGCGATTGCAGAGTGGAAAGCATGGGAAGTGACCGGGCCGGCCCATTCTTCCGGCGCAATATTCTGGGCACCGAGCGGAACGGGTTGGGAATCCACCGCCAAAACCGCCCAACGCGGCAAGCCACCCGAGTCCAGCACAGCCATTGCCCGTTCCACTATGGCGGGACCGGGGTGGCAGAGGACGAGCAGATCGGTGTCCGCGATGGGGCTGCTCGCTAAGGCATCCTCGAAGGTAGTGGCAGTTTTCACCATGGCTTTGGGGAAAGCCATGCGGGCCACCTCGGTGGCGATCTTGGAATCGATGTTGCTGTATCCCACGAGGAGGATGCCGGTTGTCTTCATGAGTAACTAAAATTGAAAGGGGGCGAAATTGGGAATTGAGGATTGCCGGTCAGGAGCTGCTGCTGGGTTCCAAAGAATTTGGATTCCATGGAATGGAATCAGCGAAGGGGTGAAGGCAAGTCCGGGGGATTTCGGAAAATTTCCCCTTATAGACCGGCGGTTACGAAAGAGGTTCGGCGGGAACGAAAATAGTCGTCGATGGGCACCTTCAGTCTTGCGGAGTCGAAAGGCGTCAGTTCCTGATTCGCAGAAAGATTAACCGCTGATGGTTTCGCTTAATGAAGACGCGAAACCTGAAAGTCCCCTCCGACTGATCGTCTCCGGTTTTGATCCGGAGGCGTCTGCTGATCGCGGACGGGATGAAATTTAGTGAGCGTTCTTCACGCTGCTCCGCGTTCTCCGCGTTTAAATTCCGTTCTTTGCTTGCTTGGAGTTAAATCTGACGGGCGCGGGCACTTCATCCGCAGCAATTGCACGACGAGCCCGCAACCTACGATCACGCGGCAATCGGCACCACTTATTTACCAGACATATCCCGATCGAATCTACTCGTGCAAGCTTGACCGGCGATGGAGCGTCGATAGCACTGGGCACGCTGTCAGTCGCGCGGGCGTAGTATATCGGTATTATGCGTGCTTCCCAAGCATGAGAGGAGGGTTCGACTCCCTCCGCCCGCACCAGCCTTCGCTTCTGCGAAGCTACGGCTCGGCGAGCCAGCGTTCGCTAAGGCGTGATTTGGCGAGCCGTTTTGGCGAACTTGAAGTTTACTCCCGAGTTCCTTGTCAGGTCCGCAGTTGAGGACGGCTTGCAGGAGGCTGAGTGGCTGACGGAGAATAAGCAACGGACGCCGAAGGCTGCTTAATCCGAGCACTTCTAAAATGAAATCCACCAAGAGCGGCCCTTACTCGGGCCAGCCTTTTTGTTTCCAGAGTCCTCCTCTAATTTCAGCCAGCGGCCCGGCTGGTGCGTTTGATCTTTCGGACCGCGACCAAGCCCAACAATCCGAGAGAGCCCATCAGCCCATATGTCGCCGGTTCGGGAACGGGAGAAAAGTTCGCCCCGTTGGAGCTGTAGGCTTGAGCGAAGGCGTCGCCTTTCGCGCTGGCCGCGCCGAATGAAAGAAAAGCATGAGTGGGCGCAGTGCTCGGAAGCTCTGGACCGTCGCTTAATGAACCGTCTGGAAAAACAAGTTGGAGATAATTGAAGCGCCGTTCGGATTAGTTTCCGTCCGTTGCGCGCTCTGCACCGAAAATGTCACGAAGTCCCCAGACCAGATTTCGTTAGTAAGTGGGCCGCTCACTTCGGTTTGGTGCTGCTCTATTCCCTCCGTGAAGTATTCATTCATATCGTAAGTGCGGCCCCCAATGAATGCTTTGACGAATGTGCTTTCTATCGGGGACGTATAAACTCTGTCCTCAGGACCAGGATTGGAGACAACAAGGGGACCATAAGTCAGGGAAAAATACATCTGGCTGCCGAGCTGGGCAGTTCCGAGAAGGCTCAAATCGCTCCCATCAAATCCGCTAATCGGCGCGGAGACATTAAAAGCCGTTTGGCTGCCGTAACCATAGGCCGCTGACGCTAAGCCAAGAATAACAAGACCGACTTTCCCAAGTCTCTTATACGGTCGCACTCCTAACTTCGTATTTGGGATCATAGTCGATTATTTGGCGGACGATTTTCCAGATGTGTCAACGAACCGAAGATGCGTATTTACCCGCTCTCCTTATCGGGGAATGTTGTACCTCGACCATGAGGGCGCTCGTCGGAGGGTGGTATCTCGCGTGGCAAAGTCACAGAGTTAGTTTCGACCAAACCAAGCAGCGGAAGGAAGTAGGTTTTCGGCTCCTTGAAGCCAGCACCCGACCATCACGGTTAAATATGGAGGCATCATTGCTCATTACCGGAAAAGTAAAGAATGAGGACGGCGTGATTCACGCCATGGCTCAAACGGTGGACGCTATGCCAAATCTTGGGGTGCCTGCTCAGGTCAGCCACGATTATCACTAACCGCATTCCCAATCATGATCTGTGCTTACGATTTTTTTGGTTTCGAGGGCTCGTCTAATTCCAACCAATCTGGAGTTTTCGGCGAGTATTGCTTACGATTAAGCGTAACCTCGTACGCTAACGTTCGACCTTCGTGTTTTAGATCGAGTTCAGTTTCACGGAAAAAACAATAGGCGCTAAGATCCTGGCTGACACGTTCGAATCCTTGTTGATTTAGCAAAGTCGTGCCTGCGTTTGCACCTGACATTCTGCATGCGTAGACGACCGGTGCTCCCACAACCGTTAACCCTCCCGCCATTTGTATTAAGTGCGTCGAACCATAATCAATGCCGATACCCAAACCCACATCGGTTAATACGGTGGTAAACGAACTTCGACATTCACTATACCTTCTTTCAAAAGCTAAGTGACACTCCTGAGCGGCAATCATGGCATAAAACGCACCATCTTTGCCGCAGAAAAAATCTGGGAAAAAAGCCAATAACCCATCTCCTGTGAACTTATCAACAACCCCGTAATTGGCCGTCACGATTTTCTCCAACTCGCGGCAGAGAGTCGTGATGAATTTGGCAAACTCTTTTGGATTCTTGGCCTTCAACATCAGTTCTGTTGAGCGTCGTATGTCCACCGACATCACGAACGCATCACATACTGCGTCATCCAAGAACTGCTTTCTAAATGCCTCAGATTTCAAAAGCTTCGACTTGGCCGCATCGTTCACTTTCGACAGTAGAAAGCTTAAGTTCTCTTTCGCGACGAGCTCATCGAATGAACTTTTAAGGCTTTTGTAGGATTCGGCGCTTTTCTGCCCCAATGACCGAGCGCGATTCAGCTCTTCGACCTTAGAGTTAAATTGTTTTCTAAGTTCAGAAATTTCGCCGTTGAGGGCTTCTGATTTTTTCGCGGCCTCATTATCAAAGACAATCCCACCGAAGCGACTAGGAGTGTCAGCTAAGTTTCCATAGTTAGGAAATCCGCCTGTCGCTAAGAGTTTTGCCAATTCGGTGAAATCGTTAGTAGCAAGAGGCGCGGAAAGTGCGTCTATCAATGATTTTCCTGAGGATTTTGGAATGTATGTGGGTCCCTCGCTCATCAAGCCTTTATAGTGCTGAAAATAACCTTTGCAACCACAACACCGCTTAACGAGCCGTCCAAATTGCGTGCGGTCTAAAACTAATGGAAGCTTACCTCAAAATCGCTGACGATATTTTCCACCGAGTTGCTGAACTGGAAACCATCGCAGCGCAGCTGACGCACGACCAGCGCCCCGCAAGAGGTCGTTGAGACGATTACATCGCTCCTTAAACAAGGCCCCCACGTCACCTACGTCACACGCACGCCAGCTCCGGCACTGCGGTCAAAGATGACGCCTCATTCTGCGCGGGTGTTTCTCTCCTGAGCGGGGCCGTTTTCGACTCCCGCCGCCCGCATCAGCCTTCGCTTCTGCGAAGCTACGGCTCGGCGAGCCAGCGTTGGCTGAACCTAAGGCCCGGGGGATTTGCCGCTTACTCTGTTTACTTTGCCGCGCACTTTTGGTGCGCGGCTTTTTATGCCTCGGCTTCGATGGCGGCGGCTTTCAGGCGCTTGTAACGTTCCTTCACCCGGTGCGCGATGTCGTCGGGGGAAAGTCCGTAGGCGGCGCGGAGGATTTCCACACTGCTACCGTGTTCGACAAATTTATCGGGCCAGCCAATGCGTTCGACCGCGGTCGGACAATCTGCTTCCTGCAACGCCTCGATCACTGCGCTCCCAAATCCTCCCGCGAGGACATGATCTTCCATCGTGACGATCAAGGGAACGACGGTCGCCTGGCTTAACAGCAGCGTGCGATCGAGTGGTTTCACGAATCGGGCGTTCACCACGCCGACCGACAGGCCATCTTCGCGGGCGAGCCGTTCGGCGAGTTTCAGGGCGTCAGCCACCATGCTGCCGAGGGCCCAAATGATGAGATTCGATCCTTCGCGCAGAACTTCGGCCTGACCAATGGTGATTGCGGCGGGCTGCGGTTTGATTTTTGCGCCGGTGCCGGCACCGCGCGGATAGCGGATGAAGGCGGCGGAGGGCAACTGCAACGACGTGTGCAGCATGTCGACGAGTTCGTCCTCGTCCTTGGGTTGCATGACAATCGCGTTCGGCACGCAGCGCAGGTAGGAAAGATCGAAAAGTCCGTGATGCGTGGGTCCGTCGTTTGGCGAAAGTCCCGCGCGGTCCATGCAGAAAGTGACCGGCAGATTTTGCAGGCAGACGTCGTGGATGATCTGGTCGTAGGCGCGTTGCAGGAACGTGGAGTAAATGGCGCACACTGGCCGAAATCCCTTCGTCGCGAGGCCGGATGCGAAGAGCACGGCGTGTTCTTCCGCGATGCCGACGTCGAAGAATTGCGCGGGCACTTCCTTGGCGAGGGCGGAAAGGCCGGTGCCGGCGGGCATGGCGCCCGTGATGCCGAGCACCTTCGGGTTTTCCTTCGCGAAACGGGTGAGCGCGGCCCCGAATACATCCTGGTAATTGGGCGGCGTTCCGGGCGCGGGTTTGGTGCTCTCGCCGGTGACGGGATCAAAGGGACTGGCGCCGTGAAACTTCTCCGGGGAACTGACCGCGGCGTCGAGACCCTTGCCTTTTTTCGTCAGGACGTGAACGAGGACGGGCACGTCGCAGTGTTTGGCAAACTCGAGATTTTTGGTCAGCGCGTCGATGTCGTGGCCGTCAACTGGACCGAGATAGCGCAGGCCGAATTTTTCGAACAACGACGATTCCACGAAAAAGTCCTTGGTCTCGCGTTTCCATTTGGTGTAGACGCGATTCATTTCCACGCCGGTGGGGAAGCTTTTGAAGAATGCCTCCACGTCGTGGTGCAGCTTGTTGTACGTCTTGTTCGTGCTGATGCGATTCAGGTATTGGGAAATCGCGCCGACATTTTTCGCGATGGACCATTCGTTATCATTGAGGATAACGATCAGGCGTTTGGTCGAGCTGACGACGTTGTTCAGCGCCTCGAGCGTAATGCCGCAGGTGAAGGCGGCGTCACCGCAGACCGCGACCACATGCTCGCTGGAATTGCGCAGATCACGCGCGGTCGCCATGCCAAGTGCGGCCGAAAGAGCGGTGCCGGCGTGGCCGGCGCCGAATGAATCATGCAGACTTTCCCGGCGGTATAAAAATCCGGAAGCGCCGTTCGTCTTGCGCAATTGCCGGAAAAAATCGCCCCCGCGCCCGGTCAGTAATTTGTGGACGTAGCCTTGGTGCGCGACATCGAAAACAAACTGGTCCTCCGGTGTGGAGAAGACGCGGTGAAGCGCAATGGTCAGCTCGACGACACCGAGATTGGGACCGATGTGACCGCCGTTTTTCGAGGTGACGTCGATCAGCTCGGCGCGAATTTCCTTCGCAAGCTGGGGCAGTTGATCGGCGGTGAGCGCCTTGACGTCGGCAGGGCCGGCGATGCGGTCGAGAAGGCGGGGATCAGACGGAGAAGTACTCATCAGGTGGGGACCAAAAAAAAGCCGCCTATTCGGCGCGATTGGATTCAAACGGCTCGAAGGCGATTTTGCCGTCTTTTTGCTTCTTCAACTGCTCGATTTTGAGTTCGGCTTCCTGCAGGCGGGCTTCGCAGGTTTTGAGCAACTTCGTGCCTTCTTCATATTTCGCGAGCAGCTCGGCGAGCGGTACTTCGCCCTGTTCCATCGAGTCAACGATGGCCTCGAGTTTGAGCAGGGCGCTCTCGAAATTGAGTTTGGAGGTCTTGTCTGAATCCACGGGCCGAAGATGTGGCGGGCCGGGGGGATTTCAACAATCTTTCGCGGGCCACTGACGATGAGCGATTTAAGATTGGCGTGACGCAAAATTTCCTTGGAGTGAACCGATGGAATGGTTACCCGCCGCGATTATTGGCCTGATTATCCTGCGTCTTGCGGCGCAACTGGGATTGGAGGCGTTGAACCGGGGGGAGGTCCGGCGCAACGCCACGCAGCGCCCGGCCGCGTTGGTCGACGTCATGGACGAGCCCACTTATGCAAAAGCCGTGCAATACACGCTGGCGAAGAGCCGGTTTGGGACCGTTGAAACCATTTATGAGGTGGTGATTTTGCTGGTGCTGCTTTTCAGCGGGGTCCTGCCGTGGTTGTGGCTGAGATTCAACACGCTCGCTCCCGGTGCAGCGTGGAGTGGTGCGCTGTTTTTGGTCGGCACGATGATTTTGCTCGGTTTGCCTGGGTTGCCGTTGGAGTGGTGGGCGCAATTCAAGCTCGAGGAAAAATTCGGATTCAACAAAAGCACGATCGGGCTGTGGATTGCGGATCACATCAAGTCCGCCGCGTTGGGACTGGTTATCGGATTTCCACTCATGTGGGGACTGCTGGCACTGGTCGGATGGGTTGGTCCGCTCTGGTGGATTTGGGGGTTTGCACTGCTGTTTGGATTTCAACTGCTGATGATGGTGCTTTATCCGAAATTGATCATGCCGCTGTTCAATAAACTGACCCCGTTGCCGGACGGTGACGCGCGGTCGAGATTAATGGCACTGGCGGACCGGACGGGATTCAAGGCACAGACCATCGAGGTAATGGACGGCAGCAAACGCTCCGGACACTCGAACGCTTTCTTCACGGGGTTTGGCCGGTTTCGCCGGATCGTTCTTTTCGACACCCTGATGAGTCAGCTCGGCCAGGATGAAGTAGAGGCGGTGCTCGCGCATGAAATCGGACACTACAAGCGTGGACATATTCCGCAGCGCCTCGTGACGATGGCGCTGATGCAACTCGCCGCGTTTGCGGCGATCGCGTGGCTGTCGAATGCCGCTTGGTTTAACACGGCGTTCGGTCTTCCGGCAGGTGCACTGGCGCCGACATTTCTACTCTTCGCGTTGCTGGGAGGTGTGCTTGCATTTTGGTTTTCGCCCATCGGCAACTGGGTTTCACGCAAACATGAATACGAAGCCGACGCGTTTGCAAAAGAAGCGATGGGCGGTCCGGCTCCGCTGGTCAGCGCCTTGCGCAAGATGTCGCAGAAAAACCTTTCGAACCTGACCCCGCATCCGCTCTACAGCACGTTTCATTATTCTCATCCGACGCTGGTGGAGCGGGAGCGGGCGCTGTGGGCGTAAAGATGGGCCACCACCGAAACACGGAAGACACAGACACAGAAACAGAAACCCTCTGCATTTAAATTCTGTGTATTCTGAGTTTTCTGCGGTTACTCCATTTCACCGTTTGTGTCGGGTGATTCTGATTCCATTTCTATTCGCGTCGTCGGTTTTCGCCGGGCCTCTCACAATCGTCACGTACAACATTGAAAATTACCTCGTCACCGATCGCATGGTGGAAGGCATATATCATCAGGTGTATCCGAAACCTGAGGTCGAAAAAGCGGCGTTGCGACAGGTGATCGGTGGAATTTCGCCCGACATTCTCGCTGTGGAGGAAATGGGCCCGCAGCCGTTCCTCAATGAATTCCAGCGCGATCTCAAACGGGCGGGACAGGATTTTCCGTTCGCGGTGTTATTGGAAGCCGCGGATCCCGACCGGCACGTCGCGGTATTGTCCAAGGTGCCGTTTAAGGAAGTGCGGCGTCACGCCAAACTTGAAACCAACTATTTTGGCCATAAACAGCTGGTGAAACGGGGTGCGCTTGAAGTCGTATTCGCAACCGATGCCGGGGATTTTTCCCTTTTTGTGGTCCATCTCAAGAGTCGTTACACCGAACGTGACGACGATCCCGAAAGCGCGATCCAGCGTGCGCAGGAAGCGGAGGCGGTGCGCGATTTGGTTTTGTCGCGTTATCCCGATCCGGCGAAAGGGCGTTTTATTATTTGCGGCGATTGGAACGACACGCGTGGTACCCGCCCGGTGCGGGCTTTGCAGAAACGCGGCGCGCTTTCGCTCGGCGAACTGCTGCCTGCGACCGATTCGCACGGGGAGACCTGGACCCACTATTGGCGGCGGGAGGAGACATACAGCCGGATCGACTACGTCCTCGTGTCGCCGGCGCTAAAGCCATTTGTCGTTGGCGGACAGGCGCGAATTGGCGATGGACCCGGCGTGGCTGAGGCCAGCGATCATCGACCGGTGGTGGTGCAGCTTAAAGTCACGGTTACGGGAAAGTAGCGTGAGGAGCCATCGGCGTTTCGCTCAACCAACAATGCAATCGGATTGGCCCGCGAAACACGCGAAACACGAAAAGAAGGCGTTCCGGGCAAAATCAACTTAGTTTTTATCCCACAAAATTTTGGACTGACTGGGACAATGAATCGCTGCGCCCTCGTCTGATTTTCGCGTCATTCGTGTGTTTCGCGGGTAAGTCTTCTGCATTGGTCCGACTTAGATATCCGGAAAGCCGATTTTGGGGCGGAGCGCGGGTGGCTCCGGCTCTTACTTTCCAGTCACCGTCACTGAGACTGAACTTTCGCCGGCGCTGCTCTTGAAGAAGAGCGAACCGACACCTGGTTTGCCGCCTTGCAAGGGAACGGTGACGCTGGTCTGGCCGGCCGGCACGTTCACTTCCGGCATGATTACGCTTTCAGGAATGTCAGTCGTGACATCAATCACCAAGCCGCCGGCGGGAGCCTCGGTGGGAATGGTGAAGGTCACCGCTTGTTGCTCGCCGGAACGGAGGACGACGGCCGATGGCGAGACTTGGAAGCTGATGGCGTCGACCCGGAAACTGCCGATATCAAGGGTGGAACCCGACCCGACCAACGTCAGTTTGTAGTTTTGCGCCGGTGCGACAGCGGGGACGAAAAAGCTGATCGAGCTCGGTGATTCAAAAACGGTGCGCGTGGGTGTGCTGTCGAAATAAACGACATCGGTCGGCGTGAAGCCGGCACCCAATACGCTGACGCGCGATCCAACCGGCGCACGGGTGGCTTCGGGCCGGAGCACATAACGTCCGACGATTTTCATCGTTTGCAGGTCGGAGTAGATTTCCACCGGTTCCGAGCTGGTGCTGTTTTCCGTTCGGTAGTTGCAAATGAAGTAGTAGGAGGCGGCGGCGCGACCGGCGGGAATTTGATAATCGAATTCCCAGATGTCGCTGCGCACGTCCGATTGGGACATCTTGTAGGCCTGGCCGTCGATGACGATGCGCGGCTGGATGCTGCTCTTGATTACGCGATTGCTGTCGGAGCGGAAGCTCGCGGTGATCGTGTAGATTTGCGACGGGTTTTGTGGAACAGTGTCCGGCGTCAGGTTGGTGATGGTGAAATTGCAACCGGACAAGGCCAGCAACGTGACGAGGGCGAAGAGAGCCGGGAAAATTCTGCTCGCGTGGAAGAAGGGAGTCTTTTGCATTGGAAAGTGTTGATTGCTGTTCCGGCCACGTAGGCCGTTGGCAGCTCGTAAATTGACAACTTTCATAATGGCCGGGTTCCCCATAGGGCAAGAAAAAGCGCAGGCACCACTCGGCGTCTATATTCACGTGCCCTTTTGTGCGAGCACCTGCGACTTCTGTGCCTTCTATCAAACCGTGCCGAAGGGCGACGCGGTGGCGCACTATCTGGATACGGTGGAAGCCGAGGCGGCATTGGTCAACTGGGACGGGCGACCGGCGGAAACGGCGTTTTGGGGTGGTGGAACGCCGGGGCTGTTGCGTCCGGCGGAACTTGAGCGGCTCGGCCGCGTGATGCTGGTCTATGGTGGCAAACCGACCGAATGGACCGTGGAACTTGCGCCCGCCACTGTCACTGAGGATCGCCTAGCGGTATTGAAATCACTAGGCGTCACCCGGATTTCAATGGGCGTGCAGAGCTTTAACGAGGGGTTGCTCGACGCCTTAGGCCGGCAGCACACCCCGGCGCAAGTCTACCGGGCTTACGACCTGATTCGCGCGCAAAATTTTTCCAGCGTGAACCTCGACCTGATGTTTGCGTTGCCCAATCAAACGGAGGAACAATGGCACGCCGACCTGGCCGAGGCGATGCGACTCGCACCGAATCATCTGTCGACGTACTGCCTCACTTTTGAAGAGGACACGGCGCTATGGGTGAAACTTTCCCAAGGCAAGGTGAAGCTCGACGTGGACAAGGAAGCGGTGTTCTACCGCAAAACCTGGGAGTATCTGGAGGCGGTGGGATTCCAGCAGTATGAAGTGTCCAACTTCGCCCGGCCGGGTCATGCGTGCCGGCACAATCTCAATACGTGGAACATGCACGAATGGGTCGGACTCGGGCCGTCGGCGGCGTCGCAGCACGCCGGGATTCGCAGCAGTAATCCGCCGGACCTCGCGCGCTGGCAGGCCGATATCGACGCCGGACGTCGCGCTACGACGGATCGGGTCGTCTTGACGAACGAATTGCTCGCGGAAGACGCGGTTATTTTTGGCCTGCGGATGAATGGCGGTGTTTCCCTGCCGCGTCTGCAAAAAAGATTTCCCACGCCGCAATGGAAAGGCGTCGGGGAATTGTGGCCGCAATTGCTCGTCGAGGGCCTGCTCACCGCCACGCCGGAAGGCCGGATCAGTCTCACCGTGCGGGGGCGTCTCGTGGCCGACGCGATCGGCGCGGAGATTCTGGCGGCCTTTGAAAACGCCGCGACCGTCCCGGCGAAATGAGACGTTCATTTCGTGCTTTTCGCGGACTGTCTGTTTGAGTTGTTGTAGTTCCCCGCTATTTTTTGGTTCAAAATTCCTTTACGGTGCCACGTGTTTCCCTTTCTTTCTTTTTTTTCAGTTTAACAACTGCTCTTTTCGCGCAGCGAATCGAGTTTCAATGGCCGACGCCCAATCCCGCGTGGGCGCAGGGCAAGGGTTACGAGGCCTGGGCGCAGCCAACGGCATCGGGTGATCCCGAATCGGGTTTGTTTGGCTGTATTCGGAGCAATGGCACGCAGTTTCACGAGGGCCTGGACATCAAGCCGGTTTCCCGCGACGCCCACGGCGAACCGGCGGATAAGATCTTTGCCGCCATGCCCGGAATTGTCCGGAACGTGAGCAGCAGGGCGGGCGACAGCAATTACGGTCGCTATATTGTAATTGAACACACCGGGCTGACGCCGGCGGTTTACACGCTCTACGCTCATCTCTCAAAAATCGAGCCGGGCATCGCACCGGGAGTGAACGTTACGGCCGGGCAGGTGATTGCCACCATGGGACACACCGGCTTTGGCGGCAGTATTCCCCGCGATCGTGCGCACATGCATTTTGAAATCGGGCTCAAGGTATCCGATGAATTCCAATCCTGGTACAATTGGAAAAAATTCGGCAGCCCAAATGAACAAGGCGTGTGGAATGGACTGAATCTAATGGGCATCGATCCGCTCGATTTTCTCCGTGAGTGGCGCACGCACAAGGTGGACAACTTCCAGCAGTACTTCGATCGTTTGCATCCGATCGTCAAGGTCCGCGTGGCCACAAACCGCACACCCGATTTTATCCAGCGCTATCCCGCGCTGCTGCGCAAAGCGCTGCCGATCGGTTTTGTTGCCGGCTGGGACGTCGACTGTAATTCGACCGGTCTGCCTTTTTCCTGGACGCCGCTGACCGCGGCAGACGTTGCCGGCATGCGCGCAAACTCGGTGGAGATCATGTCGGTGGATGTCCCCGCCGTGCGGGCCTACCGCTGCAAATCCCTCGTGAGAAAACGCGGCTCGGGTTATGTGCCCGGTTCCGATCTCGCGATGATGCTGCAGCAGGTTTTCGGCCTGCGCTGATCCTCCGGCGCTGGAGCTCATCCTGAATGGAAAATCATTTGTGATGGGATGGGGTGGGACTCCGCCGTTGCGGTCGGGGACAAAGCGGTTAGGAGTTGAGTCAACCTCAACCCCCGTTTTCCCATGTCCGAATTGAGTCGCCGCCATTTTCTTAAAACCACCGCAATGGCGGGCGCGGTTGTCACGCTGAACAAATTCAGTCTGCGCGGTGCCACTTCCCCGGCAGAGCCCGCGCTCGCCGGAGCTTCCTCTCCTTCGATTCCACCGTCACCATCGTGGGTCGACAAACCGATGCGGTGGGCGCAGCTCACGCTTGTCGAGAATGATCCGGCTTCATTCGACCTGCAGTTCTGGCTCGATTATTTTGCGCGGACGCATTCCGACGCGGTGTGTCTTAGCGGCGGCGGTTGTGTGGCCTACTATCCGACGAAAATTCCTTTTCATCATCGCAGCGCGTGGCTCGGAGATCGCGATGTGCTGGGTGAACTGGTCGCGGGCTGCCGGAAACTCGGCATGGTGGTGCTCGCACGCACGGATCCACATGCGACTTACAACGACGCGCAAGCCGCCCATCCGGACTGGATCGCCGTGACCGCCGATGGAAAACCGCGCCGGCACTGGGCTTCACCGGAGATGTGGGTTACCTGCGGACTGGGGCCGTACAACTTCGATTTCATGACCGACGTGAAGCGGGAAATCATGTCGGCCTACAAAGTCGACGGCATCTTCATCAACCGTTGGGACGGCTCCGGCATGTGCTACTGCGAGCATTGCCGGGCTAACTTTAAAAACGCCTCCGGATTCGAACTACCGCGCACGACGAACCCGCAGGATCCCGCACGGCGAGCCTATATTCTCTGGCAACAGGAACGTCTTTTCGCGCTGTGGCGTCATTGGGATGAGGCAGTGCGGGCGATCAATCCGGATTCCTGCGTGATTCCCAACACCGGTGGCGGTGCCGGTAGCACGCTCGACATGAAACGCATTGGCGAACTCGCGCCCACGCTCATGGCCGATCACCAGGCACGTCGGGGCGTGATGTTGCCTTGGGCGAATGGCAGACGTGGCAAGGAATTCCGAGCGACGATGGGTCACAAACCGATCGTCGGCATTTTCAGCGTGGGCTTGGAAGAGCCTTATCGCTGGAAGGATTCCGTGCAGAATGCCGCGGAGATCCGCCTCTGGGCGCTCGACGGAATCGCGAATGGATTGCGCCCGTGGTTTACCAAATTCGCCGGGAGCATCAATGACCCGCGCTGGTTGAAACCGGTGGAGGAAATCTATGCCTGGTGTTACGACGTCGAGCCCTACTTGCGCCAGGAAAAACCACTCGCCCGCGTCGCCATCGTTTACTCGCAGCAGACGGCGTGGTTTACCGGCGACAAGGAAGCGCGCGCTCGAACAGAAGACGCGGCACTCGGCTGGTACCATGCATTGATCGAGGCCCGCGTGCCGTTTGAAATGGTCCATGACCGCCTGCTTGATGCAGTTCATCTCGCGCCGCTCAAAACGCTCATTCTGCCCGACATCACGTCACTGTCCGACGAACAATGTGAACAATTGCGCCAGTTCGTTGCCCGTGGTGGCGGATTAATCGCGACGTCCGGGACTTCATTGCACGACGAATGGGGGGGGCCGCGAAAGAATTTCGGCCTCGCGGATTTGTTTGGCGTCGACTTTGCCGGGCGCGTCGAGGGACCGATGCACAATTCCTATCTCCGACTGGAGCACGACTCGCTGCCCAAGCACCCTCTGCTGGCTGGACTCGACGATGCGCCACGGATCATCAACGGCGTGTGGCGGATCGAGGTCACGCCCAGGAATAAATCGATGCGCTCCCCGTTGACGTTAATTCCGTCGTACCCTGATTTGCCGATGGAGAAAGTGTTCACGCTGACACCCAGGACGAACATCGCCCAGGTTTTCCTTCGTGAGATGGGCGCTGGTCGGGTGGTTTATTTCCCATGGGACATTGACCGGACGTTTTGGGAAGTGCTCGACGTCGACCATGGAACGTTGCTCCGAAACGCCGTGGCATGGGCCACCCGCGAGGAACAACCCGTCAGCGTCGCCGGTGCCGGGGTGCTCGACGTGACCCTTTGGCGGCAGAAAAAATCGATGACCGTTCACCTCGTGAACCTCACGAATCCAATGATGATGAAAGGACCGATCCGTGATTTTTTTCCTGTCGGCGAACAGCACGTGCGGGTGAAATTGCCGGATGGCGTTTCAGTGCAACGCGTGCACTTTCTCGTCAATAAACGCTCCGCCGAAAGCCGCCACGATGGCGGCTGGTTGGATGTGACGGTTCCTTCGATCCTCGACCACGAAGTCGTCGCGATCGATTTCAGTTAAGCTGGGCGATTCAATGGAGCCACGGCGACCCGGCCGTGGTTTTTCAAAGACCGCAGCGGGGTCGCTGCGGCTCCATTGCGAAGAAGGTTCGCCGTGCGATTAAAGCTTTTCGCCAGCGACAGGCGGGATCGATTTCAGATATACCCAGAGCGCTCCGATTTCGGTGTCGTTCATCTGGCCAAAGGCAATCGGCATGACCGGGCTCAATTTCAGGCCGTCGGGGCGAACCCCGGTTTTTAAAGTCTTGAAAAAATCCGCCTCGGTCCATTTGGCGAGGTCGCCCGCGGGGGTAAGATTGCGCGAATGCGGCCAATTGGGCGCGCCACCGGGAATCTTTCCACCGACGAGTTGCTCCCCATGGCAACCCACACAGCCGGCCGAGAGGTAGTGGCCGTATTCGATCGTGACGCCGGGAATAATTACTGGCGGCACCAAGCCAGCGTGATCGATGTGTTCAGCCGCGAGCTGGATCTTCCCCGCGAGAATGAGGCCGCGGGCGACGGGACCGACGGTGATTGGAACCCGAGCACGATTTACGACCGGGACCGTCTTGAGATAAGCGATCAGTGCACCGAGATCCGTGTCCGAAAAATGAGAAAATTCGATCGAGGGCATCAGCACCAACGCGTGACCGTCCTTGGCGATCCCGTGACGAATGGCCCGCACCCAATCGTCGTTGTTGAATGTTTGGGTGAGGCTACCTTGTCCACCGGTCAGGTTGGGGCCGCACATAAGACCGATGGCGGGATCGTCCACCACCTTGTGTCCGGCGAAATCCGCGCCGTGACACTCGGCGCATCCGCGCGTGTGGGCGATATGATTTCCCCATGCAATGGCCGCGGCGTCCGTCGGAATGACCACCGGCTTGACGGCGATTTGATAGGTCTTGTGCAGTCGCCGATTGCTCAACGCATAGATGGAACCGATTGCCACGAGAAGCACCGCAACGACGACGCCGAGGGCGTAACCGAGGAATTTCAAAACACGTTTCATAGGGGTGGAGGGAAAGGATTATGCCGACGACTATCAAGAATCAGAATTTTCGGCTTTCGGCTACTTCTTTGGAAGTTTTGCAAATGGTATGCGCATGGATGTGGAAAAATTGGTAAGAGGATTAGGCTGGGTCTGGCAAATAAAGCCGATGATAAAGGTCCCCTCTGCCACACAGGATTAATGTTGGCAGTATCGAAAGGATTCAGTCGGAGACCCGCAGCAGGGTTAATCGCTAATTGTTTCGCTTAATGGCAGACGCGAAACTAACATTGTCCCCTTCGACTAATCGTCTCCGGTGCGGGATCCGGGACGTCCGCTAATCGCGGATGGGAGCATGGGGTTTGATTCAATTTTTCCACAGACTCAACCGGCACGGCTGCGCGGATGGGGAAAATTTGAATCGCATTGGATCCGATCGGCCGAAGTTTGCTTCGGGAATCTTCACTCGAAAACGGCTTGTCTGCCCCGCTGGCGGGGTTAGTTTCCCTTCATGCCCAAGGCCACTCGCAAGGGAACCACCTCGACGCCTTTTCCGTTTGCACGGCAATTTACGGCCCCGCCGTTTTTCGTGGGCCTCGAGGACGCAAAATTAAAGGGTAAATTGCTTTTAGAGGCAGTTCAGCGGACCCGTAAAACCGCTGTTGCGCCGCCGGCGAAAAAGCAGGTGGCGCCGGCGAGGAAGCGGGCGAAGACGGGAAAAAGAAAATAACGAGGTCGGTTTGCAAAAGGCATGACGGAGCGGGTTCTGCGTGAACGACTGCGTTCAGGCGGAGTGTGGTTTGTCTTCGGGAAACCTTTGAAAGGAAGAATTGGGCGAAGATTGTTACCTGCGCTTATTTTGACCGTCTTCTGGACTATCCAACGTGGGTCTCATGATTCGATGGTTTCCAAGTGGTCTTCCTCTCCAG
>DASYDH010000021.1:0-16029 GCA_036499685.1 Lacunisphaera sp. | reverse complement strand
AACCACCGAAGACAGGTATGCGGTCAATCAAGTGGTAAGTTGAAGATTTTTGATTTGGGCGTCGACGAACGCGCCACGGTTGGCGAAGCCCAGGGTTTGGAGCATCACTTTCCCGAGGAGGGTGGCGAGTTTGAAGAGTTTGGTGCGGAGATGAACCCTCAAGCAGCGGAGTATAGTACCCCATCAAGCGGTGCCAGATTGCGACGGTGAGTTTGCGGGCCACGGCGACCGCGGCGGAGTTGCGGTGTTGTTTGATCACTAATTTCCAGCCCACTTGTGCAGGGGATTGTCGCGTTGCGTGAGGGCGTTGTGGGCGCTTTGGAGCAACGGGCCGCGCACGACCAAAGCTGCCGAGGCCTTGGTCCCGGCCTTTGGCATTGTTGCCGGATTGGTCCTTGCGGGGAGCGAGGCCAAAGTAGCCGACCAGTTTCTTGGCGGTGGGGAAACGGTGAATGTCGTCGATCATCGCCATCAAGGCGAAGGCCACCCGGTGCCGGATGCCCATCAAACGCCAAAGGCTGGCCCACCGGGGGTGGGCGGCGAGTTCGCGCACCATCATTTTCTCCAGCTGTTTGCGGCGGGCCTCGACTTCCCGCAATTGTACGAACTGCCGGGTGAGCAGATTGGTCTGGAGCGGCGTCCACGGTTTTGCCGCGAGCGCGGTCTTCAGTCCGTGGTGCCCTACCGATTTGTTCTGGTTTAGGCCCGCGTCCCGTCAAACCGGACATCCACCTAAAAAAAGGCCCGGAGCCGGGGCGGCTCGGCCTCCGGCTTCCGGGTCCTCCCCCTCGGTCTCGAAACCGTTGGCCCGTTCCGCCTCAGAAAAACATCGCTGGCGATGAAATCAATTTGTGAGCCGAACAATAACAGCCTGAAAAAAGGTGGTTGAAGCAGAGGATTTACACCAAGGCCGCAAAGATCACAAAAACGCGGAAGCAAACTCGCAGAATTTGACGCGGAGCGATCCCAATTGATGCGTGTGAGCACACTTACAGGCAGGTTGCGGAAAACCCGCCCTACCTTTCATCGCAATTCACCGAGTCAGCCAATGGCCCAATCACTCACTCCGCGCACTCCGCGGCCTCCGCGTTAAATTCAGAAATGGTGTCGCGTCCTTCGTACCCAACCCGCCAGCCGGCGGACTTCCCGTTTAACAAACCTTTCCATCCTGTTACTTTTCCCCTCCTTCAAAGCCCTATCCCGTGGTCAGGTGGACTGGGAACCAAACAGGGTGTATTTTCGGGGCTTCACCCCCGAAATCACAACGCTCAAAGAAAAGGAGTTATCGTGAAAATGCCTCGTGTTCGCAGAAAATTAGTCGCGCCGGCCATCGCTTCGCTAGCGCTTTGCTTCGGTTCCCTCGCCTTGCACGCCCAGCAGGGCCTCAGTCAAACCAATCTCGTCTCCGATCTTTCCGGATGGGCCGAGCACACCGACCCCAATCTGGTCAATCCGTGGGGCATGTCCTTCAGCGCGACGAGTCCGTTCTGGGTTTCCGACAACGGCTCCGACAAGTCCACGCTGTACAACTCCGCCGGCACTCCCCAAGGGTTGGTGGTCTCGGTGACGGGCGGACCAACCGGGCAGGTTTTCACCGGCGGTGCGTTCAAGAGTGATCCCTTCGTCTTCGTCACCCAAAGTGGAACGATAGCCGGATGGCGCGGCGCGCTGGGAACGACGGCGGAAACCCTCTACACCTCGCCAACCGCCGGATCGAGTTACTTCGGGGTGGCGTTTGCCAACTCGGGTAGCGGCGCGCGCATCTACGCGGCGAATTTCGGGGGTGGCTCGATCGATACGCTTGATGCGATGGGCACACCGATCCTCTCAACTGCCTTCAAGGATCCGGGCCTTCCCGCGGGTTACGCGCCGTTCAACATCCAGAATCTCGGCGGCGCGTTATACGTCGCCTACGCCCTCAAGGGAAGCGACGGTGACGAAGTGCATGCTGCGGGAGACGGTTTCGTCGACAAGTATGAGCTCGATGGCAATTTATTGGGACGGGTGGGTTCCAACGGTACGCTGAACGCGCCTTGGGGACTGGCCATCGCGCCTTCCGGTTTCGGCCATCTCGGTGGCGACCTCCTCGTGGGAAACTTTGGCGACGGCACCATTCAAGCCTACAATCCCAACAGCGGGGATTTTATCGGCACACTGCGAAATTCATTTGGCGACACCTTGTCCATCGACGGTCTGTGGGGGTTGACTTTCGGTAACGGTGGCAACGGCGGAAAAACGGACCTGCTCTATTTTACCGCGGGCATCCAGGATGAAACGCACGGGCTGATGGGAAGTCTCGCACCCGTGCCCGAGCCCGCCATCACCGGAGCCACGGCCGGACTGGCGTTAATGGGTTTGTGTGTGGCGCGAATGCGCCAAAAATGCGGTAAGGTGCAGCAGCCAGCATAACAATACCGCGCAGGTGGAAACGGCGTCAGGGAAAACCTGACGCCGTTTTTTTTGCGTCGATGGGCTTGCCCGGCGGGGCGCGCCCTCCACCGTTACCGCGAGGGATCATGAAACAACGAAACGCGACCATCGATTATTTGCGCGGACTGGCGGCGCTCATGGTTTGCGTGTGCCACTATCGACACACCTTGCCGGACCATTTGGCGGCGATCGCCAAACACGGGGAGATTGGCGTGCAAATTTTTTTCGTGATCTCCGGCTTCATCATTCCATACAGCATGGAAAAAAGTGGTTATAAGCTGATTGATTTCGGCCGCTTCTGGCTCAAACGGATCGTGCGTCTGCAACCGACCTTTTTAGCCGCGCTCATCTTTACCTTTTTGCTCTCGCGAGCGTCGTCTCACTTTAAGGGTGCCGCCACCGAATTTTCTCTCCCCGATCTCGTGGCCTCTGCGGTTTATCTGCGTGTGCCGTCGGAAAATCCGGTCATCTGGACGTTGATCGTTGAATTGAAATATTATCTGTTCATTTCCCTCCTCTTTCCCCTGCTCTTCTCCCGTAACGATATGATCAGGCGGTCATCGTTTGTCGGTTGTCTGATTCTCGCGACTGGGTTGACACCTTATGCGGAAACCTTGCAGCACGCGCCCTGTTTTTTGCTGGGATTTGCAGCGTGTTACCTGAGGACGGGACGATCAACTCCGCGGGAAAGTTTGATTCTTTCAATTCTGGTGATCGCCGCCGCCTTCACCGCTTCGTCCACGCTGCAGATTGCAGCCGGCGTTTTAACGAGCGCGGCGATTTTGTATCTACCGGTGATCCATTGGAGACTCGGTGCGTTTTTCGGCGCGATCTCCTATTCGTTGTACCTCGTTCATTTTCCCCTCGGAGTTAAAATCGTGAACGTATCGTTGCCGCGTTTTCCCGGTTCGGGTCATTGGGTCCTGATGCCTATCACGATTGCGATCTGTTCAGCGGTCGCCTACGCATTGTTTAAACTGGTGGAAGAGCCGTCTGCGCGCTGGTCCCAACAAATCAAGCTTTCCAAAGCGACTATTTCCGATGCCAGCACCAGGACCATCGACCAATCCGCGTCAGTCTAGCGATGGATGCCGTCCAAGATTTGGCGGTCGCGTCGCTTGGTTTGGAGGAATCGATTGCGAAAACGAAAAGCAAAACGTGTTCGAAAAATCAACGGCCGTCATCGTTGCAATTTGCCGCGTTTCGCTCCTTTCACCTGAAAAAAAATATCAAAAACAAAATACATTTTTTGCTCGGAAAAACCCGCGCAAACCCCGATCGAAAAAGAGCGCTGCATTAGTCGTTCATCGCGCGAACAAAGCACATCTTGAAAAACACGTCGCGAATAATTCTGCTGAAATCCCCTATGAAAATAGGGTGAACGCAGGCAAAAAATAATCCTCGCGCAATGGAAATTGGGAGCCGTATTCACGGCCAGAGTAATTACTTAAACATCTCACTGAATTATCCCTCATGTTAATTTCACGCGTCGTTCCCTGTGTCACCGGTCTGCTGCTCAGTTTCAGTTTTGCGTCGGCTGGCACCATATTTAATGCGCAAGGCCTCGTCGACCGCACCAATTACACGCTCGAGGCCCTGACGTGGAGCACCGCTTCGATCAGCGATAAACTCGGGCCTACTTTCTCCGCTTTAAATCCGGGCGCGGTTGACGACCGTCCGACTCTCTACAAACCCACGTCCACGGCGTATGCGAAGGGCATTGCGCGCATCAATCCATGGGAGCTGGGCACCGCTCCCGCCTCCGACGGAGACTATTGGAGCGACAGTGGCCAGGTGGGATATGTCCCGGACAATGCCGCGGACGCCGGTCTCGATCGCATTGCCCTGTTCGCCTACTATTCCAAGGTTTTCGCGATCAGCCCGCGGCTCGATTGGGCGAGCGGAACGCCGCACTCCGACCCACAAACACGAGACCCGTACTACATTCAAATGAACGGCGCATCTCCGACCCAACCCGTCGCCATGTGTCGTGGCTATGGCATGACCCAGAATGAAGCCATCGTGCTTTTTCGTGACGGTCTTATGGCGGTCGCCGGCACGCAGACCAGCCGTAGCGGATCCGACCGTCCTTATCCCGGGTTAATGTTTCCCGAAAATAAAATTCCTACTTCCATTGCCATCACCAGCGAAAACGAATTCGCCTTGGTGACGGTCTGGGATACCGACACTTTAAAGGGCCAACTCGCCGTGATCGCGCTGGAGGGAAAATATCTTACCTCCCATACCATGCCCTACATGGGTCTGCCCAACGAGGGCAGCTGGTCGGATTTCAAGCTCTTGGGCTATATCGATCTTCCCATGTCCGCGCCGAGTTCCGTCTCAGCGGCCAGCAATGGCTATTGGAACGGCCCATCGCAAACGAATGGTAAGGATCTCGGGGCCTTTAAACTTTCCACCTCCGCCGATCGTTCGTACCTTTACACCAATTCGATGATCGCGCTCAACGGCTACGCCATTGTCGCCTCAAAGCAGGAAAACAAGGTGGCGACCGTGGATTTGACTCCGTTGTTCACCTACATGCGGACCTCGTGGCTTTCGAGCGACAGTTCTTATGCGGCCACCAGCTCGGCTCGTGGCGCCAGTCCAAGTCAGTTTCCCCAAACCTTCGACATCAACCCGTCCAACAAACCCACCGTAATTTGGGAAGCGCCCTATGCAAAACCCACTGCGGTTCTCGCCGGCCTCTACGTCAACCGCTGGTCCACCGATCGCGTCAAAGCGTATGTTGCCACGGAAGACGGAACCATCCACATTTTGGACACATCGACTCTTTTGTGGCGCTCTTCCTGGCAGAAAAAAGGAACGCTGGGCGAAATCGGCTCATTCCAAGTCGGGAAAAACCCAGTCAGCATGTGTTTCTCACGACGCGACGTGAAAAATCTCCCCTTGATTCCATCCACCAGCAACAGCGGTATTCCCGATTGCTTTAACAGCGTATTCTGGGTCGCCTGCCGGGGGGACCGTTCCGTCATGGCCTGCCACACTTACAATGGACAAGGCATGGTGCACATGACGATCCGTGATTCCCGCATGGGCGATCCCGTCGCAATCTCCACCGCGGTCCGCGGACCAATCTTAACGGTCGCCGATTTCAGCGGTAAGAAAATCCTCTCTTTCCGCATCGGAGATCTGGTGGATGCCCGCAATAACGTCACCTACAAATGCGGCGCTTCCGGCACGGATAAATTTGAATTTGCGGGCGAACTTGCCCTGCCTGGAACACCTTTTCTCGTCGGCTCGGCCAACGTCAATTAAGCGACTGCACAGGCAGATCCTTCCAACCAAGCCCGGCCGCGTCAGCGCGCCGGGCTTTTTTTGCCAATTTTACCCAAATGTCCCAAAGCCGACGCCGTCCTCCATCCGCGATCCGCCGCCGGGAGTACCACCGATTACGGAAACGAAACCTTTTCTAAATCCCGAATTCCCCTTACGGTGCAGGAATTGAGCATCCCGAGCAACACTGACGAAACCCGCACTTTCCAGTTGCTGCAACAAGCCGAGGCACGCCGCCTTTCGGTGGAAAAATTGGTTCAATTGCAGGTCGCCAAGGCCAGTCTCGGCGGCAAGGAAGCCTCCATCCTCGTCGTCGACGACTCCGAAGGCCTGCGCGCCGTCCTTTGCCTGACCCTCCGCGGCCTCGGCTACAACGATCTCACCGAAGCCGCCGACGGAAAGATCGCGCTCGACCGGTTGAAAGACCGCGAATTCGACCTCATTGTGCTCGATATCGACATGCCCAATGTGGACGGCTACGCGGTCCTGGAGGCTCTCAAGAAAGATCCGACGCGAAGCCAGATCCCCGTGATCGTCGCGTCGGGCCTCGACCAATTGGACGCAGTGGTCCGCTGCATCGAACTCGGCGCGGAGGATTTCCTGTCGAAACCGGTGAATTCCGTCCTGCTGGGGGCGCGGATCGCCGCCTCCCTTGAGCGCAAGCACCTGCGCGACCTCGACCGGATCCGGCTCATCGAGCTCCAACACGAAAAACA
This sequence comes from Lacunisphaera sp., assembly GCA_036499685.1. Lineage (GTDB taxonomy): Bacteria > Verrucomicrobiota > Verrucomicrobiia > Opitutales > Opitutaceae > Lacunisphaera. The sequence goes on along the minus strand of DASYDH010000021.1, from coordinate 9,589 downwards.
GTTATTGGAAATCGAACGCGAAAAATCTGACCGCCTGCTGCTCAATATTTTGCCGGTTACCATTGCCGACCGCTTGAAGCGGGGTGAACGTACCATCGCACAGCATTATCCGCAGGTGACGGTTCTCTTCGCCGACCTGGTTGAATTCATCAACCTCTCCAACCACACGGATCCCGAGGGTCTCGTTTCCCTGCTCAACGATTTGTTTTCGCGTTTCGATCGCATCGCCGACGTGCACGGCCTGGAGAAAATCAAAACCATCGGCGATAGCTATCTCGTCGTCGGCGGCCTCCCCGACACGCGCCCCAACCACGCCGAGGCCGTGGCGCAAATGTCCCTCGAAATGTTGGTGGCCCTGGAAGAGCTCAATCGCGAACGGGGCATCAACCTGGGCATTCGCATCGGGCTGAACACCGGTCCCGTGGTGGCGGGGGTCATCGGCCGCAAAAAATTCACCTACGATCTTTGGGGTGCGACCGTCAATATCGCCCACCGCATGCAATCCTCGGGCTTGCGCAATCGCGTTCAACTCACCGCCCACACCGCTGATTTGCTGCGCGATAAATTTCGTTTCACCGAACGCGGCACCGTCGACTGCAAGGGACTCGGGAAAGTTAACACCTGTCTGCTCGATGGTTTGATTCCCGTAATCGAACGCGTCGTCGGGCCGGGCACCGCATCCAAGCCGATCAGCGGGTGATCGGTCATCCCTAAATATCGCCCGGACCTAGCCAGCGGAAATACGTGACGGTAAACCGGTGCCCGAGACCATCGGGAGCCATATCAGGGGAGCGTTGAACGATCGCCTCGCACCAGGCGGATGCGCGAATCGTCGAGTGATCCACCGGATCGAGGACGTCGCCATACGCCCGAATCCGAAAGGTATCTGATCGCGTGGTAAGAACGGGAAGCAACTCATTGAAAAAATCGGCCTGGGTGATGGCCGTTATTTTCGGCGAAGCCGCGTCGAACGCCTGCTGGATAATAGTGGAGTTGATCAAATCGGTGACGGAGTCGAACGGTCGCCCGCGTGCCGCGATAAAATCCCTGATCTGGCGCGCCGCACTCAAGCTTCGCGGAGTTGTCAAACTCAGCGCGGAGTGATCAGAATCAGGAAATTCGAGCAGCGCCCGCCACGCCGCTTCGGACGTGGTGTTGATATTAAAAGCACCCACCACGTATTGCCCGGGGCGAGGCGTACCATTCGGGGCGGTGCCAGTGAGAGTGTAGTGCGCTCTCGTCAACGAATGAAACGATGAACTCAGCGAGAAACCGGAAACCGCCACCTTGAGCTGCTCCAGCGATAGCGCGCGGGCGTTCGTTGGCGCGGCCGGATCGTAAGCAGTCGAGATAAGAATCCGGAAATTCGGTCGAATGCCCATCCCACTGACTCCGCCCAGCTGCACTTCGTCATCCGCAATGACCGCACTCACCTTCACTCCTTCATCGCCGACCCAATAAGCCATCCTTCCCGTTTTCGCGGAAAACCCCCGGGCGTCGGTCCCCGGCAAATCGATCAAACCCACTTCAACGGGCTCCTGATCCGTCGTATCAGCCGGATTCCCGACCGAGCCAGGGCCGACAATCGTCAGCCGACTGCCGGAAAGCGACGGAGTTGCCGCGTCATTTGCGCCCGAAACGAGCCAAGCAGGTGACGGCGTACCATTCCAGACACCGGCCCACTGGCGAAACGTACTTTGTGCCGGCTGGCCGCTGACTCCTGCCATTCCGGTCACGCGCGCATCGGGTCCCGCCTGTCGTTGTAGTGCGCCGAAAGCGACGTCGAACGCCAGCAGTGCATTTTGCCGGGCAGCGGTTTGCTGGCATGCACTTTCCGCGATCCTCGAATCGAGCCGGCCAAGCGCCGATAACGCGTACACCGCCAGCACCAGCAGCGAAACCAAGGTCAGCGTGATCACGAGCGCAAAGCCGCGCTGTTCGGATCGCTTCAAAGAAAACGTCCTCACCTTGTCCCTCCTCGAAGTTCGATTCGACGAGCGTAAACGGTGGAATGAGTTTCAACAATACCCCACCACCACTCCGCATCCGAAGCGTAGTTTGGCGGCCGGATGACATGTCCTCCTCCATTCTCCAACTCGTCGAGCAACACCGCACCTTGCTCACTTAGAATTCTCACCATCACATCCGCCACGTCGGGAAAGCGATTGTCGTCGGACACCGCACCGCCCGCGCGTGCTGCATGGGTCGAATCGTTGTTGTCGGACGGAAAGATTCGCCGCAATGCACCAGTTGCATCATCGCGCGCATAGAACCAAACGCCAAAATCCACGACATTTGTCGCCAACGCATCGGCATTGTTTGGATTCATCAACGTTTTTGGATTTCGCGAGGCCGCCGGTGAGACCGAGGCACTTCCATAATCAGATGCGGCGACGTCGTATCCCGTCGAAAAAGTCGTCGACGTACTCACTGCGGACCGGAAAAGCGTATAACGAACCTCCGCCGGATTGCTGGCAGTGATAGGTCCACTGACCGGCCGCCGGGCAATTTGGTAGGAAACGGCAATCGGCAGGGCTCCGCCGGATTCCACATTGGTCGTGACGAAGCGCAGCCAACAACCGGACAATCCAAAGCGCGCGTTCCCGATCAAAGGTGTCGTGCCGTCATCCACGTCAGGAATCAGTCGGCCGCTTTCCCCCGTCGCCGGTTTCATCGACAGGTTCGTCAGCCAACCATGCGGGACGAGCGCAGCGGCGTTGTTGACAACGTCAACGGCCAGCCACGTACCACCGTCTGCGCGATACAACGCTCCTTGCAAATCGCGCTCGATCATATCCAGCGCAAGCAATGCCTGCGCCGATGCCGTGAAACGGTTTTGATTTCGCCGCCAGAGATTCAAGGTGTTTGTCACCACCGTCAGCATCAATCCCGCAAGCATCAGCGTAATGGTCGCGGCGACCAGCAGCTCCAGCAGCGTAAAGCCCCTCCGTGAATTTCTTCTCATCGGTTCAGTGCGAGATTGAAATCCACATGCTCCCGCTCCGTCGCCGGTGGCAGCACGAGTGAACCGGGAATGCGGTAAGGCCACGAAACACGAATATGCAGCGCCAAGACCGAATCGCCCGGCGCAAACGCGAGTGGCGGATCGCTGAAACGCCACGCCTCGATCAGGAAATATTGGGCGTCGGCATTGACCTGCTCTGCCGATGCGGGCGGTTGATAATCGAGCGCAGACACGCGCGAGGCGTCGCGGGTAGCCACGAGCAGGCAGGTTTCAGGCAGAGGTGCCGCAAACGGTTTGGTTTGTTCGCCCAGTGCGTCTAATCCTCCGACGACCGCCGCGCGCCGCAATTCGACTCGCAGTGCGTCCGGCAAGCGCAGCGCATTCATCGTGTCGTTCGACCGGTCGGACACCCGCGTCACCGACGGGAGTAGTCCGAGCATCGCGGTAACCGCGACGGCAAACAACGCGACCGCCACCACCACTTCGATCAAAGTGAAGCCGGCGTGAGGGCGAAGACGAATCATCATCGGAATCAGAAGCTGGTTCGGGCGTTGATGAACGCCGGCACACCGTAGGAGCTCAGTGTCAGTCCACGCACATCAGCCGGGTTCATCAGCTCAATCGGAGCATCGCCCTCCGCGAATGAACCCGGAGCTTTGCGCCGGCCAGTCGCGAGAATAATGTCGCCGGACTGCAAGGTGCCGGCGTTCGATGAGAGAATCACGCCAACCCATTGCTCGGAAAGAACGCCGTTGATCGTGCCCGGGAAAAGCTGATCCGAGCGCAGCGCCGTGGAGCGGAGATCGGTCCCATCCACTTTCCGCCATGGGATGGTGACACTCGCCGCAAACAGACCCCCGGGCAGTGAACTGAAATTCCCGGGCACGATATAGATTCCGGCGGGGAGGAACGCGTCGGTAACGGTTTGCCATCCATCGACCGTGTTGAGTTGGACGACAACATAGCGCAGATAGCGTTGTGGATCGCCGGAACTCACGGGGTCGACCTGCACCAAAATTCGCGCCGACCGTCCGTTCGCCAAAGCGTTGGTGCGGGCAACCGTCACGAGGTTCGCCAGCATCGCTTGCGCCGATTTCAACGCAGCCTCCCGTCCGCCATTTCCCCATCGATCAATCAGAAGCAGCGAAAATGCCGCCATCAGCCCCATCACCACCAGTAACTCCAGCAGGGTAAATGCGCGCCATCGCTTCCGTCGGATGAAGTGTTTGGGGGACTTCATTTCCAACTGAAAATAAACTCCGGGTTCGCGGACGATGCATTGGGCGACACCGAATAGAAAACCACGCCCGCGCGGATGCCTGCATCGGGGAAATCCGCACTCGTAGGCGTCAATCCGTTCACTGCAGGAAGAGTGGCGAAATCGCTGCCCGCTTTGACAACACCATCGAGATCCCGGTCCACCAGCACGGCAATCGCGGTGTTGTCAAAGGCATCGCGCAGGAGATTGTCGGTTGTGAAATCCGAGTCGCCAAACGCATGAAACGAAACCAACCGACGATTTTGCACCTCGGGAAATTGGGAATTCGTCGTCGTCGCGTACGCCGGCAGGGCCGAACCGTCCCGACGGCGCGCCGCGAGGACGTCGTGAAAGAGATGCAGTGCCGACGGGTCGGTGTTTTGTCCCGCAGGGTTGACTAGGTTCGAACTGTGAAAGGCCGGATAGTAACCGTATTCGCTGCGGAACCCCTCGATTGCCGCCGCCCACTGATTAAATTGGACGCGCGTCCTGGCTTTGTTCGCCGATTGCCGGGCCGAACGAATCGCTGGGAAGAGCAACGACGCCAGCACCCCGATGATCGCGATGACGGTGAGCAATTCCATCAACGTAAACGCCAGCGTTCGCAAATGACGTTTTCGTTTTCGCGGGGGCCAAGGCAAATTACGATTGGATGATTTCATCGGGGTTGGTTCGCGTACAGGTTGTCGGCATTTTCCATGGGAGCAGGGTTAACGAATCCTCCATTCAGCAAGGCGGCAGAATCGAGAGCGTCGGGACCAATCGAATAGAGCACGTAACTCGCATTATTCCACGGCGACAGGGTTTTGTAGGTGTACACGTAACGATCGCCCCACGGGTCGACCAAGACCGCACCAGGATCGATGAAAGGATCAGCCGTATTTTCCACCGACAATTTCCCGATTTCGACGAACCCGTGAATTGAGGTCGCTTCGCCTGTCGGTCCACATCGACCGATGAGTGCTTGCAAAAATTGGGCGGCGTCGGCGGTTCGCGGATAATCCCCGCAAGACCGACGGTATTCCTCCAAGGCGCTCGACAAAGCGGCGAGTTCAGTTTGCGCCCGCGCGATGTGCCCGGCCTCCAAGGCGCGGCGTCCAAGTCCGAGAACGATCGCACAGAGCGACGCCACGATCCCGATCACCACGAGCAACTCGAGCAGCGTGAATCCGCGCAAACTTTTCCTCATACCCACGCCAATACGCCACCGCCGATGAGAACCGTTTCCGGTCTCATTCGCGCAAAAGCAATCGTCCGTCGCAATCCAGCGACGACAAAACTGCAAACGGGAATCGAACGATATAAGCATGGGCGACCAACGATTGCAGTTGGCCCCCTGCTAGGATCCGAGAAGTGGATTACTCTTCGTCTTGTTTCAAGGCTGCAATGACGCCAAAATCTTCCAAGGTTGTGGTGTCACCCTTGATTTCACCCGTGGCCGCGAGCTCCTTGAGCAGACGGCGCATGATTTTTCCGGACCTTGTCTTGGGGAGACCGGCCGCAAAACGCACCTGGTCGGGCTTCGCGAGCGAACCAATTTCCTTTCCGACGTGCGCCCGAAGCGCCTCCTTAAGTTCCTCGCTCGCGGTATGCGTACCTTTGAGCGTAACGAAAACGACCAGCGACTGGCCCTTAAGTTCATCGGGGCGCCCAACCGCAGCTGCCTCCGCCACCGCTGGATGAGACACGAGTGCGCTCTCGATTTCAGCGGTACCAATGCGGTGCCCGGAAACATTGAGGACGTCATCGATGCGACCCACGACCCAAAGATAACCGTCCTTGTCCTTGCGCGCGCCGTCGCCGCAGAAATAAAGGCCGGGAATTTCGCTCCAATACTGTTTTTTGAAACGTTCGTCATCATTCCAGAGTGTCCGCAACATCGACGGCCACGGTTGCGTCAGGAAAAGTTTTCCACCCGAATTCTTCGGTACTTCGTTTCCTTTTTCGTCGAGCACCTTCGCCACGACGCCAAAAAATGGCAATGTGCACGATCCGGGTTTGGTTGGCGTGATACCCGGAAGGGGCGTCACCATGATTCCGCCTGTTTCCGTCTGCCACCACGTGTCCACGATCGGGCAGCGTTTCTTGCCGATCAAGTTGTGATACCACATCCACGCCTCGGGATTAATCGGCTCACCGACCGAACCCAGCAGACGCAACGACGCCAAGCTGTGCTTCTTCACATAATCGTCGCCCCAGCGCATGAACGCGCGAATCGCGGTCGGCGCCGTGTAGAAAATACTGACGCTGTGCTTGTCGATGATTTGCCAGAAGCGGTCCGGCTCCGGCTGATTCGGCGCGCCCTCGTACATCAGAACGGTCGCTCCATTACTCAAGGGCCCGTAGACGACATAGCTGTGCCCGGTGATCCAGCCAATATCCGCTGTACACCAGTAAACATCGGATTCCTTCAGATCAAAAACGTAGTGGGATGTAATTGTCGTGCCCAAAAGATAACCCGCCGATGTGTGGAGAACGCCTTTCGGTTTGCCAGTGGAACCCGACGTATAGAGAATGAACAATGGTGTTTCGCTCTCGAACGCCTTGGCCTTGTGAGTGACCGCAGCCTTTGCCACCAAGTCGTGCCACCAAAGGTCGCGCCCGACCGTCATGGTCACCGGCGAATTCGTGCGCTGAAATACAATCACATTTTGCACCGTCGGCGTTCCGGAGAGCGCGCGGTCAACGTTCGTCTTGAGCTCAATAACCTTTCCGCGCCGCCAGCCACCATCAGCGGTAATGATCAACTTCGCCTGGCAATCGTTCACCCGGTCCTTGATCGCCTCGGAGCTGAATCCGCCGAAAATCACTGTATGAATTGCACCCAGCCGTGCGCACGCCAACATGGCGACCGCCGCTTCGGGAACCATCGGCATATAAATAGCCACCCGGTCGCCTTTTTTCAGTCCCAGTGACTCCAGTACATTCGCAAACTGGCACACCTCGCGATGCAATTGGCGATAGGTAATTGTCCGCGTATCGCCCGGCTCTCCCTCGAAGATAATCGCGGCTTTATTCGCCCGGTCGGTGGCGAGGTGGCGATCGATACAATTCTCCGCCACATTTAACTGGCCACCCGAGAACCACTTGGCGTGAGGAGCCTTCCACTTCAGGACACTGCTGAATGGTTTTCGCCAGCTGATAAATTTTTTCGCCTGACGCTCCCAAAACTTGTCTGGAGCGTTGACAGACTCCGAGTAGAGCCTACGGTAATTGGCGAAGCTACCAAGGTTTGCTTGGTTCTTGAACTCGGCTGAGGGTTTGAAAATTCGACTTTCCCGAGACACTGAGGTTATCGTTTGGTCCGTCATAAGTTTCTTCTCTATAAGGGTTGAGGCTTAACAATTGGTTTAGAAATGCCCCCGACGGATTTCGCGGTCAAGCTTAGGTAGCTCGAAAACTTGTTTTGTATGGATAATGATAATTCGCCCGCCGTCCCAGCGACGCCGCAGGCTCCCACTCCTGCCCCGGCCCTGCCGGAAAATACCATTCGCGTCGAAGGCATCCTCGACATCGACAACAGCCGCAATGGCCAGTTGCTCGATCTCACGCGCCACGGCAAACGCCGGCCGACCGACCCTTTTGTTCCGCGCGAACTCATTCGCCGGTTTCACCTCCAGCAGGGCAGCGTGATCACCGCTTCCGCCACGCCGGACCCGCGTTTCCCAAATCCCAAAATCCGGTTCATCGAGAAAGTCGACGGCTTGGATCTCGAAGTCCGTCGTCGGGCCCTGGATTTCGCCAATCTGACCACGATCACGCCCAACGAGCAGCTGAAGCTCGAATTGAAGGACGAGCGCATGACGACTCGCGTGATCGATCTGCTTTGTCCCATCGGGAAAGGCACCCGCGGGCTGATCGTTGCCCCGCCCCGCACTGGAAAAACCACTTTCCTGCGCGACATCGCGTTGGGCGTAATCGAGAATCACCCTGAGTGCCACGTCATGATTCTCCTCGTGGACGAACGTCCAGAAGAGGTCACCGATTTCAAGCGCAGCGTGCCCGCCGAAGTGTGGGCATCGTCCAACGACGATCCGGTTGAAAATCACATTCGCGTCTCCGATCTTTGCATTGAGCGCGCCAAGCGGCTCGTCGAGGCCGGCAAGGACGTTGTGCTCCTGATCGATTCCCTCACCCGACTCGCCCGCGCGCACAACACCGCCAAAAACTCCGGCCGTACCGGCACCGGCGGTCTCGACGTCCGGGCGCTCGAACGTCCGCGCCAGCTGTTCGCTTCCGCCCGCAATACCGAGGACGGCGGTTCGCTTACCATCGTCGCTTCGATTCTCGTTGAAACCGGCTCGCGCATGGACGACGTGATTTTTCAGGAATTCAAGGGCACGGGTAACATGGAGCTCGTGTTGGATCGCAAGGCGGCCGAAATGCGCATCTGGCCCGCGGTCAACGTCGCTTCCTCCGGCACCCGCAAGGAGGAACTGCTGCTCGATGAGAAGACCTTGGAAGGCATTCACTTCTTCCGCCGGGCCCTGGTGCAGCAAAAGATCGAGGAAGCTACCGATACGATGGTTACCCGACTGAGCAAGACCAAGACGAACGCCGAGTTCATCAAACTGATCGCCCGCTAAACTTCACTCTTGCCCCGGCTTTTTAAAAGCGGGACAACTTAACTTTTCCGCTCTCACCTTTCACACGATAACGTTTAATGAATAGCTTCTCCGAGCAATGTCTCGATATGGCTCGCTCAATCCTGAGCCATAACCTCGATTCGATTAATCCTGACGGAACCGTCACTCCAATTACCGGCGAAAATCCGCGCTCCGATGAACCGGGACACGTCGCATTCGCGCTCGGCGAATACTACCGCGCCACCGGCGAGACCTCGCTCAAAGGTTACGACCTGATCGACCTCACCGCCCGCTGCGTAACGGCCCAGGCTTTCACCGAACCCGCCGGCGAAAACGGCCTCGCCTACGCTTCCCTCGGACTTTTGACTTTCGGCCCCTCCAAAGAGCGCAATCCCGTGTGGGAACGCCTCGTGGAGGAAACCCGCCAGCGTCTCGACAAGCTGCTGCTGACCCGCAGCGACTACGACAACTACTGGCAGGCTTTCAACATCGCCAAGGCCGTCTGCCGCTACAGCTTTGGTCTCTCAAAGAAGGACGAAACCTCGCGTTTGATCGAACGGATGGTTGATCGCATCGAGCAGACCAGCTCGACCGGTTTCATCGACGACGCCGAAAAGGGATTTGGCGGCAATTTCAACCTGTACGGTGTGATGTCGCTGGTTTTCGTGCGCTCCGCGCTGCAGTTGCACGCCAATTCGGCGTTGCGTGAAAGAAAACTTCCCACGCTTCGCACCTACGCCGAAAAATACATCAAGATGATGCCAGATCTCGTTCGCGCCG
>DASYDH010000020.1:0-44956 GCA_036499685.1 Lacunisphaera sp. | reverse complement strand
GCCACCTCCTCTCTCGTCCCTTCCTTCCGCGCGTACGCTTCCACGATCCTCTCCCGCAAATCCACCGAGATTGGTTTTCTCATCCCTCCATCCTATCCGATCCCCTTCATAATGGCTATAACTTTATTTGAAATGCTCTAGCGCATTTTAAAAAAATATGCAGCTGAAAATCGGAGCATGGTAGGGCAGATTATCCTTAATCCGCCGTGATTGAATCGTGTGTCCAGCGCGGCGGATTAGGGGATAATCCGCCCTACCCGCGCGGCGCGGTTGCGGCGAATTTATCCCAGGCGGCAATCAACCGGTCCTCCGCGGTGTCGCCGGTCAGCGCCGGCACCGGCTTGTGCCGGTCGATCCAGTCGACCGTGCGACTGATGCCTTCCGCGTAGGGTACGGTCACGCGGAATTCCGGCACGTCATGCTTCAGCTTCGCGTTCGCGTAGACGCCATGAAAACGGAAGATTTCGTCGAGCGTGAGGTAATGCTTCGGATCGAGCGCCACCAACAGGTCCGTCGGCAGGTGGACGAGGCGCGGCACCGGCGCATTGATGGCCGCGGCCGTGCGCAACACATACTGGTCCCACGTGACCACCTCATCGGCCACCGCATTGTAAGCCTGGCCGAAACAGTTTGGGTTGCCCGCCGCATAGGCAAAACCGCGGCCGACATCGTCCGCATAGGCGCTTTGCCACAGACCGTGGCCGTCGCCGCTCATGATGATGGGCCGGCCGGCGCGCAAACGGGCGAGGAACGAGGGCCCGGTGTGCAGGTTGTTGATGAGCGTCCCTCCCGGGCCGTAGGTATGCGAAGGCCGGATGATCGTGACCGGCAAGGTGCCCGCGACGTGCGCCTGAAGGAACAGCTGCTCGCAGCCGAGTTTGTTGCGGCCGTAGTCGGAATGCGGCGCCTGCGGGGTTTCCTCGGTGGTGGGCATGACGGTCTGCGTGTTGCCGTAGGTGCACACCGTGCTGCAGAAAATGAGATGACCACAGCGTCCGGCGCAGGCGCGCAGGAGGCTGGCGGCCTCGTCGGGCCGGAAGCAGATCATGTCGATCACCACGTCCCACGGGCCCGACGCTGCGACGGCCTTTTCGAACGCCGGGAAATTCTGGCGATCGCCCACGAGTCGCCGCACGTCGTCGCCGAGCCGGTCGTCGGTCCGGCCGCGGTTGAAGACCGTGATGGCCACGCCACGCTCCCGCAGGCCCTTGACGATGCCCGTCGAGATCAGGCCTGTTCCGCCGATGATGAGAACCTTCATGGCTCGGTTAAATTCGTGCCCAACCGGGGTGTCCAATCAACAATTCCCCGCTGGCGGATTTGGACCATGAAAGACGCGGAATACGCAGAATTTTTAACGCGGAGAGCGCGAAGGTCGCAGAGACAAACAATTTTAAAATCTTTGCGGCCTCTGCGTTTCAATTTCTGATTTCGGGGGACTGAAGTTTGGATCAGAGGATTCACACCAAGAACGCAAAGCGAGCGAAAAAGAAGTTGGGTTCACCCGTGAATCGCAGACTTGGGGCGCAGCGGTGTTTCAGTTCATTGCCTTGCGCCAAAATTGGCTCGATGATGTCAGCCTTGCGCTTAAATTGGGACCCGGCGTTGCCGCGCGTGAAGTGCTCCCAACAGATAGGGAATGAAAAACCAAATTTCCCACCAATATAACCAAAGGGGGGCGGTGTTGTGGGAGTTGATTGCGGGCCAAACGCAGCAGATCACAATCGCGTTAATCGCCGCCAAAACAAATGGGGAAACCACTGTCATCACCACGCAAACGGCCAACTCCTTTCCCGAGGACCGACGGCCGATCCACCGGCCGGCGAATAGAGGAGCAAGAAATACCAGCACCAAGGACAGGATGAACCATGACGAATGTCCCGGAACCAGACCTAAGCCTGAAAATATCGAGCCAGTGAACTTAAAGAATAATGCGACGGTCATGGCGATCGTGGATTGCACCAGCGCACCCCGAACGGCGAGCCGGAGAATGACACCGGGGTGTTCTTTGAGGTCGCGCCAACCGCACCCCACCATGGTTTGAAAAACGTTCACCCAAAACCAGCCGGCATTGCGCGTTGCCCGACCTTCCAACAGATCGCCGACCACGGTCCGGGCCAGCGCTGGCGCCATCACCGATGAGAGAAGCCACTCGGCGATTTTGGCATTATGCATGGGAAAAACTGGGAAGAGAAACACCCTGAAGTAAACGACGGTAAGCGCGCTGCGTGCTGGCCACCGCGGCAATACCCTCGTCGGTAAGTTCGACAAATCGTTTTGCGCGTCCGCCACGTTCCGGCGTTGGATCCCCAAACCTTGATTTGAGAAGGCCCTTGTCCTCCAGTCGCACGATGGTCGTGTAGAGTGCGCCAGGCGATGGATCACGGCCCGCCTTTGTCGCAATCTCCTCGCGGATGGTAACCCCATAAGCATTCTTTTTCAGGCGTAGAACCGCCAAAAGGACAATCTGCTCGAAATCTCCCAGCGCGATTGGAGTCATATAAACTACAATGTAGTTATTATTGAAAAATTGCCATCTCAAAAATATTGGGCCTCAAAAAGGACCAACTAAAGATGTCACGCCCTTGATCCTGGACAATCGGGACGAAAAACGAAATCCAAGGCGCCAATTCGTACAGTTCACCCGATCGGAATCTGTCACTGGGGCACCGGAAAATGTTTCTAACACGCCCCCTTGTTTGCCATTCGCGAAGCCAAGGCTTGAGTGGAAACGGGTGCGGCGCTAAGGGAATTAGATACCGTCCGCCGAGCCTGCGGGCATTCCCATCATGCCGCTCAAAACTACTTTCCGGCGCCTGGCCCGTTCGCCTGGCTTTTGTGCCGTGTCCGTCCTCATGCTCGCCCTCGGCGTTGCGGTCAGCACGCTGACTTTCAGCATCACCAACTCCGCGCTGCTGCAGCCACTGCCGTTTCCACAGCCGGACCGGCTCGTCCGCGTCTTTTCCACCTCCGCCCAGGACACCTTCATGCCGCTCGCGCCCGGCGATGCGATCGACCTGCGTGAAGCATTGGGCGATCTCGGCGATTTCGCCCTCTTCCGTTCCAATGCCGCCAACGTGTTCGAGCCGGGCGGCGTCGCCGAGCAAAAGAGCGGACTGTCCGTTACGCCGGATTTTCTCCAAGTCCTCGGCATCCAGCCCCAGCTCGGACGCAACTTCCTGCCCGGCGAGGACACCCCGGACAAATCGGCGGTCGCGCTGATTACCAATGCCTTTTGGCACGAGCATTTCGCAGCGGATCCCCATGTCATCGGCAAGCTGCTGCGCATCGAAACGGTGACGAATACGATCATTGGGGTGCTGCCTCCAAGCTTTGACGAGCCAGCCATCTTCCGCGGACTCACGTTCGTGCAGCTCTCCGGATACTGGCGGAATTGGCGCACGATCCGCACCGCCCGCTGGCTTAACGTCGTGGGGCGACTCCGCCCGGACGTCACCGGGGCGCAAGCCAGCGAGCGGCTGCTGTCCTTTGGGGCCAGTCTCGCGCATGACCATCCGGCCGAGATGCGCGGCATTGGCTTGCGGTTCACCCCGCTCGGCACCTCTGAAATCCGTTCGCGGACAATCTACTGGTTGCTGGTCGCGCTGGCGGCGCTCGTGCTGGTGATCGCATGCGCGAACCTCGGTGCGCTGCAACTCGCCCGCGCCTTCGCGCGGCGCGGCGAACTCGCGGTGCGCACGGCGCTCGGCGCCCGGCGGCGCGAACTGATGATGGTCATCGCCGCGGAAAGCGCCGTCATCGCCACCGCCGGCACGGGGCTGGGACTTCTCGGGGTTTGCTGGGGCAGTCGCGCCATGGGGCACTGGCTGCAGTCGGAGCCGCTGCCGGTGGATATCCGCGTCGTCGGGTATGCGGTGTTGCTCGGCGTTCTTGCCGTGGTCGTGTTTGGGTTGGTGCCGGCTTGGCTCGCCTCTGACCTGCAGGTGAGCGAGGCCCTGAAAACATCGTCGCATCAAAGCACCGGCGGACGGGCGCGCGGGCTGAAGCATGCGCTGGTCGTGGGACAGATCGGCCTCGCCATGACGCTGGTGAGCACCGCGTTCTCCTTTGTGGCTGGGGTTCACACCTTCCTGCACCGCGAGCGCGGTTGGCAGGCGGATGGCCTGGTTTCCGGCATCACCCGGTTTAGCTATGCCTGGACACTTAAGGAGCAGCAGAATCCGACCTTCGCCGCGCAGGTCCGCGCACGGCTCGGCGCCATTCCGGGCGTGCGGGGAGTATCCATCGCATCGGGGGCACCGCTCTACGGCGGTCCACCGGAAACCGCCGTCTATCCCGCCGACTGGGGCGAGCTGACGCCCGGCCAGGAGCCGCGCGCGCAAACGCTGGCGGTCGATGCGGAGTTCTTCCGCTCGCTTCGCATTCCGCTGCACGCCGGCCGCCTGTTTCCCGATGCCTATCGGCGAACCGATCCGCCGATGGCGATAGTGAGCGCGTCACTCGCGCGTCGCCTCTGGCCGGACGGCACCGCGATTGGGAAACGGATCAAGCTCCAGCCCAACGAGCACTGGCGTGAAATCATCGGCGTGGTCGGCGATGTTAATCTGGCGGTGGACTTCGATCGCGCGGCATCGAACGCGCAAATTTACCTGCGCGTGGAGGAAACGGCCAACCCTTGGAACGGCTTTGTCCTGCAGACAGCGCTCCCGGCCGCCGCACTCGAGCGGTCGATCCGGCAGGCCTTTGCGGCAATCGATCCGGACATCATGGTCGCCAATTTGGGCGACGTGCCGCAACTCCTGGAGAGTTTCGCCACCAACCGGCCGCTGAATATCTTCCTGACAACCTTCGCCGCGATAGGGCTGTTGATCGCATTGGTCGGCTTATACGCAATGATGAGTCAGACGGTGAACGAACGCCGTCGCGAAATCGGAGTACGCCTCGCACTGGGTGCCGACGGAAGCCGCATCCGTGCGATGCTGCTGCACAGCGGCGGCCGCTTGCTGGTGTTGGGCGCGGTCGCCGGTTTAGCCGCCTCGTATGGTGCCGGGGTACTTCTGCTTCGGAGCATGCCGGAGTTGCCGATGCCCGGGATCGCCGCGAAGCTTCTGCTCGCCGCGGCGCTGGTAGCAGTCGGAATCATCGCGTGCTACCTGCCCTCGCGTCGCGCCGCACGCGTGGACCCAGTGGAAATCCTCCGCGCAGAGTAGCCGCTTGACCGGGGTACTATTCAAGTGCGGCGAATGCAAACTGGGCTTGTTCCAGAATAATTGGGAGGCAGAGCTTCGCGGTCTTTGCGTCCTTGGTGTAAAGCGCAGGAAACTGAGCGAACTTCTTACTCGCAGGCGCCGGATTGAATTCTTTTATTGGCGTCAAACCTCTCCCTACTCATGGCGACCAAAGACCCTCGTGTGGATGCGTACATTGCGGACTCGGCGGAATTCGCCCGGCCAATTTTGCAGCACTTCAGGAAACTGATTCACCAGGGATGCCCGTCCGCGGTGGAAACCATCAAGTGGGGCTGTCCGTTTTTCGATTATCAGGGACTGCTCTGCGGTTTCGCCTCGTTCAAAGCTCACTGTTCGCTGTTTTTCTGGCGCGATATCGACGTCAGCCGCTGGCTTCCAAAAACGAACAACGGCGCTGCGGGGATGGGGCAATTCGGTAAAATCACTTCGCTAGCCGACCTGCCGAAAGACTCCGTTCTCCTCACGTGTGTGCGCGCCGCCGTGCAACAACGGGAGGCACCGGCGTCCAAGCTCAAACGGGCGCGAAAGCCCGGGAAGGAATTGCCCGTGCCGGCCGATCTGAAAAAGGCGCTAGCCACGAACGCGAAAGCCGCGTCCACCTTTAAAAATTTTCCGCCGAGCCACCGATGGGAGTACATCAATTGGATCACGGAGGCGAAACGCCCCGAAACGCGGGAGAAACGCCTCGCCACGACGATTGAATGGCTCACGGAAGGAAAATCCCAGAACTGGAAATACATGGAAACCCGCAAGAAAAAGTAGCGATGCCCGAACCTCGGTTGCGATTACATGATCGACAGCACGTGCATCGCGATGATCCGGCCGGCCATCCAGCAACCAACCGCAATCCCACCATGAAAAGCATCCTATCGATCCTCACTGTTTTCTTCCTATTGTCCGCCGCTGTCGTCCGCGGAGCCGAACCAGCGAAAGATATAACCGGTAGCTGGCACGGAGTGCTGACCGCCGGCCAGTTGAAACTCCGCGTGGTTTTTCATATCGCTCAATCCACCAATGGCGAATTGACCGCCACCATGGACAGTCTGGATCAGGGCGCACGCGGAATTCCCATGAACCGCGTCATTCTCACCGGCGATTCGCTCAGTATCGAAGCAATCACAATTCATGGACTGTACAAAGGCACGTTGGATGCCGCGGGAAACGCCATCTCCGGACAGTGGAGTCAGGGGCCGAATAATCTGCCGCTGAATTTGGTGAAAGGCACCGCCGCCGACACCGCACCAGACACCGAATCTCTTTCTCCCGCCGATTTGGCGGCGAGCAAGGAAGCGGCGAAGAAGATCCTGGGCACATGGAATGGCTTGCTGGCCCCCGACACGGCCAGCCTTCGCTTGCGAATCAACCTCACCCGGGCAGCGGACGGCACCGCCACCGGCACAATGGACAGCCTTGATCAGGGCGCCAATGGCCTGCCACTCAGCGCCGTCACGCTCAAAAACGGCAAGGTGCGCTTTGAGGTCCGTGGTGTCGGTGGTGTTTACGAAGGCGCTCTGACCGCCGATGGCGCCACTCTCAATGGCCAATGGCAGCAAAACGGAAACACCCTGCCGCTAGATTTCCAGAAAACTAAAACGCAGTGAGCAGCGCACGCCCCTGCAGACTTGCAGAATTACGCAGAGACCAAGGAGTGTTCTCAAACCTGTCTGGCCCGCCAACCCCGCGAATAAGGCGAAACCAAAGCCTCACCTCACGATTTTTAAATTTTCGACACAGAGGCCGGAAGAGATGCACGGAGTTTCACGGAGAAGTACGGCGGATTGTCTCTAATCCGCCGCACCGGATTTTTCCCACAAACCCGGACGCATTTGATCTGAACGATTGAAAAGGTAACAGAACCGTTACTTTTCAGTTGTCGGACCCCATCAACCCTATCCGCAAGCTTTTGGCGATCGATTCCACCCACCGATGCGCACATCTCCATGGCGACTGCAAAACGAAATTCTTTCGAAACAAATGTAATTAGTGACGGGATACGGTTTAACGGCCTGATGGCCCGGCCGGATCACTCCACATTACGCAAGTTTATCGTGAGCAAAGTCTGACCGGAAAATATAGCTCTCATGACTATCCCGGGTTCACCATCGGCACGTCGCATCGGTCTCATCGTTGGAGGCCTCTGGATAGTCGCATTCCTGTCGGAACTTGGGGCCACCGGTGCTACATCGACGCGATCCTCCCAAACGCTGTCAGCAGCCAAAATCAAAGCCTCGGAACCATTGAATGGTGGTGCTGAATACGTAGGCGAAGCCGTGTGCATCGCATGCCACACAACGCAAAACAACCAGTTTTCCCATACGTTGCATGCCAACGTATTTCGGCTGAATCCGAGGAATGAACTGCAGCAAAGGACCTGCGAAGCCTGCCACGGCCCGGGTTCCAACCACATCAAGGATCCCGCCAACCCAAAAAATCATGGCGCGTTGGTCGCCTTCACTCGCGAATGGGGAACGCCCATCCCGGTCCAGAACAGCATGTGCCTTACCTGCCACAAGGGTGGCAACGCCATGTTCTGGTCGAATTCGCCCCACGGCAGAAACCAGCTGTCTTGCAGCGACTGTCACAACCCGATGGCGAAGATCTCCGACAGCGGCCTCCTTAAGAAAACATCGATCAACGAAACCTGCTACACCTGCCACAAACAGCAGCGGGCCGAATTTGCCAAACGCTCCCACATGCCTCTGCCAGAGGGGAAAATGTCCTGCGTGGACTGTCATAATCCACACGGATCCACCTCCAAAGCGATGCTCAAGGGGGACTCGGTCAACGAGACCTGCTACGCCTGCCACGCGGAAAAGCGTGGCCCGTTTCTCTGGGAACACGCACCGGTCCGGGAAAGCTGCCTGAACTGCCATAATCCGCATGGGGCCAACCAGGATAAGCTGCTCCAAGTGGCACGGCCTTTCCTCTGCCAGCAATGCCACGGCAATACGAACCATCAATCGAACTTGTATAATGCCGGTCAATTGGTGGGCGGCGGCGCCGCGGCCAATGCCCGCATGCTTGGTCGTTCGTGTCAAAACTGCCACTCACAGATTCACGGGAGCAATGATCCGTCAGGCGCCCGTTTCCAGCGATGAACCGGCCGGCGCAATGTTCAATGAACAAGGCGTAATCAAGACCGAACCAACAAAATGCCGAAATTAAAATTTTCCTTCCGGCTTTTTATGCGCGCGGCCCCCATTTGCCTCGTTGCGGGACTGCTCACGCCATCCGCTTTCACGGCCCCTTTGGCCGATTCGGCAACGGGCACAGGAACGGTTCTCGGCAACGCCACGAATCCCGCACCCAATCCTTCACTGCCCCAGGATTCGGATTGGGCCACCGCCAAGCACACACCCACGGGCCAGCTTTTTAGAATTCCATTCGCAGTGCCAAAGCTGGAGGATGTCAAAAAAATTGGCTCGGATTGGGAGTATTCCGGCCAGTTGGAAGTCGGTGTTATCAAAGGCGATGACGATGAACGCAACGCGCAGTACCGGATGTATCAGGATGTCGAAAACGACGCATACGTAAACAACCTCAGCCTCCAGCTGAAAAAGACTGGTACCGGTTACTTCGCTGATCTGACCGCGGGCGGCGTAGGCCACGACGACCAATACTACGGATTGCAATTCGGTAACTATAATGACTGGAAGGTGAAAATATTTTTCAGCGAGACTCCCCACACTTTTACCGACAGTTACAAATCGCTGTGGACCGGGGTGGGCACCGGCAATCTCACCTTGCTGCCCGGCCTGACACCCGGTGGAACGGCGTCGACGGCCACCGACAATGCCAACGTCACTGCTGTCGCCACCAGCGTTGCCCCCAGCACCCTCAGCCTCACACGAAAAAAAGGTGGAATTCGCATCGAAAAAACCATTTCCGACACTTGGAAGGCCTACCTCTCGTACTCACAGGAACGTCGTGAAGGGGCCCGTCCGTTCGGCGCGATCTGGGGCAATAATCCCGGAACCGTACCCATCGAAATCCCCGAACCAATCGACTACACCACCCATGACATCCTCGCCGGAGTCCAGCACGCGGATACACTCAATCTTTTCAACCTCCGGCTGTCCGCGTCGATTTTCGACAACAACATTGACACCCTTACCTTCCAGGTGCCGTACCGGATCGATCCTCCGGGAGGCATAACGACGGTCCCGGCGGCGGGAGCTTATACACAAGGCCGGTTCGATCTCACGCCCAGCAACCAAGCCTACAACGGGCGCATCGAATATACCCGGTTGATGCCGGACTTCTACAAGGGATCCTTTACGATCGTCGTTTCTGACGGCACTTGGAGACAGAACGACAAACTAATCCCCTACACCGACATTCCCAACATCAACATCGCGAACGTCATGCTTTTGGATGGTGGTGCTTGGGATACCACCGGATCGCTGAGCCGGCCGACGGCCGACACCAGAATCGATACGTATCTCGTCGATCTGACTCTTTCGCTGAATCCGATTCCCGACCTTAATGTGAAAGGCAACGCGCGGTATTACGCCGTCGAAAACAAAACCCCGTCGTTCCTCGCCGTAAATCCAAACGCAATCTACATTGATACCGATGCCGCCACGCCCGGCAACCAGTCGGGCGGGCTGACGTTGAACGGGGTAACTGGTGTCTGGGGCCGGCCGATCAATGATGGCAGCGGACAATCCATTCTGCTGGGAACCAACGCAACCCCAGCAGGAAATATTCCGATCCAAAGCAATCTCTATTCCAGTGAACAATTCCGGTTCGGTCCCACCGCTGACTACACCCTGACCGGCACGTCGACTCTCTCCGCGACGGCCGAACGCGAGATCATAAATCGCGAGCACCGGGAACGTGCCCGCACGTGGGAGGACACATACAAGCTGGGTTACGTGAACCGCGGGCTGGGCAACACCACCGTGCGTGCCTCGTATGAATACGACGTCCGCCGCGGCAGCAAATACATCACAAATTACTACGACGACGTGCTCAGTTCCGCGCTCGAACCGATGCCCACTGCGCCCGGGTCAGACGTCACCAGCTGGGCGGTGCGCAACAACGGCGGCTTCCGCACCCTCGATCTCGCCGATCGCAATCAGAGCATCGCCAACCTCCGGGTCGACACCATGGTTCGTTCAGATCTTGATGCCGGCGTTTCCTTTCAGGCCAAAAGATCAACGTATCCCGACTCCAGTTACGGGAGAACTGCGTCGGATCTGAATTCCGTCAACGTTGACTTGAGTTACCAGCCGTCACCGCACCGGAGCATTTACACCTTCTATTCCTATCAGCAGGGCCGGATTGAACAGGCTTCCATTGCCGCGTCCTTCAGCCCAGTGATCATCGGACAAACCACACCCCTTGGGGTGATCACCCCCGACAATGCAGCGGAGCTCGGCTCGGCGCCCGGGGGCGTGTACTATCCCCTGGCCAACGCGTGGACTGCAACCAGCACGGACCGCAACCACGTGCTGGGCGTGGGCGTAAAACAGGAAATTGGCCGGGCCACGCTCAACGTCGACTATTCCTACACAATTGCCCGTACCCGGATCGAATATACCTATACGACTGGAGGGGCCATCAGTGCCGCCAACGCGGTCTTTGCCGGCAGCCGGCTGCCGGACATGGCAACTGATGTCAATTATCTCGACGCGACTCTCCGCTTTCAGCTCACCGAGCGGCTCTCCTGCCGGTTCGTATATCGTTACCAACGGGAGAATATCCGCGACTGGCACTATCAGAATCTGGAATCAACTCCCGTTGTGACTGCCAGTCCTGCCTCACTCCCTACCGCCGTTATCCTGGACGGTGGTCCACAAAACTATAACGTGAACCGATACGGTGTGATCCTCCAAATCAAATTCTGATGCGCCTTGATCGTCAGAGATCTCACCCATTTTAACCATACTTATTGATATGAAATCCATCGCCAGAATCCTCATCGCCCTCACCGGACTTTTCACATTTTCTCTGCTGCACGCAGCTGATGCCCCAGCTAGCGCGCGCGTGATCAATCTTCACGCAGGGGTCGGAAACGCGATGAAATTTGACGTCACCGCCATCACAGCCACGCCGGGCGAGACGATCAAAGTAGTCCTCACCAATGCCTCGAATCTGCCAAAGACAGTCATGGGGCATAACTGGATTCTCCTCAAAGCCGGCACCGATCCAGTGGCTTTTGCGCAAACCGCCACCAGCGAGGGAGCGACCGGATACATTCCCGCCAAGCTGGAGGACAAAATAATTGCTCACATCAACCTGCTTGGACCGGGAGAGTCTGGAGAAGTCGTCTTCACCGCGCCCACTGAGCCGGGAGCTTATCCCTTTCTTTGCAGCTTTCCCGGCCACTGTGCCGTCGGCATGAGAGGTGTGTTGACGGTGAAAAAATAGCCCTTTCTTCGGGGGAGCATCATTTTCACTGTGTTACGCGCTCCGGGAAGAGTCGGTCACTTGTCAACTCCATCCTGAAACTGGAGCGTGCTCAGCCGGCGATAAAGACCGTCGGGATTTTTTGAGAGCTCTGCATGCGTGCCATGCTCGACGATCCGTCCGTGATTGAGGACCACGATCTGGTCGGCGCGACGCACCGTGGCGAAACGGTGGGCGATGACAAAGGTGGTGCGCCCGATCATCAGGCTTTCAAGTGCATCCTGCACCAGTCGTTCGCTTTCGCTGTCGAGTGAACTGGTGGCTTCATCAAGGACGAGAATGGCCGGATCCTTCAGGATGGCCCGGGCAATCGCGACCCGCTGGCGTTGACCGCCGGAAAGCTTGACGCCACGCTCGCCCACGATGGTGGCATAACCTTCGGGAAAGCGGTCGATGAATTCGGCGGCATTCGCCTGCCGGGCCGCTGCTCGGACCTCCTCCATGGACGCACTTGGTTTTCCGTAGCGAATATTCTCCGCAATCGAGCCCCCAAACAACAGCACATCTTGCGGTACGAGTGCCATTTGGCCACGCAATACGCTGAGATCGAATTCATGGGCGTCGCGTCCGTCGATCAACAGACGCCCCTGTTCAGGTATATAAAATCGGAACAGCAACGCCGTGAGGGTTGATTTTCCGGCCCCGCTTGGGCCGACCAGAGCGATGACCTCACCCGGTCGCGCTTTGAGTGAGATCGTCGTAAGCACGGCTATCTCCGGCCGTGATGGATAACGAAACGTGACGTTTTGAAGTTCCACTTCACCGCGCAGTCGGGCTGACAGATGGGTCGCAGGTGGTGCCACCTGTCGTGGTGGCTGGAAGGATATCTCCGGGCACTCCTGCAGAAGCTCACGCACGCGCTGACTGGCCCCCACGCTCCTTTGCACCTGACTGTAGAGTTCCGCCGCCTGGCTCATGGCGCCGGCCACAAATATGCTGTACAGAACAAAGCGGGTAAGCTCGCCGGCCGTTATCTGATGGGTTTGCAGCAGGCCAGCGCCGAACCACAGCACAACCACCATTCCACCAAAGAGCGATGCGGTGAAGAAGGCGGAGAACACGGCTCGCCAGCACACCACGCTCAGTGAGGTGTTGAGAGCACGTTCATTTTCCTGCTGGTAGCGATTCAGTTCGAACGACTCATTGGCAAACGCCTTAACGCTCGCAATCGCTTGAAGGGTTTCCTCCACGATCGTGGCCGTTTCAGCCAGACGATCCTGCGCATCCCGCGATAGTCTTCGAATTTTTCCGCCGAATTTCGCCGCGATCACAGAAAGCAATGGTACCGTACAGAGCATGGCCAATGTCAACCTGCCTGAGGTGAGGGCAATCAAAACCACGCCTCCGGTTAACATGATAGCTTGGCGGCAAAGTTGAGGCAGGCAAAAAACCACCCCGAACTGCAGCTGCGCAATATCACTGGAAATCCGATTCGTTAACTCACCTACGCGACGCCGCGCGAAAAAATCCATCGGCAGTACGATCAGATGACCATAGGTGTCACGACGCAGGTCCGAAAGCGCCTTCTGTCCCACCCGGCCAAAGGACATCGTCGCATTCGCACCAGCCATCGCTTGCAAAGCGATCGTTCCTGCGAGGACTGCGACCGTGCCGTTGATTGAGAGCATGCCCAAGACTGGCAGCTTGGTTCCGTCAGCGTGCAACGCGGCATCAATCAAGCCACCCGCCAGCAACGGAAAACAGAGACTCGCGACACTGCCTATGAAAAGACTCGCCAGCCCAAATACAAATCGCCCTCGATAGGGCTTGAGATAGCGGAGAATCCCAACGGTTTCACGCAACGAAGCCCAATCGAGTTTAGCCTTTGGCGGTTCGTGAAATCTTTGTGCAGGCACAGGAGTGAATATTTGACGGGACTCACTTTAAGCAATCGGACGCGAATCGACCGCCTTCAATCTATATCGATATCAATGCGCGACTTAGTGTCCGGCTACTCCTGCAGGCCTCGAGAGTATCCGCGGATGAAGCGCCCGGTACTCCAGGTACAGACCGGGATCAATCTTTAACCCTGAAGGAGTAGAGTGCGTACTCGCCGAGGCACCAAGCGGGCGTGTGACTGAGCATCCGATCAGCCTCCCAGAGAAGATCACAAATCCTGCTGCCCAATCGACGAGTCCAGTGAGTCCGGTACCAAGCAGGATATAATATTGAATATCCTCTACTCCGGATGAGCTGAAAGTCATTTCCAAAGGCATTCTTGATCTGTCGGGGAGAAAAACATCGGCTTTCGAGGAGATGAACATCGGAATAACCGCCCCATATTGTCCTGAGTCTTCGAAATGCTCTTCTGAATCTAAACCTTATCAGATCAATGATCATGTCGACCACGTACCATTTATTAACGAAGGTAAGAACCATGGTCCCGTTGGGTTTCATTCTCTTTTTGAGAATCCCGGCCACATGACGCAGATCGCTCACCGTGTTCAGAGCGCCAAAAAAAACATAGACATGATCGAACTGCACGTCGGGAAAAAGCGCTGGCAGATTTTCGGAAGTGCCGACCCTCAATTTGACATTTCCCAATTCCAAATCCCGAACCTTCCTCGAAGCACTCGCCACCATTGCGGGCGCGATATCGATCCCGTAGACCTGTCTTTCCGGATAGATCGAACCGAAGTGGGAGATGTCCAGACCCGTGCCGCAACCGATCTCGAGCACACTGCTGAAGGAGTGTGTCTTAACTTCTTCCCTGAATGACTGTCTTATCCGCTGAGCTACATTATTAGCCCAGTAGCGTTCCTCGTAAGTGCAGGCCTCGTGGTCAAAATACTCGGCCACTTTTTGGTAATATCCACTGTTATGCATATTTGCTGTAGTCGTATCCCATGCCAGCCTCCACAATGATTTTATCCACATCTATGCTCCCTTTTCTGATTTCCGCACTGAGCTCGTCAGGAAACAGCTTCTCGATTAGTCCGGTGTTTAACAACTCCGGGAACCACGTCCTGGCGAGACGGCTGAATTTTTTCTGCACTAAGGCCTGATAGCCTCCATAGTGAGGGCCGAGCACGTTTACACTGATATGACGACGTGAATCAGTTCTGAATGACATATTCCGAAGACGTTTCACATTCAGCCACTTGATACTCGCCAGCAGCGTATATGAAAAATAAAATATTTTGTTGAGCAGACCATTCGCGGTCATCACTGCTACCGCCTCGAAGGTACCTGCGGTCCCCGGATAATAATAGTTCACCCAATTGTTGGCCTGCAGGAATTTCCGGTGCGCATCAAATCCCGAGATGGGAATCAAATTCCGAATTTCGGTGGCTGTGTAGAAATTCCGGTTGGGAATCATCAGATTCGATTCGTCTACCACATAATTTACGCACAGTTCCGGTTCCTGCCTTCTCCGGGGGAAAAGGTTCCTCAGACCACGCAGAATATTATAGAGCCAAACACATTGATTCCGGGTGACTAAGAACACATCAATGTCCACCTGATTGTTTTGATCTTTGGTCGGATTGTCCGCAGCCAACGACCCCGATATTCCGACAAATTTTATTAGGGGGTTTCGTCCAATTTTATTGAGAATCTTCAAGCGGGAACCAATAAGCTGTTTCGTTGTTGCAATCTTGGAATTTTTCACAGCGATCCGCTCCTCGAAGTCGGGCAATCCGACAAATCCGTCCTGAAGAACTATCCGCCCCTGCAGGCGCATTTCATTAAGAGCCGAATAAAATGCGTCCTGCCCGGACACTCCGAGCTTTGCGGCCAGTTCTTCGACCCCTATGACATCATTGAATACGCCAGCATAACAAACCAAGGTTGCGATGCCCGTTGACGCAGGCAGGTCTGACCAGATGTTTTTTTTGGAGTTCATAACCGTCCTGCGTTTGCGCGGAGTTAAGTCAGCGCCACAGTCGGAACGTCCGGACTTTGTAGCACTGCATCATGGGGTCATGTTGCACGGGATCTCCGGGCCCACGCAGGCGGATATTAGTAACGGGGCTGTTACTA
Organism: Lacunisphaera sp.; assembly: GCA_036499685.1. Taxonomy (GTDB): domain Bacteria; phylum Verrucomicrobiota; class Verrucomicrobiia; order Opitutales; family Opitutaceae; genus Lacunisphaera. The sequence continues at coordinate 29,351 of DASYDH010000020.1, read as the reverse complement.
TTGTCCGGTTCCACAGTGGGGACGCTCACGAACAATAAGCACTTGATAACAACGCGCTTCCTTTATTCCGGAAAACAACCTCCACCCGGGGTTGTCACGCGATGGCAATCAGGCCGATCTCAATTCAGCGTCCAAATCCTCCACTGCCACCCAAAGCTCCCCCTGACATTCCCGAAGCGGAGGTCAGACATGAAACATACTTCCCGTCTATCCGCACAGCTCGGCCGGCAGATTATTCCTGATCATTTCGTCGATCGAAGAATGCCTGAAGTTGTAGCCCGCCATGAATTCCGGATGTTTCGTCGAAGCAACATTGGAAAAAGTAAAAGCTTCCAGCACTGCCTTACCATACCGGCTCTTAACCTCCGTGACGCTGAGTTTTTTAATCCCGCTGCGCGTGTATTTTGCCAGTCTCTCGGCAAATTCGAGCTGAGTGATATGGGCTCTCGGAGTGAAAAGGTTATAATATCGCCCGGGAAGGGCATTCCTTGCGGCGTGAGCGATCAACCCCGCGCAGTCCTCGACATCGAGCAGCGACATCAGATTTTGCCCGTTGCCAAACACAGGGACTTTCCGGTGGTGTTTTATGCTATTCAAATAGAAACCGGCGAACCAGGAGTCCCGGCCAATGATCCACGGCGGTCGAACGATGGTGACGGGAATCTCGCCGCTGCGCAATGCGTCCATCCATGGCTTTTCCGCCTTCAGATATTCCCTGGCAAAAGCTGTGGGCTGAAGTGGTCTATCTTCATCAACGGGGCCATCACCACAGTCACCGTAAACCAGCGTGCCGCTGACGTAGATCGTATGGGGTTTGACTGGCGTTCGCCGAAGGTGATTTATGATCCGATTGTTAGCCTTGGCTCCACCCAAAGCGGCCAAATACCTTCCGATGGTTCCCTGACCGCTCATTCTGGCCAGATGAATAATGGTATCAGGCGCAAATTGATCCAACAGGGAAAGATCAAATGCCCCCAAACTGCCGGTTTGGGTGTTGATCTGTTCCAAATCCTGAAAACGCGCCCTGCGGTGGATGAGCATCATCAAATCATTCGCCTGCCGGTTGGCTTGGAGTTGCCGGGTCAACACCGTTCCGATAAATCCCGTCCCGCCCAACAAAAATATTTTCTTCCGGTCTGTCATTTAATAATTCCTGTTTGAATAAATTGAATTCGATTGCCGCGTTGCTCAACGCAAACTCAGCGTCACTCATTGATACACATGAGCAGGTTTTGTGAATCGTGCTCAATCTCCATCTGCAAAATCATATCATTCCCGATGAATTCGCCGAAACCCCGACTGTCGATGCAGAAGAAATCGTCCGCCCCAAGTGGAGAAACAGGGAACACCGGTGATTCTGACCGCACCGATCGCCGAGAGAATCCGCCAGCCGGGGCGGGAAACTGCCTTTTTTAAAGTTCTAATTTAAGTAACGATGAATTGCCGGACCATCGCGCAAGACTGTCCTCCCAAACAAGCCTATCATTAGCCCCCCAAGATACCGCCATGAAACGCAAAATTGCGATGATCCAACCGTATTTTGGGAACCTGCCCAACTATTTCGACCTAGCCTTGAAGGCTTATGCGCACAACGCCGATTTCGATTGGTATATCTTCACGGATGACCGGACGCCTCATGAGTGTCCTCCCAATGTATTCGTGAGCTATACTACCTTAGACAGCCTGAAAAATAGGTTCCAACAGCATTTCGACTTCCCCATTGCGCTCGAGCGTCCTTACAAGCTTTGCGACTATAAACCCCTCTACGGACATCTCTTCGCCAACTATCTAAAGGGCTATGATTTTTGGGGTCACTTCGATCCCGACGTTATTTTCGGAAGGATTAATAATTTCATTCCGGACGAGGTCTATCAACAATACGACAAGATTTTTGATCGAGGATACTTCGCTTTGTATAGAAACACCCCCGCCGTGAACCTTATTTATCGCGAGCGGGTCGCCAATTGCGTGGACTATCGGGTCGTTCTCTCCAGCAAGCGAAATTGGGCTTTCGATGAGCGGGAGGACGGCGTAAATGCATTTTTTGCTTCCCGGAACTTGAAGCTCCACGTCGGTTCTCCAGGTGCCAATATTTTTTACGGCGACTACGCGTTGAGACTGCTCGGTGAAGCCAAGGGCAAGGGAACAAAATCGGATCAGTCCTGTTTTGCGTACGAAAAGGGCGGTATGTACCGGTATTTTTTGCTGGCCAGTGCAATCCATCGGGAAGAGTTCATGTACATCCACCTGCAGAAGCGAAAAATGGAGGTTCTTTGCCGTGATACGTCCACATATTTGATGTACGCTAACGCCTTCCGGAAGGCCGAGCCCATTACCAGGAGTTTTTTGAAGGTGGCCAATCACGACAGAATTTTTTACCGGTTCTTCTGGGGGAAGAGGAAGTTTACCACCCGCATCCGCACGGCTTGGAGAATGTTGGTGTTGGAACACGATTTCAGGCAGTTTGGCATCAGACTTCGGAGGAAAATCAGCTCCGTGCTGGGCCAGCGGAGGGAGATATCGCGGTGAATTGCCCTCATCCACCATTAAGAGAAACCACGCCAGCCGCGCGTCATGAGTTATTGCAGCTCGCTCCGGATATGCCGTCCTGGTTAAGACGGCCCCTTTTCATCCAATGAAGCTCCGCCGTGTTTTTGCGCTCGTGCCCGACTGCCACGTGGCTGGATGGAGATATTCCGATGTCTGGCGGAGACATTTCTACGACGGACTGAAGCAAGCCGGCGTTGAGGTCGTCCTTCCCCGCGACATTGATTTCGGCTGGGCGCGCCCACCGCAAGCGATCGATCCATTGCGCACGGCTAACGCTCGCGTCCGCGTGAGCGAAGCGTTGCTCGCACAGATTTTGACGACGGACGAAGACCCGCCGCAAGCGGTGCTCTCCTGCTGTTTTTCCCATGATATCGAACTGGATCTGGTGGACCGGGTGCGTGCAGCCGGCATTCCTTGGGTCAATTTTTTTTGCGACGGCCTCTATGCTTTCGATTGGGTTGCCGACCTAGCGGCCCGGACGTCCTTGAATTGGTTCGTCGAATCAGAGGCGGCGGAACGCTACCATTCGCTTGGGGTGCCTTGCCTCCACGCGCCTTACGCACTTAATCCTGACCATCTTCCTGACGCATCGTGCGTGGCACCTAACCATGCCCTGTTCTTTGTCGGCGCCGCCAACCGCGTTAGGATTCGCACCGCCACGCTGATCCGCCTCGCCGGTGCAGACCTTCAGGTGCGCGGGTGGGGCTGGAACGAGGCCTTGGAGCGCAAGTCTCCACCTCCAGATGCTCCATCGCCCCTTATCAAGCGAGCTGCCAGAGCCGTCGCTCGAAAACTCTTCGCCGGGCGGATCGGCGGATACCTTGAGTATTCCACCATGCTTGATGAGTTGCGACAGTCTGTCGTGATTCTCGGACTCAATGAGGGTGGATTGAAATCGAACGCATGCAATTACCTGAAACTCCGTGATCTTGAGTATCCGGGAATGGGATGCTGCTACCTCACCCAGCATCACACCGATCTCACGGATATCTATGACCTCGGAAACGAAGTCATCACTTTCCGAAATCCTTGGGAGGCCGGCCGCCTTGCGAAAGATCTCGCCCGCCATCCTTCCGAATGTCGTGAAATCGGACGACGCGCCCGGGCGCGGGTATTGGGAGAACATACTTGGTCTGCGCGACTTCCTCTTATCGAGTCGCGCCTCTGAACCCACCTTCATGAAGATTCTCGTAGTCTCCCCCCATTTTCCTTCACCTGCGCTGCCGATGCGAGGACTCACCACTAATGAACAGTTCCGCTTGCTGACGGAAGCCGGGCATGAGGTCAACGCTGTTGTGCCTCAAGTTTGGATACCCCCGTTCATCCCGCGTCGAAGCTGGATTCGCAGTCGTGCCATCCCCGCAGTCGAAACTGATCACGGAGTGGAGATCGCGCATCCGCGGTATCTTTCGATCGCACGCTTCAAGCATTTGCCGTTTTCAGCCGTCCTCCAACGGCGCCTTTTCTGGAACGCACTGCAACCTTTTGTCGACTCCTTCGCATCCGGTGGCGGACATATTATTCATGCTCACTCCAGCGCACTTCCCGGCTGCATGATCGGACACACCGGAAATGTGAAGCTCGTCATTTCCATGCTGGATCACGAACTCTTCGACGTTGTCCCGGTTTCGCCGGCGTGGCGGCGGGCCGTGGTGAATACGCTGCAGCGGGCGGACATGGTCGTCTACCTCTCGCCGCTTTTAATGCGGCTTGGACTCGAAGCAGCCGGACCACACAAGGCCTGTGTGATTCCGCTCGCCATCGACGTCTACAACGATCTCCGCCCACGTCGTGCGGAAGCATTCACGATCTCGACTGCAGCCCGCCTCATCGAACGTAAGAAGGTGCACGTGCTCATCCAGGCGTTTGCGGCATTTTACGGGGAAACCCCCGAGGCGCGCCTGCTCGTGATCGGCGACGGACCAGAACGTCCCGGTCTGGAAAGACTGGCGGCGAAATTCGGCGTGGCTGCGGCCGTGCAATTCACCGGCAATCTCGCCCACCGCGAAGTCGTCACGCGGATCGCGGAGTCCCACGTGTTCATGCTCGCTAGTGTCCGTGAGTCATTGGGCACGGTGTATTTCGAGGCCATGTCCCAAGGGGTACCGGTCGTTGGCACCGCGGGCGAAGGAATCGCTGATTTCATCGCCGATGGAAAAGATGGCTTTCTTGTCCAGCCCAATGACCCCGCGCCTCTGCTCCAGATCATGCGGGCGTTGCATGCGGACCCGGGACTTGGGCAACGCAGCGGCGAGGCAGGACGAAACTGTTTTGAGCGGAGCAAGGTTCGATGGACGGATTCCGTGTCCGCCCATCTGGCGTTGTTCGATCAGCTAATCCGGCATAAAAACAAAACGGAAACACTCAGATGACCCCATCCCGCTTTCCTGTGTTGGATACAGTCCGCGGTCTTGCATTCCTGATGGTGGTATTTTCTCATTTGGGAATCCTTCGCGGACTAGTCACCATTGGAATAGGGCAGTTCGGAGTTTGGATATTTTTTGTGCTCTCCGCTTTTCTTCTGAGCCGTCCATTCTTTGAGGCACCTCATCGGGTGAAGAACTCAAAGGAACTCAGGACATACATTAAGCATAGAGCATTCCGCATCTTTCCGCCGCTGGCGTTATCCGTCGTCGCTTTTTGTTTGGTTATTCCGAATTTCACTTGGAAAATGGCCGCGGCGAATTTTCTATGTCTGCAGGGCTACGGCATTTTTTGGACTGTTTTCGTAGAAACGCGCTACTATCTACTCCTTCCGCTCGTCGTTGCCGCAGTTCTCTCGCTAAGAAACAAACCAGTGGCGCTATTTATGATTCTGGCTGCCGGTATTGCATTGAACCTGTACGACTGCCCTTTCTGGTTGCCCCGAAATCAATGGCGGGCTTTGCCGACCGACCCTTCCACCATGTGGCTCAGTCGAGAGCACCTCTTTTTCCAGTATCTTCCTGTCTTTGTGGGAGGCACGCTGCTTGCCGCACTTCATTTTGCCATGCTTAAATCAAGTATTTGGGCCAAACGATTGCGTAGATTGGCACCCATTGGGTTCTTGGCGGCGCTGCTCAGTTTCCTGGTCTTATCATCGTCCGGGCTTAGCTTGGTTACCGGCCGATCAATCAGTCCCTACTATTACCATGGCATGTGGCTGCCACTGCTTCCGGTTCCATGCGCCCTGGTTTTATTTGCAGCTTCCCTGACTGGCGGCTTTGAACGGTTCTTCGGCAATTCTCTTTTTCGTTACTTTGGCAAAATATCCTACTCGGGTTATCTGTTTCACGTCCTTTTCGTCGTCGCGTTCAACCCGCTGATACCAAGCACTACACTTTATGTGTGCGCCGTGTTGGCCGCGACCCTCGCAGTCGCAACTGCGAGTCATTATCTTATCGAGCGTCCCTTCATTGCATTTTCTCACCGCTCATGAATTCACCGCGCAACCTATTGCGACACGGAAACCTCTCCGGGAAATTCCGCTTGTGCTGGATTCAGTCCGGAACTTTGCCAGTCTTTCAAATCGTCTACACCTGACTTGAACGCTCCCACTCTCCCCAACTTCATTTTGGCCGGTGCGCCAAGGTCGGGCACGACTTCCCTTTATCAATACTTGAGGCAACACCCTCAGGTCTACATGTGTCCACTCAAGGAACCGACCTTCTTTGCTGCTGCCGACATCCTTTCCCACCCGGACTTGAAGCCCAAGGTGGGGCGACAACTCCCCGAGATCCTGGCGGACATTGACCGGGGACTGTGGCCCGATGAGCAAGTTTTGATCTCAAAGTGGGAAGACTACTTGCGCCTTTTTCAAAATGTCCGCGATCAAATCGCCATTGGCGAAGCCAGCGTCAGTTACATCTGGCTGCCCAGCGCAGCGCCAGCCATCCACCGCACCCTGCCGCAGGCCAGGCTCATTTTCCTGCTCCGCGATCCCGCCGAACGACTATACACACTATATCTGCTGGCCTTGCGCACGGCCCCCTGGACCAGGTTCCGTGACTGGGTACACCAGGCCATGCAGGCAAAACCCGATCGACGACAAGGGATGCAACGACATCCGATCCCACTCGACTGCGGTCTTTACGCCACCCATCTCCAGCGGTTTTTTGACGTCTTTCCGCGCGAACAAATCCGCATCTATCTGTATGAATCGTACCGTGCCGATGCGCGATCGGTACTCCGTGACATCTTCGGATTTCTGGGCGTGAACGCCGATCATCCGATCGACATGTCCCGCCGGCACAACGAAACGATGATGCCCCGTTTTCCAGCGCTGCACCGGCTGCGCCGGCGGCTTGTCGGCAATGCACCCCTGACCGCGTGGATGCCGCCCTTGGCCGCGCAAGCGTTAAGCGGTTTCTACAATCGAACCAAAGGCGGGAGCGTGCTGGACCCCGCCGACCGCCGCTTGGTGATCGATTATTATCGCGACGAAATCCTGCGCACCCAGGACCTCATCGGTCGCGATCTCTCCACATGGCTCCGTTGATCGCGCATTTTCCAGCAGCACCACTTCAATCCCTCGGTGGAAAACGTGCGAACGCATCTGTTATCAAACGGATCCGATAGGTGACCGCTCCCCGACATCTCAACCGCTTCCTTCTGGCCCGCTTGCGAGGGGGATTAAATGATACGCTGTGCCAGATTGAACTGTGTCTGCGCCATGCCGAGACCTTTGATCGCACACTGATCCTGGATTTGTCCGATTCGAAAGGGTTCTCGAAATTCGAACGATTCTTTCGATGGAAAGTTCCGGCAGCGGGTGTTCAGACCATTCTGCTTCCCGATCGGATCACCATGCTCAATGCACTGCCGTGCCGTCCCGCAGAAGTGACGGGAAGGCTCACGGACTATCGCAGCTGCAACGCACGTCTTCCGGATGGGCGGATGGTCAACTGCCTCGAGGGTACCACCATCCCCCTATCTTCGGACCTAAGTCGGGATTATCCGGAACCTGTCCTTCTTCACGACGCTCGCCGCGGCGGGGACTATTCAAAGAGTTTTTTGCAGCGGGTCACACTTGAACCGGGTCTCGCCCGTGAGATTGCCGAAAATTTCCTCTCTTTGGGACCCGATTATGCCGCGATTCATATTAGACACACAGATTTCCGGACGGAGGACTGGCGGTCTTTCCTCAAATCAATCCGCGGTGACTTGAGCGGGCGCACTGCTCTGGTCTGCAGTGACAACGTGGCGGTGATTGAGGGTGCGCGAATGATTCTAAAAGATACGCACGTTCGCACCGTCACCGAAATTCCGAGGCGCGATGGGCGACCACTGCACGTCTGGCCGGACGCTGATCAAGCAACGGTGAGCGAGGTCCATCACAAGGCGTTTATCGACCTTTTCTGTCTTGCTGCAGCCACGGATCTTTTTTGGACCGTAGAGTGGCAGTTGCGAGCGTCCGGATTTTCACGGCTTGCCGGTGCCTTGTGCGAAGATCGTGCCCTTCTGACTTCACTATTGGGCGAAGCCTCTTCGTCGATCAGCGTCGTCCCCGGACGAGTCCATCATGTCATACCGTGGAAAACGAAAGCCTTGGTGTTGCCCCGAAGGATGAAGCGATGGCTGATATCCACAGGGTGGACGGTCGCAAAGATTTTCGACCGGCGATAGACCACCGCCCAATCTAGACCCACGCTGTTCCGCCCAAGATACCCAGCCGGTTTGACGGCGGTCATCGCTTTATTTGAAGCGATTTAACGATTGTGCCAATGCCCCAAACGGGCGTTCAACCAGATAGTGCGCAAGGGTTGCAATCAAACAGCTGGCGCCGACAACAACGATGACGAATAAACCATTGCTGGAGATGGTAGCGAAACGTTCCACAAAAATCATGTGAAACAGGTATCCTGAGTAGGAAATCATGCCGAAGAACCGAAATCCTGGATGGGCCAAAAAGCGATTGAGCTCGCCACCCAGAAAGAGAGGAAAAAACACGAGCCCGCAGATCAACGGAATCATCGGTACCCACCAGCAATAGTAAAACCTCGGCGGCACGCAGACCCCCAGGTTCATTGCCGGCGCGGCGGGTGAAAGCAGAGCCAGAACGAGAAGACTCGCGACCGTGCAGACAGGAGCGCTTCGCCCTAACCGTGCGCTCCAGAGATTTGAACGGGAGACGGCAACGTGCAGCCGTGCCAGCAATGTTCCACTCACAAATAAAGGGAGATATTGGAAAAACGCGTGCAAGCCCTGTCCCCATGCATACCATGTTTTGGGCTCTTTCCAGAAAGGGGCATCGATCAATTGAAGGCCCAAGGCGACGATCAGAACGGAGCCGAGTAGAACAGGACGTCTCCAGAGTAAGGTCACCGCGGCCACTATCAGCGGCAGCAACAAATAATAGCGCGTCTCGATGTAAACCGTCCACAGAAGACCGTCGCCTCGCAGAACTATCAGATTTCGCCAGACTTTGTCCCACCCCCAGGCACGCAAGAAATGGAACGCAACCAGAGCGAGGGCCAAAGGGGGAAAAATCCGCAGAAATCTTCTGATACAATATACACCCAGGACCTGGGGCTGACCCAGAGTGGAGGGTTGCGAAAAAAAGGGATAACTGAGCAGAAACGCCGAGAGCACAAAGAATATCCAGACGCCAAACTGCCCCATCCCAATGGAGGGGAAGCCGCGCGCTTGGCCGATGTGTGCGAACAGCACCAACAGGAACGCAAAGCCTCGAATTGTGTCCAACACCGGGAATCGGGGGTTCTGCTGTTTAGATGGAATTACTATGGCGCTTGCTTCGATGCGCGAGAAACTCGAACTTGTACTCATAATATTGGGAAAGGATGAAGTATTCGCCGCCGCTCGGCAAGTATGCCGTCCCATCACCAGCCCCATCTGCGTGAATGTCCATGGAAACTCCATGCGCGCCAGCGGTGATCTTCCTTCACCTTGCGATAGAGAGTTCATTGGAGCGCCCAGACTTTGAACGGCGTTCCGTTTCCGACAAAGAGGCCATCGCCTCGTCCCTTGCTCCGCTGTTCCGGTCGTCAAGACCGGCACTTGCTTCGCAAATGACCCGCGGGTTGCAGCAGACCTTTTTAATTTAACGATCAGTTCAGCCCGCCCCTCGGGACTGTTCGCACGATATCCCTCCCGCCGCGCACGATTGCACACGCCAAGAGCCACGGCATGAACTGGCACCTTGTCTTCCAGCACCGGGAGCGCCGTCGCCATTACCTAACATTGATAGCCAAATTGAAAACCAGAAAAGTAAAGCATGCTTGACACTAGACAAGTATGCTTTACACCTCAATTCATGAACAAAGAAAACGATATCAATTCGATTCTGTGTGTTTCTCCGAGAGTTTCCATGAAACAGATGATGAAATCCCTCGTCTGGCTCGCGGTGACATCCGCGCTCTATGTAGCGACGGTTTATGCTTTGAAGCATAACCCCCAGTGGAGCCCCGGCTGGCGGGTTGCAGTAACGCTGGCTCCCTTGCTCACGGGCGTTTTTTATCTGCTGAGTTTGCTGCAATCGTTCCGGGCGATGGATGAGCTCCAGCGGCGAATACAACTCGAGGCCTGGATCATTGCTCTGACCGGCACTGTGGTGGTAAACACAATTCTGAATGTGCTCAACGCGAACGGCGTGGGTTTCGCGGATTATCCGCACGGTCTGGAAATCGGCGGGGTTTATCTGTCAATGTTCCTGCTTTGGTCGGTCGGCGTGACGGTCTCGACGCTGCGTTACAAATGAAAAACATCGTCCGGGAATTGCGCACGGCACGGGATTGGTCGCAACGCGACCTGGGCGAAAAGCTGGACGTGTCGCGCCAGACCATCAACGCAATCGAAACGGGGAAATACGATCCCAGCCTGCCACTCGCCTTCAAATTCGCCCGGCTCTTCAAGAAATCCATCGAGGAAATATTCACCACGGACGCCTGAATCATTGGTTCGAACCCACGAAGTTCGGCGTGATTCCGTCGCATCACCCGTTTCCACGCTTACCGCCACCCGAGCCCGGACGCGACGCTGCCGAGCATGGCTTCCATGACGTGGACATTATAGGCCACGCCCAATTGATTCGGAATTGTCAGCAGCAAGGTGTCCGCTTCGGCGATGGCCTCATCTTTCCGGAGTTGTTCGATCAGCACATCGGGTTCGGCGGCGTAGCCCCGTCCGAAAACCGACCGCGTGGTGGAGTCGAGAAAACCAATCTGATCCGCCTGCTCGCCTTCGCTCCCGAAGTAGGCGCGATCAAGATCGTTCATGAGCGGAAAGATGCTGCGGCTCACCGAAACGCGCGGGGTACGGGTATGACCGGCTTCGGCCCACGCCTTCCGGAAAGCGCGAATCTGGGCGGCTTGTTGAAGATGCAGCGGCTCGCCCGTTTCATCGAACTTGAGCGTCGAACTCTGCAGGTTCAGGCCCAGTTTCGCGGCCCAGATAGCGGTCGCGTTTGTCGCTGAGCCCCACCAGATCCGCTCCCGCAAACCGGCGGAAAAAGGTTCCAGCCGCAGAAGTCCCGACGGGTTGGCGAACATCGGACGCGGGTTCGGTTTCGCAAAACCCTTCCCGCCGAGCAGCTCCAGAAACGTTTCGGCGTGACGCCGGCCCATGGCCGCATCGTCTTCCCCTTCATTCAGTCCGTGGCCAAAGTAACGCCAGCCATCGATCACCTGCTCGGGCGAACCGCGGCTGATGCCCAGTTGCAAACGCGAGCCAGCAATGAGATCGGCCGCACCGGCGTCTTCCGCCATGTAGTGCGGATTCTCGTAGCGCATATCGATGACCGCAGTGCCGATCTCGATCTTTTTGGTTCTTGCGCCCACCGCCGCGAGCAATGGAAACGGCGAGGACAACTGCCGGGCGAAATGATGCACCCGGAAGTAAGCCCCGTCCATGCCGAGACGCTCCGCCTCGACCGCGAGGTCGATCGACTGCAGCAGCACATCGGCGGCGGACCGGGTCTGGGACGAAGGCGTCCAATGCCCAAAGGACAAAAAGCCGATCTTTTTCATGGCCGTAACCCGTATCCATCACCGATCAATTCGCAAAGCCGGCTTTCTGAAATCAGGAAATCGGGAATGATTATTCCACGTTCAGAATGCAGTGAGTAACCTCAATCCAACCAAAGACTAATTCACCTCCGCGCTCTGCCTTCCCAAGTGTCACCTATGTCCCCGTGCTCCACCCTCAGAAGTTGTAGATGACCGTGAGACGCGGATTGATGGGAGTGCCGGGAAACACGTTGTTTCTCGAGGTACTAGCCGCGAGGTAGCGTTTGTTGAAGAGATTGTCGATGTTGAGCTGGGTCTTCCAGTGTTTGTCGATGCGATAGTTCACCATCAGACTCACCAAGGTGCGGGCCGGCAGCCAGAACGTCGGCTGGCCGAGCACCAGATGATCGGGCGTGCTGCTCGACGCGATGAACCCACCCGGGTTCGGATTGTCACCCGCGCGTTTGCCCACGTAGTCGAAGCCCATGCCGAACGAGATACCCTTGAATTCCCCCTTCTTATCGAACGTATAGTTCACAAACGCAGCCGAGGTTTTGTCGGCGACCCCGCGGAAAACCTGACCACCGCCGAGCGGCGTGCGCGCCTTGATCGACGCGATGTTGCCGACAATCGACAGATTGTCCGTGATCGCCGCGGTCACCTCAAATTCCACGCCCTTCACCTTGCGGTCGGTGAAAATCGGCGGGAACGGCACGACCGGTGGTGGCACCGTGGCGTTCGCCTGGTTGGGAATGCTGAAATTATTCTGGTTGATCTCAAAGTAACCTAGGCTCGCATAAAGTCGTTTGTCGAGGAGCTGCGTACGGAAGCCGGCCTCCCATTGCTTGCCAGTCGTCGTGGGGTTCGTCCCGGTCGCAGGCGAAGTGCCATTCGGCTGGGATTGCTTCGTCGAGTCCGCGAAGGCGGCCAGGTTTGGCAGCACTTTGACGACGATACTGGCCATCGGGAGGTTCGCATGGACCTTGTTTTCAGAACTCGTGCCGCGAGATTCGTCACGACTGAATTGCCGGTAGTCGGAGTGTGCGATGCCGCCGGTCAGGACCACGCGATCATTGAACAACGCGAGCTGCTCGCTGGCGTAGAACTGCTGGTCCCAGTTAATGCTGTATCCGTAGCCCAGATTCGCAGTCGGCGAGACGGTGACCGGTTGCAACACGAAATGGGTCACGTTCATGTTCGGCACGGAGAAGTTATAACTGATGCCGGGATTCTTAAGATAATCGACCATGTAGCCGGCGAGCGTGGTGGACTTGTGTTCACCAAACTTCACTTCGTAGGAGTAGTCGTTCTGGAGATTATAGTACTGGCGCGATTGAAAGCCCCAGCTGCCGGACGCGAAGGGATTCGTCGGCGAGGCTTCATTGAACGTCGGGTCGGCGATGGTGCGGCCGGTCGACACCCAGTTGCCAGTGGCGGGATCCTGTTGCACCAAGCCACCGGCCCCGACCTCGGGCACTTGCAGGCCGGTGACAGGATCGATCGGATTGCCAATGCTCAACCCGAGACTGTCGCCTTTCCACTGGATGGTGTTAATGCCAGCCGCACGGAAAACGCGTCGGTCGGCTTCGCCTCGAAAAAGACGCGGTAGTGTTGCCCGACGGAATGCCGGCGAATCGCGTCGCCATAAAAATCGAGGCTTTCGTCAATGCCCGGGAAAATGCGCGCCTTGTCATTGGTGCCGACGGCGAAATCAAGCGGCACGCCGCCGTAAGCCGCGCTGAAGGAATTGTAGATCTGCGCCTGTACCGTGACCTGGGCCGAGGCGCTGAACCGGTAGGTGAACATCGGCATCACAATCTGGCTGTGGTTGAAATTACCTTCCGCCTGGTCATGCGATTGCTGCGCGGCCCCGACGACGCGGAAAGCGAGCTTCCCATCATCGAGCACGCGATTGACATCAAATTCCACCCGGTCGGCATTACACCGGCCGACCTGAAAATCCATCGAACCCTGGTCCGTGAACAGCGGTCGCTTCGACACCACGTTGATCGTGCCCTGCGCGATTTGCGGCGAGAGGATCGCATTCGGACCTTTCACGATCTCAAGGCGATCGGCGATCACCGGATCGACATTCGAAAAAGCGAAGAAATTAAATCCGTCGATGGTCGCGCCATCGGTCTGAAACCCGCGAATGTTGGTGCGATCCTGCGCATTCGGAATCGTCGATTCGGATACGGCACCGGAATATTTCGCCGCATCGAGCAGCCGCAGCGCACCCACGTCATCCATGAGTTCATGCGTGATCACCGTGATGCTTTGTGGCGAATCCATCAGCGACATGCGCACGCGGGAATCAGAGGTGGATTCCGTCGCGGTGTAGCGACCGGTGGCACTCCCGGAAACGGTGAAGGGCGAGAGAACGATACTGTCGTCCTTCGCGTCGGTTTGGGCGGAGAGCACGGAGGGAACAAGCAGGGTCAGGAGGGCGGGTAGCCAACGCGTGGAGTTCTTCTTCATCTTGGGGGGGATTGTCTGGGTGGGTTTTGATTTCGGGTCCCCCGTGGATTCGCGCGCGTCGCTGACGCGTTTGATCACAAAGGCCCCGGTTTTCCCATCCAGCTCCACCCTCAGCACAGTGTTTCCGACCAGCCGTCGCAGCGCTTCGCTCGTGGCGAATTCGCCTGACACCGGGTTGGTCGTCACACCGTGCACGTCGGCGAGCAGGTAGACGATTTGTACACCAGCCTGCTCGGAAAACATCTCAAGCGTCACCTCGGCATCGCCCGCCCCGATGGCGAAGGGACGACGAATCAGCTCCGCGCCCGGGAGGCGCGGCGACAGGCCGCCGATGCAAAAGATCAGCATGAGTGCTAGCGGAAGGCCCGAAGACCTGAACCACCGGCGTTGAGAGGTTAACATGAATGGGGTTCTCCAGCGACCGTGAGGTCGTCGGCGCGAGGAAGACGCGGCACCGCGCAAAATCCGCTATCGCGAATCCGGCTTTTTTTTCCTGAGCAAGATCGTACCATCGGGGAGGCGCTCCACCTCAAGGTCCAGGGTGGTCGCGATCAAGTGCGTAAATCCGTCGACGTCATCGGCGCGGAAACGTCCGCCGAAGCGCAGACCGGCGAGCGAGGGATCGGCCAGCAGGAGCCGGCGGCCAGTGGCGCGCTCAAACTCGGCCGCCAATTCGGCCAGAGTCGAGCCACCTAGGTGGAGGAGCGGTTCGCGCCAGGCGAGCACGCGGGCCATTTCCGCTGGATCAATCAGGGAAAAATCGAGTGCCCGCCCCAAATCCCGGCCGGAAGCGAGATCGCCGTGCAACACCGCGCGATGACCGGCATCGAGCGTGGGCGCCGCGGAATTGACTTCGCCGGCATCTGCATCGGAAGCGCCGGACCGGGCGGCAAGCTGGACCCGGCCCTCGGTCACGATCACGTCGACTGCCGTGGATTTCAGATTTACGTTGAATGCCGTGCCCACCGCGCGAATCTGAAGAGCACCGGCCCGGACGACGAAGGGCCGCGCCGGATTTTTCGCGACCGAGAAGTGTGCCTCGCCCCGCCAAAGCACGACACGGCGCTCGCCAACAGTGAACTGCTCGTGGATTTCGCCCCCGGCGTTGAGTTGCACAATTGAACCGTCAGAAAGCATGACGGTACGGGGACTCGCATTCGCAATAATCGCGGGTGAACCAGCGTCGACGGGTGAAATTACTGCCTGCCGCCGCCAGACCAGACCGCCAATCACCATCACGACCGCAGCCGCAAGTGCACCCGTCCCAACGTACACCCGTCGCCAAAATGCACGGCGGCGGGTGGCCGTCGCGAGCACCGGAAGCGCAACTTCCTCGGACAGGCGGTCGAGCAGCGACCAAGCGGTGGCCGCACGATTAATCGCCGCAGCGTGGCGCTCGTCGGCAGCGAGCCAGAGTTCGTATTCGATGGATTCCGCGGCGGAAAGGCCGCGGTCGCGGCGCACCAGCCAGGCTGCGGCGGCAACGCGCTGGGATTCATCCGGGGAATTCGGTGATGACGCTTGCATCGGTCAATAGGGCGGTACCGCGCGGGCTTTCACAAAAAAATCTTCGCAGCGATGCAGCGCCTTGGTGAGCTGCACCTCGACCGTGTGCTCGGCAATGCCGAGACGCCGGGCGATTTCGCGGTGGGAGAGGTTTTCAAATTTGCGAAGGACGAGGATTTCACGACAGCGCGGAGGCAGCGCGGCAATGGCGGCGGCGAGCAGGTCGGTCTCCTGACGGCGGGTCGCATTCTCGGCGGCATTGGGTGCACCATCGAGGACGCGGGACTCGTCGATTTCCGCTATCGGAATCGTGTTGGCCGTGGTGCGCCGTCGAAAAAGATCGCGAACGACGTTGCGGGCCGTGGCGAAGAGCAGTCCACGGGGCGATTCAATGGGGCCGCGTTCGAACGCCCGGAGGAGGCGGGCGTACGTTTCCTGGACAATGTCGTCGATGTCGGAAGGCGGCACCTGTCCATGCAGATAAGCGCGGAGCGACGACTCGTGTGGAGCGAGTTCGGCCGTAAACCAATTGGTCGGATCGGAATTCGACATGACAAGGGTAAAAGGCGGGTTGGTAGCCCGAAGATTATTTCTGTGCGCCACCGCCCTGATGAAGTCGAGCCGTTTCATCGACTGCTCCGGAGGAGAAGCACCAATTCATCAGTCTCGCGAGGAGCGGCCCGAACATGCGACAGCAAGCCGATTTTTTTTATAGCCGTAACCCGCATCCATCGCAGACCAATTCGCAAAGCGGCCTTTCCCAAACCGGGGAAATGCGGAAGGATTGACCACGGTACAAATGCAGCCATCTGCCGGTGGTTCAAATCCACCGAGATCACTGAGATTATCTCCAGACAGGATAAGGCGGGTTAAACGCCAATCCACACTAGTGACTCACTAATCCGGACTTTGTAATCAGTGTGCATAGTGAAAATGAGTGGTTCAAAATTCCGGCCTGATTTGGTTTGGCCACGAAGAGTCACGAAAATCGATTGGAAGTTTCATCCAGATTTACTGCACGCCTATGGGCGCATCGAGAGTTTCGTTGGCCCTCAAATTCCTTGTGCTCTTTTCCTGCAAATAATCCGGCTTGATTTACTGCGCGGGGATTTCTTCGCCGCGAAAGAACGCAGAGAGAGAAAGCATTCTTCGTCGCCACGGAAGTATTCCGCGCGCCTATGGGCATGGGCACCTGCTGATGGGTTATCCCAACCACGCTTCTTTGTGGTTTTTTGTGGCAATAGTCAGACTGGTCGGTTTCGCAGTCTCCAATATCCCGAGCCACGCTTTAGGGATAAATCGCCCGACCCCGGAACCGTCGCGATCATCAGCATTCGTTCCGCGTGTTTTGTGTATCCCGTGGTTCAAAAGGATCGATGCCTTTCCCAAATTTGTGACTTATCAGTGGCCATTAGTTGGTGTAGCCATTCCGGAGCCCGTCGGGCGGAAAATAAGGACGGCCATTTGACAGTTTGGAGGACGTCAGCAACTTTCTGCCCGAAATAGACTCCGGAACCTGATTGCTCAATTTCTGCCATGACTGCTACCCAGATCCGTTACTTTGACAGCAACGCCACGACCAGCGTCGCCCCGGAAGTGCTACAGTCCATGCTGCCGTACTTCACTGAGAATTGGGGTAATCCTTCCAGTCCCTACCGGCTGGGAAAAAAACTGGTCGAGCCCATTGAGAGGGCACGGGAATCTGCGGCGGCGTTGATTGGGGCCGACTCGTCTGAAGTCATTTTCACGAGCTGCGGGACGGAGAGCATTAACACCGCCATCACCAGTTGCCTCTATTCGCAGCCCGCGAAAAAGCACATCGTCACCACGGCCGTGGAACACTCGGCCACGAAAAACTGCTGCGCGGCGTTGGCGGAGCGGGGTTACGAGGTCACATACCTGCCAGTGAACCGCGATGGTTCGCTCGACCTCAAACTCTTTGCAGCCTCCCTGCGACCGGACACAGCGGTGGTGTCGATCATGTGGGCCAACAACGAAACGGGCGTTTTGTTTCCCATTGCGCAGATTGCCGCCATCTGCCGGGAGCGAAAAATCCTGATCCACACCGATGCCGTGCAAGTCCCGGGAAAATTGACCATCGATGTCGACGAACTCGGCGTCGACCTGCTCTCCCTTTCTGCGCACAAATTCCATGGCCCGAAAGGCGTCGGGCTGCTCTACGTCCGTCAAGGAACGCCCTTCCGGCCACTGATCATCGGTGGGCATCAGGAAGAGGGAAACCGGGGCGGTACGGAAAACGTGCCTTACATTGTCGCCTTCGGTCGCGCCGCCGAGCTCGCCCGCGCGGTTCCCCTGAAATCGAGGCAGGAACTCGCGGCGCTGCGCGATTCCCTGGAGAACGAAATTCTTTCCAGGATTTCCGGTACATCCCGCAATGGGGCCAAGGAACCGCGTCTGCCCAACACCACGAGCATCGCGTTCGCCGGGGTCGACGCCGAAGCGTTGCTGATGATGTTCGATCAGCTGGGGATTTGCGCGTCGAGCGGCTCGGCTTGCACGACCGGATCCGTTGCGCCGTCCCACGTTTTGACAGCCATGCAGCTCAACCCGACGGAAGCCCGCAGCACCATTCGTTTCAGCCTCGACTACGAGACTACGCCGGAGGACATCGCGTTCCTCATGACCCACCTGCCACGACTCATTGCTGAATTGCGCAGCGCGGCCTCGCCGCGAACGACCGCCCGCTTGGCCGGTTCCAAACCAGCGCTCGCAGCCCAGGCGGTGTGAACCAAACCAATCACCAACGACGATGGAACAGACGACGATTCAGGAACAGCCCGCGGGCTTGAAACTACGGGAAGCGAAACTACGCGAGTACATCCGCGAAATTCCGCTCTACCAAAGGACCGAAGCCAAAATAAATGGCAAAACGGATTGGGCCGGCCTGCTGATGGCACTGCCGTTTATCACGAAGCAGGACATCAAGCAGGATTTCCCGCGGAATTTTTTGCGCAAGGGTCAGTCGCTCGACCACCTCGTTGAGAGCAAACAGGTCGAGGTGGAGCACACGGCGGGGACCACCGACAATCGGGCGGACCTGCTGCTCGGTTACGGTTGGTGGACCCGGCAGGAGGCGTGGGCACTGTCGTTGAATCCGCATATCGCGCGGGTGTTGGAGAAAAACCCACACGCGCGGCGCGTGACCATTTCTTCACCGGCCTGCAACGGCGAGATCACCTACAATGGAACGCCGTCCGCCAAGCGCCGTTCACTCGGTAACACCCGGTTTTTGAGTCTTTCCCGTTTCCCTTTTCTGCTGAGCGAAGCCGACCTCGACCGCATGGTCGACGAAACGCGGGAGTGGGACCCGGTGTTTCTGGATACCGATCCGGTGTATGCGGCGGTGTTCGCCCTGCATTGTGAGCGTCGCCAGGTAAAATTCCCGAAGCTCGAATTCATCTTCACGAGCTACGAGTACACCAGCGTCCTGCATAAACGGATTCTGGAGCGCGCCTTTGGTGTCCCCGTTTTCAATCTCTACGGCTCGACCGAAACCGGCCATCTGCTGATGGAGAACGAGGGTGGCCAGATGGTTCCAAGCGAGAAAATCGCCCATCTCGATGTGCTCAACCAGGACGAACGTGGCATTGGCGAGCTGGTGGTTTCAACCCTAACGAACGATTACATGCCGCTGCTCAAATACCGGATCGGCGACCTCGTCGAAGTTCGGGGTGAGACGGGCAGGGATGGCGACAGCAGAACCTTCGTCCTCCACGGCCGGGCACCCGATACGTTGAAGGCGCCCGATGGCCGCCGCATCACCACGCGCGACGTCGACCAGTGCTTCGTTGGCTGCGAAGGTGTCGTTCACTACCGGCTGCACGAAATCAGTTCGGGAAAATTCCTGCTGAGTTATATCCCGGAGCGCGCGGGCCCGACGGAAGCCGCAATTAGCGCCGTGGCGAAAAAGCTGGGGAAATTGATCCAGCCTACAAACGGCCTGGAGCTGAAGGAGGTGAGGATTCTCCTGCCCGAAGGCTCCGGAAAATTCGTCTTCAACTATCCGGCAACAACGAGCACGAGCAGCGGTTAGCGGAGTATACAAATCCTGACGCAACTGCACCGCTGCCGACCTCGTGCCCTTCGTCACCGCCAATATCGTGATTTGTATCATCGGCACCGTAGAAATCGATCTGCAGGCCGGACCAGACACCCTACCAAAGAATCCATCCAAGGAAACAAGCCGCCCCAATCGCCGCGACGACCAGTGCGCGCATTCGCCGGCGTGACTTCCTTCTCCCGTGCGCGAACTCCGTCAGGCGCACTCCGGCGGAAATCGTTTCGCGCAAATCGCGCGGGACCGGCACCTCATCCAGCCGGCCGCTGATCGTCGCGTCAAAACACCGGGCATTCTCCAGCCAGGCGATCGTTCGTGGATCGTTCGCAGCCAGTCCCAGTGCTTCACGAAAAAGTGGATCGCCGGCATCATGCCCGCTCGCGCGATAACCGTGCAGGAGAAATCTGGCCTGCCGCGAATTCACGGAAAACGATTCCGGCGCAATCTCCGGAAAAATAAACCCGTTAACCAACAGGGGCTCGATCCTTTCCCCGGGCTGATTGAATCGTCTTCAGTCATGCAGGTAAGAGCAAAATGAAGTCGCGCCTATTCCCTGGTAATTTCGCTCCACCACCCCGCAAATCCCCGCCTCAAAACGCGATTAACTTAATGCGAAGCGACGGTTTCTTCCACCAATGACACCACGCCAGAAGCGGCATTTGCCAGATTTCGCGGTGGACAGGACGCCCCGTCAAACCACGTCCCGTCGACATAGGTTTTTATCGGTATCGTCGGAATGCCGAATTTATGATGCTGAAGCTGCCCCGCCACAATCTCAACCGCCGTCGCGCCGACCCGGTCGTGATTCTGGCGAACGCCGCCGATGCTCCCGCGGGACTCTTCCAGAAAAAGATCCGCGAATGCGATATCCTGTGGAATTTTCAAACCCATTTCCCTGATCAGCGGCAAAACGTACGCCGCCTTCGCAATCACCACGTCCGGGCGGTGACGGTCCAGCCAGTTTCGAAATGGATCCGAATCCGCGCGCACCGAGGCGTCCGTTTCGTGAAACCAGCGCGAGACCGGATGCATTTCGGGAAAGACATGCGCCGGCAAACGGTCCGTTGGCGCCAGTTCCTGTTGCGCGGTCAGGTAACCCGCGGTCCAATTGTTATCGACGGCGTGATCCCAGCCCCGGTGCACCACAAAACCCATCCGACGGTAACCGAGACCCATCAGCCGGCGCATCGCGAGCCGGATGATGTTGCACTGGTTGTTCGTCACATTGTGCAGCCGCGGTTCGTGCGGGAAGTAATCGATCTTCACCGCGCTCAAATGCTCCCAGTCCAGCTGCAATTGATCGCCCAGCTCCCGGCTGTGCGAGGCGATGATCACACCGTCGATGCGCCGGGCGGCCAGCGTTTCCGCCAATCGCTTTTGGGTGAGCCCCGGTTCGTGCAGCCAAAAATGTTCGAGCCGAAACCCCAGTTCCGTAGCCTTGGCCTCCGCGCCCGCGAAAAAACCGGAATGAGCCGCCACCTTTTTCCAACCCCATCGCGTGTGCCAGTTGGTAACGTAAGCGAGCGTCGGCATTTTGTCGCCGGCCGAATGCCGGGTGCGATACGCCACCAACGAACGCAGAAAAGGATCCGGCCGGTACTTCATCTCGAGCGCCAGCGCCTGCAACCGCTCGCGCGTGGCGGTCGCGATGCTCGGGTGGTTGCGCAACGCCTGCGACACGGTGGTGACATGCACCCCGGCTTTTCGGGCAATGTCGGAAAGAGTAACGCGAATTTCGCTCATGTGCTCCGGTGCGGTGATTGAGACCACGGCGCCCGCGCTTCCTCAAGCCGCCACTTCATCTTTGGCGTCACAACAATAGCACAGGAGGACATTTTACTCGAAAATTACTAATGTTAGAACATCACGTCCTTTGATTTCCTCCCTCGGTTTCCCGGTGAATTAGGTCATACCCTGAAGATTGCCAGACCGTCATTAAGACCTTCGCCATTCGATCCATAACTCCTCCATGAAACCCCGATCCCTCTTTCCCATTTTCCCAGGGCTGATCGCGGTCGTGTGGGCAATTTTCCCGGGCACTCTGTCGGCGGCAGAAGTCACCTCCACCGGAACGGCGACTGTAACCGACAACCTCATCATCAGTACCCCGGGATCAGGGGCAGTTGCCCTCGCGCACGCCGGCCACGTCGTTCCACTGGCCGTCAGCGACACCGATTTTCCCGGAGTCGCGCGGGCGGCGCGGGATTTGCAGGCGGACTTCGCCAGGGTTACCGGCGTCACTCCCTCCTTCGCGACGAATACCGTCCCCTCCTCCGACACGGTTATCCTGATCGGAACGTTGGGTAAAAGCGCGCTAATCGACGGACTGGTCGAGGCGGGCAAACTCAAGGCCGATACGATTCGCGGTCGCTGGGAAGCTTTTCAGATCGAGGTCGTTCCGCATCCGCTGCCCGGAATCGAACGCGCCCTGGTGATCGCCGGCAGCGACAAGCGCGGCACGATCTACGGCATCTACGAGATCTCGCGGCAAATTGGAGTTTCCCCGTGGTACTGGTGGGCCGACGTTCCGGTACGACGGCAATCGGAGCTTTTTGTCCGTCCGGGGAAATTCGTCGACCGCGGCCCGGTGGTGAAATACCGCGGCATTTTCCTCAACGACGAAGCGCCGGCGTTGAGCGGTTGGACAAAGGAAAAGTTCGGCGGCTTTAACCACAAATTCTACGAGAAGGTGTTCGAACTCATCCTGCGTCTGCGCGGCAATTATCTCTGGCCCGCCATGTGGGGCAGCGCTTTCAATGACGACGATCCCTTGAATCCCAAACTCGCCGATGAATACGGCATCGTTATGGGCACATCTCATCACGAACCGCTCATGCGCGCCCACGCCGAATGGGCGCGTTACGGCCATGGACCTTGGGACTATTCGAAAAATGCCGACGTGCTGCGCGAGTTCTGGCGCGGGAGTGTCGCACGCACCAAGGATTACGAAAACATCCAAACCATCGGGATGCGCGGCGACGGCGACGAGGCAATGTCCGCCGAAACCAACACTGCCCTGCTCGAACAGATCGTCGCCGACCAGCGCAAGATCCTGACTGAGGTCACGCACAAACCCGCCGCTGAAATCCCTCAGCTGTGGGCACTCTACAAGGAAGTTCAGGCTTATTACGAACACGGGATGCGCGTCCCCGACGATGTCACGCTGCTGTGGTGCGACGACAACTGGGGCAACATCCGCCGCCTGCCCACGACCGCGGAAACCAAGCGCAGCGGCGGGGCCGGGATTTATTATCACTTCGATTACGTCGGCGGTCCGCGAAATTACAAATGGCTCAACACCATTCCGCTCACGAAAATCCAGGAACAGATGAACCTGGCGTGGCAATACGACGCGAACCGCATCTGGATCGTGAACGTCGGCGATTTGAAACCGATGGAATTCCCCATCGAATTTTTCCTGACCATGGCGTGGGACCCGGCCCGGTGGTCCACCGACAAACTGACCGCCTACTCCGAAAAATGGGCCGCCGACAATTTCGGCCCCGCGCATGCCAGCGAGATCGCCGCGTTGATCAACGGCTACACCAAACTGAATGGCCGGCGCAAACCCGAGATGCTCGCACCGGACACGTTCAGTCTCGTCAACTATCACGAAGCAGAACGGGTGCTGGCCGAATGGAAAACGCTCACCACGCGCGCCGACACCCTCAATGCCGCGCTCGCTCCCGAGTATCGCGACGCTTTTTTCCAACTCGTCCTCTACCCGGTCAAAGCCTGTGCCAATCTTCAGGAACTCTACGTCGCCGCCGGACTGAACCGGCTCTACGCCCGCCAAGGCCGCGCCGCCACCAACGCGGAAGCAGCGCGCGTGCGCGAGGCATTTGCCGAGGACGGCAGGCTCGTCACCCAATACCATTCGCTCGGCGGTGGGAAATGGGACCACATGATGGACCAAATAAAATTAGGCTACACCATCTGGCAGCAGCCGGACATCGAGACCATGCCCGCCGTCGCGGAAGTTCGCCCACATCACGAAGCGTCGATGGCCGTTGCAATCGAAGGCTCCGAAATCGCGTGGCCTTCCACCGGTGCGCGATCGGCTGCCTTGCCTGAACTGGATTCCACGACCGCAGAAACCCGCTGGATCGACGTCTTCAATCGTGGTGCCAGCCCTTTCACTTTTCATGCGACGGCGAACCAACCGTGGATAAAACTCACGCCGGCGAACGGTCCGGTCGACCAAACCACTCGTGTCCAGGTGGGCGTCGACTGGGCGGCTGCGCCCGAAGGAGAAACGAAGGCCACAATTTCGATCGAAGGCAGCACCGGCGAGCGCGCGATGATTCATCTTCCCCTTCGCAAAATCGTTCTCCCGGCAAACACCACCGGTTTTGTCGAAAGCGACCGCACGATTGCCATCGAAGCCCCGCATTTCAACCGGACAATCGATGACGGAAAAAACACTTGGCGGGTTCTCCCCGATTTCGGGCGGACCTTGGGCGGCGTGACTTCATTCCCCGTCAAGGCCGCATCAGTTGTTCCGGGCGGCAATTCCCCGCATTTGGAATACGACGTTTTCCTTACCAGCTCCGGCGAAATCTCCGTCGAACTGCAATGCGCGCCTTCGCTCGATTTTCAACCCGGCGACGGCTTGCAACTCGCGGTGTCGTTCGATGATGCCAAACCCCAAATCGTAAAACTCGATACGTGGGCCACCTTGCAAACGTGGGAACAGGCCGTCGGCGACGGCGTGCGCCGCGTCATCACGCAACAATCGATCGCACAACCCGGACACCATGTCTTCAAGTTCTGGCTCGTGACGCCCGGCGTCGTGCTGGAGCGCATCGTCCTCAACGCCGGCGGCGTCCGTCCGAGTTATCTCGGTCCGCCCGAGAGTCCGCACACGAAATGACCGGCCTGTGTACAATTAGACTGACTTCGCGCATGCTCTTCCGGGCACGCCGCGGTTAATTTTCCGCCCCATGAAACTCGGCCTCGGACTCTACAAACACATGCTCAATCGCGAGAATTTCCAATTCGCGCGACAAGCCGGGGCCACCCACATCATCGCCCACTTGGTGGATTATTTCCGCGGCAGCGGACATTCCAAATCCGACGACCAGCCGCTCGGCACCGACTGGGGCTGGGGCCTCGCCGGCGATCCCAACCAACTTTGGTCACTTGATGAGTTGGTCGCATTGCGACGGAGCGTGGAGGCGTCCGGACTAAAACTCGAAGCCATCGAAAACTTCGATCCGGCGCACTGGCACGACATTCTCCTCGATGGTCCGCAGCGCGCACAGCACCTCGAAAACGTAAAGACGATTATCCGCCGCCTCGGCGAGGCCGGTATTCCCATCATGGGCTATAACTTTTCCATCGCCGGCGTCGCCGGACGAACCAAGGGGAATTATGCCCGCGGTGACGCACCTTCCGTCGGCATGGAGGGCCCTTATGATCTGCCGATGCCAAACGGACTCGCGTGGAACATGATCGTCGATCCCACCGCGCCAAACCGCAGCACCGGTGTCATTCCATCAGCGACCCACGAGCAACTCTGGTCGCGTCTGCAGCGTTTTCTCGACGAGGTTCTTCCCGTCGCCGAAAAAGCCGGCGTGCGGCTCGCGTTGCATCCCGACGACCCCCCGATGCCTTTCATCCGCGGCCAGCCGCGGCTCGTTTATCAACCGCATCTTTACCAGAAGGTGATCGACCTCAATCCGAGCCCCGCCAATCAACTGGAATTCTGCGTCGGTTCGCTGGCCGAGATGACCGAGGGTGACGTCTATGAAACCGTCGAGCACTACAGCCGGCAAAACCGGCTTGGCTACGTTCATCTGCGCAACATCCGCGACAAGGTTCCGCACTACAAGGAAACCTTCATCGACGACGGTGAAGTCGACGTGTTGCGGGTGCTCGCCATTCTCAAAAAGAATAATTTCGAAGGCGTCATCATTCCTGATCACGCCCCTCAGATGAGCTGTGCTGCCCCGTGGCACGCCGGCATGGCCTATGCGATGGGCTTCATCAAGGCCGGCACCATGGCTCTCGAAGCGAAACGATGAGCATCCGCCTGCACTTCAATTCCGCGACGACTGAAGCCGAGCCCGGCATCTCGCTTTTCACCTGCGCGGAAAAGCTCGGCATCCCGGTGCCGACGTCCTGCAACAAACAGGGCAAGTGCAAGGAATGCGTGGTTGAAGTGACCGACGGCATGGATTGTTTGTCCAAACCCGACCCGGCGGAAAAACACCTCAAGGGCGCATTCCGTCTCTCGTGCTGCACCCGGATCACGCAGGAGCAAGGAACAGTTCGCTGCCACACCATGCGACGCGGCACGATGAAGATCGAGAAACACGCCTTCGAACTGCCGACTGGCCCGCGCCAATGGCAGCTCGACCCGGCCGTGACTCGCGACGGCGATCGCGTGCTGCTCGATGGCGTGGAAATCGACCGCCGGCCGGGGTCCCTTCACGGGCTCGCGATCGATCTCGGCACGACCACCGTGGTGATCCGGCTGCTCAATTTGGAAACCGGTGAGGTCATCGCCGATTCGTCGTTTGAAAATCCGCAGCGCTTCGGCGGCTCCGATGTGATGGCGCGCATTGTGTACGACACGGAGGATCGCACCAAGACGCTCCAGCGCACCCTCGTCGGTTATATGAGCCGTGCGATCCTTGAGTTTCCAGTCGACCCTCGCTCGATCTACGAGGTGATCATCGCCGGCAACTCGACGATGCGGGACATGTTTTTCAGGCTATCGGTTTATTCGATCGGCCAAAGTCCCTACCAGTCGCTCACCGAGCTGGAAATGGCCGATGGCAAGCGTTCAACCACGAGCCTTTCGGACACGGCGCGCAAAATCGGTCTGCCGATCCATCCGAAGGCGCGGGTTTACGGCTTGCCGATCATCAGCGGACACGTCGGCGCCGATGCCGCTGCTTGCATGCTCGCGATCGACATTGCCAATGAGGAGCGCGTGGTCGCCGTCATGGACATCGGCACCAACACCGAACTGATCATCGGCAACCGCCACAAGGTACTCGCCGCCTCGTGCCCCGCCGGTCCGGCGTTCGAGGGCGGCCAGATCACGTTCGGCATGCCCGGCCTGCCGGGAGCGATCGAAAAGGTTGTGATCAAGGACGACGGGGCGGTGGAGACAACGGTGATTGGCGACGTCCCCGCCGAGGGAATTTGCGGCTCGGGACTCGTGGATTTAATGAGCGAATTGCTGCGCACCGAACGAATGAATGTGCTCGGTCGATTCGAGGAATCAGGCCGCGACTTTGTCGTCGCCGGCGAAAACAGCGAACGTCCGATTACCTTTAGCGAAGCCGATATCAACGCACTGGCGCAGGCGAAGGGCGCCAATGTCGCCGGCTTGCAAATCGCGTTCGCCGAGTACGGCATCGATTATTCTTCCCTTGGTGTCTTTTACCTGGCCGGTGGTTTCGGCCGGCACCTCAATCTCGACTCATCGAAGCGCATCGGGCTCATCCCAAACATCGATTCCGCAAAAATTCTCCAGGTGGGCAATGCCTCGGTCGAAGGCGCGTGCATCGCGCTCCTCTCGCGGGCCAAGCGCGCCGAGCTGGAGTCGCTCGTGAAACGGGTCACACATTGCCGGCTCGAAACCCATCCGGGATTTTTCGATTTTTTTGTCGAAGGCTGCCAGTTCGCGCCCGTCGGTCAGACTGGGGAGATTGCCGGCGCCTGAGCGCCATCGTCCCATGGAAACTTTCGATCCAAGTCCGGCGATCAATGTTCAGGAAGCGGAATATCATCGCCTGCTCGGCTGGCCGCGCGACCACGCGCCGGGCGAACGGGCGCGCGAACTCGCGACGTGGGCCCGCTCCTGGTACGCAGAGCACGGTCGCCCATGGGTTTATTTTCGGCGCGTGGATCTCCAATTCGCAGACAACGCGCTCAAACTCGACGGCTTTGACTTCAATCCCGCCCGCCTGCGTCAACATCTGCGCGATAACGAAGCGACCAGCGCGGTTCTGGTCGCAGTGAGCGCGGGCCGGGAATGCGAGGAGCACGCCCGCCAATTGTGGAATGAAGGCCGGCCGGACGAATATTTCTTCCTTGAGATCTTCGGTTCCGCTGTAGTCGAGGACTTGGTCGCGCGGCTCAGCGGCCGGTTGTGCGACCTCGCCGCCGATCAAGGCCTGATGGCCGTGCCGCATTACAGTCCGGGCTACACCGGCTGGGATGTCGCTGACCAACACAAGCTTTTCTCGCTCATCACTCAAAAGATGAGTGGTCCCTTCCCCGGTCCGATCGACGTGATGTCGAGCGGCATGTTGCGACCGAAGAAATCGCTGCTGGCCGTGTTCGGACTGGCGCCGGTTACCGCGAAGAATAACGCCAACGCCCGCGGATCGACGCCCTGCGAAAGCTGCTCGTTCGGTCCGTGCTCTTATCGTCGCGCACCGTACCGTCACGCGGACCGGGCGTCAGCCCCGACCGGCAAACCGGAAGCTTCGTCAACGCTCGCACAGCCGCTCACGCGGAACGCCAACTATTCGGTCAATGCGCGTGCTTTGAGGAAATGGGCGACCGAACGCGTGCAGGTCGATTCACGCGAAGACGGCACCGTCGACGCAACTTTCCGCTTCGATGGCACCACTTGCTCCAACCAAGGTCACCCGCTGGCGTTTGATTACCGCGTATCGCTCAGCAGTCCGGATGAGGGTTATCGTATTCTCCGCTCCAGCTGTTCACCCGCATCGGGGGACGATGGTTATGAATACACCTGCGCCTACCTGCAGGACGCCGACGGATTCATGCAAAACGTCGCGCGGGAAAAACCCTTGCTCGGTCAGCCCATTGACGAGGTGCTGGGATGGAGTCGTCCCGCTGCGCCTTCGGGTTGCCACTGCACCGCCGACAGCCGCGCGCACAAATGGGGACTGGCACTCGAAGCCATTCATTTCGCGCTGGTGCAGGCTCAGGCCCGCAACTTGCCAGCTGTTAACTGAAAATTTTTTCACCATGATCAAGCTCTGCGATATCGATTCCGCCGCCACCGCCAAACTTCCCCCAGGTTTTCCCGATAAGTCCGGGGTCGGCGTCCACTATGTCGACGCCTACGTCAAACCCATGAATGCCGCGCTACCCGATGGCGTGCGCGTTTCCTGTAAGCGCCGGGGTCTGCGCGTCACGCTTCGTGTCGGCACGAAAAAAGGCGATGGCCTCATGCGCCGACTGCAGATCAGCAAGGATCCGGTCGTCATGCTGCAATCCTGTCTTCAGGAGGCCGCCACCGCTGCCGGGGTACAACTCCAGATTACCGACCGCGAAATCCTCATTGCTCCCTGATTTTCCAGCAACCCAACCCCAAACAAACAACTCCTCCACGCATTATGAGACCCGAACAATGGGAAATTTTCAAGAAGGCCGCCCGCGGCCAGAAACTCGACAAGGTTCCGATGGCCATGATCATCGACAGCCCCTGGATCCCGGGCTATGTCGGCGTCAAGCACATGGATTTTTTTCTCGATCCACAGTGTTGGTTCGAGTCGCACCGTAAGATCCATCAGGAGTTTCCCGACATCATTTTCGTTCCAGGTTACTGGCTCGAGTACGGCATGGCGGCCGAGCCTTCTGTCCTCGGTTCCAAGATCAAGTTCTGGCAGGACAACACGCCCAGCGAATACCACATGCTTTTCAACATCGAAGACGTGGACAAGCTGCCGGAATACGAAGTCGAGGCTGACGCGTTCATGGCGATGACGCTCCACCGCCTGCGCATGCAACGCCAGCAGGTGCTCGACACCGGCGAGATTTTCACGATGGCGACGGCACGCGGTCCGATGTGCACCGCCGGCTTC
>DASYDH010000019.1:0-36371 GCA_036499685.1 Lacunisphaera sp. | reverse complement strand
TCTAAAAAGAGGCCACGGGAACGGTGGGCGTCATTACCGCCACTAACACAAACCGCATAACGGTCAGCCACCTCACCCGTAAATCAGGGCTTGTTCAACCGGGGTCCCGATTCGCGCTCCGGCGAATCAGAACCCTCTAAGTTCGGCTTCTTCATTTCCAGAATTGCCACCATGACTTCTTTTTCGCGGTGAACGTCTTCTTCTCGGTGTCGAAGGCAATGCTCCGTGCGTAACGTCGTGAGTCTTCGCGGTGCATCTTGCTGCGGCCAAAATCCTCTTCTGTCCAGTAACACATGGCGACACTGTCGCTGGTCTCGAATATCACTTTGTAGTCGGGGGCCGACCAATACAGGCCATGAAGCGGCCACTCTCCTTTGGGGTCTTCGATTTCCAGGTTTCGCGTGATATCAATGGCTCCAATCTTCTTCATCACCGGATCGGTCACGGCGCCGGGCGCTCCCGCCTCTAGGCGTAACACTTCTGAAAGCGCCGCAGCGGGCAGCAACATCAGACAGAGAAAAAGCGCACGCATGGGATTTTCGCCGAACGATTGAACTCAGACACGATCGGGAGCACAGCTCCCGGTCGTTGTCTGTGGTGGCTGGATCGGCTCCGGTTTCAAGCGATGCTCGGGGGCAACCCGAAGGCTCGCTCCGTCACGATAAATCTGGAGGTCGGTGATTTCGATCCGTGTGCTGCCTAAGTGGCCACGAACACCCAGCGCTGCAATCTTCTCTTCCGTCTCGTCGAGATAAGCGAACGACTGTGACTCCACCATGGACGCGAACTCTTCGAACACGGAACGCACGGCATCAAATCCGTCCGATGGCTTGAAAACGCCGCAGAGCGCTTCGCTCTTTTCTTCTTCAACGCGAAACCGTCCTAACACCGAGCCGGTTTTATCAGATAGCTCTATAATGTCACCGATCTTCATGTGTTCTTCTTCCGCCGATCAGTGTTATTCAGCCACGGGCAAAAGCCACAGTTTTTACGTTCATGAAACTAAGAGTGGAGCAGAAAACATTTGGAGCTCAAGGGCGTACTGAAATTTTGCGCAATTCCCCTGTTGCGTTGGATGCGGCAAAAGCCACATCTTTTACATTGGGCCAAATCTTATGAATACTGGCCCGATTTCGTTCCCTGACTGGAAGCAGGCGTTGGTGAAAACCGAACCAGACCTGGATAGGCGGGCGACTTTCCAACGGGAAATCATTTCGTTCCTGCGGCATTGCAAAATTAAGCACGCGAGGGTTTCAGTGGAACTGATCCGGCAATGGCTGGCGTCCCGGGAACAATCATCCGATGGACCCGCTCATCTTGCCCTCCGGTGGTTTTATCGGGAAGCCTCCAAGGCGAACGGGAAACCTGGTTTACCGGCCAGTGCCATCAACACGGAACGCGAGGTCAGGCCAATCCTTCCGACGCAGGTTGCCGATTTGAAAAGCACGTTCGGCGGTCCGCTCATGCCCCAATCCGCGAGTGCTAGGCGCCCATGGTCATCCCGACCGATGGAGCCGCCGCCGGCGGCAGGCGACAAGGGGACTGAACCTTGGGAGCAAGCCTTGATCAAGAAGAGCCGCGAGCGGGGATTCCTCTGGCGAACCGAACAAACCTATCGCGAGTGGGCGGTGCGATTCGCGCGTTTCCTCGCGCCGCGTACGCCGCTGACGGCAAACGGAAAAGATGTGGCGGATTTCCTCAGCGCCATGGCGGTGGAGGCGCGCGCGAGTGCCTCCGCGCAGAAACAGGCCCTGAACGCACTGGTATTTCTGATGAGGGAAGCGTTGCAGGTGGAACTGGGTGAGATGGATTTTTCCAGAGGGACGGCGCGTCGGCGCGTTCCCACCATCCTGAGTCACGGTGAATGCCGGAGTTTGTTCGCCCAATTGCGGGGCACGCCAAGACTCATGATCGAATTGGCGTACGGTTCGGGCTTACGGTTGATGGAGTTACTCCGCCTTCGCGTGCACCATCTGGATCTGGCGCGGCTGCGCCTCCAAGTGCTCGGCGGCAAGGGCGACAAGGACCGCGTGACGGTGCTGCCTGAACGCTTGGTCCCGGTGCTACGCGATCATCTCGTGCAATTGCGTGTTCAATGGGAACAGGATCGTCAGGCCAATGCTCACGGGGTGTGGTTGCCAGAAGGTCTGGCCAAAAAATTTCCCCGGGCTGGCGAACAATGGGAGTGGCAATGGGTCTTCCC
Source organism: Lacunisphaera sp. (assembly GCA_036499685.1). GTDB lineage: Bacteria > Verrucomicrobiota > Verrucomicrobiia > Opitutales > Opitutaceae > Lacunisphaera. The sequence continues at coordinate 34,168 of DASYDH010000019.1, read as the reverse complement.
AGCCCAAGGTTTTAGCAGGGATCCGGTATCGGGGCTCACCCGCCGTCATCACCTGAGTGACATGTCTTTTCAACGGGTCGTAAAATCGGCCGCACAGAAGGCCGGGCTGACGAAACGGGTGACGCCACACACGTTGCGGCATTGCTTTGGTACGCATATGCTGGAGGGCGGCACCGACATCAGGACCTTACAGGAGCTCATGGGGCACGCCGATATTCGCACGACGCAGATTTATCTGCATGTGATGCAAAAGCCAGGGCTGGGAATGAAAAGTCCCCTCGACCTGCTCGGACCAGACCCGTCCGAGCCGCTGGGTAGCGGAGCGACTACGGCAGACTCAACGCCCTGAGGCCGTAGCGAAGCAGTTGATTTTTTGGAAAAATCGGAGCACTCGGCATGCCGGCTTGAGGCGGACGACCGGCGCGTGAGTCGATGGATACGTCTGAGGTGGTCGGTGGGGTGGATCGTCACGGCGCGCTGCGCGCCCTCGCGATGACGCGTCGCCGCACTCCATCGAACCATCCGTGGTCTCGGCAGCTTCCGGTGATTCGACGTGCTCAGGGCTTCCTGACCGAAGTCGAACGGACGCGGGCTGAGCGTTTAATTCCGAGGGTTCGGTTGCTCGGTCTTTGTGACCTTTGCGGCCTTGGTGTAAATCCTCTGGAGCGGGGAATCGGCAGCGGGGTCGCGGCAGATCGTTCGCCGGGTGCGTTGGACTCTCAATGTACTGCGACGAAATCAATGTGGCCGCGCTCGACGTCGGTGTGGACCAGTTCCACGCGGAGGCGGTCGCCGATTTGGCGGCCTTCGCCGCCGGTTTGGAGTTTTCCTTCAATCGGAGGATGAAACAGACGCACCCAGACGCCTTTGTCGGTGGCTCCGCTGATCGTGGCGTCGAATTTTTCGCCGATCTTCGCGGTTAGCAGCATCGCGGCGGCGGACTTCACGACTTGGCGTTCCACTTTTTTCGCGGCGTCTTCCTGCTCGGTACAATGATCGGCGAGTGCAACGAGTTCGTCGTTGCTGTAGGGCACACGACTTCCGGCCAGTGCCGCCTTGACCAGACGCTGGAGGAGCAGGTCGGGATAACGACGATTCGGAGCGGTGGAGTGAGCGTAATCCTTGACCGCCAGGCCAAAGTGCCCGGGAGCATTTTGTCCCGGCAGTTCCACGACGTATTCGCCGGCGCCCACCAGCTTGATGATGGTCAGGGACAGGTCGGGGAAATTGATGGGATCCGCCGTCCGGGCAGCGAGGAGAAATTCCTCGAGCGCCAAGCCGTCCGGTTCCGGGGGCAGGGTGGTCCCGCGTCCGGCTGCCAGTTCGACGATGCGATCCCATTTCTCCGGCGTGCGAACGACCCGCCGGATCGAGGGAAATTTTTTGGCGGTGAGAAAACGGGCGGCCACGCCGTTGGCGGCGACCATCAAGTCCTCAATCAGATTCTTCGCCTGATTGCTGTGCTCTGCGGCCAGATCGGAGAGTAAGTCCCCGACGAAGACCGCACGGGCCTGAATGGTCTGAAGAGACAGTGCGCCGCGTTGGTGCCGGCGCGCCCGCAATTGCCGGGCCACGTGATCCTGCAGCTTGATATTTTCCGCGAGCCCGGCGACGGTTCCGATCGCTGCTGGCATCGGACCGCTGCCTTCGAGCCACGCGGCCACACTGTCGTAGGCCAGCTTGGCTTTGTTGCGCACCGCAGCTTCATAAATATCGGACTTGATGAGCGAGCCATCCCGCGCGTAGGTCATTTCAATGACGATCGCCAGACGATCGACCCCGAAGCCGAGGGAGGTGAGATCGGTGGAAAGTTTTTCCGGCAGCATCGGGAAGATGCCGCCGGCGGTGTAGACCGACGTGGTGTTTTTCCGCGCGTGGGCATCGAGCGGCGAACCTTGGGGAACCAAGCCGGCGACGTCCGCCACGGCGACCATGAGTTTCACCGCAGCTTCGGGTAGGGCTTCAGCGACCGAAAGCTGGTCGAGGTCGCGCGAGTCGTCATTGTCGATGGAACACCACAAAAGTCCGGTGAGGTCGCGGGTCGCCGGAGTTTTCGCCGCGGCGCCGTGGATGGCATTCAACTGGGCCAGCGCTCCCGGAGAGAAATCTGGATCGAGTCCCTTTTCGAGCATCACCCGGTGGGCGATTCTGGTTAATACAGCACGCGACTGCCGGGCAGGGGTATTCGTCATGTGATTAAAGTGAATGGCCGTCCTCGTGCGCGGAGTCACTGCTCAAAATTCAACCTGTTTTTTTCCAAATGTCATTTCGCGACAGCAGAAGGTTGAACGGTTGGGTTGAGTTCCATCGGGAAACCCGTTCATGAAAGTTTTGTGATAATCCCGTCAGTGACAAGTTTGGCTCGTAGCGGAATGCCTGTAGGTCACAGTTGAGGCAGCTATGAGACTTATCCCATCGGGCCTGGTGTGTCTTGCGTTGATCAACGTTGCGTATGCCGCCGTCGCTCTGCCGGCTGATGCAAATAATGAACAGTGGATCGCTGACTTTCGGAAGTTTTCCGCGCAAAAGAATATTGGAATTGAGTCAAGTTACTCGCCTAGATCGGGCAATGGTTCGGTTCCGTCCTTGAGCGATTTGCTGCGGGCCCTGCCCGACCCGTCGGATTGGCTGACGTTGCGTCACGCATTGGAGGAGGCGGCCGCGCGAGTGCCGGCCGACCAGGAAAAAGAACGCCAGCGGTTGCAGGCGGGCGGTTGGTTGCTGGCCTATTTGCAGGGTGATCGCGCTGCGATCCAGACGGACTCGGGTGCTGCAATCGGAATTGCGGAGAAGGCAAAATCTCAGGGACTGGTCGAGGCTTTGACTCATTTGAAAGCGAGTCTTTCGGGTGACAAGCAATCTGGGCAGTCTCCGGAAAAACTCATACAGCAATTCGAGGCGCAGTTGATCATGCTTGAGCCCGTCAATGACGATGCAGTGAAAAAAGCGTTGGGCAGCGCGGAGAATTTCGCGCGGCTAAACCGACTGATCGCAATTGGTCGTGAAATGCAGGACCGCATGGCGAAGATTGCCAAGGACTACGAAATCGACAAGGACTTGGTGACGGCGCGATCCAAGGCGGAGGCCTTGGAAAAAGAGTATGCGAAAAAAGACGAAGAGGAGCGCAAGGCACTTGAACCGTATTTCGGGGACCCGCAGGTCGAGCGATACATGGATAATGCATATCGTGAAGCGGCAAGTGACGAGTCAGGAACATCAGGCGCTACTTTGTACGTGCCTGATTTGGTTCCGGTGGTTGGCCCGGAACGCGCCACTGCACTGATAAACCGGGCGCTTCGCTGCTCCGCAAACTTGAAGGTGAATGATAAATTGGACCCGGCAACTCTCCAACTGATTCGCCAACTGGTCATGGCCGATATGGATCAATTGAAAGTACCTTCCTGGGGGTTGGTGCAAGACGTGCACTCGGCGGATTTATTCGAGGCGTTCCGTCGCAGATTTCCCGGAGTGACTCTGAAGGATGATGACTACTCGTCGGCGTGCGGCTATTATCTGGCCAGTCTGCTTGAGCTAAATCGGTGGGATGAGGCGGTGAAATTTATCACCAGCTTCAAGGTAGAGGGAGACGGCGCAAACCAGATAAGATTGCCCTATGAATTGATCGACGAACTGGAACGGAATCATGCGGATGGACTTTGGCGGTTTCTCCGTGGCTGGCTGGCGGCGAATCCGTCCGCCGACGAATGGGATCATTTTAACCGATTGTCAGTGCAACTGGACCGGCGCGATGACTTGAAAGCACTGATCAAGACGCTGGCGGCAAATGGATCTTTCAACGGCCTGAATCGGCTGACCGTGCAGCGTTTGCAGGCTGACTCGGAAATGGCGACGGGCGAAATTGCCGAGGCCGCGGACCGCTTGAGAACCGCATTGCAAATGCCCTCGGCCACTGAGGCGGAGCGGAAAGTCCAGATGGATATGGTGTATCGGCTGCTTAAGCTGGCCGACTTGCAGCATGACCAAGCCGGCTTTGATTCCGCGCTGGCGGTCGGCAAAACACTCCTGGAAAAAGATCGGGCCCAGAAAATAGAGAATGCGTTTCCCGCCACCCACGAATTGATCGCAGTACTTAACGAGTTGGGGCACTTTGCGGAGAGCGCCCGACTTGGTCGCGTCGAGCTCGACCAGGTTGCCATCCTGGCAAAGAATGCGGCGGCAAAGAAAGATCCCGAAGGCAATCCCGTCCAGTTCCCCACCTATCAATTTCAGGATTTGCTCGCCGGACAGTTGCGGTCGGAAGTGGAGCTTGGCCATTGGAAGGAAGCGCGCGCATTGTTGCAGGAAAATCCGTGGTGGGCGGTGAAAGACGCCGCTGGATTGTTGGGTCGCAGTTATTCACGCAACGACAAACCGGTGGACTATTATGTGGCCAGGATCGCGGAGGCGGAGGGCGACCGGGCACTTACGCGGCGGATCCTGGAGGCGCAGTTGGTGGCGACGCCGGCGGTCGATGCGGTTTATTCCGCCTACCTCGACTTGGTCGGGAAGGAGGCATTGCCTTTGCTGGAAAAACTGGCGGTCTCCGATCGCTATGAGGAGCGCCCTTTGATTTGGAAGGCGCGCTTGCAAATGGATGCGAAGGAGTGGGACGCCGCCATCGCAACCCTGCAGCAGGCGATTGCAATTGATCCGTCGGACGGCGAGGAAGGTCGTGGTGACCGGATGCGCGTTTATGCGTTCATGTCGCTGGCGATGACGGGCAAGGATGATACGGCGAAAGCCACTGCTTACGCCAATATCGTCAAGGCCATCCGGATTTCGGAAACAGCGGACCGCTGGTACGAGATTGGTGCTTATGCGAAGGCCATTGAACTTTACCGTGACGCACTCGGCTTTTTCCAGGATGCCTATTGCATTCAGTCACGGTTGGCCATTCGCCTGGCAGATGCGGGCAAGATGGACGAGGCGGCGGAACATTATCGTCGGGCCTTTGAGTTGATGCCCGACAGCTTCGGTCGGGTGGAGAGCCACTGTTTTGGCTGTGAGCGAGCGTTTGCCGGAAAGAAACCCCAAGCGGTTGCCGAAGAGGTTTTCAATCGCATGCTTCAAGCTCGGCCGGATAAACCGCAGCTTCATTACCTCTTGGGTTACCTGCGCGAGGAGCAGGAGCGTCTGCCCGAGGCGGCGGAAAACTACCGGCATGCGATTCAGCTCGATCCGTTATACCTGAATGCATGGAAACGGCTGGCAGAGCTTGACGGGAAATTGAAATTCAGCCCGGTGCAGCGCGACGACTTGTTACTCAAACTCGACGAGCTCGACCCGGGGCAAAAGCATACCTCACCGGATTTGAGAGAGGTGACGGACCTGCCGCGGTTGTGGCAAAGGTTGAAGCAATCCAGCGCGCTGGTTGATATGCTACCGGTGCCAGCTGAATTGTGGGAGTTCAAAGCCAGCGCGGCGCGTTTGGAACAGGCGAAAGACGGCGGGAGATCAGAATGGCACGAAGGTCGGGAGCGGAAGGATTTTGGCGCCGTTCTCCTGGAACATGATTTTGTTGGAGCCCTGCAAATCTATATGGGCGTTCTCAACCAAGAATCGCAAGAGAGTGCTGAAGTCGCATTGGAAACCAACTGAGAGGTTAGGCGAAGATGCCGCCGCCGAGGAGTTGTTCGCCATCGTAGAGGGCCATGATCTGGCCGGGGGCGAGGGCACGTTGTCGATGGGAGAATTTGATTTGCGCGGTGACGAACGACGGCGCGGATCCTGACGGCGCGTTAGGGATAACGCGCCCTACCTCGGGAATAAAATCGATGGCGACGCGGGGGTCGCGGTAACGGACGCGGCATTCGAGGCGGCGGGGCTCGGTGATCGTTTCGCCAATGAAGCTGAGGCTGTGGACGCGGCACTCGCTTGTCCACAGGCCGGGCGCTTCGGGGCCGTCGAAGGCGACGAGGAGTGCGTGATCGTCGGCGCGTTTACCGGTGACAACGTAGGCTTTGTCGTCGGTGTTCGACGGAATACGGATGCCGCGGCGCTGGCCGATCGTGTAGTAATGCAGGCCGCGGTGTTCGCCGAGAATTTTGCCATCGGTGGCACGGACGATTGGGCCGGGATGTTCGGGGACGTAGGCGGTGAGGAAATCCGCCATCTTCACCTGGCCGATGAAGCAAATGCCCTGACTGTCTTTTTTCGCGGCGGTCGTGAGTTTGGCGTCAGCGGCGAGGGCGCGGAGTTCGGGCTTGGTGAGATGACCGATGGGAAAATGGGCGAAACGGAGTTGTTCCTGCGAGAGTAGGGCGAGGAAGTAGGATTGGTCTTTGTTCGGGTCGAGGCCTTCGAGGAGAGTTTGGTTGGGTGGAACGCGACCTCCGGGCGCGTTTTCTCCCTCCAGCGCGCCCGGAGGTCGCGCTCCACCTTTACGCGCGTAGTGGCCGGTGGCGAGGGCGGTGAAGCCTTCGGCCTGGGCGTAACGTGCGAATACGCCGAATTTCATCTCGCGATTGCACATCACGTCGGGATTGGGCGTGAGGCCATGTTGATAACCGTCGAGCAGGTAATCCACGACGAGCCGGCGGTAATCGTCCATCAAGTTCACGACGCGGAATTCAATGCCGAGTTGATCGGCAACGGCGCGGGCGTCGTCGATGTCCTGCATCCACGGACAATCGCCGATGATGTTGTCCTCGTTGATCCAATTCTTCATATACGCGCCGACCACCTCGAAGCCTTGTTGCTTGAGGAGAAGGGCGGCGACACTGCTGTCGACGCCGCCGGACATGGCGACGAGGATGCGTTCCATCGGTGTAGAATTTGGTCGGAGGAAAATTTTGCAAACCCGGCGTCGAAAATGAGAGTGATTTATTCGCAGGGAGTTCAATGACCTTTATTGGGGAAATTTGTCCGGTCGCTGCGATTGCGGGTCGCGACATCGTTGCATCGCGGTGCTTTACAGGTGGCGTTTGTATCCTACGCTGATGGAATGCGCTTAAGAAAACTCTGCTTTCTTTTCGCCGCCATGATGGTGGGCGTGCAGGGAGGCGTCGCGGCCGGCAAGCCCACGCGGCCGTTTCCCGATGTCGATCACGTCGTCATCATCAGCATCGATGGCATGCGGCCGGACCGGATGCTTTACGCAAACATGCCGGCGGTCCGCGGGTTGCTGGCGAAGGGGGCTTATAGTTTTTGGGCACGAACCACGGCGGTGTCGGTCACATTGCCGTCGCACGTCAGCATGCTCACCGGCGTGAAGCCATTGAAGCATGGCATTGCGTGGAACACCGACACGCTGCCGTTCCAGCAAATCGTTTATCCCGCGAAACCGTCGGTGATGGAAATGGCGCACGACGCCGGTTACACGACGGCGATGGCCGCGGGAAAAACGAAATTCAGCACGCTCGCGAAGCCGGGGACGCTGGATTACTGCGCGCTGCCGGAAAAGGGCAACGAGACCAACAAATTTGCGATCGATGCGGCGGAGAAAATCATTCTCGAGCACCAGCCCGACGTGTCGTTCATCCATTTTCCGGAGGTGGACACCATGGGACACAAGTACGGTTGGGATTCAAAGGAGCAACTGGCGGCCATTGAGCAAACCGATCGCGATATTCAACGGGTGCTCGATGCACTCACGAAGACGGGAATCATCGATCATACGGCAATCATCATTTCCTCCGATCACGGCGGTGCGGGAAAAACGCACGGTCCGGACGATCCCCGCAGCCGGCATATTCCTTGGATCATCGCCGGACCGCATGTGCGGCAGGGCGATCTCACCCGCGAGGCGGATCTGGTAATCAACACCGAAGACACCTGCGCCACGGCATGTTACCTGCTGGGATTACCACAATTGCCGTACTTCGATGGCAAGCCCGTGCTCGCGGCGTTCGAGAATCCGCCGGCTCCGTGAGTTTTTAATTTCATGTCCGAAGACCCTCAACGCATCGCCCGGGCGTGGCTCACGTCCGCCTCTGTTGGCATCATTGAGTTGAACGCGGACTGGAGTGGCGCGTCGCTGCCGTTGCTTGCGCCCGGCGACAAGGCGTTCGCTTTCGCCGATCTCGGGCCGGCCGCCCCTTCGCTCTACGCGAACGAGTCGAGTTACTATGTGGATGATATCGGCATGCTCGTCTTCGCCCTCGATCCGAAGGAGCATAGCTGGGTGGATTTCAGCGCGATGCCCGTCTACGTTGCGGGCACGTTCAACGGCTGGCAGGATGCGATCGGGCAACCGGAATGGACGCTCGTGCCGGGGCTTTTGAACGGGCGCAGCGTATGGATGTTGCGCCGTCCATCCGGGCCGTTACTCACAGATCCACCGCAACAATTCAAATTCGTGACAGGCGACAACCGCTGGCTCGATCTTCCGCGCGATGCGACAAATCTCGTGCCGGACGGCAACGGACATTTCAACCAGGCGATTCACCCGAGCCGGACCGGACGAAATCTTTTCCAATTCACGACGACACAGGCGCTGCCCTACAACCAATCCTATTCGGTGATCCACGTGCGCGATGGGCGGCAGGCGCCGAAGACGCGGCTTCGCTTCGGCCGGTTTTTTCATGAGATGCGCAGCGAGTTGCCGCTCGGCGCACTGGTGGAGCGCACGGGCACGACGTTTCGCATTTTTGCCCCGCGTGCAAAACACGTGCGCTTGTTTCTATGCGAGAAATGGGACGAACAGCCGAAGGCGTTTGGCTACGAACTCGACCGCCGGGACGAGGACGGAATCTGGAACGGTGTGTGGGAGGCCCATCTCGACCGCAATCTGCACGGCTGGTACTATTGGTATTCAATCAGCGGGCCGCAGGACGTGTTCGGGAATTTCAAGCCGGGTGAAAAAATCCTCGACCCTTACGCAAAAGCGGCGGCGGGGAGGGATGGCCCGGGAATTGTCCTCGATCCGGCTTGGATCGACAAGGCGGACCGGGGATTTTCCACACCGCTTTGGCAGGATTTGGTGGTGGTCGAGGGTCATGTGCGCGATCTGCTCGCACAGGCGCCCGTCGGACTGACGGCGGATGAACGTCTGGGATTCAGCGGGTTGACGAAATGGGTGGAGAGCCCGGATTTTTATTTGAAGAAACTCGGCGTGAACGCGGTGGAATTGCAGCCGGTGCACGAATTCGACAACCGCACGCGTGAAAATTATCAGTGGGGCTACATGACGGCGAATTTCTTCTCGCCTTCCAGCGGTTACGCGCTGGACGGAACGAAGGCGACGCAAGTGAAGGAATTTCAGGAACTGGTCGCGGCCTTTCACCGCCAGGGAATGGCGGTGATCATCGATGTCGTCTACAATCACGTCGGCGAACCGGCGCACCTGTTGTTCATCGACAAACTCTACTATTTCGAACTGGACGACGATGGCGCGCTGTCGAATTGGAGCGGTTGCGGCAACGATCTGCGCTGCCGTTCGGCGATGGCGACGCGGCTGATTTGCGACAGCCTGATTTATTTCATCGAGATTTACGGCGTCGATGGCTTCAGGTTCGACCTCGCGGAATTGATCGGCGTCGACGTATTGCGCGGGATCGAGGCAACGGTGAAAAAAGTGAAGCCCGACGTGATCCTGATCGCGGAGCCGTGGAGTTTTCGCGGCCACATCGCCGCGGCGTTGCGACCGACAGGGTTCGCGTCGTGGAACGATGGTTACCGTAATTTTGTCCGCGAGTACGTGCGCGGCGGCGGTGCGGCGGATAAACTGGAATACTATTTGAAAGGTTCGCCCTGGCATTTTGCGTACTGGCCGGCGCAAACGGTGAATTACACGGAGTCGCACGACGATCGCACGTGGCTCGACGAGATCACAGAAAACCAGAATTTCAATGGGTACAATCCGACGCAAAATGACCGGCAGCGCACGCACTTGATGGCGGCGATCCTGTTTGCGTCGGTGGGGATTCCGATGCTGGCGGAAGGGCAGGATTTTCTGCGCTCCAAATATGGCGTGAACAACACCTATCTCCGCGGCGATTTAAATGCGCTCGATTACCGGCGGCTGGCGCGATTCCCCGCGACGCATGCTTATTTTGCCGACTGGATCGCATTCCGAAGGTCATATCGCGGCTCATTGCTGCGGCAGTGGTCGCGTCCTTCGGAGGGTTTTTTCCGCTGTTGCACTTCCGCTGGAGGAAATGGACTTGTCGCCATCTACAATGCAGACGGCAGTCAGGGGACGGAAAGGCTGATGTTCGCAGTGAACCCCCACACGGATGGCGTTACCATTCCGATTGGGGAATTTGCCGGCTGGAAATGGGAATTGCTGGCGGATCACGAATGTTTCTACGCGTCCGGACGTCAACCGCTTGGTCAGGTCGTGACACCTGAGCTCTTTATCCCCGCGCTGGGTTGCAGTTTGTGGCGGACGGAGCGTTAGAATGAAACGCGTCAGGAGGTGCGTTTGCATTCAGCGCCATGTCATCGCCCCCAATAATCAGACGGTTTTGCACGGGTAAAATCCGCTATTTCGCTGATTTTGAAATCCCGCGTATCTCGCTTGCCAAGGCATGCGACGTGCTTTTCATTCGAGGGGATTGCCGGCATTTCTGCCGGTGATCCAAACGATCAACACTTATCACTACCATGGCAGTTAAAGTCGCAATTAATGGTTTTGGCCGCATTGGCCGCCTCGTTTTCCGCGCGCTGGTCGAGCAGGGTTTGCTCGGTACCACCCTCGATGTTGTCGCCGTCGGCGATATCGTGCCGGCCGACAACCTGGCGTACCTGCTCAAATACGATTCCACGCAGGGTCGTTTCAATGGCACCGTCTCTTCCAAGAAATCTTCCGCCGACAAATTGGAGGACGACGTCCTCGTGGTTAACGGCAAGGACATCCATGTCGTATCTGCCAAGTCCCCGGCCGAATTGCCCTGGGCCAAATTTGGCGTCGATCTCGTGATCGAGTCGACCGGTTTGTTCACCGAGGCCGAAAAGGCCAGGGGCCACATCACCGCTGGCGCCAAGAAGGTTATTATTTCCGCTCCGGCCAAGGGCGAAGACATCACGGTCGTCATGGGCGTTAACGACGAGAAGCTCGACCTCGCGACGCACAGCATCATTTCCAACGCTTCCTGCACGACGAACTGCCTCGCACCGATCGTCCACGTGTTGCTCAAGGAAGGTTTCGGCATCGAGGAAGGCTTGATGACGACCATCCATTCCTACACCGCGACCCAGAAAACGGTCGACGGCCCGTCCAAGAAGGACTGGAAGGGCGGCCGTTCCGCGGCCATCAACATCATCCCGTCCACGACCGGTGCCGCCAAGGCCACCGCGCTCGTGATTCCGGAAGTGAAGGGCAGGCTCACCGGCATGTCGTTCCGCGTGCCGACCCCGACGGTGTCGGTCGTCGATCTCACGGTGAAGACCGTGAAGGCCACGTCTTACAAGGAGATTTGCGAAGCCATGAAGAAGGCAAGCGAGACCTACTTGAAGGGCATTCTGGCTTACACCTCTGATGAAGTTGCCTCCAGCGACTTCATCCACGACAAGAGCTCGTCGATCTTCGACGCCGGTTCCGGCATCGAACTCAACAGCAAGTTCTTCAAGCTCGTGAGCTGGTACGACAACGAGTGGGGCTATTCCAACCGCGTCGTCGACCTCACCAAGAAGATCGCCGCGAAGCTCTAAGTTTTAACGATCGATAACCACAGAATACGCGGAAGACACGGAATGAAAATTCTTCGGTGTTTTCTGAGTGTTCTGTGGTTTTTCTTTTAACCACTAATCCACCCTAATGACTCACTAATGTCCGAAACACTGGTTAAGATTAGTGTCTCATCAGTGTGGACTAGTGGTTTCCCAATCTCCCTTTTCCCATGCCCAAATTCAAAACCATCCGTGACCTCGATCTGACCGGCAAACGCGTGTTGATGCGCGTGGATTTTAACGTTCCGCAGGACAAGACCACCGGCGCGATCACCAACACCCAGCGCATTGCCGCTGCGTTGCCCTCCATTAAGTACGCCTTGGAGAAGGGTGCCTCGGTCGTATTGATGTCCCATCTTGGCCGCCCGGACGGCAAGAAGGTCGCGAAATTCTCTCTGAAACCGGTCGCAGCGGAGCTTGAAAAATTGCTCGGGAGCCCGGTTGGGTTTGCCGAGGATTGCATTGGCCCGGCGGTTGAAGCCCAAGTTGGCGCGCTCAAACCCGGCCAGGTGCTTTTGCTGGAGAATTTGCGGTTTTATATCGAGGAGGAAGGCAAGGTTAAGCTCGAGGACGGTACCTCCCACAAAGCCGATGCGGCCGCCGTGGTCGCGTTCCGTAATTCCCTTTCGAAGCTGGGCGACGTTTACATCAATGATGCGTTCGGCACGGCCCATCGCGGGCACTCGTCGATGGTGGGAATCAATCTCCCGCAGAAGGCCGCGGGCTTTCTGATGGAAGCGGAATTGAAGGCGTTCGCCGCAGTGCTGGATCATCCGCAGCGTCCGTTGCTGGCGATCTTGGGTGGAGCAAAAATCGCCGACAAGATTCCATTGATCAAAAATCTCATCCAAAAAGCCGACGAAATCATCATCGGTGGCGGCATGGCCTATACGTTCAAGAAGGTAATCAATGGCATGTCGATTGGCGACAGCCTGTTCGACGCCGAGGGCGCGAAGATTGTGCAGGAACTTTCCGACCAGGCGAAAGCCAAGGGGGTAAAGCTGATTTTCCCGGTCGACTATGTTCTGGCCGACAAATTCGACCCAAATGCCAACACTCAGCCGGCCGCGGACGCCGCGGGAATTCCCGCGGGCTGGCAGGGACTGGACGCCGGCCCGAAGTCGATCGAACTCTATCGCGAGGCGATCCTGCGGGCGAAAACCATTATCTGGAACGGACCTGCTGGTGTTTTCGAATTCGAAAAATTCGCCGGGGCCACGAAGGCGATGGCGCAAGCCGTGGCTGAGGCCACCGCGAAGGGCGCGATCACGGTGGTCGGTGGCGGCGATACCGCCACGGCCGCCAAAAAATTCAAGGTGGCCGACAAGGTCACGCATTGTTCGACCGGCGGTGGAGCGAGCCTGGAATTTCTCGAGGGTAAAGTGCTGCCTGGCGTCGCGTATTTGGAAACCTGAGATCGGGATTTGCTTATCGGGCAGCGGACATTTTTTCCTAAAATCTACTCGCTACCCGCTGCGCTCTGTCCACTAATTTTGATCCCCTTTACATCATGATCCGCAAAAAACTTATCGCCGGTAACTGGAAAATGAACAAGACGGCCGCTGACGGCGTCACCCTGACCAAGGACATTGTTGACGCCCTTGGCCGCGAGGCATCCGTGGACATCGTTTTGTGCCCACCGTTTACCGCGTTGGAAAGTGTGGGTCGCGCGCTTGAGGGCCAGTCGATCAAGCTCGGGGCGCAGAATGTGCACCCCGAAAAAAACGGCGCTTACACCGGTGAGATTTCCGCGGAAATGTTGCGCGGGTTGTTTGTGACGCACGTAATCGTTGGCCACAGCGAACGCCGCACTTATTTCGGTGAGACCGACGCCTTCATTAACAAGAAGGTGCTGGCGTCGCTGGCCAATCAGCTGAAACCGATTCTTTGTGTCGGTGAAACCCTGGCCGAACGTGAGAAGGGCTCGACGCTGGCGGTGGTTCAGCGTCATGTCGAAGGGGGCCTTGTCGGCGTGACGAAGGAACAAATCACCACGGTGATCATTGCCTACGAACCGGTCTGGGCGATCGGCACGGGCAAAGTTGCCACGACGGAACAGGCGCAGGAAGTTCATGCATACATTCGTGATCTGCTCACCAAGCTTTACGGCGCGCCGCTCGCGCAGAAAGTACGGATCCTTTATGGCGGTTCGATGAAACCGGCCAATGCGCCTGAGCTGCTCGCGCAAAAGGACATCGACGGTGGCCTCATCGGCGGGGCTTCGCTGGAATCGCGTTCATTCATCGACCTCGTGAAGTCGGCGGTCGCGGCGGCCTGAAAAACGTTTGTTGGCGGTCGGGCCGTTGCCCCGTCGGGTCGTAGCCTTGGCGAAGGCCGATCAACGGCCCTTTTTCTGATGGCGGACCCCTAGCGGACGCACATCCACTCATACCAATCGTTTTACACCAAGGAAGCAAAGGACGCAGAGAACAGAATGCGATCCCCCGCTGTACTTGGCGGCCTTTGCGCCCTTGGTGTAAAGTGTAGAAGCTCGGGCGACTGGTATCAGACGCGCTGATAGGCGTTCAGCAATTCCACGACGGGTGGGTGGAGGTTTTCGTGATCCACCAATGAGTCGAGTTCGTTGATGAGCGGCTTGAATTTTTCTGACGACGCGGGTTCGGCGACTGCGACGGACAACGCGACATGCAACGCGAGCTGCCTTGCGCCGGCGGCGAGGTCGTCACGGCCGCGAATCTGATAAAGCGTTGCAGTTTCCTTGAGGAGTTGCGCATAGGTCAGGCATTTTCCTGCGCCGTCCACCTTGGTTTCGCCGGCCATCAGGGACTCGATCTGTTGGGCGACATCCCGCCGAAGAAAAACCGACGGGGACATTTGAAATAATTTCTCCTGCAAATTGAAGGCCAGTTGGAGCGCCTCCTCGAGGCCGGCTTCCTCGCGCTTGTTCGCCAGTCGGGCGACGAAGCGACGGAGTAAATCGATTTGGGTGAGAATATAATCCTGACGGAGACCCGGCATGGTAAGGAAGGGAAATGGGTTAGTTCGTGCGCGCAGCCATTTGTTGTACCAAGGACGTAAGGAAGGATTTGTCGCCTGGCAAATCGGCGAGTGCGGCGAGCGCGGCCTCGGTTTCCCTGCGGGCCATTGCGCGGGACGCGTCGAGCCCGAATAGTTTCACGTAGGTTGTCTTGTCTGCCTTGGCGTCCTTGCCGGCGGTTTTTCCGAGAGTGTCCGTGTCCGCTGTGGCGTCGAGGACGTCGTCCGTGATTTGAAACGCGAGGCCGAGGTGTTGGCCCAAGGTGCGCAATCGCTCGATGTTTTCGCACTCGGCGTGGGCAACGATTCCTCCCATCGCCAGCGAAGCAGAGATCATCGCCGCGGTTTTTTTCAGGTGAATGGCACGGAGCTCATCGGCGGACACCCCTGTTTTTTTTTCTGCCAATAGATCCTCCATCTGGCCGCCGATCAATTGTTCGCTGCCGGCGGCGCGGCCTAGTTCCGCCAACAAACCAGCCACGACGGCGGGCTCGCGCGAATAATCGGAAAGTTTCCAAAAGGCGTGCGTGAGGAGGGCATCGCCGGCGAGCAGGGCGGTGGCCTCGTCGAATTGTTTGTGGGCGGTCGGTCTTCCGCGCCGGAGATCGTCATTGTCCATGCACGGGAGGTCATCGTGGATGAGTGAGTACGTATGGACGCATTCGATGGCCACGGCGGCGGCGTCGGCGGTCGAATCCGTCGCGCCAAACAGATCGGCCGCCGCCAGAAGCAGGACCGGGCGGAGTCTTTTTCCTCCCGCCTCAAGGCTGTAGCGCATGGCCGCATGCAACCGGGCGGGCGGGGTGTCGGCCGGCGGGAGATGTTCCCCGAGGGCGTGCTCGATCCTTGCGCGGTAAGCTTGTAATTGGACCGTAAAATCCATGGTCGCCTCACAGTTTGCCCGGTCGCGCGCCTTGGCAAACGCATTCCGGCTGCGGTTACGTCAAGAACAGACTCGCCAAGCCGTCGCGGCCAAATCATATCTCAATCACTTTTACGGATGCCTACTTACGAATACGTCTGCACGAAATGTGGCCACGAAATGGAAGCGTTTCAATCGATGAAGGACAAGCCGTTGAAAAAGTGCCCGGCGTGCAAACGCGCGGCGCTCAAACGCAAAGTCGGCGGGGGTGCCGGGCTGATTTTCAAGGGCACCGGCTTTTATATCACCGACTACAAGAAAAAATCGGGGAGTAAATCCGATGCGGGCGAAAGCAAACCAGTTTCCAAACCCACCGAAACCAAGGCGGCGACTCCCGCAGCCAAATAACCCCTCCGTTCCATGGCTGGTAAAATCGAAAAAGCGCTTTATGGCCCAAGCATGACCGAGGTTGTTTTGGGCGCGATCCTGGGCCTGCTCGCCGGTGTACTCGTCGCATGTGTTTATTTGGTTTTTAAACCGGTACCGACGGTGCGGGAGCTGCCGAAGGACCGGCCGCGCGGCATGGTTTATTACATCCCGGGCGCCAGCGGGAATAGCAGGGGTGCGGCTTGGTTTGCCAAGCAAAAGCAGTTTCTTTCGGGCAAGACCGTCCAGTTGGTGGAAGACGAAGTGAACGGCTGGGTCGCGGGCACGGTTAAACTCGATGCGCCGCCGGCTCCCTCGAATAACGCCAAGGCGCCGGGTGCGCCTGCGGCAGCGGGAGCGTCCAACGCCATTTTCACGCCGTCGAAACCGAATTTCAAAATCGCGAATGACAAATTGCAGATCGGGATGATGTGTACGCTTAATTGGTACGGAATGATGACGGATGTCGTGCTGCAATCGACGGGTACGTTTACGAAGGACGGCGACCACTTTGTCTATAAACCCGAGACGCTTTACCTTGGATCCTGCCCGTTGCACCTGTTGCCGGGAATATCCAGTTTGCTCATGTCCCACATTATTTCCACCGGGAAAGTGCCGGACGAAATTCGGGATGCCTGGTACAAATTGAATGATGTCGAGATCCGGGGCGGCGAGCTCAAGCTTGTCGCGGCGCAGTAGACCGCCGGCGCTCGTTTCCGCCAGCGGTTGTGTCGAAAAACTTAAAAAACATCGGCTGGGTTTCGCTGCTGACGGTGGTCTCGCGCGTGCTCGCCTTGGGGCGCGATTCCCTTAGCGCCGCGATCTTTGGCGCGAGTTTGTTGAATTCCGCTTTTTTGTCGGCGTTTCGGCTGCCGAATCTTTTTCGCCGGCTGCTGGGTGAAGGTGCGCTGACCGCCGCCTTTTTGCCCAACCTCCAACAAGAACTGCACGAGAACGGCAGGGAGGCTGGCTTTGATCTGCTTAATAAAGTGGCGAGCTGGCTGCTCGTGGTAACCGTAGCGGTGTCGGCGGTAATGATGCTGATTTTCAGCAAATCGCGTCTTTTCCCGGGGCATGATGACAAGTGGTACCTGCTCGCGGACCTGACGGTGATTCTGGTGCCGTATCTGGTTTTCGTCTGCCTTGCCGCCGCTTTCAGTGTGGCCTTGCAGGTGCTGCAGCGGTTTATCGAACCGGCGCTATCGCCGATCTGGCTTAACCTTTCGATGATCGTCACGCTGGGAGGCGCCGGACTGCATTTTGCTTCAACGCCGATGGGCGAGATTCACTGGCTGTGCGCGGGTGTGCTGATCGGAGGTTTTTTGCAAATGGCGGTGCCCGCCGCGACGCTGATTTGGGCGGAGGGTTGGAAACCGAAATTCGATCTCGGTCTTTCGCCTCGCGTTAAGGAAATCGGCTGGCTGATGACTCCCGGACTTTGGGGCACGGCGATTTATCAGATCAATTCCTACGTCTCGAGCATGCTCGCGTATTCCATCAACGACTCGGCCAGTACGTGGATGTTCTACGCGAACCGGCTGATGGAATTGCCGATCGGGGTCTTTGCGATCGCCGTGTCGACGGTGGTTTATCCGTTGCTGGCGAAGCATGCGGTGGAGCAGAATTTTAAAGCTCTGGCCGACGATTTCCGCAAGGGGGTCCGCCTTATCCTCATCATCAATATTCCCGCTGCCGTTGGTCTCGCGCTGTTGAGTGAACCCATCGTACGGCTCTTATTTCAACGGGATCAATTTTCCGTGGATGCTGCCCACCAGACCGCGCTGCTGCTGACGATTTTCTCGGTGGGATTGCCGTTTTTCTCCGTGGTTAATTTGACGGTGCGCGCTTTTTACGCGGTAAAAAATACCCGCGGGCCGGTCCGCATCGCCACGATCGATTTTATCATCAACCTCGGACTGAGCCTGGCGCTGATGGGTCCATTGGGCGCGGCCGGCTTGGTCGTCGCGAGCACCGTGGCGATTATCGCGCAAATGGGATTATTGCTGCGGACCCTTCGTGCGCAATTGCCTGACGTGAGCCTTGCACCGCTGTTGCCGAGCTTGATTCGAATTCTCGTCGCCACGGTCGCGATGAGCGCAGTCGTTTATGGCGGTACCCTTTTGATTGGTAAATTGGGGCTGAACGGGAAAATGCAGGATCTGACGGAGGTCGCGGGATTGATTCCCCTCGCTTGCGTCGCTTACGGCTCGTTGCTTTGGGTGTTGAAAATCGAAGGCCGCGAGGAAATTGAGGCGTTGCTGGCGAAATTTCTGCGGCGTTTTAAACGCGCGTGAGAAATGACGGTCGAATCGCGCTGCGGACCAACCGATTGCCTGGAGCCGCAGTGACCTCGCTGCGGGATCGGGGTTGACCCGACCACGGCGGGGTCGCCCTGGCTCCATAAGATGCCAAACGATTCTCTTTTGTCCGGCGCCGGGGCATAAAAAAACCGCAGCGTCGGCTGCGGTTTTGAAAGAATGAAGGAGAGAAAAGCGACTTAAGCTTTCTGCACGAGGCCGGCTTTGATGGCCTTGACGGAAACCCACATGCGCTTCGTGCCGCCATTGGGCAATTTGACCTTGATCCATTGCAAGTTCGGACGGAAGAGGCGCGTGGTCATGCTCGTGACGTGCGTGCCGATGCCGCCGCTCTTCTTGGACTGGCCTTTACGGTTGATGATTTTGCCCTTGGTGGGGCGTCTTCCGGTGATTGCGCAAATTCGTGCCATGGTGTTTCTTGAGTTGAAGGGTCGGAGTAAAGGATTGGTGCTCGCCTTAGCAAGGGAAAATTAGATTTCCGGCCGAAATCTGCTCACTTTCGTAAAGCATAGAGGGCTTGGAACTTCTGACCCATGTTCGCGGGGTGAAGCAGCTGGATGAGCATTCTTTTTCTCGGACTGAAACTACTCGCTTCCGCTGCGGTGATTGCTGCGAGCGCCGGGGCCGCGTGGTGCATGAAGAAACTCTCCTGCGAATCCACCCGCGGCTCGCCAAAGCCGGCGCGAACCAGCCCGTCTTCCAGCCAGTCCCAACAGATATGACAGGTCAGATCCTGTTTTCCGGGCCGGGCCAGCAAGTCGCCGCCCATTTTTTGGCGATGATAGGTCCGGCCGGTTCCAGCAGGCATATTTTCCGCCAGTTCCTGCCAGAATTTTCCATAGTCGAAGGCGAGAAACAGACCATGCCAGTCCTGACCGGGACCGACCAAGCGCTTGAGCATCGGAATGGTCCGCAAGGGCATGTCGATGTGATAATTCTCCGCGGCGGTCTTCGGCAGGCGATCGATCTGTGCGGCGAGCTCTGGAGTTAGTTCGGGCAATTCAACCTCGCGTAAATGCCGCCCGTGCAGCGCCACGCCGAGTTCGCGCCATTTGCCTGCATTGCCGCCGCGCCACACGACGCGGTGAAACGGCTGCGCGTCGAAGAGCTCGTTGGAAAACAACACGGCTTTCGGCGGAATCACAAAGGGCTGACCGAGCGATATTGTCTGGTAGGCGGCGAACGGGTGGGTGAGGCCGCGCAAAATACCGCCGTTCGGCTCGGCCCCGACTTCCACGAAAACAAAATCCCCTGGCGAAGCGGGCGCGAGGAGCTTGACGGTCGCGGCGACCACCAATTCACCAAAGACCGGGCTGAAGGTGGTCGAGGTGAAAAAATCCGCTTTTTCGTCCCGACCGACCCGTTTGAAGTCCCGGGTGTAATAACCCGCTGTCGGGTGATACATGGCCAGCTCCATGAAGCGCGCGAACGACACGCCCTCGGTGGCGTTTGGCTCGGTGGCGAAGATTTCAAAAAAGTCGGAGGATGAACCCATTTGCCAACTCAAGCATTTGTGCCCACTGAAAGCCATGTCCAAACCGTTTTTCATTCCGCCGGGAGTTTTTCTGGCACTTTAGGGAGCGGTTCCTACCCATTTGTTCATGCTCAAACGTTCCCTTGTTATCCTTGCCGCCGTCGTCGTGGGTTATGGCGCCGCCCAATTTGCCGCCCATTTGGGCGCGCCCAGTTGGTGGCCGGACCGCGATCGCGACCGGAACGTCCGCTATTTTCGTGACGTCATGCAGATGGTGAAGGAAAATTTCGTGGGCGACACTCCGTCGGATTACGATGATCTGACCCGGTCCGCGCTCTCCGGCATGGTCGGCTCACTGGATCCGCATTCCGAATTCATGCGGGCGGACGCGTTTGCGGAAACTGAGGAGGAGTTGAGCAATGTCTTTGGCGGAGTCGGGATGCAGGTCGAGCAACGCGACGGGCAAATTTTCGTGGTCGCGCCAATCGCGGGCACACCGGCCGAACGCGCGGGCATGCGACGGGGCGATCGTTTGATGAAGATCGACGGAAAAACCATCGACAATCCCACGGTGGAAAAAACCGTGCGGCTGGTTCGCGGCGAACCGGACACGGAGGTCATTATTACTGTTTACCGTTCGAGCCAGAACCGGACGATCGACTTTAAACTGAAGCGGGAACGCATCCGCCTTGAAAGCGTCGTGAATGCGACAGTGAATTCCGACGGCGTCGGTTACCTGCAAATCACCCAATTCAGCGAACGGACCGCCGAGGAATTCACCGATGCGTTGACGGGCTTGGAAAAACAGGGGTTGCGCGCACTCGTGATTGATTTGCGCAACAACCCCGGTGGCTTGCTCGATTCCGCCGTCGACGTCTGCAATCAGTTTTTCGACAAGGATGAGCTCATCGTTTACACGAAAGGTCGCACGCCTGATTCGCAGGAAAGTTTTCGCGCCAAGGGAAATCATGTGAAGCGGACTTATCCGATTGCGATCCTCGTCAACGGCGGCACCGCCAGCGCGGCCGAGATCGTTTCCGGTGCGATGAAGGACACGAAGCGCGCCGTGATCGTCGGCGAAAAGACCTTTGGCAAAGGCTCGGTGCAAAGTGTCCTCGAATTGAGGGATGGCGAAGGCCTGCGACTGACGACCGCACGCTACTATACGCCCAGCGGCGTGACTATTCACCAAAAAGGCATCACGCCGCAGGTTGAATTGGAGATTTCCGCCGACGATGACGGGAAAATCCGCCTGCAACAATCCCGTCCCGATCTCTCCACGGCGACGGATTTCAGCGAACGTTTCGGTTTCAAAAAAATCGACGACACCCAGCTCGACGCCGCCGATGAGGTTCTCGAAGGTGTGCTCGCGATCCGCGACGGAAAATAGCCGCCCGGAAAATGTCGCTCAACGTCTTCGTTATGAAAACTGCCACGGTGTTCTCTTTTCCTGGAGCCACGGCAACCCCGCCGTGGTTTCTGCGCCATTTTCAACCGCAGCGGGGTCGCTGCGGCTCCAGTGGTTTGGCGGAGGTTGGCGGACGATGATTCTAGCGCTCGAAAGTTCCTGTGACGAAACCGCGGTGGCGATCTTCGATCCCGCACGGGGCATGGTCGGCGAATGGATTCACAGCCAGATCGCACTGCACGAAAGCTACGGCGGCGTGGTGCCCGATCTCGCGAGTCGTGAACACTTGCAGTACTTCGGTCCATTGCTGACGCGCGCGCTCGGTGCGGTGCCGGCGTCGGCGATTTCCCGGGTCGCAGTGACGAATGGACCGGGACTGGCCGCGTGTCTGGCGATGGGTTTGTCCGCGGGGAAAGCGCTCGGCTTGGCGTGGGATGTCCCGGTCGTCGGAGTAAATCACCTGCGGGCGCACGCATTTTCACCGTTCATCGGTTTGCACGCCGCCAGTCCGGAAACCTTCGATGGCGCCTTTGCCAAATTGCTGCCGCATCTCGGACTGTTGGTTTCCGGTGGAAACACCGCGCTCTTCACCATCGACGAACAGCGCAATATCCGGCTGCT
Source organism: Lacunisphaera sp. (assembly GCA_036499685.1). Lineage (GTDB taxonomy): Bacteria > Verrucomicrobiota > Verrucomicrobiia > Opitutales > Opitutaceae > Lacunisphaera. Next base: position 12,452 of record DASYDH010000019.1, on the reverse strand, counting down.
GGCATCGACCATGGATGATGCTGCCGGCGAGGCGCTCGACAAGGGGGCAAAGCTGCTCGGTTTGGGCTATCCCGGTGGACCGCAGGTGGAAAAACTGGCTCGCGAGGGCAATCCGAACGCTTTCGCATTTCCGAAAGCGGTTGCCCAGCGATCCTCGCTTGAATTCAGCTTTTCCGGCCTGAAAACTAGCCTTCGTTACCAGTTGGAGAAACTGACGCCTACGGTGATCGAAGCGCGCCGGGCTGATTTATGCGCGAGTTATCAGCAGGCCGTGTTCGAATCTCTCGTGCGCAAGTCCCGTCTCGCTTTGGAGCGCTCATCGTTCGCAACCGGCTATCGCAGCTTCGGGCTTTCGGGTGGCGTCGCGAACAACCAGACGCTGCAGGTTGGACTGGAGAAACTCGCGCGCGAACACTCGATTTCATTTCACCGCGCCCAGCCCCGGCACACCGGCGATAATGCGGGCATGGTCGCGTTTGCCGCTTGGGTGGAGCGCGAGCGGGGAGGGGTTAACGATGCGGGCTTCGCGTTGGAAATCGCCCCGAGTTTGCCGCTGGTGCTGAACTGAAACCGGTGGAACCCGATCTCCGGGCGGGTTGGTCTTTTTGGGATGAAATTCTCTTCGGGCAGAAACCCGCCCGGAGGTCGGGTTCCACCATTATTTCTTCAACTTCTCCCGCAAATACGGCGCGGTCGGGCTTTGCTTTACCTTGAGCAAACCATCGAGGCCTCCCTGATACATGATCTTTCCACCTGACGGGCCGCCGCTGGGACCCACCTCGACGATGTAGTCCGCTTCCGCGAGCAAATCCAAGTGATGCTCGATGACGACGACCGTATGACCTTGCTCAACCAGGCTGTGCAACACCCGGATGAGTTTTTCGCAGTCGCTGAGGTGAAGTCCGATCGTCGGCTCTTCCAGCAAATACAGATTGCGAATCGCGATCCCGCGCGACCGTTCCTTGTACGATTGCAGTCCCTTGGTCAGTTCGGTGACCAGTTTCAATCGCTGCGCCTCGCCGCCGGAAAGCGACGGGCTGCTTTGGCCCAGCGTCAGGTAACCGAGCCCGCAATCGATCATCAGTTTGCAAACCTGCGAGAGTTGCGAATGGAAATCGAAGAACACCGCCGCCTCGTCGAACGAAAGCTGCAGCACTTGTCCGATGGTTTTGTTTTTCCAGGTGATGTCGGACAACTCCGCGCTGTAACGCGAACCGCCGCAGTTGTCGCAAGGCAGATAAGAGTCGGGCATGAACGCCATTTCCAGTTTGATCCGGCCCGCGCCCGAGCAGACTTCGCAACGGCCGCCGACGGTGTTAAAGGAAAACCGTCCGGCGCTGAAACCGCGCATTTTGGATTCAGGCAACGAGGCGAAAAACTGCCGGATCAGGTCGAAAATCCCAAGATAGGTCGCGGGTGTCGAACGCGGCGTTTTTCCGATGGGTGACTGATCGACCTCGACGACTGATTTGAATCCGCCAGTGCCGGTTAACTCAGCGAAAGGAAACTCCTTGGAGCGCGAGCGACCTCGCTCGCGGGTATTCTTCTGCGGCGGGGTCGCCGCAGCTCCAGTGTCAAAACCGGATAGTCGGACGAATTCTTTCCCGGTGAGTTTTGCTTTCCTTTGTTTGATCGCGCAGTTGACGGCGGGATGCAGCACGTCCCGGAAGAGCGTCGACTTGCCGGCACCGCTCGGACCGCATACCATGATCAGCCGTCCCAGCGGCAGACGAAGCGATTGGTCGTGGAGATTACGAAACGTCACGCCTGACAATTCCAGCCAGTCAGTCGCCTTTGGGTTTTGCTTTTTTGGGTTTGGGATTTCCCGGTACGAACCCAGCAACGGGTGGGGAATGCCTTTATCGAGGTAGAGTCCGGTCAATGACGCGGCGTTTTTCCGGAGATTGGCGGGCGTGTCGTTGGCGAGCAAGGCACCGCCGTGGATGCCCGCGCCCGGGCCCAAATCGATGATGCGGTCCGCGCGTTCCATCAGCACGTCGTCGTGCTCGACCACCAGCACCGTGTTACCCTTTTCGCGCAAGGTGATGAGCGTATCGATCAGGCGGTCATTGTCCCGCGCGTGTAGACCGATGGATGGTTCATCGAGCACGTAAAGCACGCCGGAAAGATTCGAGCCAAGCTGGGCTGCGAGCCGGATGCGCTGGGCTTCGCCGCCCGAAAGCGTCTCGGTCGAGCGGTCCATTTGCAGATAGTCGAGACCGACCCGATCGAGGAAACGCAGGCGCTCCTCGATTTGAGGAATGATATCCTGCGTGATCAATTTACCCCGCGCATCGAGCTGAAGCTGGCGGAGGCGCGCCAACAAATCCTCGGGGATCAAGCGCACGAGGTCGGGCAGGGAAATGGATTCGTTTTTGCGCAGCGGTAGTTTCACCGCGCGCGCGATCCGGTTCAACCGCTCACCATGGCAGGTTGGGCAAAGTTTGCCGTCGGTGGGAAGGTCCTCGGCGTCGAGGGTGCGCAAGGCATCGGCGACTTCATCGGATCTTTCCTCGTCTTCATCCGGATTTAACATCCAGTCGTAGATCCGTCCGTGACCGCGGCAGGTGGGACACCAGCCCTTGGGCGAGTTGAAGGAAAAGTATTTGGGATCCAACTCCGGGAATGATTCCCCGGTATCGATATCGGTGCGCGTCGTGGAAAACCAGGAGAGGATTTCGCCGCCCGGCGTGAGCAGGAAACAGGCACCTTTGCCCAATTTGAGCGCGAGCGTCAGGGCGGCTGCGACGTCCCTGGTGGGTTTGCCCTTCAAGTCGGAAACCACCACCTCGATATCGTGCTCCTTGTAGCGATCGAGCTTCTCGAAGGTGTCGACGCGGAGCAGGCGGCCGTCGGCGCGCATCAATTCGTAGCCTTGTTTGCCGATCCATTTTACAATCGGTTCGTGATGACCCTTGCGCGCGCGAATCAACGGGGCGCACAAGTAAAGGTGTTTTGCTTTCCGTGCACCGGAACTGGTGATGACTTTTTCCAGCAGCGCACGCAGTTGACTTGGGGATAGCGGCGTCACCGGCCGGCCCGTTTCCGGATGATGCTGTACGCCGAGACGGGCGTAAAGCAGGCGCAGGTATTGGGCGACCTCCGTGATGGTGGCGACGGTGGATTTGCGCGAACCGCGCGTGACGCGTTGTTCGATCGCGACGGTGGGCGGAATTCCGGTGAGCCGGTCGATATCCGGACGCGGCAATTGCTCGACGAATTGACGCGCGTACGGCGACATCGACTCCATAAAACGCCGCTGCCCTTCGGCAAAGATGATGTCGAATGCGAGCGTGGACTTACCCGAACCGGAAACCCCCGTTACGACCGACAGCTGGCGGTGCGGAATGGAGAGGGAAATGTTTTTGAGATTATTTTCCCGCGCCCCGATCAAGTTGAGTTCGCTGGTGGTGTGGGCCGAAACACCGTTTTGATACGGTGCTGGATCTTCCGCGGCCGCGAGTTCCACGTGAGAGTGGTTCGGTGAATAATTCCCGGCCATGGCATCGCGTAGAAACGGCGAGGTTGCGGTGTTCGCATGGGCGAGAGCTTCGGGTGCGCCTTCCGCGACGATCCGGCCGCCATTCACGCCGGCTTCGGGGCCAACTTCCAAAATCCAATCGGCCGATTTGAGCACGTCGAGATTGTGCTCGATCACGACCACGCTGTGACCGCGGTCGACGATACTTTGCAGTACGCCCAGCAATCGTTTGACGTCGTGGCGATGCAGCCCGGTCGTCGGTTCGTCGAGGAGGAGAAGGGCGCCGTGGCGACTGGCGGAGTCCTGATTTGAAATTTCAACTACGCCGCCATCCGCAGCGAAATCGCTGAGGTAGCGCACCAGTTTCAGTCGCTGTGATTCCCCGCCCGAGAGCGTATTGAGCGGCTGGCCGAGTGTGAGGTAACCCACGCCGACTTCATCCAGGGCCGCGAGGCGCCGGCGGATTTCCGGGTGCGCTTCGAACAAAGGGAGCGAGTCGACGATCGTGGTCGCCAGCAGATCGGCAATGGACTTTCCATTCCAGCTGATCGCGAGAACTTCCGGCTTGAAACGTTTCCCTTCGCACACCGGACACGGCACGAACACGTCGGAGAGAAATTGCATTTCCACGCGCTCGCTGCCGAGGCCCTGGCAGTTGTCGCAACGGCCGTCGCCACTGTTGAACGAAAAACTGGAGGCACTGAAACCGGCCTCCTGGGCGGTCGGAACTTTGGCGTACAGTTCGCGAATCAATTCCCACGCCTCGCAATAGAGTGCGGGATTCGAGCGCGGCGTGCGGCTGAGCGGCGATTGGTCGACGAGTACGACTTCGGGGAAATTGACGTCAGACGTGAGCGACTCGATCGCGGCGGGATCGTCGGTCATCAAATTCCGCTGCGTCAGGAGGCCTTGGTAAATCACGTTGTCGAGCAGGGTGGATTTTCCCGAGCCGGAAACGCCGGAGAGGCAGACGAATCGTTCCAAGGGCAGTCGGAAAGAGAGGTTGCGCAGATTGTGTTTCGAGGCGTTTTGAAACGACAGCCATTTTCCCGGCACCGGACGCCGCCGTGGCGGCGCGTCGATGCGTTGTCGACCGGAGAAGTAGGAACCGGTGATGCTTTGCTTCGAACGGAGCAGCTGCGGAATCGTGCCTTGAAAAACGATTTCACCGCCGCGTGCACCCGGTTCGGGACCGACTTCGATCACGTGGTCTGCGGCGCGGATCATCGCTTCGTCGTGTTCGACCACGACGACCGTATTGCCGGTGTCGGTGAGAGTGCGGATGATGCCGAGCAGACGGTCGACGTCGCGGGGATGAAGGCCGACCGAGGGTTCATCGAGAACAAACAACGTGTCGACCAGCGAGGTGCCGAGGCAGGACGTCAGGTTGACGCGTTGCACTTCTCCGCCGGAGAGCGTGCGTGAAGTCCGATCGAGCGTGAGGTAACCGAGGCCGACTTGCACGAGATAACGCAGGCGCGTGACAATCGAATCGTAGGCGAGATCGCGTTGATGATGCGATTGAGCCATGCCGCGCGACGCAAACACGCCGTTTTGCGCGCCCTGGATGGCGGCGAGCAGATCGCTCACGGGCAGTTGATAAAGCTGCGGCAGCGTGAAATCGCGCCACTTCCAGCACAGCGATTCCGGTTGCAGGCGCGCGCCGTGGCATTCGGGGCAGGGATTGTAGGCACGATAGCGTGAAAGAAAAACGCGCACGTGCATCTTGTAAGTACGGCTTTCCAGATAACGAAAAAATCCCTTCAACCCGTACCAGTACTGCGGCCATTCCTTGCCGTTTTCCGCGCCGTAGCCCGGCTCGCCCTCGATTACGAAAGTTTTTTGTCCAGGCGTGAGCGCGGCAAAAGGGACCTTGGTGGGGATACCGGACTTTTTCGCGATCTTGAGCAGGTCACGTTTGGATTCGCTAAAGACTTCGCCCTCGAATGCCTTGATGGCGCCGTCTTCGATCGAGATCGAATGGTCGGGAATTGCGAGACGGTAGTCGATGTCGATCACCCGGCCAAAGCCGCGGCATTTTGGGCACGCACCAAGAGGGGAATTGAACGAAAAAAGTCCGGGCGACGCCGCGCGGAAGGTGCGGCCGGTTTTGGGCGAATGCAGACCGCGCGAATAGTGGCCGGCAGGAGCGAAATTCTCCGCTGTGAACAAATGGATTTCGCCGTGCCCAAAATGCAGGGCGTTTTCCGTCGCCTCCGTGAAACGCGCTTTGCTGCCTGCCACGATGGCGATCCGGTCTTGGACAACGTAAAGATGTGTGGCGTCTTTGAGCGCACTGTCCGGTTTCGCTGCAAGCAGGTCGTCAAGTTTCGCGAGCGAAAGAACGTCGTCTTTCGCGGCGGTGAGCACGCGGGTGTAGCCCTGACCTTTGATGCTGGTCAGGATTTCCGACCACTTGAGGTTATCGGGTTTGTTGATCCGAAAACAGAGCAATAGTGTGGCGGCTCCCCGTTGAGGGCTGCTGCCATCCCGGGGTTTGTCCGGGCCGTCGTCCGGCAAGGAATGGGTCGCGTACGTTTTCGTCCAGATCGTTTCGGGATTGTCGTCTTCCACTTTTTCCCCGGTCGCGGGATCGAAACATTCCGCGACATGACTGAACCACACTTTCGCAAAATCGGTAAGCTCGGTCATCGTGCCGACGGTCGAGCGCGAAGTCTTGACCGTATTGGATTGCTCGATGGCGATGGACGGGCGGATATTTTCGACGGAATCGACCTTCGGTTTATCGAGCAGATCGAGAAATTGCCGGGTGTAGGCCGAGAAAGTTTCCACATAGCGCCGCTGACCCTCGGCATGCAAGGTGTCGAAAACCAACGAGGATTTGCCCGCGCCGCTTAGCCCCGTGACGACGATGTAACGGCCCAAGGGCAGATCGAGGTCGAAGCCTTTGAGATTGTTCTGGCGAACGCCGCGCAGGCGGATCGCTTCGGGGGCGGACTTGGAATCGGTGGTCACTGCTGGCAGGAAAGGGACGAACCTGCGGAATGCAAATCAGCCGCGTGTCCGGGTGATGTCTCCTGACATAGGGTTGTCAGAAACCAGAAACACGCGGCAGGTCCGGCCGGGCGCCGCGCAATCTCAGGATTTGGTGTGTTCGCGAAAAAGCCTGAGATGGGCTTCGACTTGATGTTCGGGGACAAAGTGGGCGTGAGCGTGGCGCCGCGCTTGCTCGGAGAAGCGTTTGCGCTGGCCGGGTTCGCGGATCAGCCGGTCCAAGGCCGCGATAAACGCCGTCTGGTCCAGATTTGGGATCAGGCTACCTGATCGACCCGGTGAAAAACATTCTCCGACGCCGACAATTTCGTACGCGATTGCCGGCAACCCGTGGAGTTGTGACTCGATGAGGAAATTGGAAAGCGATTCGCTTTGCGAGGCCAGCAGGGCGAGATCGGCGGCGAGATAAAGCGGGACCGGGTCGGATTGATAACCGAGAAATTTCACCCGCGCGCCGAGGCCGAGGTCGTAGGCGAGCCGTTCGCATTTTTTACGCGAAGGACCCTCGCCGACGAGCCAGAGTTGCCAGTCAAGATAACCCGGAAGTTTTGCGCAGATTTCGATGAGTTCGCGCTGGTTTTTCTCCGGGCGGAACATGGCGACGTTGAGCAAAACCACGGTGCTCTGGTTGGCCCCGTGATAGCGGCGGAGGGACAGGTTGCGCGGCGCGTCCTCATCGGAAAAACGCAGCACGGGGTTGTGGATCACCGTGACCTTGGGCGATGGAATATCATACACGTCGGTCAACACGCGTTTGGCGACGTGGCTGTTCGCCACGATGTGGCGGCAAAGACGGAGCGAGCGCAGAAAAAGATAGGGTAGAATTTTCCCGGTGCGCATGGTGCAGATCACGGCAGCCTTGGGCAACCGGCGCGCGATGAAACCCGCGTAGCAATTTGCCATGCGGCCCATGCAAAGCACGAGATCGGGCGACGCTTCCTCGGCGGCGCGCAGCAATCCGGGCGCGAACCAGTCGAGGCCGGTGTCGAAGGATTGCAGCGAGCGAAACGCAAAAGGTTGTTGCTCTGCATCCAGTTCCAAGGCCCCGCGCGGCCGGAAGGTGAGCAGCGTGATTTCGTGGCCGGCCTTGGCGAAGGCGGTGGCCATGAACACAGACTGGCGTTCGGTTCCTCCACTGCGGAGATAGTCTTGGACGATGAGAATTTTCATTGCTCCGCGCAGGTACGCGGCAAAAGTTGTTGAATCATTCAATGAACAACGCGTTCGTCAATATGCTCGTGCGATGGTTGATTCTCGCCCTCGGTGTGATGCTGAGCACGAAGCTGGTGCCGGGCATCAGCTATGACACAGGTTCAACCCTGGCGGTGGTTGTGGTGTTGTTGAGCTTTCTCAATACGGTGCTCAAACCCTTGCTGCTGCTGTTTACGCTGCCGTTCATCGTCTTGAGCTTGGGCATCGGGATCTGGATCATCAACGCGATCCTGTTCTATTTTGTCGGCCGCTTGGTGAATGGGTTTCATGTGGCCACGTTTGGGTCGGCGTTGCTGGGCGCGTTGATCGTGAGCGTGACCAATCTCGTGCTGAGCCGGGTCTTGAATCCACCGCGCCCGCCGGGGCCGGTCGGGCCGTCGGGTCGCTCCGGACGCACGAAGCAGGACGACGTGATCGATATCTGACGGGAAACGGGGCGTTTGATGACGGAGTTTCCGTTTGACGGACGGGGAGGGGGCGGCGACGTTGGCGGCCAAACTCTTAAAACTATGTCTGAAACGATTTACGATCTGGTGGTCATTGGTGGCGGTCCGGCTGGTTATGTGGGCGCGATCCGCGCTGGCCAGCTCGGCAAGAAAGTGGCCGTGATCGAAATGGAACGTGCGGGCGGTACCTGCCTAAACTGGGGCTGCATTCCCACCAAAGCCCTGCTGAAGAGCGCGGAACTGTATCGCACCATCCAGAAAGCCGACGCGTACGGTCTGTCCGTCACCGGGGCGAGTTTTGATTTTCAGAAAGTCGTTGAGCGTTCCCGGGGCGTTTCCAGCCAGATGGCCAAGGGCGTGGAGTTTCTGTTCAAGAAGAACAAGGTCGATTATTTCACAGGCAAGGCGCAGGTCGTCGTGCCGGGGATGGTGGAAATCACGGAAGGCGAAAATAAGGGGAAATTTTTCCGTACGAAAAACATTCTTCTCGCCACCGGCCAGAAAGCAAAGGCGTTGCCCGGCCTGCCGGTCGATGGCACGCGGGTGATGACCTCTCGCGAGGCGCTCGCGGCAAAAGCCCCGCCCAAGACGATGGCGATCATTGGCGCGGGTGCGATCGGGGTGGAGTTCGCGTATTTCTTTAATGCCTTCGGCACCAAGGTCACTCTCGTTGAAATGCTGCCGCAAATCCTCCCGGTCGAGGACGAGGAAGTGGCGAAGCTCCTTCAACGCAGCTTCGAGAAACAGGGCATTGTGGTGCACACGAGCACGAAGAGCGAAAACATCCGGGTGGGCGAAAAGAGCGTGAAGCTCGATCTCGTCAAGGATGGCACGAAAACGGAATTGGAAGTGGAGACGGTGCTGGTTGCGATCGGCATTACATCGGCGCTCGAAGGTTTGTTTTCCAACAAGGTCAAAATCGAGACCGATCGCGGCTTTGTGAAGGTCGGTCCCGATTACCAGACGAGCACGCCGGGAATTTATGCAGCCGGCGACATCCAAGGTCCGCCATGGTTGGCGCACGTCGCCTCGTTTCGTGCGGTGCAAGCCGTGGAAGGCATGTTCGCGCACAGCAAACCGAAGCAAGTCGGCATCTTCCCGGGTTGCACGTATTGCCATCCGCAAGTCGCGAGTACGGGTCTGACCGAGAAAGCCGCGAAGGAAAAGAAGCTCGATTACAAGGTCGGCAAATTTCCGTTCACGGCGGTCGGCAAGGCGGTCGCGGCGGGCGACACCGAGGGATTTGTCAAGGTCATCGCCGACGCGAAGACGGGTGAGATCCTTGGCGTGCACATCATCGGCAGCGAAGCCACCGAATTGATTGCCGAGTACGGGCTCGCGATGAATCTCGAAGCGACGGTCGACGAGATTCACGATTCGATCCACGCGCACCCGACACTGTCGGAAGCATTGGGCGAAGCTGCGCTGGCGGTGTTGGGCAAGGCGATTCACATTTAGTCTTTGCCGATGGAAAGTTCCAGTCGGTGGAATCGTCGGCGGGCCTGCTGGGCGCTTTTGCTGGCGGCGACGATTGTTTACGAGTCGAGCTGCAGCCAGGTGGCGGGACCTGATGTGCCGGGAATTGATAAAGTCGAGCATGCGCTGGTCTTTGGCCTGCTCGCGACGTTGTTGGTTCGAAGTGGGTTTCTTCCGAAATACGGTTGGGTGGCCGTGTTGTTGGTTTCACTCTTCGGCGTGAGCGACGAGTGGCACCAGGGCTTCACGCCGGGACGCGACGTTGAATTTGGCGACTGGCTGGCTGACACCTGCGGGGCAGCGCTGGCGGTAACGCTGTACGTATATTGGGGCTGGTACCGGCGATTGCTTGAATTCGTGCTGTGGAACAAGCAGACGCGGATTGAAAATCGGTCGGAGATCGGCACAAATGCGGGGGTCAATGACTCCCGCTGAAGCCAAATCACGAATTGCCGAGCTGCGTCAGGAAGTCGGACATCACGCCGAACTTTATTACCGGCAGGCCAAACCGGAAATCAGCGATCAAGACTATGATCGCCTCGAACGTGAACTCGCGGATTTGGAGAAGGGATTTCCGCAGTTTGCCACCAGGGAATCGCCGACGTCACGCGTGGGCGACGATCGATTGGACGGTTTCGAGACTTATCGCCACCGGTTGCGGATGCAGAGTTTGGATAATACGTATTCCGAAGCGGAACTGCGTGAATTTCATCAGCGTCTGGTAAAACTTTTTGGCCGCGAAACGCTGGCGTACGTGATCGAACCCAAGATTGACGGGCTGGCGGTAAGTGTGACTTACGAAAAGGGAAAGCTAACCCGGGCGGTCACGCGCGGCAACGGCGAGGAAGGCGACGATATCACCGTCAACGCGCGAACGATCCGGACTCTGCCGCACGAATTAAAAGCGGACAAGGAGCACTCCGTTCCCGACGTGATTGAAATTCGTGGCGAGATTTATCTGACGCTCGCCGAGTTTCAGCGGATCAACAAGGAGCGGGAGGAAGCAGGGGAAGCGCTCTACGCGAACCCGCGCAATCTCGCGGCGGGCACGATCAAGCAACTTGATTCCAAGGAAGTGGCGCAGCGAAAGTTGGAGATCGTGTTGTATGGCGTGGGTTTTTGTGAACCAGCGGTGGCGGACTCGCAGGCGCATTACCATGAGTTGGTGAAGCGTTGGAAGCTGCCAACGCTGGAACGGTATTGGAAAGCGGTGGGCATTGATGACGCATGGAAAGCCGTGAAGGAGCTGGACGAGCTGCGTCACGCTTTCGCGTATGCGACCGATGGTGCAGTGGTAAAGCTCGACGATTTCCGGCTGCAACGCGAAGCCGGCAGCACCTCGAAGGCCCCGCGGTGGGCCATCGCTTACAAGTTCGCGGCCGAACGGGCCGAGACGCGCATCAACGCCATCACCGTTCAGGTCGGACGCACCGGAGTGCTGACGCCGGTCGCGGAATTGGAGCCGGTTTTGCTCGCCGGGACAACGGTGGCGCGCGCCACTTTGCACAATCAGGATGAGATTGCGCGGAAGGATATCCGGGTGGGTGATTTTGTCCTGGTGGAAAAGGCCGGCGAGGTGATACCGGCCGTGATCGAGGTGAATCTCAAACGCCGTTCGCCCGAGTGTGTGGTCTACAAGATGCCCGGCAAATGTCCGGTGTGCGGCACGGCGACGATTCAGCTTGAGGACGAGGTGGCCACACGCTGCCCGAACGTGAACTGTCCCGCGCAGGTGCGGAGGCGGCTGGGACACTTTGTTTCCAAGGCGTGCCTCGATATCGACGGCATGGGCAGCGCGATGATCGACGAACTCGTCGACAAGGGCTGGGTGAAGGAACTCCCCGATTTGTTTAAGTTAAAGCGCGAGGATCTGCTCACGCTCGGAAAAAATGTGGAAAAATCCACGGACAATTTGCTGGCGGCGATCGAGGCGAGCAAAGGTTGCGAATTGTGGCGGTTGATCCACGGCCTCGGAATTCCACACGTCGGTGTTTCCGCCGCGAAGGATCTGGCGGCACATTTCCGTGACCTCGAGAAGCTCGCGGCGGCAAAGATGGACGACTTCATTTCGAACAAGGCCACGGTCATTTCGGGCATTGGCGAAACGATGGCGCGGGCGATCGTCGGTTATTTCGCGGAGCCGCGTAATCGCAACACGGTGGAGGCGCTGTTGAAGGTTGGTGTAAAACCGCTGGCACCGGCGGCGAAGGCCAGCGTCGGCAATACGTTTGCCGGAAAAACCTTTGTGCTTACCGGGACGCTGCCGACGATGACGCGCGAGGAAGCTGGCGAAAAGATCGAGGCGGCCGGCGGAAAAGTATCCGGCAGTGTGAGCAAAAAAACCAGTTATGTCCTCGCCGGCGCCGAGGCCGGTTCCAAATTGGAGAAAGCCCGGCAACTCGGTGTTCCCGTGATCGACGAAGCCGAATTTGTCCGCCTGTTGGCCTCCGGCTAAGGTCTTTGAAACGAAGACAATGATCGAATGGTGTTTGGGCTTGGCTGTAGCCGATCTCGGTGAAACCGATCCGGACTGCGCTAGAGCATATTAAATAATACTATAGCCGCAAGCGGCAAACCAGCCGGCGGCATCTTGGGCGCAGACCCGTTGGAGGGCGTGGCCGATGGCGAGGAGGAGTTCCGCGGCGGTGCGCGCTTCGGCCGAGCGGAGGATGGTCTTAACCTTGCTCCACATCATTTCGATGGGGTTGAGGTCCGGGGAGTAGGCCGGCAGGAAGCGCACGCTGGCCCCAGCCGTTGCGATCAGGGCCAGGGTGGCCTCGTTTTTGTGCGGGCTGAGGTTGTCCATGATCACGATGTCGCCG
>DASYDH010000018.1:0-79145 GCA_036499685.1 Lacunisphaera sp. | reverse complement strand
GCGTGCGTGGATACTTGACGGGTGGATTTTGATATAGCCATCCCTCCAGCCTACGCGACGCTTCGGCTCGGCAAGCCAGCCTTGCCGCCGCTCACCGTTCCCTCCACGCTTCTCCAAAATCCGACTCACCCCATGCCACTCCCACCCACCTGCGCCGCGCCAGCGGCTTGGTTCAACCCCCTGTCGGAGCCTATCCCGAGCGATTGTCGGAGACGATTTCTCCTCAGGTCGATTGGAGGCAACAGTGCTTGTATTTTTTCCCGCTGCCACAAGGACACGGTTCGTTACGTCCAACCTTGGGGGCGGAAGCTTTATAGGGTGCCGGACCGAGCCGAGCTTCGCGATTATAAAGCCACCTGCCATCGATGCGAAGGAATTCCGCTTTCTCATGCAGCACCTTTTCAACCTTATCCTCGGTCCCGTAGGCAGAAAAATCGACAAACGCCTTGTCGGGATCGGCGCTGATTTCGTGGCCGTGAACCACCAGTTTTGTCCACTCCATGGTCGGCTCCCCCTCTTCCGCGACGTAGGGTTTCCCCGCCGTCGGTCGATGGGATTCATGCAAAAAACGAAAATTATGCGTTACGTGGGCGGTGAAGCGCGCCCGCATCAATTCTTCAGCGTTCGCAGCTTCCCTGCCGCCGGTGAGAAGCGGCTCACAGCAGTCCCCAAAGTTCTTACCACTGCCACAAGGGCAGCTTTGGGTTAAGACCGGTTTCTTTGATGCGTTGGAAGAGGTAACCATCATCAAGACGTAGGGGAGCGAAAGCACTGGAAGCGAGTGAAAATCCGCGCGGAAGAAAAAATCGCACGGTCTACTTCCACCAAAACCCCACAAAAAAAACCGCCCCGGAGGGAATCCCCCGGGGCGGCGTTATTTTTCTTAGTATGAGCGCACCCGGTAATCCGTAATAGCCATGAAATAAATCAAGGCAACGGACAGCCAGGAGGCTGCTACGGCGATAGTCGTAAGCATGACTTCGTCCTTTATTGCCGCTTGAAGCGGCGGTAAGTGCCCTTTCCGATAAACAGTCCGGGCGATTTCAATTAACTGCCGGGAAGTTCCTATCCCTTCCCTTCGTCCTCCAAAATGAGGGCTATCCCGCGGTTTGCAAGCAAAGCTATGGATTATCACTATACCCTATCAGTAAGAATGTTAGGTAAAATAATTTAAATTCGAAAATTATCCCTTTCTCAATTCATCAGGTTGGCAACTAGTTCCTGGAAAATTGCTGCGTAGTCGCGTAATTCCGCCATCAATGACTTACGTGCTGGCAAACCGAACCGGCCCTACACACAGCTCATGAAAAAACCGGACAAAGAAGAGACTAAACGCCAATGCACGGGTAAACGCCGCTATCGAACCCAAGGCGATGCATTGGATGCAGCGATGTTGGCCGGTGTGGAGCGGCAACGCAGCGCTTACCGATGCACGATTTGTCACCACTGGCATCTTACCTCTCGTTAAAAAAACAGATTCTTCAATTGGCGGGCGGGCGCGGATTTCTGCATTTTCATTTGAGAACACATACTCATTGTCGCCCGGATGCTGTCGCATCGTTCGCGCCACTATGCCCTCCTGCTCGCGCTTGGCGTGTTCGGACGGATTTGCGCGGAACCGGAAGTGCATCCACCCGCGATTCTAAGGCCCGAGGATACGCCCGCCATTGAAGCGGATGCTCCCGCCGAAAATCAAACGCGACCGGTCGCGAACTGGCTTGAAGTCCAGGTGGAACTGGCGCGGCGCGGATTTTCCAGCGGTTCCATCGACGGCGTGCGTGGACCGCAATCGTCTTCCGCGCTGCAGGCGTTTCAGCGGAGCATGGGACTAACCGAGACGGGAGAACTCGATCCGATCACGGGCGAGAATCTCCTGCTCACCGCACCTGCGATCGGCACACACGTATTTACCGCGGACGAACTGGATGCGCTTCAGTCAATGGGAACAACTTGGCTGGAGAAATCGGAGCAACCCGCGCTCGCCTACGCGACCGCGCTGGAGTGTGTCGCCGAACATTATCACGCCAGTCCAAATTTCCTGAAACGACTCAACCCTCAAACGGACTGGAATTCCATACAGCCAGGAACGATCGTCCAAGTCCCGGCAGTGGAGCATGTCTATCCCACCGGCCGCGCCGTCCAGTTACATATCCGGCTCGCCGCGCACGAGCTCGAAGCCACGGATGAAAACGAACACGTGATCGCCCACTTTCCCGTGAGTATTGCGCGCAATGTCGAAAAGCGTCCAGTCGGCGAACTTCACGTGACGGTTGTGATCCCCAACCCCAACTACACTTTTGATCCAGACGTTTTCCCGGAATCGCCCGAAGCAAAAGAGCTCGGTCGCAAACTTATCATCCAGCCCGGCCCCAACAATCCGGTCGGCATTGCGTGGATCGGCCTCGATCGCACGGGATACGGAATTCACGGTACACCCGAACCCGAGAAAGTCGGTCGCACCGAATCTCACGGGTGTTTTCGGCTCGCCAACTGGGATGCACAAACCCTGCTCGGCCTTGCGTGGGTCGGGATGCCGGTTTTCGTTGAGCCTTAATTCTCAAGTGCGACTGACGTTCGTCTTTTCGATTGGCCAGCCTCTGCTTCAATCACTTTCATGAAATCCTCCTGCTTTTTCCTCGTCACCCTTTTTGCTTTCGCCGGTTGCACCGGTGAACCGGATTCATCGCATCCTCATCCTCTATCGACTTCCGGACCGGTCAGTGTTCATGGGCTGCTCCACACCAAGGGAAACAAAATCGTGGGAGCTGACGATCAACCTGCCA
Organism: Lacunisphaera sp.; assembly: GCA_036499685.1. GTDB lineage: Bacteria > Verrucomicrobiota > Verrucomicrobiia > Opitutales > Opitutaceae > Lacunisphaera. Next base: position 76,362 of record DASYDH010000018.1, on the reverse strand, counting down.
GCCTTGCGGGAGTCAGTTTCGGTTGGAGCCAATGGGAAGCGCGCCCGTACTATAACGCTGACGTCGTGCACTGGCTGAAGACCGATTGGAAAGCCAGTGTTGTTCGCGCTGCATTGGGCATCAAACCGGATGGTTATCTTGGCCATCCCGAAGCGAACAAAAAACGTGTCTGCGCGGTGGTCGACGCTGCCATCGCCGACGGTCTCTATGTCCTCATCGATTGGCATGACCATAACGCGAATGAGCACACTGATCTCGCCGTCGCGTTCTTTCAGGAAATGGCCCGGAAATACGGCTCATATCCCAACGTGATGTATGAAATCTTCAACGAACCGATTACGGGTCTCACATGGTCCAAGGACGTGAAACCATACGCGGAAAAGGTCATCGCCGCCATTCGCGCCATCGACCCGGACAACATGATCATCGTCGGAACTCCGAATTGGTCGCAGGATGTGGACATCGCAGCAGCAGATCCGATCAAAGCAAATAACATTGCCTATTCGCTTCATTTTTATGCCGGCACCCACAAACAGAAGCTTCGAGATAAGGCAGTCAAAGCGATGAATCTTGGCCTTCCGATTTTCGTGACTGAATGGGGCACCTGCGACGCCTCGGGCGACGGCAAAGTCGATGATGCGTCGACTGCTGAATGGATGGCGTTCATGCGCCAATGGAAACTTAGCCACTGTAATTGGGGGATCTACACCAAACGCGAAACCGCCTCCATTATTGTTCCGCACGCGTCGATTCACGGTGATTGGAAGGATGAAGACCTCACGGAATCCGGCCGCCTCGCAAGAAAATGGGTTCGCGAATGGTCCGGTCGCGCATCCACGACTCCGGCCGACAATCCAGCAATTGACCTCCAATCGGAGCTGTTTCGAAATTCGCCCGCACCCAACGGACCAAGCTCCTTTTGAACGGAAATATTTTTCACCGCGGGCAGCAGCCATCGACTGTTCACTCGCAGCGGGTGCTAACCTGGCTCAGTTACGGCGCGATGATCAGCTTGTCGATCGGGCTGAATCTGCTTCCTGTATTTCTGACTACACTCGCCAACGCGTTTCGCGGAGCTGCCGGGTTGGACCATGAGCAACTGGGTCGTCTCGGTGCGCTCGGTTTCATGGGTCTGGCGGTCGGAATTTTTCTCACCGGGCCGCTGGCGGATCGCTGGGGCGCAAAGCCCTTCGTGCAATTGGGTAACGGACTGATCTGTGTCAGCCTGGTCGCCGCCGCCTTTGCGCCGAGCTACGCCATTCTGGGACTTTCGCTTTTTTTCGTCGGTCTCGGCGGTGGCATCCTCGATATGGTGCTGAGTCCCGTCGTAGCGGCGCTCAACCCTTCGAAGCGCACCGCCGCCTTGAACATGCTCCACTCGTTTTATTGCGTGGGAGCGGTCGTCACCATTCTCGCTGGTACACTTTGCCTGCGCGCGGGATTTGGCTGGCGCACCGCTTGTTTGTCGCTCGCTCCGCTGCCGGCCGGACTGCTACTCGCTTTCGGTCCCCGCAAATTTCCCGCTCTCGCCGTTAACGGTCAACGAACGGCAGTGCGCGAGCTCCTGTTTCACCGCTGGTTCATCATTGCGCTCGGCGCGATTTTTCTGGGCGGTGCCACGGAACTCGGTATGTCCCAGTGGCTGCCGGCGTATGCGGAAACCGGCCTCGGTTATTCCCCGTGGATCGGCGGCAGTGCGCTCCTTCTTTTCTCCGTCGCAATGACCGCCGGACGCATGCTGATCGGAGCGGGACATCTAAGACTGGGAACTTTTCAAGTGATGGCATGGAGCTGCGGTCTCTCGGTGCTTCTTTTTCTTTTAGGCTCGTTCCTGCCGGTTCCATTGCTGGCACTCACCGCCTGCGTCGCCGCTGGTTTTACCGGAAGTTGTCTCTGGCCGACGATGCTCGCCGTGACCGCCGATCGCTACCCCCAAGGTGGCGCGACCATGTTTGGCTTGCTCGCCGCTTTCGGCAACGCCGGCGGAATCATCATGCCCTGGATCGTTGGCTGGGTCGCGGACCGTCACTCCATTCATTGGGGCATCGCCGTTTCGGCGATCGCCCCCGCCACCATGTTGCTTTTGGTCGCTGCATTGCGTCGCAACGGCACGACCGATTAATTTGCTTAACGGCGTCTGCCACGCGTCTTCATAGTATCCGGCCGAACTGCATGCTTCGTTTACTTCTACCGCCCAACCTCGCCGCCGCCGCCAAACGTGACGCCATCGCCGTCCGGCTCGAACTCGATCTCTCCGCCACCCCGCAGGCCGCCTTCGTTCCCGCACTCGCGATCCTTCAGCGCATCGGCGCCAAGACGTCAGCCGTTTCATTTCTCCAACTCACCCGCGCGCAACTCAGCGAACTGACCGACGCGCTCAACGGCCACCCGATATTTTTCTGGATTAACCGTCCCACTGCTCCGATCCCATGGAATGGTGCCGACCTTACCGGCGTCGACGAACACCTGACCCCGCCACCGTGCCCGACTCCGACAACCCCCGCGCGGTCAGTGCCGACCAGGCATTCTGCGCCCAAGGAACCCGATTGGAAACCGATGAGCATCGACGGCTCCGAGCACTTCCTCGCGATCACCCTGCCGTCCCGCAATGCGGATAACTACGACGACATCTGGGATCTCGTAAAACGCCACGGTTTCATCCTCGAACCGACAAATGGGAAATTCTGGCTGCGCAACCGACACAAGGCCCTGAACTTTCTGGCGACGTACGGCACGGAACTACGCGAAACGCATGGCGCCGAGTTCACGGAAAATTTCGAGCGCAATACCGCCCACATTCGCCCGGTCGGCCTGGTCGCCGAGGTCAAGGAGCAGGGAGACGGTTACGACGTGACCCTCGCACTCAAGGCCGGTTCCGCCCCGGAAAACGAGATCCTGAACGCGGTAAACACGAGCCGCAGCTACATTGAAAACGAAGGCGAAATTTATCTCGTCGATCCCACCCGCCTGGCGAAATTGCGAAACGCCCACCAAGCGCTGGCCGGAGAACGTGAAGCGGCAGGCGGTCTTCGCCGCCAGCATCGCATCGTGCGCGCTCGTGTCGCAGAAGTGCAGGAAATCCTCGCCGAAGCGACCCCGCATTTTCAACCACCCGCGACGTGGCGTGAGCGCAGCACGGCATTATTGCAGCTGTCCACACTGTCGCCAGCACCGGTGCCAGCCGTGCTCGCAGAGATTTTGCGACCGTACCAAAAACTCGGCGTGGCGTGGCTCTGGTACCTCTACGGTCAGAAATTAGGCGGCATTCTCGCCGATGAAATGGGTCTCGGCAAGACGCTTCAAGCGCTGGCACTTCTCGCCGCACGTCATGCCCGTCCGCCGTCCTCGCGTGGTCCCGATTCGGATCCACGCCTGCCATCGCTCGTAATCTGTCCTGCTTCGCTGATGGAAAACTGGCGGCGGGAAGCCGCGCGTTTCACACCGCAACTTCAAGTCCTCGTCCACCATGGCGATCGCCGGTTCACCAATGCGCAAGAGCTCACTGGATACAATTTGATCATTACTTCCTACGGGACACTCACCCGGGATGACGAACTTTTCGGCGCAGTGGAATTCGACATCATTCTCGGCGACGAAGCCCAGCACTTGAAGAACCGCCGCACCCAAGCGGCACAATCGCTCCGTACACTTCGCGGGAAAGGCCGCTTCCTTTTGACCGGCACGCCGCTGGAAAACTCCCTCGACGATCTTCGTTCGTTGTTTGACTACCTCATGCCGGGGTTCCTGGCGACCGTTCCCGCGGGAGTTCGCGGCGCCGATCGGACTTGGTACGACGAACGCATGCGGATTCAAACCGCCCCCTATATTTTACGTCGCACAAAACTCGTGGTCGCTCCGGAACTTCCGGCAAAAATTGAACAGGTGATTTATTGCGAACCCACCAGCGCACAATCCGCCCTTTACCGCCGCATGCAGGAAAAGACCGAACAGGAACTCTACAAACTCGCGGCCACGGGTGCATCGGAAGGTAGCATGCGGATGGCGACACTCACGCAATTGCTGCGACTGCGCCAAATCTGCTGCGATCCGCGTCTCATCGAAAACGAAACGGCGGAAAGCGCGAAGCTGGAAGCGTTCCGCGAACTGCTCGCTGAAAGCATCGACGAAGGACACCGCATGCTCGTCTTTTCCCAATTCACCTCGTTGCTCGGACTGCTGCGCGAGGAACTCACCGCGCAGGACGTCACCCATTGCTACCTCGATGGATCGATGTCGGCGAAAGCACGGCAGGCCGCGGTGGATCGTTTTCAAAGCGACCCCACCATCCCCGTATTTCTCATCTCACTGAAAGCGGGCGGCACAGGCTTGAATCTCACCGGTGCCGATGTCGTGGTTCATTACGATCCGTGGTGGAATCCCGCCGCAGAGGCACAGGCAACCGATCGGACTCATCGCATCGGACAGACGAAAATCGTTACCAGCTACAAATTGATCTGTTCCGGCACCGTCGAAGAAAAGGTGATGGCGTTGCAAGAAACCAAGCGGGCGCTCCTCGCGGACGTATTCGACGCCAGCGACGTGGCGGCTGCCAAACTGAATCTTTCCGATCTGCGCGAGCTGCTGAAGTGATTGGGCCGAGGCCGGAAAAACGTCGCACTTTGCAGGACTGAGCTCGCATTTTTCATGCGATATTTTCCGTTGGGAAAAAGCTCTTCGATCAACGCCTTGCAGCCCAAACAATTGCATTTTGCCCCGTTGGTGGCATTCCCCATGCAAAAATCAGCGGTCATGAAGACGTGCATTTTCATTTTCGCGGCGCTGGTGGCCACCGCGCTTTCCCCCAGCTGCAGTTCGCGCAAACCAAACGTCCGAGAGGGCGTCCACCAGCCCAATGATTTGCTTATCCGCGAGCAAATAATCGCGAATTGATTTAAACCGGGAACGCGCACAATTCGCGGGAAATCATTTCGCCGTGCAATACCTATTCGCGTTTTCTACGCCTGGCTGCGAGCATTTGATCGTGCTCAGCTTCACTCACACCCTCGGCTACGAGCCGCTCGGTGGTGAATTGCTCCTCCTCGTTTTCCCGTTCCGGAATCTGTTGCCCCGGCGTTGACGCGGGTTCACTTGGGTCGCGCGAGAGCGAACTGACTCCTTCCGCGTCTTCATCGCCCAAAGGTGGGATGTCATTCCCGCGCAGTTCCTGGGCCGCTTGCCTGCGATCGTCGTCGCGCACCTCCCGGTGACCTTCGATTCTCGCAATTTCCCTGGCGCGTTGCTCGACATCGGCACTGTCTGGCAGGCCCATGGCGTTGGCGTGATTGATTATTCGTCCGACAGCAGAATCCTTTTCACTTTTCATTTGTATCTCCTCCGTTGCTCGCCGAAAGGACCGGCGATGGGTTAATCAGAAAATAGAGGTGCCGAGCATACCGGAATATCCAACGCCCGGTGAGTCGAAACACCGGTCCCAGCCGCCGCGACAGATTCCATCGCCTTAATTCCGGGAGCATTTCCGGCAAAGACCAGATGGGAGTCGGTCAACGTCCAACCATTAACTGAAATATTGTCCAAAGTGAGGTGCGCTGCAAACTTCGCTTTTCCCGGCGTCGCGTCCAGCTCTCGCGAGAGCATCATAGCGATGCAATGCTCATGCGCGGCAGTGAGCAACGCGTTGCAGATCACATCGTCGGACCGTTTCATCGAAACGCCGGGCGAATTATTTGCCGAGCATCTTTGCAATCACGAAGATCACGACGGCACCAAAAAGGCCGCCGCCGAAAATCATATAAAGAATTGAATATCCTACGGCTGCCACAGGAGCGAGTTCTACAACGGTATTCATGGGGGGAAGGGTTGAGTTTGGAGCGCGAGAAACAGTCCCGCGCCTACAAATATAGTACCCCCGGCAAAATCCCGGTTCCGTCATTACTGTGATCACCGCGGCTCGTCAGCGCGCGCTCCCCGCTGCGGGAAGCTCACGATCAACGCAGGTATTTTTTCCAACTCTTATAGTCCTGCACGAAAATACTGATCACGAGCCAGAATCCGCCCGCTGCCGCTGCAATGAAGCAAAGAATCGCCAGCCCCGGGTAACCGAAAAGTTGAAAGTTGGTTTGTACCCGCATCAACAACGACGCGCCCACGACCAAACCGGCCAGAACGATGCCCATGGTGATGCGGTTGGCAATTTTCTGCATGCCATCGAGCATCATTTTCGCGTCCGTGGCCTTGATCTTCACCTCCAGCTCGGAATTTGTGACCGTGTCCATGATCCGGTTCAGCCGGGTCGGCAAGCCGGTCATGAAATCCTTCGCCTCCAGAAGCGAACTGTAGACGCTGCCCTGCGTAAGATCTTTGCGCATTCGTTGAGTCATGAGTTCTGAAACATTCCGGCGAACCGACGCATTGGGATCGAAGGTGGGATCGAGAATACGTCCGACCTCATCCAGTTGCAGCAGCGTCTTTCCCAGCAGAACCAACTCGCTGGGTACGATCAGGCCGTTGTCGCGCGCAATCGTCGAGACATCGAGCAACGAACGCCCGACGTTCAATTGCTCCAATCCCTGATCTCTTCGCAAAGCGACCAACTGGGTGATCCGCCGACGAAATTCGGGCGCGGCAAAATGCTCCAGGCGCTCGCTGATGCGAATGGCGATTTCCGCGGCCGCCTCACCATTGCCTTCACTGATCGCAATGAGTACTTTCAGCAAGCTCTCCTGCATCGCCGGTCCCGTGTGGCCAACCTGACCAAGATCGATGAGCGCGATGCGGCCGTCGCTCGTCAAAAAAACATTTCCCGGATGGGGATCGGCGTGGAAAAGGCCGTCCACGAGTACCTGTTGCAAATACGCCTTGAACAATTCCTCAGCCAAGGGAGCGCCCTTCAACTCCATCCGCGCGATCGGGCCGATCGCGGTGATTTTCTGACCCTGCACCTGATCCATGGTCAAAACGGAGCGCGTAAAATAACCCGCCACCGGCTGCGGAACCTGAATCAGTGAAAACTTCTCCAGATTTTTTCCCACCGTCACCAGATTGTGCGCTTCGCGTTCGTAATTTAATTCCTGCTGAATCGTCAGGCGGAACTCCTCCAAAAGTTTCAGGAAACGGTGGCGACGACCGAGTTCCGTGTGGCCGTCGAGAAATCCGGCGATCTGCTCCAGGACTTCAAAATCCTCCGCAATTTGCTGGCGGATGTTCGGCCGCTGCACCTTCACGACCACTTCGCGACCGTCGCGCAGCGCTGCGTTATGCACCTGACCAAGCGAAGCCGCCGCGACGGGTTCAATATCGAACCGGGAAAACGCCTTCGAAATTCTCGCGCCCAATTCAGTCATCACAATCTGCTCCACTTCCTCATAGGGAAACGGCTTCACTTTATCCTGCAGCCGTTCCAGCGCTTTGAGGTAATTTTCGGGCAACAGATCAGGCCGCCCCGCCAACACCTGCCCAAGCTTGATATAGGTGGGACCCATCGCCTCCAAATCATCGACCAGTTGCTCCGGCGACACATTCCCCGATGATTTTTCATCGGATGGAGGCAAATTCAATTCCTCAGCGGTGCCAAACCCCTCCTCGCTGTTCATCTGCTGCACGACGTCAGATCGCCCATACTTCCAGAGCAGCGCAAGAATCTCACGGTAACGTTTGAGGTGGGACGCAGAAATTTTCATGGATGGGAAGGCCGGTGACCCGAAAAAGGTATCGGGCAAAGGCCTATTCACTGACACATCTTTCGCCGCGAGGTTCAGCGTCGGTCCTGCACCACAAAAGGGGAACCACCGCTTCCAATCCGGTTACTAAACTGTTACTAACCTTATGCTCGCTTGATTCCGCCCGTTTGGCAGATCGAAGAGGGTCTAATCCACTATCATGTTTAAAGCCGCCAAGGACGCCATGACGAGCCGTGCCGCGCAGATTTACGTCAACAACCGCATCGCGCGCTACGGTGAAGTGCAAATGTTGAAAATAAATTCCCGCGACAGAACCATGGAAGTGTCGTGTCTTCTTCACGGAGAATCTGCTCCCATCACGATCAAGGTGGAAAATTATAACGTGGATTCCACCGGCGCACAAAAATATATCGAAGCAACCGCAATCACCTGCACCCGTCCGTGGTTGCAGAACCTCCTCACTGACTTTGCGCAGAATCGCCGGGTGGAAGTTCCCAATTGGGCGGAAAGTATTCTCTAATTGACCTAACGCCACTCGAACGGGGAACGCTGTTCCGAGGACGCAAATCAGGAAGCATTCCGTTCCAAGCCAGTCAATGTCGTGCCTCGCGAAACAAAAGCAGCTGATCGCAGCCGGGCACGATCAACCTCGCTTTCTTCGATCTTTTCCTGCGCCACATAAAACGCCTCGTACAGATCATTCAGTCCCTCAACGATTTTTTCCTGGAGATGATGCAATGTATTCATGGATGTGCGGATTTCGTCGCCGTTCCCACAATTATTCCTTCATCGGCGATCCCTCCTAGTCATCGGGGTTGATCGCGTGTTCCTGGGAAACTGGGGGGCCGCCAACGATCAGGGAATCCCCGTCGTCGGTTACAATCCTGACGATGATGCGCCTGAGTTCACGAGCCTGCGTATCACACCATAGGCCACATGAAACAGTGTTGGTGGACGACGAAGGTATGAGATCCACCACCGCGACCACCAAGTGGAGCTCTATAGTCGAATCGAAACATTCCTGGCCAAAACCTTACGGCGAAGTCCCGGTCGATGCCGATTTTTGATGGCCGTCGGAGTCGATAAACGCCCAGACGGCCCACATCGAACGACACTTGCGCACATCGGGAGGCAAGCTAGCCTATGGAAATTACAATGCCCACCCCTGTCGTTTTTTTTGCCGTCTTTCTTTCCTTTGCGATTCCTTGCATGCACGCGAACGAGCCAGCCAATGCAGCTGATGCCCATTTGAATGCCCGCGGTCTCACCGTGCTCGATTATTTCCAGCAACTTCAAGCGAGTTCCCAATTCAAAATTTTATCCGGTCAGTTTTGCAACTACGGCCCCGGTGCAAGCCTCTCTGACCCGGAAAAGATTTTTAATGCCACCGGCCGCTGGCCGGCAATGATCAGCGTTGATTATACTGATTTTAAAAACAAGTGGATCGACACCCGCCAGCCGAATCACGTGTTGATGGACTACTGGCGCGCAGGCGGACTCGTTGGCGTCAGCGTTCATCTCAACAATCCTGCGAGGCCGGAAGGCGGCGGCTTAAACGACAATGGACTGGCCATCGCCGATCTCCTCGCGCCCAACAGTGCGGTTCACCAGCGCTGGTTGCGCCAACTCGACGCCATCGCGGCCGGCCTCCAGGAATTACAGGCGGCGGGCGTCGTGGTGTTGTGGCGACCCTTTCACGAGATGAACGGACATTGGTTTTGGTGGGGCGCCCAAAAACCAGAAGACTTCATCAAGGTGTGGCGGCACATGTTCATCTATTTCACCGAGATGAAGGGATTGCATAACTTGATCTGGGTATACAGCCCGAACCATGGCGAGCACGTCGCCGATTTTTATCCGGGCAACCACTATGTCGATCTGGTCGGGCTCGACGCCTACACAAACAATATCGATCCCGATCACATCAAGGGCTACCCGGAACTGACTGCGCTCGGAAAGCCGTTTGGCTTCACGGAATACGGTCCGCATGGCGCGTCGAATCCTCCCGGGGATTTTGATTTCCGGCGTTTCGCCGGCGGCCTCGAAAAAAACTTTCCGCTTACCCGCTTCTTCCTCAGTTGGGACGTAAAATGGAATCCCGCCGAGAACCAACACGCGCGCGAATTCTATAACGATCCGCGGGTAATCACGCGAGCCGATCTTCCTCCACGGTTGACCGCGGGGAATCGCTGACGTTTGCCCGACTAAGTTACTTCCCATGAACCGGGCTATCCTTCCCTGCCTTCTGCTCACGGTTTTTGCCACGCAAGGGCACGCGCAACCGGCCGCAATCGACCGGCACGCGTTGGTTTCGCGGCACAATCCGGCTATTCATCGCGTCGATGTGGACAGTCCGTTGACGGTCGGAAATGGCGGCTTTGCGTTCACCGCCGACATCACTGGCCTCCAAACATTTTCCGCCGAATACCATCGCACGGGTATTCCCACTGAAACGTTGTCCCGTTGGTGCTGGGTAACGGACGAGAATGCTCATCACTACACACTCGCCGATGCCTCAAAGGAATTTGTGGAGGCTGATGGCCGGCACGTTTCCTATCCGACCAGGCAGTCCTCACCCGCCGGCGACTGGTTACGGAAAAATCCCCGCATCCAACCGCTCGGTGAACTCTCGCTCGACTACCGCAAACCCGATGGCTCGGCGCTCACCCCGGCCGACATCGAAGAGCCGAACCAAATCCTCGACCTGTGGCACGGCATCATCACGAGTCGTTTCAAACTCGCGGGTATTCCGGTGGAAGTGACGACCGCGTGCGATCCGGATTCAGATACGGTCGCCGTGCGCATCACTTCACCGCTCGTGGCAGAGCAAAAACTCAACGTCCATCTCGCCTTCCCTCGCGGGTACGATCTGGCGGTTAAAAACACTCCTGGCCTCGATTGGACTCATCCCGAAGCCCATCAATCGGTGCTGAGGGTGGCTTCCGATCATCACGAAGCCGCGATCGCACGGACGGTTGACACAACGCATTATTCGGTAGCACTGGATGCATCCGTCACTGAAATCGCTCCGCACAATTTCCGCATCACCAGTGGCAACTCTTCGAACACGCTCGAATTCACAGTTACCTTTGCCGCCGCAGAAAAATCAACTGCCCACCATGATCCGGCGGAAACCTTCGCGGCCAGTTCCGCGCATTGGGAACAGTTCTGGCAATCGAGCGCGGCCGTTGATTTTTCCGGTAGCACCGACCCGCGTGCGAACGAGCTCGAAGGGCGCATCATTCTCTCGCGCTATTTGATGGCGGTTCAAATGGCCGGCGATGTCCCGCCACAGGAAACGGGTCTCATGTGCAGCACCTGGTACGGCAAGCATCACTCGGAAATGATCTGGTGGCACACGGCCCACTTCGCGCTTTGGGGCAATGACGATCTGCTCGAAAAAAATCTCGCATGGTATCAATCGCGACTCCCCGCCGCCCGTCAGCTCGCCGCGAGCCGCGGTTTAAAAGGCGCCCGTTGGGCGAAAATGACCGGGCCGGAAATGCGCGAGAGCCCCGGCGGCAATCCACTCATCGTATGGAACCAGCCGCACATGATTTATCTGTGCGAATTGCTCTATCGCAACCATCCAACCCCCGCCCTGCTGGCCAAATATCGCGAACTCGTGCTGGAGACCGCCGATTGCATGGCGTCGATGGTTTATTTCGACGCGAAGAAAGGCGCCTACGTGCTCGGGCCACCTTTGTGGATTTCCCAGGAAATCTATGATCAAGCCACAAGCCAGAATCCCTCCTTTGAACTGGACTACTGGCATTGGACGCTCGGCATCGCGCAGCAATGGCGTGAACGGCTCGGTTTGGCGCGCGATCCGCACTGGGACGATGTAATCGCCCATCTCTCGCCCCTTCCGGAAAAGGACGGGAAATATGTCGCGCTCGGCTCTCATCCCGACACATGGGACAATATCGACAGTCGGCACGATCATCCCACGATGCTCGCGCCACTGGGCCTGCTGCCCGGGGATTCCATGGTGAACCGCGCCACTATGAAACGCACCCTGGATGCCGTCCTGCAGGAATGGGATTGGAAAACAAAGATCTGGGGTTGGGACTATCCGATGATCGCCATGACCGCCGCGCGTCTCGGTGAGCCGGAAACCGCCGTGGAAATCCTTCTGCGCGACGGCCCCAACAACCACTATCTGCCCAACGGACACTGCCCGCAACGCAGTGATGAAGCGTTGGCCAGCAACGCCCCCGCGGGAGCGCGCAAACGCGAGATTGCCGTATATCTTCCCGCCAACGGCGCATTTCTTTCCGCCGTCGCATTGATGGTGGCCGGCTGGGACGGAGCCATCCGGCCCACACCCGGATTTCCGTCGGACGGTTCCTGGGTAATAAAATCCGAGGGGCTGACACGCCTTCCCTGATTCTGCGTCGCAGGCGGTTTACTGTCCGCGTTATTCACCGTCGCACCCCTTCCGATTTAAATATCATTCATTCCAAACCGATTCCATGCCCCCAACAATTGCCGTCCGCTCTGTCCTTTGCACGCTCGCACTCTCGCTGACTGTCATGCTCGACGCCGCTCAACCGGCGGAATTTTCCCACTGGCCCGCCGGCGCCTCGCCGACGGAAATTGGCCAGCGGGTCGCCGAAAATTTCCTCGCGCGCCCGTTCCAGTGGCAAACGAATCCGAAGCGGACATTCGTGATCTATCCGGAGGTTTGCGCCTGGTACGGCTCGCTGACTTATGCCGGTCTTGCGGACAATAAAATTCTCCTCAATCAGTTGGTCGCCAAGTATGACATTTTATTGTCCGGCGAAGGTGCCACGAAGATTTCGTCCCGCGATCACGTCGATGATCGGGTCTTCGGCGCCGCTCCGCTCGAAATTTATCTCCAGACCAGGGACAAAAAGTTTCTCGCGGCCGGCTTGAAATTCGCCGATGCCCAGTGGGATCATCTTACGCCCGATGGCATCACGCACGAAGCCCGGTACTGGATCGACGACATGTACATGATCACGCTGTTGCAGGTGCAAGCGTATCGCGCCACTGGCGAAGCCAAATATCTGGATCGCGCCGCAACCACGATGGCCGCTTACCTCGCCAAACTTCAGCAACCCAACGGCCTCTTTTTCCATGCGCCGGACTCTCCGTTTTTTTGGGGCCGCGGCAATGGCTGGGTCGCCGTTGGCTTAAGCGAACTGCTCAGCGAGCTTCCCGCCAATCATCCGCTGCGGAAGCAGATCTTTGCGGGTTATCAGAAAATGATGAGCGCCCTGCTCGCCGTTCAAGCTCCGGACGGCATGTGGCGGCAATTGCTCGATAAACCGGAGGCGTGGGACGAGAGTTCCGCCACGGGAATGTTCACGTTCGCCTTCGTCACCGGTGTCAAACACGGCTGGCTGGATGAGAAGACCTATGCGCCCGTGGCCCGCAAGGCGTGGCTTGCACTCGTCGCCTTAGTCGACGCCGACAACAACGTCCGCGAAGTATGTGTCGGCACGGATAAGGCGAGTCATGCGGCGGGGCCGGATTTGAAGGCACAATACGAGTTCTATCTCGGACGCCCGCGGACCACCGGTGATCTCCACGGACAGGCTCCCTTGCTGTGGACGGCCTCTGCTTTCCTGCGGCAGCGATGAGCCGGCACTCGAACGAAATCAACCAGCGACTCAGTTATTCGTCTCGGTCGCCGCCTTCCCGGCGTAGAACGGGGAAAGCTGCTTGAGGTGGCCTTGAATGATCGAAACGACCGTTCCCGCCGGGAGCGATCCTCTGTGCAATTCGAAAATCGCCACGAGTAACGCAACCTCAATGTCTGCCTTCTTCGGCGTGGCAGATTTCATTGCCGCGAGAAGTTCGAGGGCCTTTTTTTCGGCTTTCTTGTAATCGTTGAAATTTTCGTCAGTCGGAGCGGCCATGATGGTAAAGGGTCGGTGGATTTCGCCGGCCGATCCAGAAAAATATCCAGCTATCGCCGCGCATTGAACTTCTGCCCACGACGACTGAGCCAGGGATTTATTTTCCGGACACACCCAACCAGGTTTCAATCGTAAGTGGTAACCCCCGCATACTCTGCAGCGTAAAAAGCCGCCCGGCGCAAGTTTCAGGCTGCGCGGCATGCTCGGCGGCCCACGTCAGATGATAGGGAATGTGCACGCCCGTTCCGCCTAATTCGATCACGGGAAGAATGTCGGACTTCAGCGAGTTACCCACCATGAGAAATTGAGCGGGATCAATCCGATGCCGGGAAAACACCCGCTGATACGCCTTCGTATCTTTTTCCGAGAGAATTTCGACGTGCTTGAAATGTGCCGCGAGACCGGACTTCGCGAGTTTGCGCTCCTGGTCCCGCAGATCCCCTTTTGTACTGAGGACGAGCCGGTATTGCGCCGCCAGCAGCGGAAGAACCTCCGTAACACCTTCCAGCAAATTCACCGGATGCGCGAGCATGTCGCGACCGAGCTCGATAAGCTGCCGGATTTCCGCCGTGCTGATTTTGCCACCCGTGAGTTCGATGGCGGTTTCGATGGCCGACAAGGTGAAGCCTTTGATGCCGTAACCATAGAGCTCAAGATTGCGCATTTCGGTTTCGAACAAAGTCCGGTCCACCGTCGCCGCGTCGTGATAAGCCGCGAGCAACGCCCGATAACGTTCGTGCGTCTGCTCGAAAATCACCTCGTTGTGCCAGAGCGTATCGTCCGCATCGAAACCAATGGTGCGTTCAGAAAAAGCCATGGGCGAAGTCAACGGACCAGATGAGTGAAGTGACAAGCGCCAAGTAAGAAAGAGCAAGTCCCAGCCAGCGAACTTCCCTTTCGAATCTGAAGATAACCACTAATCGTCACTAATTTTCAGAGGCAGAATCAGTTGCTGTTTCTGAGATCGGATTAGTGAACATTAGTGGCCATTAGTGGTTAACTCCCTCCGATGTCCGATCACGACGCAGCATTTGCAGCCGGCGACAATCTCGCTATTCGTGAGTCATGGCCGCGAAGTCCCAGTTTCCTGACGAGCAGAGCACCGCCGGCGAGTTCGAACGCCAACCTGACGAATTTCGCGACTGGATTCGTGCTGATGGGTCGACGCCTTATGCACCGGAGCCAGGGCGCTATCATTTATATCTCTCGCTCGCCTGCCCATGGGCGCATCGCACGCTGATCGTCCGGCATTTGAAAGACCTCGATGACGGAATCGGAGTCACCGTGGTCGATCCGATCCGAACCGACGACGAAGGCTGGGCATTTCGCGAGGGGCCGGGGTATTCGAAGGATCCCATCAACGGATTTCATTTTCTGCGAGAGGCATATCTGGCCACGAATTCCAAATCTCGTGGGCGCTGGACAGTGCCGGTTCTTTGGGACAAGAAGACCAACCGGATCGTCAACAACTCGGAGGATGACATCTGCCGGATGTTTAACGACGAGTTCGCCACCAGTCCCGGCACGCCCGATTTGTTCCCTGCCAGCACGTCCGCCGCTCAAACCAAACTGAGCAACCGAATCTACGAATACGTGAACAATGGTGTGTATCGCGCTGGATTCGCCACGGTGCAGTCGGCGTACGAAAAAGCGGTGCGGAAACTTTTCGAGGTGCTCGATTCGCTCGAAGCCCGGTTGGCAGCTCAGCGATTTCTTTTCGGTCCGCGATTCGTGGAAACGGATTGGCGGCTTTTTTGCACATTGGTGCGCTTCGACGCCGTTTATCACGGACATTTCAAATGCAATCTTCGCCGCATCGTGGACTACCCGAATCTCCAGGGCTATTTGCAGGATCTCTACCAAACGCCCGGCATCGCGGAGACCGTGAACTTCGATCACATCAAACGCCACTATTATGTGACGCACACCGGGATTAATCCCACGCAAATCGTTCCACTCGGTCCGTTGCTGGCATTGGCGGCACCTCACGGCCGCGCCGATCTGCATTGAGCCGTGATCGGGTCTGACCAGCGCGCGTTTTCAGGAAGAGTTCGATTCCCGTTTTAGTCATCCATTTGAATGACCACTTTCCAAGCCGGTCTTATATTGCCTCCTTGTTCACGATTGTTTGCCTGATGACCGATGAAGTATCCCCGCGTCCTCCGTGTTGCTTTCCTTTTTTTAACCTGTGGATCAATGTCCGCCGTCGCGTCGGCTCAAACCGACGCAAATCCGTACCACTGGTTTGCCCCCAATCCCGAATGGTCCGGAGCCGCGTCCGTAAAGACTGCCGAAGGTGGTACACGGCTCGAGGCCATGCCCGCCGCCGATGGTCCAATCACTTATTATACCGGGAAGAAAGCGGAATCGGTCCAGCTTCGCACGAATGCGTACATCGGCGATTGCGTGGTGCAGATGGAATTTCTCGCACCGGCCGGATCGAAGGCGGGGATATATCTCGAAGGACGCTACCGGATTGAACTCGGCGATGAACTGGGGAGTGTCGCGCCGCAGGATGAACCCGTCACCGCTGACGCCAATCAGGGCGGTATTCCCGCCCTCGTCAACGCCGCCAGTAAACCCGGAACCTGGCAAACCTTCGAGGCAAAATTCCGCGCCCCCCGCTTCGATGATGCGCGCAACCGCACCGAGGATGGCTTGATTCTTGAAGTCAAAATCAACGGCAAGGTCGTTCAATCAAACACCGTCGTGCGAGGCTGGTCAATCGGTTGTGAAATGAAATGGCTCGACGCGGGAGGCCAGACCACTGTCGCCGTGGATCACGGGGCTCTCGCGATCCGCAATTTCTCCCTCCTGCGCGCCGATTTCAATGCGGTAAAAGTGCCGGACGTCAGCGGCAAACCGAGCAACGTCGCGAAGCTCATTGATCTCGTAAAACTTGGCGAAACGACGTTCCGCGGCTTCGGTTGCGTCGAATGTCACGCCGTGCAACGCGACGACACTTCCACAAAAACCGGCCCGAATCTTTTTGGCCTCTTTACCATCGAGCCGCGCGATCGAGTCGTCGCATCCGGCGGCGAAGGCCACCGTTTCACCATCAAGGCCGATCACGCGTACCTGGTGCGCAGCGTCCGCACGCCGGCCGACGAACTCGCCATCGCCGAGAAAGGACCGACAAAGGGACAGCCTTATCTGCCCGTCATGCCTCCTTTCCTTCCGACGGTATTGTCCGACCAGCAGATCGACGCCATCGGTTCGTATCTCGCCACGCTTAACGAGGTACCAAACCAAGGTCCAACCACTCGTCTCGTGACCGAAGCGGGCGTCGAAAATTACGATCCAATGAAGGATCGCCTGCAAATGCTCGTGGACAAAACGGTCCGCATCCAGCGCGGGCCGATGGAAACTGTCTCAGGTCGTTCCATACACGTGGGTCTGCCCAACGGCATCAACTACACCTTCGATCCGCGTGTCCTCGGCATCGCTAAAATTTGGCAGGGCGGCTTTCTCGATATGTCGGGCGAATGGCTGAACCGCGGCGGCGGCGGGCTGAAACCGGGCTATCAGAGCGCCGAAATCAGTCTCGGCGCAGCAAAGGTCTTGCTGGCACCATTGAACGCCAAGGATCAGCCAATCGATTTTTCGTTCAAGGAACCGATCTTCCACGACGACGCAACGATTCGTGCCTCACTCTATAATCCCCGCGATCACCTCGCCACGCTGGCTGATGTAAACGCCCAGTTCCTCGGCTACTCGCGCGACTCTCATGATCCACTCGCTACCCCCGTCTTCAACTACCGCGTAGGAGCGAACACGATTTCCCTGCAAACGATTTTCGCGACCGACGGCAGTGTCCAAATGCTGATCAGCGGTGAATTCGCCTCGCCGCAATCGTTTGTACTCGATGAAAAGGTTCTCGGAACCGTCGATGTTTCGAAAGGGAGTGTGAAGGACGGCCGTTGGACGTTGCCCGCGGGCACTTACAAGAATGTCGTAGCGAAAGGACACATCGCGCTTGCGCCAAAAGCCTGGCACTCCACGCCGTCTAAATTCAATGACTTGGTGCAACCGCTGGAAGTGGAACCCTCCCATCCGGAAATGCCCGCCGGTTA
This sequence comes from Lacunisphaera sp., assembly GCA_036499685.1. GTDB lineage: Bacteria > Verrucomicrobiota > Verrucomicrobiia > Opitutales > Opitutaceae > Lacunisphaera. Next base: position 58,764 of record DASYDH010000018.1, on the reverse strand, counting down.
TAGCGCGGAAACCTATCTTGGCCCCAAGGACAACTACGGTCGCGACCAATTGTTCGAAGCCCTCGGACTCGCCGTCGCGAAGGACGGCACGGTCGTCGTTGCCACCCGCACCGCCGGCATCTGGCGTCTCATTAAAGGCGAATGGCATTTGTTCGCGCAAGGCACCTTCGACAGCTTGGGAGTCGTCATCGAAGACGATCATGGACTCAAACTTGTCGTCGGGCAAAAACCAGAACTCACCCGCATTACCGATATCAACGGCGACGGACTCGCGGACACTTTCGTAACCATGAGCGATTCCTTCAGCTACAATGGCAACTACCACGAATATCTACACGGCCCCGTCCGCGACACGAAGGGCGACTATTTCTTCACGCTCAATCTCGGCGATGCCAGCCAGACCGATGCGATGTACCGCGCCAACGGCAAGTACATGGGCACGAGCGGCGGCTATCGCGGCTGGGCAATTCATGTTCCGGCGAACGGTGGCTTCGAGCCATGGGCCGACGGCATGCGCAGTCCAGCGAGCATCGGCGTCGCTCCCGATGGACAAATTTGGTATGCCGACAACCAAGGCGAATATGTCGCCACCTCGAAACTTTTCCGCCTGAAGAAAGGCGCGTTCTACGGCCATCCCGCCGGCTTGGTCGATCGTCCCGGGATGATTCCGACTTCACCGGAAATCTCATGGGATGCGGTCGCCGACAGTCGTCAGGAAGCGGCGGTGTTGTTTCCTCAAGACCGGCTGGCCAATTCACCCGGCAACCCCGCGTGGGACACCACCGGTGGGAAATTCGGCCCGTATGAGGCCCAGATGTTCCTCGGCGATCAGACCCAATCGAACTTGATGCGAGTAATTACGGAAACAGTCGGCACCCATGATCAGGGTGTCGTCATTTCCTTCGCGACCGATCTCGAATCCGGCGTCATGCGCCCGGTATTTCTGCCCGATGGCAGCATGCTGCTGGGCGAAACCGGACGCGGTTGGCAGGCCAAAGGCGGACGCGTCGCGAGCCTGCAACGCATCGTCTGGGACGGCAAAACCGTCGCTCCCGCGATTCATCACGTCTCGGCGGTGCCCGACGGTTTCGACGTCACTTTCACGACTGCCGTGCCTGCTTCGTTTACCCAAGCCGGGGTCGCCGGCGCGCTCTCGATCAAGTCGTGGACCTACCGCGACGCACCCGACTACGGCTCGCCCGAACTCGACGAGCACCCCGAACCCGTCACGAAAACCGAGCTCTCCTCCAATCGCATGACGCTCCATGTAACGCTCGCCAAAACAGAACAGCCAAAGGTTCATCCGCATCAAACTGCGCGAGTCTATCAACTCTCGGTCGATGGCAAAAAACTCTGGAACGCCACGAACCCCAGCTTCGAGGCCTTTTATACGCTGTACCAGTTCCCGACCGCCGCGACGCATCCTTGATTCGAGCCCACGGCGCAAAAAATGCCCTGCAGCGACAGCTCGTTACTTCTCGAAAATAATCTGAAGATAGCGGCCGAATGGCAAGGGACCTGCTTTTTGTGAATCTGTCTTGTCCGCTTAGCGGCAAGACTTGGGGTATAGTAAGAAAACAATGGGCGGACCGCTTAGGGGTAGGCGGTCCGCCCTCCCCCGGGAAATTCCCGAAATCCGAATGACGAAGTCAGCTCTTGTTGACTTTCGAGGACAGCTATCCGTCCCGCAGCGCTTCAAGCGGGGACACGCGGGCCGCGCGGCGCGAAGGCAGGTACACGGCCATTAAAACCACGATCACCATGACCGCGGACGTCGCGGCGAATACCCCGCCGTTGATTGCTCCGACGCCAAACAATACGCTTTGCATGGCGCGACCCGCCAGCCAGGCGCCCGCCAGCCCAAGCACGAGCCCGGCCGCGAGCAAACGGGCACCCAAGTTGAGAAACTGCGCCAATATCTGCCCGGGCAACGCACCGAGGGCCATCCGCACCCCAATTTCTCGGCGCCGCTGATTCACCGCGTAAGCCAGCACGCCATAGGTTCCGACCGCCGCTAAGATCAGCGCGACGGCGGCGAAAATTCCGGCCAATACGGCTGGCGAGCGTCGCGTCACCAAGCTGTCATCGATGCGCACTTGCATGGCTTTCAAATCGTCCACCGGCAGCTCCGGATCGATCGCCAGCACCGTCTTTTTGAGCACGGAAGCGAGCGCCTCGGGCGGCAACGGCGTTCGCACGACCACCGAGACGGAATTCGGGGAATAATTTACGTACGGAAAATAAATCATCCCCTGCGCGTTTTTATCGGAAAGATCGTTTTGTTTTACACTGCCAACCACCCCGACGATCGTGCAGGCCTTGTCCTCGGAAAATGTCGGCCCATTCACGAGTCGATGACCGAGCGCGCTTTCGTTCGGCCAATAGCGCCGGGCGAAATCCTCGTCTACCACGCACACCTTTCGTTTCCGGTGGTTGTCGGCGTCTTCGAGGAAGCGACCCGCGACCAGCGGAATACCGAGACTCTGCCAGTAATCACCAACTGCGGCCGTGGTATAATGTGCGCGGATGGAATCGCCCGGTGCCAGTTGGACGCCTTCCACCGTCGTGGCATTGTTGCTCACGTTGCCGGTGAAAGGCAGACCAGAGGTGATTCCAACCGAGGTGACTCCCGGCTGCGCGCGCAGATCGGTCAGCAATCGCTCGATAAACGCGAGGCGGGGCGCGGTCTCGGGATATTTTTTCCACGGGAAAGCGATCTGACCGCTCAGCACATGTTGGGCTTGGAATCCTGGGGCGGTTGTAAGCACACGGCGCAGGCTGACGCCGAGCAAACCCGCACCGGCGAGCAACACGAAGGCGAGCGCGACTTGAGCAATGATAAACCCGTGTCGCATCCGCTGCGCCGCACGACTGACCGTGCCGCCCCTCGATTCCGCCTGAAGCACCGGTGCGAGGCGATGGTGCAGGTTGAACCAGATGATCGGAAGCGCTAGTGCGATGCCAACCAGCAGCGAAATAGCCAGCGCAACCGCTGCCAATCGCCCATCGAAAACTATCGTCGCTCCCAACGGCAGACGATCCGTGCCAAGAATCGACAACATCCTAATTCCCACCGCGCCGCCTGCGATCCCCAACAACCCTCCAGCAGTCGAAAGCACGGTTGTTTCGAGCATGACTTCGCAAGTGAGGTGACGGCGACTCGCACCCAAAGCCTGGCGCACCGCGAGTTCCTTCGCCCGCCCGCTCGCACGGATCAGCAGCAAATTGACGAGGTTCACACCGCCGATCAGCAACAGCGAAAGCACGCCACTTTGTAGCAAAAGCAGAATCGGACGAACATCGCGCACATGGTCGTCATGCAGGGAATTCACGATCGTGTGATAACCCGCGCCTTTCAGCAGTTTTGCATAAGGTTCGTCGGAAAGTTGCTTCAGGTTGAAGGCGTCGATTTGGGCGCGCGCATCGGCCAGCGTGGCACCGGGAGCCAGTCGCGCGATCAGTTGGAAGTTATTCGAATGCCGTCGATCCACTCCCCGCTCATCCAAACCCGAGGCGGCCGGGATGAAAAACTGGGCGCGACTGGACAAATAGCGAAAGCCTTTGGGCAACACCCCGATCACAGTCACCGGAAGTCCGTCCACCTGGAATTGTTTTCCAAGAACCGACGGATCGGCGTTGAAATTACTCCGCCAAAATCCATCCGTTATCACCGCCACGCCACTGCGCGCGTAGACCATTTCATCGTCGGTAAAAGATCGTCCCATCGCCAGTGGAACACCCAGCGTGGCGAAAAATTCGGGCGACACCCGGTCACGGTCGATCCGATTGGGCGAACCTGCCTCACCCACGATTGCACTGCCGCCTTGCGTGATGGCTGTCGACGCGAACGCCTTGATCCCAACGCGCCGATCGTAGTAATTCGGGAGCGACGAGCCGGCCCGTTCGACGCCGGCGTTGGGATAACTGTTGATCGTCGTCACCAATTGCTCCGCGTACGGAAAAGGGAGCGTCCGGACCAAAACGGCATCGACCACCGCGAATATCGCCACGTTGGCCGCGATACAGAGGGCCAGCGTTAACACTACCGTGGTGGTAAAGCCACGCTCGCGCGCGAGTCGCCGGATTGTCTGCTGGAGATCACCAAGGGTAAAAAGAGCGGGCACCTATCGAGAACACGGCAGCGGCGATTTGGTTACAACAAAAAGACAATCCATCTCCTTCTCTCCAAATACTTCGACTACGCCGTCGAAAAATGGACTGCTTGACCCGCCGCCGACGGATCAAATACATTTTATTCGAGATCATTTCCATGCCCCATTATATCGCCTTTCTTCGCGGAATGAATCTCGGTAAGCGCCGGGTGAAAATGGAACAACTCCGGGCACTGTTCGAGGAACTGAAGTTTTCTGCCGTGAAAACCTTCATCGCCAGCGGGAATGTAATTTTTACCGCCAAGTCGACCGACCCAAGGAAGCTCGAAAAACAGATCGGAGCCCACCTCGCAAAATCACTCGGCTATAATGTCGACACCTTTGTGCGCACACGCGATGAAATCGCCACCATCGCCGCGTATCGACCTTTCGTGGCCACCGATCTCGATCACCCTGACAATACGGTGCACGCGGGCTTCCTCCACGAACCGTTCAGCGCCACCCAAATCAAGCATTTGCTCGCCGCCCGGACCCAAGTGGATGAATTCCACGTCGAAGGAAGAGAATTCTACTGGCTCTGCCGGATAAAAATCCACGAATCGAAAGTCTGGGCGTCACCCCAGATGAAATTGGTCAAACTGCCCACGTCATCGATGCGTAACCTCACGACAATTCGCAAACTGGCCGCCCTTTACCCTGCGCCCGCAGGCTAAGCGATTTCAGCGATCCATTTCCGCAATCAACGGGCAGATGTCGCGAATGCTTTCGTCTCCCACTGGAGCCACGGCGACCTCGCTGTGAGATCAAGATCACTTTGGTCCCGCCTAGGCCTCACTGACTATCCTACAATTCTGATTCTTTAAAACTCGTTTCGACTGACGCGGGCGGCACCAAAATGAAAGCCACGCTCATCCTCGTATCCTTCGGGCAGGCCGGGACCCATCGTCAGCACTTTGCCCGCGGCGATCAATAAGAGTGAAATAACGGTTTTAAGCAGGATGAGCGTCATTGGGCTGGTGGGTTTCCCAGCTTGGGGAGCAAATCGAATTCCATCGGTCATCAGGCTCCCGCAACCCTCTCGCCTTAAATGAAATAATAATTTAATAGGGCAAATGTCCACTCAAACGGCAAAAGCTGCCGCCCCCCTTATCATCGTTTCGAGGGACTTCGCCGGCGAAAATTTCCCAGCCCTATTCGCAAAAATAGAGGAAGGTCAGTCCGCTAAATTTCTTTCAATCCGGCGGTCCGGTATCAGCCACATGATGGCCACGGACAAATACAGCACCACACCCGCCCACGCATTGAAAAATGCCGCGGCGATCCCGGCAGCGTAAATCACCACCGAAATGATTCCCTTGACGTCGCGCCCGATCGCCCGGGCCGCATCCGAGTCGGCACAGCGGCCCGAGAGCAGGACCCGCACGAGAATATAGTAGGCGATTGCCGCCATGATGAGCACCACGCCGTACACCACTACCGTCGCCGACGCAAAATGGTTCTCACCCATCCAGCCCGTGACGAAGGGGAAAAGCGACAGCCAGAACAGCAGGTGAAGATTGGCCCAAAGCACCGCGCCGTTCACATACTTCACGATCTGAAAGAGGTGATGATGGTTGTTCCAGTAAATGCCGACGTACAGGAAACTGAGCACGTAGCTGAGAAACACCGGATAGATTTCCGCTAACGCGCGCAAATCCGCGCCATGCGGCACTTTCATTTCGAGCACCATGATGGTGATGATGATGGCGATCACCCCGTCACTGAATGCTTCGATCCGGCCCTTGTGCATGAAAAACGGAAACGCGGCAGTTGGAACCCGGAAAAACGACGAGCGCGCCAACGACGACGTGCCCATCGAACCCCAGTTGATCGAATTATTTCTGTTTGAGTAAAACCTGATTCACTTGAACGTGGGTTTTCCCATCCTCAACTCGCACCTCGATATTCACAGTGGAGGCCGCTCCATCCTTTTGGAAAATGCGGGTGAGTTTCGGGCCGTTGCCGTTCGATGAGTTCTCACTGGCCATCACGGTATAGCCGTCCGCCGTGAGCTTTTTCCCGTAGAATTCAGCTACTTCCTCAGGGGAATCCGAGGTCGAAAAAGTGTGCGTGTTGGAAGCTACGCCGGCGAAAGTATTTTGCGATGCCTCAAGCGTCTTCACGGCACTTCCATCGTAAACTGGAAAATCCTTCGGAAAACTCTTGATCGCCGATTGCTGCGCCGCCGCTTGAGCCGAACTGGTGGGTTCTTCGGCCGAAGAAGAGTTTGTCGCTTTTTCCGCCGGGGCTGTTTCCGCCGCCGGCTCCGGCGCACTGCTCATCGATTCGGTGTTGGCCGAACTGGTCAACGGTTTACCTTCCTTGATCTTCTGGATCACCGAAGCGACTCGATCCGCTGAAAAATCCTTGGCGCTCAGTTTCGTGATTTCACCTGTCTTTTTATTTTTCAGGACGATGGTGCCGGCATCGAGATCCTTGGAGACCACCTCAACATCAGGTGTGAACGCCGCAATGGTCGCGAGTGCCGTAATCTGGGGACTCTTCTGCGAATCCTTGGCGTAGTCCTTGGCTTTTTTGCCCACGTACATGCAGGTGCCGACGCAACTGGCGAGGAGCAAAAACAACAGACCAAAGATCACGCAGAGAACAATCACCAACGTGTTGCTCTTCTTCGCCGGGGCTGGCGCAGGAGACGGAGTGGGCGCAGGGGCAGGAGGCAGATCGGGCGTAGACATGGGTGGGAGGGATGAACGTTTACGAATCGAGATAAAACTCGTAGGCGGACGTCACCCGCAAGGCGAGCGCGAACGACGCCGAACCCACTGGACTTTCGGCCAAAGCAGGAAAGCGCCGTCGCCCTCAACGCAGTCTTGGCAGCGCTAGTCCCGCTTGACCGTCAATCCCGCGACGGCCTCCGCGGCGCGCTCGATAATCGCAATATCATTGATACCCCGAATGCCGGAGAATGCCGCCGCGATCAGTTTGCCCTCAGGAGTCAAAAGAGGAACACCTCCCTGCCAGCCGATAAAATCAGGACGGCTCACCCCAAACTGCCCTTCGTCGAGTTTGCCGGCATAAACCAGTTCCTCAAAACGTCCGGTGTGATAACCCGTGCTCAACACCTGCGCGACCTTGCGGTTGGCAATGCCAAAACACCAGCGACCTTTGACCCGGTCCTCCCCAAAAATATGCCCACGGATCGTGCCATCAGTCTCGACCGCAATGACGGCGGCGTTGCCCTTCGACATCGCCCAATCCGTGGGATCTTGCATGAAAGAGGGAAAAAGCCGGATGACTTCGGCAACAAGTTTTTCGGAATACGATTCGGACATGGGGAAATAAATTCAGGGGCTAAAACTATGGCACCTTTAATTCCACGATGTGATCGAGACGGAATGTTTCGAGTTATTTGTGCGAATCCAGCAATTGACTGGTCGCCTTTAAAAGATACACTGACCGTCAGTGAAGATTGGCCCCGGTCTATTCCGCTCGCGACACCTCCAGGGAGTGGCCTTGGCTTTGGGTCTGCTATTGTTTGCTGCGGATGGCTGTTCAACAAAACCGAATATTGCAAAGAACGCCACCTATCCAGCGCCATATGTGGTCGGGACGGAGGAAATCATGCAACGCGACGCAGCCCGCGCCCGCGAGCGCGAACTGGTCAAAGCTGGCAAATCACCCGACGAAGCCCGGCGCACCGCTGAAAAGGAATATCCTGCACCGCCGCCCGATTCAGACAGTTCATTGCAATCACCGGACTATTACCAACAACAGAAGCAAAAAGCCACGCAGGAAAAATTTGAATCCGATTTGGACAAACTGAAAGAGAAGTCATGAAAACCATTTTTTCCGCCGGGGTGATCCTTCTTTGCCTGTCCGGCTGCACCTCGAAGCCGGTCGCGAGTACCAAGGAACATCGCGGCGATCCGGCCCGCTCGATCGCCTACGACAATTACGTTTCACGCCGAACCACGGAACTCCAAAGCATGGGCGGAAAGTTAAAAGATCACGGTGCCGCGACGCTCAAAGCGCAGGAAGAAGCCAACGATCTTTTCGGCGGTCCGCCCGGCGACTTGGTCACCACGACCTGGGGACCGAAGAGCAAAGCGCAGATCCAGGAAGAGTTCACCGACAAGCTCGACGACATGGACAAGAAAAAGAGAACGGATTGACCGACGAAAGTTGCGTGTTACCCGTGACGCGCGTGGAGGGGGAGTTTCACACATCTGCCCGAGTTTTGGCACTCCCGATTTATGCTCATTTCGCCCGATTACGCGGGTGATGCCTGGCGTGTTGGTCGAGCAGACGGGAATTCTCGACGGCCGTATAAATCTGCGTCGTGCCAATGCTCGCGTGGCCCAGCATTTCCTGAATCGCCCGCAAATCGGCGCCGCCGCCCAATAGATGCGTGGCAAACGAATGCCGCAGCAAGTGGGGTTTCACCTTTTTGCCCAAGCCGGCGAGTTGCGCGTATTTTTTCACGATCACCCAAACCGTCTTTCGCGAGATCGCTTTGCCTCGTTCGCTGATGAACAGCTCGCTGCCGGTGCGCGGCTTCACCAGCCTCGAACGACCCGAACCCAAATAGGCCACCAGCGCATCGCGGGCGCGGCCGCCGAGCGGAACAACTCGCTCCTTGGCGCCTTTGCCGAAAACCCGCACAAATCCATTTTCGAGATCCACCTGCTGCAATGAAAGTCCGCTCAGCTCCGAAATCCGAAGACCACTCGAATAAAATAGTTCCAACATCGCCCGGTCGCGAATCGCGTAGGCGTCGCCGCTCATCGGTATCGAGAGGAGCTTATCCATGTCGCCGGTGGAAAGGGTCTCGGGCAGCTTGCGGCGCAATTTCGGCCCGGCCAGCAATTCGGCCGGATCGTCGTTGCGGACGCCCTCCTTTTTCAAATGCCGGCACAGCATTCGAACTGCGCTCAATTTTCTCGCCTGACTGGAAGCGGAAAATTTTTCATCGCTCAACCAGTGCAGCCACGCCGTGAGGTGCTTTGCGGTCACCTTGGTCCAATCCGCCGCGCCGTTCTTTTTCAAAACGTGGGCTGCCTGCCGCAAATCGCTTTCGTAGGAACTGGCCGTGTTGCGCGACAGGCCTTTCTCTAATTCGACGTAGCCGAGGTAGCGATCAATCTCATCGGCAAATCCGGACGGTGCCGGAGGCATCGGCGGTTCTTTTTCCCGAGGCCGATTTCCGCCGCGCGCCTTCACAATTACTCCGCGAAGGAGCGGATCAGTAACGCCGCGGACGGCGCGGACCTGGAGGCGGCAGATTCGTCTCGCGAATGCGGTACGTGATCCGCGCCTTGTCGAGGTCGTACGGACTCATCTCCATCTTCACCTTGTCGCCTGCGGCGATCTTGATGAAGTGCTTGCGAAGCTTGCCGGAAATATGCGCCAGCACCATGTGGCCATTGTCGAGTTGCACCCGAAACATCGTGCCCGGGAGCACGGTGGTAATCTTGCCCTCCACTTCAATCACTTTGCCGTCAGACATAATGGGAAAAAGAGGGACTGGCTGGTGTTTGGATCATACGGAAATAGCGATGGAAAAACCGTTGTATGTGCGTGACACAGCCCGTAAGTCAAGGCGTTACCCGTCTTTACCTGCAAGCAGGTCGAGACGCGGCCAGTCCGCCAAGCGCGCAAGTTGTCCCCATGACCACCGAAAATCGTCCCGCCCTGCCCTGTCCTTTCGACAAAATTCATCCTTCCCAGCTCACGCGGGACGACGAATTTTACATGGCGCAGGCGTACAATCAGGCCATCGACGCGTGGCGGCAGGACGAAGTACCAATCGGAGCGGTGATCGAATTGGGCGGTGAAATCATCGCCGCCGCCCACAACCAGCGCGACAGCACACGCGATCCCACCGCCCACGCGGAGATTCTCGCCATGGGCCAGGCCGCGCGCGCCGTGGACAACTGGCGGCTGACCGGCGCAACCCTTTACGTCACCAAGGAGCCGTGCCCCATGTGCTCGGGTGCGACCCTCATGTCGCGGCTCAAGCGCGTGGTGTACGCCGCTCCCGACGCCAAAATGGGGTGTCTCGGCGGCGCGACCGACCTCAACAGCCTGCCGCAATCTAATCACCACCTCGAAGTCACGCGCGGCGTTCTCGAAAAGCCGTGCTTGGAATTATTGCAGGCCTATTTCCGTTTGAAGCGAAGCAGCGAAGCCTAGTGCACACACAATCCAGCGTTTATTCCCCGGCACTTGCCGTCTTCAAAAAGTCCACAAATACCCCTGCGATGCCGACCGGACGCGGCCCCTGCGGATAGAGAACATGCAGCGGGCGGGTCAATCGCAGTCCTGGAACCGACAACACGGTAAGGCAGCCGCGCGCCAGTTCGTGGCGCAATGCGAGTCGGGAGAGGAATCCGACGCCGACGCCCGTCTCCACCAACCCCTTGATGGTTTCGCTGCTGTCGCTCTCGAGCACCACGGTCATCTTTCGCGAATCGATCCCTGCACGTTTCAAAGCCAAATCGACCACCTGCCGCGTTCCCGAACCCGGTTCACGCAGCACGCATGGTATCACGGCCAGTTCAGTGGGAGTAATCCGTGGTTTTTTCGCCAACGGGTGATCAGGCGAAACGACCGGCACGATCTCGTCGTCGGCAAAACGTTCGGTCTTCAACTCGCGCCGTCCGCTCGGACCTTCGATCAAACCCAGATCGATACGCCGGGCGAGCAAAGTGGCCGCTACTTCCTCGGTGTTGCCCATGCGCAACGAAAGCTCCACTTGCGGATAGGTTTGCTGGAATCGGCCCAGCCAGCGCGGCAACAGATATTGGGCGATGGTCGTGCTGGCACCGAGCTTGAGTGTACCGCTCACCAACGATTGGCCAGCCTGCAGCCGTTGCTCGACGTCGCGGTGCAATTCCTCGACCTGAATCGTGTGATCGAGCAGCGCGTGTCCCGCTGGCGTCAGCGTAATGCCACCCGGCGCGCGCACGAAAAGCGGCCGCCCATAATGCTCCTCCAGTCGCTTGACATGCTGCGTCACCGCCGGCTGGGAGATATGCAGCGCGGCCGCCGCCCGAGTGAAATTAAGTTTCTCCGCGACGACGCGAAAAACATGAAGGCGGTAATCGGGCATGCCTTCCAGCTTTGCCGGTACTGATGAAAAGTCAGCCGAAGAAAAACATCACGCACCGACCAACCAAATTTCACTGATCGCCAAACTCGCCAGGACCATCCAACCGATCAGTGCCGTGCCGACCGCCCGCATACCGTTGGCGCGCAACCTGCCAAAATCGATCTGGAGCCCCATCGCCGCCATCGCCATGGCCATCAGGAAATTCGCCACGGCCAGCAGCCGGCCGTTAATGTTGCCAATCTGAACAATGTGCTCCGGCGCGAAATAAATCGCGAGCGTGTTCACCGTTCCGACGAGCAGAAAGCCGAGCACAAACCAAGGCTTAGGAATGGTGGGCGCAGCATTCACCTCTCCGATCTCGGCAGCGCCGTTATTGTTACGCTCGCGCCCGAAAAACCGGCCGAGGACGAGAACGGCCGGCACCAGCAGGACCACGCGCGTCAGCTTGGTCACGGTGCCCAACTCCGCCGTTTCCGGAAATGGCGTGACCGCCGCCACCACCTGCGCAACTTCGTGCAAGGTCGCACCGGCCATCATCCCGTAGTGAACCGGGCTCACCGCCCATTGGTGTTGAATAAACGTGTAGAGCAACATCGCGCCCGTCCCGATGAGACTACAAAGCGGAATGACCAGCGCGATGTCATCCTCTCCCGCGCGTAACGTTGGAGCAGCCGCCACCACCGCCGATCCTCCGCAAATCGAACTATCCACCGCGATCAAGCAGGCGACAATCGGATCGAGTCCCATCCGGCGTCCGAGCCAATTGATGCCGAGAAGTCCGGTGGTCACCACCGTCGCATCCAACATTAAAATTCTAAGCCCGGCATGCAGGACGAGTTCAAAATTCAGCCGCACCCCGAGGAGAATAATGCCGAACCTCAATAATTTCTTCGCCGAGAATCCAATCCCTGCATTGCGCCCGCCGGGCACCTGCTTCAAGGCGCGCCACAGCAGCCCGAGCAACAACGCCACCGAGAGTGCACCGAGATGTTGCAAACCCGGCAGCCGCGCCAGCGTAAGTGCCGACGCCGCGAACACTGCCGCCATGGCGAGGCCGGGAATGTAGGCACGGATTGGTGTTTTCATGAGCGCAATCCTATCACCACTCCCGCAGTTCCGGGAAATACCGTTTCCCGATCCGTCATAACAGGAAGTTATCGCAAGCACATCGACCAACACCTCCGCGGCCTGAGCAGTTGACGGAGCGGAAAAGTTGGGCAACATTCACAACTCCGTTTCACTTCAATCAGAAAACAACTCCACCCTATGTCCTATACACTCCCTCCCCTCCCGTACGCGCCGAACGCCCTTGAGCCACACATCGACGCGAAGACGATGGAAATCCATCACGGCAAGCATCATCAGGCCTACATCACGAATGCGAACAATGCCCTCAAGGATCACGCCGACCTCGCTGCGCTCGACGTCAACAAGTTGATCGCCGATCTTTCAAAAGTTCCCGAATCCATCCGTGGTGCGATCCGCAACAATGGCGGCGGTCATAGCAACCACTCGTTTTTCTGGACAATTCTCGGCTCCGGCAAAGGCGGCGCTCCGAAAGGCACGCTGGCCGCAGCCATCGAGGCCCAACTCGGCGGTTTTGTGAAATTCAAAGAGGATTTCGCGAAAGCCGGTGCCACCCGTTTCGGTTCCGGCTGGGCTTGGCTCGTGGTTGGTGCGGACAAGAAACTTTCCATCGGTTCAACAGCAAATCAGGACAGCCCGCTGATGGGCAAAGCAGTTGCCGGCATCGAAGGCAAACCGGTCATCGGGCTCGATGTGTGGGAACACGCTTACTACCTGAACTACCAGAACCGCCGTCCGGATTATATCACGGCTTTCTGGAACGTGGTGAATTGGGACGCAGCCGAGGCCAACTACGCTGCAGCGGCAAAGTAAGCTTCACTTCCGTTCGACAGTCATCCGTGTTCAAGCCGCGCCGTCAGGTGCGGCTTTTTTATTGTGCGCACAAAGCGCGCCCGGAGGTCGCGCTCCACCTCAATGCTGTCACCTTGGTTCAGGTTGTTTACGCGGGTGGAACCCGACCTCCGGGCGGATTTGATCGAGGCATGCCCGATTACCCCGGAAGACTATCGCACTCGATCCCTGCGTGGGTTAAAGATGGAGCGATTTATCATATTCGCATCGGGACTAATTCCCGTTCTCCGCTGCCGCTCACCGATCCGGTCCTAGGCCCTCTTCTACTCGAATCTGCGCGCATTTATCATGAGCAGGAGCGTTGGAATTGTTCACTGTTTCTCCTGATGCCCGATCATTTGCATGCCTTGATCCAATTTCCGCTTAAACAGAAAATGAGCAACGTCGTGAGCGCATGGAAGCGCTACCAAACCAGGCAACATGGCATTTGCTGGCAAACGAACTTCTTCGATCACCGGGTTAGATCGGGTAGCGAACTGAACGAAAAAGCGGCCTATATTCTGCGCAATCCTATCGTCGGAAAGTTGTGCGGTGCAAATGAAGCGTGGCCTTTTGTGTTTTACGGCAATCCTTAAGCGCGCCCGGAGGTCGCGCTCCACCGGCGCAAAAAAAGCCGCCCGGCCTTTGCAGGCTGGACGGCTGGAATTTTTGAGAACGTAAGCGTCGGGCTTACTTGGTCGGCACGCTCTGGATCGTCTTGAGAATACGACCGGCGACCAAATACGGATCGGCGGCGGAATTCGGACGACGGTCCTCGAGGTAACCCTTGTAGCCGCTGTTGACGAAGCTGTGCGGCATGCGGATCGAAGCACCACGATCGGCGAGACCGTAGCTGAACTTGTCGATCGATTGCGTCTCGTGCAGGCCGGTGAGGCGGAGATGATTCTCCGGGCCGTAAACGGCGATGTGCTCGTCGCGGTATTGGTTGAATGCAGCCATGAGTTTTTCGAAGTACTCCTTGCCACCGACTTCGCGCATGAACTTGGTCGAGAAATTCGAGTGCATACCGGAACCGTTCCAATCGAGCGGCTGATTGAACGCACCGAGGACCGGCTTGCAGCGCCATTCGATGTCAATGCCGTAGGATTCAGTCAGGCGGGTGAGAATATAACGGGCCACCCACATCTGGTCGGCCGCGCTCTTGGAGCCCTTGCCGAAGATCTGGAATTCCCACTGGCCCTTCGCGACCTCGGCGTTGATGCCTTCGAGATTAATGCCGGCATCGAGACAGATATCGATGTGCTTCTCGACGATTTCACGAGCGACCGATCCGACGTTCTTGTAGCCCACGCCGGTGTAATAAGGACCCTGTGGCGCCGGAAAGCCGCCAACGGGGAAACCGAGTGGAGCACCATCCTTGTAGAAGAAATATTCCTGCTCGAACCCAAACCAAGTGTCTGGATCATCTGGAATCGTTGCGCGTGAATTGGACGGACTCGCCACACCGGTGTGTTGGTAGGTTTCGCACATTACCAAGACGCCGTTTTTACGCGTGCTGTCCGGATATACGGCGACGGGCTTGAGGACGATATCGGAGCTCTTGCCCTCGGCTTGCTGGGTCGAGCTGCCGTCGAAACCCCAGGCGGGAAGATCTTCGAGCTTTGGAAAGCTGCCGAATTCCTTGATTTGTGTCTTGCTGCGCAAGCTGGCCAGCGGCGTGTAGCCGTCGAGCCAGACGTATTCCAGTTTATATTTGGCCATAATAGGTAGGTATTTTAGGGGGTTTTCGAAGTGTTCATCACGACCGAATGGTCGACGGACCCATCGCTAAACCTAATGCCCAAATCAGCACCTCACATGCCAGAGGCAACGAGAAATTCCATACATGACTCAGCTTTTACAAGTGAACGCCGCTAATTCGTAAAAACAGCCAAATCCCGTTCTTGCCACCACCTGCCGGCCCTTAATGTTTCGTCTACCTAACTCATGCACGAGGTCAAAAACACCCAACGCGCCCTGGTCCGGATCGGGTACGATGGGAGCGTCCACAAAACCTTCCGCGGCCCGCAAGCCTACGCACGTTTTGAAAACGAAGTGCGGGTCCTCCGCTATCTGGAAAAACGCGGCTGCGATTTTGTCCCGCGGTTGATCGAGGTGGACGAGCCCGACCTGAAGATCATCACCACGAACTGCGGATCACGCGTGGAGCAGGTCAACCCGGAGCGCTTGCATGCGTTGTTTGCCGAGTTGGAGACGTTCGGCGTACGCCATGACGATCCCGAAATCCGCAATGTCACCTACCGTCGCACCGACGGACGTTTTTGCCTCATCGATTTTGAATTCGCGACCTTGCTCGACCCTCCGGCCGACTCGCCGCCTGCTGCGCTGCGCTGGTCGGCGCTCACCCATATTGGACACGTCCGCCAAAATAACGAGGACACGTTTCTCGCTCTGGAATTTGACGGCCGGGAAGTCCACTATCTCGGAAAAATCGGCGAATCCGCATCGTCAAAAAAGGATTTCGTTTTTGCCGTCAGCGATGGCATGGGCGGCGCAAATTCGGGAGAATTTGCGAGCCGGATCACGAAGGAAAAGATCACCCAGCTTCTCCCGAAAGGTTTTCGCAATGCGCCGCCCGGTCCGGCCAGTGGCTACGATGGGACGCTCCTCGCGCTGTTTCGCGAGATCCACCAGGAACTGATCAAGCTCGGCGAATCCTACGAGGAATGCCGCGGCATGGGCACCACGTTAAGCCTTTCCTGGTTTACACCGGGTTGGATGTATTTTGGCCACATCGGCGACAGCCGCATTTATCACCTTCCCGCTGGTGGAGGCCTGATCCAACTCACCCACGATCACGGCCACGTCGGCTGGCTCCGGCGCAACGGCAAGCTCACCGAACGGGAAGCCCGCTCGCATCCGATGCGCAATGCACTGCATCAATCGCTCGGGGCCGGCCACCAATTCATCGAACCACAATTTGGCGCCCTGCAGTATTCGGCGGGAGATCGCTTTCTGCTTTGCTCGGACGGCCTGATTGACGGGCTTTGGGATCATCATCTCGATGAGATGATCCGTGCCACCGAAACGCCTAAAGCAGCCCAGCAACTGGTGAACGCCGTACTCGAACGAGCCGGCCGCGATAACATCACCGCACTTGTCGTCGAAACCCAGACGTTGGTTCCCGCTGGAACATGAAACTGATTTTTGTTTACGGAACGCTCAAGCGTCGCGGCAGCAATCATCGCTTTCTCGCCGGCCAGCAATTCATCGGCGAAGCCCGCACTGTTCCCGGCTACGTCCTCTACTCGCTCGGCGATTATCCCGGAATGGTTCGTTCCTCTGATCCCGTGCATTTCGTCACCGGTGAAGTGTGGCAGGTAGATCCAGCCGGTGTGGTCAAACTCGACCAACTGGAAGGTACCAAGGAAGGACTTTACGAGCGCGCCGGCATCAGTCTTGAAGCACCTTTCGAACGCTCGTCCGTCGAAACGTATTTATATCTAAGGAGGTTGGAAGGGCGACCCGCTGTTGGTTCCACTTGGCCGATTTGAGCCGGGCTCAATTTCCAGCTATTGATTTTTCAGCGCCGTTTTCGGGATGCGTTTCACGGTGATGAATCGGGCGCGAAACAGTTGCTCCATCAATTCCCGCGTTGCGCCGGGAATACGCGTGATCAAATCCTCCATCGGGGGAAGTTCGCCGGTGTCGTCTTCAGCGTCCGATGTCGAGGAAACCACCAAGGGCACAGGGGCGCCACCGCCTTCTCGAGCGAGAAACGCCGCTTCTTCCTCCGACGAAGGGCCCACGGGTGCGTCGTCTGCGGGCGCGATTGCTTCCTGAACGAGCGTACTCGCGGGAGATGCTTCGTCGTCCGTGCTGTCCAAAGGGGACGCAGTGGAATTTTTCCGGGACGACGGTGCGTCAGCCGGGGATTTCAGCCGTTTTTTTTTAGGCCGTCCTCGGGCAGGCTGTCTGCCATCGCCGAGATTTCCTTGATCAAGGTGTCGATCGCCCGCGAACGGCTGGCATCGACCGCCTTCAGCAAAGCGACTTCGAAATTAATTTTTTCGGAAAGCCCGTGCTTCACCCCGCCTTCGCCTTCACGCAACCCATCGAGCAGCCGCGTAAGCTGCTCGGTGCTCATCGAGGTACCGAGTGCATCGCTGCTGCCGTTCTTGGCGATCGAATCGAGCAGCGCGGTACGAACGTTGGACTGCACATCGACGAGCAATCGGTAAAGATCGCGGCCGTTTTCGTCACAGTCGTCCACGATCTCGACAATTTTCTTGTGATCCGCAGCGGCGAGAGCAGCGGCGAGCGCGGCGATTTTTTCCCCGGCCACCAGCCCATAGACGTCAAGCACGTCGGCCTCGCCCACTTCATTGCCGCAGAAGGAAATCATCTGGTCAAAAATCGACTGGGCATCACGCATGCCACCGTCCGCCATACGGGCGATGCTCGCGAGGGCCGCATCAGTCACCTTGATTTTTTCCGCTGCGGCGATCTTCTTCAGTCGCTGCACAATGAGTTCACTGGGAATCGGTTTCAGGTCGAAACGCTGGCAACGGGAAATAATCGTCGGCAGCACTTTCTGCACATCCGTCGTCGCGAAGATGAATTTCACGTGCGGTGGCGGTTCCTCCAGCGTCTTGAGCAGCGCGTTAAACGCCTGGTTCGAGAGCATGTGAACCTCGTCGATGATATAGACCTTGTACTGCCCTTGCGCCGGAGCGTAACGAACGGTGTCGCGCAATTCGCGCACCTGTTCGATGCCATTATTGGACGCCCCGTCGATCTCGATCACGTCGAGACACGAGCCGTCGGCGATGGAAACGCAGATCGGATCATTGACGTCAAAATCGGCCTTCGGTCCCCCGGTGACATTGAGAGCCTTGGCAAAAATTCGCGCAGTGCTGGTCTTGCCCGTACCACGCGGTCCGACAAAAAGATAGGCGTGGGCAATCCGGTTACGCGTAATCGCATTCTTCAAGGTGCGAACCACGTGGTCCTGTCCCACGACGTCGTCAAACGTCTGCGGGCGCCACTTTCGCGCAATGACTTGATAGGAACCGGACATGGGAAGATCGGAAAGACTGAAGGGCTGAACGGCTGAAAAATCCAGCTCTCGTTTCTATTTTCTTTCACCCCACCAGCGATCCGGGGGAAGGATTTAAAAAAGTGGCCAGGCACTCCACGGCACTGGGAGGACGTCGTCACCGTTGCTGCCTTCCGGCCCTGGCGGGGTTCACGCGCCTGCTCATGCATGGCGCCTGGCCGACGCGGAACGTAGGTCCCACTCCTTCGCTTTCAACTAAAATAAAAAAGCCGCCTCGCAGGATCGCGAGGCGGCGGAAAAGGGAAATTAGTTTTTCGTCTCAGCCGGTTTTTCCGGCGGCGGCCTATCATCCGGTGAATGGCTCGGATCACCCGCTGGCGGCCCGCCCGGTCCCTGTCCAGGAGAATGGCCAAATCTTTCCGGCATCACCCGTCTGGCCCGTTCACGCATCTCCTTGTTGAATTGTTCGTATTTCACGAGTTGCTCGGGAGTGAGCTTTTCGGAGATCTCATGTTGCATTTTATCAAAGACGGCGTTCGTCGCGGTGATACAGCCATTTCGCACCTGGCTTAGTTCTTCCATGTTGCGTTTCACAATCGGGAGAATCTGCGCCTGCTGATCAGCCTGGAGTCCAAGCCGGTCGGACAGCCGTTTCAAGTGCTTGGGCGCCCATTGATAATCCGGTCCCGGTCGCCGCATGGCCCATTCGCGGCCGAAGCGCATGGTGACAAAGGTCCCCGTTACTCCGCCGGCAACGAAGATACCCACCAGAACCAAAATGAGCTGCCAAGGTTTGTTCATTTCAGGATGGATCAAGCAACTCGCCTACCATATCGGCGGCAACGACGGCGTCCGTCTGCGTTGAAGTCACATAGGTGCTGTAATCAATGGCAATCGCCGCCAATCCAAAAGCGGCCGCGACCATTAAGCCGCGTACGGCAAAGTACCCAAAAGCGACCGATGAAAGGCTGAAAGAAGCGGCCACAGGCTGGGCCGTCACCCGGGTGGCAAAACCATAGGGCATGGCGGCATCGCGTGGATCGTTCGCCTGCCGCGCCAGAGCGGTGAGTTTCCGCCATTGTTGGTCGAATTGTTTCATGACTTCTCCTTGCTTTGTAGTTCTTGAAATAGTTTTTGCAATTTCCGTCTAGCCCTAAAGGCCCTTACCTTAACGAGTGTTTGGTTCCACCCGGTTTGAGTGCTGATTTCGGCAATGGTTTTTTGTTCGAGATCGAGCAGTTGAATGACCATCCGGTCTTCCGGCTTGAGTTGATCGAGTAGTTTGTAAACGAGTTCGCGCGCCGCCAGCGCGTCGCCGGGAGTGGTGTCGCGCTCGTCGGTCAACACATTGTCCAGCACCTCGGCTTCATTTTCCGACAGATCCGCCCAGCGGAATTCCGGCCGTCGCTTCTGCGCCCGCAACTGATCAATGCAAGTCGTCACCGCAATCCGGGAAACCCAGTGCGGAAACGGCACATTGCCTTGATACTGCGAAAGCCGGGTGAACATTTTCAGAAATATATCCTGGGCGAGATCCTCTTCCGCGACCCGGCGGGGAAGGTGGGAACGCACGATGCGGATGACGAGTGGGTAAAGATGCTCGACAAGCTGTCGGGACGCAACTTGGTCACGCTGCCGCACGCGTTCAAGGCAAGCAACCAAGTCGAACGAATCATCACCCATGGAATTGTGCGGGAAGGTGGCACAATCCAAGTGACGGTGCCAATCCGAGTGGAGTTACCATGAGAGTTTGCCGCATCTGAAATTTATAAATTGAGCCCGGCGATGCCTTTGTAACTCGTCTTGGTTAAGTGAATTTCGTCAGCAATCAATGCGGTAAAACAGCCAAAGGCCAAGGCCTTAAAATGCAAGGTCAGGTAACCCAAACGATCAAATATGCGGCCTTTGCAGGTGGGTTGACGCGACCACGCCAGACCCAAAATTGCTGAATCAGCGCCCAACGAATCCGGCCCATGCTTATCTTGAACTCTGCGCAATCCTCCCAATCCTGTCCAAGTCTATTCGACCGCCATGCAATTTACTCCGACCAAGCCCGCAATTCACGGCGAAACCCTTGAAACGCTCACCGCGTTGCTAAAGGAAAACGGCCATCCGGCTTTTCGCGCCCAGCAGATCACGGAATGGTTGTACAAGAAACGCGTTCGTTCGTGGGACGAGATGACCAATCTTTCCCGGCCGTTGCGCGCATGGCTCGCCGATACTTTTGAAATTGCACCAACCGGTTTCGTCCTCACCAAACAATCAGAGGACGTAACCGACAAACTTCTGCTGGAACTCGGCGACAAATCGCTGATTGAAACCGTGATCATCCGCGCGCCCCAAATCGGCGTCGGTCAGGACGAGTCCCGTAAAACGATCTGCATTTCGACCCAGGTGGGTTGCGCCATGGGTTGCCGTTTTTGCGCTTCCGGACTCGATGGCCTAAAGCGCAACCTGTCGGCCGGTGAAATCGTTCACCAACTCATCCAGGTGTGCAGCCAGGAAGACAGCCGCACCCCGCGCGCCCACGCCGAGTTGGTTTCCTTCGACAACATCGTGGTGATGGGCATGGGCGAACCGTTGCACAATTACGATGCGATCATGCGAGCCCTAACCATTCTCAACGCCGACTGGGGCCTCGGGTTTGGCGCGCGCCGCATCACACTTTCCACCTCGGGTTTGGTCCCAAGGATCAAGCAGCTCGCGGATGAACCGCTCAGCGTTCGCCTCGCGATCAGTCTGCATGGTGCCACCAATGAAGTCCGGGAGCAGATCATGCCGGTTAACAAGGCGTGGCCACTGGAAAAACTTTTGCCGGCCGTGAAGGAGTTTTCCGAAAAACGCGGCCGCATGGTCACGCTCGAATTCATCCTGATCGAGGAGATCAACGATTCGCTCGATCAGGCGGAAAAGCTTCGTGGGATCGCCTGCGATCTGCACGCGCACGTAAACCTGATTCCCTACAATACCGTCGAGGGATTGCCTTGGAAACGACCGAGCCTGACGCGTCAGGAAAAATTTGCGCGCGTTCTTTTCGACGGCGGCGTTTCCGTCACGCTGCGGCGCGAAAAGGGTCACGCGATCGACGCCGCCTGCGGTCAGTTGCGCCTGAAAACCGAGAAAGCGCGTGAGGCCACCACCGCCTGAGTGACGGCCGGCGGAATTCACCGGCGTAAGTCTCCCAAAAAATGACGGCTCGCTCCACCGTTGCCATGGACGCCCGGCTTGTTAGCCATCTGGACGCCCCATGCATTTGCCCGGCCTGATCGACATCCCGCTTAGATTGCTACTGCTGGTCGCCGGATTGCTCGTACCGGGCTCAATGGCGCTTCGGGCGCTTCGCCTTCCGTGGTCGCTGGCGGCGGCGTTCCTGATTTCAAGTGCCACACTCTACGCGACTGTGCTGGTCTTCACGTGGACCGGCACGGTTATCTCAGTGACGAATCTTGCCGTCGCGCTTGGTGCGGTTGCGCTCGCCGGACGCTTGGTACCGACGCGCGGCCTGCCATCGCCGCTGGCTTCATCGTTCTCGTGTTTTTCCGGAATGGAAGCGTGGCGCCCGCTTTATCTGGCATTTTGGGGAATCGTCATTTACCGGCTGGTCACTCAACCGCTTTCGGGTCCGGATGTTTCTTTTCGGTGGAGCTATCTCGCCGAACAGATGCTTAAATTTGGGTCGTTAGATTTCTATCCGCCGCGAACTGGATCGGATTTCACCCGCTATCTTTGGGCGGAAAGCATTCCCCCGGGAATCGCCAGCCTCTATACTTGGGCGTACGGTTGTGCCGGCAGCAAACTCGCGCTGTGGACGTCGCCCATCGTCGGCCTGCAACTGCTTTCCCTCCACGAACTCATCTGGCGACTGGCACAGCGTTGGGGCGGCGAACTCGCCGCGCGCCGCGCTGTGATGCTCGCTGCCGCTTGCCCGCTCCTCACCTGGGCGGTTCTGATCGGCCAGGAAACCGGCATGACTGCACTCTCGGTCGCCGGGATTGTGTGGTGTTTGCAAAACGCCCGCGAACGAAATGGCCGGAGCTGGATGATACTGGCGGGAATTTGCTGCGTCGCTGCGGCGAGCACCCGCGAATACGGGCCGATATTTGCCGT
This sequence comes from Lacunisphaera sp., assembly GCA_036499685.1. Taxonomy (GTDB): domain Bacteria; phylum Verrucomicrobiota; class Verrucomicrobiia; order Opitutales; family Opitutaceae; genus Lacunisphaera. The sequence goes on along the minus strand of DASYDH010000018.1, from coordinate 36,497 downwards.
CGTCGCAATCGTCAGCGCCTTCGCCTTACGACTACCGTCGAGACATGTGGGTTACCTGACGATCGCCGCGCTTCCGCTTTCGTTGGCGTGGCCGGTCCAAGTGTGGATGCTCACTGGAAATCCTTTTTTCAGCCTCAACGTGGGCGGAATTTTTCCCACGAATGCAATCTTCATCGAGTGGAGCGAATCATTCCACCAAAACAGCGTGAAGACGTTTTCGAGTGCATCGGATTGGTTGGCATTGGATCGGTATTTGGTACTCTGGGCGTTGCCGGCAGTCATCGGCGTCGGAGCACTGTTTTTTCTTCTGCTGCGGCAAGTGAAGGAAACGCGCGTCGCAGCCGCGTTCGTCGTCCTGACCATCGCGCTCTGGTACGCGTCCGTGGCGCATACCGCCGGCGGTTTGTTTTATTCATTGCGCGTTTTAAGTCCGGCCTACGCCCTACTGGCCGTGGCGGCGGGTTATGGCTTGGGATTCGTCAACTGGTCCCGCACTGCCCTGGGGTTTGTTTCATTCGCCGTTACGCTCTTAGTGGTGGAAGCGTTACCCAAAACATTGGTTCTTCCGGAAAATCCCTATCGACTACCGGTATGCGAGTGGGCCCAGGCCGGCGACGAGATGGGACGAATGGTCCGCCCCTCGGCCACCAAGTTGGAGAATATCATTCGCGCCCTGCCCTTGGGTGCAAATCGACGCATTTTGACCGACAATGGTGGGCTTCCCCGCGACCTCGCAAGTTCCAACATCCAAACCGTGCCGCCCTGGAGCCCGGAGGTCGCATTCTTGTTTGATGTTTCACTAAAGCCCCAGGAAGTCGCCAAACGCTGGAAGGAATCCGGACTCAACTTTGTCGTGATCGCCAACGCCAGTCCCACCAAGGACTTTATTCAAACCCACGCACAGTGGCACACGCCTTTTTTTACGGTAGTTACAGTGATTGAAACAGACTCAGTCCTTATCCTCCAAGCAGTGGCTTTGACTGACCTTCCATCAAGACCATAACCCCAATTCGATACTTTACATATCATCAAATACAAATGTATTGATATTCCGATGACTCCCGATCAACCCATTTCAGAATTACTCGCAACAAAACGGGCGGTTCGATCCTTGGAATTTTTTCCGCCCAAGGACGACGCTGGGGTTGAGGCACTGCGCCAGACCGCGACGGCTTTAAAGAGAATCTCGCCGGACTTCGTTTCCGTAACTTACGGCGCGGGCGGCAGCACACGCGAACGCACGGCACAGGTGAGTCGGTTGCTGAGAAACGAAATCGGTTTCACCGTGATGCCGCATCTTACCTGCGTAGGGCATAGCCGGGAGGAATTAAATGACGTTGCCGATCAACTGCACGCGGGAGGTTACCGAAATATCATGACCCTTCGAGGCGATCCACCCAAGGGGCAAAGTGAATTCATTCCTTACAAAGACGGCCTGCGCTACGGCAGTGATCTCGTGGCTCTGCTGAAAGCCCGCCACGCGGATTTCTGCCTCGGCGTCGGCGGCTATCCTGAAAAACATCCCGAATCACCTTCGGCCGCACAGGACCTAGACGCGCTCAAAACGAAAGTCGATGCCGGTGCCGCGTTCGTCACCACCCAGCTTTTTTTCGACAACGATGTTTACTATCGCTTTGTCGATCGATGCCGCGCCCGTGGCATCACAGTACCAATTGTACCCGGCATCATGCCCGTGCTCTCGTTAAAGCAAATCCGCCGGTTCACGGAAATGTGCGGAGCCACGTTGCCGGAAAAGCTCGTCAAACGACTCGAAGCCGCCGGGGAGACCACCGAAATCGTGGAGACCATCGGGATCGAGTGGGCGCTGACTCAAATCCGCGATCTCCTCGCCCATGACGCTCCCGGCTATCATCTCTACATCATGAATCGTGCGAAGAGCGCGCTCACGTTGGCGGCGGGTCTCGCGGCGTAAGCGTCGACGATTTTTATCCGCCGGCAAATACCGGACGGAAACCGGCCTCGGTTAAGATTTTTGCGACGATCTCCCGGTGATCGCCTTGGATCTCAATGCGGCCGTCCTTGACGGTACCGCCGGCACCGCAGGCATTGCGCATTTTTTTCGCGAGCTGTTCTTTCTCCGGTAAACCGATGCCGGTGAAATTCGTAACCACGGTTACGGTTTTGCCCCCACGTCCGGCGGTCTCGCGCAAGATGTCCACGCGACCGCGATTTTTTGGCGGAGGCGACGGTACAGTCGCAGGTTTTCCGGCAATCGCAGGAGGAACCGACGGAAGTCCCGAATTATTTAGCGCAGCAAACGGATTTTGCCCCAGCGCCTGGCCACCGCCCGTGGGAATTTTGCCGCTATTGCTCATGCTCTTCCTCCACAACCTCCGGGCGGCGACGCCGGCTTCGCGCTCAATTCATTGCCTCCGCCCAAGTACGCGAGCGCCTTGGCGTAACTACGGCCCGCAAGAAAATGGTCGAGTTGTGGATGCAGTTCCTCTCGATGAGCCGCGCGTAATGCTTCCAATTCGATGAGCGTGCTCGATATGCCCGGTCCATCAGAATTCTTTATTCCAACGTGCAATCGAATAAGCGCAGCTTTGATTTTAGCTTCTGGCATTTTAGGAATGGATAATGAAGCTCTGTTAATGAGTCGTTTAGCCTTCCTCTCATCACTGCCGGCCGCGGCCTTTGGGCCTTGAATCAACTTGTGTCTAAGAATGCTGAATGCTCCCATTTACGTCCCATAGTTAGTGCGGCTCCCGAGGGAGGCAAGCTAGCTATTATTCGCGCCATTTTCCAAATTTTATTTCCATGAATCCCGTTTCAGTTTCCGAAGGGGCCAATGCCGCCCTCATCGAGGAATATCACCAGCGCTGGCTGGACAATCCCGATTCAGTCGATCCCACTTGGCGCGCTTTTTTCCAAGGTTTCACCCTTGGCGGCAATGGGCAAGCGGCCGTCGGCGCAGGACCGACCGCCGGGGTCGGAATTATCGACAGCCTGAAGCAAGCTCACGTTCATTATCTCATCAACGCGTACCGTGCGATCGGCCACACGCAGGCGCACCTCGATCCGCTCAGCGATCCGCCGACCGCGCAGCCGAAATTACAGCTGTCGCAATTTGAACTGAGCGATGCCGACCTCGAAACAGCCTTTGATACCGGCACCTACCTCGGCGGTGGTCAGATGAAGCTTCGCGACATTGTCGCGTCGCTTCAACAAACGTACTGCGGACACGTCGGGGTGGAATACGCGCACGTGCAGGACACCGATTGCCGACGCTGGCTTCAGGACCGGATCGAATCCACCAAGCTCCAACCGGCATTCACCAAGGCCAAAAAAGTTCGCATTTTGCGCCGGCTGCATAAAGCCGAACTGTTCGAAAAGTTTCTCCACACGAAATACGTCGGACAGAAACGGTTTTCACTGGAAGGCGGGGAAACGATTATCGCGGCGCTCGACGCCACCATCGACCACTGTCCCGATTCCGGCATTGACGAAATCGCGATGGGGATGGCCCACCGCGGCCGGCTGAATGTGCTGTGCACCATCATGCGGAAATCGTTCGACCAGCTTTTCGAGCAGTTTTCGGAAAACTATCTGCCCGATACCGTGGCGGGCGATGGCGACGTTAAATATCATCTGGGTTACGAGTCCGTTCTCACGACCACGTCGGGAAAAAAGGTCGAGGTTCGCCTCGCGGCCAATCCCTCTCATTTGGAAATCGTCAACCCGGTGGTCGAAGGCAAAGCCCGTGCGCGTCAGCGCATCCTCGGCGACGCCAAGGAGCGCCGCAAGGTAATGCCGGTGCTCATTCACGGCGACGCCGCTGTTGCCGGTCAGGGCGTGGTGGCGGAGACGCTTCAATTCTCCCAACTGCCCGGTTACCGCACCGGCGGCACATTGCATTTCGTCATCAATAATCAGGTCGGTTTCACCACCGACCCGGTCGACGGCCGCTCCACCCGGTATTGCACCGACATCGCCAAGATGATCGAAGCGCCGATTTTCCATGTGAATGGCGACGATCCCGAAGCGGTTTGCATGGTCGCACAACTCGCAGTGGATTTCCGCGTGCAATTCAAACGCGACGTATTCGTCGACATGTATTGCTATCGGCGGCACGGTCACAACGAAACCGACGAGCCTTCGTTCACGCAACCGACGCTCTACAAAAAGATCGCCGCGCACGCGCTCATTTCCGCGATTTATACCCAGCAACTGCTGGCGGCCAACTCGCTTACCGCCCGTGAAGCCGACGCCATTCGCACGGAATACTCCGCCGCGCTGGAGGACAATCTCGTCAAGGCCAGGACGCGCGAAGCAGCGAAGGAAGAAAAGCGAAAAGCCGCCGCGGCTGAGGGCATGGCGACTGAAGTGTTCAAGGGATCGACCGCCGTCTTCCAGCCGAGATTCACCCACAAGCCGGTCGATACCGCGGTCAGCGCCGCCGTCATCGATCAAGTGGTGAAAGCGCTCACCACGGTGCCGGAAAATTTCAAGCTGCATCCCAAAATCAAGCGCTTCATCGATGGTCGCGCCGAGGCCCACAAAAATAGCGGCCCCTATGATTGGGGCATGGGCGAGGCGCTCGCCTTCGGCACGTTGTTACTCGATGGATCGCCCGTTCGTTTGAGCGGGCAGGATTGCGAGCGCGGTACATTCACCCACCGCCACGCCGTCTTCAACGATACCGAGACCGGAGAAAAATATACTGCGCTCAACAAGATTTCCAGCGAGCAGGCAAAATTCTGCGTCTATAATTCGTTATTATCGGAAGCCGCCGTGCTGGGTTTTGACTACGGCTATTCGATGGATTACCCGCAGATGCTTTGTATCTGGGAGGCGCAGTTCGGGGATTTCGCCAACGGCGCGCAGGTCGTCATCGATCAGTTCATCGTCAGCGGCGAATCCAAATGGCAACGCAACAGTGGCATCACCCTTTTGTTGCCGCACGGCTATGAAGGCCAGGGACCCGAACACTCCTCCGCCCGGCTCGAACGATTCCTGCAAGCGTGCGCCGAGAATAATATCCAAGTCGCCAATCTCACCACGCCAGCGCAATTATTTCATGCGCTGCGCCGCCAGATGAAACGCGATTTCAAAAAGCCGCTGGTCGTCATGTCGCCAAAGTCCCTGCTCCGCCATCCCTCCGCCGTTTCCAAACTCGCGGACTTCACGCAGGGCGGCTTCCAGGAAATCATCGATGACCCGACCGACTCGGACAAGGCTGAGCGCATCATTCTCTGTTCGGGCAAGGTTTATTACGATCTGGTCGATTACCGCGAAAAACGTAAGATCGAACATACCGCCATCATCCGCGTCGAGCAGCTTTACCCGCTCCAACGCGACCGCCTCGCGGCCCTCGCCGATGATTATGGCCGCGACGCGCGTCTTGTCTGGTGCCAGGAAGAGCCGCAAAACATGGGGGCGTGGACGTACATTGCTCCGCAATTGGAGGAAATTTTCGGGCGCAAAGCGGTTTGCGCCGGTCGCGACGCCGCGGCTTCACCTGCCGTCGGACTCCTCTCATTGCATCGAACGCAACTCACTACTTTTCTGCAGAAAGCCTTCACTGTTTAATCCCCATATTTTTCTCAATGGCCATTGAAGTCAAAATCCCCCCGATGGGCGAATCCATCACTTCTGGCGTGCTCGCAAAGTGGCACGTTAAAGACGGCGATCTGGTCAAGAAAGACCAGCCGCTATTTGAGCTGGAGACCGACAAAATCACCTCGGAAGGCACTGCTGAAATCGCCGGCAAAATTTCATTTAAAGTCGCCGCCGGCACTGACGTTAAAATCGGGCAGGTCGTCGCCGTAATCGACGAAACCGCCAAAGCCCCTGCGGTCGAATCCGCTCCGGCCACGTCGCCAACGCCCGCCACCGTGGACGCCAAGAGTGACGCTCAATCTCCCGCCGTCAGACGCCTGGCTGCTGATACGGGAATTAATCCGTCCTCGGTCGAAGGCTCCGGCAAAGGGGGTCGCGTGACGAAAGGCGATATGCTCGCCGCCGCCGAAAAACCGGCCACGACAGCCACGCCGACCGTTCCATCGCCGGCCGCAACGATACCGAAACCGTCTGCGGCTCCCGCTTCCACGGGTGAACGCCAGACGCGCACGAAGATGTCCAAGCTTCGCCAGACAATCGCAGGACGCTTGGTCGCCGCCCAACACGAGGCAGCGATGCTGACCACTTTCAACGAGGTAGACATGTCCGCCGTCATGGCCCTTCGCGCCAAATACCAGGATGACTTCGTTAAGAAAAACGGCGTGAAGCTGGGCTTCATGTCCTTTTTCACCAAAGCGGTTGTCCACGCACTCAGGGAAGTCCCGGCGGTCAATGCACGCATCGACGGCGATACGATTATTCAAAACAATTACTACGACATCAGCATGGCCGTCTCGACTGACAAAGGCCTGATGGTCCCGGTGATTCGCGACTGCGATCATCTCGGCATGGCCGACGTCGAAAAGGCCATTGGTGAAGCGGCCAAGAAAGCGCGCGACGGGAAGATTGCGCTGACCGACCTCGAGGGTGGAGTTTTCACGATCACCAACGGTGGCATTTTCGGTTCGATGCTTTCAACGCCGATTCTCAATGCACCGCAAAGCGCCATCCTTGGTCTTCATGCGATCAACGAACGCCCGATCGCTTTAAACGGGCAGGTCGTGATCCGGCCGATGATGTATCTCGCACTCAGCTACGATCACCGTCTCGTCGACGGAAAACAGGCGGTCACCTTCCTGGTTAAAGTTAAACAAGCCATCGAAGATCCTTCCCGTCTTATCATTGGCGTCTGATCCTCGCGGCTCTGGGGGAATCAGTGCGCGGCTAATCCCCGCCACGAGCACCAGCCATCCACTTTTAAATCACAGCCGCCGTTCGCTTCACTCCTTTTCTTCATGGACTCATTCGATCTCATTGTCATCGGTGCCGGCCCCGGCGGTTATGTTTGCGCCTTCCGCGCGGCCCAACTCGGGCTGAAAGTTGCGCTGATCGAAAAACGCGCGACCCTCGGCGGCACGTGCCTGAATGTCGGCTGCATTCCAAGCAAAGCACTCCTTCATTCCTCCGAACACTTCGCGTTCGTTAAATCCCACGCCGCAGTCCATGGGATTAAAATCGGCTCCGTGGAAATCGATCTGCCCGCCTTCCTGAAACGAAAGGACGAGGTCGTGGCCAAAAATGTCGGTGGTCTCGCGCTTTTGGCCAAGGCTCGAAAAGTAACCGTGCTCACCGGCGAAGCCTCGTTTGTTTCCACCAACACTCTTTCCGTCAAAGGCGAAAAAGAAACCAAGCAGGTATCGGCGAAAAATATTGTCGTGGCCACCGGCTCCACCCCGGTCGAATTGCCGTTCATGAAGTTCGATGGGAAGACAGTTGTTTCCAGCGACCATGCCATCGCGTTCGACGCGGTGCCGAAAAAACTCGTTGTGGTCGGCGGCGGCGCCATCGGACTTGAGTTGGGCTCGGTCTGGTCGCGCCTCGGCGCAGAGGTGACCGTCGTGGAGTTTCTCCCGAAAATCATCGCCACGTACGACGACGATATCGTGCGCAACTTCACGCGCATTCTCCAGAAACAGGGCCTTAAAATTGAAGTGGGCGTGAAGGTTACGGGTTTCGCCAATGGTGTGCTCACCGCCGAACGCGGCACCGAAAAACTCAGCTTTCCCGCCGACAAAATCCTCGTCGCCGTGGGACGCCGCCCTTACGCGGATTCGCTCGGGCTTGACCAAGTCGGCGTGCAGCTCGACGACAAAAAGCGCATTAAGGTGGACGATCACCTCCGTACCAGCGTGCCAAATATTTGGGCCATCGGTGATGTCATTGCAGGCCCCATGCTGGCGCACAAAGCAGAGGAAGACGGAGCGGCAGTCGCGGAGTGGATCGCCGGGAAACACGGTCATATCAATTGGGAGCTGGTGCCTGCGATCGTTTATACGCACCCCGAAGTCGCGAGCATCGGACTCGGAGAAGATGCCGCCAAGGCGAAGGGTTTAGCCGTGAATATCGGAAAATTTAATTTCGCCGCCAACGGCCGAGCCATCGCCGCGGACGCCACCGACGGCTACGTCAAAATTATCGCTGATGCGAAGACCGACAGAATCCTCGGGGCGCAAATCCTCGGAGCCAACGCCGGCGAGTTGATCAGCGAAATCGTGACGCACATGGAGTACGGCGGAAGCGCCGAGGACCTCGGACGAACGATCCACGCGCACCCCACCATGAGCGAGGCCATCAAGGAAGCCGGGCTGGCAGTCAACAAAAGCGCGATCCACGCCTTATAGTTGACGTCGCCGCGATCGCGCGACGCTGAAGGGCATCAACCGCCCGACAACATTTGCTTCATCTGTTCCTTGAACTGCTGATGCTTCGCTTCGAATTGTTTTTCGCGCTCAGCGAGTGACTTCGTGTCAGCTTCGAGAGCCGACTTATCGGCCGTCAATGCTGCCTGCTCCGCCGCGAGTTGGGTTTGCGCCTTTTTGATCTGGGCGAGTTGCGTGCGTGTCTTCACCTCGGATTCCTGCATCGCCGCTTCCTGCTCGGTGAGTTCCCGTTGAAGAATTTCCTGCTTGGTCCGTGACGCGGCCACCTCGGCGCGCTCAGTCGCAATTTTCGCGAGGGTTTGCTTAACCACCAATTGATCGGTCTCGAGCTTCTCCTGCTCCGCCGCCAACTGCGCCTTGACCGGTGCAATTTCTTTTTCCCGCTGGGCAATCTGCTCTTCTCGCTCGGTGAGATCCCTGATGCGCTTTTGCAATGCTGCTTCGCCCTTCGCCTTTTCCGCCTGCGCGGCAGCCAGCGTCTTGTCCCATTGCGCCTTGGCCTGTTCGAGCGTCTTGGCTTCCTGCGCGAGCTTTGCCTGAGTCTGGGTAACCAACGCCTTGGCCGCATCGAACTTTTCCTGTTCCGCCAGAAGTTGCTTTTGCGCTTCGGAAATTTCCTTTTGCTTCGCTTCCAAAGCCTGCGTCCGCTGAGCGAGATCCTTGTCGCGCTGAGCCAGCTTGGCCTCGCTCTGCGCATGGAGACTTTGCGCAGCCTCGACCTTTTCCTGATCGGCCGACAGCTTCTTGCGGTTTTCCGCCAGTTTTTTAGCCTCAGCGTCCATGCCCGCCAACGCCTTTTCCCGGGCCGCGAATTCCGCCTCAATTTTCGCCCGTTCAGCATTGGCGGCAGCCGTGGATTTCTCCCATTGAATTTTAGCCTGCTCCAGCGCTTGTTTGCCTTGGGTGACGATCAGCTGGGCTCCATCGAGCTTTTCCTGTTCGGCCAAAAACTGGTCCTCGGCCACCGACTGTTTTTTCTGCTGCGCATCGAGCGCGAGCGCACGATCCACCAATGCATTTTCGCGTTGGGTAAATTTCGCCTCATTCTCGGCCCGAAACTTTTCCTGCTTCGCGGCGGCTTGGGTGAGTAGGTTTTGTTCTGTCTCAACTTTTTCCTGCTCCGTCGCCAGTTTCTTCTGCCCTTCGGCTAATTTCTGCGCGTCGGCATCAAGCCGCGCCAACGCCTTTTCCCGATCGATGAAGCCCGCTTCTGATTTTGCCTTCTGCGTCTTCCAGACCGCCTGGGTTTGATCCCACTCCAGCTGCACTTTCTCGAATTCCGTCCGGTCTTCCAAAAATTTCTTCTGTTGCACGGCGCTTTCAGCCAGGGCCGCCTTCACCTGTTCCATTTTCTGCGCCTGTTCCTTCTCCAACTTCGCCTTGGATTGCACCAGCAACATCAACTCGTCTTCGAGTTTCTCCTGTGCCGCGATGACCTGCCGGTTTTTTTCGTCGATCGATTTTCGTTCGGCCGCCAGCGCCTTTTCGCGGCGTGCAAGATCGGCTTCAGGCGTCGCGGTCGCCGGACCGCCGGCCGATTGCGCCACTTCCTGTTTCTTCTGCGCTTGCTGGAACAGCATGCGCTCTTCCTCAAGTTGTTGACGTTCGGCCCGAAGACTTTCGCGCTCGGCTTTGAGCGCATCGGCGGAATCCGGCTCGCCATCAGCGTCCTTGACCACGGTGTCACCGGCCGCCGAATGTTCGCCGTCGGAAAGGAAATTCACGAAATGAGTCCACTTCTCAATCTGGCCGGCAGTGAGACTTTCCCCTCCCGCTTTCAAGACAGATTGGACCCGATCAATAATCAGTTTCTTATCCCACGGTGGTTGAAAATAATCCTTAACTCCCAGGCGAATCGCCTGGATCACGCTGACCATTTCCAGCGGATCGCTTGTGAGAAAAATCGGGGTCTTCTTTTTTGGATCCCTCACAGACTCGATGAAGGCGAGAGGATCACCCGCGACACCCCGATGGTCGAAAAACAAAAGACTAAACTCCTCCGCTTTAATGGTCGATGCAACCTCTGTCGGATCTGAGAGCGAACGCCACTTAAAGCCAGTATCGCCGATCGCTACGGAGCTGACACGCGTTTCATTGGGGAATTTCCTGACCAGGAGAATTTTTTTGGAAGGCATCGATCCGGTAACTTAAAAAAGAGGGAACACCAGACATGACAGATTATTACACAAAAACCAGCGTGACCATGATAAAAAGGCGTAATAAATTGCCATTCCAAGCATCTTGCTATTGAACCCGAGAGGCTGAGTCTATCATATGACTTTAAACCACACTTAGTTGCCATCAGCAGGGTACCCTATGCTCAACGATCATCTCTTCTTTTTCGAACAAACGGATTTTTCACTGCGATTTGCCCGATGTGTGATTAGCGAAACATCGCTCCAAATCGAGGATTTGAAGGAAGTATCAGCGAGCGATCCAGCGACGATTCCCCAACTGGCGCCGGCGGGCAGCCAGGTGGTATGCGCGCTACGCCCCAAACCGCGGTGCTTGCACCTCGCCACGGTCGACGAAGCAAAACGATATCCGGGACTCGCAGGTGTCCAGCAATTCTCCCAATTACCTGCATTCGCCAAGAACGAACCAAGCTGGTTCGCCGCCGTGCAGGCGTCCGATGGCGCCATCCCCGCGAGTTCGCCGTGGTTGATGTCGTTGAGTTCCGACGCGGCCCAACAACAGGCCCGCACGCTGATTGAAACCATCAAGTTAAAACCAGCCCGCTGTCTCGACGCAACACTCGCCACGATTGGGGCGATCACTTCCACGGTCACCGCGCCAACCTTGCTGATTGAAATCGGCGAGTTGAACTCCCAAGCACTGTTGATTGGACCCAATGGGGTCCTGGCAGCCCGCTCAGTCACGCTGAACCTCGATCAAATCGCCGATGCGGTCCAAGCTGAACTTAACCTGAAATTCCGCGGCTCTGCGGCGAAGCTGTTTTTCAATCCGGATTGCGACTTCACCGATTCCGGTCCCAAGATCGCGGCCCGTCTCGGCACGGCGCTCAAAGCCGATTTGGCCCCGCTCCTCGCCGGGCAACCGGCACCGACAACTCTTTGTTGCTCGGGCTTGCCCGCCTTGCAAAACTGGCTCGAAGTTCAACTCGCGTCAGTTCTCGGTATCGCCGCATATGCACCGGATTTCAAGGGTTGGAGCGCCGCGGTGGGAATGACGTTTGGCAATCCAGCGCTCGCCGCGAGTGTATCACCCGCATGGTTTAACTTTCTTCACTTTATCAATTCGCAGACCCTTGAGTCCCCCGTAGCGGTGGCTTGGCAGGCCGAATGGCTTTCGGTCAAGGCCCCGATTGCGCCACGCCCCCCAACTACTCCTCCCGTTGTGCCGGGTGCTCAACGCCCCGCAAACCCAACGCCAGTTGTGGCCACCGCTGCGCCGGCGTCGACTGCCGCTCCCGGCAAACCCGCTCCCTCGCCGGCGGCGAACACTCCGACCAAATCCGGAGCCACCCCTGCTCCAGCTGCAAAAGCTGTCACCAATCCCACGCCCGTTCCCGCAAAGCCGGGTGCTGCGCCCGCCAAACCCTCTCCTTCCACTCCTGCTAAACCGGTCTCCGCTGGCGCCACTCCTGCTAAACCGGCAGCTCCCGCCGCAGCAAAACCAACCCCGGCCGCCGTTGGTGCCGCCAAGTCACCGGCTTCATCCGTTCAATATTCCGCCAAACCTGCGACATCGGCCAGCAGCACTTCCACCCCTCAGAACAGGGCGTCAAGCAAGAGCAAGATGCCGTTGTTTATCGGCATCGGCGCGCTCGTGTTGATCCTCGCCGGCGCCGGCGGATATTTCTACGTTCAATCGCAAAACGAAGAAGCCGCCCGAATCGCCCAGAAACAAAAAGACGACGAACGGGTGAAAGCAGAAGCCGAACGGACTCATCTCGCGGAAAAGAAGGCGAAGGAAGAGGAAGAAAATCGCAAGAAATTCGAATTGGAATCAAGCCGGAAGCTTGCCGTCGCGGAAAACGCGCGCAAACAAGCCGAGGAAGAAGCGCGAAATGAGGCGGCCAACCGTCTCGCCAATGCACGCGGCACGCTGATTGTCACAACCCAGCCTGCCGGTGCCACCGTGAAGGTCGGCGATCTCCCGCCACGTCCCTCTCCTGCGACTTTCAACTTCGTGAAAATCGGCAAGTATCCGGTAACGATCACCCTCGCCCATCACGAGGACGCGAAACTAGAGTTGGAAGTGACCGAGAACAACACGACCGACTCCGGCGTCATCACATTGGCGAGCGTGGTAGGCGCAGTGACGTTGACCAGCGACCCTTCCGGTTCCAACTATGAGCTCAAGCCCGCCAATTCCTTCTTGGTCGCGGCTGACGCAAAACGAACCGGGCAAACTCCCGCTACGATCGACAATCTGGATCCGGGCGATTACTCGATCACCTATTCACGTCCGGGCTGGGCTCCTCATACTGAAACGGTTTCCGTCACTCGAAATAATACGTCCAAATCCTCGTGGGCGTTCCCGAGCGGTTTGGTAAAGATCACGAGTCTACCCTCCGGTGCCACCGTTACCCAAAACGGAAACAGTCTTGGCGTTACGCCTCTCACCACCCGGCAGCCATTGGGCGCAGCCAGATATGAGCTGAAACTCGCATTTCACGATCCGGTTTTCCTCTCAGGATCAGTCGAGGACGGGAAAACGCTCGAGCTCAATGCGCAGCTTCCACTGACCGACATAATCTTTGGACCATCCGAGCTCGACAAAAACCCTGAACCAATCAATCCGAAGACCCCTGATCTGCCACCCAGTCTGACGTTGGTTGAAGGCAAAGTCGTCATCCAAATGACCATCAACCGGGACGGCAGTACTTCGGACCTGAAGATTATTCGCGCTTCCAATGCCGAGATCGGAAAAATCTATCTGGCCGCGCTGGCAAAATGGAAATTCAAGCCGGGCACCAAAGACGGAAAGCCAGTACGCTCTTCAGTCGTAGTCCCATTCCTCATCAATCCCTCGTAGGATTGATCGATGGTTGAATTCGCGACGCTTCCAGGCATCGCGAAGATGATTCCGCCTGCTTTCGACATTCGATGAGAATCGAATTTCGATCGTTCGGCCGGCAAGACGTCGTTGGGAAAATCCTCCCCACAAATCGGAGCTTGCCGGGAGTAAGCCGATGGCTTCGCCTCTTCACCTACACGTGAAGAAGCTCATACTTTGGGATATTGACGGAACTCTGATCGTCAGCGGACGCGCGGGAATTTTCGCTTTGGCAAAAGCGTTTCATAAAATTTACGGACGCGAATCCGATTTCTCCAAACTGGATGTGTCCGGACGCACGGATAAATGGATTGCAGCACAGGTCCTGAAACAACAGGGCATCGCCGCAACTCCCGAAAACATTCACGCGTATCTCGAAACATACCTGGAGTGTTTGTTGGGCGAACTTCAAACGCGCCCCGGGCGGATTCTTCCGGGAATTATTGAACTGCTCGACAATCTTCGGGCCGATCCCGAAGTCGCGCAGGGCTTGCTCACCGGCAATCTGCAGCGCGGCGCCCGAATCAAACTCGAGCATTTCAAAGTCTGGCACTATTTTGCATTTGGCGCATTCGGAGACGATAGCCCGATCCGCAATGAACTCGCACCGCACGCAATCCGCCGGGCCGGCGAGAAGCATTCCATGGAGTTTACTTCCGAAAATATTTTCGTGATTGGTGACACGCCCCACGATATCGAGTGTGGCAAGACCATCGGCGCAAAAACGATCGCGGTCGCCACGGGCAACTTCAGCATCGCCGACCTACAACGGCACAAACCTACCGCCGTCTTTCCCGATTTTTCAGATACCACCGCCTTCCGGCAATTGATCCACGGCGGCCGCGCGCCTATCTTTTCTTGAGCATGTCGACAGCGGTCACGAGACCCTGACGAAATTCCACCCGGATTTTCTCGTCCGGATCGTAGCCGCCCGTGGAGACTCCGACTCCACCGCCAACTGACGATCCCCGGCCGACGGAGCCGACACCAAAACCAAAACTAAACTTCGGCCGATCGTCGTGATAGCTCCATACCTCGGTATCGCCCAGTTCGGTTTTTCGAGTGAACTTGCGCGCTGGTTCCCCCAGCGACATCACGACCATCTCGGGCGTAAAGCCGACATCGACCTGCCCGGTCTTGATCTTCTGCTGGATTTCAGGGGGGAAGTTGTCGAAAGCGCTTCGATTATCGGCGATGCGCGAATCCGGCGTGGCGCACGCCGCCAACACCATCAGACAGACAACAGAACACAGGGTACGGACAGGATTGGGGTACATGCGGAATTTTGTTTGCTGAACGACAGCGTGACCGAAATAACGACAACCGCAATATTCGCTGGTTTAGGTTCATTTATTTACACTCCATGAAAACATTCTCCATCGCCATCGGATCCGACCATGCGGGATTCGCCTACAAGGAAAAAATCAAAGCCATGTTGCTCGCGGATGGCCATACGGTGCGCGACTGCGGCACCAAATCCGAAGCTCCCTGCGACTATCCCGATTTTATCCGCCCGGTTGCGGAAGCCGTCGCGCGGGGCGAAGTAGAGCGAGGCATCGTTCTCGGCGGTTCGGGCAATGGCGAAGCCATCGTCGCAAACCGAATTCGCGGAGTGCGCTGCGGACTCTGCTGGACTGAGCAGGTTGCCATTTGGAATCGGTCCCACAACGACGGCAATTGCCTCTCACTGGGCCAACGCACAATCACCGAAGAAGAGGCTTTTAAGATCGTTCGCGTTTGGCTGAGCACTCCGTTCGATGGTGGACGCCATCTCGCCAGAATTCAGAAAATCGATGCAGTTTAGTAAGTTAAAGAGGTAACTCCCGATTTTTGAAATTATTATTTTGACATCATATCATTCCTTATTGAAGTGATCTCATGGGAACGAGACATCAAGGTGCCATTGAGGAAATTAACGCGCTCAACGCGTTTATCAAACTCCAGCGGTCTGCGGAGTCCGTTTCCACTCGGATCCATGCCGTATTACCCGATGGACTGACCGTCACCCAATTTGGCGTCCTTGAAGCGCTTTATCACCTGGGACCTCTCTGCCAGAGCGAGCTGGCCGAAAAGCTCCTCAAGAGCGGCGGCAATCTCACCCTGGTCGTCGATAATCTTGAAAAAGCCAGCCTCGTGCTCCGCGAGCGTGACGCTTCGGATCGCCGATTCGTGGTCGTGCGACTGACCGAAAAGGGCAACGGATTCATCGGCGGACTCTTTCCAAAAGTCGTGGCCAATGTCACCCGCGAGATGAACGCACTTTCTTCAACTGAACTCGCGGATCTCGGCCGCCTCTGCAAAAAGATCGGCCTTCAAGGGTGATTTTTTATCATTCATACTTTAACATCAAAACATAATGAAAACGCCACTCGCCATTGCCGGTCTCCATCACATCACCGCGATCTCATCAGACGTGAAGCGGAATATGGAATTCTACACATCACTCGGCCTGCGCTTCGTCAAAAAATCAGTGAACCAAGACGACGTCGGCACCTATCACCTATACTATGGCGACTACGCCGGTTCACCCGGAACGATTCTGACGTTCTTTCCCTGGGCGGGCCTGCGCCGGGGTCGGCCTGGAATCGGGCAGGCCTACGCGACCGGTTATTCGGTTCCAAGCGGGGCACTGACTTTCTGGCAAAAGCGTTTCGCCGACCGAAAAATAGAAGCCTTCCCCATCGAAAAAAGATTCGACGACGACGTCCTGACTTTTCTCGATCCCGACGGTCTTCGGCTGGAATTGATCGCCACCACAGAGCTCGATGTGCGCGCTCCTGTTCCGTCAAAAGAAATTCCCGCTGAATATGCCATCCGCGGCTTTCACAGCTCGACGCTTGCGCTGACGGACTCCGCTGCCACCGCAACGGTCCTCACGTCGACGATGGGTTACCGGCTACAAAGAGAATCCGGCTACCGCGCCCGTTATACGGTCGCTACCGGCGGTCCGGGGACCTACGTCGATCTCCTGACGGATCCTGCGCTTCCGCGCGGGCTGAACGGTGCAGGCACTATTCATCACATCGCTTTTCGAGTCCCGGACGATACCGCTCAACTCACCGCGCGCGGCCAGATTATCAATGATGGATTGCAAGTAAGCCCAGTGATCGACCGCGCTTATTTTAAATCGATTTATTACCGTGAACCGGGTGGCGTCCTTTTCGAAATTGCCACCGACCAACCAGGGTTCGCCATTGACGAGCCAGTCGAGACGTTGGGGACAAAGCTTTCGCTGCCGCCGCACCTTGAGCCGCATCGCGTCGAAATCGAAGCCGGCCTGCCAAAGATCAACTGACTATCCAACTTAACCCAGCCCGTCGTCACTACGGGCATAATTCAAAAATGAAATTCTCGTATCAACACGTTTTCATTCCAGGCACGGATCCACTCGCTTCACCGCTCCTTCTTCTTCATGGCACGGGCGGAGACGAGAACGATTTGATCCCGCTCGGCCAAAGTCTCTCCGCCGGATCGCCACTGCTCAGTCCACGGGGAGACGTGTTGGAAAACGGAATGCCGAGGTTTTTTCGGCGATTCGCAGAAGGTGTTTTTGATCTCGCTGACGTCGAGAAACGTACGCAGGCGCTCGCCGATTTTATCGCGGTTGCAGCCGCACACTACCAGATCGATTCCTCCAAATTAGTGGCCATTGGCTACTCGAATGGCGCAAATATCGCAGCGTCATTGTTATTGTTGCGACCCGAGGCGATCTCAGGTGCGGTCCTGTTGCGGCCGATGGTTGTGCTCGAGCCCAAATCGCTGCCCAAATTAAATGGCAAAAGAATCCTGATTTCCTCCGGTCAACACGATCCCATCGTGCCCGTCGATCATCCCGTTCGTCTTGCCCATCGCTTCAGGGAGGCGGGAGCGGATGTCACGGTGAATTCCCACGCCGGCGGGCACGGACTCACCCAAGCTGATTTCACTGCGGCGAGGCGGTTTTTCAGCGAAAAGGCCGGATGAAGTTTTTTCTGGAAGCCCACGCGACAGGGCGGCAGCTTTCGTGACTCAATGAGCTTCCCCCACCCGCCAAGCCTGTTCAATCGCCGGGATCTCCGGCTTTCTGAACTGGATCAGCCGGAAAGCCTGCTGCTCACGTATGGCTGGATGCAGCTCGCCCGCACCGGCGACAACCGCATCCTCGATCTGTTTCGGCAGGGTTTGATTCGCGGCACCGTGACGGGCGGTCAGGGCAACGAAGCGTTGATTGTTCCCCTCGCGCTTTTGGCGGACAAAGCCATTGACGTCGTCTCGTTTTCGCATCGCGGTTTTGGCGGACACTTGATTTGGAGCGGACATTTGGGCGAGCACCTTTGCCAATATTTTGCCAACAGCGGGAGCCCGACCCGGGCGCGCGAGGGAAATATCCACCACGGTGACCCAAAGAATCGCAGTCTGCCCATGATTTCTCACTTGGGCATCATGCTGTCGAACGTGATCGGCTGCACGGATTCCCAACGTCGGTTAGGTCGTCCCGCCGTCGGTTTCGCGTTTTTCGGCGATGGCGCGTCGAGCACCGGCGATACCCATGAATCCTTGAATCTGGCCGCCGTACTTTCCGCACCGGTGATTTTTATCATCGAAAATAACAAGTACGCGTATTCGACGCCGGTCTCCGAACAGTTTGCGTCGCCCACCCTCCACGAACGGGCCAAGGGCTACGGCATGGAAGGCTTCGCGATGGATTGCACGGATCCAGCGCACGTCCTCAAAACACTCGGAAAGGCAATTGCGCGCGTCCGCCAAACGAGATCGCCGCTCTTGATCGAAGCCCACACCTTTCGACTGCGCGGTCATGCGGCCTACGATACCTGTGACTACATGAAACCTGGCGAGGCCGAGGCCATCCTCGCGGAAGACCCGATGCCCAAATTCCGCGCGCAACTCGTGACGGCCGGCCACGGAGACAGGCTCGACGCGATCGACGCCGAAGTGCGGGAGTTTATCGAAGCCTCGATCAAAACCGCCATCGCTCTGCCACCGATCGATGCGTCTGAGGTCGCGACCGGTGTGTTTGCTCCGACCGCATCGCCCGTAGCATGGAAATCGGAACCGGCTGCAACGGAAAGCCTGACCATGGCCCAGGCCCTCAACCACGGACTGCGAAAAATTCTCACGGAGCGGCCGGAATCCATCGTCATTGGACAGGACATCGGCAACTACGGCGGTGCGTTCAAAGTGACGCAAGGTCTCGTCGCCGATTTCGGCCGGCCCCGCGTTTTCAGTATGCCGCTCTGCGAATCCGCGATGACCGGTTACGCCATCGGCCTTGCCGTCAACGGTCATCGCACGATCGAAGAGTTTCAGTTCGCCGATTTTTCGACCGAGGCAATGACGCAAATCGTGCTCAATGCGGCGACTTATCATTACCGATCAGGACAAAATGTGCCTGTGGTCTTCCGATTACCGTGTGGTGGCGGCCTTACTTTCGGTTCATTTCACTCCCAGGAATTGGAGTCGGCCTTCCTTTCCTTTCCGGGACTCAAGGCGCTTTATCCGAGCAATCCACAAGACGCGTTCAACGCCCTCCTCGCCGCCTATGAAGACGGAAATCCCGTGATTCTTTTCGAGCACAAGGCGCTGTACCGGCGGGGCAAACATCCTGTGAAATGGGATCCCGATTATCGCGAAATCTGGCAGCCAAAAAAAATCCGTTCCGGTGACTTTGCCACCATCGTCACTTACGGCGAAATGGTGCTTTTGGCCGGAGAAGCGTGCACCTATTTTACCGAGGAGTATGAAACCACGTTCGACCTCTTCGATCTGCGGGCGTTGTCACCGTTGAAACTCGAAACCATCAAGGAATCCCTCGCCCGAACCGGCCGGTTGATCGTGATCCATGAAGGCCGGCGGACGCACGGATTTGGCGCGGAACTGGTCGCCCGGCTGACCGAGGAACATTTTGGCCAGCTGAAAGCGGCACCGTTGCGCATCGCCGCCTTGGATTTGCCGGTGCCGTTCGCCCCCGAATTGGAAGCCGCCTTCCGGCCCAACAAGGACAAGATCGTGGACGTCATCGCCGCGTGGATGGGCTAGCTTCACTCTTGTCATTCTCCGGGTAGCGAGGAACCTCAACATCGCTCCATGCTCAGCCGTCCCGCAAAAATCCCTCAATCCCGCTGGGCCGACATTCAACTGTTCGCGATGGATGTGGACGGCGTCTTGACCGATGGCACGGTTTCGATCTCCTCCGACGGCAGTGAATCGAAACGCTTTTCAATTCTCGATGGCATGGGCATCGTCCGCCTGAACAAGGCCGGAATCGCGGTCGCGTGGATCTCGGGGCGCAAATCCGAATCCACCAGCGTCCGCGCCACCGAACTGCATGTGTCGCACGTCATCCAGGGGCGAACGGACAAGTTGATGGTTCTCCAGGAACTCGCGAGCCGACTGGCGCTGACCGCAGCGCAAATCTGCTACATGGGTGACGATGATATCGACGCACCCGCGATCGCCTGGGCGGGCATCGGCGTGGCTCCGGAACAATCCATGCCCGCAGCGCTCAAAGCCGCCGGCTACATCCCCGCCCGCGCCGCCGGTCTGGGCGCCGTGCGCGAAGTTTGTGAACATATCCTCGATAGTCGCGGTCAGTAAGCTCCATCGTGTTTTTTCCCCGCCAACGCTTTCCTTTTCTGCTGTGCCCGCTTGCAGCCGCAGTGGTTGCCTTGGCCGCCACCTCCCAGATCTCCCCGGGTAAACCGGTGATTAATTTCCGTCTGCCGAGTTTCACGCCGGAAGGCTACCGCTCCTTGCTCGTGCGCGGTTCCGAAGCGCAATATCTTCCCCAGAATAACGAGGTCGACGTGAAGGGTCTCACGCTCTCGGTATTTTCCGGCAAAAGTGACGACAAGTTGACGACCATGATGTTGAGTCCGGCCGCGAAGGTACTGCCGGACAAATCACTGGTCGTCAGCGACAGCACCATCCGCGTCATCAACGACGACTTTGAAGCCACCGGCACTGGCTGGAGCTACGACCATAAGGAACGAAAAATCATCATCGACAAAAAAGTCCGTGTCACTCTCCACGGCGAAATCGAAAATTTCCTGAAATGAAATCCATTCATCTCTTCTCCATCGGTTGCGCGATGGTTTTGTCGTCAGTCTTGGGCCTGGCTCAAAGCGTCGAACCGAAAAACACCGTGATCACCAGCGACGGTCCGGCCGTAATGGTCAGCAACGACAAACAAACGGAGACCACCATCACGTTCAAAGACCATGTGGTCGCCATCGGAACGAACATGAAACTCACCTGCGACTTCCTCGAAGTCGTCGTCAACCGGAGTGGCGATCCCTCCGCGACTATTGGCAAATTGGATAAATTTCGGTCGATGGTCGCCACGGGAAATGTGTTCTTCGTCATGGGCGATCGCGAAGCCGCCTGCGGCCGCGCGCAGATTCTGCCCGGCGAGGACAAGGTCGTTCTCTCCGAACATCCCGTGCTTGTCGACCACGACACGAACACCCGTGGAGCCGGCGAGACGATCACCCTCCACGCCGGACAACGCCGGGTCGAAATTGACAAACCCATTTTGACGGGACCGCCCATGAAGGACCTCGGGGTTGACAAGGAAATCAAACCCGCGCCGGCCACGCCCCCGCCGGCCGACGCGCCGAAAAAGCCCTGAGCATGGAAAATCAATCGCCCCCGCCGGCACTCTCGCCCACCGCAACGGTCTCTTCGCCCGCTGCGAAGTCTGACGCACCCACCGGCGAAATTCGCACCGATTCCCTGGTTAAAACGTACGGCCAAAAAAACGTCGTCAACGGCATCAGCATTTACGTCAAGGCGGGCGAAATTGTCGGGCTGCTTGGTCCCAATGGCGCCGGAAAAACGACGACATTCTACATGGTGGTCGGCTTGGTCCCAGCGACTTCCGGAACTGTTTCGATCAACAATCAGGACGCCACTCAACTGCGCATGCACCGCCGTGCTCGTCTCGGCGTTGGCTACCTGCCGCAGGAATCATCCATCTTTCGCAAACTCAGTGTCGAGGAAAACATTCTCGCGATCGTGGAGACTCTTTCCGTTCGCTCCAGCGAGCGCCCCGCGCTGGTCAAGCACCACCTCGATGAATTGAGCCTCGGCCATCTCGCCAAGCAAAAGGCCTACACCCTTTCCGGCGGTGAACGCCGCCGTTTGGAAATCGCCCGCGCCTTGGTCACTCGTCCGCGTTTTCTGCTCATGGACGAACCATTCGCGGGGGTCGATCCGATCTCGGTCGCGGAAGTCCAGAAGATCATCCTCGACCTGAAACAACGCGGCATCGGCGTGCTCATCACCGATCACAACGTTCGCGAAACCCTTCGCATTGTCGATCGCGCCTACATCGTGAACAAGGGCAGGATCATGACGGAGGGCACGAGCGAATTCCTCATCAACGACGCCCAAGCCCGCGAACTGTACCTCGGCAAGGATTTCAATTTGTGACGATCTCGCCAGCGAACCTCCGGCTTTAGACTTGGGAAACCGCCCTGACCGCTTAACGCTTCACGCCAACCGATCTCCCGCCCGCCATGCCCACCAAAGCAATCCACGGCATCACCGTCGCGCACTTCTACGACAGCTACCGCGAGAAGCTGCAACTCGAACTCGTCACCGGCTCCCCGGGACTGCATCGCCTGATCCGCGAAGGGTCCATCAACCGCCCTTCCCTCGCGCTCACGGGTTTCTTCAAATATTTTGCGAACAAGCGCATCCAGGTTTTTGGCGCGGCCGAGATGACCTACCTCAAGACGCTTCCACAGCGCCAGCAGATCGTGACGTTTCAGGAAATGGTGAAGCGCGGCATTCCCATGATTGTGCTGACGCGCAATTTCGTCGCGACACATCCGATGATTGCCGTCTCGGAGGAAATGAAGCTGCCGATTTTCCGCACGCCGATGATCACGATGAATTTTGTGAACGCTGCCACGTTGTGCATCGACAACGAGTTTGCCGCGTCCGGCACCGAGCACGCCACCACGCTCGACGTCAAGGGCATCGGCGTGATGATCCGTGGCGACAGCGGCATCGGCAAATCCGAATGCGCGCTCGCGCTCATTGAGCGCGGCCATTCGCTCGTGGCCGACGATCTCACCTGCATCAAACTGCTCGACGAGCGCGAAATCTCCGCAAGCTCACGCCCGCTCAATCGCGGTTACATGGAGTGTCGCGGCATCGGCATCATCAACATTGCGGATATGTTCGGCGTTAAAAGCATCCGCCTGGAAAAGCGCATCGACATGGTGGTTTCCCTCCGCGAATGGACCCCCGACGTCGTCGAGGAACGCACTGGTCTCGAGGAAAATTATTACGACATTCTCGGCGTCAAGGTACCCCACATCGAGTTCTACGTGCGTCCCGGCCGCGACATCGCGCGGCTTGTGGAAGTTGCCGCAATGGTGCAGGCGCTGAAAAACATGGGCCACGACCCCGCCAAGACGTTCAACGATCGTCTCATCGCCCACATGGCCGAGCAAAAGGCACCGAAGCCGACGATCCACCGCGTCTCGTCCACGCTCGCTCCCTTTGTGCCGCCACCTGACGAAGAGGACGGCGAGCACGAGGAATTGATCGACGATCCGTCCTGACCTCGCCCTCCAGAAAATTGTTAGAGACGGAAAACTAATTTTCATTTGTTTAAATTGAATTATGCCCACTCCCGCCCGCGTTGACGGCCGTCGCGCCGATCAGCTCCGTCCTTTCACCATTGAAGCCAATATCGCGCCCTACTCCTCGGGCTCAGTGCTGATTGGTTTCGGAGCCACGCGAGTGATTTGCGCCGCCACGATTGAGGCGAAAGTTCCTTCCTGGATGCGCCAACAGGGCGTAAGCGGTGGCTGGTTGACGGCCGAGTATTCGATGCTGCCCTACAGCACGCTCGAACGGAAACCACGCGATATCACCAAGGGGAAGATCGACGGACGCACCGTGGAAATCCAGCGGTTGATCGGTCGTTCACTTCGAGCGGTTCTCGACCTGAAGAAACTCGGGGAACACACGCTTTGGATCGATTGCGATGTCCTGCAGGCCGACGGCGGCACACGCACGGCGTCGATCACGGGTGCGTACGTCGCTGCCCGCCTCGCCATCCAGCGATTGCTCGATAGCAGGAAAATCGCCGAGAATCCGTTGGTCGACACCGTCGCCGCCGTCAGCGTCGGGCTTTTCAATGGCGAGGCGCTCCTCGATTTAAATTATCTCGAAGACAAGGATGCGGAAGTGGACGCCAATGTCGTCATGACCGGCCACGGCCAATTCGTTGAAGTACAAAGCAGCGGCGAGGAATCCACTTTCTCCCACGAACAACTCCAGACTCTGCTCGGCCTTGCCAAGTCCGGCCTTCAAGAGCTGGCGCAGCTGCAAACCGACTTTCTTGCCCGCCATTTGCCGCCAGCATGAGATTGCGAATTGGCGCATAAACTGCTCTTTTTCTCCCATGAAGCTGACCCGTCTGCTCGCTTTGACCGCATTTGCCCTTCCCGTCCTTGCGCACGCGCATCCCGGCCACGAAGGCCACGAGCTGACTTGGGATTTCACCAGCGGTGCAATCCATCCGCTTTCCGGTTGGGACCATCTGCTCGCGATGACTGCCGTCGGCCTCTGGGCCGCGCAACTCGGCGGACGCAACCGCTGGTTTGTGCCCGCCGCATTTGTGGGCGTGATGACGCTCGGCGCTTTGCTCGGCCATGCCGGTTTGGCCATCGCCGGGGTTGAACAGGGAATCGCCGCCTCCATTCTCGTTCTCGGTCTTTTAATCGCCTGCGCCGTCAAGCTGCCCACCGGCGCGAGCATGGCGATCGTCGGAGTTTTTGCTCTTTTTCACGGCGTGGCGCACGGTGCGGAAATGCCGGCCACCGCTTCGGGCCTGAGTTATGGAATCGGTTTCATCGTTTCCACGACATTTCTTCACATCGCCGGACTCGGTCTCGGCATGGCGCTGAAAAATCAGGAAAAAGTCGCGCGCTTCGCGGGCGGTGCCGTTGCGGTCGCTGGCGCGCTCGCGTTCGCGCTCTGAGTTACAGTTTTCGCGGATCGCAAGCGAGCTGCGGAAATCGTGTGGAAAGGATTCTGCGGGCGTCTCGCAGGGCTTGTCGTAGTTTGATTCCGTCCGGCGCGACGATCTTGAGGCTCCAACCGCCGCGTCGCAGCCGACTGAGTCCGAGCCAAAGACCGTTTCCGTGCAGAGCGATCAGTGCTTTCTGCCACGACGTATCGTCCGGCAATGATTCACCGATGAGAATCGCATTGCCGAAACAAGCCGACGGCCCCGATCCAGCCAATGCCGCCAACGCGCGCAATTCATCACCCGTCTGTTGCAATCGTTCCCGCAGGATAAGTTCGCCGTCCAAACGTACCTCAACCTCAAGGCAAAGCCGCTCCCACTCCCAAGCCTCGCCGTGACCCACGCGTCCCGGCATCAGCAAGTCCGCAAAAAACAATTGCCCGCCGGATTGCGCTTCGATCAGGGTCTTTTGCCGATAGTGGCTCCCGCGGTGGGGAACCAACGGTTCGGGCATCACCTCAAGCCAGCCCTTTTTCTCCACCTTAAAATGCTGCCGACACTCCGCTTTCCCTCCGCGCATTTGAAACAGGCGGCTGGCACTCGGCGCAGTCACCAACAGTGACGCTCCCGTTCGCACCGCAATTTCCGATTCGAGTTTGTCACCCGCGAGAATTCCCGCCGTGGGATTAACGATCTGAACGAGCAGGGTTCGTGAGTCTTCGTCCCAGTAAGGTTTGCTGAGATGATAGGGCGCGCGAAAGGCCTGTTCCGCCAACACGGTGCGTCCGTTCGCACGCACGTCGGCCAGCAAACTTAAGCTTCCAGAAAATTCAGCCATGTTGTTAAACGGCGCCAGCCCTCAAAATTCAGATTGCCACCTTGCGTCCGAACAACACCTCACGCTCGATCCACGCGATCACTTGATCGAGATTGTGCTCGCGCTTGAGGTCGCAAAACAAAAAAGGCCGCTCGCCCCGCTGAATTTTTGCGTCGCGCTCCATCACACCAAGATCCGCCCCAACAAGTGGTGCGAGATCGATTTTGTTGATGATGAGCAAATCGCTGAACCGAATCGCCGGCCCGCCTTTGCGAGGGATTTTGTCCCCCTCGGCCACATCGATGACGTAGATGAACGCATCAACCAGCTCAGGCGAAAACGTCGCCGTCAAATTGTCCCCGCCGCTTTCGACCAACAGCAGCTGCAGATCGGGAAATTTCGTTTCCATCGCGCGACACGCCTGCTCGTTCATCGTCGTGTCGTCGCGGATGGCCGTGTGCGGGCAACCCCCGGTTTCGACGCCGGCAATCCGTTCGGCCGGCAGCGCACTGTGCTTGACTAAAAACTGAGCGTCTTCCGAACAATAAATGTCGTTCGTGACAACGGCCATGGAGTAGCGTTCGCGCAGCTTCTGGCTCAGTTTGAGACAGAGCATCGTCTTCCCGGAACCAACCGGGCCACCAACGCCAATACGAGGAGGACGAATCATGAAAGGAAAGTAGTGAGTGGTGAGTAGTGCGTAGCGAGTAGGAAAATACAGGCTGATTTTTTATTTGTATGCTCACTCCTCGCTATCCGCTACTTTCAAGAGATAAACATACGCGCATCGGCCGTTTCGTGACGGGCGGCCGCAATATCAAGCCAGGGATTAAACCAGCCAATCCCGTCAACCGGAACTTCCATCGCGGCGGCGATCACTGTCGGCGCCGCGACGAGCGCTTCGGTGAGCAGCGATTGCGCCGCATTTTGTCCGAGTCGAAGCACTTTCATCGCGGCCGACAGCAGCGACGCCACGTTCGCATAATACATTCCTGAAAGCACCGCGACTTGCGGCGCACCAAGCACACGGCCTTCCAACGCTGCCGAAACGGCCGCAGAAAACGGCCAATCCGCTTCGCTGGCCCGGCGCAGATATTCCCCGGCGACCGCGTTGGGACGAAGCAGCGCGACCAATTCCGCGCGCTGGCGTCCGACGTTGGCTGACGCGCCCCGGAGTTCCTGTGACGCCTTCAGTGCGGACGATAAACTGCAAAGTTCAGCAATCTTTTGCCAGTCGCCGGACCCGAACGCCTGCCACGCGTGGGTCGCGAGTGGCAATTCCACCCACTGCAACGAAGGCAATACGGATTGGAAAATGAATTCCCGCAAAGTCGCTCGATCTCGCACCACATTTTCCTGCACGAGGCCTTCCAATCCAAACGAGTGCGCGTAGCTCCCTGTCGGATAAAAGGAATCCCCGGCCTGCAATAATCCGACGATCCATCCGGCATCGTCCAGTTGAGTGCCACCAACGGATGCGGCGACGTTAGTGTTTGTGGCTGGATCCAAGTTCATTGGCCGGAAGATTGCCGCGGACAAACCGGCCCGGGCTAAAAATTGCAATTGTCGGACTATAGGGAACCTTCAGTCGGGCGAGCAGCTGCCGAACCGCCGGCTCGTCAGGCGCGAGCAATCGCGACGCCTCCGCGGAAAGCTCCAAGTGCAAATTCCCAATTGCCCAGCCAATCCCGGCCGCCGCCGATGGCGTCATTTCGAGGGCAATCTCGACCACCGGCTCCGCAATTTGTTCGATGATGTATCGCGTGGTTTCACTCTTAAAAAACACATCGCCGTGTTTGAGCGGCACCGAAAGTTCAAAACCAAATTCCATCCCATCGGTTGCAGTTCCCCGCCATATTCGCTTCGCGAGCTTCTGACGTTCAACCGGCAGAACAATCCCCGGCAGCGGTGAATCGCTTGGGGCCAGCGCGGCGGAAATCAGTTCCATGAATCTGAGACAAACACTCTGGATAAATCAGAACAAGAAATACCGTTGCGCCATCGGCAACACTTTCGCCGGTTCGCAGGTCAAGTGCACTCCGTCGGCCTTGACGGTGTAAGTCTCGGGATCGACTTCGATTTTCGGCAACGCGTCGTTGAGCACCATGTCTTTCTTTCCCACCTCACGACAATTGCTCACCGGTTCCAATCGGCGGCGCAGATCGAGTTTTTTAAGCGACCCTTTGTCGATCGACGCCTGGCTGACGAAGGTAAGGTTGGTCGAACCGAGCGCTCGCCCGGACGCGCCAAATTGCGGGCGATAGAAAGTCGGCTGCGGCGTTGGAATCGACGCGTTCGGATCGCCCATGTTGGCCCACGCGATGAATCCGCCTTTAAGTACCGTCTCAGGTTTCACGCCAAATAACGCCGGTTTGAAAACCGCGAGATCGGCCAGCTTGCCCACTTCTACCGACCCAACGATATGGGAAATTCCATGGGCAATCGCTGGATTGATCGTGTACTTCGCAATGTAACGAAGGGCGCGAAAATTATCGGCGGCGGGATGCGAGGGGCCGGACAATGTTCCAAATTGGAGCTTCATCTTGTGCGCCGTCTGCCAAGTGCGGATGATGACTTCACCGATGCGGCCCATCGCCTGCGAATCCGACGACATCATCGAAATCGCCCCCAGATCGTGCAGTCGGTCTTCCGCCGCAATCGTCTCGGGACGAATGCGCGATTCCGCAAAGGCCACGTCCTCGGGAATCTTCGAATCGAGGTGATGGCAAACCATCAACATATCGAGATGCTCGTCGATCGTGTTAACCGTGAACGGACGAGTCGGGTTGGTGGACGACGGCAGCACGTTCGCCTCGCCGCAAACGCGAATGATATCCGGGGCGTGACCGCCGCCCGCACCTTCCGAATGAAACGTGTGAATGGTGCGGCCCTTGAAAGCCTTGATCGTGGCTTCGACGAACCCCGATTCATTGAGCGTGTCGGTGTGGATCGCGACCTGAACATCCAACTCGTCCGCCACCCCGAGACAGGTATCGATTGCCGCCGGCGTTGTGCCCCAGTCTTCGTGAAGTTTAAGCCCGATCGCTCCCGCCAGCACCTGTTCGCGGAGCGGAGCCGCCGTGCCGCAATTGCCTTTGCCCAGAAAACCCAGATTCATCGGGTACGACTCGGCAGCTTCGAGCATGCGATGTAAATTCCATGCGCCGGGCGTGCAAGTAGTCGCAAATGTTCCGTGCGCCGGACCCGTACCGCCACCCAACATCGTGGTGATACCAGAGCTGATAGCCTCGTCGATCTGCTGCGGGCAGATAAAATGAATATGCGAATCGATTCCGCCCGCCGTGATAATACTCCCCTCGCCCGCCAGCACTTCGGTGGCCGCGCCGACGATCATCGGGTTTTTCTTCTTGGTGCGCGGATCGGAATAGATGGAGCCCAGACCACTTTGAATTCCCGGATTACCACCGTGACCGATGCCGACGATCAGTCCGTGTTTGACGCCGATGTCCGCCTTGATAACGCCAAGAATCGGATCGATGATCAGCGCGTTGGTGATGATCAGGTCCAATGACTCAGCGTCGCGCGCAGTCGGCGACTGTCCCATGCCATCGCGAATCACCTTGCCGCCGCCAAATTTGATTTCGTTGCCGTAACCGCCGCCTTCCGCGATGAGATCGCGCTCGACCTCCACGAAGAGTTCCGTGTCGGCCAGGCGTACGCGGTCGCCCGTGGTCGGACCAAACATTTCGGCATATTGACGGCGGGTAAGTTTGAGTGGCATGGCAGGTCTATTTGCGTTTTGATTTCCTGGCAGGCTTCCGGCTTTTTGCCGTTTTCTTCGCAGCGGATGCTGGCCTAGATTTGCGATCCAGCTTGCCGTTCACCTTGGCATTCAAGCCGTACACTTCGCGCGTGCCGGCGAGCGCCACCAACTCAACCCGCTTCGTATCGCCAGCCTCAAAGCGCACGGCGGTCCCAGCGGGAATATTCAGGCGAAAGCCGCGAGCGGCTGCGCGATCGAAACTCAGCGACTCGTTGGTCTCGAAAAAATGATAGTGCGAACCGACCTGAATGGGACGATCGCCCGTGTTTATGACATCAATCGTAACCGTCGTGAGATTGAGATTGGCGGGAAGCGCCTCGTCAGTGGCGACGATGATTTCACCGGGGATCATGGGAGAATCAGGAATGATGAATTACGAAAATGCGTCGAACTCAACGAATCGGTTGGTGGACGGTGACAAGTTTCGTGCCATCGGGGAAAGTTGCCTCGACCTGCACGTCATGGATCATTTCCGAAATGCCTTCCATGACATCAGACGTCTTGAGAATCGTGGTGCCAAAGCTCATGAGTTCAGCGACGGACCGTCCATCACGGGCGCCTTCCATGATTTCATAGGTGATGATCGCAATCGCCTCGGGATAATTCAACTTGAGACCCCGGGCCTGCCGGCGTCGCGCGAGATCCGATGCGGTGACGATGATGAGTTTTTCGCGTTCGCGCGGGGTAAGGTGCATGGATGAACAAAATGTCTGGCCGAGAATCTATGGATCGAATTTCGCTTCCCGGCAATTCGTCATTCAGATTTCGTCGGTTAAACCTGCAGGTGCTCCTTGACCACCTCGTCGGTCAGAGAACTGATCGGACCGGAGATGGTAACTGCGCCACGATCCATGGCATAAAAACGGTCAGCCACCTCGCGGCAGAAATCCACGTATTGCTCGACGAGCAGGATGGCGAGCGCGCCTTCGCTCTTGAGTTCGCCCACGGCGTTCATGATCCGCGCTGCATCCTGGCGGGATTCCGCTGTCGCCTCTTCCTCGGAAATATTGCTGATCTTCAGCTTTTTCAGCGTGTCACCGATCTGGTCGATAATCGAGGGTTGAATGCCCTCCGTCGGTTCGTCGAGGATCAGAAGCTTGGGGTTGGTCAGCAAAGCGCGTCCAATGGCAAGTTGCTGCTGCTGCCCGCCGGAAAGCACGCCACCTTTGCGCGAAAGCATTTCCTTCAGCACGGGGAACAACTGGTAGACTCGATCAAGCATCCGTTTCGCCTCGGCACCGCGCCGCCCGTGGACGACGAGGCCGACATGAAGATTTTCCTCAATCGTCATGTGCGGAAAAATATCGCGGCCTTGAGGCACGTAGCCGATCCCAGCCCGAGCCCGCACGTCGATGGGTAGTTGATCGATGCGCTGGCCATTAAAAACGATCGAGCCCATACGCACGGGCAGGACGCCAGTGATGGATTTCAGCGTCGTCGTTTTGCCCACGCCATTGCGGCCTATGAGCGCCACGACTTCGCCGGAATTCACCTCGAGATTAACCCCCCGCAGAATACGGGAACCACCGATATCGGTTTCAACTGCGGAAACTTGGAGGAGTGCGCTCATCGGGTGCCGTGTTTTCCGCGGCCGAGGTAGACCTCACGGACCTTCGGGTTGGATTGGACTTCCTCAAACTTTCCCTCGCAGAGGACATGGCCTTGGTGAAGCACAGTGACGGGATTGTCGCGGGCGATCTGTTTGACGAAAGTCATATCGTGTTCGATGACGATGATGCTGTGTTTGCCGGCAAGACTAATGAGCAACTCGCCCGTGCGGTGCGTCTCCTCGTCGGACATGCCGGCGGCGGGTTCGTCCACCAGCAAGACCTTCGGATCCTGCGCAAGCAGCATGCCGATTTCCAGCCACTGTTTTTCACCATGCGCGAGCAGTCCGGCCTTCCAGTCGCGTTTGGCGTCGAGGCGGATGAGTTTAAGCAGCTCGTCAATCCGATCACGATCGGTGGAGGACTGTCGCTTGAACAATGACGCGAAAACTCCGCGCGGACCTTTGAGCGAAAGCACAAGATTGTCCCAAACGGTGTGTTCGATGTAGACACTCGGCGTTTGAAATTTGCGCCCTATGCCGAGGCGGTTGATTTCGTATTCGTTCAACGCGGTGAGGTCGCGGGAAAGTGGATCGAAACCGAATTCGATTTTCCCCTTGTCCGGTTTCGCACGCCCGGTGATGAGGTCGAAAAAGGTGGATTTCCCAGCCCCATTCGGACCGATGACCGTGCGCAATTCCCCTTCGAAAAGATAAAAGGTAAGATCGGTGATGGCCTTGAAACCATCGTACGACTTCGAGACGTCCTCGACCGTTAGAATGGGATGACTCATGTTCGGGCAACCACGGGTTCGGACGGCTTGCGACTACGATTACGCCAAGCGTTGAACTTTTCCGGAAGGCTGACGATCCCACCCGGGAGAAAAAGCACCACGATTAGAAAAATCAACCCGAGGATAATGAGCCACGAATCAGGATAGGCTCGTGTGGCCCAACTGCGGAGTGCGTTAATTGCGATCGCGCCGATGATCGGCCCGACGAGAGTGCCACGACCACCCACCGCGACCCACACCACCGCCTCAATAGATTTGTCCGGCGTCATTTGGTCCGGATTGATGATTCCCGCCTGAGGCACGAACAGCGCACCACCCACTGCGGCAATGAAAGCCGCCACGACAAAGACGAACAGTTTGAAGTTGGCCGTGGCGTAACCACTGAAGAGCACACGATTCTCCCCATCCCGAATCGCCTGCCGCACCATTCCGAACTTGGTCCCATTTAGCCAGTGACAGAAGAGGCAAACCAAGAACAAGGTCACCGAACTGGCGACGAACAATCCCCGCATCGTCTCCGGACCAGTGACATTGTCCACCAGTGAATGGCCGAGGATGAATTTGAAATCGGTAAACCCATTATTTCCACCCATGGTGAAATCGTTGCGGAAAAACATGAGCGCTGCTCCATAGGTCAGGGCCTGGGTGAGAATGGCAAAGTACACTCCCTTGATGCGCGAGCGGAACGCCAGGAAACCAAAAAGAAACGCGAGAAATCCCGGGATGACAAACACCATGGCGATCGAAAAGCCAAACGATTGGAACGGCCGCCAGAACGCCGGAAGATAGGTATGGCCAAGAAACACCATGAAGTCCGGCAGGCCAGCCGGATTCTGTCCGGCTTTGGCGTAACTCCCGAGCATCCCGATCTGGAGCATGAGATACATGCCGAGCATGTATCCGCCCAAACTGAAAAACAACGCCTGCCCCAAACTCAATAGACCTGTATAGCCCCAAAGAATGTCCACGGAGATGGCAAGCAACGCATAGCAGAGATATTTTCCCCACAGCGTAATCGTGTAGTCACTGATTATTCCGTGCGCATTCAGAAACGGGAACACGATCGTGAGCAACACGAGGAAGACGCCGATCACGGTGAATTCCAGATGGCGGCTGGGAAAATAGGAGCGGGGATTCACGGGTAAACTCATGCGGATGACGCCGGGCTGGGATAAATTTCCTAGTCGAGATTACGGCTGCGAGCCGCGAAGAGGCCAGTCGGGCGCCACTGCAGAAAGAGAATGATCGCCAACAGCACGAGAATCTTTCCCAAGACCGGATTGAGAAGAATCTGTTGGAGCGACTGGTCGGCGAGACCAATTCCGAGCGCACTCACCACCGTTCCAAAAATACTGCCGATTCCGCCGACGACCACCGTCATGAAACTATCGACAATATAATCCTGCCCCATTGAAGGCCCGACCGTTCCAAGCTGGGTCACAAACACCCCGGCCAGTCCGGCCAGTCCGCTTCCCAGCCCAAAGGTGAGCATGTTCACCCGTTCCGTGCGCACACCCATGCACGATGCCATCAGGCGGTTTTGCATCACACACCGGATGAGCAAACCCAGCGATGTCTTGGTCAGCGCCAGCCAAACACCCAGGACAATCACCCCGGCAAAACCAATGACAAAAATCCGGCTCCAATCGAACGTGATGTCATATAGCGTCCAATTGCTGCTCAAGTAAACGGGGCTGTCGACATTCACGTTGTTGGATCCAAAAGTAAGCTTGAACAGCTGCTGCAAAATCAACGACACGCCAAATGTCGCCAGCAGACTTTCCAACGGCCGGCGGTACAGAAAACGAATCACGCTTCGTTCGAGCAGAATCCCGACCAGCGCTGCGCTCAAAAATCCGATTGGTATCGCCGCAATAAAATAAAGCTGATGCGCCCAGCCTGTCAGGTGAAGCCCGGGCAGATGAACGGCCACCTTGATAAATGGCAGTGTGAAATGCATTCCATCCTCGAAAACATTTTGCGTGATGTAGGTGGCATATGCGCCCACCGTGATCATTTCGCCGTGGGC
The DNA here is from genome assembly GCA_036499685.1 of Lacunisphaera sp. GTDB lineage: Bacteria > Verrucomicrobiota > Verrucomicrobiia > Opitutales > Opitutaceae > Lacunisphaera. The sequence goes on along the minus strand of DASYDH010000018.1, from coordinate 3,215 downwards.
CATATTGATGACTCCCATCAAGCCAAATGTGATCGCAAGGCCCAGCGATACGACGAGCAAAATGCTTCCGGCGCTCAGGCCGCGAAAGAGCGTGCCGAAGAAATTGACGACCGATTTGTGCTGGTCGATGGCGGCGAGCGCCTTGGTCGCAGCGGTCACTACGGCCGGCTTCGCCGCGAGCACCGCCTTCGCGCGGGTGGCCTTGATCAGATCGTAACTCGCCGAGCTGTGCAGCACGGCGAGATCGGAAAGCGCCTTTATTTTTACGGAGTCATCGCGATCAGCGAGCTGAATCAAGGCGAGGGAAAGCCGAAGCGCCACCTTGGCGTTTTCATCCGTTTCGATCTCCTGCCGCGCTTCGAGCACCGGCAGACTTTCGGATTTCTGGGCAAAACCGATCGTCTGAATCGCCCGCAGTCGCTTGGAAAGGTCAGGCGAGCCGAGATCGAGCAGATCGACCACCGCTTTCATCGCGCGTCGGAGGGCCGCGTCGTGTTCCACTGCGACCAACTGGGTCGCATCCAAACGCAGCGGATTGCCGGCAAAATCCTTCAAAATTTTGCCATCGTCCACCCGGAGCGCGGACTGCGTCCCGTCGGCATCCCTGTCGCCGGTTAGCTCGACTGGAATTTTCTCCCCTTCATCACGGGTATAAATAAAAAGACCGTCCTGCCGCCACGCGATGAACAGTTCCCGGATTGCCTCGTCGCCCTGCCCCGCAAGGGAAGTGATCAGCTCGCGCTTCCGGCCGTTGTCGGTGGCCAGGATGGCCCGGACGATGACGGCGCGCGCATCCTTGGGCGCAACGGCTTTTGCTCCGGCATCGACCACAAGGCCCACGAACAAACAAACGGTACAGAGATAGGGGCGGAGGATTTTTTTCCAAACCATGAGGTTGATGCGTCGTGGATCGAATCGGTGTGAAAACGTAACTTAGCAGGCGGAGTGCCGATCACCTTCGCAAAGTGGCATCGATATTAATTTTTTAAAAAAAGAAGGGCGGTCCCGACGGAGCCGCCCTTGCGTGTGATTGAGTCGGGAAATCCGACCAAAACCAGACAACCGGTGGAACGATTACTCCATGGGCTTGAAGGTGCCTTTCAGGTGCGGCTCGCCGTAAACATTGGCGAAAGATTTCAGGATTTTGAATTGTCCGTCCGCCTTGCTCTCGCCGATGTAAACGGTCTTCGTGAGATGCATGTTGGGTTGGCTCGTAACCTTGCCGCCAGGACCATCAAACGAAACACCTGATTTCCAAGCAGCACGGACTTTGTCCACATCGAAGCTGCCGGCTTTTTCCACGCAGGCCTTCCACAGGTAAACGCCGTCGTAGCTGAGCACCATTGGAGAGTCCACCACGCGGCCTTCCTTCACCACGCCATCGGCTTTGGTGTGTTTCAGCCACTTTTGGAAGTCAGCGAGGAACTTCTTGTTTTCCGGAGTATTGATGGACTGGAAGTAGGTCCAGCAACCGAGCTGACCGACCAGATCCTTGGCCGGCAAGCTGCGGAATTCGTCCTCGGCAATCGAGAAGGAAACCACCGGGCAGGTGTCGGCGGTAAGGCCGGCAGCCGCGTATTCCTTGAAGAACGGCGGATTGGTGTCGCCATTGAGTGTGCTCACGACGCAAGCGTCGCCGCCGGCGGCGAAATCTTTGATCTCAGCAACAATCTGCTGGTAATCCTTGTGACCGAATGGCGTGTATTTGCCGGCGTTTGTGATCTTGCCGGAGCTATCCTTGTCGAATCCGCCACCGATATCTTCCAGCGGCACGCCCTTGCTGCGAAGATATTCCAACAGTACCAAGTTTGTCGTCTTCGGATAGACGTAGTCGGTACCGAGGAGGTAGAATTTCTTCTTACCTTGCGCGAGGAGGTAGTCCACGGCCGGGATCGCCTGCTGGTTGACGGCTTCAGCCGTGTAGCAAACGTTCTGGCTTTCTTCCTCGCCTTCATATTGCACCGGGTAGAAGAGCAGACCGTTGTCCTTTTCGAAAACGGGAAGCGCAGACTTGCGGCTCACTGACGTCCAGCAGCCGAAGACCACCGCGACTTTGTCGACTTCCAAGAGCTGTTTCGATTTTTCAGCAAACGTCGGCCAGTCCGAACCGGGATCAACGATCACGGGAACAATCTTTTTTCCCATGACGCCGCCCTTGGCGTTGATTTCGTCGAAGGTGAAAAGCAGGATGTCGCGGAGCGAAGTTTCCGAGATGGCCATCGTGCCGCTGAGCGAATGCAGGACACCGACTTTGACGGTGTCTTCCGCGCGAACGGAAAGGCTGAGGGAGGTCAGCCCAAGAAGGAGGGCAAGACCGAGTGATTTGAGAAGTTTCATTTGTTTGGTGTGTGGTTGGTAGTGGCTCTGCTCTTGCGAGAAGAAACACCAAACAGGGGAGCCTGGACAGCGCGGGTTGGAGAGGGGAAGCGCTGGCCGAAGCGGAAAGGCGAAGACCCAGAGTTGGATCAGCCGTGTGACCGAAAAAGAACTGGTTTTTGAGGCCCGGCGCGCTGGCGCGCGTCTCTGTTTGGGCCTCACGGACTCCTCCGGGCCGAAGCCCGGAGGAGCCGCAAGAGAGACCGACAGGGCTGACTTTAGAAGGTCAAGCCGATGGCGCCCTGGAGCACATGCTGGGTGTGGTGCCCAGTGGCCGTGGCGGTTGCCACGTTGTCGCCCAGGTTGTAGTAGGTGTAGCCACCCGAGAACGTCCACTTGCCGTAGCATTCAGGGATGAACGCGATCGGGATCGACGCCTGGAGACCGGCGGAGAAGTATCCGTAGGTGTCGCCAGCGTAGAAGTTGTTGCTGCCGAGGCCGACCGTGAGCGGCACGGTGAAGGTCACCGGTCCGAAGGTGTGGCTCGGGGCGAGGCCGATTTCGTAGTAGTCGCCATCCAGGCCGAGGCCGGCCGGACCAGGAGCGCTCAACTCGTGCAGGTAGGTGAAGTGCGGGTGCAAGGCGAAGGCGCCGAGCAGATCCGTGTCATCATACGCGAGGTTGAAGTTGATGCTGCGGGCCGTGTTGAAGGCGTCCGCGGGGCTGTCGAACTCGAAGTAGCTCGCGGTGAGCGTGAAGTTCTTGGCGAAGGTGATCGCGATGCCGGGCGTGTAGTCAAACTCGTACCAAGCCTGCGTCGTGGAGGTCGTCGGCTGGGGCTGGACATGCGAGTGGATGGAACTCCACAGGCCGAGGTTGAAGGTCACCTTGTTGATGAA
>DASYDH010000017.1:0-57698 GCA_036499685.1 Lacunisphaera sp. | reverse complement strand
AACTCACGCCCTTTTGGTCAAGCCCCCAGGCGGCACTCACATCCTCGAATCGCAGATCACCCAAATTGCGGAAACCAAGGTTCGCCTCCGCCAACACCGGACTCGCATGCATGATCCGGATCCGCTCCGCTGTCGTCTCCGCATTCATCATGCGGGTATTTACGTCGGTATTCTCCTCTGCGTTCATGCCATTTGCCACGAAGAGATCGAGGCGACCATCGTTATCGAGGTCTTCCAGCCGGACCGACCAAGTCCAGTTGGTGGCTTCGATTCCCGCCAGTGTCGCCGCTTCCTGCATGCGTCCGGTGCCCGTATTTAATAGGAGCGCGTTGCGATGGTATTTGGGTGAGGAAATGGAATTAGCCAATGGATCCAAATTTTTGCCCCGCTCCACCGCTGGACCCCGTTGGTCATCCTCGTGGGAGGTGAAGGCCATGTCGGCGACGAGGAAGTCGATGAGCCCGTCGTTGTTTACATCGCCCAAATCCGCACCCATCGAGGAAAAGGAGGTGTGCGGGGCAACCCCGCCCAACCGGTCGGTGAAAGTCCCGTCGCGATTGTTGTGATAGAGCTTGTCGGAAACACCGTAATCGTTGGCGACATAGAGATCGGGCCAGCCATCGTTGTCGTAATCCCACCAGGTGGCGGAATGGGATTCAGATTCACCCTCGACGCCGGCTCGATCAGTGACGTTGGTAAAGGTGCCGTCCCGATTGTTGTGGAGAAGATAGCCACGTTGGCCGTTGGGATGTTTGGTGGTGTCCAGAAGATTAGTGGCAATATAAAGGTCGAGCCAGCCGTCGCGGTCGTAATCGCAAAAAGCGGCCATGCCGCTGGCGTCGGAGACATCGAGGCCGAAGGCGTGGGCGGATTCCTTGAAGGTGCCGTTGCCTTGGTTGATATAGAGCAGATTGGGGGCGTTGAACCGGCAGACGTAGAGATCGAGCAGGCCGTCATTGTTCACGTCGACAAACGTCGCACCCTGCTTCCAGATTTTGGCCGCGTCACCGTGGTCGCCGACCCCGGCCCGTTCGGTGACGTCCTCGAATTTATAACCACCGAGGTTGCGGAAAAGCCGGCAACTCTCGGTTTTGCTGACCACAAAAATATCCGGCCGCCCGTCCCCGTCGAAATCCCCTATCGCCACCCCGGTGCCAATCGCACCAAAAAGAAATTCTTGATAGAGTGGCCCCCACATCTTGGGATCCGCGTAGTTGTTTTCCGTGACAATCCCCGAGTCTCCGGGTGGCACGGGGACAAACAGCGTCGGCGCTTGCTTCGCCGGCAGGGCCAGCAGGGGTTTCTCCGCCAATCCCACCGGTTCCTCCGCTCTCCCAACCAATCCTAATGAGGCAATGAGCAAACAATGTACCAAAAATCGGCGACAGCCGGCGTGTGATTCGTGACGAGACATAAGTGCATCGGATTGCAAAACTCCGGAGCCAGATCACGGGTTCTTCAGTTTATAGTCAACATAAGGCTGGCCGCTGGGAAAATTTCGATTTTACTTTTTCTTTTCCCGGTGAATTCAGGCGAAAATCCATTCCACGCACCAAGCTATGTTTGAGTAAATGAGCCGAGCCAAAGTCCCCTTTCAGATCATCCCCACTGCTTGGTCCCTGGTGCTTCTGGCTGCAGTTGGATTTCTCGTATGGACGAATTGGATACGAATACAACACGTGGAGCGGGCGACGGCCACCGCGCAGGAATCGCCGCGACTCGACGAGACTTCTTCGACTGGATTTAAAGACGGGACCAGGGAGTTGATTGTGCCGGAGCACAATTACAAAAGCTACAATTGGATTGCCCAGACCCAACAGATGATCGCGCAAGGTCAATGGCGGGTGCGGCACATCGACTACGAAAATGCGCCTTTCGGTCGCGAGGTGGGTGATGCATCGCCTTATCGCTGGTGGCTGGGAATACTGGGCTGGTTTGATCATCACCTATCCGGCCGGCCGGTGGGAGCGGCGACGGAACGAATGGCGTTGTATGCTGATCCCGTCCTGCATCTTTTATTGCTGGTTGGAACGGTGTTTTTTGTGAGATGGAAATTCGGCGGATTTGCGGCCGGACTGGTGGCAGTGGGATTAGTTGGAAGTTTTCCTTTTGGCGGCGGATTTCTTCCCGGCGCACCGAGCGATGACGGTGTGGCGCAGGCGTTGGGATTGTGGTCGGTTTTGTTGCTGCTAACGGGGATTGCGTCCGTTCCCGACGGCAGGGAACAACCCAAAGAAGATTCCACCCCTGATTCCCGTTTCGGCCCCAGTGGCTGGTTTTTTATTGCAGGCGTTGTCGCCGGGTTGGGCTCCTGGATCAGCGTGAGCGCAGAAACACCCGTGCTTTTTGGCATTACTTTGGGAGCCTTGACTTTCAATTGCGTCGCGGTTTTTTCCGGCAAATCCGGCACAAGGTTGCCTTGGAGAACCTGGGCGTTGGGGATTTCAGGAACGATCTTTGTGACCTATTTGCTGGAATATTTTCCCGGGAATCTGGGGGAATGGAACCTTCGGTCGGTTCATCCGGTTTTTGGCCTGGGGTGGCTGGGCATGGGAGAAATTTTGACCCAATTGGAAAATTCTGTTCATGGGAAAAAGCCGTTTTGGAAACTACGTCCAATCCTGCTCGCCACGTTCGGAATTCTTGCGATCAGTGCACTACCCATTGCGGTCTGGCTGTCATCCACCCCGGGGTTTCTTGCGGCGGATCTTTCATCGCATCGACTGACGAATTTGCCGGATGGCGCCATTGCCACGAGTTTGGGCGCTTGGCTGATTCGCGACGGATTTACGGGAAAGGTCTGGTCGACACTAGTGGTACTGCTTCCAATTTTGCCCGCGACGTGGATTTTAGTCCATCGGGAGACGCGTATCCTTCAGCGAATGATGGTGTCGATCGCTCTTGGTACAGTTGTGGTGGTGTTGAGTCTGGCAGTTAGCCGGTTGAGTTGGTGGAACAATCTTGATGTGGTTAGTCTTGCGCTCCTGATTTCGATCACCGTTGCAACGGCGGACGCAGGTAGAAAAATTTACTACCGTTGGGCATGGGCTGTTTACATGGCAGTTGTCGTGGGTCTGGGTGTTTTCCAGCTGGTTCCCCCGACGGCCACCGGGACGTTGAATACATTCACCCAACAAGAGGTCGAGGGACTGATCGATCGGGATCTTTCACACTGGCTGTCTAAACATACGGGAACTACGGGTGCCGTGGTTCTGGCGACCCCAAAGGAAACTGCCGCGCTCCATTATTATGCGAATATGAAAGGACTGGGCACGCTTGATCTGGAAAATCGCGAAGGCTTGGGGGCGGTCGTCCGAATCGTAAGCGCAACCACGCCGGAGGAAGCGTTTCAGATGGTGGAGCGTCGCGGGGTCAAATATTTTGTGGTTCCCTCTTGGGACTCAAATCTCGACGAACTCGCGGTACTTGGATTGGGCCAAATAGAGGGTTCCTTTATCTATAGACTGCACCATTGGGCGTTGCCCAACTGGCTTCGACCAGTGGCCTATCAGATGCCGAAAATCAATGGTTTTGAAAATCAATCTGTTTTGGTTTTTGAGGTGGTGGAAAATCAATCTGATCCCACATCATTGAGCCGGATAGCGGAATACTTCGTCGAGATGGGGCAACTCGATCAGGCGGCGGCGGTCGCGGAAGCCCTTAAGCGATTTCCGGCGGATTTAGGAGCTCAAGCGGCCAGGCTCAATGTGGAATTGGCTTCGAATGTTACGCCTGAGTTTGGGCAGTCGATTAATCTGCTGGTGAGCCGGCTTGCGCGGAAGGCTGACCGGTCGATGCTTTGGGACCGCAGAGTCAGCCTGGCGATCGTTTTGGCACGAGGTAAGCAAATTGAACTTTCCCAAAAACAGATCCGGCAATGCCTGTCAGAATTGGACGAATCGAAGTTGCGTGGTTTAACCACCGGATCGCTCTATCGTTTGCTCGTCCTCACCAAGGCTTTTGGTTTGGAAATTGCCGATCCGCGACTTCGCGAATTGGCCACGAGTCTTATTCCGGTCGAATTGCGTGAACAGATCTCTGTACCGTAATGCCGTGCGGAGTAAGCTGGCGATAAAGAGGGTGGCGATGGCCTGCCGCCTGCGGAGTTGCGCTCGACGTGGAACGACCCCTCCGTACGCTGATTGGTCTGTCCCGACCCGTTTCGCGGCGTGCCGGTGCCGTTTCACTTCACCTCGACAAATTTCTCATGAGTAAACGATCCATTCTTTTCTTTGCAATTTTCAGTGTGTGCGCGTTGATGGCCAGCGCGGCCAGTCCGCTGGCGGGTGAATCCTCCGCTTATCTCCGGAGTCAGGAGAACAGCGCCGTGAACTGGCTGCCATGGGGTGACGCCGCATTTGCGAAGGCCAAAGGCGAGGCGCGGCCGATTTTTCTTTTCATCGGTTCGGCGTCCAGCGAACTCAGCCGCGCAATGGCGCGACAGACGTTTTCGAATGCGGAGACGGCCGCACTGCTCAACAAGAATTTCGTCTGTATCCTCGTCGATCGCGAGGAGCACACCGAACTCGCGGCGCTTTACCAAACGTACCTGAGCGAGGTGAAACAGCTCACGGGCCAGCCCTTGAATATTTGGCTAACCCCTGAATTGCTGCCGTATGAAGGAGCCGCATATCTGCCGCCGACCGAGGAATGGGGTAAATCGAGCTTTCTTAAAATCCTCCAGCAAGCGCAGGCCGCGTGGACCACCGATGCCGCAGGTTGCCGGGCCCGGGCGAAGGAAGCGGTCGCGCAAGTTGGCAATGCCGTCAAACCCACCGCCCCGGCGGCATCGTCGCCGGAAAAAGCCAAAGCCCGTTTTCAAACTGCGGCCGACGCGTGGCTCGCGCAATTCGACGCCACGAATGGCGGCTTCACCGACGCCCCGAAAGATCTTGAGCCGGAGTTGATGCGTTTTCTGTTGCGCGAACCACCGGCCGACCGTGACGCCGCGTTGTTCACCCTGCACGCGCTCGCCACCAGCGCGGTGCGCGATTCGCTCGACGGCGGCTTTTTCCGCTACGCCACGGACGCACGCTATCGATTGCCTTATCCGCAGAAAACGCTGACCGATCAGGCCCGCATCGCGCTGGCGTTGCTCGACGCGGCGAAAGCTGACAATGGCAAGGATCTCGTGCCCGCTGCTCGCGGTGCACTCGATTACGCGCTCAAAAAACTCGCGCGCAAAGACGGAACCTTTGATGCCGCCGAAGACGCGACGGGCGACGATTACTCCGGCTATTACGCGTGGACCGAAGCGGAAATCGACGCCGCGCTCGGAGCGGATTCCGCCGCCTTCAAGAAGACCCACGGCGTGGAGCCCGCTGGAAATATCACGGCGGACGACGATCTCTCCGGCAAGTTGAAGGGAAAAAATCTGCTGCGTGCGACGCTGACCTCTGACTCTGCGGATGCGGTGGCGTCAGCGAAATTACTGGCTATACGCGACCAGCGCCCGGCCCCGGCGCGCGATCAAAGTGCCTCCGCCGGAGTCCACGGCTTGCTGCTCGCCGCACTTTCCCGTGCCGGCGAGCAGTTAAACGAGCCACGCTATCTCAAGGCGGCCGCGCAGTTGTTCGATCTGATCAAAAAAGATTTTCTTCTTTCACCCGATGGCGACCTGCGCCGTTTGAAAGGCTCGTCGGTTCCCGCCGCACCGGTGGATTACACTGCGTTGGCCCTTGGTTGCAGGGAATTTTCCCGTGTGACGCATCGGCCGGACGCCGGGAAACTCGCGACGCGGTTGCTCGCGCTGGTCACCAGTCGCTTTTACGACGCAACGAGCGGGCGTTTTTACGTGATCTCCGCGACCTTGCCGCCAGGAATTTTCGTGCGTCCGTGGGCGGTGGGTGATGTGCCGTCCGCCGAATCGCTCGCCATCCAAGCCGGCGCACCCGCCGACCAAGTAGAAGCAATGGCCGCCGCGCTCGGTGCTTCCGTCGACGAAGTCAGTTCGCCCCCGTCGGGGGATGTGTTGCTGGCGTTGTCGTTGTCACACTGAGGAACGCCAAATGTCCGGTTTCGTGATTAATAGAGTTCTGGAATTCAAGTTTAAGCGCACTGGTTTTTCAGTTTTTGATTCTTCCTCATAACTAATCTACTATGTTGGGCTCCTGTTTTGCGTCGGAAATTTTGACTCGAAATGGCGAACGACACTTCACTCACCGGCGTACGTCCTAACGTCCGCCTCAACCAAAATAGAAAATCAATACACTCATGAAAATCACCAGACACGGATCGGCGGCATGGCAGGGCGGAATCAAGGACGGCAAAGGCACAATTTCCGCCGAAAGCGGTGCGTTGAACGCCTACCCCTATGGCTTTTCCAGCCGCTTTGAAGGACAGAAGGGCAGCAACCCTGAGGAACTGATTGGCGCGGCCCACGCCGCATGTTTCACCATGGCGCTTTCGCTCATGCTTACCGAGGCTGGCCTCAAGCCCACGCAGTTGGAAACGGCCGCTGCGGTGACGATTGAACAGGTCGACGGTGGTTTCGCCGTCACCTCAAGCAAACTGACATTGAAGGCCAAGGTTCCAGGCACGGACAATGCAAAGTTTCAGGAGATCGCGGCAAAGGCCAAGGCGGGTTGTCCGATTTCAAAATTGTTGAAAACGGAAATTTCGCTCGAAGCGACCTTGGTTTCTTAAGCGGACGATTTCCGGATTTAGGCATCACAGAATACGCAGAATACACGGAAATAGCAGACTGGTTATGTACTCCGCTTTCAGCGGCCGGGGGCTGTAGTCCGTTTTTTCTGTGTATTCTGATTTTTCTGTGGTTAATTTTTTGTCCGTCACATTAGGCCGGCTGCTTCGTCTTGAATGTTTTCATGGTATTCGCAGAATGATGAACATGAATCTTCCCCGCCGTTCAGCTGCCGCTTTTTATTTTGCCATCCATCTGTTCATCTTCGGTGCGTGCTTAACCGGCGTGACAAGTTCGTTTGCATCGGCCGCGAACGACGCCACAACCACCACGGTGAAAGCGAATGATCCGGGAATAGTTTACGAAGGCCGTAGCGCCGTCGACACGACGGAAGCGGTGCGCCTCGGATTTCCCGGCGTGGCGGTGCATTTGAATTTCCACGGAGCTTCACTCACAGTGAAAGCGACTGCTGCGGATGATGATCTTTATTTCGATGTGAGCGTGGACCGGGCCGCGCCGACGCTGCTGACGTTGCACAAGGGCGAAGGCGATTACGTAGTGATGAAGAGCGGGCAAGCAGCGGATCACTCGGTGGTGCTCACGCGACGCAACGAAAGCTGGCAGGGCACGGTTGCGATCATGGGCTTTTCATTCGGGCCGGATGGAAAACTATTGGCCGCGCCCGAGCTGTCGAAACGGAAGTTGATGTTCATTGGGGACTCGGTGACTTGCGGGGAATTGACCGCGTACGAACCGGGGCGGGACATGAAGGCGAGGATCAATACGAACGCGCGCCTTTCGTACGGCATGGTTCTCGCGCGCCGACTCGGCGCGCAGTGCGCGCTCGTCAGTTACGGCGGTCGCGGAATTATCCGGGATTGGCAGGGCATTCGCGATACGCGGAATGCGCCGCAGTTTTATGAGTTGGCGCTGCCCGACGACCCTTCGTTGGTTTGGGATCATTCGCGTTACGTGCCGGACGCGATTGGAATTCAGCTTGGGACGAACGATTTCAGCCAGGGAATTCCGGACCAGAATGAATTCGTGAACACGTACGTGCAGTTCATCGAAAAAGTCCGTCGCGATGCCCCGGACGCGGTGATCGTGGTGATGGATTCGCCGATGGTTGATAATGACGCGAGCCGCGGCCCGCGCCGGAGTGCGTTGCATTTTTACCTCGAACAAATTGTGGCGCGCGTCGACAACCCTAAGGTTATGCTGGCGTCGCTTAAACACTACCCCGGCGTTCCGGGAAATACCCACCCGACCGGAAAAGAACACGAGGCCATCGCGTCGGAACTCGAACCGGTTTTCCGCCACGCACTCGGCTGGTGAGCGGCTTACCGCGCTCACGCGGGCGGCGTGTGTTTTTGTGCCGCTCGTGCTTCCGCCTTGCTGGCAGTCACGGATCGCGCTGGCGTCGGTTCGGCGGCGGCAGGTGTCTCGTGGATTGGCGGCTGCCACTTTCCTCCGGTTCCGCGGGCATGGTCGCGGATCGCCTTGATAAGAATCGATCCGATAACGAGCAGCGCCAGGGCGAGTAGTGGTCCGGTAAGAATTTCCATATTTTTTAGACCAGCGATTGCGGTTGATCGTTCCGGTTTGAGATGATCTCGACTGATTTTGATGGTCTCCATTTTACCGGGACACGGGCTCCAAGCCGTTTGGGCCCGGGGTGATTATTGTCTTTAGACTGAGGGTGTTTTTGACGATGATTCCTGAAGCCTCATCACGGCCATTTCCCGGTCGTTTTGGGAAATATGATTTCAGCGAAGCCAGTTCATTGGTGGCTTGTGTTTTTGACCAGCACTTGGCTTTTGCGGGGCCTTATTCTGGTTGGCGGCATGGGCGCGGTGGCAAGGGCGCTGGAAGCGGAACCGGTTTCTGCGGCGGTCCCGGACGCAGTGATTACTTCAATCCAACAATACTGGGATCTGACTTCCGAACAAAAGGCGCAACCTCAGCGATTCAGACTGGAGTGTTACATCACGTATTTCGATCCGGCGTGGAAGGCACTCTTTATTCAGGACATGAAGGGTGTCGGCGCGTACGTGCCATACGGAGACAACGCGTATCCGTTCCATCCCGGTCAGCGTATTTTGGCCGCCGGTGAATTCGTCCCACCGAACGCGGATATTTCGTTTGAGCACGCGACGATTACGGACGAGGGACCGGGCTGGCCGACACCCCTCCTGGTCGGGCGGAGAATCGGCGATGCGCCCAAATTCGTCACCAAATTTGTCACGGTTGAGGGATACGTGGATCACTACCGGCGACTTGAACCGCGCGAGTTGGAGCTGACACTTTCGATCGACGGCCGGTCCGTGATTGCGTGGACGCAGCAGGATCTGACCAAGCCAATTCCCAATTTAACCGACGCCTACGTTCGCCTTGACGGAGTGTATAATCCGAAGATCGGTCCCGACGGCCAGCTTGAGTCGATCGAAATCATGGTGCCTGACCTGGCGCATATGCAGGTGCTCCATCACCTCGACGACGATGTGAGATTCAAACTGCCGGTCGAACCGATCTGGAATCTTCCGAAAATACCTCCGGACCGCCTCGTTCGCATTGCGGGTGAGGTCAAGGCCCAGGAAGTCGGGCGGTTCGTGAGGATTCGTGACCGCACCGGCCAGATCGATGTGATGACGGGTCAAACGCGTCCGTGTGCGATCAACGAGAAAATCGAAGCGGTCGGGTATCCTTCCATTGAAGGAACGGATTGGAAACTCACCAATGGACTTTTTCGGCCGACGGGAATTGGAACCCCATCACCCAATCCTGCGGACGCACGGAACGCGCAGGAACCGTTACGCGTGGCCGCCCAGGTTTTGGAACTTTCGCCGGAGGAAGCGAAGGCCGCGCTGCCTGTTTGGATCACCGGTGTGGTTACGTGGTCGAATCCTGATTCGCCTTTCTTTTTCGTGCAGGATTCCAGCGGCGGCGTTTGTATTATGCGGGGAAAATCCTCTTCGGCGTTGCGCGCGCCCGGGCGGAACCTCGAAATCCGCGGCGTCACCGCGATGGGACAATTTTCCCCCGTGGTGATCGCGTCAAAATTCGACAAGGTTAGTGAATCGGTGTTGCCACATGCGAATCAGATTTCACTGGAGCACGCGCTTACCGGTGCGGAAGAGGCGCAATGGGTGGAGATGCGGGGCTATCTCCGGCAAATTCGAGCGCGCGACGGTTGGAACAACCTGGAAGTTGCGACTTCCGCGGGAGATTTTACCGCGGTGCTGCCGGCCTCCGAGGATGTTTCCGCCCTGGTCGGGGCGGTGATTCGGCTGCACGGGGTCTGTACGGCCACCGCGAATGCACAGCGCAAACTGACGGGCATCAAACTGCTGGTGCCGTCGTCGGCCTACGTGCAGGTGGAAGAACCCGCGCCGAAGGATCGTTTCGATGTGCCGCTTCGTTCACTGGCCAGCTTGGGGCAATTCGGGAGTATGCAGTCATTCAGTCAGCGGTTGCGGGTGGCGGGTGTGGTGTTGTACCACATTCCCGGGCACGTGATTTATTTGCAGGACGGCGACGACAATCTGCTCGTTTTCTCGCGCGAAACGGAACGCTTGCGACCCGGCGATCGGATCGAGGCGGTTGGTTTCCTCGGACGGCAAGGTGGACGGGTGGCTTTGCGCGAAGCGGTTTATCGGAAAACAGGGACGGGTGCGGAACCGGCGCCCCGTGCAATTACCGTGCAAAACGAACCGCTCGTAGCTGACGATGGACGGTTGGTTTCCATTCAAGGTCGCTTGCTCGACACGTCTGTTGCGGGCGACCGCATGCTGCTGACCTTGCAGACCGAGAACGTCATTTTTGAAGCGTTTCTGGAGACGACCGGCACCGATATCAGCCGGATCAAAATGGAAAACAGCAGCGAGCTTTCGCTCACGGGCGTTTATGAAGTAAAGTACGATGAATATGGCCAACCTTCGGCGTTCCAGCTTTATTTGCGTTCGGCGGGCGACGTGAAGGTGTTGCAAAGTCCGTCGTGGCTGACGCGCCGCCGGATCATGGCGTTGGCGGGGGCGCTTACGCTGGGGACGTTGGTGTTCATCGCGTGGGTGACAGCTTTGCGGCGGCGCGTGCAGGACCAGACGGAACAGATTCGGGAACAATTACACCGCGAATCGTGGTTGAAGGAGGAATTGCAGCGGGCGGGCAAAATCGAATCGCTCGGCCTGCTTGCCGGGGGCATCGCGCACGATTTCAACAACCTTCTCACGGTCATGATGGGCAATATTGCGCTGACGCGGCTCGACAGTCAGCTGACGCCCGATTCGGTGAAATCGCTGCGCAGCGCCGAGCTGGCGGCCTTGCGGGCCCGCGATCTCACGCAACAGCTGCTGACCTTTGCCAAGGGCGGCGCACCGATTCGCGCGGCGGTTTTGCTGCCGGAAGTGGTGCGGGAGGTCGCGGAATTTGCACTGCGCGGCTCGAATACGCGCTGTGAATTCGACATGCCGGCCGAGCTCTGGCCGGCCAGCGTGGACAAGGGGCAGATCGGTCAGGTCGTGCAGAATATTGTGATCAACGCGACGCAGGCGATGCCCGGCGGCGGGCTGATTGAGGTCTCACTGCGCAACGAGCAGGTCGGGGCCGAGCTCAACCAGGTATTGGCACCCGGGCGCTATGTGCGCTTGAGCATTTCCGACCGCGGTCCCGGCATAAAAGCGGAGGATCTTCCGCATATTTTCGATCCCTATTTTACCACTAAGAAACAAGGCCACGGGTTGGGGTTGGCGACGGTTTATTCGATCATCAAGAAACATCTTGGCCACATCTCGGCTGAATCGATTCCTGGAAAGTCCACCACTTTCAATATCTGGTTACCGGCGGCCGAGGATTCACCGGTGACAGACGTTCCTCTCGTGCATGCCAAACCGGCGGAGGCGGTCGGGCATCGGCCCACGATTCTCTTCATGGACGATGAGGAAACTATTCGGAATTTGGGCGAGACGCTGCTGAAGCGAATGGGTTATGCGGTCACCACGACCTGCGATGGCGTGGAAACCGTGAGGGAATACGAACGCGCATGGCGGGAAGGTCACCCATTCGGTCTCGTGATTCTCGATCTCACCATTCCCGGCGGCATGGGCGGACGGGAGACGATGGAGGCGCTGTTAAAATTCGATCCCGGCGTTCGCGCGATCGTTTCGAGCGGTTACTCCAACGATCTTGTTTTGTCCGACTATCAAGCTCACGGATTTCGCGGCATGGTTTCCAAGCCTTATGAAATCGCAGATTTTTCCCACGCAATCGAACAGGTCTTGAAGGGCGACCGGGCATAAGGTGAATCGCCGCAAAGCAAAAAAAACGCATGTGTTGTGCGCCCCGGACGAAGCGGCAGTTGAAATCCGGGGGGAAATAATTAATACCCAGGGGCGGCGCCATCGGAGGAGTTTCCGCTGGCGAGATTCGGCGGGATCGGTCCTGAAAAATTACGCCGGATGGCTTCCCGGAGGATAGATTCGGTGGCAGTTGCGCCGATGCGAGTAACTCCAAGCGCGCGCACCCGCAGTAAATCATCGAGCGTGCGCACGCCGCCGGCAGCTTTGATTTGCACGTTCGGCCCGCTGTGTCGGCGCATGAGTGCGAGGTGATGATCGGTGGCACCGCGATAATTGTAGTCACCGCTGGCTTGCTTGACGAAACCGTAACCCGAGGAGGTTTTCACGAAGGCGATACCGTTTCCAGTGCAGAGTTCACAGAGGCGGATGATGTGCTCGTCCTGCAGATAATCATTCTCGAAGATCACCTTTAGCATCACGTTGCGTGAAGTGCAGGTGGAGGCGACGGCTTTGAGTTCCTCCGCCACATAAGCCCAATCGCCACTGAGCACCTTCCCGATATTGACGACGACGTCGATTTCAGCGGCCCCGTCGGCGATTGCGCGTTCGGCTTCGGCGACCTTGAGAGCAATGTGGTTGTTCCCATGGGGAAAACCGGCGACGGCGCAGACACCGACACCGGAACTCGCAAGTGCGTCGACCGCTTCCGGCACGGCGTAAGGTTTGACACATGCGGTCGCGCAGGAGCAGCGTCGCGCGATCGCGAGGCCGGCGCGCAGTTGCTCGTCCGTCATTGTGGGATGAAGCAGCGAATGATCGATCATCCGAGCAAGATCGAGTACGCTGGGATGGGGCGTTGGACGTTGCATCCACCAAGATTTATTGAGGAAAATTAGCCAAGCAATGCCACTCTCAGGGTTTGCCTGATTTTTTCGGCGGCCCTCGCCGCGCGCTGGCAGGGCAACCATTTTGTAGCGAACTGGATGAGTCCACGCCGGTCTACACTTTGGGTGTGGAGCGCGAGAGCAAAACACCAGGAAAACTATGTCGAATGTTTCGTTGCGCTGGCAGTCTTGGATAGCTGGGCAAACACGCTCGCGCTCGAGCGCGAGCGAAATGCCATTGCGCGCGGAATTGTTTACCGTCGACCAGCTCATCCGCCATGCGCGCGTGCTGGCGGTCGATCATCAGGTCGGCGTCAAGGGCAGTTCCAACCGGCTGCTGGACCGATTGGACGAAAATGAACAGGTGTTTCGCGAATTCAACCGGGGAACCCTCGCCGTCGATCCGAGCCGAAGAGTCACGCCAGCGGCGGAATGGTTGCTGGATAATTTCTATCTGATCGAGGAGCAGATTCAGCTCGCGCGCCGCCATCTGCCCGAGGGTTACAGCAAGGAATTGCCGCGCTTGCGGAAGGGACCCTCGGCTGGTCTGCCGCGGGTGTACGACGTCGTGTTGCAATTGATCTCCCACGCCGATGCGCAAATCGACGCCACGCCGCTCAGCGCTTTTATTTCAGCGTATCAGTCAGTGGTGCCGCTTAAACTCGGCGAATTGTGGGCAATTCCAATCATGTTGCGCCTTGGCCTGATCGAAAATCTCCAGCGCATCACGAAACGCCTGCTCACCGCCCGGCAGGATCGCGATCTGGCCGACCTGTGGATGGACCGCTTGCAGACGGTCGCCGAAAAGAGTCCCGCTAACATAATCATCGTCGTCGCCGACATGGCGGAATCCGATCTGCCGTTGACGAGCTCGTTCGTGGCGGAATTCAGCCAGCGCTTGTCGCGGCAAAGCCCGGTGTTGCATCTCGCGCGCACGTGGCTTGAGCAACGCCTCGGCGAACAGGGGCAGTCGATTGAACAACTGGTCCAGATTGAAAGCCAGAGCCAGGCGGCTGACCAGGTTTCGGTGAGTCACAGCATCGCCAGCCTGCGTTTCCTCAGCGCGATGGACTGGAAGGAATTTGTCGAGACCCTGAGCGTGGTCGACCAGACGCTCCGCAATGATCCCGCGGCGGTGTACGGCGAAATGGATTTTGCCACCCGGGATCGCTACCGTCACTCGGTCGAGGCATTGGCACGGTGCAGTTCACTCACGGAAATCGAAGTGGCGCGGCGCGCGGTCGAACTGGCGGCGGACAGCCTGAATCGCGACGGGCGTGGCGACCGCAAGAGCCACGTGGGTTATTATCTCATCGACAAGGGCGGCCGCCAGCTGGAACGCGCCGTTCGTGCCCGCATGAAGTGGAACACCGTCGGTGCGCGGGGAGTGAGACGGTTTCCCCTGACGTTCTATGCAGGCGGCATCAGTTTTTTCACGCTGGCAGCGACGGCTTGGTTTGTGTGGGTCGCACGGCAATGGGAGCTGCCGTGGTGGGAACTGATCTGCTGCGCATTGATTTTTTCGGTGTGCGCAAGCCAGCTCGGCGTGGCTTTGATCAACTGGCTTTCGACGTTGCTCGTCGCACCGCATCGGCTGCCCCGGCTGGATTTTTCCGCCGGCATCACGCCGAACTGCCGGACCATGGTGGCGGTGCCGACGATGTTGGGCGACCTCGCCGGCGTGGACCGGCTGATCGAGACGCTGGAAATTCACCATCTCGCGAACCGCGATACGAATCTCCACTTTGCGCTGCTGACGGATTTTCGCGATGCGCCGCGGGAAATCATGCAAGGCGACGACGCCCTGGTGCAGCGTGCACAGGAAGGGATTGCGCTGTTGAACGGAAAATACGGCAGTGGCGCGATGGATCGATTTTTCCTTTTTCACCGGCCGCGTCTCTGGAATGCGAGCGAGGGCGTGTGGATGGGATACGAACGCAAGCGCGGCAAACTCACCGAATTCAACGCGCTGTTACGGGGCGGCACGCGCGCGGGGTTTTCCGCAATCGCCGGTGACATTTCGATTCTCCCATCGATCAAATATGTCATCACGCTCGATACCGACACGCAGTTGCCGCGCGATGCGGCCCGCCAGCTCGTGGGCACAATCGCGCATCCGCTGAACCGTCCGCAATTCGATCCGGTCCGGGGAATTGTCACCGAAGGCTATGGCATCCTGCAGCCACGCGTGGGGGTGAGCCTGCCGAGCGCCGGTCGCTCGTGGTTTGTGCGGCTTTTCGCCGGCGACGCCGGCATCGATCCCTATACCCGCGCAGTGTCGGATGTTTATCAGGATGTTTTTCACGAGGGTTCTTTTATCGGAAAGGGAATTTACGACGTCGATGCATTCGAGCGGGCGCTGACCGGACGGTTTCCGGACAACACCGTGTTGAGCCACGATTTGCTCGAGTCGGCCCACGCGCGTTCCGCGCTCGTGAGCGACGTCGAATTGTACGAGGAGCACCCGTCCCGCTACAACGTGGACATCAACCGGCGTCACCGGTGGATTCGCGGCGACTGGCAGATCACGCAATGGCTGTTGTCGCGCGTGCCCGGTCCCGATGCGCGCCGCATCACAAATCCACTGTCGGGGCTTTCGCAGTGGAAAATTTTCGACAACCTCCGCCGGAGCCTTGTGCCGGTGGCGCTGATGCTGCTTTTGATCGGCAGCTGGCTGTTATTGCCCGCGCATGGAGCGTTTGGGACGCTGCTCGTGTTGGCTGTCGTCACGTTGCCCGGACTTTTGCCCGTGGCCGTCGACGTGTTCCGCCGCCCCAAGGATTTGCCGTGGCCAATGCATTTGCACGGAGCCGGACGTTCCGCGGCGCGGCAACTGGGGCAGATTTTTCTCACCCTCGTGTTTTTGCCGTATGATGCATTTATCAGTCTCGACGCGATCGGGCGGACGCTGCTGCGATTGCTGGTCACGCGCAAGCGGCTGCTGGAATGGCAGACATCGAGCGATTCGGAGCGCACGGCGCGCACCGATCTCGCGGGTTTTTTCGGGACGATGTGGTTTGCGCCGTTCGTCGCGTTGGTGACCGGCGTTCTCCTTGTGCTTCGTGAACCCGGGCAAGTGCCGGTGGCGTTGCCCTTGCTTGGCGTCTGGCTCGCGGCCCCGTGGATTGCGTGGTGGATCAGCCAGCCGATCGACTCGCCAGCGCCAGATCTGACAATGCACCAATTAAATTTTCTCCGCCAGACGGCGCGGAAGACGTGGCATTTTTTCGATACATTTGTGACGGCGCGCGAAAACTGGTTGCCGCCGGATAATTTCCAGGAATCGCCAACGCCCATTATCGCTTCCCGAACGTCACCGACCAATATCGGCCTCGCGCTGCTCGCGAACCTCGCGGCGCGCGACTTCGGTTATCTGCCGGCCGGCCTCGTAATTGCGCGAACCGAAAACACCTTCGCCACGCTGCGCAAACTGGAGAAACACCGGGGACATTTCTACAACTGGTACGACACACGCAGCTTGCAGCCGTTGCTGCCGCTTTATGTGTCGAGTGTGGACAGCGGAAATTTTGCGGGCCATCTGCTGACGCTCGCGGCCGGTCTGCGCGAGATACCCAACGAGAAAATTTTCACGGCGCAGGTATTTGCGGGACTGCGCGACACCCTGTCGGTGATGCGGACGATTGCGGGATCCAATCCGACGCTGACCCAGCTCGATGCGGACCTGGCGAAGTCGCCGGAAACCTTGCCGACGGCCTTCGCATTGCTCGAAGGCGTGACGAGTCGCGCGGGCCAGCTCGCCGTTGCGCTGGCGCACGGGGACGAGTCCTTGAAGCAGTGGGCGCAGATTTTCAAACGCGACTGCGACGAACAGCTCGCGGAACTGCTTTTCCTCGCGCCCTGGCTGCGCATCACCGAGCGGGTTTTGAGCCCCACTGGCGACCTTGCCAACAAAATCGCCACGCTTGATCAAATCCCGACCTTGCGCGAAGTCGCCGGTCTGGCGGATTCGCTTTGTCCGGTGATCGATGGGATCTTGCAGAACTCCCCGGGGGAAGCGGAGGCGGGAAAACGCGAGCAGCGGAAAAATCTCACCGAACTTGCCCAAAGCCTGCGCGAGGCGGCCGGGCGCGCGACCCGGCGCATGCACTCGCTGGAGCTGCTGGCCAGCGAGAGCGACGGGTTGTCGGTAATGGATTTTCGTTTCCTGCTCGATCCATCCCGTGATCTTTTCTCGATCGGCTACAACGTCACGGACCGCCGGCTTGACGCGAGTTTCTTCGATCTGCTCGCTTCGGAAGCGCGCCTCGGCAGCTATGTGGCCATCGCGCAGGGCCAGGTGGCGCAGGACCATTGGTTTTCGCTCGGCCGCCTGCTCGTGGCATCGGAAGGCGAACCGCTCCTGGTTTCGTGGAGCGGCTCGATGTTCGAGTACCTCATGCCGTTGTTGGTCATGCCCAGCTACGAAAACACGTTGCTCGACCAAACATATCGGGCGGTTGTCCGCCGCCAGATCTCGTACGGTGAGGCGCGAGGAATTCCGTGGGGCATTTCGGAGTCGGGCTACAACCGCACGGATGTTCAGCTGAATTATCAATACCGCGCCTTTGGGGTGCCGGGATTGGGGCTGAAACGCGGGCTGGCGGACGATCTCGTGATTGCACCCTACGCCACGGCGCTGGCATTGATGGTCGCTCCGCGCGAGGCGTGCGAAAACCTGGAGCGATTGACCAAGGAAAGCCGCGAAGGCGCTTACGGATTTTATGAGGCGGTGGATTATACTCCGTCGCGGCTGCCGCCCGACGAGCTGAGTGCGACGATTCAGTCTTACATGTCACATCACCAGGGCATGAGTCTGCTTTCGCTCGTGAATCTCCTGCGTGACCGGCCGATGCCGCGCCGTTTCATGGCGTCGCCGCTGCTCAAGGCAACGGAACTTCTCCTGCAGGAACGCGTGCCGCGCACGGCGGCGAACGTTTTCTCCGGGGATTTGGAAATGGAGGAATCACGCACGCTTTCCGGCGACGGCGAGAGCATCATGCGCGTCATCACAAACCCGACGCCGCGCACGCCCGAGATTCATCTTCTTTCGAATGGCCGCTATCACGTCATGATCAGCAGTTCTGGTGGCGGATACAGTCGCTGGCGCGATCTCGCGCTGACCCGCTGGCGCGAGGACGCCACGCGCGATTGCTGGGGTGCGTTTGTTTACCTCCGCGACACGGCGAGTGGCGAGATTTGGTCGAATACTTATCAGCCGGTAATGCGGGCGGCAAAGGGCAGCGAGACCATCTTCACGCAGGCGCGGGCGGAGTTTCGCCATCAACAAAATGGCCTGGAAGTACACACCCAGATCTGCGTTTCACCGGAGGATGACGTCGAGTTGCGTCGAATCACGTTTACGAACCAGTCGCACTCCAAGCGTGTCATCGAACTCACCACTTATGCCGAAGTGGTGCTCGCGAGCGCCGGGGCCGACGCGGCGCATCCGGCGTTCAGCAACCTTTTCGTGCAGACGGAATTCGTGCCCGCTTCCTCCGCGGTGGTGTGTACCCGCCGTGCCCGGTCGAAGGACGAACGTCCGCCGTTTCTCTTTCATCTGATGGTGGGGCAGGGAACCGCTCTCGGCGAGATTTCCTGCGAAACGGATCGTTCACGCTTCACCGGGCGCGGCGGCAACCTGACCCGCCCGGCGGCGATGCAATCGGATAAGCCGCTGTCCAACAGTGCCGGCTCGGTGCTCGACCCGATTGCCTCGTTGCGCCGCACGGTCACGCTCGAGCCTCATGGAACGGCCGTCGTCGAGATCATTTTCGGTGCCGCCGAAAGTCGCGAGGCGGTGCAGGTGTTGGTCGAGAAATATCAAACCACGCGCATGGCGGACCGGGCGTTCGATCTCGCCTGGACACACAACCAGGTGACGCTGCGCCATCTCAATATTTCCGAAAGTGAGGCCCAGCTTTACGGACGGCTTTCGGGCGCGCTGATCTATGCCGATCCCGCACGGCGCGCCGCGGCCGCAATTCTCGTGACCAACCGCCGCGGCCAGAGCGGGCTCTGGAGTTATGGCATTTCGGGCGATTCACCGATTGTCCTGCTTCGTCTGAGCGAAACGGAGAAGACGGAAATCGCGCGACAGTTGGTGCAGGCGCACTCGTACTGGCGTACGAAGGGTCTGACCGTGGAGTTGGTGATTCTGATCGAGGACGTATCGGTTTACCGGCAGTCGCTTTTCGAACAGATTACGTCGCTGATTGCCTCTGGTATCGAGGCGCAAATGGTGGACAAGCCGGGCGGGATTTTTGTCCGCCGGCTCGAACAGGTTTCGCACGACGATCGCATTCTTCTCCAATCGGCGGCGCGCGTGGTGTTGAGTGATCAAAATGGCACACTCGTCGAGCAACTCGACCGGCGCAATGTGCTGGACCCGTCGATCCCGGCGCTCGTCCCGTCGAAATCGCCGATACCCGAGTGGGCGACCGAGCTGCCGTCGCGGGAGTTGATTTTCAAGAATGGCCTCGGCGGGTTTACCGCGGACGGACAGGAATATGTCATCACGCTGCGTCCCGGCCAGACGACACCCGCGCCGTGGGTAAACGTTCTCGCCAATCCGCATTTTGGCACGGTGGTTTCCGAAAGCGGCGGCGCTTATACGTGGGCGGAGAACTCCCATGAGTTCCGCCTCACACCGTGGAACAACGACCCCGTGCAGGATCCGAGCGGCGAGGCGTTTTATATCCGCGACGAGCAGACCGGACAATTCTGGTCGCCCACACCGGCACCCGCGCGCGGTCCGACGGCTTACGTCATCCGCCACGGTTTTGGCTATACCGTATTTGAACACACGGAAAATGGCGTGTTTTCCGAGTTCTGGATTTACGTGGCAATCGACGCGTCGGTGAAGTTCAGCGTTTTGAAATTGCGCAACATTTCCGGTCGTGCCCGCCGGCTGACCGTGACGGGATATTGGGAATGGGTGCTTGGTGACCTGCGGCCGAAAAACCTTCTTCACGTGCAGAGCGAGGTGGATTTGAAGACGGGGGCATTGCTCGTGCGCAATCGTTACAACACGGAGTTTTCCGACCGCGTGGCGTTTCTCGACATCAGCGATCCCGCGCGAACGGTCACGTGCGATCGCAAGGAATTTATTGGTCGCAACGGCAGCCTCGCGCAGCCGGCGGCGCTGAAACGCGCGCGACTTTCCGGCAAAGTGGGCGCGGGGCTCGATCCATGCGGGGCGATCCAGACGACGATCGAGCTTCCGGCCGGCGAGGAACGCCGTGTCAGTTTTCGTCTCGGTTTGGGCCGCACGCTGGCGGACGCGACCGATCTGATTCATCGCTATCGTCGGGCCGGCGCGACGCAGGCGGCGCTCGACCAGGTCTGGCACTATTGGAAGCATACACTGGGGGCTGTTAACGTCGACACCCCCGATCCAGCGGTGAACGTGATGGCAAACGGCTGGCTGCTTTATCAAACGCTGAGCTGTCGCATCTGGGGCCGCACGGGATTTTATCAATCTGGCGGCGCTTTTGGTTTCCGCGACCAACTTCAGGATACAATGGCCCTCGTTCACGCTGAACCGGCGCTCACCCGCGCGCACCTTTTGCGGGCGGCGGCACATCAATTCCGCGAGGGCGACGTGCTACACTGGTGGCATCCGCCGGCGGATCGCGGCGTGCGCACGCATTTTTCCGACGACTACCTGTGGCTGCCATATGTCACGTGCCGCTATGTGACCTCCGTCGCGGACACGGGAGTCTTGGACGAAAAGATCGCGTTCATCGAGGGACGCCCGGTCAAGGTGGACGAAGAGGCTTATTACGATTTGCCGACGAAGTCCGAGGAAAGCGCGACGCTTTACCAACATTGCGTCAGGGCGATTGAAAATGGGCTTAAATTTGGCGAGCACGGATTGCCGTTGATCGGATGTGGCGATTGGAACGACGGCATGAACCTCATCGGCGAACACGGTCGCGGCGAAAGCGTCTGGCTGGCTTTTTTCCTCTACGACGTGTTGAAGCAATTTTCAGCGATCGCGCGCAGTCGTGGCGACGCCGCTTTCGCCGAGCGCTGCGGATCGCAGGCCGCGCAGCTGCAACGCAACATCGAGCGCCACGCGTGGGACGGCGACTGGTATCGCCGGGCGTATTTCGACAACGGTGAACCGCTGGGCTCGCAGGTGAATCCCGAGTGCAAAATCGATTCGTTGCCGCAAAGCTGGTCGATCATCAGCGGTGCCGGCGATCCGCTGCGGTCGCGTCATGCGATGAATGCGGTGGACGAAAAGCTGGTCCGCCGCGAGTCGCAGTTGATTCAACTGTTCGATCCACCGTTCGATCATTCGGATCTGAATCCGGGTTACATCAAGGGTTATATTCCCGGCGTCCGCGAGAATGGCGGACAGTACACGCACGGCGCGATCTGGACGGTCATGGCGTTTGCCATGATGGGTGAAAACAATCGCGCATGGGAATTATTTAACTTGCTCAATCCCGTTAATCACGGGGCGACCGCTCAACAAATCGCCGTATACAAGGTCGAGCCTTATGTGGTCGCTGCCGACGTTTACGCCGTGGCCCCGCACGTGGGCCGCGGCGGCTGGACTTGGTACACGGGTTCCGCCGGCTGGCTTTATCGGCTCATCGTGGAGACGCTGCTCGGCGTTAATCGCGAGGGCGATCAACTGCGGTTGACGCCCCGGCTTCGTTCGGAATGGCCGTCTTACAAGGTTCACTATCGCTTCCGCGAAACGATTTATCACATCACGATCACCCGCATCACGGACGATTCCGCCGATGGATTCCTCACCCTCGATGGCCAACGCCAGCCCGGCGTGACAATCGCGCTCGTCGACGACCGTCGCGAACATTTCGCGGAATTGACCGCGCGCTGAGAAGGGCGCTTGGCGGTTGCGATAACTTAGTGACTAACCGCCGCGGGGTCGCTGCCCTTCAAAAACAAATCGCGACTGCGACATGATCTCGTTGAATAAAAAAGCGGAGCCGGATCGGCTCCGCTGGACGACAATCAAAATTTCTTTAATTTTTCAGTCCGATGTTCATTTCATCGACTGTTCGATTCCGCTGATCACAGCGAGATGGTGCTGGAGGGTGGGCAGTGTTTTGCGGGCAAACGCGGCGATATCTGGATCGTCCGACTGCGCACCTTTCTCGAAGAGTTTCACGGTGTCCTCGTGGTCCTCCTTCATTTCTTTCACATAGTCCTTGTCGATGTCCTTATCCTTCTTGGCCCATTTTTCACTGGCCTTCGTGCTCTCCTTGGGAAGGGTGACGCCTTTTTGCGCGGCCAAGGAAGCGAGCTCGGTGTTGGCGGCCATGTGATCGGTCACCATCATTTGGGCAAAGTTCTTTACCTGGGGATCCATCACGCGACCCTCCACAACTTGTGAAATTTCGACTTCCTTCATTCCGCCCTTGGCGGCTTTTTCGAGAAAGGAGCGGTCGGAGTGGGAAACCTTCGACGACATGTCATCGCGCGCAGCAATGCTCGGGGAGGGGGAATTGGGCAATGCGGCGGTTTCGGCCGAAAGCGTGGAGAAGAGTGTTGTCGCCACCAAAACAGCAGCGCAACGGACGGGAATTTTTTTCGATGTTTTCATACACCGTATAGTAGTCCCGGCCAAAGGTCAGTTCCCGCGCGGACGGGAGCGAAATGCAGAGCGGCCGGTGCGGAAGCGGTTTTTTCGAGGAATCGTAGGGAGGGAAACCCACGGGAATTTTCCGTCTGTTTTACCGGAAACCTCCCGGACTTCGCATGACCGTGGCAGCCTCGCCCCTTCCTCCGATGGCGATGGGGTAGCCATGTGACCGTGGCATTTCGGTCAATTGTCGTCGCGCAGGATTCCTACTAGGGTGGCGGCAACGATTCATTTAATCCGCGCGCCCCATGTCCCCCGCCACGCTGCCACGCCAACTGATCGAAGCTCCCGTTTCCGATGCTGCGCACATTTTTAAAACACTCGGTTACGTCGAGGCGTACGATGCCGTACTCAACTGCGATTACGCATTTGTCGCATATCAGGAAACAGATCGGGAGTCAGGGGATTGGCGTATTTGCATAAAGTCCACGCAGACGGCCGGTGGCACTTTCGGATCCGCGGCGATTCGCGGCAAGGCCCGCGAGGCGGGAGCGAGAGGCAAATCATACTTTACCTGGGGATATCATTTTGAACCTTCCGCCGCTGATCCGCGCCAGATCGAATTCCGCGTCTACGTGACAGGCGGGATTCCTCAGGAAATCGAAATTTTCGTCCGCCTGCGCAAAGTGGATCACGGTGCCGATCAGGCGAAGTCGGTCCGTTTTCGTTGGCCGATGGAGATCGAATAGGCGGCGTTTTTTTTGGCCAACCGAGAATCATCAACTGGAATTCTCCCACGAAGTTCCCATTTGGCTTTTCCGATCTGCGCTTCACTGCCAATCGCGCCATCCGTCATGAATCAACCCCTCATCCGGTTTCAGGTTTACGTACTGTTTTTCCTGTTGGTTACGGCGACGACCGTCACCGCTTTCCTATCGGCCTGTCGCCCGTTCTAAATGGCCCCATCGTTTCGTGGTGGGCGTCGACTTACTTCCGCCAGCCCGGCGCGTCATATTTTCGCCGGGAGAGTGAACAAAGAAACGGCATGCGGCTGAAGCGCGCACGCCCGGGAATTTCCGAACGAGCCACTTTATCGGTCGGCTCCGGGAGCGAGGTGATTGGATCTGATCAAAACCGTATAGGTGATGAGATATCCTGGCGGAGAAACGAAAAACACGTCGCGGTATTCGCGTGCTGGCACCTCAAGTTCATAGAAGTTTGGACTCATCGGCTGGGTATCGCCGCGCATGGTAAAGGTGCAGGCGATTTCCGACGGGAGGGATTTGTGTCCCACATTTTGCATGCGGATCCAAACGCGAATGCGGCCGTCCTTTAGCGGATGTGCTTCCACCTTTAACAGGCGGACGGCGGTGGTGTAGGCTTTGGAAAGGGATTTGTTGATCGGCACCAACACCAAGCCGGTCCAGTCACGTTCGACGAGGTTGACGGAATCGCCGTCGGCGGTGAGGCCGCGCGCGGGTGGTTGACCGCGGGTGTCGACCTGTTCGATTTTCGGCGGAGCCGCATCGGGTGCGAGTGATGCCATGGCTTCTGGAAATCCGGTGGTGTCCACAATATCGTGGGCGAGAGTATCGGTTTGATCGGTATTGGTCAGATGGCCGACGACCTCTTCGACTTGCGGCGAGAGCGGTGGTCGGGGAGGCGGGGCGATCAGTTTTGGAGCAGCCATTGCTGGTAGCACCGGCGCGGACATGGCCGCGACAGGTTGGATCGCCGGCTTTTGAACCGCAGGAGCGGGCGCTTTTGCTTCAGGCTTGTGCTGCGTGGCTTCGGGAGCGACGCAACCACCGAGCATCAGGCCAAGCAGAAGCGAGGCGGAGAGTAATGTTGGAAGGGGGCACAGTTTCATTGTCTGGGTGGGGAGTAGGGAGGCGCAGTGCTTTGGACGTGCACACGTAACTTGGTCGAAACGTCCGACTTGGAAAAGCTTCTTATGTTCCTACTACGTCACAAAACGTTAAAAGTGACGCCCGCGTTCACGCATTATTTCAAAGCGGGCGTTTCCAAGGGAATAATCGCATGGCGGCGAAGCTCAACGCCCCGAAGAAACGTGATAATAGCGCGTTCCCCAATTCTATCGGCAGTAAGTAGTTTGTGCAGACTGTCCACGGCAGTGGTCGGCAGACTGTCGAGCGCGACAACGATGTCTCCCTCGACCAGACCAGCGCGGTCTGCGGGGCTTCCGGGTTCGGTTCCCACCACCAGCACACCGGTTTCCTGGGTGAGATGATGGTAACGCGCGACCTTCCTGATGAGTGGTACATTTTGCCCGGCGAGGCCGATGAAGCTGCGGCGAATGCGTCCGTCCTTGATCAACCATGCCACCACCCAGCGTGCGGTGTTGCTCGCGATGGCGAAACAGATGCCCTGCGCGGGACGGATGATCGCGGTGTTAACGCCGATCACCTCGGACCGCGTATTAACGAGCGGTCCGCCGGAATTCCCGGGATTGAGCGCGGCATCGGTCTGAATCACGTTGTCGATCAATCTTCCCGATGCTCCGCGCAACGAACGGCCCAGTCCACTGACGATGCCGGCGGTCACGGTCTGCTGAAAGCCCATCGGCGACCCGATCGCGATGGCAATTTGCCCCGGCCGCACCGCGTCGCTGTCGGCCAGTTGCAAATGCGCGAGTTCGTGCGCGCTCACGCGCAATACCGCAAGGTCGGTTTCCGGATCGTCGCCAATCAAGGTGGCCGCAAGTTTCCGTCCGTCGGCCAGAAATACCCGCAGCTCCTTTGCGCCGTGAACCACATGGCTGTTGGTCAGCAGGTAACCGTCCGGCGAAATGAAAAACCCCGAGCCCGAGCCGCCCGGCGTATTGTTGCCCTGTACCTCAATGTGCACCACTGCCGGATGCGCCGCTGCGACTGCGCCCGATACGGCATTGGAATAAGCATCGATCAACAACTCGTCCGTCCTTTGCGCGGTGTCTCCATTGAGAAATGTGGCGTCCATGATTCACGGAATGAGTGCGGAAAATAGTTTTATGCAAATTGCCGGAGCCAGGCGTTCCCATCCGAACGGATTTGCTCCCGGTCAATTGTTGGAAGGATTCTGCGGCACCGGACGAATGGCGGACGGATCTTGAAAGGTGGTTCGACTCACGGTTTGCGGGCTCGCCCAATGTGACAACTTTTCCGCGGGATAAGGTTGGCAAAGTCTTCCAATCGCTCCCGGCGGAAGCGGTTTATCGCCCAGCCATTCGATCGCGTCCCAATCGGAAAGAATTGCGGGCATCCGGTCATCGAATGTCGCGACCAGCTCGTTGGGCTTGGTGCTTACCATGATGCAGCGTTCCGGTTGATCGTCGTTGGCCGGCATCCAGATCCCGGCCATCGGAAATGCGTCCCTGACCGTAACGGTGAAGTAGTGCGCAAATTTCCATGGCCCCATCGTCTCCCATTCGAAAAAACCGTCGGCCAGAATGAGGCAACGGCGATGCTGGACGGCACTTTTCCAAGCTGCTTTGGTGGCGATCGTGTCAGCCAATTCATTCGCAAGCAAACCGTCGATGGTCCACGTACCCCAGCGCATCAAGCGCAGCGGCTGCTCTTTCCCTTTCACCACGACCGGCACCTCGCATTTTGGAGAAATATTATAGATTGGGTGCCATTGTCTGGTATAATTGTTCCCGGGCGCATAGTGGCTTCCCAAGGCTCTGATTTCCCTTAATTTTGATGCAGAGTAACGATTGGACATGCGGTCAACCTGTGCGTGTGACCGTCTCCGTCAAATCGGTCGGAGGCCAAAATTTCATCCGGTTCAATTTTTTCCAGCGATGGAATTCATCCTTGGCGAAAACGACCCCCGGTTCAGCAGTTTCGAATGGGAACACTGGCGTGACCGGAAGGATTCGATGACGAAAGGTTGTTGATTGATCAAATGTCACCGGAGGTTTTATTCTGAAGTGGCCTCACACCTTTGCTTTTTTCGTCATGTTTAATCTCGCTCAAAAAACCGCCCTGATCACTGGTGCCGGTTCCGGCATCGGCCAGGCCATCGCCCGGCTTTTTGCGCGACAGGGCGCGTTTGTCTGGGTGGCGGACATCGATCGATTGTCCGGACGTTCCGCGGTCGATTCGATTCGAACCCTCGGTGGCCAAGGTGATTTTGCCGAACTGGACATAAGCGATCCGGCCGCGAGCCTCGCGCTTGCCGGCCGGATTCCGTCACTCGACGTCCTCGTCAATAATGCCGGCGTCGGCCACGTGGGAGGTTTGCCCGAAACGTCTGCTTCCGATCTCGACCGGCTTTACGCGGTAAACGTCCGAGGAGCGTTCAATCTCTGCAAGGCCTTCGTCCCGCACATGCTCGAACGAAAGAGCGGCAGTGTGATCAATCTCGCGTCCGTGGCCGGAGTGCTGGCAGTGCGCGATCGGCTGGCGTACACGATGACGAAACATGCCGTGGTCGGCCTGACCAAGGCGCTCGCGCTGGATCATTCGCATAGCGGCGTGAGGTTTAACGCGATCTGTCCCGGGCGCGTCGTAACGCCCTTCGTGCAGGCGCGCATTGCGTCCTATCCTGATCCAGAAAAGGCCTATCGTGAAATGGCGTCAACGCAGCTGAACGGCCGCATGGCGACAGCCGATGAGATTGCCGCGGCCGCGCTCTACCTTGCCGCCGACGAATCCGCGATGGTCACTGGCAGCAACCTCATGATCGATGGCGGCTGGAGCGCGGGGAAATAAAATTGAAGATATTTCAGAGGCGAAAACGCCACGCTTATCCGGTGATCCGAAACGCAACTTTTCCGCGCATACCGCCTTTTTTGGCGCGGGCATAACCGGCAATCGCTCCGGCCAGCGGATATTCATCTTCCACGAAGACGCGTAATTTTCCCTCGCCGAACAGGCCGGCGATTTCCGCGAGCTGCTCGCGATTGGGTTCAACCAACATGAAGGCCGCGCGATCCCGTGCATCGCTCGCAGCCGCACTTTGCGCGGCAATCGTGACCAGCGTTCCGCCGGGTCGCAGGACGTTCCATGATCTCGCCAGCGTTTCGCCGCCAACGCTATCGAGCACGAAATCCATGTCACGTACGGTACTTTCAAAACGCGCAGCCCGGTAATCGATGACTTCATCGGCGCCGAGCGAGCGGACAAAATCCAAGTTGGCTGCCGAGGCGGTTGCGATGACGTGCGCGCCGCGCAGGCGGGCGAGTTGTACGGCGAAAACACCCACGCCGCCGCTGCCACCGTGGATCAGGACGCGTTGACTGCGTTCCACCATTCCTCGCGTGACGACCGCCTGCCACGCGGTGAGTGCGGAGATTGGAACAACGGCCGCTTGGGCGTGGGTGAGTGAGGCGGGTTTCGGTGCGAGTGCAGTCGCGGGCGCGATGCAGTAGTCGGCAAGCGCGCCGTTCGCAAACCAGTCGTTTAAGCCGTAGACTGCATCGCCGACTTTCAACGGCACCGATCCGCCCGCCCCGAGCGCGGCAACCACGCCGGAGAGTTCGTGACTGGGAACAATGGGAAATGGTCGCGGCGTTCCGGCGCGTGTGTTGAAGGTCGGGTACCATTCGAATTCCGTGGGCGTGGCGGCGGTGGCGTGAACCCGGACAAGGACTTCGTTGGCCTGCGGAACAGGCATAGGCAGTTCGCCAATGATCAAGGATTCGGGTCCGGCTTTTTGAGTGAGATAGACGGCATTCATGGTGATGTATTTGAAAATGGTTGTGCGATGGTTTCAGGAGTGGGTGACTTGAGCGATGGCGACGACTGGATCGGTCTGCCAGCCGCCACCAAGAGACTTGTACAACGCGATGAGATTGATGCAAACGGCGCGCTCACTTTGAGCGAGATTGTCCTCCGCCGACGCGAGCGAGCGCTCGGCATCAATGACACTCAGAAAATCGGTTACACCTTGGCGATAGAGCTCCGTTGCCGTGGTCACCGCACGGCGCGCAGAATCGGCCGCTTCATTCAGCGCGTGGCGGCGACGTTGTTCCGCGTGGAATGACCCAAGTGAATTTTCCACGTCCGCCAACGCGGCCAGGACGGTTTTGTGGTACTCCGCCAACGCGCGATCGGTTCGCGCGGATTCGGCTTCCATCTGCGCGCGGACGCGACCGCCATCAAATAGGTTCCAATGCAAACCAGGCCCGACGCTGAAATAGCGATTGGAGTAATCGAAGAGATTTTCGCTGCGCGTGCTCACAAAACCGAGCGTGCCGGTCAGGCCGAGTTTGGGATAAAGTTGCGCCTGCGCCGCACCGATTCGCGCAGTCGCGGCGGCGAGGCGCCGTTCCGCCGCACGGATGTCGGGGCGGTGCCGGAGCAACTCAGCCGGAAGACCGGCAGCGACGTTGACTGGCGGAGTCGGGAGGGGTTGCGTTTCGGCGAACTCACCAGCGAGCGTGCCGGGTTCTTCCCCGAGCAAAATACCGAGCAGGCGCACGAGGCGCGCGTTACCGTCTTCAAGTTGCGGCAACAACGCCTGAGTGTTGGCGACGAGCCCGCTGGCGCGCGCTTCATCGAGGTCGCTCGCGACGCCCGCCCGCAAACGTTCGCGCGTGAGCTCGAGCGTGCGTTGTTGCAGTGCGAGATTGGTGTGCGCGATCGCGAGCCGGCGCTGGCCGGCGCGCAACTCAACATAGGCGCGCGCGACTTCCGCGGCGAGACTCACGCGGACGCCGTGAATCTCTTCCTGGGTCGCTTCCAATGTGGCTCCCGCCGATTCGACAGCGCGGCGAGTGCCGCCCCACAAATCAATCTCCCAGCTGGCGTCGAAGCCGGTTTGAAACGTCGCATAACTTTCCCGGTAAATCGTGTTCAATGGTCCCGTCCGCCGATATTCCATTGCGCCAGCATCTGCGCCGATTTTGGGATCGCGATCCCCCGTAACCGAACGAAGCCCGGCCCGCGCTTCCCGCACGCGTTGTTCGGCGATGGTGATGTCGGGGCTCGAAGCGAGCGCGCGTTCGATGAGGTGTGTGAGTTCAGAGTCGTTGAAAGTGGTCCACCATTGCTCGGGTGTCGGGACGGTTGCGACACTTGCGCCGGCCGTGTTCAGGTCGTTTTGGGCTGAGCCCCATTCATTCATTTTAATGGCCTGCGTGGGTGCATGATAATCCGGACCGACGGTGCAACCATCCGTTGTGAAGAGAAGAAGTGCACTCATCGCAACGAGTGCCACGCCGCGAATGTTTGCTGAACCAAAGAAAAGTGAAATCGAGTTCATCGGAGTTCAACGGATTGAGGACGTTTCAGTGCGGGACGCGGGAGTTTCGCTTACGTTGACCGTCGCGATGACGGAGAGACCGAGGGCGAGCTTGGGCAGACGATGAATTTCCTCGCGGTCGAAAACGATTTTTACCGGTACACGCTGCACGACCTTCACGAAATTCCCCGTGGCGTTTTCGGGTGGCAACAGCGCGAAGGTGGAACCGGTGCCGGCCATTCGACTGTCAACGCGCCCCTTGAACGTGATGCCGGGAAAAGTATCGACGGTGATGTCGACCGACTGTCCGGAACTCAGATGCGTCAGTTGGGTTTCCTTGAAGTTGGCGGTGACGTAGAGATCTTCGGTCACGAGATTCAGCACAGGCTGGCCGATTTGGATGAAGTTTCCGCGTTCGACACTTTTTCGGGTGATGTAACCGGTGATGGGTGCCTTCAGCTCGCAATAGGAAAGCGCGAGGCGGGCCTGCGCGACTTGCGCGGTCGCGGCGCGAACCGTGGCTTCGGCGGTGGCGATCGCGGTTTGGCCGAGTGCGATTTGACCGGCTGCTGCTGCGGCGCCTTCGCGCGACGCTTCGACTTGAGCGCTGCTCACCGTTTTCTGGGTCACGGCGGCGTCGAGCACAAGGCGCGAGACAGCGTTTTCGCTGAGCTCGCGATAGCGGTGGAGATCGTCAGCCGTTTTGTGCGCGTTGGCTTCAGCCACTGTCACCTGCACCGCGGCTTGCCGCGCGACGGCCTCAATGACGGGAAGTTGGGCGCGGGCGTGCGCGAGGGCGCTTTTAGCCTGCGCTTGGGCGGCCTCGGCCTGATCCAGTTTCACCTGGTAATCGGCGGGGTCGAGGCGGAGCACGACCTGGCCGGCGTTGACCAATTGATTGTCGTCGACGAGGACCTCGCTGACCCGACCGGAAACTTGCGCGGCAAGGGCGACGCGGTGGCCATCAATGAAAGCCGAGTCGGTCGATTCGCGACCGACCGAACACTCAAAATACCAAAGGGCGGCGAGACTGACGATGAGCGCGACGGCTCCGGCGATCATTAAGACCGGCCGGCGTGACGGGCCGCTGGGCGCTGCTGGCGCGGAAGGGAGTGCAACGGGTTCGGCGGCAAGAGGGGTTCTGATTCCCGAAGTAAGAGAGGCGTTGGCGGATGGTGCATTCATGACTTGGATTGGGTTAAAGCTTTGGATATATGCCGGCAGCGACCGGCGTGAAAATGGCGGGCGCCGCCGGGATTGGTTTGGCGGGAGCGGTTTCGCGTGCTTTCGGCAGACCGAAGCTCAGTACGCTGACGGCGACGCCGAAAATGGTCGTGAAAAGGAAAATATCCTGGAAGGCGAGGACGGTTGCTTCGCGTGCGACGATCCGGCTGACCACAACTTTTGCAGCTGGTTCGGCGAGCGCTGGTGTGAGTCCGTGACTCGACAACCCGCGACCGATGGCGGAAACGGTTTGGGCGAGTGGCTGGTTGACGTTGGTGAGCGCCTCGTCGAGCCAGCTGGAATGAACCGTGGTGCGCACGTCGAGAATCAGAACGGTGAATGCGAGGGCGACGGCACCGCCAAGTTGGCGGGCCGTATAATGCCACGCGCGGCCTTCGCTGCTGTGCTGGAAGTTTGTTCCCATGGCACGAAACGAAAAAATTCCGATCGGTGGCAGCGCGAGACCGACGCCGAAGCCATGCAGGGCGAGGGGCAAATAAAGGGAATTGACCGGCGTCGCCGAGGTGATGCGAAACGCGAACAACAGCAGCGACGAGGTAAAGACAATGCCGGACGCGGTGAGCAATAAGCGGGTCGGCCATCGCCCAAGGGTCCAAGCCGCGAGGGCGAGGCCCGCCATCGTGCCGAACGCGTCAATACTCGCCAGCCAGCCCGTGAGCTGCGCGTTGCAACCGACGACGCGCAACAGGAATTGCGGCAACACATAGATGCCTCCGACCATCATGACACCTGCCAGAAAGGAGAGCGTCACGCCTACGCCCATGCCGCGGTAACGCAAACTGTCGATCGTGATCAGACTGCGGCGGTTGGTGGGGCGATTTTGTTGCCAGAAGAAAACCGGGAGGGCGACGACTGCGGTCGCGAGCAAAACGACCATGGCTGGCGAGGCGAACCAATCGCTGCGTTGGCCCCGATAGAGCAGGATCAGAAACGCGCCGAAGCCCGCAGCGAGCGCAATCAGGCCGCTGAAATCGGTTTTGGGTTGCGTGCGCCGCGGCCAGATTTCCGTGGAGAGGAACAGCGCGGGCAGCGCGCCGAATCCCATCACCGCCACCGGCACCGCGAACAGCCAGCGCCACGAAAGATTTTCCACGAGGTAGCCACCGAAGGGCAGGCCAAAGGCGCGGAGCGAGAATGCGCCGATAAAAATATAGAGTGCGCGGAAAAGCACCGGCGGCCGGAGTTCCTTGGTGAAGGTGAAGATCGCGCGGGCCACAAAGCACGCGCCGGCGGCGCCTTGAATGGTTCGCATCACAAGGAAAATGGCGAGGGACGGACTGGCCATGCAGCCGAGCGAAGCGGCGATATAAATCGCGATTGAAAACCCGACGTAGCGTTTCTGGCCCAACAGATCCGACAACCACGCGGTGAGCGGCAGGCAGATCAGGTAGCCCACAAAATAAAATGTCACCGCCCAGCTGATTTCGTCCGGGGAGGCGGAAAATTGAGCGGCCATTTTTGGCAGCGCGAGACCGACGGCGCTCGACGTAAAAACTTCGCCGCCGGTGGCGAGCGCCAGCGCAATGACCAGCGGCAGATACGGACGAAGGGAAGGTTGCGACGGGCTCATGGGAAAATCAGTTGGCGGTGGAAATCACTGGGCCCGCGGAGAGGCGGGCGGCGCCTTCGCGGAGCTTGGCGGAAATTCCGATCGAGGCGGCGACCTCCTGCTCGTTGAGCGACTCGGTGATGAGCGCGGTTCCGGTGACGTAGCGTTGAAGGGCGTCGGTGATCTGCGTCCGCCCGCCGTTGGTGAGACGCAACCACACGAGTCGCCGGTCGGCGGCATCGCGATGGCGCTGGACGAGTCGCGACATCTCGAGGCGGGTCAACGCATCGTCGGTTCGCATCGGAGAAAGTCCGGCGGCGACCGCGAGGTCGGATCGCAGCACTGATTCCGGGTCATGGGCGAGCAGTACCGACAGAATCCCGAAACCCGCCTCCGTGAGTCCGCTGCGGGCGAGATCGCGCTGCATGGCCACATGGATTGCCATGCCGGCCGAGGCGCGGGCGAGCAATGCGAGGCAGCGCAGTTCGACCGCGGAGCCGGACTGGCGGGCCGTGGCGAGAAGCGTTTGCGCGGGGAGAGAATCGAGTTGCATGGCGGGAAATAAAAAAGGCTTAACGGGTGCTGCTGTCGGTTGAATCGTCGAGGGCGACGAAGAGGGTGAGGAGCAGGAGAATCGTGGTGGCGGGTATCATGGGAGTGGCGGTGAATTGATTCAGGAGAGGTCGGGCGGGACTGACCTGAGAATATCGCCAACTGGCTTTTCCGGGAACGACTTTGTTCTTCGCAAGCTGTTAGTTTTTGACTAACAGTCAGGCATGGAGCTCCGACATCTCCGCTATTACGTGGCTGTGGCCGAGGAATTGAATTTCCGGCGCGCGGCCGAACGACTCCATCTTTCCGCGCCGACGCTGAGTCAGCAGATCAAGGACCTCGAGGATTTGCTCGGCGTGCGATTGATGGAACGCGATACGACGAGCGTGCGGTTGACCGGTCCTGGCGAAATTTTTCTCGAGGGCGCGCGCCAGTTGCTTGCGGAGTCACAGCGCGTGATTGCGGCGACGAAGGAAGCAGCGGAAGGGCGGCGTGGAATCCTGCGGATCGGTAACGCCGGCCCGCTTTCCCACGGCTTCATGCCCGCTTGTCTGCAGGCGCTCGCGAAACGCTTCCCCGACGTGGATGTCGTGTTGGTTGAAATTGATCTCAACGAACAGACGGCCGCAGTCGTCGCCGGCGCAATTCAAATTGGTTTTTCCCTGCGCAGCGATGAACGGGCGCTTGAGGGTTTGCAGCATCACCTCGTGGTGCGTGCGCCGCTTTGCGTCGTGTTGGGCAAGTCACACGCGCTGGCGCGACAGAAACGGATTGCGCTGGCGGACCTCGCGCACGAACGCCTGCTCGCCATCGGCGGGGCAAAAGTTTCCAGCCACGGTGAGTTGGTCGGGCGCGTCTTCGCGCTTCGCGGGCTGAAAATTCCCGCGCCGAGAGGAGTGAACGGTTATGAGGCGTTTTTAGCGATGGTGGCGAGCGGGCAAGGCGTTTCGCTTCTGCAAAAGATGCCGAGCCTCACGTCGCTCGATGGCTTAACCACGCGTCCGTTGAAGGAAAGCGGTCCGGACCTGGTGCTCGAAGCCCGCGCAATCTGGCGTGGTGGAGAAGTGCCACCGCTCGTCGCTAACTTTGCGGAGGTTTTGCGGAAGATTTGCCCGGTACCTTCATCCGGATGATTAACACGTTGCGGAATCGCCCGGAGATTTTTCTCAAGCTGCGCCACCCACGACCGATAGAAGGAGTGACATAGGTCCGCGGGTCGCTCGCGGGCAGCTTTCACGTGCAGGATATCCAGGCCTGTAAGACGAAGGCACGGCAAACCCCTCCTTAAACGGAGATGTTGGCCGTGCCTTTTTTGCTGCCCAAAAAGCTCCGGCGGATCGTTCGCCTCTCATTCAAACGATCCTTATGAACACCAAGTCCATCCTCCTCGCCGGTTCAGCTCTTCTGCTGACTGGAGTATTAACGCCCCGCGCTTCCGCCTCCATTCCGCTCGATGGCGATCGCGTTCAACTCGGCGGCTTTTTCAGCCAGGGCTGGCTCTACAGCTCCGACAATAATTATCCCACCGCCGACAAGGGTGGCACCTTCGATTTCCGCGAGATGGCGGTCAACGTCTCGACCACGGTCGGTTCTCATCTGCGCCTCGGTGGCCAGGCATTCGCGCAGCGCCTCGGCGATCTTGGCCAGGACAAGGTGACCCTCGACTGGGCGATCGCTGACTACAATTTCTCCCCGGCTTTCGGGCTGCGCGCGGGTCGCGTGAAGTATCCGAAAGGTCTTTACGGTGAGGCGCTCGATCTCGATATCGTGCGTCCCTTCGTGTTTCTGCCCGGCTCGGTTTACAGTCCCGTGATGCGTGATTTCAGCGCGTCCTTTAATGGCGGCATGGCGTACGGCTCGATCAACGCCGGCAAGAGCTCCTTTGATTACAAGGTTTTCGCCGGGAAAATTCCCATGTCGCCCTCACAGGGTGTTGCGGAATTCTACAACAACGCCGGCTTCTATCCGGCTCCGGGTGCCACCGCGCTGTCGATGGATTCCGTCATGGGCGGCCAGGCGACTTGGAACACGCCGGTGAACGGCCTGAAGTTTGTCTATTCCTTTTCCCAATTTACCAATCTTGCGAGTGATGGTCCCTTTGTCGCCTATCCTGCCGTCGATCTCCAATCGAACATCCATCACTTCACGTGGAACACGATTTCGTCGGAATACAGCGTGGGCAACTGGGTGTTTGCCGGCGAGTGGCAGCGCACTGATAGCGAACTTCGTTACAGCGCTCCTCCCGTGCTCCCCACTGTTGACGGCAAGGTCGGCTGGGATGGCTGGTATCTTTCCGCCGCGCGCCGCTTAAACGACAAGTTCGAGGTCGGCGGTTACTATAGCGATTTGAAAAACCGTTTCGGCAGCTCGACCGGTGGTTCGCGCGACTATCAGCACGACTCCGCGCTGAGCTTCCGCTACGACTACAGTGAACACGTATTGTTCAAGATCGAAGGTCACTACATCGACGGCACCTATCAGACATTCAACACAGTGCGCATTCCCAATCCGTCGTCGCAGCTCAAGTCCCACACCAGCCTGATCGCCGTGAAGACGACGTTCAGTTTCTGAGCCAACTGTGCCCAACCTTTTCCGGAGGATTCATCCCATGAAAATCATTTCCATCCGCTCGCTTTCGCTGCTCGTTGCCGGTGCGCTCCTGTGTGCCAGTGCCGTTGCCGCTCCCATCCTTATTGGTAACAAAAACGTGGCCGCCGAAAAACTCGACGCCGCCACGGTCAAATCAATCTTCCTCGGCAAGAAGGTCGCCTGGGACAGCGCGGGTCGCATTACCCTCGCGGTTCTGAAGGGCGGCCCGGTCGCGGAAGAATATTTCAAGTCCGCCGTCGAAATGACCGCGAGCGCCTTCAACAACCACTGGCGTCGCCTCGCGATGACCGGTGGCGGCACGGCGCCGAAGTCCTTCGAGAAGGAAGAGGATCTCCGCAAGTTCGTCGCGGAAACGCCCGGCGCGATCGGCTTTGTCGACAGCGCGAATGCCGACGATTCCGTTGTCGTTCTCAAACCCGCGTCCTGATCCGCGCGGTTTTCATTCCCCTTCGTTCGCACCACGCCTCCTTCCCTCGTCCATGTCACGCCCAACTCAATCATCCTCCCGCCTCAGTCTAAAACGCGCCTTTTTCGGCATTACGCTCGGGTTCGTTTTTCTGGCGGTGTTGATCCTGGCGTTGGGTACGATGACGTTTCAGCTGTCGCGCGACGGCACCGCTCGCAGCGCGGAATTAAGCGAACGGCTGCTGCCGGCGCTGGAATCGCTCGCGGGTCTGGAAGAGGCCACGTTGAAATACAACCTCTCCAATCTCGAATTCGTCACTGGACGCGACGAGGAAACCCAGGCCAAGAAACTGGCCCAGGCCGCTGCGCACCGGAAGGAAATCGACCGGCAGTCGGGCTTGCTCGCCCAGCGGCTCAACTCGCCCGATGCCCAGCTGCAGTTGGACAAGGTGACGGCTGCGCTCAAGACTTACGACGACTCGATCGGCCGCCTCCAAAAATCGCTCAAGGCGAACGAATTTGACGAGGCGATGAAGCTGCTCGATGGCGAGGTGGCGAAAAATTACGTGACCATCGAATCCGCGCTCACCGAGCTCAGTCGTTTTGTTTTCGATTTGTCCGACCGCAACGGCAAGGCGACCCACGCCATTCTTGATCGCAATCTCGGGACGACGTTGATGTTTAGCGCGATCATTGTGGCGCTCGCCTTGCTGGCGGTCGGACTTGTGCAATGGCTGTCGTTCCGTCTCAACCGCAATCTTGGACGTCTTTCCGGCACGCTTTCACTCGTGGCTGGAAACATGTTTGAGCAGGCGAATGGTTTCACCGCGACCAGTACCCAACTCGCTGAAGGCGCGAGTGAGCAGGCGGCGTCGCTCGAAGAGACGAGCGCTTCATTGGAGGAAATGTCCGGCATGACGCGGCGCAACGCCGAGGCTGCCCAGAATGCGAAACAAATCGCCGGCCAGACGCGCAGCGCAGTGGAAAACGGGTCGACCGGCATGCAGCGCATGACCTCCGCGATGGACGGCATCAAGTCATCGAGCGCGGAGATCGCCAAGATCATCAAGACGATCGACGAGATCGCCTTCCAGACGAACATCCTTGCGTTGAACGCGGCCGTTGAAGCCGCGCGCGCCGGGGAAGCCGGAGCGGGTTTTGCCGTCGTGGCCGAGGAAGTTCGCGCGCTCGCGCAACGTTCCGCCGCCGCCGCGCGTGAGACCGCCGGCAAAATCGAGATCGCCGTGCAAAAGAGCCAGGAAGGCGCGAGCACCAGTCAGGAAGTCGCGGGCATGTTGGCGGAAATTGTCGGCCAGGTGCGGACGATGGATTCATTGGTTGCGGAAATCGCCACCGCCTCGACCGAACAGGCGCAAGGCCTCGAACAGATCACGAAAGCAATGTCGGAAATGGACCGTGTGACGCAGACGAACGCCGCCGGGGCCGAAGAGTCCGCCAGTGCCGCGCACGAATTGTCCTCCCAGTCGACGCAGCTCCACGATGCTGTCGCGGAACTGAAAATCTTCAGCGGCCAGCGTGCGACGTCGCGTGATGGGTCAAAGCCAGTGTCGCCGTCGGCGTCCGTTGAGCCACAGCGCCATTCCTATTTGAAAACGTCGCCGAGAAAACCTGACGCCATTCAAACCATTCATTCGCGAAAGACTGTTCCCGTGGCCGATTCAGGCGTGGCGGATTCGGATAAGTTCTGGAGTTAACGCGAAATCCACGGCGGGGTCGCCGTGGCTCCAAGTTGAGTGCAGACGTATTTACTGGAGCGCGGGCGACCTCGCCCGCGGGATCGTTTACATTCCCTGCAACATCTCCCGGAAATGTGCGGCTGTCGTGGTCTGGCCAGCGCGCGTGGCGAGCTGTTCGCCTTCGACGAGGATGCGTTTCGCTTCCTCCACCCGACCGAGTTGGGCGTAAACCTGACCGAGAAACAGCGAGCTTTGCGGATCGTTTGGCTGCAATTTGTGAAATGCCTCCAACGGCGCGAGTGCGTCATTCACCCGGCCGTGCACGAGATAAAAAATCCCGAGCGTGACCTGTATTTCCGTCCGTCCGGGATCGAGCGTGGACGCGGCGCGATAATGCGCTTCGGCACTGGTAAGGTCGTTTTTCTTTTCGGCAAGTTGCCCGGAAAGCAGGTGCCAGCGCGCCAG
Organism: Lacunisphaera sp.; assembly: GCA_036499685.1. Taxonomy (GTDB): domain Bacteria; phylum Verrucomicrobiota; class Verrucomicrobiia; order Opitutales; family Opitutaceae; genus Lacunisphaera. The sequence continues at coordinate 19,607 of DASYDH010000017.1, read as the reverse complement.
CATTTGCCGCGCTTCGGGCAGTTCGGGATGAGATTCGTAGAGCGGTTTCAGGTACTCACCGGCAGCGTCGAGATGTCCAGCCTCCAATTCCCAACGTCCGAGAAGCGAGAGCGCTTTCATGAACGTCGGCTGCAATATCAATGAGCGCTTGAACGCCTCGTGCGCTTCATCCTGCCGTCCGAGCATAAGCAGTGACATGCCCAGATTGTAGTTGGAGTTCGAATCGTTGGGACTGTGCGTAAGGGCTGCGCGAAAAGCCGCGACCGCTTCCTCTTGCCGGTTGAGATCGGCCAACGCGACGCCTAGGGCGTCGTATAATTCGAGCTGGTCTTTATTCTCTGCGAGTCCGTGTTCCACGATTTGCAGGGCTTTTTCGGGCTGTTTCAACTGCCGGTAGACTTCGCTCAAGTTAACATAGTACATTGGCGAAGGTTTGTAGTTTTTCGCAACGCGCAGGCCTTCTTCGAATGTCTCGCGCGCCTTTTCCAGCTGGCCCGCCTTCCGATAGAATTTGCCAAGCAACTCGTAACCGATCGGGTTGTCGGGTTCGAGTTTCATGGCGCGCTCGATCAGGCCCTTGCCCTTGTCGCCGCGCTCGGTTTGGCCCTCGATGACGGCGAGGACGCAGAGGCGGGTGAAATCGTAGCACCACGCATTCAATCCATCGAGCCAGGGATCGTCGGGTTCGCGGAACCGTTCAGTTTCGCGCCCCAGCCAGCGCTGTTTGCGCGCGCCATCAGTGTCGCCCGCGGCGCTGAGAATTTCCGCGTAGAGATTATGCCCGGTGGAAAGCTGGGGCGCGTCCTGCACGAGTTGTTCCACGAGTTTGCGGGCTGTGTCGTTCTGCCCACGTTGTTGCGCCACGCGGGCGAGTCCGAGTATCGCGTGGGGATCCTTGGGCACGAGCGCGAGGCGCTGTTTGAAATCATTTTCCGCGATATCGAGCTGGCCGGTTTTGAGTTCCAAATTCGCGAGCCAGAGCCATGCTGGGCTGTAGTCGGGTGCGAGCTTCACGGTCTCGGCGAGCAGTGAGGCGACGCTGTCGTAGTCACTCGCGGCGCGACGCAAATCGGCTTGGAAATAAACCCAGCGCGCATCCCGCGGTTGCTCGCGATGCAGCAGTTGCCAACACGCTTCGGCTTCGGTCCGGTAGCCATTGACGTGATAAAGTTTTCCCAGTTCTTCAACGCCGTCCAACGCATGGCCGCGAGTGCGGGAAAGCGCCGTCGCTTTTGCGACCAGCTCCGGCAGAATCGCGGGTTTGCCCGTGAAATCCGGCGTGACGGGAAGTGCGTTTTGCACGCGTTCCGGCAGGCGATACCAGTGCCATGCGATCATTGCGCCAAAGCCGAGCGTGACGAAAACAATTATCAATCCGGCCACGCCTAACCAACGGCGGCGACCGGACGCGGCAGGCGCAGGTGGGAGGACAACCGGAGCGGTGTGATGGCGTTTTATTTTTTTCGCCATAGCGTCACGTTGCTCATGCTTTCAAACGGAGGCACTGCATAGAAGCCACCGGTGACAATCACCGGCACGCCGTTGCCGTCGAGATCGCCGACGGCGGCGGTGACGAGCTGGATCGGTTTATGCGCGATGACGACCGGCGTGAAATTTTCGTGGCCGTCGTTGAGCCACGCCATCAGCGAAACCGATTTGGGATCGGCCCAGTCGGCGAAACAGCTCACTGCGACGAGATCGACAAAGCCATCGCCGTTGAGATCGGCGGCACACGGCGAATAGGCGCCCGGCAGATCACCAACGCGATGAAATGCAAAGCCGGTGCCGCGATTTTCGAGCCACTGGATGCCGTGCCACGGACGCGAGCCCTGGAGCGAATAGTCGAAGCCGTCGCCGTTGGTGTAGATGAGATCGGGTTTTCCATCGCGATTGACGTCCGCGACAGCGAGCCCGCTGCTGCCATAGTCTTCGTTGGTCGAGCCCCACGCAATTGTGTCCTTGAATTCGCCGCCACCGAGATTGTGAAACCAATGAACCTCCTCCCATTCCTGAGAAATCAGCGCGGTAAAATCCAACTTTCCGTCACCGTCGAAATCCGCCACCGGGGTGTTGATGCAGCCGGACTGGGTGTTCACGATATGACTTTCAAATTGCCAGTTGCCTTTGTTTTCCATCCAGCGCGATTCGCCCTGCGCGTAGCCAAATTGGCCAACCACGAGATCGAGCCGGCCATCGCTGTGGCCCACGAGATTCGCGCCGCGTACATCTGTGACGCGTGCGACATGGTCGATCAGCACGTGCGGCGTGAAATGCTGGTTATCCAGATTTTCGAAAATCACCACGGCACCGATGCGGTCGTTGTTGGGGGAAATCTGGCCCATGCTCGCGACGAGGACATCGAGCCGGCCCGTGTGATTGATGTCACCGGTCCACACATGGGCAGGTGCAGGAATGTCAGTGGCGATGATCTGCTCGGTGAACACCCCGCGCGGGGCCTGGCGAATCCAGCGCACGGTATTTTTCTGCGCTTCGCAATAAAGCACGTCGGGCAGGCCATCCTGGTCGAGATCGATGATCTCGACGTTGGTCGTCAGCGGCCGGCCGAAATCGGTGAGCGGGGCTCCGATCGGAACAGGAACGTATTCGAGCAACGGTTTGGCGGCCGAGGCGGTCACCGTCGCTTTAGGCGCGGAAGCTTCGTTATTTTTTTGCCCGCGTGTGCAGGAGATCAAGCCCGAGGCAGTCACGGTGACGAGGAAAACCCGGAGCAGGCAGAGGCGGAAGTTGGCGGGACGGGCAGGCATCACAGACGGGACGGATCTTTATCGGCTGGCGACAAATGGAATCGGGTTTTCACAATGCGCTGCGCATTTCCGGGGGCAGCAGTGCGGGAGCAAGGCGGCGAAGAGTCGGTTCGTTAATTTCGAGACCGAAGGCCTTGGCGAGAACTTGCAGGCGGTAAAGGGCCACGGGAGAGAGTGAGCGCATCAGGGGTTCGTCCATTTCGGTCAGGCATCGTTCCACCTGCTCGCGCGAGGCATCCTTCTGTTTTCCCTCGGCGAGCACAATCGCGAGGCTCACCCGTCGGTCCCACGCGAGGCCTTGCGCTTCATCGCTGGCGAGACGGGGAACAAGCGCGTTCAGGGTGCGGTTAAATGCCGCTGGATCGCGCAATGCGATGGACACCTCGGCCTGCGCCACGAGCGAGCTGAGATCGTTGGGAAACGATTGTTCCAGCGTGCGACGAACGGCGGCGGCTTGCGGCCCCATACCCATTTCGGCGAAATATTCCGCGAGTCCACCGAGGGCGGTGACGTTGTCCTGGATGTCGGTGACTTCAAACACCGCGACCGACTGATTTTCAAAACCGGGGATTTGCGGTAGATGATAGGGAACGGCCCGCAGCCAGCGGGGCGGCAACCAGTGATGCAGGAGACCAACGATGGTGTGCTCCGGCTGGCTTGATCCGAGGCGGGCATATTCATCGAGGGCGGGTTCCCATGAAGGCATGATGATGTGGGTGATCTTGCGGTTCCGGATCAACACCTGCGCTTCATCGGCGGAAGTTGAGGCGGCGATGTGTAGCGCGGCCGACAAACCGTCCTTGTTTTCGAGATAAGGCGTGGCCACGCCGCGCAGACCGCCGTGAAAATAAAGCGAAGTCGTCAGGCCCGGAGGCGCGAACACGATTGCCCCGTCGGATCCAACGCGGTTGGCGAGCCAGTGCGCGAGATCGCGTTCCACGAGTGAAACAATCTCCGTTTCGGTAACGCTATCCGTAGACGCCGCCTCACGGGCCGGAACAACTTGGATGATGCCCGGTATCACGATGAGTCCGGCCAACCCGGCCCAAAGCCAACGCGTATGGTGAGCGGCGAAGGAAGTGCTGGTGGCCACCAGCAGGGCGAGCAGCGAAGCGTCAACGAAGTTCCACCAGCGAAGTTGAAACCAGGCGAACACGAATGAAACGATAACCGGTCCCAGCGCGACACTGAGCGCGAGCCGCTGCGACGGGGTCGTAATACGCCGGAACAGAAGCCAGATCGCAGGGAAAAGCAGGGACAGTGGAAGCAAAGTGGCGGCGATCGCACCGCTGAAATGATCGCGAGCCAGCCACGAAGCCGTGCTGCTCGCGACCGGCGCACCTGAAAGTGCAGTGAGACGGGAAGCAAGGGCATCGGCGAAAAGCCAGGTCCGGTCCGCCTTGAGCAGAATCGCAGTGGGCACGGTGACAAACGCGAGCAGCGCGACGATCGCTCCTGCGATGCGCCGGCGCGTCCACGCGGTTTTGCCTTGGCGGCTCACCGATTGAAAACAAACCAGGAGTTCTCCCGCGCCCAGCCACGCGAGGACGTAGAGCGGGTGCACCGTTTCCAAGCGCCATTCCTTGAAGGCGAGATGGCTGGGAAAATACTCCGCCAAAAAAGCGAAAACCGTCGTGACGCTTCCGGCCACCGCCCAGGCGCGCCATGGCAGCGGCGGAAATGCAGGCTCACGCCGGCCGGCGCCGGCGGCGATTAACGCCCCGATTCCAAGGCCGAGAAGGACGGGAACTTCGCGGATAACACTGAGCCACAGCCCGAGCCCGCCGGCGATGCCGGCGACGATAAACCAACGGCGGGCGATCCGGGCGGTTTCGTTTGTTGCGATCCTGTGCGCATTTACTCCGGCCAACAGCGGCAGGACGCTCCAGAATGCGCCGACCAACGAGAGTCCATAGTCGTCCACCTGGGCGGGGAGGAACGAACTCGCGAAGGGAAAAAGCGCGGCGAAACCGAGGCACAGTAACGAAGCGGTGGCGGCTCCGAAGCACCATGCCGTGAAAATCACCGTGACGATCAGGAGAATAATTTGAAGAACCGGATCAGACCATAACGCGGCCTGTTCAACGGCGAGAGCGAACGGTTGGCCCCCGGAGCGTTTATGTTCAAACCAAGTCGCGAAACCCAGCCACCACCGATAGGGTGACGGCGTGCGCACCTCCCGGCCATACGGAGCGTTGTCGTAGTCGACGTGCCGGAGACGCCATTCGTTGTGCGCCAACATTTGCTGGGTCTGGGCCAGCCATTGGTAGCTGTCGTTGTTGTGCTCCGGCACGATCAACTCGCGGATGCCGCCAGCGTAGCCGGTCGCGGAAGTGGCGTCGACCGGCAGCGGCAGAGTTTGCGTGAGGTCGGAAACGTAGCCGACGTGTCGCGCTCGGTTCGTATTGATCCAGCTTAGAAACCCGATCGCGGCCAGCACCAGCAGCGCGGCGAGCAGATTTGATGGACGAAGGAGGGATTTCATGGCGGGGCGGCCGGACTCAATCGGCCGGAAATCCGGCTGGCAAGCGAAGTTCCGGCGAGTGGGGCGGCGGACGGAAAACCGGGCTGTCTTGGTGGACGAACTTACGGAAAGGCTAACATTTACGGTGAACTTGCTCTTGCTTCTGCGTGGACGCGGTTAGAACGGGAGATCGCGCATTGTTCAGAATCGGACGGATAAGGCTTTGCTTGGCTCACTTGAGGTGAAGAGTGGAGGAGATGCCCGGGATCGTTGCCTGAATGTTTGTCTTTCCAACCCGCTCTATCATTAGTACCGAATTAATTTCGAACTGACCGCACTTTGCCCCAGCCTTTCCGAATGAGTCCGTCGCACCCAACCAATCGATTCGTTATTCACTTGGTGCTACTGGGCATCGTAATTCTTGCGACCCGGTCTGCGGCGGCGGGAAATTCTGATTCCGTTCCCGCAACTCCCGGGGGGAAACAACCTGAGCTTTGCGTTGCGCCGGTGGCGACCAAACCCCAGCCGGCAAGTACCCGTAAAATGGTCGAGCGGCTGGCCGGACTTGGAAAAGATGTCGATCCGCTGGCCGTGCCTTATTATGCGGACAAGGCGGCGGAGTTTTTTCGCGGCAAAATCGCCGAGGCAAAATCGCCGTTCGACGTGATTGGACTTAAACTCCCGCACGCGTTTGCCCTGTTGAACGACGGGCATTCAGAGGAAGCGCTGGATGAGATTGACGACTACGAGCGCTTGCTGGCGAAGGAAGGCATCCGGCTGAAAACCGAGGAGACTGCCAAGATCCTGGAGTTGAAAGCGCTGTGTTTTCTGCGACTGGGTGAACAGCAGAATTGTCTCACCAACCACAATGCGGATTCCTGTCTGTTGCCGATTGCCGGCGGAGGCATCCATCAAGATAAGCGTGGATCGAGCGCGGCAATCAAGGTGTTGTCGGAACTACTCGAGATCAAACCAAGCCCGTACGCGGCGTGGCTCTACAACATTGCCTACATGACACTCGGCGAATACCCCGATGGTGTGCCCGCCCAGTGGTTGATTCCGCCGGAAGTGTTTGCCTCGGATTACGACATCAAACGTTTTCCGGATGTGGCGGGATCGCTCGGATTGGACGTCGACGATTTGTCGGGCGGGGTGGTCATGGAGGATTTCGACAATGATGGGTTGCTCGACCTGATGGTTTCTTCTTTTGGCTTGAAAAGCCAATTGCGGTATTTTCACAACAACGGCGACGGAACCTTCACCGACCTGACGGATGCGGCCGGGCTCACCGGTTTGACGGGTGGGCTCAACCTCATCCAAGGCGACTATAATAATGACGGTTTGATGGACGTGTTAGTGTTGCGGGGCGGCTGGCTGGTCAAGTATGGTCGATATCCCGATTCATTGTTGCGCAATAACGGCGACAACACGTTTACGGATGTCACGGAGGAAGCCGGCTTGCTGAGCTTTCATCCCGATCAAACTGCGGTGTGGTTCGACTACAACGGTGACGGCTGGCTGGACATATTTGTGGGCAACGAATCGGAGCCTGGCAGCAAAGAGGTCGATCCCTGCCAGCTTTTCCGCAACAACGGCGACGGCACCTTTACGGAATGCGCAGCCGAAAACGGCCTGGCGGTGGTCGACTGGATCAAAGGCGTGGCGACGGGTGACTTTAACAATGACGGCCGCCCCGATCTCTATTTGTCATCAGTGGCGGGTCCGAACTATCTCTTTCGCAATGACGGTCCGGCGGGCAAGGACAAGTCGGCGAAGGCGCCCTATCATTTTACGAATGTTGCAGCGCAAGCCGGAGTGACCGAACCGTTGAAGAGCTTCCCCTGCTGGTTTTTCGATTACGACAATGACGGCTGGCTGGATATTTTCGTCACCGGATACTCGATTCAAAACGCCGGGGACATTGCCGCCGATTATCTCGGCATCCAGACGAAGGCAGAGCGCGCCCGTCTATACCACAACAACCATGATGGCACCTTCACCGATGTGACGCAGCAAGTCGGCCTGTCCAAGGTGCTGCATGGGATGGGGGCGAATTTTGGCGATCTCGATAATGACGGTTGGCTGGATTTCTATATCGGCACCGGCGATCCCGCGCTCGGCACGCTTATTCCCAACCGCATGTTCCGGAATGACGGTGGGCGTCGTTTTCAGGACGTAACCACGTCCGGTGGATTCGGGCAGCTCCAAAAAGGGCATGGAATTGCCTTCGGCGATTTGAACAACGACGGAGCGCAGGATATTTATTCGGTGCTCGGCGGGGCGTTGTCGGGCGACCACTATCCAAATCAGCTTTTTGCCAATCCCGGTCATGGCAATCATTGGCTGAAATTGAAACTGGAAGGGGTGGAGTCGAACCGGCCCGGCCTTGGCGCACGGATCAAAGTGGTGGCCAAGACTACCACGGGTGAGAGGGAAATCCACCGGGTCGTCGGCAGCGGTGGAAGTTTTGGGGCCTCGTCACTCCGGCAGGAGATCGGGCTTGGAGCCGCGGAAGGAATTGTGCGGGTGGAAATTTTCTGGCCAAAGACCGGCAAGACCCAGGTCGTCAGCGGGCTTGCGATGGATCGCTGTTATACGGTCACAGAAGGTGTTTCCACGGCTCGTGAAGTCGTTCTGAAGAGTTTTGCGTGGCCCTCGCCCTCGAGTGCGCCGATGCATCATCATCACATGGAATCTACCCCTACCGTGGTCAGGTAACCGAGAGACTCCGGATCAGCGCGCATTATGTTTTTCCATCGACCAAACCGGAGGTGCAGGCGACCGGCGATGATCCGGTCTGTTTGCTGTGCGATGAGCCTTCTTTTTTGTTGGACTGGAACAAAGGGCTGGTCGGCAGGGCGGGAAGGTCTCGTGGATGATCCGCTGGCGGCGAAATCCGGCCCGCGCGGTGCGACGATGTTCCGGGAAATGTCACCGCAGGAAACAGGGGTGATTACGGAAAACAATTATGCAGATCCCAGAATGTGGACCGACCACTATCAGGAATTGGTTTATGGGGCGATCGGCACCGGCGTCGCGGTCGGCGATTTTGACAATGACGGCCGGCCGGACATTTTTGTGGTGAGCAAGACCGAGGGCTGCCGGTTGTTTCGCAACCTAGGCAACTGGAAGTTCGAGGATGTGACGATAAAGGCGGGCCTCGGGAGCTCTGCTGGTATGCTCGATTCGGGACTGGCTTGGATGAAAAACAAGCTTGGCTCGGGCGATGTTGCCGGGTCTGACGCGGAGCATTGGAAGCAAGGGGCGACTTTTGCGGATGTGAATAACGACGGTTGGCTCGACATTTACGTGTGTCGTTTTGGTGCACCCAATCTGCTTTATATCAACCAGCACGACGGCACATTCAAAGAGGAGGCCGCGGCTCGCGGGGTTGCGGTGGTCGATGCCTGTGGCATGGCGGCCTTCTGCGACTACGACCACGATGGCTGGCTCGATTTCTACCTGCAAACGAACATGTACGACGTGACCAAGAGCCCCACTGGCCAACGCGACTATTTGTTTCACAACAACGGCGACGGAACGTTCACCAATGTCACGGATCGCGCCGGAATCACGGGCGTTCATCAGGGGCATTCCGCCACATGGTGGGATTACGATAATGACGGCTGGCCTGATCTGTACATCGCCAACGATTTCGCGCCGCTCGATATGCTTTATCACAACAATCGGGATGGCACGTTTACCGATGTAATCAGCCAGGTGGTGCCGCACGCCCCGTACTCGGCGATGGGATCGGATCTGGGCGATTTGAACAACGACGGGCTGATCGATTTTTTTGTGGCCGACATGGCGGCGACGTCGCACGAGGGCGACCAGCGCGGCATGGCGAAGATTCGGGCGCTCCCACGCGACAACCACGCTGAGGGGCGCGTTGTGCCGCAAGACTTGCGGAACGCACTTTACCTGAATACGGGTACCGGACACATGCTGGAAGCGGCTTGCCTCGCCGGACTTCAGGCCACCGACTGGACTTGGTCGGTACGGATGGAGGATTTGGACAATGACGGCCGGCTCGACCTTCAGTTTACGAACGGAATGACGCGCGAATTTCAAAACGCCGATTTTCTTGATCGCATCATGGGGCTGGAAAATCCGCTCGAATCGCGGCTTGCCGTCAAAAACTCAGCGGTTTTTTCCCAGGAGAATCTCGCGTATCGCAATCTCGGGGACCTTAAATTTGAGAGTGTGGGCAAGGCGTGGGGGTTGGATCAAAAAGGCGTGAGTTTTGGCGCGGCGTTCGGCGACTTCGACGGCGATGGCGATTTGGACCTCGTCTATGCCAACTACGAGCACGGGGTAACGCTGCTGCGCAATGATTCCGATACCGGTCATCGATTGATCGTTGCCCTGCGCGGGACGCAATCGAACCGGTTTGGTGTCGGCGCGACCGTGCGAATCGAAACGAAATCCGGCAGGCAGGTGCGGCAGTTGGTGCTGGCGCGAGGCTATCTGTCGAGTAGCGAACCGATTTTGCACTTCGGTTTGGGCGACGATACGCAGATCAAAACGCTCACGGTTAGCTGGCCCGGCGGGAAAACGCAGACATTTACGGATCTCGCCGTAGATCGGAAGTTGACGATTACAGAGCCCGCCGGTGACAGGGCGCGATCTGCAACCGAAGTTGCGGGCACCGGTTCCGTTGCGCGTCCGGCCGAATTCACCGAAGTGAGCGTTGCGACAAATTTTTCGTTGCCGGTGAGGGAAAGGCCCGGTGAAGACATCAACGCGCAGGCGTTGATGTCGATGCGACAAAACCGTCGCGGGCCCGCCATCGCGGTGGGCGATATCACCGGCGCCGGCGTCGAGGACGTGATCGTCGGTGGTACGACGCTGGATCCGCTACGCATTCTGCTGGGGAGCGGCGGAACTGCTCCCTTCACGGCGAGCGGCGCATCCGCGCTAACGGACGGTGGTTCACTTGATGACGGCCCGGTGCTGTTGTTCGACGCCGATGGGGATGGCGCGGTTGACCTGCTCGTAACAAAATCAGGGGCGAACCGGCCTGCAGGATCGGCGGATTACCAACCCAGATTGTTTCTTAATAGTGGCCACGGCGCGTTTCATCCTGCCGCGCCTGACGCATTGCCGTCGTTGCCGATCAGTGTCGGCGCATTGGCCGCGGTGGATTTCAATCGTGACGGTAGCCTCGATATCTTCATCGGTGGCCGCGTGCAGCCGGGACGTTATCCGCTGCCGCCACGCAGCGCGCTGTTGGTCAATCACGGGGGCAAGTTTGAAGACGCAACGGATCTGCTGGCCCCGGGATTGAGCAGCGTCGGCCTCGTGACTTCGGTGCTTTGGACAGACGTGGACAATGACGGCTGGCCGGACCTATTAATTGCCTTGGAGTGGGACGGCATTCGTTACTGGCATAACAATCAAGGCCACGGTTTTGAAGATCGTTCGGAGCAGGCGGGATTTGCCGCGGCCGGGACCGGTTGGTGGACGTCGCTCGCGGCGGCCGATTTCAACGGTGACGGCCGGCTCGATTACGTGGCGGGCAATGTCGGTTTGAACACGCAATATCGCGCGAGCGCGGAACGCCCGGCGCTGTTATATTACGGTAATTTCAATGTCGGTGGGCTGCCGCAACTGGTGGAAGCCTATTACGAGGGGGATAAGATTTATCCGTGGCGTTCGCGCAACGAACTCGCGGCGAAGATCCCCGCAGTGTTGAAACGGTTTCCTAAAAATGACCTCTACGCGAAGGCGACGTTGGACGAAATCGTCGGCGCGGACAAACTGGCGGCGGCGAAGAAGTTCGCCGCGACGGAATTTCAGAGCGGAGTTTTCCTGAGTCAGCCCGACGGTACTTATCGTTTCGAAGCGTTGCCGCGGATGGCGCAGATTGCGCCGTTGCAAGGGATCGTGGCCGGGGACTTCGACGGCGACGGCCGTGCGGATATTTACGCGGTGCAAAATTCGTTCGCGCCGGTTCCGTCGGTGGGACATTTCGACGGCGGCTTGAGCCAGTTGCTGCGCGGGGACGGTCACGGGCATTTCACCCTGGCGCCACCGGCGGAAAGCGGACTGGTCGTGCCCGGCGATGCGAAGGCGCTCGCGGTGATCGATCTCGATCACGACGGCTGGCCGGATTTTTTGGTGTCGCGCAACAACAATACGACGCTCGCGTTCCGGAACAACGGCGCGGCGGGTCGGCACGCCTTGCGGATAGCTCTGCGGGGACCGAATGGTAATCCCACGGCGATCGGTGCGCGCGTCACCCTCGAACTTTCCGACGGCTCAATCCAACTGGCAGAGGTACGAGCGGGTTCGGGTTATTTCAGCCAGTCAAGCCCGGCGTGTTTCTTTGGCTGGTCTGACGGTAATCCGCCGAAGAAAATCCGGGTTCGGTGGCCCGACGGCAAGATTACGGAACGCGCGATGCCGGAAAATACGACGAGTCTATTGTTATCGTTTTTTGAGTCGTGAATTCGCGGGGAAATTTTGTTACGTTCAACTCCTTCCTATCAACCCATGCGTGTCTCACCACTTCCGTTCCTGCTGAGCCTCCTGTCCGTCAGTATCTTGTCTGTTCTCTCGCACGCCGATGAGAAACCGGTGCCGATCGCACCGGTCGTACCCACAGCCGAGAGTCCCACGTTGTTCGTCGATTTTCGGAAAAGTTTACCCGGGATTTTTCATTACGGCACCTGGCAGGACAAACTCGGGATTTCCGCGACCGGAATCGTAATTGAAGGCTCAAAAGGAGCGCAAGGTGATGGCGGCATGGGCCGTGCCATCGAACCGGCGCTTGATCTGAGCAGGATTGCGTATGTCGAGGTGGCGCTCGGGGTGGGAGCGAAAAACGAGGTTCCTGAAATTGCCGTCGCATTGAACGACGCCGACGGTACGCAAGTCGCGGCGCGGTTGCGGATCGACCAGATCGTGCCCAATCAACTCGTTTGGCTGCATGTGCCTCGCGAGAGCTTTACCCTCGTGTCGGGACAGGGCGGCAAAGATGGCAAAATGGATTGGACGAAGGTGGCGCAGTGGCAGTTACAAGGCGACTGGACCACGAAGAAGCCGCTCAACGTGGTGTTCATTGCGTTGCGCGTACGGAATTGAGGAAGGCGCGCTGCGCATATTCTGGCTGACTCATGGAGCCACGGCGACCTCGCCATGGTCGGGCAATTACCGCAGCGGGGCCGCTGCGCCTCCAGCTGCATGCTATAGATTCAGCGGAACGGGTGGCCGAACTGTTGTTCGTAGGCCGCGCGCAGTTGGACCGCCTGCTCTCGCGCCACACGAGGTTGATTGCGCACTTTGGCCATCCAGCGTTGCGCGGACAATTCGTCGCCAGTCGTAATCGCATGAAAGGCAAGGGTGCTGATCGCCATCGGATTGCCGGGCTCGGCTTCCAGCGATTGTTCAAGGAGGCGCACGGCTTCGTCGACGCGGCCGAGATTGATCAAGAAGTTCGCGAGTTCGATGTATGCGTCGGCTTCGTTCGGCCGCAGGCGAATCGATTCGCGAAACTCGGCAATCGCTTCGCTGTTTGAACCGGCTTTTAAGAGAGAGCGGGCATGCATCAGGTGCAGACCGGGCGAGTCCGGGCAATGGGCGAGACCTGCGGCGAGCGTGCTGGCGGCGGCGGATGTCTCGCCGAGTTGCGTTTGCAGGCCGCTCAACTGCGCCCAACCATCGGCGAATCCGGGCGCGAGCCGCGTACAGCGTTCCAGTTGTTCGCGTGCGACGGGAAAATTCTTCTGTTCGATACTGAGCGTGCCGAGCTGAAACCGCGAGGACACGTCGTCGGGCGCGAGTTCGATGGCGCGCTGGAGAAGTTGCACGGCTTGGGCGGGATTGCCGTTGCGCGCGATAAATCCGGCACTGAGGGCCAGTCGATAGGGATCGTAACAAACGTCCATCAAATCATCGAGCCACGGATCGGGAGGATCGCGGTAGGCACCCGACGCCTTTTGGGACGCGCGAATCGCGCGGGCGCGATCGGTCTGGCCGGATTTTTCGTAGAGCGTGACGATGAGATCGTAGCCGAGGGTGTAATTGGTTTGTTGGACCACGGTTTCGAGGCGTTGCTGCGCCTTTTCCCACCGGCCGGCTTCGTAGTCGAGGCGGGCGAGGCCGAGCAAGGCATACGAATTCGGGGGATCCTCGGTCAGCACGCGCGAATAAGTTGCGGACGCAGCGTCCGGGCGATTCGACTTCAGCTGGCAGTCGCCGAGGCGCAGTTGGGCGGGAATGAATTTCGGATCAAGCGTCACGACGCGTTGCCAAAGCGCGAGTGCGGCGTCGATTTCGCCGAAGCCAGCCAGAATCGTGGCGTGCAAATGCGGCCAGCGCGGCTGGCTGGGATCGAGCGCTTCCAGGCCAGTGTAGCATTGGGCGGCTTCGTTCAGAAAGCCGTTGGCGTGGTAAAGGCGGCTGAGTTTGACGAGGCCGGAGTACGCGTGAAACCGGGAGCGCGCCTCGGCCTCGGCGGAGGATAATTCGTCGCGCAATCGCGCCGGGGAATCGCTGACGTCAGGTGACGCCGGGAGCACCGCGACGATTTGCGATTGGATTTTTCCGGCTCGCAGCCACCACCACGCAGCGAAGACCGCTGCGATTATCACTGCGCTGCCGACGAGGGAAAGAATCGGTCTTTTTTTCATGGCGCTGTCGTGCGTCGCCAAAGGGTGACGCGGCCCATGGAATCGTAAGGCGGATAGATGTAGAAACCGCCGGTCGCGAGCACGGGTTTGCCGGTGCCATCGAAATCCCCGTTGGCGAGCGTGATTTGATCCTTCGGACCATGGGCGAGGATGTGAGGTTCGAAATTCATCCGGCCGTCGTTGCGAAACCACATCAGGGAAATCGCGCTGCGGTTTTTGTTGTTCCAATCGGCGTAGGCCGCCACAGCCACGACGTCCGTGGCACCGTCACCGTCGAGGTCGACGCCGATCGGACTGTAAGCGCCCGGAAGATTACCGATGCGGTGATAGCGGAAATTTCCGTCGCCCAGATTTTCGAGCCATTGGACCCCATGCCATGGGCGTGGTCCCGGCGTCGAAGCCGGACCGAAACCGTCGCCGTTGGAATAAATGATATCCGGTTTTCCGTCACGATTCAGGTCGCACACGCTGATGCCGCTGCTGCCAAAATCCTCATTGGTCGAACCCCAGATGCGTTTGGTGGTGAAATTGCCCAGACCATCGTTTTGGAAATAATAAATTTCCTCCCACTGCTGCGAGAGGACCGCGACGACGTCGGGTTTGCCGTCCCCGTTGAAATCCGCGACGCACACGTTGATTGCCCCGGATAGTTCCAGCACGACATGGCGCTTGAATTCCCAAGGTCCCGTGCGTTCGAGCCAGCTGACCTCGCCCTGGTCGTAGCCAAACTGGGCGAGGACGAGGTCCGGCCGCCCATCGTGATTGAGGTCCGCCACGCGCACATCCGTGACGCGTGAAGTATTTTCGATGGCGATGTGTGGGGTGAAGTTCTGGTGGCCGTCATTTTCAAGCACGTACACGGTGCCGACGCGATCGTTGTCCGGGAAGACAACGCCCATGCTTGCCACGACCAGGTCGATGTCGCCATCGCCGTCCATGTCCGCTGCGTCCACGTGCACGGGAGCGCGGAGATTGTCCGCGAGGACTTTCTCCTCGAAAACCCCGCGGGATGTTTGACGAAGCCAGAGAAGTTTGTTTTCCCGCGCTTCGCACACGACGAGATCGAGCAGGCCGTCGCGGTCGAGGTCGACCGGCAACACGTGTGCAATCCATGGCGGCCCATCGATCGGCGCGCCGATCGGTTGTGCACGGAGGTAGGCCAGATCCTGGACCGGAACCGCGTGCGAAATCGGCGCGACACTTTTTTCTTGGGTCGCCGAATTTCGCGAGCACCCCAGACAGAAGCCACAAATAATGCCCAACAAGAGAAGAGAAATACGATCAGCTCTGATTTGAAAGGGAATGATCACAGGACGGTGGCAGGGGTAGGGGATGGGAACACGATCAAAGTGATGGCGGGATTTATTTGGCAAGGCGGATGAACTTTAGACGACAGTCGCGCATCGCCTGATTGCAAGAGCTGTTGGATCCCATGAGGGACGTGCGGATCGATCGATAAATAAAGTTGCCACGGGACTCATTTGGTCTAATGTAAGAACATAATTGAGCGCGCTAACCCGTCATCGCACGTTTTAGACCCTAGGACGTCGCTTTCACCCCGTTTTACCCCTTTTGCCTTCATTTCCCATTTTTCGCGCAGTTTCCACGAGTAGGTTCCCGTGTTGCTGCGTGATAACCATCGCTTCGCTATACGCTGTGAAGTCGTTGGCTAGTTAGAAAAAACGAACCCCCATGCATACCATGACAACAAACAGAACCCGGCCGGTTAAGTACACCGCAGCCTTGGTTTCGGCGCTCCTCTTGGGCGTCGGAACCTCTTGGGCCCAGCAGGCAGCTACCGCGCCGGCCCCCGTCAAATCCGCGGATGACGACGTCATCCAGCTGTCTCCGTTCGAAGTCTCATCCTCCAACACTAATGGTTACGCGGCAGCGACCACCCTTGCGGGTAATCGCCTTAACACCCAGTTGCGCGACATCGGCAACGCGGTGACCGTCATCACCAGCCAGTTCATGAAGGACATTGGGGCGACGGATAATAACACCTTGCTCCAATACACGACCAATACCGAGGTGGGCAGTGCGTACGGTAATTTTGCCGGCAATGGTGACGGTGCGACGCTCGATGAATCCCCGCACTTCATCAACCCGAATCAAAATACCCGTGTCCGCGGTCTCACTTCCGCTGACAACACCCGCGATTTCTTCCTCACGAACATCCCGTGGGAAGGTTACAATATCGACGGCGTCGACCTTCAACGTGGACCGAACTCAATTCTCTTCGGCCAAGGCAGCCCGGCCGGTATCATCAATGCCCGTACCAAGCAGGCCGGCTTCAAAGACTCCAACGAGGTCACCTTCCGCGTTGGTAGTTTTGGCAGCAACCGAGCTACGCTCGATGTCAACCGCGTGCTGATCAAAGACGAACTTGCGCTCCGCATCGATGCCGTTCGCAACGACGAGGAATACAAGCAGGATCCTGCCTATTCCGAAAATAATCGCGCCTACGGTGCCATCCGTTGGGAACCGGGGTTCCTGAAGAAAGGAAATGCGCGCACCATCATCAAGGCCGACCTTGAGCTTGGCCGGGTGGCGAGCAATAATCCGCGCGACATTCCGCCGATCGACAAGATCACGCCATGGTTCCTTACCGGAACTTATGCGGGTCAAAATGTTGCGAATCAGCCTTTCACTTATAATAACCTGAATAAGCTGACTCTGACGCCCTCTCAGAATGAGGACGACAACACGGGCCTGCCCAACCACGGAGAGAATCGTCCATCGCACAATGGTCCGGGAAACTATCCGGTGGGTTACTCGGGCACTCCCAATGAATTTTACAACCCATGGGTGGGCAATTTTGGCAATCAGTTTGGCAACCCGAGCTTTATATTCAATAACAACTCCGCCACCACTTTGGGCGCAGTGAATTGGGAACCGACGGCTTACAACAGCATCAATACCGACGGTTCGCATCTCGGTGGAGGTGTTCTTCCCTTCCAGCGACCCGCCGGCGTGGCCGGCTACGCCACATTTGCTAAAAATGCCAAGCTGCCCTACGCGGATTTCGGCATCTACAAGGATAAGGTCCTCACCGATCCGTCGATTTTCGACTTCTACAATCAGCAGTTGGACGGCCCGAATAAGCACGAATGGCAGAATTTCCGGACATGGAATATCAGCCTGGCTCAGACCTTCTTCAATGATCATTTGGGTTTTGAAGCAAATTACCACCGTGAATGGTACAAGAGCGGTGCGACCAGCCTGCTCGACGGCAATGGCACGCAGAGCATCGGTATTGATATGAGCAGCACCCTTGATGACGGTTCGCCAAATCCGAATGTCGGCCGGCCTTACCTGAGTTCAGCGTCCCAATTTGGCAATCAATCTGAAGTGGCCAACTACACCACCAAGCGGCTCACCATATTTGGCCGGCATAATTTCGATGAAGGCGAACGGCGTAACTGGTTCACCAAATTACTCGGCGAGCACACCGTTACGGGTCTTGCGAACGAGGATCTCCGGACCACCGATCAACGCACGTGGCAGCTTTACGGAGTGGGTAACGATTACATAAATTTCATCAATAACCCCAACAAACCGAAGTTTACCGATAACACACTCACCCCGAATACCGTAATTTACCTCGGGCCTTCGCTGGCATCGGCGAGTTCCGCTTCCGGAGCTCACCTTTCGGCGCCTAGCGTGGCTATCGTCCCGACCACCGGCACGGTCTACACCTTCGATTCCACTTGGAACAAGTCGAGCAATCCCGCCGACGCGAATTATGTCAATCCTGCTGCATTCTGGCATAATCCTTACTACCCGGTGCTAAATCCTGTTTCTCCGGATGGTCTTTACAAAGATGCTAATGGCAATGTCCTTACCCCCGGCAATGGTATTCCCGGCGACAGCACGCAGAATCAAAATCCCGCCAACTATGTGGGATACCGCCAAGTACCGGTTACCGTCATCAATTCGATGGCTTCGCAAGCGAATCGCGATTTGGAGACGACCAGCGCTGCGCTGGCCCGCGAGCAGCTCACCTCTACGGCGGCGACTTGGCAGGGTAATTTCTGGGGCAATGCCTTGGTCGCCACTTATGGCGTACGCAAGGATATTGATCGGACCTTCGCCTACTCGGAAAATGTCAATGGTTCGAGTGATCTTTTCGGACACTTGGACCTGAGCCCCACGGGCTACAACGCGAGCAAACTTGTCGCCAATCCCGCTGAGCAAATCATTTCGCATGCCTGGACCGCCGTGTTGCATTTGAATGAGTTGGGCGCGCTCAAGAAACTTCCGTTGCAAGTGAGCGTGTTTTATAACCACTCGACGGACTTCCAGCCCGCTGGTGCGCGCGTGGACGTCTACGGTGAAGCGCTCGCTCCACCCAAGGGAGTTACCAAGGACATGGGTATCTTGTTGGAAACAAAGGACGGCAAATATAGCCTCAAGATTAACAAATACGAGAACACCTCGACCAACGCGAGCAGCACCACTCTCAACGGGGCGTGGTTCATCGGTTCCTCGCAGGCATGGGCCGGAAATTGGGTGAACCGCTTCGAGTTTAACTGGACTGGCGACACGATCGGCGGCGCCGTCGCGGTCAACGATCCGACCAACTCTGAATATAACTACGGTCAAGCTCCTGGAGAGACTCTGGCACAAGCACAGACGCGTGAAGCCAACGCTATCGCCGCTTATCGTACATGGCAGCAAAGTGTCGATCCACGCTTCTACAAGGCATGGGGCATCAACCTGAACGATCATACCCAATCCATTAACGCAACGCAGCCGAATGGTTTTACGGTGACAGAAGACAGTGTGTCCAAGGGCTATGAAATCGAACTGAGCGCCGTGCCGGTCAAGAACTGGCGCCTGACCTTCAACGCCAGCAAGACCAATGCACAACGCAGCAACATTGGCGGCGCGGCTTTGCAGGGGTTTATCGCCTCGTATGAAAAGGCGCTAAAGACAACGGCTGCGGGTGACGTCCGCATCTGGTGGGGTGGCGCGGGTAACGAAACGAGCCTGCAGGACTGGAATGCTAATATCGGTTCGGAATTCGCCCAGCGCAAATTACAGCAGGGCACCGATGTTCCGGAACTCCGGGAATGGCGTTTCAACGCCATCAGCAACTACGATTTCGATCACGGTTGGCTCAAAGGATTTAATGTTGGTGGAGGCATCCGCTATGAATCCTCGATCGTCATCGGTTATGCGCCGCTTCCCGGTGCAACTGTAAATGATATCAGCTTCGACATCGCCAATCCGTACAAGGGCCCGGCGGATACCAACTTTGACTTCTGGGTTGGTTATAGCCGTCGTGTCTGGCGAAACATTGATTGGAGTATCCAGCTCAATGTCCGCAATGCCTTCGTCGGCAATGAGCTCGTCCCAATCACGACCGAGCCGGATGGCACTCCGGCCGCCTATCGCATAAGACCGCCCCAGACCTGGCAATTGACCAATACGTTCAAGTTCTAGTCTGGCCAGAAATTTAAGTTCACGCGCCTCAGCTCACCGCTGAGGCGCTTTTTTTTGTTGGATTCCGGACTTCCAGTCGCACTTCTGAACGGAAAATGCGCGCCGTAGAGTTGGCCTGGCCCTTGTGGCTA
Organism: Lacunisphaera sp.; assembly: GCA_036499685.1. Lineage (GTDB taxonomy): Bacteria > Verrucomicrobiota > Verrucomicrobiia > Opitutales > Opitutaceae > Lacunisphaera. The sequence goes on along the minus strand of DASYDH010000017.1, from coordinate 163 downwards.
TGCGTCGTGCGCAAATGATTCACTAGAGCATTTCAAATAAAGTTATAGCCATTATGAAGGGGATCGGATAGGATGGAGGGATGAGAAAACCAATCTCGGTGGATTTGCGGGAGAGGATCGTGGAAGCGTACGCGCGGAAGGAAGGGACGAGAGAGGAGGTGGC